>NZ_JBWKPY010000007.1:121609-448638 GCF_059418485.1 Mucilaginibacter sp. GW821-FHT07H05
GATTAGTATAGGTCAGCGCCGGATCTGCATCGCCATAGGTTTTGTTCCTGGCAGCGGCCGTTACCGTGATGGCTTTAGTGCCGATGGTCAGGTTAGCGACGTTGTAGGTCAGCGTATAGTTGCTGCTCAATGCCAGTGTACCTTGTTTAATGGCGTAAGTACCTGCGTTCTCGCCAGCATCGCGGGTTAACGAACCGGTAAATGTTTCCGTACCCACCAATGGGGTATTAGTATAGGTCAGCGCCGGATCTGCATCGCCATAGGTTTTGTTTTTGGCTGCTGCTGTTACAGTAATGGCTTTAGCGCCGATAGCCAGGTTAGCACTGGTATAGGTCAGCGTATAATTGCTGCTTAATGCCATCGTACCTTGCTTGATGGCATAAGTACCTGCGTTCTCGCCGGCATCGCGGGTTAATGTACCGGTGAAAGCATCGGTCCCTACCAACGCGCCGGTGGTGATGTTATAGGTCAGGGCAGGGTCAACATCGCCATAGGTTTTATTTTTGGCGGCAGCAGTCACCGCGATGCTTGCCTTACTGATAATGATATCTCCGGCAACATAGCTGATGGTATAGTTCGATGGATCAAATGTCCCGCCTGTCGCGCCGCTTGCTGTTACCGAGCCCGTATAGGTTCCAACAGCCGCGGTAGCGCTGGCGCCGGTACTGTAAGCAATGGTCACACTGCCAATGGTCTCGCTATTAGCCAGCCCCGTCGATGTAAACCCGGTTGAGCCTGCGCCGCCGGTTAATTGCTGCCCATAAGTTTTGTTGCTATTATTTGCGGTTATGGTTAAAGCTTTAGGCTTCACAAAATCAACTACTGCTATATAGTTAATATGATAGTTGCTGGCCACAAAGCCGTTAGCGCCCATCGCGTTTGACGGTGCTATACCAAACGGAGTACCAACCGATGTGGTAGCACTGGCAGCCATTGGGTTAGGCGTAAGCGTAACACTGGTAATGGTTTCACCATTTTGCAGGCCGTCTGCACTGAAATTGCTGGTGCTGTTCGGTATAGTTGCTATGGCTGTTCCGTATTCTTTAGATGGATTAGTTGCAGCAATATTCAGCACGGCAGTATTAACGGTGATATCGCCTTTTGCGTAGGTGATGGTATAGTTAGCACCTACAAAGCCATTAGCACCCACCGCTGCCGATGGTGTAACCTGGCCGGTATAAGTATTCACCGCGCTATTAGCCGTAGCCCCGATACCGTAAGCTATAGTTACACTGGCTATACTTTCTGCACCTACCAAACCTGATGGAGTAAATGCAGTTGATCCGCTGCCACCGGTTAAGGTTTGTCCATAAGTTTTAGTAGCCGCGTTGGCGGTAATGGTTAATGCTTTAGTATTAACGGTTAATTGCTGCACCATGTCGGCCGCGGCGCTGTGTGTAGCGTCTGCAGCTTGCGATGCGGTGATATTGGCTGTACCAACCCCCACGATATGAACTTTACCGCTCACTATGGTAGCTACCGCTGTATTGCTTGATGCATAGGTAATAGCAGTACCGTTGTTGGTGCTGGTAGCGC
The DNA here is from genome assembly GCF_059418485.1 of Mucilaginibacter sp. GW821-FHT07H05. Classification (NCBI taxonomy): domain Bacteria; kingdom Pseudomonadati; phylum Bacteroidota; class Sphingobacteriia; order Sphingobacteriales; family Sphingobacteriaceae; genus Mucilaginibacter; species Mucilaginibacter sp. GW821-FHT07H05. The sequence continues at coordinate 123,146 of NZ_JBWKPY010000007.1, forward strand.
CCGGGTCAAAATCAGCATCACCATAGGTTTTGGTCGCAGTAGACGCGAATATGATGGTTTGCGCGATACTTACCGCGAATGTGCCGGATGCTGATGATGCCGGGGCTAAATTGCCTGCCGCGTCTTTTGCTGTTCCGGAAGCTATGCTGATGCCTAATGTACCCGCTCCGCTTATCCCCGTAAGGGTAACTGTACGTGTGGTTCCCGTCCCGCTTATGCTGATACCTGTCGCGTCGGCTGTGCCTGTTTTATTCAGGCTGATGTTAGCCGAACTTAAAGTACTGGCATCAAAATTAGCATCGGCATAAGTTACGGTATAAGTAACCGGGCCGGTATTGGTAGCGCTCAGCGATGGATTGCCGATGCTGATAGTTGGCGCAGTTTTATCAAACGCCAAGGTTTGATGCGTGCCTGCTGCAGTAAATGCCTGGGTGCCGGAATTGCCTGCCAGATCGGTAATGGTTACCGAAAAATCTATCAGGCCTTCGGTATCACCGGCTACCATACTATAACTGGCTGTCCAATTGATCTGGTCGGTACTTGGGTTGGTGGCGGTTACGGTATGACCAGCTATGCTCACTACCGGTGTTTGCAGCTTTTCGTTAGCTTTAAAATTGAGAGTGATCAGGTCGCCTGTTTTAGCCCAGGCATTAATGGTATTGTTTGATACAAATGTACCGCTGGTTACATCAGGCGCGGTTCTGTCTATGTTATAGGTTTCACCCGCAAATGGGAGTGAGGTGCTGATGCCTGGGGTTAAGCCGGTAGTATTAGCCAGGTTCAGCGTCAAATCGCCCGATCCAGTCCCGGTATTTACGGTGATAATATAGCTGGTACCCGATCCGGTTACCGAAGTAACGCTTGCACCGCTTAACGTGCCGGTTGTAGTTAACGAAAAGTTGGTACTGGTTAAACCGGTTACCGCGGCAGCAAAGGTAGCGGTGTATTGTACCGAATTACCATTGGTTAAGGCAGCCGCGTTGCGTGTTATAGAAGTGATGGTGGTGTTTAAACTATTAGTGGCCTGTGTTTTAGGGTTGTTAGAACCTGATGGCGGCGAATATTTTTCGTACCCGGCTACGCCGTTATATTCTACCACTTTCACGGTGTAGTCTGTACTTGCACTAAGGCCGGTAATATTCACCGTTGTACCGGTGCCATTGTACACGCAATACCATCCGCTTGAGCCGATCTGTGTGCCCGAGCCAAATGCGGTGTTAGCCGTATAGGTGGTATTATTAACCGGCGATGGGCTTCCGCTGGATACTGCAGCGATGAATACCGCGCGTGATGTACCGGTGCCATTTGTCCAACTTGCAGTAAAGCCGCCAGTACCTACATTGCTGAATACAATATTAGTGGCCGGATTGGTTGGCGTGGTGAAATCGTTGATCAGGAATTTGGTGCTGTTGCCTGCATCCTGTACAAAGGTGTAGTTAGCTGCCGAAAGGCCTGACCCGTTAATGGCATAAGTGCCCGGTATGCTGGCTACTGTAGCAGGCGATGCCCAGGCTGCGGTGCCTGTTGTAGCCCCCGCCAGGTTTTCGCTATTTACAAAGCCGGTTACTGTACCTGTAAAGGTAGGGTTGGCATCGCCATAGGTTTTTGATGCCTGGGTAGCTACATAAGTTAAGGTAGCTTTGTCTACGGTTAAAGCAGTAGCGTTACCTGCGGCTTGTGTAAAGGTATAGTTAGTTGATGATAACCCTGAGCCGTTAATAGCGTAAGTTCCTGTTGGACTGCTTGTTGTTGCAGTTGAAGAGAACGCCAATATACCTGTCAGATCCGACACGCCCTGGCCGTTTACAAAGCCGGTTACATTACCTGTAAAAGTTGGGTTAGCAGAACCATAATTACGGTTTGCCGCGGTAGCTGTATAGGTAAGTACGGCTTTAGCCACATCGCTTGATGCTGTAGCAACAGTAGCATCGGTAGCGCCCGCGCTGCTTAATGTAATATTTCCCGAATAGGTCGCGGCCGGGGCGTTGGCTGCTAATCGTACATAAACTGTACCGCTGTATGCCCCTGCGGTTTGTGTTAAAGTTAATGTTGATGTATAAGTACCGCCCGATGTAGTTGATACCTCAAACCCGGTTGGTACGGTTACCGAAATATCAGCGCTTAAGTTACTGCCTGTAACCGTAAAGCTGGTTGGTGTGGCCGATGCGGTGCCGTAAGTGGTATTAACCGCGGCTAATGTTCCGCTTGTATTAACAGTTGGGGTAGCAATCGCGTTGATAGTTAAAGCGGTGGTGTTACCCGCAGCCTGCGTAAAGGTATAGTTGGTGGCCGAAAGCCCTGAACCATTAATAGGATAACTACCCGCCGGACTGCCAACCGTAGCTGTTGTAGCCCATACGGCTGTACCGGTTGTAGCGCCTGCCAGGTTCTCGCCATTAACAAAGCCGGTTACCGTGCCGCTAAAGGTTGGTTCGCTGGCGCCTATATTCCTTGATGCCGCGTTGGCCGTGTAAGTTAATACGGCTGCTGTTACGGTGCTGCTTGCCGTTGCTACTGTTTTATCGGTAGCGCCTGTACTGCTTAAAGTAATATTGCCTGTATAGGTTGCCACCGGGGCATTAGCAGCTAATCGTACATAAACAGTACCGCTGTATGCGCCGCCTGTTTGGGTTAAGGTTAATGTTGAAGCATATGTACCGGCCAGAGTGGTTGATACCTCAAAACCGCTTGGTACCGTTACAGAGATATCCGCGGTTAAGTTGGTGCCTGCCACCGTAAAGCTGGTTGGCGCAGCGGATGCTGTACCGTAAGTGGTATTTACTGCGGCTAATGTACCTGTTGGTGTAATGGTTGGAGTATTAGCTACTGTAGCCTGGCTACCAGCGGTGGAATTATCGCTGATGCTGCCACCGCTGTTAACGGCCCTTACCCTAAAATAATAAGTAGTACCGGCGGTTAAACCAGTTACAGCTTTAGGCGAACTGGCAACAGTAAGGTTATTGTAGCCCGTTACAAAACTCGAAAAATCACTGGCTGTTGATACATCCAGTCGGTAGCTGGTGGCACCGGACGGGGCGTTCCAGCTTAAGCTAAAGCCAACAGTACTTACAGCGGTTGGTGTATTAAGCGTCGGCGCTGCCGGGGCTGTGGTAAAAGTGAGGTCGCTGCCATAGCTTGTTCCGGCTGCATTTATGGCATAAGCCCTAAAATGATAAAGGGTATTGCTATTAAACCCGGTAACCTGTTGCGAAAACACACCCGTGCCTGTACCCATAGCCACTTTAGTATTGGCCGTTGTTGGGTTAGTACTTGTACCATATACTATGCCTCTGTCGGTCACCGCTATGGCACCATCGCTGGTTACATTACCGGCCAGTGTGGCTGTTGCAGATGCAATGGCACTGGCTGCCGTAGTAGTTACCGTAGGCGCAATAGCCTGTGTTAACGCAAACTCCGATGTATTATTCCCGGCATCGGTAGTTGTAGCTGATATATTAGTCAGCGTACCAGTATAAGTTTGCGAAAAGGTGCCATGTCCGGTCGCATCTGTAGTAACAGTAGCACTGCCCAGGTAAGTTTCGCCCTGGCCATAACCGCCCGGGCCTACTACCGAGTTACTAAACAACTCTACCGTATAAGTGGCCACGGCGGCTGTCATATCTATCGTACCGGCAATAGTTGTATTGCCGCTGGCATAGGTTACCGATGTGATCACCGGGAAATTAAGATAATTATTAGGCCCGGTGTCAATATCACCTGCATCGTTGGCGGTTACGCCATTATTATTCAGGTCGATACCCATTGATGCGTTATGATGGATACTGTTTTGGCTGATCTTATTACCGGTACTGGTATTTGGCCAAAGACTAATGCCCTTGGTTGTGTTATAGCTCACCGTGTTTAATAAAATGGTGTTGTTTGTAGGCGTGCCCGATGACGGCCTTACCATGATACCCGTTGCATTTGTCATCCCCGATTTACCTACAGTATTATATTGAATAGTTGTGTTATTTCCGTCCAAACCAATACCGCATATACTGGCACCAACTATTAAATTACCTTCGGCGGCGGTATTGCCACCAATGGTATTATTGCTTGAAGCTGTTGCGAGATAGATACCTATCTGCCCCGTTAAACCAACCGTACCGGTAATGTCCGTTCCGAAAAAATTACCGGCAACAACGGCATTTTGCCCGATTAAAGTCATATTGTAAGTTGCCCAGCCGCTAAATACATTTCTTTCAGCAACATCATTTGTTCCGTCGCCATCGGTTCCAATTAAAAGTGCGGCGGTACTTGCAGAAGTAAGGTTAGGGGCGGTGTTTTTTAGTGCCGCAGTGCCGGCCGCGTTAAGGCCCACAATGTTGCCTTGTATAGTAGCAGTGCCGGAGGTGGACTTGATATCGATACCGATACTGTTACCAGATATTACGTTGCCCGCACCCGCTGTATTTCCACCTATTAAGGTCCCTGCTCCGGTAGACAGGCCAATACCTGTTGTATTTGCAGCACCTGTAACCCCGTCTGGCTTAAGACCAATGTAACAGCCGGTTATCTTATTATTGCTACTGCCACCTACCAAAATACCAGTAGAAAATTTAGTTATAGAAAGTCCTTTTATCCAACTCCCGTCCGACCCTGCGGAAAATACAAATCCTGCAAATGCAGTGGAACCATCCGCCTGTACAACTGGTGCCGAGACATACCCCGGTTGGGATGTACCATCTATTGTTACTTTTTTAGTAAGGAATGGCAGCGCTGTTGCCGTGGTTATTACAAAAGGCGCTGTGCCTGGTATGTTGAATGTGATCACATATCCTGTACCCGCGCTTAAATTGGCTTGCGTTATGGCATCGCGCAACGAGCCGGTACCACTATCGTTAGTATTCACCACTACATATCCGGGCAGTATAGTTAACGCGGTAGCATTGCCAGCCGCCTGTGTAAACGAATAATTAGTTGCCGAAAGCCCTGAACCATTAATTGGGTAGCTGCCGCCTGCACTGGCACTGGTAGCCGTAGTGGTCCACACTGCCGTGCCGGTTGTTGCACTGGCCAGGTTTTCGCCATTTACAAAGCCTGTAACTGTACCGCTGAATGTCGGGTCAGTTGCCCCAACAGCCCGCGAAGCAGTATTGGCGGTGTAGGTTAACACCGCTTGTGTTACTGTGCTACTTGTTGTAGCCATTGTTTTATCGGTAGCGCCTGTACTGCTTAGTGTGATATTACCACTGTGGGCACCCGCTGTTGCATTGGCTGCTAAGCGTACATATACCGTACCGCTGTATGTGCCGCCGCTTTGCGTTAAGGTTAACGATGAGCTGTAAGTACCCGCAGCCGATGTTGATAGTTCAAAACCGCTTGGCGGGGTTAGGGTGATATCGTTGGTTAAACTGGCGCCCGTTACTGTAAAGCTGGTTGGTGTGGCTGTTGCTGTACCATAAGTAGTATTAACAGCGGCTAAAGTTCCTGTTGTAGTTATGACCGGGCCGCCAGCTGTTATACTAAACGCCGTTGGAAAATAAGTACCGTTAGTTGCCACGTCTAACGCGGTTGCACTTTGTGCCCAGTTGGCCCTGTTGCCAATTAATGTTAATAGTTGCGATTTTGTACCGGTGTAACCGTATGTTTTTCCATTATAAACCCAATTATGATTGGTGCTTTGCCCCGTAAACGCGATAGCGGTTGCCGCGTTCGAGTTGGTAGAATTGGTAAGCCCGGTAGGCAATTGTGAGTCGCGGTTGCTGACTATCGAACCTGTTTGCCAGTCGGTAGTAGTATTGGGTGATCCGTTGGCTGATGAAGAGTTAAAGCCATAAATAAATGTTGGCGAAGCCTCGGTACCCTGAAAAACGATCATTTCATCGCCATTGTTTGAAAAAACGGCGGCCGACCACCCTGTATAGGTCATGCTACCATTAGGGAAACCGGAAACATCCGGGCTGGCACCGCTTAAAGTTACGGTGACAATGGTACCGGCATTAACGGTTGCCCCTACGGTCCAGGTAAGGGTACCCTCCGAGGTTAAGGTGTTGAACCCTGTGCCGGTCCAGCCTTTATCCGTAAAATTAATAACCGTGCCCGGGTTTAGCGTAACCAGTGTAACAAAGGAAAACTTTAAGTTGCTAATATTGAAGCCGATGACAGCGATATCACCTGCTGTTAAAACAGTAGGATTAACAGGCGACTGCGTTTTGCCTTCTTTTAAAAGTTTGTTTGCGGTTTTATTGTAATTAGCCGCTATTTCCCGGTAACGCGTCGCTGGTTTAAGGCCTGCCTGGGCAAAAACATTGTTAAAAACAAAGGAGAGTAAGATACTTATAGCAAGTAAATTTTTTTTCATTGTGGGGCTTGGTCAAAAGGAAAAATTAATTAGTGCATCGGTTTAGTAAACCTTGCCCTGTGTTAACTAATAAGCACATGGTTTTTCTACCCGGTATTTTTGTACTAAATATTAAAAAAAAGCGGCACCGAAAAAGGTGAGTGGTGATGAGTGCCTATTATATGGGTACGAAACGGCTTTTTATGGGGATGAACCTAAAAACCTTTTAAGTATAAGCAACGTTTATGTGCACAAACACTTAACCAAACCGAAATAGCGCTGTGGCGGGGTACGCCGATCATTAAAGAAAAAGCAAATAGAAAAGCGGCATAATGCCGCCTTTCTATCACTTTACCAGGCTTATTCTGGCCTTGGCGGATATATGCCTTTTAAAGCGATGATAAAATTAATATTCAGGTAAGGTTGCACCACGGCTAACGGTAACGGTTTAGCTATCCCCCCGCCAGGCTGAACTGCACCACTGATATTTGATATGGTAAGGTTTATATCACTTACCGAACCTGTGGCTGCAGCCAACGGACTTAATGTGGGCGATGATGCCGGGCTGGTAAATGGTGTAGCGTTGGCTGTACTGTCGCCCGATATATAATTCCCTCCGGGCAATGGCTTGTCGCCCAGGCTATCTACGCCATTAATAGTTACTGTGGCTGTACCTGATGCCGTGGCACTTCCGGTTGGAGATAAAACATGTGAATGCAAAGGCAAATTATCGCTGGTAATAACTGCTGTTTGGAACGCCCCGCCGTGTTGGGCTAATGGGTGGGACATACCTTGCGCATCGATACCCGCGCCCAACGGAAAGCGGCCCCTAAGGTCGGGCAGGTTAAAATTAGTAGTGTTGCCACCATACATGTTCCCAATTAACGAGTATAGCGCCTGGTATTGGTTTACAGGGATCGCCTGGCCCAGGCAAAACGCGTAGCCATCCGGCGCCCATGGGAGGGGCCACATAAAAATGGTCCCGATAAAAGCATCATCCATAATAAAAAAGATTTAAATTGTTTATAAAATTGATTAGTTAAAGCGTTTATTGTTGATTACACCTATTTTACAATGGCCTATCATCATACTTATTTAAGCTTATAAAGCGTAGTCCATTTATACTTTCGGCAAGGCGTATTTGTGCTGGCATGTAATAAGGATTTAAGATCTCGCAAACTGGCCGATGCCGTTTGCTTATATAAATGTTAGCACAAACAAAACATGTTTAGAACCAATGTGTACGAGTCTGGTATTTTTTGGTGATCAAAGGTTTTTTTTTGATGATGAAATAAAATGATGAATTTTTTTGAGGTACCTGCCTGCTAATTATTATAGTTGCTTCATCGGATTTAAATCGGTGAAGATTTTTTTTATCCCGGACTAATTTGGGTTAAGTTTGTATATAAATGCCACAAAAAGGTTAACCTGCAATTCATATTGTATCGGTTTTTTTGTAAGGCAGACCCCTTTATGAAAAAAAGCATACTCTTCCTTTTGGCTGTGTTGGCCGGTTTCCATCTCAGCGCGCAGGCGCCGGTCTCCAATTCATTTAATAAGCTGATGCCCAGCGGCAACTGGGTACAAGCCAAAAATTATTACCTGCTTACTTTATTGCAGCAAGATAAAACCGTTAGCGCTCAACTGAAAAACGATGCCGAACTGTTTAAATTGACTCAAAAAAAACTGTCGGATTTAAGCTCGTCTATTACCGATTGCAAGGATGCCGCCTGCTTTACCGATAGGGTGAAGTTTAACGACGACGAAATTAAGCTGGTCAGCACCAAACTCATCCAACTTTGCAGGCCCGGTAGCGCTTTAGAACAATTGGTTAAAACAAAGCTTATTCCATCTTATGCGTACAGTCTATATCAAAACATCTCTCCGGCCCAGCTTTTAGTAAAAGCCTGGGAGCAGGATGCAGCCGGGATTAATTACACCATCAGTGTATACGCCGATGGTAAAAAGCCAAACTATCCCTTAATCGATTCTATTAGTTTTAATACTAAAAACAAGCGGTATTGGATATTGCTGTACGATACCAATTCGGCTTTAATAGGTGAGGTTAAACAGGCGAAACTATTTTTTGAGCCCGCCATGCAGGCCACATTGCTGTACCTGCAAATGAATGAACGGGAAGATGCCGCTTATTACGAACCGATGATCTCGACCGTCAACAAAGCTGCGGCCGATCGTATCAAAGTCACCAACTGGGGCAAATATCCCTATACCGTTATCCTGATACCGGGTGCCGGTCCTGATGACCCGGCTACCGCCCTAAGCGCCGAAGGGATGTTACGCTGCCGCCTGGCCGCGCAGGCCTACCGCCAGGGTAAAGCGCCTTACCTGATGCCATCGGGTGGTAAGGTGCACCCCTACAAAACCAAGTTTTGCGAGGCCGAAGAAATGAAAACCTATATGGTGCAGGTTTTGCACGTGCCGGCTTATGCCATTATCATGGAGCCACATGCCCGCCACACCACTACCAATATGCGTAATGGGGTAAGGCTTATGTATCGGTATGGTATTCCCACAAATAAACCCGGACTGGTCATTACCGATAAATCACAAACTGATGCCATCATCGCTATGGCGCCACGCTGCGAAAGGGAGTTAAAATATGTGCCTTATCAATTAGGTAAGCGCCTTTCCGAAACCGAACTGGAGTTTTTTGCCGTACCCAAAGCAATGCAGATCAATCCTTACGAGCCGCTCGACCCTTAATATAATTTAATTTTCACTTGTAACCTCAACTCCATATCGTATTGCCGCTTCAAGTATATCAATGTTTATATCTTTTAGCGTTTTAAACTTAATGCAATACCCGGTCACGCTTGCCTTACCTATTTCTTTTCCATACGTTTGGGCCAGGTAGGTTTTATTTTTAATACCCAGGATATAGACAGAGATTCCGGTTGTGTTGGCGCTCAAACCAATTTGAAAAAAATCCCTGGTCTTTCCGTCAGCATATTTTATGGTGTAAAACCCATAACCTATATTAGGATTACTAACAGCTTTATTTTCGCTGTTTTTACCATTGTCAAACCATAATTTACACCCTGGCAAAACTTGAAGTATACGATGATGCAACACTTGCATATCATTACGCTTTGGTTCGGGCTGGCTGGTAATATATGTTGCGATCTGTTCTGGTATGTTCATCTGAGTACTAAATGATTGGGGTGTTTAATTGCCTTTTTCAAATTTCGCTTTATTTTTAGTCATACACTAATTCATTTCTTTTACCTTCCTTCGTAAGTGCTTCCCAATTTCTTTGGTTCATTAAACGTTCAGCACTCCCTGATTTTACGATCTGGCTTTTTTGGAATATAGACGCTATTTTCCCTAACCTATTGCATTATCATGTTTTGATTTATATATATTATTTACTTATTTTAGAGCAATTAAACCTATTTCCACTTATCCATATCCTTATGATCCTCGACGCCCGACTGATCGAAATGCTCATTTTTAAAAAGCACCAGCAAACGCAACGCTTTACCCAGGATTCGCCGGTATACCCGGATGTGTGGCTGGATTATTTTGAGCACCGGCAGGAACTGCGTACTTATCGTGCGGACCTGATCTTTACACCGCATGTTAAATCCTCGGCAGCCGAACTTTTCCAGGCTTTGGTAAATTTAAATGGTAAAGGAATAGCGGTTCACGATATACTCGATTGGGAGATCGCTACGAATGGGGAAACGGTGGTGGCCAAACTCACGCTGGAGGAATTGGTGACTATCGCTTTGCCGATGACGAAATGGTGGCAGCAATATCTTTTTGCTAAGACGGATAAGAATGGTAATGTGGCCTGGCTGCGCCAATTGATTGGGGCTTTATTGTATAGTAGCTTATACGTGAATGATTTGGAAAACCAACCGGTGGAATACTGGCTGCCGCGTTTCGACGCTATCTACCAGGATTTTTTTGCCAAGCTCCCTATGACCAACAAAGCCGGGCCTGTTACGCTCTGGTCGGTCAACCGTAACCGGACAGCGACGATATCGATCGAAAAATCGGTGCCGGCAACAAAGGCGGACGCCGGAAGGCGCTTATTTGATATTGATGGCAGTAACATTGCCTGGGTGGTCATGGATTCCGGGATCGACGCGCGTCATAGTGCCTTCCGTAAAACAGACCCGGCTACGGGCAAACCTTTTACAGGCGCAATGGGTGCCAAAAATGATCCTTCTTCTAACCGTACCCGGGTGACGGCCACTTACGATTTTACAAATTTCAGGCAGGTGCTAACCGATACTTTTAATAAGTCGTACCGGGACAGGAATAAAAGCGTGGAAAACATCGTGGTGACCTCAAGCACAAAAACCGATGAAGGAATGAGCCAGATGGAGATCAACCGTTACCTGGCAGATATCGATCATGATCTGCAATACGGACGTCAGCTGGACTGGTCGGTGATAGCCCCTTTGCTGCGGATCCCGCATAATAATAGCGAATACCTTCCGCCGCAGCATCCGCATGGTACGCACGTGGCCGGTATCCTTGGGGCAAACTATAAGACAGCAAACGGTACAGGTTCGATGATCGGGATGTGTCCCGGGATCGAGCTCTACGATATCCGGGTGATGGGCGCTGACGGTACGGCGCAGGAGTTCAATATTCTGGCAGCCATCCTGTTTGTCCGTTGGCTCAATAATCAAAAGGATACGCTAACGGTACAAGGTGTTAATATGAGTTTTTCCATGACCCATGATGTAGCCAGTTATGCCTGCGGGCAAACCCCGGTCTGTGTTGCCTGTGAACGCCTGGTTGCCGAAGGGACGGTGGTGGTAACTGTTGCGGGCAATCAGGGGCAGTCCTACTTTCAGGGCTTGGACGGTAGTTTAGCCCAGGGTTTCAGGATGGTGAATATTACCGATCCGGGTAATGCGGAAAAAGTGATCACAGTGGGCGCAACGCACCGCAACCAACCCCATGCCTACGGGGTTTCTTATTTTTCGAGTAAGGGGCCAACCGGTGACGGGCGGGTAAAGCCAGATCTGGTGGCGCCCGGCGAAAAGATAGTGTCAGTGAGCCCCGACGAGGGTGATGCCCGGATGGACGGTACTTCGATGGCCGCCCCCCATGTATCGGGTGCGGCTGCACTGATATTGGCCAAGCACCGTGAACTGATCGGCAAGCCGGAAGCTGTTAAGCAGATCTTATGCCGTACGGCGACGGATCTGGGGCGTGAAAAGTATTTTCAGGGTTGCGGTATGATCGACGTGCTGCGAGCTATTCAATCAGTATAAACCTTACACATTAGATATGATTTTTTCCTTAGAAGCACTTCAGGCCAAGCAAGGCGACTGCCTGATCCTACATTATGGTAAACCTGAGGCACCCGGCCTCATCGTGATTGATGGCGGGCCTGCGGGTGTTTATAACCAGTTCCTGAAAGGGCGGCTCGGTGCAATCCGGCAGAGCCTGGTCGGTGCAGATCCGTTGCCGGTGAAAATGGTCATGGTCAGCCATGCGGACGACGATCATATCAACGGCATCCTGAGTATGACCAATGACCTGGTTGGCGAGATGGAAGACCAAAAGCCCGTTTCGCTCAAGGTCGATAATTTCTGGTTCAATAGTTTTGATGATATTATCGGCAACGAGGAGGTGGTGGCTGCGGCTATGTCTAAAACAGCCCCGGCGGATGCGGACAGCCATGCAGTAGCGGTAATCGCCTCTACGGGACAGGGCCGCAATATCCGCGATAACGCCAAAAAATTGGGTTGGGTGGTCAATTCCCCATTTACTGCTTTAACCGGCTCAAACGCAGTATTGGTCCGCGGAGATACCAACCGTTCCAAGGTGACTTTGGGCGACCTGAAACTGACCGTGCTGCACCCGGATGAGCAGCGGCTGAAAGACCTGCAAGTGCAATGGGATAAGGACCTGAAGAAAGCGAAACAGGCAGGGGATACCAGTGTGATGGTGGCGGCTTTGACGGTGGGCGATGATACTTCGCCATTTAATTTATCGAGCATCGTCTGTATGGCGGAGTTTAGCGGCAAGCGCTTGTTGCTGACCGGCGACGGCCGTTGCGACGATATTTACGCGGGCCTAAAACAAAACGGTTTTCTGGATGCAGGCGGCAAAGTTCATGTAGATGTACTAAAAATGCCGCACCATGGCAGTTTCCATAATATGAATACGGATTTCCTGGACAAGGTAACGGCGGACCATTACGTGATCTCGGCGAGCGGTAAGTACAGTAACCCGGATCAGGAGACGCTGAATATGATGGCTGCGCATGTAAAAAAAGGTACGCTCCATGTAACCAATCACGACGGGGAATTGGGGCTCAAGGCGAAGTTGGATGGTTTTGTAACGCATTTAGCTTCGATAGGCTCATCCCTGAAGGTTACTTTTCGCGATACGGCGAAACCATCGCTGGTGATCAACCTGCTGGACAAACTGCCCTATTAAAATGCATAACTATCGAAAAGATCGACCTTGAAAATCTGATCAGGGCGGTCTATTCGCGCAATTTTACAGTGGCTTTAGCAGCTCCGGCCGCGAATGATAAAGGGACGGCGGCTTTTGAAATATCGCCGCCGTCAATTTTAATATTACTGCACGCAGCGCCTTCAACGCTCATAAAAACAGCCGCCGGGCTCAGCACACGCATGGCTGTTAATAAAACATCCTGTGTATCGATCATCCGCAGCACCGATTCGGCATCTTTATTACCCTGGGCGCTTAATCCAAAAACCGCGGCATCAGTCACCTGGTCAAAAACCATGGCGGGCCTCAGCTCGGGTGTGGCAACTTCAAACCTGACATTGTTCATAGTAAGGCCTTTGATATGACGCGCATATAAACCATAAGCCGGAAAAACCCCGTCGGCATAATATTCGCCCGCGTTTTTGGGTACATTCCGCACGGCTGCATCTTCGGCTGTGCCCCCTCCGGCAAAGGTGATATGGACATCGTTAAAGCTGATATTCTCGAGCAAAAAGCCTTCGGCGCCATTAATGGCTATGCACGATTTAATTTCGCCGGGGTTATAATTGCTGGTAAACTGAGCATCGGCAAGCTGAACCGGAACAACCACATTGGCATGAATCCCATTGAAAGAAATATTACGGGCAGTACCCGGATTGTCTACCGAACCCATGCCTATTGATATCGGGCCGGTTACCTTATGCATCACCAGGTTGGAGAACGAAATATTCTCCATCCGCGAGTGGCGTTCGCAGCGCATTTTTATAGGGCAGCCGTAAGCTTCAAAAATAATACAATTAGAGATACTTATGTTTTCGGCCACGCCTCCGCCGAACCGGAATACCGACCAGCGCGTACTGAACGTACAATTGGTAATCGTAATAAACTTGCAACTGCCAAACAGCGCGCAGGCATCATCCTGCGATTGTACATCGCAGTTAACCATGTGCACATATTGGCAACTGATAAAATGAAAGCCATCATTATTATTAATCACCCGGCCATGGATATGGATCCCATCAAGCTTTACATAACTGCTTTGAATAATGCGTACAGAATGATAGGCACAGTCTTTCAGAAAAATATCATTAACAGTAAGGTTTTGACACTGGTAAAAAAGCAGATGATAGGGGCGGCGATTACCAGTGATGCCGGCCGGAGATGGCGCGCCCTTTGTAGGGCTGCGGAACTGCGCGCCCTGCCCATCGATAGTGCCCGGGCCTTCAATGCGGATGTTATTGGCTTTTACAGCAAATAGCAAGCCTACATTGCCATCATTTAAAGTGGTATCGCCGGTGAGCGGTATGGCTGCGGCAGCATAATATTGCTTGCCATCGGCACTGCCTAATAGTTTACCCTGGGGGGCTATGTGCAGGGTAACGTTGCTTTTCAGTTCAACCGTTCCGATAATAAATACCCCGGCCGGAACCAGTACGGTGCCGCCCTGATCTTTATTGCAGGCATCAATAGCAGCTTGCAACGCTTTGGTATCAAGCGTCACGCCGTCGCCTTTGGCGCCATAATCAAAGATATTGTAAATGCGGGCACCCAACAGGGGATCGACTTTTGGGGTATGTGCTGTTTGCGCCTGTAAATAAGAGGGCGTAGCGGCAAGCAGGCCGGCACCTACAGAGGCTGTCGCGGCTGTTTTTAACCAGTTGCGCCTTGAAAAATTATCGTCGGGAGTTTCCATCGTTTATGAGCTAATAAAAAATAATGTTTCTTAAGGCCTGTTATGCACGTATAACCTGCTGTAATTGGTAATTAAGGGTATCGGCCGACATCAAAATTACATTTATATTGCCGGGAGGATTGCCGGTTTTTAACTAAACATTCAGCGCGATTGCCATTTGTTGCGGGGCTGATTCAATCGTCTGCGAAATTCGGTAACCATCATTTTGTTAAGGACCTTGTCCGTTCTTTAAACTACCTTCAAAATAACAATTTGCGGCTGCGATTTTATTTTTGAGGATCTAAACCCTAACTTCATGGCTTATGAGCTGGATCTGTCCGAAATGTGAGCGGGAACTCCCCAAACCCGAGCAAAGGCATTATTGCGCGCGGGTAAGCCTGGACAGCTTGTTCCTGGGCCGGCCGCCGGAACTGGTGCTGGTATTTGATAAGCTATTGGCGGAGGTTGCGAATTGGGAGGGCGTGCTGGTTGGTACCACCCCGAACTGCATCGTTTTCACCCGGCGACTGACCTTTCTGGTGATCCGGCCGATGAAGAAGGAGTTGGATATAAAGTTTTATTCTAAAGTACCGCACCCGGAGAAACCAGTGCTGAAAAGTGTGGCTTTGGGCAATAAGTTTGAAAACCATATCCGGATTGCACTGTTAGATGATTTACGGCCGGCGCTGTTTACTTACCTGCGGGCGTCTTATGACCTGTTATAGTTATTTGTCGCAATTACCCCCTTGAAATGTCCTGAACATGCCTGACGCGCCCCTGCGTTTTAGCATTATTTTTGATCAATAATTTACACTAAAATCATTTACCTATGTTACCCATCAAACCACATATCTGGTTCGACCAGGATAAGGCCAAAGAGGCAGCCGAATTTTATGCAACCTTAATGCCCGATTCGGCCTTAAGCTATGTGAATCATTTCTCTATGCCTGGCGGCGGCGAATGCGAAATAGTTGAATTTACCCTGGCGGGCCAACCGTTCCTGGGCATAAGCGCCGGGCGCGGGTTAAAGATCAGCCCTGCCATATCTTTTATGATTAATTTCGATCTCTCACGCGATCCGGATGCAGCCCGGCACATTGACGAAGTTTGGAACAAGCTGTTAGAAAACGGAACGGTAATGATGCCGCTTGACCGCTATCCCTTCAGCGAACGCTATGGCTGGGTGAGCGATAAATACGGCGTATCCTGGCAGTTGATCCTGACTAACCCGGATGGCGAAGAAAAACCGGTGATCGTTCCATCGTTGATGTATACGGGCGACGTGGCCGGCAAAGCCGATGAAGCCATTGATTTTTACTGTTCGGTATTTAAAGATAGTAGACGTGGTATTACGGCGCCGCGCCCGCAGGATATGGGCCCCGACAAAGAAGGTACGCTGATGTTCGCTGATTTTTACGTCGACCGTACCTGGCTGGCGGCTATGGATAGCGCGCACCCGCATGGTTTTAATTTTAACGACGCGGTATCGCTGCTGATCTCTTGCGAAACTCAGGAAGAGATCGATTACCACTGGTCGGCGCTTTCGGCCGGCGGCGAACCGGGACAGTGCGGCTGGCTGAAAGATAAATACGGCGTATCCTGGCAGGTGACATCAACAGTAATGTTAGCGGCTATGAAAAATGGGAGCCCCGAACAGATAGCGCGTGTTACGCAAGCTTTTATGACCATGAAGAAAGTTGATGTTGCGGCATTGCAACAGGCTTACGATGGGCGATAAACACGATTATTAACAGGTGTTTTATTAAAAGAGCGGCGGAAGCCGCGGATCATTCAAAAAGTGGGGTGAAAGCTGCACATTTAGCGCGTAATTTATAAAAAGCCGTTCCTTCGCAAGATGAGCGGCTTTTTCCGTTATTATAAAAGCTATTGTCGCATTTGCCCGCTTATTTGTCTGGATACGCCTCCCGCAAAATTAATTTCGATAGGTAATTTTGATGAGTATATATTAAAACAATGGAAACAATAACCGACAAACTAATTGCAGACCAACTCATTAACCGCATAAATGCACTGGACGAAAACAGCAGACCACAATGGGGCAAAATGAACACGTACCAAATGTTGAGGCATTTGATTATGTGGGAAGAAATGGCAATGGGCAAAACGCTGTATAAGCAATCGTTTATTGGGCGTTTATTTGGGAAATTGGCTTTGAAGGATATACTGAAAGATGGCCCCCTGAAACCAAACCTGCCAACTGCTCCCGGCTTTAAAATTAGCGGGGACGGGGATATCGCCGCCGAAAAAATACAACTAATCGGGTTAATTAAATCTCATTTGCAATACGCCGGCCAGGGATTTTTTCATCCTTTTTTTGGAGAACTTACCCCCGAACAGGCAGGCCACATCGCTTACAAACATACCGACCATCATTTGCGCCAGTTTGGGGTTTGAAGAATGGAAGTTGATAAGGCATGCATACGTCAGCAACGGTGATTGTATTTTGCGCCGATGGAAAAATATTTTTTAATTTTTTATGAAAGGTGAAAAATGTGCACTAATTATACAAAACCAAAATCGGTAAACTATATCATTAATTGTTATATCACATTCAACCTTATTAAATGAAAAAATCAATCCAGTTAACTATGTTGTTTTTATTGCTTGGCGTATATATAAAAGTAAATGCCCAGCAAACCAAACCTGCGTTTAAATTCTCTGAATTAAATTATGGCATGTACGCATCGCAAACAGGTGAAACACAAAAGATGGACGAATCACCGTCCGGCGACCATAGGGTTGTTATTAAGCAGGTTTTACTTAAAAAGACAGAAAAAATACCGGCAAAAATTGGCAGCGATTTTGGGACGGAATACAAATTAGTTAGTAATAGTAGTGATACCGTAACTTTACAACTGGAGTGGATCTTCCCGCATACGATAATCGATCCGGTTAAAAAAGCCAGCTTTAAAAGTATTAAATATGCTATTGATCTTCCTCTTAATGCAACCAATGGCAGCACCTATTCTTTGGATAACGACTTTGAAGTAGTAAAAGGCACCTGGCAATTAAATATTTATTACGAGGACAAAATTATCTATTCGAAGAAATTTGAATTGTATTGATGTGTATGCTACTTAAATAACAATTAATACTAATCCAACCTTAAATATTTTTAGCCTTAATGTTCGGACTTTGGTAATTGTTTGATCTCGATATTTCTGAAATCCACAGGCTGGCCCTCACTTTGCAGGGCTATGAAGCCGCTGCTTAATAATTTGCCGTCCTGTTTGTATTTAGGATCGTAGCCATTGGCCACGCCGCCGCCAATGGTTGGCTTGGAGTACTGCAGCACGGTATCGCCGTTGATAATATGGGTAATGAGTTTGTTCCCTTCCACAATCAGCTCGCCTTTTACCCACTGGTCGCCATCGTAGGTTTTTGAGGTAGAATTGATACAATGATCGGGCGAAACCCGGCCCTTATAAACAACATCGGTACCCGGCGAACACATATTGCCCGTTGGCCTGGGTTTACCATCGCCAAGGCCACCTAATAACTGCATCTCAATAGATATGGGCCAGTCCTGGTCCTTCAGCATGGTCCGCGGGTCCTGCGAGTGAAACATCACGCCGCTGTTAAGCAGGGTATAGGAAGGCGCGCCCTGTTGCTGCTTACCCACAAAGCGGTACTCGAACCGCAGCTTATAGTATGAATAGGGTGTTTTATAATACAGGTGACCGAATTGATTGTTAAAATCGCCGTACTGATCATACCTGATCTTGATGATCCCATCTTCTACCCGGAAAGTATTCCCATAGTTTTCGCCAACCTCGTAGTGATTGATCTTCACGAACCAATCTTTAATGTCTTTCCCGTTAAATAGCTTCTTCCAGCCCTTTTCGGCATCGTTGTTACCGGTTCCATTTTTAAACGCGGCAAATGCAAGCAGCACGGCGAAGCCAGGGATTAAAAGATAACGGGACTTTTTCATAGCAGGTAATGATAGCGGTTTTGAATATGGATAAACAAATATACTATATAGATGGATAGCATTTGAGGGTTAAATGGAATAAGGACAGGCCCGCCCTGCATACCACAAGGACGGGCGCTTGTGGTAGCGGGGAGGGTTAACATAACTTAACATAATTTAGGAATTATTTTTTACAACTAATTGATAATTAATTATTTACAAGTTTTTAGGGCTGAAATGTGTTAACCCTAAAAAACGACCTGATTTTGCTCAGGATAAATGTGGCTGAACGTTGCTATCTATGATATTGTAACTGCTCTGTTTACCGGGGATTGCTTCGTTCCTCGCAATGACGTGTTTGTTTTTTGATTCCCCTCTTGAGAGGGGGCGTGTTGGAAAGTGTAGTGGCAGGGGTGTGTCCTAACCGGATTGCATATCGCCGAAAGGACACACCCCTCCACCCCTCTCAAGAGGGGAATCGTACAAGCCCGCTTCCCCAGTTATCCAAGCCTTTAAAGTCCCGGCGGAATTTGATAACTCAGCAATGAAGCGCCATCATAAACGCCTATTTAAACAACAAAAGCTTATCATGCGGAAGCTATCTAAATAATATGGATATTTGTAAACCCGATTGATAACTCGTAAACAATTATCATATGCTGGTGTATCATATTAAATGAGAAAACTCGGTGCAATAAGTCTGGCTTCGTTTTACCTGATGTTAACCACAGGTATGTTCGTTTGCTTTATGCATTGCGGCGCCGAATATTTTTTTGCAAAACCCGGGCATGCTATAGCCAAACAGATGCCGGGCAGTCATCCCGATGCACATGCTAAAGCCAAAGCGCATCATCAAAAAAAATCTTGCGGAAAAGGCAGGGATTGCAGCTGTTGTAACCAGCATGGCAATTACCTTGTTAAGGAAAATATTAAAGGCGCTTTTAACTTGCAGCTGGCGGCGCTTCCGGTTATGGTTTATCCTATCCCATACCAGCAGCTGGCGCCGCTTCCGGGGATCTATCATCAAAAAGTTTCCTGGCTGAATGCCACAGGGCCGCCGCTTTTTACCAACCGGCAACTTTATATCTCTTACCAGGCATTATTGATCTGATTCAGGCTTTGCCGCATTTTCGCGGCCCGACTAACTATTGTCTATTTTTTCTTTTAGCTTGAATTAACACATGACATTATATATTAAAAATATGGTTTGCGACCGTTGCATTATGGTTGTTAAACAACAACTGGAAAGCCTTGGTTTTCAGGTAAACGCCATTTCGCTTGGGAATGCCGAGGTGCAGCCTGAGCCTGATAACGATCAATTAAGCGCCATTGGCTCCGCGCTCAAATTGTCGGGTTTCGAACTGATCGATAATGAAAAGAGCCGCCTTGTTCAACGGATCAAAGACCTGATCATTGAAAAAGTTCACTACAGCGATCTGGCCGATACCCGGCTGGGTATTTCGGAATACCTGTCGGCCCGGATGCATAAAGACTATAACTACTTAAGCCGGATGTTTTCGGAATCGGAAGATACCACCATCGAAAAGTTCATTATTCAGCAAAAGATTGAAAAGGTAAAAGAATTGCTGGAATACGGAGAGCTTAACATGAATGAAATTGCCTGGAAGATGGGTTACAGCAGCAGCGCCCATCTGTCCGCACAGTTTAAAAGCATGGCCGGTTTAACGCCCAGCCAGTTTAAAGCATCTAACCAGGGGCAGCGTAAGTCTATTGATAAAATTTAATGGTTACCCGGCTAACCATAAAGCATAACAACAATGTGGTGGTGGGGATAATGTCCGCTGGCCGGCTTTTATCTTTACCGCGACTTAACAGAAATTTAATTTAATTCATTTGAAATATTTCCGCTGATGGATCGTCTAACATGATAACGGCGCTACTACCCCCATGTCTGTCGGAAAAATCATTTTGTGTTTTTAAAAAGTATGTTAAAATCTCTATTCGCCGTTTTTTTATTATTCAGTTCGTTTTCGGTTCTCGCGCAAAAAAGACAAATCATCAGCGGAACCATAAAAGATGCCGCCACAGGTGAAACCCTGATCGGCGCTACCGTCAGGATCAAAGAATTACCTCAAGTGGGGACGGCCACTAACAGCTATGGCTTTTATTCCCTGTCGGCGCCTGACGGCGATTATACTTTATTGTTTACGTATATCGGCTACGAAACCGTGGCCAAACCCATTGCGCTGCACCAGGCACAAACCATCCATATAGCCCTGGTAGCTAAAAGTAACCTGCAGGAGGTCGTGATCAGCGCTAACCGGCCCAATAACGATCAGATCGCTTCGCCGCAAATGGGGGTAGAGAAGCTGAACATGGCACAGATTAACCAGGTGCCTGTGGTGCTGGGAGAGAAGGACGTTTTGAAAACCATTACCCTGATGCCCGGTGTTAAGTCTGGCGGCGAGGGTAATTCGGGCTTTTATGTCAGAGGTGGCGCTTCCGATCAAAACCTGATTATGCTGGATGAAGCTACGGTTTATAACGCTTCGCATTTATTCGGTTTCTTTTCCACCTTTAATTCTGATGCCATTAAAGATGTCAGCTTATATAAAGGCGGGATGCCGGCCGAGTACGGCGGCCGTTTATCATCGGTACTGGATATCAAGATGAACGATGGCAACAACCAGGATTTTACAGTTCAGGGTGGTTTAGGATTGATTGCCTCGAGGCTGAAAGTGGAAGGGCCTATTGTAAAAGATAAAGGCTCGTTTATGATCAGCGGCCGCCGCACCTATATTGATTTCTTTTTGAAGGCCTCCAAGGACTCCACCATTAAAGGAAGCTCCCTTTATTTTTACGATCTGAATGCCAAAGCCAACTATCACTTTAATGAGCATAACACGGTTTACCTGTCGGGGTATTTTGGCAAGGATGTGCTGGGTTTGAAAGATCTTTTCGGCACCAATTGGGGCAACTCAACCGGCACGGTCAGGTTCAATCATATTTTCAGCAATAAGCTGTTCTCTAACACTTCTATGGTGTTCAGCAATTATAACTACGTTATCGAAAGCTTTCAAAGCGCCAGCAGTTTTAAGGCTACCTCCCAGATCACCGATTTTAATTTCAAGGAAGATCTGCAGTATACCGTCAACAATGCGCACCGGCTTAAATTTGGCATTAACGTATTGCACCATTCCATCGCTCCCGGCGATATCACTACCGACGCCACATCCAGTTTTAATACCCGAAGCGTGGAAAGAAGATACGGATATGAAAACGCCGCCTATATCAGCGATGAATGGAAGGTTAGCGATAAGCTGAATATTTTATACGGGGTAAGATTAAGCGCGTTTTCGCTGATGGGCCCCGGTACCTTTAAAACTTATGATGCTGCCGGTAATACCACCAGCGCTACCATCTATGGTTCCGGATCGGCAGTTAAAAGTTATCTCAACTTAGAGCCACGGCTTTCGGCCGGCTACCAGTTAAACGAGGCCAGCTCTGTTAAGCTATCCTATAACCGTAATACGCAGAACATCCACCTGCTTACCAATTCTACCACCAGTTCGCCTACCGATCTGTATGTGATGAGCAGCAATAACATCAAACCCGAAATTGCCGACCAGGTATCCACCGGCTGGTACCGGAACTTTAAGGATAACGTTTTTGAATTCTCGGCCGAGGTGTATTACAAATGGCTGCAAAACCAGATCGATTATAAAGATGGCGCGCAATTGCTTGTTAATGACAATGTAGAATCGCAGCTGACCTACGGCTCGGGCAGGGCTTATGGCCTGGAATTGTTCCTGAAGAAAAAGTATGGCCGTTTTAATGGTTGGATAGGGTATACCTTATCACGTGCCGAAAACAAATTTGCGGCCATTAACAGGGGGAACTATTACGCGGCCCGGCAAGACCGTACGCATGATCTGTCTGTAGTGGGTATCTATCAGTTAAATAAACGCTGGTCGTTCTCGGGTTCTTTTATATATCAAACAGGCAGCGCGGTTACTTACCCTACCGGGAAATACACAACAGGCGGGATAACCACTTTCTCCTATTCAGAAAGGAATGGTTATCGTAAGCCAGACAATAACCGCCTGGATATAGGCGCCACGCTGGAAGGCCGGCAACATAAAAAGTACCATTCCAGCTGGACATTTAGCGTTTATAATGTTTATAGCCATCGCGATCCTTACAGCATTACCTTCCGCGATAGCAAAACAACCCCTAACACAACCGAAGCTGCCGCCACCAGCATTTTTGCCACCCCAATCCCTTCTGTTACCTGGAACTTTAAATTTTGATCTGATGAAAGTATTTAAAAAATATAGCCTGTTTTTCTTTATCCTGCCGGTTTTGGCATCCTGTACCAAAGTGATTGACCTTGACCTGGGCAACGACACCGGGAGACTGGTGATAGAAGGCAATATCACTAACGTGGCCGGTCCGCAAGTTATTAAACTGAGTCAGAATGTGTCCATGTCGTCCACTAATACTTATCCCGCAGTGAGCGGCGCGACAGTTATGGTGAGCGATCAGGCCGGTAAGCAATACCCTTTTACCGAGGGGCCATCCGGCACCTATACGGCTAATTCTTTAGCGGGCGTTCCCGGAGCAACCTACACCATGACCGTTTTAACCAATGCCAAAACCTATGGCGCCAGTTCGGTTATGCCGGCCACCGTAACCTTAGATTCGCTGACCTCCAAAAACTCGGTCATCAGCACCAGCAAGCACAAAAAGGTGCTCACCGTTCATTACCAGGACCCGGCCGGCGTGGCCAACCAGTACCGTTTTGTAATATGGCTTAATAAAGTGCTGGTTAAAACGGTTTATGCCTATAACGATGATTTTAACGATGGGCGCTATGTTAGTCTTGATCTGCGGGTGCGGGATGATGATGACAGCGATTATGGTGTTTATGCAGGTGATACCGTAACCGTAGAAATGCAATGCCTGGATAAGCCGGTTTATACCTACTGGTACAGCCTGATGCAGCAGGGATCAGATAATCCAGGCGGCGGCGTTACACCGGCCGATCCGCCAACTAATATAACACCCGTTAGTTTAGGTTATTTTAGCGCGCATACTACGCAAAGCCTCACCATTGTTGTTAAGCCTTAACCGGGGTGACTTTTTTTCGTCAAATGTTTTAGTGAGCTATTCCCGCCATAGTGGTTGGCAGGCGCATCCTATCAATTAAACCCCGGTACGGGCAGTTATTGCCCCTGCCTGTCAATGCCTTAAGTTTTACGATGGAGTTAAGGATATTGGTTAATAATTGACAAATAAGCTTAATGAAATGTAAAAATATTACTATAAAACTCAAACAAAATATTCGGTACTTGCGATACCAATTTTAACGCTATCATATTAAACATATAACATGTTTAATCTTTCGGTAGGGAAAATGACCTAATAATACTGTGGATAAGATTAATCAAAATGAGTTAATACTTTTGATCCGTAATGGAAATATAAAGGCATTTGATGAGTTTTATAAGCAAAACTGGCAGCCCTTATACAAAATGGCCTACCGCGCAACCGGCTCAATTGATGATGCAAAGGACCTTGTGCAAAACGTTTTCATTAATTTCTGGAACGTGAGGCTCAGCATCGATAGCAGTAAATTCCATATCTCGTACCTTTTTACCTCTTTGCAAAACGGTATTATCAACCAGTATAAAAAAGATGCCGTCAGGAGGAAAGGGGTAGAAGAACTGATGTACTTTGATAACGCCCCGTCGTATACCAACGAAGATCATTACATTGCCAAAGAAGTTGCGCAAACTTTGCAAACCCAGGTTGGCGAATTGCCGCCCAAAATGCAGCGTGTTTTTGTACTGTCGCGTTATGAGCATCTGAGCATAAGCCAGATATCCGAATCATTGAATATTACTCCCCGTACGGTTAAAAACCAGCTTTCAAACGCCTTAAAAATACTGCGTACCAAGGCCGAAGCGCTTAGCCTGATCTTTTTTTTATTTTTTTTAAAATAAATCTGGTACCAAAGTCCCCCTGAAGTGTATTACTCCAATAAAACCAGTGCGGCATAGATATAACCGCTTGTAACCTATATATTTTTTTAAATGTTTAGAAAACGTAAACCGGTATCCTTAGCGGATATGGGTGAAGATCATCTTCACGATAAAAATGCGATGAAGGCTATCGAAAAGGATATGCTGAAGAATATTCACCGGCATATCCGCGGTAATGGCCGGATTTTTCATCTTAAAAGAATTAAGTATAGTGCCGCCGCTACTGTTTTAGTGGCGTGTTCGGCAGCCCTGCTATTTTGGATAAAATCCCAAAGTAACGAAAAGCTGATCAGCATTACCGCGCGCAAAGGCCATCTGGCAACCATTAAACTGCCCGATGGTTCCACTATCTGGTTAAACTCGGGCTCTACAATTACCTATCCCGAAAAATTTGCTGCAAAACGCGAAGTGCAATTAGTGAACGGCGAGGCTTTTTTTGATGTAAAGCACGATAAGGCGCACCCCTTTATAGTGCGTTATGGCAACCTGCACACGCAAGTATTGGGTACCAGCTTTAATATTAAGTATTATAAAAAATTAAATGATGTACGCATCACCGTTGTGCGGGGCCTTGTTGAGGTAGGTAACCAAAGTAAAAGTTTTGGTATGATAACCCCCGATAAGGAAATTATTTACAGCCAGAAAGATAAAAGTTATAATACCCGGGTAATTAATTCTAAAAAGGTGGCCGCCTGGAAATCTAAAGAGATTAACCTGTACGATGTACCCTTTGAAGACCTGATACTAACGCTGGAAAACTTGTACAGTGTTAAGGTTAACTATAACCACGAAAAAATGAAAGATGTAGTAACTACCATCTATTTTAAAAGTAGTGATGATATAAAAACAGTCCTGGAAATAATAACTACCATCCACGATTTGAATTATACGGTAGCCGGAAGGGAGGTGACCCTGGCAAGCAAGTGATATAAACACAACAATACCCGGGCAATGTGCACGGGTATCGTTTAGTAATTAATGTAGGTATTGGAAAGGGTCTCAAGCTATACCAATGACTTACATAGTTTTTAATATAAACTTTACAAATATGATAAAAAAATCAACTCAATCCCTCGTTTTTTTTATGAAGCTATCAATTATCGCAATAATTATTATGGTAAGCTTTACCGGGTTGCTGCTGGCTAAATCTGCAAGCAGTCAAATAATATTGTCGCGCGTTACTATTGATACAAAAAATGAAAGTTTGAAGGCCGGTCTTGCAAGAATTGAAAATAAATCCGGAATAAAATTCGCATATAACTCTGCCGAACTGAAGGGCTATCGCACGATTACGCATAGCTATACAAACGAAACCATTGCTAATTTGCTGGCAGACATTTTAAATAATACCCAATTAACCTACAAAGAAATTAACAATAGTATAGTCATATACAACGAGCATAAAAAAACCGAGCTGCCCGATAGCAGCGCCGTTGATGCCAATACTACCGCAGAGCAGGCCAATATTACCGTGAAAGGGGTAGTTACCGATAATACCGGCCCGGTACCGGGCGTAACCGTACAGGTAGAGGGCACCAGCATTGGCGTAATGACCGATGCTAATGGTAATTACACCATTAACGCACCCGAAAACGCTACGCTGGTATTTAGCAGTATAGGATATGCATCGCAAAAAATACAGGTAAACAACCAAAAAGTAATTAACGTAACGCTGATAGCCGAGCAAAAAACCTTAAACGAAATTGTAGTAGTAGGTTACGGTGTTCAAAAGAAATCGGATGTAACCGGTTCTATCACCTCCATCTCTGCACAGTCGTTAAAAGATGTACCGGCAGCTAACCTGGTCCAGGCTTTGCAGGGGCAGGGTACAGGTATTGATATCCAAAAAAGCGGTGGTAACAGCCACCCGGGTTCGGTGCCTTCAATTATCATCAGGGGTACGCGGTCTAAAGCGGCATCTAATGATCCTTTATTTGTAGTAGATGGTATTCCGTTTACAGGAAGTATCCAGGATCTGAACCTGGATGATGTGGCCTCGGTTGAAGTATTGAAGGATGCTTCGTCAACTGCCATATATGGTTCAAGGGGTGCCAACGGTGTTATCCTGGTAACAACAAAACGCGGTAAAGTTGGCGATGCCGTAGTTACCTACAGTGGTTATGGCGGTTTTTCAAAACCAATAGCCCAGTATAATGTAATGAATGGCCCACAGTATGCCCTGTTAAAAAAATGGGCTTATTTTAATGCCGCATCTGCCAATCCGCTTTATACCAGTATTGATGACCCTACCATCATTACCCGCGGAGCTTTCGGCGCGCAGGAACAAACTTCGCTGCAACTTGGGCGGAGCACAAACTGGCAGGACCTGATCTATAAAAATGGCTTTTTAACCAATCACCAGGTAGGTGTTTCCGGCGGAACGGAAAAAACAAAGTACGATATCTCTGCAGGTTACTATAACGAAACAGGCATCTACTCGGGCCAGAGTTTTACACGCTATTCTATTAAACTTAGTGTAGATCAAAATATTGGCAAGTATTTAAAAGTAGGTGTAAGCTCGTTAAACAACCTTACTTATATTAACGGGGAAAACGCAAACCCACTTGGCCAGGCTTTAAGGGCAAGCCCCTTAGCCACACCGTATGATGATGCAACGGGGGCTTTGGTGGGCTATGTTAACGGCAGCGCTAACCAGGTTTGGAACCCGCTTGCTAACCTGGTTCCGGGTGCTTCTGTAGAAACCCGTAAAAGATTAGGTACCTTTACCACAGCGTATATAGAAGCAAGCCTTGCACCTGGTTTAAAATACAGGTTTAATGGCGGCGCTGAAGTAAAGCCCGAAATTTATGGCAATTTTTATGCTGCTGCCACTTACAACAATCAGGGTGCGCAATCTACCGGCAATAATCAAAGCACATACAACTATAACTATACCCTCGAGCATATATTAACCTATGATAAAACAATAGCCCAAAAGCATCATATCAGTTTTACAGGTTTATATAGCTTGCAGGAAAATCAAAATCAAACCAACTCATTCAGTTATAATCAAATATTGTCTGATGCGGTGCAATATTTCAACCCGCAGCTTGGTTCAAATTTTTCGGCAACAGGCGCTTATACCAAATACGATCTGATCTCGTACATGGGCAGGGTAAATTACGGGTATGACAGTAAGTATTTATTGACCCTTACTGTACGGTCCGACGGTTCATCTAAACTGGCTGAGGGTAATAAATATCACTTGTTCCCTTCGATTGCATTTGCCTGGAACGCCACCAACGAGTCCTTCTTGAAAAATGTAGACGTATTATCTAATCTGAAAGTTAGGTTAAGTTATGGCGATGTAGGTAACGCGGCTATTAAGGCTTATCAAACATTTGGTGTTTTATCGCCGGCTACTTACAACTATGGCAGTAAAAATACCATCGGCGCGTATCCAACATCGGTTGCAAATCCAGATCTGGATTGGGAATACACCCGCACATTAAACGCAGGTATCGACTTTGGTTTGTTTAAAAACCGGATCACCGGTAGTGTAGACGCTTATCATGAATATACCCGCTCGTTACTGCTGCCGCAAAGCTTACCGGCAACATCAGGTATCCCAAATAGCATTTTAACCAACGTTGGTAAATCCGAAAATGTGGGTATCGAAATTAACGTGAGTTCGGTTAATATAGCGCCAACAGGTAAAAACGGAGTTTCGTGGAATACCAGTTTTAATATCACTTTTAACAGGGGTAAAGTAACCCAGTTATCTAACGGCAGCACCATAGATATTACTAATAATTTATTTGTTGGCCAGCCGCTTGGAGCAATATTTGATTATAAAAGAATTGGTTTATGGCAAAATACAGCGGCTGATACCGCGGCTGCCAAAAAGTTTGGTTTAACCCTTAGCGGCGGCCAGTCTGTAATTGGTTCGGTAAAAGTGCTCGACCTGAATGGTGATGGCAAGCTTGATGCTAACGACAGGATGATCATCGGATCTGACCAGCCATTATTTACAGGCGGTTTCACCAATCGGGTAGGGTTTAAGGGATTTGATTTTACAGTAGTTGCCGCTTATCGTGTTGGCGGTACCTTAACATCTCAAATTTACCAAAGCGGCAGTTTTTTAAATACGCTACAGGGCAACTATAATAATTTAAATGTGAATTATTGGACACCAACCAATCACGAGAATTATTTCCCTAAGCCTACCAACGCGCTTACTAACCCTTTATATTCTTCTACGCTTAGTTATTTTAGTGCAACCTACCTTAAGGTCAGGAGCATGAGCTTAGGTTATACCATCCCAAATGCTTTGGTTAAACGCATAGGGGCACGGTCATTAAAAGTATATGCTACGGCGCAAAATCCATTCATATTATTCTCTCCCTACAAAAATGTTTTCCATGGCATAGATCCTGAGTCGGCCGGGAAATTGGGCGAGGATACGCCTGCAACATGGTCAATGACGTTTGGACTTAATTTAACACTTTAATTTAAAAGTTATGAAAAGACTACCAATATATATATTAGCCGCATTGCTTATTGTAACAATAAACTCGGGGTGTAATAAAAAACTGGAAGAAAAACCGATATCAAACCTAACCCCTGATTTTTTCACCACTTCACAAGGCTTTCAGGCGGGCTTAGATGCAGCCTATGCCGGGTTCAGAACCATTTATGGGCCTGATACCTATTTTGAAATGGCCGTTGGCGGTACAGACGAATTTCAGGCCGGTATAGACGGAACAGGTGCTTTGGTAAGATACAGCAGCGGTTTCAATACATCAGACGGTACCGTTTTAGGTATATGGAAAAATTGCTACACCTATATCAATACCTGTAACGGGTTAATTGATAACGCGGCAACATTAACCACCATGGATGCTACCTTAAAGAATCAAATGGTAGCCGAAGCCAAATTTTTGCGTGCTAATTACTATTTTATTTTAGTGCAAAACTGGGCCGATGTAACCTTAAACGTGCATTACCAGTCGGTGCCAACCCTTTCTGCAACACGTGATAAAATAGCCGATGTTTATCAGTTTATTATCAGTGATTTAAACGATGCTATAGCCTTACTGCCTGCAACCCCGCAAACTGCTAATGTATTGGCAGGTAAAGCCACCAAAATTGCAGCTATGCACGTATTGGCCAAGGTATATTTAACCCGCGGTTACTCAAGTGCAAAAGCAGCGGATGATTTTAAAAATGCCGCTTTAACAGCTACTAATGCTATTAACACGGTTGCGCCTGCAGGCGGTGTAAAACTGCTGGCCGATTTTGGCAAAGTATCAGCCCAGGGTAACGAAACCAATACCGAGGTATTATGGGCTGTGGAGCACACTGCAAGTGTGGCTTATAATGGTTCGGCCACGCAAAATAACAGCGGCCCCGATAATTTATACGTCCATCTTTTTGTTCCGAGATATGAATTGCAGCCAGGTATGCAGCGCGATGTAATGGATGGCCGCCCGTATGCCCGTGTAATGCCAACCCGCTGGCTGCTGGATACAGCCTTTAAAGATAAAACTAACGATACCCGTTATTTTAAATCTTTTCAATCTGTATGGATAGCTAATAATGCGGCTACTATACCAAAAGACGCGTCAAATAAACCAAAGTACGCGGTAGGCGATACCGCTATCTGGATGCCTGGAATTGAACTTACAGCAACGCAGATTGCCAAATACCGTTACCAGGTTTTGCCGCCAAGTAAATATGTGAACACCCTGTATCCAACATTGACCAAATATTATGACGATAAACGGTCGGATCAGAACGCGCCTTCGATAAGGCCTATCATTATTTACCGGCTGGCCGAAACTTATCTGATAGCGGCCGAAGCGCTGATTATGGATAACCGCCCCGCCGAAGCGTTGCCTTTTGTTAACGCCATTCGTGAAAGGGCGGCCTATCCAACAGGTAACGTGGCAGCAATGGATGTTACGGTAAGCAGCATGAATATCGATTTTATTTTGGATGAACGGGCCAGGGAACTGTGCGGTGAATTATCGCGCTGGCAGGATTTGGTACGAACCGGGAAGCTTTTGCCGCGGGTTATACAGCATAATGCCGATGCAAGGGCAAACATAAAGGCTTTTCATGTATTGCGGCCAATTCCGCAAGCGCAGGTTGATGGTACCATTGTTGGCCCTAAATATGATAATAGCAGGTACTTCCCTGGTTGGAATTAAGTAAATGAAATTTAAAGTCCTATAAATTGGATTGGTTTGCAGTATACAGCCCCGGTTCTCCGCCGGGGCTACTGCGATTGTAAGGCGTTTAAAAATAGGGGACATATATATTAGTAAATGAGAAAAGTATTAGTATTAATTTTAACTGGTTTAATTTTTTCGGCCTCTGATGCAGTGGGGCAGCAGCAGGGCAGCAGTGCCGCAATTACATTTGGTAAAAATGCTGCCAATATTAGCCGTATAAATAAAGATACCTTGGTACTTGCAACCGGCAGTACTTATTTATTTACAGTTGATACGCCCGAAGATGCCGGTCTGGTATCAACCAAAACCGATGTGCAGCACTTGTCTTCGCAGCTCGCATCTGCAGACGGATCGGTACAGAAATACATTGTAACCGATAAAAACGGTACCCCAAAAAACGATGGCGAGATCTTAACCGGCGATCATTTAACAGTTACATCACAGGATGGCTTATCGCACCGGTCATATCATATAGTTGTAAAGCCAATGGCGCTTAGCGGCAGCCTTAGCTTAGGGCAAGCGGCCTTTACGGTTAATACCAGCCATACTTTAACACTTTATTTTACAGCGGGGCAGCGCAGTCCGGATGCATCAGTGAAAATTTACCTCCCGGCCGGTATCCATGCTACTATGGAAAACACCAAAGTAAATGTTATAGGTCGCGGCGATGTTAAATTAAGCGGATTAGCTACACAATCTATTGGCCGTACTGGCACTAAATACTCCTACCATCAGGTAGGCAGCGTTGAAATATTAAAAGCTCCCGCCGAAGGGACGATCCTTAGTTTCAGTCACATCGACCTAAGGCCGGCAAATGGCGCGGATCTTAAAATTACTATTGAGGGTGTGAACCTGAAAGCCGTTGGGCAATACCAGTTCAAGGCTACTTATACTACCTCCAAACCCGAAGTGCTGACCAGTTCGGGAACGGGTAACGAAACCGCCCAGCTTTCGGTAACCAACACCATATCCGATTTGGAAAGGATCGCGCTAAACGGGTTCCGGTATATGGAAACGCCGGCTACTTATACCACAGTTGATTTTAAGTGGGGCGCAGGCAACAACACAACAGGCCTGCAATTGATGCAATCGTTAGATAAGGGGAAAACGTGGGCGGTATCACCCGCTAATATTGATCTGAAAGCAGCAACCGCGTCAGTTAAGGGCTTAGTCGCCAATAAACTGTACACCTTTAAGCTTAAAGCAGCAGGCGGTACAGGTAAAGGTTTCTCTAACCAGGTATGCTTTTATACCGGTAAAATGGATGTTAAAAGTTTTGGCGCGGCAGGTAACGGCACTAATGACGATACCGAGAATATTAACAGCGCTATTGCTTATTTAAACCAGATAGGCGGGGGCACATTGCTGTTCTCTAAAGGTGAATATCCGGTGCGCACCGTTCATTTAATGAGTAACGTATACTTATATGTAGATGGTGGAGCTGTGATCAGGGCGCTGAAAGGCGGCGACGCACCCGAGACTACCTGGTTCAGCGATAAAAAATACCGCTCGGGCCTTTCACCTACGGATATGGGGCCTTATGCCGATCCCGAAAACTATATGACCAAGCAGGATGTTGGCCACCATTACTTCAGGAACGCCATGTTTTTTGGCGAACGGCTGGATAATATTAAAATTATAGGGAATGGGCAAATTACCGGCGATGGCAATTTAGTTGTTGGCGATGGTGTGATGAAAAATACGCCGGATAACCGCAGTGATAAAATGTTCACTTTAAAACTATGTACCAATCTTGAAATAGGAGGGATCTATCATCAGCAGGATCTGTGGTACGATGAAGCAAAGAACGAGCCTTACTACATGGGCAAAGGCAACGCTAAACTATTTGATGCGGATAACATGCTCAAGATAGATCGTTCGGGCCATTTTGCCCTGTTGGCCACCGGTACCGATGGCATTTACGTACACGATACCTACATCAGCAAAAACAATCAAAGCAACGTACGGGATGTATATGATTTTATGGAATGTAACAACGTAACGGTTACCAACATATTTTCGAGGGTAAGTTCGGACGATGTGGTAAAACCCGGTTCTGATTGTTCTTTAGGTTTTACCCGCCCGGCAAAAAATTATATGGTAAGGAATATTATTGGCGATACCAACTGTAACCTTATCCAGATAGGCTCTGAAACGGTGGATGATATTATGCAGGTTTATGTAGATAATATTTATGTACTGGGCGCCAATAAAGCGGGTTTCTCCATTTCAACTAACGATGGCGCGCATGTAAAAGATGTTTATCTGAATAGCGGACGCACGGGCCCCATTCATTCGCGCTCTAAAATGTACAGGGCTACAACGCCGTTCTTTATATCCATATCTAACCGCGGCCGCGTTATTGGCGCCGATGCCGGCCGGTATGTTTTTACGGATGATGGTAAAAAACATGATGAACTGCTGATCAAAAATGTAAATATAGGGCAGGTAGAAAACATCAGCTTAAAAAGTATAGACATATACGAAGTTTATGGCGGAAGCGCCTACAGCGGTAAAAAATGGAAGCCTTATGATGGCACGCAGCGCAAGGCAACCCCTATTATTGCGGGCTACAAACTGCCCGATGCTGCCGATGTAAGCGGCGGGCTTGATTTTAAACTCCCCAACGGCAAACATACCGGCTATATTGATGGGGTAACTTTTAATGATGTAAATGTAATTGTAAAGGGTGGCAACCCCCTAACGGATACCCTTAATGCACCCGGCGAGCTTGGTGTAGGGCAATATAATGTTAACGATCTGAAGATCCAGCCATCATACGGTATCTGGGCGCGGCATGTAAAAAACCTGTCGGTAACTAATAGCAGCTTTAATTACGAGAAACGGGATAGTCGCTACGCCGTTTTTTTAGATGATGTGATCGGTGCGCAGTTCTCTGGTGTAAAAGTGGTGCGCCCGCAGGATAATAACCGGGTGATCAAGCTCAAAAACTCAACCGGGGTAAGCCTGCAAAATATGATCTATTATCAGGATACCTGGGGTAATGCACCCGCTGTATTGCCTGGTGTTAATGATATAAAAGGTGTAATTAAAAAGTAAGTATAAACCAAGGGTATAAATAATCATCCAATAGTATAAATTTACTTTTATTTACAAAAACATCAATATAACTAACTAATGAAGAATAAATTTTTAAGCCGCTTAATATTACCCGCCGCTGCTATAGCGGTTACGCTGTCTGTTTATGGATTAAAATCGGCCAACAGGGTTGTACCCGACGCGGACAACGCGGGATTAAAATTACCGGAAGGCTTTGGCGCTTTGCAGGTAGCTACCATAGGGGCAAAGGCGCGGCACATCAGCGTAACCCCTCAGGGCGATATTTATGTAAAACTGGCCAGGCCAAAAGGCGGCAAAGGGATCATTACCCTGCACGAAGGTAGCAACGGTAAAGCCGAAATAACCGGCGGTTTTGGCAATTACGGCGGTACGGGCATGTATATTAAGGATGGCTATATGTACGCCTCGTCTAATACCGAAGTTTACAGGTATAAGCTGGATGCGCAGGGCAAAGTGATGGATACCCTGCATGCCGAGCGCATCGTTTACGGGTTAAAGGCCGGCCGCCAGCACGAAACAAAATCGCTGGTGCTGGATAATGATGGAAACATCTATGTAAATATCGGCGCCCCCTTAAGCGCCTGCCAGGTAGAAGACAGGGGATTGCACTCGCCGGGGATACCGGGCTGCCCTTTACTGGACTCGGCCGGTGGTATGTGGGTGTTTAAGGCCAATAAATTGAACCAAACCTATAAGGATGGCATCCGGTTTGCCAGCGGTCTGCGCAATATTGTAGGGCTCGACTGGAACCAGCAGGATAACCAGCTTTTTGTAATGCAGCATGGCCGCGATAATTTAAACAGTTCGTGGCCCGAATTATACAGCGTTAAACAATCGGCTGAATTACCTGCCGAGTGTATGTATGCTTTAAAGCAAGGCGATAACGCTGGCTGGCCATTTATGTACTATGATCAGCTGCAGCACAAAAAGATACTGGGCCCCGAGTACGGCGGCGACGGTAGAAAGGAAGCCGACGCTAAATATATCGACCCTGTAGCCGCGTATCCCGGCCATATGGCGCCAAACGGCCTGCTTTTTTATACCGGCACCATGTTTCCAGAAAAATACCGGAACGGCGCCTTCATTGCCTTCCATGGTTCATGGAACCGCGCGCCCGAGCCGCAAAAAGGTTATTGTGTGGTTTTCCAGCCATTTAAAAATGGCAAACCTGCCGGCGATTGGGAAATATTTGCCGATAACTTTTCGGGCTCAGCCGAAAATACAGCAAAAGGCGGCCGCAGCGCCGAGCACCGCCCCTGTGGCTTAGCCCTGGGTGCCGACGGTTCATTATACGTAACCGACGATGTGAAGGGAACCATATACCGAATTATCTACACTAAAAAATAAAGGAAAATCAATTAATCAATCAATGAAAAAACTATTCTTAGCCCTGTTATTAATTACACCCATGTGCCTGCTGGCCCAAACCAAAGCAAAAGTAAAACCCGCCCCGGCTGGTATATCAGCATCTATAGCCCGGGGGCAAAAGGTATATCTTCAATATTGCCTTTCGTGCCACCAGGCCGATGGGGGCGGTGTGCCAAATATGAACCCGCCACTGATAAAAACCACCTATGTAACAGGCGATAAAGTAAGGCTGATAAAAGTAGTGCTGAACGGGTTTTCGCAAAGTGTGGAGATTGACGGAGAATCGTACTCCAACAATATGCCGCCGCAAAGTTTTTTAAAAGACCAGGAAATAGCCGATGTATTAACCTATGTACGCAATAATTTCACTAATAAAGGCAGCGCGGTAACCGTTGCCGAGGTAAAGGCTGCAAGGGCATCAAAGAAATAACCAAAAAGAGAAGATACAAAACCAATTAATGATGAAAAAACATTTATCCCTGCTATTATTCACAGCTTGTGCCATAACCGCGCACGGGCAAACCGCCGCTAACACCGAAGAGGTAGTAAGGCGCCTGGCCGATAATGTGATCAAAAACACATCGTTTAAATTTGTGAATGAGAAAACCGGCGAGAAATTTGATTCGACCAAAGGTTTAGCCATATCGCCCGATGTAAAGGCCGACAGCAAGTACAACAAATGGATGTATGTAAACGGGGTATTAACCACCGGGATGATGCAGGCCGCTAAAGTGTTAAACGATAAAAAGTACTCGGATTACAGTCTGCATAACTTCAGCTTTATTTTTGATAACCTGTCGTATTTCGAAGAATCGCGTAAAGCAAAAAACCCGAAGGTAGAATATAACCCAGTATTCAGCATCACTAATCTGGATGCCTGCGGCGCGATGTCGGCCGGCTTAACCGATGTATACGGCCTGGATAACCGCAAAGATTACCGCGCTTATTTAGAGCGTTCGGCCGATTATATTTTAAATAAACAATTACGTTTAGCCGATGGTACGCTGTGCCGCCCAAATCCGCGTAAAAATACCATGTGGGCTGATGACCTGTATATGAGCATCCCTTTCCTGGCCCGTATGGGGAAATTAACCGGCGAAAGCAAATATTTTGATGATGCGGTAAAACAGGTAGAAAATTTCAATAAATACCTGTACGATCAGCCCAGCGGCCTTTTCTGGCATAACTATTATAGCGATGTGGAAATGAACGGCGTTGGCCACTGGGGTCGTGCAAATGGCTGGCTGGCCGTGGCCCAGGCCGAACTGTTGAATAACCTGCCTGCCAATCATCCTAAACGTGCCGAACTGATCCGCCTATTGCTCAGGCAAATTGTAGGCTTCGCCCGTTACCAGGACCAAAGCGGTTTATGGCACCAGTTACTGGATAAGCCGGATTCGTACCTGGAAACTTCGGTTACCGCTATGTATACTTATGCAGTTGCACGTGCGGTTAATGAGGGTTGGATAGACCCGCACTATATTTCTATAGCTAAAGAAGGCTGGAAAGGCCTGTCTGCCAAGGTGAACGCTAAAGGCGAGCTGGAAGATGTTTGCATAGGCACCAATATGGACGAGGCGATTAAGTTTTATTATACCCGCCCTAAAGAGCTGAACGATACGCATGGCCTGGGTGCTTTCCTGCTGGCGGGTACCGAAATGATCAGGTTTGAACAGAACAATAAAGAGGTTAAAAAGTAAAATGTTTAAAATACAAAGGTTGATGTTTGCTTGCTGTATGATGGCCCTCCCGGCTGTTTTGCAGGCAGCAGATTGCAATATCGAAAAATTTGGCGCTGTTGGCGACGGGCAAACGCTCAATTCGGCAGCTATTCAAAAAGCTATTGACTATTGTAACCAAACCGGCGGCGGGAAGGTGATCTTTCCGGCCGGCCGGTTTTTATCGGGCACTATCGCTTTAAAAAATAATGTCACCCTGCAATTGCAAAAGGGCGCGGTATTATTAGGCAGCACCGATATTAACGACTATCAGAACCTCGACCCTTTTGTTGAAGGTTTGGGGATACATGTAGGATGGGCCCTGGTAGTGGGGGTAGACCTGAAGAATATAGGCATTGAAGGCGAGGGCGTGATAGACGGGCGCGGATCGGCCCTGAAGGCGCAGCAAATATTAACCGACACCCGCCCCGAAGGAGAGCGCTGGGGGCGCCGCCCATTCCTGCTAAGAATGGTACGCTGCCAGCAAATCAGCGTAAGCGGGGTTACTTTAAGCTATTCGGCAGCGTGGACATCGCACTATTTCCATTGTAAGGATGTAAATATCCGGAATGTAAAAATTGTTAGCCGCGGCGTGGCCCATAATGATGGTATTGATATTGACGGCTGCCAGCAGGTAACCATTAAAGATTGCGATATCGACAGCGGCGATGACGCCTTGTGTTTTAAAACCACATCAAGCAAAATGCCATGCAGCAATATTACGGTAAGCGGTATGCGGTTAAAAAGCGGGCAGGGCGCCATTAAAATGGGTACCGAATCGATGGCCGCATTTGAAAATATCAAGATCAGCGACTGCTATATTTATAATACTACCAACGGCGGTATCAAATTGCTGAGCGTGGATGGCGCGCATTTACATCATGTGGAGATCTCCGATATTACGATGGTAAATGTAAAAACACCCATCCTGATCCGTTTAGGATCAAGGTTGAGCGTATTTCGTAAAGACCAGGATACCCAGCAACAAACCGGCACGTTAGAAGATGTGATCATCAAAAATGTAAAAGCCCAGGCTGCCGATACCGCGCAGTTAAAACCGCCATCAGGCATATTGATCACCGGTGTACCGGGGCATCCGGTTAAAAATCTAACGCTGGAAAATATCGAGATCACTTTAGCAGGCGGCGGTACCCTTGAAAATGCACAACAAATAGTCCCCGAGGCTATTGATAAATATCCCGAAGTGAAAACTTTTGGTCCCCTGATCCCTGCTTACGGCGTGTGGGCAAGGCATGTGGAAGGTTTAACCTTAAACAATGTGCAATTTAAACTAAAAGCCAATGATATGCGCCCGGCTGTGATATGCGAGGACGGTAAAGGTATCAGGATCAATAACTGTAATATACCCCAAACCAGCGGCAGCCTGGCCATTATCAAGCTAACTGATGTAGACGGCGCCACTATTGTTAATAACAAAGTACAGGGAACCGCAGGTACTTTTGTAGGCACAAACGGAAAAAACATACAAGTAAGTAAAAATCAGCTTCCCGCTGATATGAAAATTCAGTGACAGGATGTCGGAAAGAAAATTGATTAAGCTGCTTTTTGCCGGGATATTACTGGTAACTCAGCAGGCCATTGCACAAAAAACGGTATTGCCCGTACAAACAGATCGTTGGGCTATACAACCCGACGGCAGTATTACGTGGACAATTAAAGACAGGCTGCCGCATACCGATCATATCGAAATGTCGGGCGAGAAGATATCGCTTTGGGTGCAGTACGGGATAGATACCGCGGGTATTTGTATCATTAACCGTACGGTAGTGTTCCCCACGTTCCGGATGTTACCGGACAATACGCGGAGCCATATTTCATACTCCTTTGCCGATAATGAATTGCCCCGGATATTTGTCAATAACCGCTTATTAAATATCAACCTGGCTAAAAGCATAGGCCGGTCGGGCGATATAGGTTTTCAGGCCAAAAGCATTAATCATAAAGGCATTATGCGCATATCGGCACAAGCGGGCAATCCCGCTTTGGTTAATGTAGAGCGTGTTTTATTCCCTTCGGTAGATAAGCCCGCGGCGATTGAAGAGTTTGTACTGACCAACACCAGCGATAAACCCGTAACTGTATTTATGGAACATCTGCGCCGCGAAGTAACAACCGATACCACACGCAGCAAAGGTGGGCCGCATACCGTTATTGTACAATCTTTAAACGATGGTAACCGCGTTTTGCAGCCGGGTAAATCAACCACTTTCGCGGTTTGTTACCGGGCTACCAACCAACCGCAATTACCATTTCCGATAAATATAAATGCCGAAGAAAAGGCCAGGCAAACCCGCATAGCCGAAATACAGGCGCCATTGCAGTTGCAAACCCCCGATGAAGTATTAAATACCGAGTTTGCCTTTGCTAAAATAAGGGCTACCGAAAGTATTTATAAAACCAAAGGCGGTTATATGCACGGGCCCGGTGGCCTGGCTTATTATGCTGCCATTTGGGCTAATGACCAGGCCGAATATGTAAGTCCGTTCTTTGCCTTTTCGGGCGATAGGATAGGTAACCTGTCGGCCATGAACTGTTACCGCTTGTTTGCTAAATACATGAACCCCGAATACAAAGCCCTGCCGAGTTCTATTGTGGCCGAGGGCGATACGGTTTGGAAAGGCGCCGGCGACCGTGGCGACCAGGCCATGATAGCCTATGGTGCTTCGCGGTACGCGCTTACGTATGGTAATGCCGATACAGCCAAAAAGCTTTGGCCGCTGATTACCTGGTGCCTGGAATATAGCCGCCGGCATATTAACAGCCAGGGTGTGGTTGAATCAAAAAGCGATGAACTGGAGGGGCGGTTCCCATCGGGTAAAGCTAATTTAGCTACCAATACTTTATATTATGATGCATTAATATCTGCAGCTTACCTGGGCCGGCAATTGCGTCAGCCGAAAACTGAAACTGATGCGTATACCCGGCAAGCAACTGAACTGAAGGCTAATATCGAAAAATACTTTGGCGGCAAGGTGGAAGGGTTTGATACTTATAGATATTACGAAACCAATGATGTGCTGCGCGCCTGGATCTGTTTGCCACTTACCGTGGATATTTTTAACCGGAGTAAGGGTACCATAGATGCCTTGTTTTCGCCGCGCCTTTGGACAGCCGACGGGCTGGCAACCCAGGCCGGTAAAGAAACGTTTTGGGACCGGTCTACCCTATACGCTTTACGCGGCGTATTGCAGGCCAACGAAACGGAAAGGGCAATGACGTTTTTGCAGTATTACTCGCGCCGCAGGCTGCTGGGCGAGCATGTGCCTTACCCGGTTGAAGCCTATCCGGAAGGTAACCAGCGGCATCTATCAGCCGAAAGCGGCCTGTATTGCCGCATATATACCGAAGGGTTATTTGGCATGCGGCCTATAGGCTTTAACAGCTTTAACTGCTCGCCGCGTTTGCCAAAGGAATGGGATAAGATGGCCCTGCGTAATATCCATGCATTTGGTAAAACATTCGACCTGGAAGTAGTACGGAAAGGAAAAGATCAGTTAACGATCATCGTAACCGAGGGAACAAATAAACGGACTTACACCATTAAAAACGGCGCTGCTATCCCGGTAACGGTATAAAATATAGGAGCGATAGGTGGTTTGATAACAGGAGGTCTGTAAGGACACAGACCTCGGGGGATAATTGCCAGGTGCCTGTGTCCTCACAGGCACCTACGCTTAAATAATGCCATTGCTCATCGGTGCGGCTTGCAAGGTTTGCAGTATTTCTTGCTGTTATACAGCAAACCTGATTGTAGTAACCGCCCCTAAGCCCAATCCGTCGCTTTTAATATCAAATGAACCGGTATGGCTTTCTACGATCGATTTGCAATTGTACAGGCCCAGGCCTGTTCCCGTTTTTTTGGTCGTAAATCCGCGCTCAAATAACGACGCGCCGGTTTTGGCATCAAAGCCCTGTCCGTTATCAACCAGCGATAGCTCGATCACCTTATCATCGTTATGCAGGTTTAATGTGATGCGCTTATCCGCAGCCTCAAAGTTCATGGCTTCAATGCTGTTTTTCAGGATGTTTAATATCACCTGCATCAGTTTGGTATGGTCGCCTTTTATCACATAAGTGCCCGGGGCGACATTTACCTTAAAATCTATACGGTGTTTATCAAACGATGCAAACAGCATCGACTGGCAGTCGTCAATAATATTAATCAGGTTAACCGGCTTTCGGTCGTGCGCGCCGCCATGCCCGCGCACAAACTGGCGCTGGATATTCAGGATTTCCTGTATATGACTGATGATGTTGAACAACTCACTTATAGAGGCATCTATTTCAGCGCGGTTATCGCCCTGGGTTTTAGCAATGCCTTCGGTAATGGTTACCAGGGCGGTGGCTTTATCTTCTCCCAAAATACCTGCT
Organism: Mucilaginibacter sp. GW821-FHT07H05; assembly: GCF_059418485.1. Lineage (NCBI taxonomy): Bacteria > Pseudomonadati > Bacteroidota > Sphingobacteriia > Sphingobacteriales > Sphingobacteriaceae > Mucilaginibacter > Mucilaginibacter sp. GW821-FHT07H05. The sequence goes on from NZ_JBWKPY010000007.1 coordinate 164,222, forward strand.
ATGGCCGTATGCTGGGCCTTTAAAAACGCGCCCAGGTTTTTAATGGTCTCCACATTGTTTTTTTCCAGACTGCGGTTAATACGGTTAAGGTGCGAGCCAAAGCCTACCATAGCGTTCCCGATATCGTGCAATACTTCCGATGCAATTTCAAATTTGCCCTGTGCTATAGCCTTTTCTAATTCCTGTTCTTTTTGCTTGTTGATCTCTTCGTTGGCCAGTTTAAGGTCGGCGGCCTGTTTGCTTAACGTTTTCGATTGCTGGTTAAGCTCTTCATTCAGCTTATTCAGTATTTCTTCCGATTCCTTACGTGCTGTAATATCATGCCCTATGCCTATCAAACGGGTTACGGCACCGGTTTCATCCCTGACAGGTACTTTTGATGTTACCAGCCAGCGTTTCCTGCCATCGGCATCAATAAAAAATTCTTCTTTATTTAGTATGGCCTCGCCGGCTTTTACCACACGCATATCATCTTCATAGCCGCGTTTCCCTATTGCGTTAGGGAAAAGCTCCAGATCATTTTTACCGATAACCTCGGCCTCGGTTTTCTTCCCGATGGATATCACATCGGCCTTATTGGCGATGATCTTTTTACCCTCGGCATCCTTAATATAGATCACATCTGGCAGGTTGTCTATCAATGTGCGCAGTAATATCCGTTCCTGCTGTATGGCTTCTTCTGCAAGTTTATGTTGTGTAATATTAACATCAGTGCCAACTATTATACCATCGCCAATGTATTTACCCCGCGACCACACCCATACCCAGCTCCCATCGCTATGGCTCATCCTAAAATAGCTTTCATACATCCCTTCAGGGTTTTTGTAATAGCTTTTAAAGTTGGCAATGGCGTTAGCTTTATCTTCGGGGTGCAACATATTCACCCACGAATTGATGAGGTTTTTTTGGCCCGATGTATCAAAGTCTTTGATATCCCGGCCCAGCATCGAAAAATAGATATCATTGCACCATAATACCTCTGTGGCTATATTGTATTCCCATGCCCCGGTATTAGATGCGCTGATTAATGCTTTGTATTTTTTTAACTCTTTATCCAGGTCGTTTTCGGGCAAAGCCTGGGTGTTATTTATAGCAGGGTTGTTTTTTTCCATTGGTATGGGATAGTTTATTTATAAAGGCAATATAACAGAGAATACGGCGCCGGGGTTATTTTTAACCGATATTTCGCCGTTATGCGCGATAATAAACTGCTTAACAATGGCCAGGCCCAAACCTGTGCCGCCGCTTTTTTGTTTGGTTACAAATGGCTCAAATAAGGTTTGGGAAATCTCGGGCGGGATACCAGGCCCGTTATCGGCTATGGTGATCAGGATATGATTGGCATCGTGCATTTTAGCCGTAATATCAATACAGGCAGCATGTATTTTGTTATCATAAAGCACATCAACCGAGTTGTTTACAATATTGCTTAATGCCCGGCGCAGCTTACTTTCATCGCCCGGTACAATCATCTTTTCGGGTACATCTTTACGGATACTGATAAAATGTATCCCCTCCCGCGATTCGGTTTGCGCTATTACTTCGTCAATAATTTTATTGACGCTTACCGGGTATTTTTTTGCAGGGCTATGATTAATAAAGTCCAGGAAATCGTCAAATATCTCGGATGCCTGTTCGGCCGACTGGTCTATCATATCCAGCAGCTCGCTTTCCTGCCCGTCTTCACGCATCAGGTTAGTGATCAGTTTAATGTTTTTAATAGGCGAGCGCAGATCATGCATCACCATACCCACTGCATTGCCTACCGCCGATAGTTTTTCTTTTTGCAACAGTATTTCATTCAGTTCGGCATTACGGATAGCCTGTGCCGCGTTCTGTACAAAAAGCTTAAGCAGGTACATTTTTTCTACTTTTAGCCTTCCCTGTTTTTTCAGCACTGCAAAAACCGAGTAATGATCCAGGCGCGCCATTACCAGCTCATCAACCTGTATTACCTCATCTTTATTTATGGGTATGTTTTTTACACGTGATATCAGTTCGGCCAGGTTCACTTTTTCTTCCATCGCGCCAATGGATAAAACCTTTTCATAGCTCATATCATCATGCAATTTACCGATCAGGGCCATGTCGGTATCTACCGAAGTTGCCAGCTGGTCCAGTATGTTTTTCAGCAATGATGTCAGCTGATTTTTATTAAGGCCGATGGATGAAATAGATTCTATCAGCAGTTCCAGGTTACGCAGTTTATTATAGTCGGTTACCGCTTTGGTAGCCAGCTGGATAATTTCTTCGCTGGCATAAGGCTTGCAGTGGTAGCCTACATTTTGCCCGGCCTGTTCCACTATTTCGTCTATAGATTTATCGCTGTAGGCGGTTATGAAAATAATTTCGGCTTTAATATCGTATTTCCGTATTTCTATCGCGGTTTCCAAACCGCTCCAGCCGGGCATGCGCATATCCAGAAATATAACAGCATACGGAGTGCCGGCTTCCAGCGCCGCTTTAATACGCTTAACACCTTCCATGCCGTTAGGCGCCTTATCTACAGTAAAAACGGGGATATTGCTGGTGCGGGGGGCAAGTATGGGCGCGGGGGTATCAAATAATAAGCTGGCTGCATTACTAACATCCAGGCTTTCTGCCGATTGTTTTTTGGGGATCAGAATATCTTCAATATTATCCCTTACCATCTCTTCGTCGTCGATAACTAATACTGAGGTATTTGTGTCGTTTATCATTAATTAAAGTATATAGTTTATATATACTGTGTTTACGTTATTAAAGAATTTAAGTTTCAATTATTTTTGCACATCAGGTTATCAGCGCTTAGTTTTTTTGCCGCTGCAAGCCAATGCAAACCGGTGGTTGAATTGCTTGTAAATTAACACTATGGCTGCCGCTATTACCTGCAAAATACTATAAATTTTTCACCGAATTATGTAATAATCAGTGCCGGTCTGTTACCGAACTTTGTGGTGTTAAATCAATGATCAAAATGGAATGATGATCGTTAAACTTTAATTACAGATACTCATGAAAAAGATGTTTTTACTGGTTGCTTTTATGGCAACCGCTATGGTGCAAACCGGGTTTGCGCAAAACAACCATGCCGCTGTTCATACACCGGCACTGCTTACCGCCTATTATGATGTTAAGGATGCTTTGGTTGCCGGAGATGCGGCGCTTGCAGCTTCAAAGGCTGGCCAGCTGGTTAAAGCAATCAACAGTACCGATGCTCAAATACTGCCCAAAGCAAGCAAGGACTCCCTGTTGACAGATGCAGCAAAGATAGCCGGCGATAAAGACCTGAAAAACCAAAGAGCCTGCTTTTCCGGTCTCTCCAATCAGATGATCGCTTTGGTTAAAACCACAAAACTATCTGCCGAACCTATTTATCAGCAATACTGCCCAATGAAAAAAAGCAGCTGGCTAAGCAATGAAAAGGCGATAAAAAATCCGTATTACGGTAACGCCATGCTAACCTGCGGAAAAGTAACCGAAACTATAATGTAGTTTGTGCTATTAAAACTTAAGGAAGATGTTTAAGCCGACTGTTATTTGACAAAGCTTTGGTTTAAACCTGGGCAGCAAAATAATCGATGCGCGAAGGTATGCCCATTACGGCCAGGTTAAGGTTTAACCTGATGGGCAATACCGATAAAGAGTATATGGCCGGGTTCAGGTATATCGTTACCAAATATTTCTCCCTCTCCACTCATTACTATAGTGATATGGGTTATGGCGGAGGGTTTACACTTACCTATTGATAGAGAGCGTTATGAAACATACCTATAAAATAACTGGAATGAGCTGCAATGGCTGCCGCGGCAAAGTTGAAAAGACATTGAATGCTATTGACGGCGTTTCGGCAGAGGTTACCCTGCATCCGCCGGAAGCAGTGCTTACCATGGATAAGCATATACCGGTAGCCGAATTGCAGCAGGCGCTTTCGCTTGCGGGCAACTATACCATTGAAATGAGCGGGCACCATGAACATGGAGAAGCAGCTCATTCACCAAAAGCCCATGCGCATGATACTACTAAACCTGTGCATGCCCATCATAATACCGCAGCGGCCGTAAAACCTCATCATGATAACAGTGGGGGCACATATTATTGCCCGATGCATTGCGAAGGTGATAAAACCTACAATAAGCCGGGAGATTGCCCCGTTTGCGGCATGGATCTGGTGAAGCAGCCATCTGCAAAAAAACCAGGTAAATATACCTGCCCCATGCACCCCGAAATTATCCGGGATGAGCCCGGTTCCTGCCCGATATGCGGGATGGACCTGGTGCCTATGGCTACAAACGAAGAAGAGGATGATAAAACATACAATGCCTTACTGCTCAAATTTAAAATAGCGGCCATCTTTACCATTCCCATTTTCCTGATCGCCATGTCGGAAATGTTGCCCGGTAACCCGCTGTTTAAACTGATGGGCCTGCGGTACTGGAATTGGGTACAATTGGGCTTATCTATACCGGTTGTTTTTTATGCTACGTGGATGTTCTTTGAGCGTGCGTGGCGGTCGGTTATTACCTGGAACCTGAACATGTTCACCTTAATTGGAATAGGAGCCGGCATTGCATGGCTTTTTAGCCTGTTCGCTTTATTGTTCCCGGGTATTTTTCCAGATCAGTTTAAAACCCATCACGGCACCGTATATGTATATTTTGAAGCAGCCACGGTTATACTCACCCTTGTGCTTTTAGGCCAGCTGTTAGAAGCGCGCGCCCATGGAAAAACCAATAATGCAATTAAGGAACTGCTGAAATTAGCGCCTAACATAGCCACAAAAATTGTGGATGATAAGGAAATACAGGTTTCCATTGATGATATTCAAAAAGGTGATATGCTGCGTGTGAAACCAGGCGAAAAGATCCCGGTTGACGGCAGTATTAAAATTGGGGAAGTAACGATTGACGAATCCATGATCACAGGTGAACCTGTTCCGGTAGATAAGCAACCGGGTGACCAGGTACGGTCGGGCACGATCAATGGCAACCGGACTTTTGTAATGCTGGCCGAAAAAGTAGGCTCGGAGACTTTATTATCCCATATTATTGAAATGGTTAATACGGCCAGTCGCTCCAAAGCACCCATTCAAAAAATGGCAGATAAGATCTCGGGCTATTTTGTGCCTGTTGTAGTGCTTATTGCTATTGCGACTTTTGTAGTATGGGCAATTTATGGGCCCCAGCCTTCCTATGTGTTCGCTTTTGTGAATGCTATTGCGGTGCTGATCATTGCCTGCCCCTGCGCGCTTGGCCTTGCCACACCTATGTCGGTAATGGTTGGTGTGGGAAAAGGTGCGCAATCAGGGGTATTGATCAAGAATGCGGAATCGCTGGAAAAAATGAACGCTATTGATGTGGTGATCATTGATAAAACCGGAACAGTGACAGAAGGAAAGCCCTCGGTGGAAAAGGTTGTCAGCACCAACCCCGATCTTACCGATCATGATGTCCTTGAAAGGATCATCGCCTTGAACAAAAACAGCGAGCACCCGCTGGCACAGGCTACCCTGCGTTACGGCGAAGAGAAAAAGATAAACGCCCGGCCTATTTCAAATTTTGAGGCGGTAACAGGCAAAGGAGTTACCGGCGTGCTTGGGAAAGAAGACCTTGCGCTGGGCAACCAGAAGTTAATGGAGCATGTTAAAGCCGAAATTTCCCCGGAATTGGAAGAACAGGTTAAATCGGCCCAGAAACAAGGTAAAACGGTATCCTACCTGGCAGTTGGGAAACTCGCGGTTGGTTATGTTGTTATTTCTGATAAAATTAAAGCCAGCAGCAAAGCGGCCATTCAAAAACTTCAACAGGAAGGGTTGCAGGTGATCATGTTTACCGGGGATAATGATGATACCGCACGGGCGGTAAGCCAAACCTTGAACCTTGATGGTTTTAAAGCCCAGATGCTGCCGGAAGATAAACTGAGCGAAATAAAAAAATTACAGCAAAGCGGTAAAAAAGTAGCTATGGCCGGCGATGGTATTAATGATGCCCCGGCCTTATCTCAGGCAGATATTGGCATTGCTATGGGTACCGGCACCGATGTGGCCATTGAAAGCGCGGCGATTACCCTGGTTAAAGGCGATCTGGGCGGGATTGCCAAAGCCCGCCTGCTTAGTCACAAGGTAATGAGCAATATTAAGGGCAACTTGTTTTTTGCCCTCGGCTACAACGTTTTAGGGATACCTATAGCCGCGGGACTTTTATACCCGATGTTTGGGATCTTGCTTTCACCGATGATCGCGGCACTGGCTATGAGTTTCAGCTCGGTATCTGTTATACTGAACTCGTTGCGGCTCAGGAGCGCGAAGATAGATTAGGGAATGCTTTCCTTTTTGGATGCTGATCTGCTCCCTGCCGGTTTAAGACGGTTTGCCCGTATCATCTGCATTATCGATGATCAGGTTTATCATCCAAACGGCAGCGCCGTTACCATTTGTTTTCATATACACGTTTATGGATAAAATCAATTCATTAAAACATACTAAGCGATAAGATCGCGTCGTTATTCATTACACAACTAACAGGAATATTTCTGTTAAGGCTTGTTGTTTCTGTCTTTTTTACGTCTGCTAAATAAAGAACTATGGAAACGATTCTGATACACGAGCCGGATGCGGCGATACTGGATATCCTTAACACGGCTTTACAAATGGAAGGCTACCAGGTTTACAGGCTGGAAAACCATGACTTTAATACCCTGGAGCTGATCAGGCGGCATCGGCCAAAACTGCTGCTGTTGGATTGCTGGTTAAGTAACTATGCCGGTAAGCGGCTTTGCGGGTGGATCAAGGCGCATTTTCCGCGCCTGCCGGTGATAGCCCTAAGCTGCGATAACGACATTGACGTGCATTACCACGATTTTGGTTTTGACGGTTATCTCCGAAAACCGTTCGATTTGGCAACCCTGTACCAGGTGATACGTAAGCATTTGCCCCGGCGGCAGCGACAGCAACGCGTTACAGCTGGCCGGCCAATTTAATTAAACACTCAGCCGGGTTATTTTATAATACCATGTCCGATTTTTCCAGGTCATAAACAGGATGGCGATAACGGCCAGGCTGCCCGCTATTTTATATAGCAAGTCCAAATTATCCGTTGGTTTTAGGTGTAAAGGTTCATCCGTCCCCATCAGTACCAGGCTATCCCAGTAATAGGGCAGGTACACGGCATCGGATGTTTGCGGCTGGTTCAACCAGGCTAATTTAGCCGAATGCAAGGCGGTACCGCTGCTTTGTCCCTTAACTAAGCCTGCATACATATTGGCTGTGATGGATGATACTGCTTCATCATTCACGTTCCATAAACCAGCTATGGTAGCAGGTGTGCCAATAGCGCTGAACCCGCGTGAAAGGCTGATAATGCCTTCCCCTTCCGCCAGCAGGCCGTCGCCGGTGCGGCAGGCGCTTAAAACAATTAGTTTTGGCTTGTGCTGTTTAGGCAGCAGTTCAAACAGGAAGAGCTGTTGTTTACCCAGATCCAGCGTGGGCTCCTTATTGGGCCCGGATAAATAAGCATGGGTACTGATATGCAACACAGCTGAATTTTCAAAAGCATCAAAAAACGATTTGGCGTTTACTTGATCATCGTACACATAATCGCCCTTAACCAGGGCCTTAATAGCTTCCGATTCTTTTTTAACGGCTATGATTGGTTTATCATTAGCTTTATTATGCGTTATAAATAATCCGCTGAAGCCTTTTGCGGATGGAATATCCGCCTGGTTGGTAACCAATGTATTTAACGAAAAGGCATAAGTAGTGATCATTTTTTTAATTAAATAAGGCCACCGCGATAGGGCAGGTTCATATTTGCCGTCGGTGACCAGTCCGTCAAACGACAGGTAGCCCAATACATCATCGGGTACAAGGCACAAATGTTCGTCCTTTTTTAGATTGATGTTGTTAAATATTGTAGCATAAATGGTATGCGATGCCCGGTAAAAATCCTGGGGATTGTTTACCATAGCGCCCGGGCCATTTTGATAATAACTATTAATAAACCCGGTAAGCTGTAAGTGAAATCGCCCCGCGCTATCTATCCGGCTAACATTTGTTATCACACGGTTTTTTATGTCGATCACGTATACCGATCTTGCTCCAAAAAAGAATTCGAGCACATGTAAATTGCCGGGTAATGCTTTTAGCAGATCAGCTGCCGGCAGTACCCCGGCGTTAGCTTGTTCACGGTATTTTTTGTTCAGCAAGGCCAGGTCAAATTTAAGCGCGTCTATCTTTTTCTGATATTTGGAATCACCTTTTTCCGTCATCATCAGCCGCTCATGATAAGCAATGGCACGTTCCATATCCAACCTTTTACGCAGCGTAGTATCACCGCCATTAGCTGCCAGCTGCTGATTAGTTTTCTGGATCTGGTCTGCAAGTGTGCGCGCCTTGGTTTGCTCCGCTATGGTTAAGATCAGATTTGTATAGCGCCTATCCAGGGTTTTTTGATAGCGCTGGTAAGCCATTTCTATAGCGGCTTCGGCTATATCCTTACCCTCTTTTTGCAGGCGTTCCTTTGTTTTGTTATCGGCAAATTCTTTACGGATCCTGTCGGTTGCCAGCAGGGCATAGCGCATATTATCCAGCGCAGGCTCATCCTGCTTTAACTGCTGATAGGTCAGCGCCTTTTCATGGAAGATCTCTACCAGCTTATTTTCGCCATAGATGTTTTGAATTTGTGTTTGATTTTGCCCGGTGTTGATCCTCAGGATCTGTAACGCGGTGTTAAATAAGGCCAAAGCTTTTTGGGGCTGATGCTGCAGGCGCTCTATCTTCCCTAACCGAGCGGTAAGATTAGCTTTTTCGCGTAACCTGTCGCCGGGATAATAGGTGTCAATGAGGTGCAGGGCCTGATTAAAATCCTGCCGGGCGTGGTTAAGGTTATTGGTTTTGATATGGATATTGCCCAGCGTGGTATAGCTGCCCATCAGCCAGTAGGCGGTTTCCTGGTCAACTTTTTTTTGCGATACGATATTTTTATTGAGCAATACTTCCGCTTGTTTCAATTCATCCTTTTCAAGCAGGATATCGGCCAGCGTGTTATTCAAACTAAACCGTACCTGCGGGTTTTTAACCAGTCCCATGCCCTTGCTTATAGCTGATTCGGCATCATGATAACGACCCATATTATAGTAGGTAATGGCCATATTACTATAAATGGCGGCAATGTTATCGGCATCATCGGCCGTATTTAATATGCTGATTACCTTTTGCTGGATAAATACAGCCCGCTCATAATCGCCCAGGCGGGTATAGTTATTGCCGAGGGGTTTCAGCACATACTCCACCACATCAAACTGTGTAACCTTATACTTGCGGAAATAGGTGTAGGCATCCTCGTAATAAGTAATCGAACGCAGGATATCTCCGGCCTGTAATTCATTATAGCCTTCGCTGCTTAACAGTGTCAGCCAGGCCACCTGCTCGGTTGTGTTTGTTGGCTGCCGCCAGGCTTCTTTTTGGGTATTGCGTAAAAAGGTGTTTTGTTGCGGATGCGCGTTGGCATAATCTATCCGAACGTAAAGCCATTCGGCCAGGTTGTTTTTTTGTTTAAGCTCATCTAACTGCTTAGCAGTTTTCGCATCCTGCGCACAGGCTATCAACCCGCAAAAAAGCAGGCAGCATAAAGCACAAATACGGATGGGCGACAGGAACATAAGGTGGTTATGTTCCTGCTAAAATAGAGAAATTTCTTCGCCCTATACTCACCCCGACGTTGCGATATCAAATATCCTTATCCCCTCTTTCCGCCAAAGGCGAAGAGAGGGTGGTCCAGCGCAGCGTAGACCGGGTGAGTCTAAAACTTCCAGGTCACATAAGTCGTCATCCGTGACACACTTGATTTGGTATCATAAAAATACCGGAAGCCCAAAGCCGGGCCTACACGTACCCTGCCCACCACCACATCGGCAAATAGCGAGGCGCGCGCATCTGAGAACGCTTTTTTTACGTTATCGGCCAGCGCCTCCACATTGGTATTGCTCACGCCGTTTATCCCGGTTAGGGCGTAGTTGATGTTGTTTTTAAAAGTGTTATTTAAATCCAGTGATACCATGGCACCTACACCGCCGCCAACCCAGGCGTTGAAGTTATACCGCAACGAAACCGGTACAATATTTAGCGTGGTTATTTTGCTGGAGGTGGTTTGCGAGCGTTCGGAAATAACGTAGCGATCTTTACCCACCGTGGTATCCTTATTGGCGGTAACCGTACGGGTTTGCGATACCTCCTGGAAATCGCTGAAATAGATCTCGGCCTGCAAATACTTTTTATACGGCGAATAGGGCGCGATACTGGCCCCCAAAACGATATTCTTCTGCGTTAAGTAGCTCCCGTTTTTAGCTTGGATAGGGAAACCCAAACCCGCAATAATGGCCGGAGATAACCCCATTTTAAACCGGCCCGCGGCTTTGTTGGTATAGATAGGCTCATTTTTATCAAACACTATGGCGGCGCTGGTATAGATGGGCAGCTTGGGCGGTTTCTCTTTAAACCTGATCTTATACTCTACAAAACCCATGGTCGAGTCGGCATCGTTAACACCCTCTTGCTGGGTGCCGGGCAGGTAAATATTATTGAAGATGAAGTGAACGCTATCCACACTGGTCACCGTATTCAGATAGCTTTGATTGGCATAGGCCGCGGTACCAACCGGCAGCTCGGGTTTAGTTTTGCTGACGGTGATAGTAGCCGGATCAAAAACAGGCGAAAGGCTTACGCCGACATTAATCTTTTTAGCCGGACCTTTACCTGTGTTTTGGAAGCGCACTTTATAGGTCAGTTCGCGATTTTTGCCGGTCAGGCGATAATTCATCCGTGTTTTTTTGATGGACATTTTATTAGGATCGTGGGAGGCGACGATCTGCAACTCCATATTAAACACCTCTTTTTCTACCGATGGATCATCAGGAATAAAAACACCGGTTAGCCTTACCGTTGCATTGGTATCTTTGATCATTTCGGGCGTGGTTTTAAAGTGCATAAACACAAAATGCTCCTCGCCGGCTTTCAGTTTTTCAAAATGCCAGGCCTGGTTGCTTTTAAAGTTTGCCAGCTGATCGCGGATGGCCTGGGCTTCGTTGGCTAACAGCTCGTCAATTTGTGTTTGGGTAATACCCGGACTAATCGATGCATAATATATCTGGTCGCTTTTCCTTTTAACCGGGTTAGCGGCCAGCGCGCCTTGTTTATTCAAATCCGTAGCGGTTTCCTTATGATAAACGCGCGATTCGGCCAGTTCAAAGTTGTTATTGCTGAACTCCTTATCGTTATACATCATGGCGATGGTGCCGCTCAGATTTTGCTTCAGGTTTTCAGTTTTGTTGCGATAACCCATTATCAGTATCATATCATCGCCGGGTTTGGGCATGCAGTTGTTTTTCAGGCTGATGCTGCCACCCATTTTAAAAAAGCCGGGTACGGGTGCCGATGCCAGCATGGCTTTCGCCGATTTTACCACGATGGGCTTTGGCCGGGTAGGGGGGCGCTTGCCATCATCATAATTATTGGTGGCAAACAGGTGGACGCTATATTTGCCGGTATCTGTATAAAGATGTAATGGGTCTTTCTCGAAACTGAAAGTACCATCGCCAAACTCCCACAGGTAGGTATAGAATGGGGCAGGGGCACCGGCTATGGGCCTTAAATCGCGCAGTTGTGAGCCGAATTTCACCGCGCTGCCATCCATAGTATGATTGATAATAGCCGGGACGGTATCTGCCGGAACAATAGCCGGTTTAACCTGTGCATGCAATTTTGAAAAACCGCAAATGAATACAAGCAAGAAGATCTTTTTCATGAGGCAGGCTTAATTGGTAGCTGAAAAACAATTTAAATATAAAACTAAAAACCATATGTGCACAAAATAGCGATGGGTACGAAACCCATCGCTATGATCTATTCAGTTGATTTTGGGTGGATTAATAATTATCCAGACTATTAATGGCTGCCTGAACAGCGGCTTCGGTAGTTTCGGTCAGGGTAAGGCTTACATGTTGATCGGCAACTATCGTAGTTTCCAACTCGGCATAGTAGTATTTACCGTCTTTGATAGAGAAGCTTAACATTTTGCCTTGTACGCCAATCGGCATTACGTTATCGTAGCTTTTTACACTATTAGGGCCGGCTACAGTATACAATTGGGCGCATACATTGCTGCCTTTTGCACAGAAGTAAACATAAGTTTCGCCGCTGTACGAGTGGAACGATGACAATGTGCCTGGGTTATTGATCAGATCGACAAACACAGTGGTTTTAGGATTGGTATAGCTGTAGAATACGTCGGTATTGATCCAGCCGGTTGTGCCAAAGTCGAATATAAAGGCTGCGCCGGTAGGGCCTACTTCTTTTACGCCACCTTGTCCGTTTGCACCAACACGTGGTGCGGCCCATGCCATTTGCGCGGCTGCGCCGGGTTGCAAGGCTGCACCATTTTGATCGACACCTTCCCAAAGCTGGGTAGCGCCTGCCATTTTAACCGGGATAGATACCTTCATCGGTACGGCCATGTTATGATCTACACTTACACCGTTGGCCTTAATATCTACATAAATAAACCCGTTTGATGCTAAAGGCGCGCCGCTGATATGGTTGGTATTGCTTCCGCTGAACAGCACATCGCTACGTTTCAATATTTCTATTACGCTTACGGTTACGTTACCGCTAACCGGTGTGCCGCCAATGGTTAAAGATCCGGCAGGGAAGTTAATTTTAGTGCCGCCTGCAAAGGTTACCGATTGTGGCAGGGCCGAAGCGTTGATTGACTGGCTTTGCATTTTAGGGGCGTTGCTTTCCACAAATTCCTGCGGGGTGGCATCGGCGTTGATAGATGGACTGCTTTTTTCTTTTCTGCATGATGCTACTGATAATGCTAAGATGGCTGCTACTGCTAATTGGGTTAAATTGAACTTTTTCATGATTTCTATTTTTTAATTTTTTTATCGCTTACTCTGTTTTGGCTTTTCTGCATCCGCCGTTTTTATCGTTGTTTGCATCTATATCAGCGGCAGCGAAAATTTGTTACCCCCTTTTTTGAAAATATTTTTATTTTTTTGGGGGGGAGGGTATGGCGGCGAAAACTCACCCGGTCGTTGCTTCGCCGACCACCCTCTCTTCGGCTTCGCCGGAAAGAGGGGATAAGGACAGACTTACGAAGTTTTTAAAACTTCGTAAGTCTTAAAAATCCGCTACTTCCAGCCCTCTTTCCGCGGAACGCGAAGAGAGGGCCGACCAGCGAAGCGTCGTCGGGGTGAGTCTACCCGGCACAACCGTTCACCATAAACCTGATCGAAGTGGAAAACCCGCAGCGTGTGTTGGCTACAGCGAGGACGGAATGAGGATTTGGAACGGATAGCAGGAACAAACGCTAATAGTAGCACTGGCACTGCTTTTCAAAAAAAATTAATCTTATAATTTATCGCACGTATAAGATTTCTCCTCACTCCAACACACCAACCCTTTCGGTTCGTTCGAAATGACGGGAGTTTTCGGAATAAACATTATATTTAATCCGAAAACCACACACACCGCCTACCTACTTTATGGCCAAAACCCATCCCGACCAGCGTTATATAACAGCCCTGCTGAATAATGATGCCGCGCTTATTGACGAGGTGTATAAAAGCTGCGCCCGGCAGGTAAAATCGTACATCTGCTTTAATAATGGTACCGAGGATGATGCCGCCGATATTTTCCAGGAAGCTTTAATTGATATTTATCACCAGGCAAAAAACAAGGATTTGCAGCTCACCTGCCCCTTTAATGCCTTTGTTTTTTTGGTGTGCAAGCGCAAATGGTTTAACGAATTAAAAAAAAGAGCATTATTACCGGTAACAAATAATGCCGACGATGTATTACATAGCAGCGAGGATACTTTTGCCTTAGCCGATGAACTGGAGCAGCAGAACGAGCAGAACGACCGCTTTGTGGCTGCGTTTGAGAAATTGGGCGAACGGTGCAAGGAAATTATCCGCTGGAGCATGCAGGGCGAGGCACAGGAAAAGGTGGCCGAAGCTATGGGTGTTACCTATGGGTACCTGCGCAAAAAGAAATCGGAATGTATGGCATCATTAATTAAATTGGTTCAATATTAACGGAAAACGGCGATGGAAAACGATAGCATTTTACAGGCTTCCCGTTATGCAGATGGGGAGATGGACGCGCAGGAACAAAAGGACTTTGAGTTGCTTTTACAAACCGACGCGGAACTGAAGGGGTATGTTGAACAATACAGGCATGCCACTATGGCGTTACGCACACACTTTGCGCCCGATGAAAACCTGGATAAACTGAAACAAACCCTGGGCAACTTAAACAATCAATATTTTAAACCCGAAGCTAAGGTAGTATCCTTTAAAGTCTATACCCGCTGGATCTCGGGCGTGGCGGCAGTGTTAATTATTGGCTTGCTGATATTTAACCCCTGGCGCAAAAGCTTGTACGAGCAGTATGATACAGCCACTACCATGTCGGTTACCGAGCGTGGGGTAGGGCCGCAGACTGATTTGGAAAAAGCCGCCGCTTATTATAATAAAAAGGAATTTACCCAGGCCGAACCTTTGCTGGCCAAAGCATATGCTGCCGATACCGCCAAAAGCCTGGTAGCCTACTACTACGCCATCACCCTGATACAGGACAAGCAGGAGGCCAAAGCAAGGGTGATACTGCAGACCCTATACCAGGGCCAATCGGCTTTTAAATACGATGCGGCGTATTATATGGCGCTAAGCTATGTAAAACAGAAAAATAAGGAACAGGCTAAAAAATGGTTAAAACTGGTGCCCACAGGTACAGCCAATGGCGCTAAAGCCAGGGAGCTTGAGGGCAAATTATAACAACAGATCAGTCTGATTTTTTAGGGCCGCTTATTTTACGCGTTCCAGGTATTCTCCGGTGCGGGTATCAACCTTTACCTTGTCGCCCTGGTTTACAAAAAGCGGTACTTTAATTTCAACCCCGTTTTCTGTCGTAGCCGATTTTAACGCGCCCGATGAAGTGTCGCCTTTAACAGCCGGCTCGGTATAAGTAATTTCCAGTTCCACATTGTTGGGGGCCTGCGCCATAATTGGTTCTTCACTTTCAAAAGAAACGATCACATTCATCCCTTCTTTCAGGAACTTTACCGCTGTACCAAAAAGTGTTTTTGGGATATTAAACTGGTCGTAAGTGGTGTTATCCATAATCACCAGGTAGTCGCCTTCTTCGTACAGGTATTGGAAATCGTTTGTTTCTACCCGGCAAATTTCCACCTGTTCGTCGGTGGCTAAACGGGCCTCTACAATTTTCCCGGTTTTGATATTACGGAATTTATCTAAATAGAATGCCCCGCCTTTACCCGGTGTACGATGCAGCACTTCGGTAACGGTTACCAGCTCGCCGTTGTAACGTAATATATTCCCTACTTTAATTTCAGATGCCTTTGCCATTGAATGCGATTATAAATTTTGGACTCAAAGATAGATTAAAGTTACGTAAGCCGAAACCGGCCGGCTTTTAAACGTCGGATTAATTACACTTTACCGCAAAACCGACCAATATCAACCACGTAAAGAATAATTTCGCCCCAAATTTGGCCTTACTATAAGTTTAGCGGTTTAACAAAAAATATAAGATCACCGTATATTGTAATGATGTGCGGAGGTGTTTTAGCGCGTTTGTTAATTGATTCTCCACCGTACGTTTAGAGATATGGAGCATGGCCGCTATCTCGGTGATAGAGAGGTTGTCTTTTCGGCTTAACAGGTAAATCTCCCTGCACCTTTTGGGTAGTTCATTTAATAAGGCGTCAACTTCTGTATCCAGTTCCTGCGTTTGGATGCTGGTTTCGCCCGCGTTTATGGTAACGGCCGGGCTTATGGGGTGCATTTCGGTTTCGGTATAGCCTAAATCCTCTACATATTGTATGGGGGTAGCCTTTTGCATCTGCCTTTTACGTATGCCATGATAACTGGCAGCAGTAAGTACATAATTTTTAAAAGAATTAATGTGTAGCTGGTGGCGCTTATTCCAGATGTTTAAAAAAATGTCGTGGGTAATTTCAAGGCTTAACTCTTCGTCCTTTACGTATTTACAGGCAACAACATACACCCGCGCCCAATGGCGTTCAAATAGCTCATTAAACGCCTTTTCGTCGTTATTAATGATGGCTAAAATTAATTCAGGGTCTGATAAACTTTTGTTTAGCATGCAAATTGGTGGGATAAAGCTATGTATTTAATATCTAATAAAAAATATATTGCCTTTTATCCTTAACTAAATTGATCAACTGAAAATATGAATTTTTAAAATAATAATAAATTTTATGTGTGTTGCTGCACAGTTATGTATCTATACTTATATAACCGATTATTAAACCAGCGGCTTCATTATTCATGACAGAAGAACAATACCTTTCTCTATGCGAGAAGTATTTAAACGGCACCTGTACTTTACAGGAAGAATTGCTGATAAAAGACTATCAGGAAAAATCTGGTATGGTAAACGATGAGTGGGATAGCAAACAAATGGGTGATCAGGCCCGCATCAAGCTATTGCTTCAGCAAAAATTGCAACAAAGTATGCAGCCGTCCCAGGCCCGGGTTATCAGTTTTAACCGATGGTGGTATGCTGCCGCTGCCATATTGCTGTTTATCGCTGCCGGGGGATACTTCATCAGCACAGTTAAAACAAACCAGGCTTATACGGCAGCCGGTCCGGTTAAAAAAATAAATACCGAGATCCAGCCCGGATCTAACAAAGCGGTGCTGACCTTAGCTAACGGGAAGAGTATTACTTTAGATAGCGCCGGCAATGGCTTATTAAGCCGGCAGGGTGGCACGGTGATATCCAAATCGGGCCATGGCCTAACCATTAAGAGCAATAACAAGGGTGATGCCGCTTTAGCCGCCAATACCCTTAATACAATTGCTATTCCCCGTGGCGGTAAATATGATATTACCCTGCCCGATGGTACTAAGGTTTGGCTAAACTCATCGTCATCACTCATTTTCCCCAGCGCATTTACAGGCACTGAACGTAAGGTTACCTTAACCGGCGAAGCATATTTTGAAGTGGCTAAAAACAAAAATATGCCGTTTAAAATAAACGTAAATAATAAGCAGGTTGTGGAGGTTTTGGGTACACACTTTAATATCAGCGCCTATACGGATGAGCATAACATTACTACAACTTTATTAGAAGGATCGGTAAGGGTTAACTATCAAAACAAATCAGTCCTGATTAAGCCCGGACAAATGGCGGTTAATAATTTAAGCACAGATATAACGGTTGAACCTGCTGATATTGATGATGTAATGGCCTGGAAAAACGGCATGTTTATGTTTAATAACGAGAATATTGTGAGCATAATGAATGCTATATCCAGATGGTATGATGTTGATGTGGCCTTTAAAGGCAATATGGATCATATCAACTTTACAGGTAACTATTCGCGCGGCAAAAGTTTATCAACCCTGCTTAAAAATATAGAATTGATGAATAAAGTTCACTTTGATGTTGAGGGAAGGAGGGTAACCATTATCAGCAAATAATTACGTTCCCTCTATATCCAAAAACCGGGAGTGTTGAGACCACCCCCGGTATTGTTTAGCCATGATGGCTAACGCGGATAAATACCAATTAATACGATAACCAACTATTAATCCTAAAACAAATGTATAAAATTTTTACTGCACTTAGGTGTGGGGCTATGCCTTGGCATGCACCTAAAATCCTATTGATCATGAAACTTACAATCATTATTTTAATGGTTACCATTTTACAGGTGAATGCGGCAAGCTATGCGCAGGAAGTAAGTTTAAATGTAAAAAATACCCCTGTTAAAGAAGTACTTAACCAGTTAACCAAACAAACCGGATACAACTTTATATGCGATGCCGAAATTATTAAATCGGCCAATACCGTAACCATAAACGTAAACAAAATTGCTTTAAAGAAAGTGCTGCAGCAGTGCTTTGCCAACCAGGATGTTGATATTGTTTATGGCGATGATAACACGGTAGTGATCAGGCAAAAAGTAGTGATACCGATTAAGCCTTTAATAATTATACCGGCACCTATAACCATTACCGGTAAAGTGAGCGATAGCAAAGGGCAAACGCTGCCGGGGGTAAGCATCCAGATAAAAGGCACCAAATTAGGTACAACTACCGATGTGGATGGTAATTACACCATTAAAGTTGCTGATGGCAGCGCGGTATTGGTATTCTCGTTTATTGGGCTAATTACACAGGAAGTTACTGTTGGAACCAATACGCAGATAAACGTTACCATGCTTGATGCGCCAAAAACATTAAGCGATGTAGTGGTAGTAGGTTATGGTACGCAATCGCGCGCTACTGTTACCGCGGCCATTACCAAAGTAGATGGAAAAAATATTGGTAACCAACCGGTTGGTACCCCGGGCGAAGCCTTAGCAGGCTTAGCTGCGGGTGTGCAGGTACAGTCGGACCAGGGCGCTAAGCCCGGCGCTGCGCCAACCATCCGCGTGCGTGGTGTTAGTTCGTTAAGTTCGTCAAACGATCCGCTGTATGTGGTTGATGGCTATCCGCTGGAAACACCAGCTAACTTTAACCTGATTAACCCCGGCGATATCGAATCACTGGAAATATTGAAGGATGCGGCATCGGCAGCTATTTATGGCTCGCGTGCGGCTAATGGCGTAGTACTGGTAACCACCAAAAGGGGCAAAGCCGGTAAAACTACCTTTGCCGTTACTGCTTATAGCGGCATCCAAAATGTAAACAGGTTTATCAAAGTTTTAACAAAAGACCAGTATGTAGACCAGGTGAAAAACCTGAGCAGGTTAAGAGGCCAGGTATATCCTACTATTTTAGATGGCGATATATCAGGTTTGCCTGATGTTAACTGGCAAAAGGCTATTTTCCGCTCGGCGCCTGTAAGTGATTTTGAACTGAACGCTTCGGGCGGTAGCGAAAAAGTCCGCTTTAATGCTTCGGCCGGCTTTTTTAAACAGAAAGGGGTATTGATAGGGACCGAATACAGCCGTTATACCACCCGTTTAAACCTGGATGCCGATTTGGTAAAAAATGTAAAATTCGGATTCTCCATTTCGCCTTCTTATGCCGAACAATTCAGGCAGCCATCATCGGGCCAGGCCAGCGGTGCAGGCGCTAACCCTGTCGATTATTTAATTGGGGTGCCGGGCTTAGTGGCCGATGTAAATTTACCAAGCCCGCTTAACCAGGCCTTAACTTTTCAGCCGATAGTACCGGTGTATAAAGCTAACGGCGATATTCAGCAACCGTATGACCGGGATCTGGGGTATAACCTTTCGCCAACTGCTGTTTTTTCGGCAGCTAACTTTTATAACCCGGTAGGTATTTTAAGCTTGTCTATTAACCGTTCAAGGGCATTCCGTACGTTAAGTAACACGTTTTTAGAATATACACCTGTTAACGGCCTGAAACTAAAAACCTATTTAGGCGCTACCTTAGAGAATGAGCAGGTACATGCTTATATACCGGGTACAATGGCCTATAGCTTAGCGCCAACGGCCTCGGCTTCAAACCCGCAGTTAGGCGGCATATTTGCTTCAGATAATGTACGCACCAGTTTTGATTGGGTTTGGGAAAACACCGCCACTTATGATAAGCAGGTAGGTAAGCATCACTTTAATGTATTGGGTTTATTCTCTGCCCAAAAGTATAACTCGCAAATCAACTATACCGCAGGTGTTCCCGGTACCTTTATCACTACCGCTGTGCAAAGTCCGCTGGCTTCGCCAAATACCGTAGGTGTCGAAGCTTTTGATGCCAACACATTTGTATCATACGCGGGCAGGTTCACTTACGATTATAGCCGTAAATATTTGTTCACCGCGGCTGTTCGTCAGGATGCTTCGTCGCGTTTTGGCCCTAACAACAGGTATGCAGTATTCCCATCATTCTCCATGGGCTGGCGCATAACCGAAGAGCCGTACATGAAAGAGAAATTAGAAAAATTAAGTATAAATGAGTTGAAGATACGCGGTGGTTACGGACGCACAGGTAATGCCAATATTGGTAGCTTTACTTACGTAAACGCCATTGGCCTTAACAGAAACTACGCATCGGGTAACACCAGGTTGTTTGGTACGCAGCAAGTAGGTTTCGCTAACCCCGATTTGACCTGGGAAAAGAACGACCAAACCAGCATAGGCGCCGATCTGGGCTTAATGCAAAACAAACTGGTGTTCACTTTTGATTATTTTGTGCGCTACTCAAACGGTATGCTGCTTAATAAGGCTTTACCGCTTATTGTAGGTTATGCCTCAACCGCAACCTCAACATCATCGTATCAGGCTAACCTGGGTAAGCTGCAAAACAAAGGTTTTGAGTTTACAGCCAACACCAACTTTAAATTAGGCGCAGTAATTTGGAGTACCAATGCCAACTTCTCTACTTATAAAACCAAGATACTTGATTTGGGGGGGCCAAGTGCTTTACCGGCTGTACGGGCCATCAACGGTTGGAACAACGTATACCAGGTGCAGGTGGGCAAACCGCTGGGCATTATGTACGGCTACCAGATCATTGGCGTGTATAAAAATGCAACCGACCTGGCCACTTATCCTAAACAGGTTACCGGCAATAATGTTGGCGATTTTATTATCAAAGATCAAAACGGCGATGGTAAGGTTGACATTAATGATATGACGAATTTAGGTCATGGCCTGCCCGATTTTACCTATGGTTTAACCAATACCTTCCAATATAAAAACTTTGACCTAAGCATTTTGATGCAAGGTGTACAGGGTGTAAATATCATCAACGGAAATAACCGGCAAACTATAACAGGTAACAATAACCAAAACTCGCGCGCCGATTTTTATAACAATTATTACGATCCGTTGTATCCAAACCGGGATGTGAAATATGCTGCCACAACTGCCAGCAGCGCGCTTCCGGGCCCGGCGCTGACCAGCCAGGCAGTAGAAAATGGCTCATACATGCGGGTAAGGAACATCACACTGGGATACCGCTTTACCGACCGGCAGCTGAACAAACTTTTTGTTAAATCGGCGAGGTTGTATGTAACGGCGCAAAATCCGTTCCTGATCACCAAATACAGTGGTTACAACCCCGAAGCCAATATTATGGGCGGCGATCCAACTACGCCGGGTGTTGACCAGGGAACTTATCCTGTAGCACGCACAATTATTGTAGGTATCAATTTTGGATTTTAATTGCCTTAACACTAACGATCATGAAAATTAAAAAATTAATTATAAGCAGTGTTACAGTACTTACCATTGCTGTTATATTACCCGGGTGCAAAAAATCATTTATAGATCTTACGCCGCAGGGAATTGTTCCGGTTACTACTTATTATAATACCGAGATTGATATCAAAAGCGCGCTTACCGGCGCCTACAGCAGCCTTAGGCCCATTTACAACGAGCAATATGGGTTTGGAGAAGTACCTTCGGATAATACCCAAACTTACGGCGAAAGCGAGGTGCTGTATGGTGAGCAGGATAAGCTAACCTGGACCGCCACTTCTACTAACCTGCAAAATGCTTACACCCGGTTTTACGCTACCATAGCCTATGCCAATATTGTATTGGGGCATGTTGGCACACCTGTAATGACCGACGCTAACCGCAACAGCTATATAGGACAGGCTAAATTTTTAAGGGCTTTAATGTATTTTAACCTGGTACGTATGTTTGGTGGTGTGCCTTTGGTACTTACCGAGATTACATCTGAACAACAGGCCTATACTTACACCCGCGCAACTGCATCAGCGGTATACGCCCAGATAGAGAAAGACCTGACCGAGGCCGCTGCTGTATTACCGGCATCATACACCGGGACTGATATTGGCCGCGCAACCAGCATTGCTGCCAACGGTTTATTAGGCAAGGTGTATATGTTTCAAAATAAGTATACGCAGGCCGAAACTATTTTAGCAACCGTATCAGCCACTGCCGGTACGCTGATACCTTTTAACCAGGTATTTGGTTTAGGTAATGATAATAACAAGGATATTATCTTCTCGGTACAATATCTTAGCGGCGGTTTTAGCGAAGGCAATACCTACGCCCGTGGCTTTGTACCGCAGCCATCAGGTACCACTATTACTACATCGGTTACAGGTAACAGTAATAACGTGGGCACAGCCAATCTTTATAACGCTTTTGAGCCTGGAGACAACCGTTTGGCTACATCTATAGGTGTGTTTGTTACCGGAAGCCTGACGTACTATTATGCCAAGAAATTCATATACCCTTCAGTAACAGGCGTAAGCGAGGGCGATAATGACTGGCCGGTTTTACGTTATGGCGATGTAATTTTGCTTTACGCGGAAGCTTTAAATGAAAACGGTAAAACCACCGAAGCCTTAACACAGCTTAACCTGATCCGTACACGCGCGGGGCTGGCTGCTAAACTGGGGCTTAACCAAACTGATGCACGTACCGCCATCCGTAACGAGCGCCGTGTGGAGCTTTGCTTTGAAGCCGAAAGATGGTTTGACCTGGTACGCTGGAACACTTTTATACCGGTAATGACGGCATTTAAAGCTGCCGGATCTGTCAATGGAACTATTGGTAATATCACGGCCAACTTAAATTTATTCCCTATCCCGCTCAGGGAAATTCAGTTAAATCCTAATTTAACTCAAAACCCCGGATATTAATATTGAATAATATAAAATAACCTGTTATGATGTAAACTCATAACAGGTTATTTTTTTCATTCGCAGCTTAAGCGTTAACGTACAATGTCCACTTAACAGGTCTTAGCCCGAAATAGCCAATAAATAGTCGAAATCTTGTTGCTGGTTAGCTAAGTAACGCTGATTATGATAGGGTTTCCCCGCCAGGCGGATTTGCTGGCGCTGACTTACGCCCCGCAGATCAACCGTGCTGTAGCTGGAACTATCGCCGTTAGATGCTAACAATTGGTAAGCATATTCAGAAATAAGGAAGTCGTTATTCAGTTCCCTGGTTTTAGCCTGTAACCTGGACGCGATATTTACCGGAAGGCCCATTACAGATAATTGCGGTGCGCCGTCCAAACCAAATTCTCCAACAAACACTTTTCCCGCATGCAGGCCTACGCCGATCTCCAATGGTCCGCCGTCATAAGGTTCCGTATAGGCGTCGTTGAACAGTCCTACGGTTTGAAACATCATTTTAGCGGCCTGATAAGCATAATTTACCGATTCCTTCAGTTCAGTTTGCAAACCAAACACCGCGTACATGCTATCGCCGGCAACTTCTACCACCTTACCCTCAAATTTCTTAACAATTTGGTTAAAGGTGGTAAATAAGCGACGGACCACCTGGATAACGGTTTGGCCCGGCTGGGATTCCATCAGACCGGTAAAGTTGCGGATATCAAGGAACAGGATAGCCAGCTCTTTTTCCTGATCAGGTGGTGTGTGCGCTAAAGTTAAACCATCAGCAAACTGTATTAAGTCATCGTTTTTCATAGGATCTCGCATTATATATTTGTATAGACGTGCAACTCAAGCAAACATTTTAAATAAAATGTAAAATTTGATCAGCGCCATCTGGCAGCAAAACTAACGAGATGACGCGGCCTGTGCTATGCAAAAAAGGTTAACATGGCCGGCTAATCGGTAAAGGGCGGGATTTGGGCGGTAAAGCTTAGCTCAACTGCGCTATTTTAAGAAGTATTAGTTTGTTTAATCGTCTAAGCTTCTTACAGATAACAGCGTTATCCTTAAAAAAGACGATCCGTGTGACTTAACACGCGCCCACCGAAAAATGTGTCTTACATATCCTTTAATAAAGTTTAGAGATTAAAATAGGTTAACATCCCGTTCACATACCGCAAATAGCTTTGCCGCATTCTATCAATCAAAAAAATGTTAGAAGAACACCAAAACTATTTGCATCAATATGAAAAAAAAATTACTACCTCAATTCAAGGTACTGGTCTGCGTTTCCTTTGCGTTTGCATGCGCAATTGTAACTTCGGTGCAGGCTATCGCAGCCGAAAGGCTGAGCAAAACCACCT
The DNA here is from genome assembly GCF_059418485.1 of Mucilaginibacter sp. GW821-FHT07H05. Lineage (NCBI taxonomy): Bacteria > Pseudomonadati > Bacteroidota > Sphingobacteriia > Sphingobacteriales > Sphingobacteriaceae > Mucilaginibacter > Mucilaginibacter sp. GW821-FHT07H05. The sequence goes on from NZ_JBWKPY010000007.1 coordinate 188,186, forward strand.
ACCTGGTGGATAAACAGGAATCGGGAACCATCAGCGGAAAGGTGGTTGATGAAAAAGGCGAACCACTTCCCGGGGCCACTATTATTATTAAAGAGCTGAACAAAGCAGTGGTAAGCGCTATCAATGGTACGTTTAGTGTAAGTGTCCCTGTCGGCACCTATACTATTTCTGTTACCTATGTTTCGTATGCTTCAACAACCTTAAACAAAATCGTTGTAAAAGCTGGTGAAAATTTGCCTTTAAACATTACATTAAAAGCCGAATCGGGTACTTTAAATGAGTTGATCATTGTGGGCTACGGCACACAAAAGAGGGCCAACGCTACTGGCGCTGTTGATCAAATTTCTTCCAAGAACCTCGAGAACCGGCCTATCACCAATCTTACACAAGGGCTTCAGGGTATGTTACCCAACCTGAACCTTAAAATGATGGATGGAAAGCCAACGCAATCGCCCAGCTACAATATCAGGGGCACCACCTCCATTGGCCAGGGCGGCAGCGCGCTTATCCTGGTAGATGGGTTTGAAGGTGATCCGAGTTTGCTAAATCCAAATGATATTGAAACCGTGTCTATCCTTAAAGATGCCGCCTCTGCGGCCATTTATGGCGCAAGGGGCGTGTTTGGGGTAGTGCTGATTACCACCAAGAAAGGAGAAAAAGGACGCACCAACGTTTCCTATACTACCAACTACGCCATCAAAGCGCCGATAACCAGGCCTGATTTTGTAACCGATGGCTATACCTGGGCCAAAATGTTTGCAGAAGCGTTTGTTAACGGTGATGGCGCCTTCCCGCAAAATGCAAACAAAACCCAAAAGTTTTCGCAGGCTTATCTGGATGAATTTAAGAAGAGGGCCGAATCGGGACAGCCGTATAACGAGGTTGAAATAAACCCAACCACGGGCGAGTATACTTATTATGGCAATACCGATTATTACGCGGCATTATATAAAAAGAACACCTCGGCATTTGAAAATAACGTGTCGGTAAGCGGCGGAAGCGACAAGGCGACTTTCTTGGTTTCGGCCAGATCATTAAGCCAGGCGGGCTTGTTCAGATACAATAGTGACGATTACGACATGAAAAACCTGCGTGCAAGAGGCTCTGTACAGGTATTTCCCTGGTTAAGTATTGAAAACAATGCCGACTATTCAACAATGAACTACCACAACCCACTAAACGTAGGTGAAGGCGGTGGTATCTGGAGAAACATTGCGGATGAAGGAAAACCGACGATGCCCATATTTAACCCTGATGGCACATTAACTTTTGCTGCGGCTTATACCGTTGGCGATTTCATCTACGGAAAAAATGGCTTTGATACCCGTCGTGAGGTGTTCAGAAATATCACTGGCTTAAGAAGTAATTTCTTTAACAATAAATTCCGTGTGAATGCTGATTTTACATTCCGTAATACGAATAATGACAGGGAGCAAAAAAGGGTCCAGGTTCCGTATAGCAACTTCAAGGGCGTTACTGCTTATGTAGGTACTACCACCAACGATCTGTCCTTCGATCTGCGCGAAACCAGATACCTGGCAACCAATATTTACGGCGAATTTGAAAATCATTTTGGAAAAGACCACTATTTCAAAGCGATGGCCGGCTACAACTATGAGCAGTCTACCTATAACAGGGTGGCCGTGCAACGTAACGGGATCATTTTTGAAGATGCCAGCGATTTAAACCTTGCCCTTGGCCAGGCAATTACAACCGGCGGCGGTTATGAGCAGTGGGCAATCCTGGGCGGGTTCTCCAGGTTGAACTATGCATTTAAAGACAGATATCTTGTTGAAGTAAATGCACGCTATGATGGATCTTCCAAATTCCCGTCTAACCAACGTTACGGATTATTTCCATCCGTTTCTGCAGGCTGGAGAATCAATAACGAGCCATTCTGGCATGTTTCAGATAAACTGATCTCTGACTTGAAATTAAGGGCTTCTTATGGCTCACTGGGTAATGGTAACATTGCTTCTTATGCCTTCCAGGAAATTTTTAACATCAGCCAGTCGGGCGTAATTTTAAATGGTGTAAAGCCGCAAACTACCCGCATCCCTGCTGTGTTGCCAAATGGCCTAACCTGGGAAACATCAACAACCACTAACGTTGGTTTGGATCTGACCATGCTTTCCGGCAAGTTGAACTTCAGCGGCGATGCTTATGTGCGTAAAACCACAGATATGTTCACTTTTGGATTAACACCTCCGGCCGTATTTGGCGCTGATGTGCCGAAAGGTAACTATGCTAATTTAACTACCCGTGGCTGGGAGGTATCATTAACCTGGAACGATAAAATTGGCAATAAAAGTAATCCATTTGGCTATAATATCAGGTTAACCTTGTCGGATAACAAAACGAAGATTGACAAATATAATAATCCTGATAAGCTGCTGAGCGACTACTATGAAGGGCAGACTTTGGGAGAAATTTGGGGGTATGAAACCGAAGGCTTCTTTATAGATGCCGCCGATATTGCCTCACACGCTAAGCAAGATCCGCAGATGAGGGCCTCTCCATCAGGTTTATGGTTTCCCGGAGATATTAAGTTGAGGGATCTGAATGGTGACGGTTTCATCAATGTAGGCGAAAATAAGGTAGGCAAATCTGGCGACAGAAGAATCATCGGCAACTCTGCACCGAGGTATATGTACGGTATTAATCTGGGGGCAAATTGGCATAACTTCTCCCTTTCTACCTTTTTTCAGGGTGTAGGCAAACAACAATGGTATCCAAGTACCGAAACAGAAATGTTTTGGGGACAGTATAACAGGCCATATAATAACATTCCAAAGTTTCAACTGGGGAATATGTGGACGCCGGACCATACAGATGCTTATTTCCCAAGAACCATGTCAAGGGCGGCATCCAGTAATACCAACCGTACATTGGGTGTAGCACAAACGCGGTACTTACAAAACGTGGCTTACCTGCGGTTGAAAAACATCCAGGTTGGATACACTTTGCCGGCAAAATTGATAAACCGTATTGGTATGCGCAGCGCCAAGGTATTCTTCTCAGGCGAAAACCTGTTCACTTATTCGCCAATGTATAAGATCGTCAAGAATACCATCGACGTAGAGAATGCCGTGCCTTCAGATCAGGACCTGAATGCTGGCAGTACCAACGGAGATGGTTATAATTATCCTTTGTTAAAAAGTTACTCTTTTGGCTTAAACATTGGCTTCTAAACCAGAAAACTTAAAAATCAGATCAACATGAAAAAACACTATATATTGATTTTGTTAGGTTGCCTTTGCATTGCAGCCTGCAAAAAGCTGGATCAGCAACCAGAATCTACAGCTTCAAAAAAAGCTGTTTTCGGTACCGAAAATGGGCTGAAATTGTACACGAATTCTTTTTATGGCATGGATTTCCTTCCAAAGAATTCTACCGCTCAGGATGCCATGTCAGATTATCTGGCGGTTAAATCTGTCCCCGATTTTATTCGCGAGGGCGCCTTTAATGCGAGTAATAGTTCGGGCTGGACCTGGAGAGATTTGAGAAACATCAATTATTTTATCCAGAATTGTACCGATCCCGACGTGCCGGCTGCAACCCGCAAGAACTATTTAGGTATTGCCCGTTATTTCAGAGCGTACTTTTATATGGAGAAAGTAAAACGTTTTGGCGATGTACCCTGGATTAACAAACCCCTGGATATTGACGACCCGGCTTTAAATGCAGGTCGCGATAAAAGAGAGATGGTAATGGATTCGGTATTGGCCGATTTGGATTATGCTTGTACCAACATCCAGGCCACTAACGATGCCAGCCGCACCACTATTACAAAATGGGTTGCTTATGCCTACAAATCGAGGGTTTGTCTTTTTGAGGGCACCTTTAGAAAGTACCAGACCGATTTAGGGCTGACAGCTACCGCAGACAGGTGGCTGAACGAAGCGGTATCAGCTTCGGATCAGATCATGAAAAATGGCGGATACTCCATAAATACAGCCGGTGGAGCAGGTGTATCTTATCGCCAGGTATTTACCAGCAATACACCGCTGGCCAACGAGGTATTGCAGGCTGCCGTTGCCGATGTGAATTTAAGTGTACTTAACGAAGCCAACTGGTGGTGGACAAGCGGTACCTATGGCGCAAAAGCAAGTTTTACGCGTACCTTCATCAACACCTATTTAAAGCTGGATGGCACACCATTTACAAATGATCCAAATTACAAAACTATCCTGTTTAAAGATGAGGTTAAAAATCGTGATCTGCGGTTAAAGCAAACCATTCGGTTGGGTGATTATAAAAGGATCACCAACGGTCAGCCGGTTCCGGCACCGCCGGTATTTTCCTATACCTTTACCGGGTATCAGCCTATTAAGTGGACGCTTGACGATACTTATTATGATGCCGGTGCATTAAATACAAATGCTGTTGCACTGTTCCGTTATGCCGAGGTATTGTTAAATTATGCAGAAGCTAAAGCCGAGTTAGGTACTTTAACCAATGCGGAATGGGCATCTACCATAGGCGTGTTAAGGGCAAGGGGCGGCATTACCGCAGGGCTTAGTGCAAAACCAACTGTTGCCGATCCTTATTTAATGACCAACTATTTCCCCGGAATTACTGATCCGACGATATTGGAAATACGCAGGGAGCGCGGTATTGAATTAAGCTTAGAAGGACTTCGTTTCTCCGATCTGTTAAGATGGAAAAGAGGGCCATTGATGGAGCAGGAGTGGAATGGTTTCTATGTACCGGCATTAAACACCCCAATGGATCTGAATGAGGATGGTATCCTGGATGTAGCTTTTTATCAGGGTACACGCCCAACACCTGCCGTAAGCGGTGTTACTTATGTTGATGTTTCGGCAAAAGTAGGTACGGCCACCAATTCGCAATTATTGAAAAATGGCACATCGGGCGAATTAACATGGATGAACGAGATCCCAAGGAAATGGGCCGACCGGAATTACTACTACCCAATTCCATTAGCCGATCTTCAACGTAATCCTAACTTAAAACAAAACAAAGACTGGTAACACTACCTATCATAACATCAACTACAATGAAAATAAAAATTTGGATCATCGCCGCATTTATTTTTGCAATTACACCTATTGTAAAGGCGCAACAGATAACTATCGGCACTTTCAATATCCGGTATGATAATCCCCGTGATACCGGTAATTTATGGGTAAACCGCGCGCCGGTTGTAGCTAATCTTATCCGCTTCCACGGTTTTGATGTGCTGGGTGTACAGGAAGGCCTGAAAAATCAGATAGACGACATCAGTACCGCGCTGCCTGAGTATGCCCGTTATGGCAAAGGCCGGGACGACGGTAAAGACGGCGGAGAACACTCGGCCATCTATTACAGGAAAAGCCGGTTTAAGCTGTTAAATAGTGGCGATTTCTGGTTGTCTGAAACGCCTGAAAAGCCGGGATTAGGTTGGGATGCAACCTGCTGTAACAGGATCTGCTCGTGGGTGTTTTTGCAAGATCTGAAAACCAAAAAGCAGTTCTATGTTTTCAATGTGCATTTCGACCATCAGGGTGTTGTGGCCCGTCGTGAAAGCGGTAAGTTGATGTTAAAACAGATCAGTAAAATTGCAGGCAACGCCCCGGCGCTGTTAACCGGCGATTTAAATGGGGGCAGGGATAGCGAGTGGTACCAACACCTGGCTACATCTAACTACTTGTTTGATACCTATACAAAAGTTAAGTTCCCTTACGCTAATAATTCTTCGATGAATGGTTTCCGGACACCACGTGGCCAGGGCGTAATTGATCATATTTTCATGACCCAGGCATTTACTGCCAACAGGTGGGGGATTTTAACTGACACCTACTACGGCAAATATCCGTCAGACCATTTTCCGGTTTTAGCGGAAGTAGAGCTGAAATAAGATCGAAAAAAATGATGGAGTCGATTCCGTTCAGATTTAAAACGGAATAAAAATCACAAAAGAAGAGGCTGTCTCATAAGTATGGGGACAGCCTCTTTTTCTTTAATTTATTCGGGTAGGTGCTGGAGAACCTTTTCGTATACGCGGTTCTCAGAGCCTCGATTTTACTTTTGAGACAGCCTCTTTAAAAATACTCTTTACATACAAACCGACTTAAAGATCATTTGAATAAAAAGTGATAGCTATTTTTGGTAGCGGGCATGCCATTCCCATACACATTCATCATTCAGGGTCCCTTGTCCCGATTTTGATGTCACCCTGATTTTGTTAACGCCCTGGTTTAATAAAACCTTATCCCAGATCACTCTTCCGAGGCTGTCTTTTTTATTTACTCCGTACGAGATGCCATTAACAAATAGTTCTGAAGCTGGCAAGTTGGTATAGGCCTTTACCGAAACGCTGTTATCACTGCGGTATTTAAATCTTTTTTGTGTGAGGTATAACATCGGCTCGGGGTTCCAATTGGCCTTATAGAAGTAAAAGGCGTCCTTTTTTATTTTCCGGTCGTAGGTGACTAAACCTTTATCATTTATACCTGCTACTTCGCCTTCATTTCTGATAGCCGACCCCAAGTCGGCCAGTAACCAAATAAATTTACCCCATAAAAAAGGGCGGGACTTAAGCTCTGCCCAGTTTAATTCATGAAAAAAAGCCTGTGATTCTTCGGGATGAAATTTACCCCCAGGCTTTAAATTCTGTTGAAAAGCAGTATGCTGATTAGGGCTGCCCCCGGCGCCATATTCACTGATACCGATAGGTTTCAGAGGATATTTAATGTGCATTTCATCTGCCCATACTCCCATATCGCCGGGCGTTCCTCCATACCATCCATAATATTTATTCCAGGCAATCAGGTCGGTTACATGGTTAAATGTATCATCGTCTAAAAATGTCGCGCAAGTTGTTAAACGGCCGGGATCTTCCTTTTTAGCCAGGCTATCCAGCTCTTTGATAAAAGATACAGGATTATCATAATCCAATTTAAGCTCGTTAAACATTCCCCAAAAAAAGATGGAGGGACGGTTGTAATTTTGCCGGATCATTTCTATCAATACCTGTCGCGCCTGTTGCTTAAGATCCGGATTATTGATGTATCCAACACCACGATACCCTCCCGGGCCAATAAGCGGAATTTCAGACCAAACCATTAAGCCCTTTTTATCACACAGATCATAAAAAGTATTGGATTGCGGATAATGTGTAAGCCTAACCGTATTGGCGCCCATTTCCATGATCAGGTTAAAATCAGTTTTTTGATCTAAGCTATCCAATGCCGAGCCTTTATTAAAAACATCTTCATGCCTGCATATACCATTGATATCCATGTGTTTCCCATTCAAAAAAAAGCCGGTTTGAGGATCTACCCGGTAATAACGCAGACCGAGGTGCTCGGTCTGCGCATCAAGCACAATATTATTCTCCAGTAATTTTACGGTAACCCGGTATAAATAAGGGTTGGATTTAGCATTCCAAAGATGAGGCTGATTGATGATAAACCGGCCTGCAATTGATGAGTCACCCTTTTTCAAAGGCACTGTGTGTTCTTCTAAAACGCGATTTCCAGCATCCCTGAGTTGAGTCAGCACCTTTGTTCCGGCCTGATAGCTTTTTATTGAAAGTTTGACGGCGACATCTACCGTAGCGATTTGATCAGAAACGTTACTTTGTTTAAGGTACACACCGGATGCGCCATAGTCGAGCGGAGTAATGCAGTTAGCGGATGTAACCAGTAACGACACCGGCCGGTGAATACCTCCATACAGGTTAAAATCACCCGCCAAGGGCAAAACATCATAACGGAAAGAATTACTGACATGAACCGAAATTTCATTTTCGGAATTAAACAAAACCCAGGGGGTAATTTCCACACAAAACGCGGTATAGCCGCCCCTGTGGGTAGTAACGTAATGTTTATTAATGAAAACGTCGCCAACGGTATTAACACCTTCAAAATACAGGAATAAGCGCTTGTTTGACAGTGTTTGATCTATCACCAGCTTCTTTTCATATGTAGCCGAGGTCCTGTTATATTGTGCAGTATCCTTACCCGGTGCCGCATTCCATGTATGGGGAATATCAATCTGGGTTGTTTTGTAGTTTTTCCGGATATCATAAGTATAATGAAAATCCCAGCGTTTGTTTAGCGGGATTTTATATCTTTTGGCATCGCTGAGCGCTTTATCCAAAAGTTTTATGGTATCGGTTTGCTTATCAGGCACGGTTATCATCCCGGCCTTTGCCTGATTGATGGATAAAAGGACAGTGAAAAGTAATCCTGTTAAGGCAATGAGATTACTTTTCACTGGTTTTATTTGAGGGCATGCCATAAATATCTCTTCAAGCTTACTTAGTATACCCCGGATTCTGATCTATCTTACTTGGGTTGATATCAATTTGCGTTTGAGGTACCGGGAAGATCTTCTGATAATCCTTAATTTGTATCAGTACCCCCTGCGCTAAAAGGTTGTATTTGGCAAAATACGCGTTAAGAACCGGCAGTAAACGGTTAGTGCGCGCCAGGTCAAAAAACCGCTGCCCTTCAAAGCAAAATTCTAAACGCCTTTCATTTTCTATCGCCAGGCGAAGGTCGGTTTGGTTTAAATTGCCTAATGCGGCTGCTTTAGCGCGTGCCCTGATTTGGTTTACATAAGTAACTGCAACCAGGTTGCTCCCGGTTTCATTTAGGCACTCTGCGTACATCAGTAATATGTCTGCATATCTAAGTATCGGATAATCTACGCTGGTTTCATTTTTTGCAACCATGCCCTTATCAACAAACTTTTTAACATAGGGATAAGATACGGTAACACCTTTTGCATTAACATAAGTTGTGGCAAGGGCTATATCTTTTCTTGCATCGGTTGCAGTAAATGCCGCTATGATATCAGGAGTGGGGGCATTAAAGCCGTTCCCTGCGCCAACCTGCACCGCATCGCCTGAGTTTTCGGGCACAAAATTGACAAAAGCCGCTGCGCCCTGCCCGATACCACCCCTGGTATATTGAACTGAAAATAAAATTTCCTTGTTATTGCCGTTATCATAACGGAAGATGTCGGCGTAATTGGTTAGTAACGTATACTGATTGGCATCAATAACTGATTTAAGAATGGGTAAAGCGTCCGCAAATTTACTTTGATAAAGCAACACTTTCCCCAACATGCCTTTGGCCGAATTTGAGGTTACCCGTCCGCCATCTGCCGCGGCTGTATATGAAGACGGCAGAAGAGTTGCCGCGTCAGACAGATCGCTTTCTATCTGACTGTATAGGGCAGCAACCGATTCGCGGCCATAGCTATAGGCTTCCTGCGTATCAGCCAGCTCTTTCAGTATCAGCGGTACCCGTCCAAACGTTTTAACAAGCGTAAAATAAAAATAGGCCCTTAAAAATTTAGCCTCGCCGGTATACTGTTTTTTTGCAGCCTCGGTCATAGGCACATCATTAATCCTTGCAATAATGATATTGGCCCTGCTAATTCCGGTATAGCAATTATTCCAACGGTTATTTAAAATAGTTGATGATGCCGCCCCTGAAGGGGTTACCAGGAAATTATCAAAATCACAATGACCGCTCAAACACGATCCTGTATTTGCGTAGGTATCGTCGGTTGGCAAGTCGCCAAATATAAAATCAGACCCATTGATGCCGGCAAGCTGTAAAGCAGCATAGGTGGCGTTTACGGCATTTTTGAAATCGTTTGCGGTATTATAAAATTGCTGCGCCGTGCCTGATGCAACCGGAGTCAGTTCAATAAAATTATTTTTGCACCCGGGGAACAACGAGAAGAGGATTAAAAAGACTATATATATTTTGATAGTTTTCATTTTTTGAATTTTAAAGATGTTACAGGGACAAGTTGATACCTAATGTAAAAGTGCGGGGAAGCGGATAAACGCCGTAATCAATTCCGGGCGCCGTTACCGATTCGCCATTGAGGTTTGTTTCCGGGTTATAACCGATATACTTTGAGAAGGTATAGAGGTTTTGGATACCAAAGTTTAACCTCGCTGATGAAAGATGGGCCCTTTTTATTAAACCCGATGGTAACCCATAACTCAAAGTGATATTCCGTATTCTTAAATAAGAGGCATCATACAACCATCTGGCAACACTCGATTCTGTTAGCCCGGGCGAAAGTGCATTTGCCGGGGTAATTTTGGTATAAGTTCCGCTACCCGGCTGGTCGGGTGATACCCAGCGGTTTAATGCCGATTCCGTTAGTTGGTTTAAAGATAATCCGTTTGTTCCGATAAATCGTTCAGACAGGAAAAAGACCTTTCCTCCCTGCACCCCCTGCAATTGTATGTCTAAACTTAACTTTTTATAAGAAAAATGATTATTGATACCATATATAAAATCGGGCGCGTTTTTGCCCAGGATAGTTCTGTCATTAGAGGTGATCTTTCCGTCCCCGTCGGTATCGATAAACTTGGTGTCGCCTGGCCCCGAACTCGCGTTGAATTTCATTTCCGGGTGAGCGTTTACCTCTGCTTGATCTTTAAATATCCCCGCGATAGGATAGCCGAAGAATGCACCTAAGGCACCCCCAACCTGGGTGATCTGGGTGACCGTATTTTCGCTGGTGACTATAATCGGCTCGTTATTTTTACCCAATTGAAGCACCTTATTGGTGTTTTTTGACAGGTTAAGATTGGTGGACCATAGAAAGTTGGTGGTTTTAATGTTTTTTGAATTTACCTCAATTTCAAATCCGCTGTTCCTGATCTTCCCCACATTGCCAAAGGTTGATGTAAAGCCGGTTAGGGAAGGGACCGGGATACTGTACAGCAGGTTGTCGGTTACCCGATTGTAGTAATCAATGGCCAAAGTGAACCGCTCGTTAAGTATGCCCACATCAAGCCCTACATCGGTTTGGCGGTTTTCTTCCCAGGTTAGGTCGGGGTTAGAGAATCCGCTTGGCGCATACCCGGTAGCCAAGGTACCGTCCCCGGTCCCAAAGCTGTAGTTGTATTTGGCCAGTAAAGCCTGCCATCTGTAATTCCCGATATTGAAATTACCGGTTACACCGTAACTTGCCCGTAATTTCAAATTGCTGATAAAGGACTGCTTCTTCATAAAATCCTCTTCTGAAGCTATCCAGCCAACCGATAAGGAAGGGAATACCGCCCATTTATTATTCGGGGCAAACCGGCTGGAGCCATCCCGCCTGATGGAGGTGGTTAATAGGTATTTACCTTTATAGGCATAATTAGCGCGCCCTAAATAACTTAAAAGGCTCCATTGCTCTTTGTTGGCTGTTGACGTAATAATCGATGCACCGCTTACGTAGTTCACCAGGTCATTATCGAACGTTCCGCTTTGCCCTGTTAAAACAGAGACCTCCGCATTGTTCTTTTCGGCCGAAAACCCTGCTAAAAGTGTAAGATCGTGTACTTTATTAAACACCTTTTTATAAGTGGCCGTATTAGACCAGGCAAACCTCATGCTTCTATTCTCGTTATGGGAGCTGGCTATATTGTTGATATTGCCATTAGGCGATTCTGGTGTCATTGCCGCCACACTGCCTATGCTTATGGTTGACGGGCGATAATAATTTTGCCAGTAGTTACGAAAGTCGCCCCCAAGGCTTGTTCTGATGGTTATGTCGGGTATTGGCTTCAATTCGGCAAAGATATCGCCGGTTACCCTTGCACTTTCTCTTTGGTTCTTGTAATCAGGATCTTCTAAAACTTGCAGCGGAGAACTGATTTGAGAGTATCCTGTTGAAACATATTCAGGGTTCCCCAGTACACCGCCGTACAAACCGCCGTCATACCTGGGCGTAACTGTTGGAGGCAGGGTTAAAGCCTTTAATATAATGCCCCCATCTCCGGAAGTGGGGTGCCCGTCTGTTTGCCTGATATTCTCGACCGTATAGCTGGGGGTCAGGTTAACACCTACCTGAACAGCCTTACTGAGCTTACTGTTGACGTTGATTTTTGCAGCATATCGTTTAAAGTCCGTTGCTTTAATTATTCCATCCTGCGTAAAGTAATTGCCTGAAATATAATAGGTCGTGTTCGCATTTCCTCCCTGGGCAGAAAGCTGGTAATTACTCAATGGCGCTTTGCGGAATATTTCATTTTGCCAGTTGGTGTTTGGCAGCGCGCCCGGATTATCAAAGCTTTGCGGGTAATTATAATTTTGACCGTTTTTAGTACGTTGTCCATTGGGGATATTGATATCTCCGCCAACTGACGCCCAATTGGCTGCCTGGCCAGCTTTTTCAAATTCAATGTGCTGGTCGCGATCCAAAACGTCTATTTTTTTACTAACTGCCTGGATGCCTGTTGAGAGTGAAAAGTCAATTTTTGACTGTCCGGCTTTCCCTTTTTTGGTAGTAATAATAACAACCCCGTTTCCTCCTCTCGATCCATAAATTGCTGCAGAAGCCGCATCCTTTAACACGTCTACCGATTCAATATCATTAGGGTTCATGGCGTTGATATCATCCGAATTTTCCATCGGCACCCCATCAATAACGTATAATGGCATGTTAGAAGCGCTGATAGAGCCCGTGCCCCTGATCCGCACAACCGGGTTACTTCCCGGCCTGCCGGTGCCTGATTGTACTGCAACCCCGGGCAATTGCGCTGCCATATCATCCAGGATGTTTTTGCCTATCTGGTTTTCCAGATCTTTGGCGGAAATTGAAGAAACCGCACCGGTGATCATCGCTTTTCTTTGTGTACCGTAACCTACAACTACAACTTCATTTAAAGCGCTGTTGCCTTTGATGAGGACGATATTCAGCTGCTTATCAGAAGTGAGAACCACTTCCTGGCTTTGATAGCCGATATAAGAGAAAACCAGGGTCTGACCGATATCAGCTAAAATATTGAAACTGCCGTTCACATCCGATACCGTACCTCCGCTTGATCCCTTTAATTTAATAGAAACCCCCGGTAAGGACAGGCGGTCATCGGAGGAGGTAACCGTGCCTGTTATTCTTGTTTTTTTAGCAGAACGATCACCGTCCGGAGTTATTTTTTCTGCGTTTTTTTTTAAAACGATCAGTTTATCATTAAAGCTCCATTCAACCGGGTACCCTTTAAATAGGGTTGACAATACTGCGGCGAGATCGGAGCCGGCAAAATTTATGCTTTTGATCTTTTCCTGGTCATTAATAACACTATTATTATAAAAAACAGTGTAGCCGGTCTGTTTTTTCACTTCGTCAAAAACTTCCTTGAAGCTGACATTAGTTTTTGACCATGTGAATTTATTAGAATTTTGTGCAAGACCTTTTGAGGAGCACAAGCTTAAAGAAAAAATAGAAAGTAGAATAATAAATAACGATTTCTCCATAACTGATATATTAAGTTAATTATAATTTGGTAACTATAAGACTTAATAAAAGGGGGGATGGGTGAAAGGTCTCCGAAAAACAGTTTGAAAAAACATTACCGTCGCGTTTTTTGTACCTTGATTGACGTAAATGGGGAGTCAAAACTAACCAGGAGGTCAATTACGGAGTTGAAACAAGTTAGCGGAAAATACGGACTACGTTGCCCTTTATTTCTGTCTTAATATTTGAAGATGTTTCGAGGCTGCTCAAAAAAAGCTGGATGGGTTTGTCTTTATAGATCACTCCGGAAATTTTAGAATTTGAAATATCAGGGTCATCAATGATCACCCTAACATCGTACCAGCGCTTTAAAATTTCCGATATATTCTTTAAAGACATATTATTAAAATTCTCTTCACCACTTATCCATGATACCTCTGTTTGCTCATTAAACAACTCATCTGTATATCCATTAATGCCTGTATAGGCTTTATGTCCCGGTTGCAAAATATGTGATAGGTTTCCTGATTGAAGTAAAACCTTACCTTCAACCAGAGACGTGGTTATTTTTTGTAAATTATAGGCATTCACATTAAACGTAGTTCCCAATACCTGTATGTTTGAGGTAGCGGCATGTATAATAAAAGGGCTTTCTTTGTTTTTTGCAACTTTGAAAAAGCCTTCCCCTTCAAGGTAAACTTCTCTAAGTGTTGCTGAAAACACAGACGGAAATCTCAGCTTCGACTGGGAGTTTAACCATACCTGCGTCCCATCGTTCAGGGTGATCTGATAATCAAATTTTGCAGGGACCGATAAGGTCATCCATTCCACCTTGTTTCCGGAGGGCACGTACTCCATTTTATTTTGCGCCTGCGATACCTTAACATTACCCAGGTTCACCGTCCCCTTTTTATGAGCGGATAGATCGAAACTTTTTCCATTGGCAACGTCAATCCTTACACCCATGGCCGTTAGTCCGGCCGGGCTTTTCGGGCCCTGGTGCTTGTCGTAATATAAATTGTAGTAAACAACACTTATAAGCGTTATCAATAAAACAGCTGCGATAGAAAACCACCGCATTTTTGCTGTGGTCCCTAAGCGCTTGCTTGCAGAAAGCTTATCCTGCAAAACCATCCAATGCTCGCCCGAGTCTAAGCTGTCTATGTAATTTTTAGCTTTGCCCGAATTAAGCTTTTGCTGCAATAACATCCACTGATTGCTGACAGTAGTATCGCTCTTCAATAATTCCTCGATCCATATATTATCTGAAGGACTAATAGTTCCGGCGATCTTTTCTATCAATAAACTTTCTATTTCGTCTTTATTATGATCCATACCTATTGTTAAGACAGAGAAGTATTCAAAATGGGTGAATTACTTAAAATTGTGCAACCTGCTTTTTAGTGTTTTAACAGCCAGCTTTAAGTGTGTCTTTAAAGAATTGATGGTAATACCCATTTCACCAGCGGCTTCCTTATAGGGCTTTCCCTGCATATATACCAAATCAAAGGCGTGTAACCGCTGACCGGGAAGTTCATTAATAATTTTATCAATACCCCGGGTAATTTCATTCCGTTCCAAAACATCAACATCTGTATGTTCTTCAAAATTCAACAGATAGTTGTCGAGCCGTCTTTTATCTGTAGCATTTTTAGAAATCCTGCTGAGGCATTTATTTCTGACAGATGTGCGTAAATATGACTTTATGGACGAATTAATGTTCAAATAAAGCTTGCGGTCCCAAATTTCAATAAACAATACCTGAACAACGTCATCTGATTCCATTTCATCGCCAAGTATATTAAAAGCGTCTAAACTAAGCAGTTTGTGATATTTTAGAAAAAGCTCCTTATAAGCAGACATATTGCCTCCTTTAAGCTCATTTAGCAGTACATCATCATTATTGTTATTGCCCATTGCCATGTGACAATTTAGTTTAAATCAATCATTATTAATAATACATGTCGGGTATAAGCGGCCGGATATTTATATCAAATATACAATATTACTCATGCTTAATTACCTTTCCATGGTTCAATCATGGAGTTATCCTGTTCAAAATGATTAGTTAATTTCCTGGGCACAAACAAGAAATCAAAAAGCATATACCCATGTTTGCTGAATGTCATTTCGGATATTGGGCGCAACATGGTTATTGCATACGATGGATAACCGCCATGCGCGTAATAAGCCTTAAGGTAGCCGTCATGGAAACCGGTAGCCGTTCCGCCATTTGTCGCCTTTATGGTTTGGCTGTATATTGTATTTGCATTAGGCTCGGCAGTGAAAACCGGATCTAATTTATCATCTACCCCCAGGAGATAAGGACCATAGAAAATTTTGCCCTTTATCGGATCCTGGATTTTCGCCAGGTCAATTCTTTTTTTGTCGCTATTTAAAACCTGTAGTTTGTAATCAAACCCGATTACAATAATATCATTAACACCAATTGCCTGATTGACAACCACCTGATTATCTTTAACAATTGCAGGTATTGGTTTACCATTAAAAGTAATTACCGGATGATCTGCCCAGGATGGTATCCTTAACGCCAGCTTAGTTTGAGGTGCAAGCCATTTCTTAATCCTGATTTGATAATAGTGCTTAGGGTTTTTGCCGCTTTTTTTATCTATTACCAGCTTAATCCGCTCGTCTTCGTAGGTGGTTTCAACGTATAGATTTAATTGGTAGGTCTCATTTTTGAAGCCCAGCATGTCACGCTTTTTTATTTCCTGCATGGCTCTTAAGCAATGCATAGTACAACACCACCAGGATGCATGTAAATAATCCGGCCGGGCGCCTGCATCGGTAATCAGGTGATGACCAAAGTCGCCGGTATAATACTGGTTAAAATAAAATGCGTTATAAAGGGCGAACTCACCATATTCCAGGTATTTTTCACTTCCGGTAAGTTTATATAAATGAAAACTTAGCCGCACAAAATCAGCGGTTGAGCAACCTTCATCTCTTTCATCCTTTTGCCTTCCAAAATATTCGCGGACACTCCCAAACGAGGTAAAATCCTCGGAATTTACTAAGTCGTCGTACGCGTTTTTTACAAAACTTAACTGGTTTGCGTTGCCGGTATATTCAAATAACTTTAAAACGCCCCTTAAAGTGGCTAAGTAACCGTGACTGTGCTGGTTTCCTCTTTTAGGTAAAAGGGTGTAGGTATTTGCTGCTGTTATCGCGTACTTATTATTACCGGTTATTTGGGCTAAAGTGGCTAATCCTTCTATATATTGTGTAAAGCAAATGATGCCCGTGGCGCCCATACCTTCTAATTTCTTGATCACCACAGGAGATGAGCAATAATCCCATATTTTTAAATAGAAGTCCCCGAGTTTTTGTGCAGCGGCCAGCGCTGCCGGGTCTTTGTAGTTTTTATAATATTCGAGTAAGCCTATTAAAAGCCGCCCGTTACCCCATAATAAGGCCATTTGCTGGGGGCCAATTTCCTTTTCAGAAAAAACAAGGGACGAATCGCCAAAACGGCCATCTTTTGCCTGGAACGAGATTAATTTTGTGGCCAAAGCCCTTAAATCAAGTTTAAGGGTCTTATGGTCCACAAGTGATAAGGTTTCAAGGTATCTTCCGGATAGGTCTCCGCTGAAGTTATAAAATCTGCGGGGGTTATTTTTATTGATATTTACATCGGCCAACACAAAATCTTCTGTGAAGACCGGTTGCATTTTGTGATCAAGCAGCCTGTCGAGCGCTAATTTAAATCTTCGGTCAAACTCTCCTGAACCGGGTATTTCTCTTGTTTTTTCATTTTGTCCCCAGGAAGTATTGATAAATAAGAAAATAAACGCAGGCAATAGCACATGAAGTTTTATCATTACTTAACTATAATAATCGGTTTATACTATAAGACTTATTTTTGAAACAAATGGGTGAAGGCTTGGTGATAAATATTATAAAAAAAATCAGCTCTTCGTGTTATTTGATTGAACAAAAACACGAAGAGCATGAATTGAATTAGCATTCCATAGCTAAAAATCAGGCCGCGTGGCTACTGCTATACCCGCCTTATTCGGTTAAGGTTAAATTACCATCCGCCTTGGCAAAGAAATAAAAAGTGCCGCTGGTGGCATTTACCGGGGTGGCATAAAGCCTGTTACCTGATATGGTAAACGTAAATGAAGGGTGACTGGCCCCGGCCCCGGTTATAAGCCCCAAACGGGCTATTACTGAAACCTCCGGTGATGTAGATGTACTGCTTTTATTTACAATGAGATAGTAAGTAGTGGTATTAGCGCTTGATGTGACAGCGTTTTTTGCGTTGATCACAATCACCCCGCCGTAAGTAGTAGTATTTGACGCCGCGTCTAAAAGTCCCAATAAATTAACAGGGGTTGTGTTATTGATTGTTGTAAGGGATTTAGTGATGTTACTCTCTGCAACATAACTTCCCCAAGGCTCGGCATTGGAAACGATGCCTGTTTTATAGAACACTTTCAGGTTGGATATTACATTGTAATTATTTTTTTGAAAGATCTGTGTAAACGCATTTCCAGCCCGGATAATGTAATGGGTGATCAGGGAAAGGTCCTGCGTACCAAAATAGTTGGTGAAAGTATTGGCGTAATTAATGGTGTTTGCAGTAACGTTTACCTGCCCATACGTGGTACTATCAATCTCCACAACGTTTCCTGAAAATTTGTTGATGATGTTTCCGCTTACATTCATCGCCAGATCGGTAATTGTTCCCGTGGCCCTGACGAGGCTATAAACGCCTTTTTGGCCACACCAGGCAAAGTTGTTCCCGGTAACATTTAGGTTTTTACAGTTTTCAACCAAAACACTCTCTTCTCCGGATTCAAAAAAATTATTGTTGGCCACAACAATCCAGTCCGATTGCTTTTCGAGTTTCAAATGATTTTTTTTATTGACTCTTTGACTAACTGTTGACGGCATAAAAATGGTGTTTCCTAAATAGCGCAAACCGTCGATACCATTACAATAAACCGCGGTTATCAGTGTATTATTAGCCACGTTTCCCGAAAAAGTACAGTCGCTGGTGGTCATCCACGATGCTGCCGACGCCCTGTCTACGTAAAAACAATAGTTAACATCGTTAAAGTAATTGGCATCGGTTATTTCAATCATAGCGTTATAGTGTACGCCTCCTCCTTCGGGTTTTACATAAACAGATTTGTCGCAGCCATTGAACACGTTCCCGGAGATCTTTAATTTCCTGCAATTTTTAATTTGAATGGCGTTCCCGGTTTGCGTAAAGGTAAGTCCGCTGATAGTTGCCGAATAGGTCCGAAGCGTATCATCGCCGATATTAATGGTTCCCAATAGATTTGCTTTGTAGCCTAAGAGGTTTACATTAGCTTTGGTGAGGGTAACCGAAGTGAATTTATAAGCTCCCTTTTCAAAACAGATCGTCTGGAATTCTTTTGCCTGGCTGAAGCAGTTTTGAATAGCTGTTTGATCGTTGGTGATGCCATCGCCAACAGCACCGAACCAACTTACGCTAATTGGCCCGGTAAAAATCCGCTTCCATCTGTTACCATCAGCATCAACCAGAACGGTTCCTGTGTTATCAGCCGATGTATGGTCTGATACATCCTTATACCAGTTACCGGTTCCATAATCGGTTGATGATGCGTGTTTGTAAGGCTTCCCGCTAAGGGCGCGCAATTGAGCAATTGTTCCGGTAAAAGCTGCCAGGGAATCGGTTTGAGCCAGCAGCGGCAATGAAAGCCCCAGGAACACAAGGAGTAATAAAGTTTTTCTCATCTTAATTTTGGTTAGTTTTTGTGTACTTATTACTTAGACCAATTTATTTAACATATGGGTTAAGCAGATACGAGGGAAAGCAATATGGCAAGCACAGAAAAATGATATCGGATGAAGCAGTTGCGGTTCCTGCCGGATGCATTGCCGGAGCAATGCGAAGGGACCGGAAATTCGGGCTGGTTCAGCTACAGTAAAAACAGCGGGACCCAGTGATTTGTACTCCTGCCCCTTATACATGCGAGCCTATTTAGGGATCATTTGAAGCGTATGGCGCGTATGAATTTTGGCGTTAGGAGTGATGGGAAGGGATATATTGATAAACAACTAACTATTGTTAGTCAACTTTTTAGAATGGTTTTTATTCCAGCAGGTCTTAAACAAATTTATGTTTTTTACTTTACTGCAGACCTTTGCTGGCGGTATTCTTTGGGGCCATAGCCCATGGTTTGTGTAAATAGCCTTGAAAAATAAAGTGGGTCGCTGATCCCTACTTTTAATGCGATCTCCCTTATCCTTAATTCAGTGAACTGTAAATACTGACAAGCTTTTTGAATTTTAAGGTGATTAAAATAGTCGATGGGGGAAAATCCTGTTTTTTTCTTAAAAAGAGATGAATAATGGCTCACCGAAAGATTGGCGGATGCCGCCAGTGCCGAAAGGGCTAAGGGCTTTTCAAAATGCCTTTGCATAAACAGTATTGACTTTTCAACCGGCCCGGAGTTGGATTCTTCATAACCGATAGCCAACCGGTCGCCGAACGCGAATGAGCTTAGGTACTGAACAAACAATAGATTTACATAAGTCAGATTTTCAGGGCTGTAGCCTTGTTCTAAAAAATTATACAGCCGGTCGAAAATGAGGATACGATCATCCACAAATTCTGCAGCGTACTTGTAGTTCTGTTCTTTTGAGTAGATCAGATTTACAAGCGCATCTGACTGCGGGCCTACAAAATGACACCAATAAATGGTCCAGGGACTCTTTTCGTTTGATTCGTATGAGTGCTTAACGCCCCTGGGGATAATAAAAAATTCGCCCGGGCCAATGTTGAAATTGCGTGAACCTATGCCTACGGTTCCCTTTCCATCAATACAATAAATTAAAATATTTTGTGCTGCCCCGGCTGGGCGCTCCCTTTTATGAAACTTTGCTTTTGGGTAATAGCCAATATCGGTTACATAAGCGCCTTTAATAGCCTCGTTCTCTACACAAAATTTGGCCAGCACAGATTGTGGTAGCACGATAGCGCGCTGGCCTTCGAAGCCATCTTTTTTAAAATTCAAATCGCTGCTCATATCAGTGCCATTAATATCAGAATGTTAAAACTAACAGAATTGAATAAAACTGTGTTATAAAAGTAATATTATCTATATAAACATAAATATTGTCCATGATTTCAGCCGGTCATCCATCTTTTACAAAAACAGAAAGTATAGATGGTATTTGAAATAATGGCAAAAAAATGCTTTGTTATAGGGTGAAATTACCATAGTTGTACGCTTTGTACACATGGGGAACCCTTTTTAGTTGGCGTGTATTTATGAGTTCATGATGTATAACAAATAGCTGCTGGCGTTTCAATGCGTAATATTATCCATATAATACAAAGTATCGTCTATACTAAGCGTCTTTACAGCACTTAAATTTGTTGGACGTTTTATAATCCTAAATGTAATTATGAGAACAAAATTTACGCTAACCCAGGTGTTGCTATTGCTCTGCACCCTGGTTTTTGCGCAAACAAAACCAATTAAAGGGCGCGTAACAGACCATGCCAACCAAACGCTGATGGGCGTGAGTATCCTGCTGAAAGGCACCGGGACTGCTACCACAACTGATGTGTCCGGCACCTTGGGTAAATTCCAATAAAAGATCAATGAAAAAAATACTGTTCTGCACCCTCGCTTTACTATCGCTCCAGGCGGCCTTCGGTCAGGTTCGACCAATGTCACTCGCCGGCCGCTGGTCATACCGGCTCGATTCACTTGATAGGGGCATACCGGAGAAATGGTATAGCCAATCGTTTAAAGACGGGATCAATTTACCCGGAACATTAGATGATGCATCAATCGGCCGGCCTGTGAAAGCAGACAGCAGCCTCACTAAGCCGGTCATGCTCCACTTATCCAGAAAGCATACTTATATCGGTGCGGCATGGTACCAGCGGACGTTCAACACGCGTGCTGCGATGACGGATGCGTTC
The DNA here is from genome assembly GCF_059418485.1 of Mucilaginibacter sp. GW821-FHT07H05. Classification (NCBI taxonomy): domain Bacteria; kingdom Pseudomonadati; phylum Bacteroidota; class Sphingobacteriia; order Sphingobacteriales; family Sphingobacteriaceae; genus Mucilaginibacter; species Mucilaginibacter sp. GW821-FHT07H05. The sequence continues at coordinate 209,346 of NZ_JBWKPY010000007.1, forward strand.
ATCTCATTAGAACGGGTGCTGTGGAGATCGGATTGCTGGATAGACGGCAACCCTGTTGGCGAACAGGAAAGCCTGATTGCGCCGCACACTTTTCATTTAGGGGTATTAAAGCCCGGTAAACATACCCTCACCATCCGGATCGACAACCGAAAGCAGCACGATATCAGCGTAAATGATTTTGCCCATGCCTACACGGATGGCACGCAGATCATCTGGAACGGCATCATTGGGAAAATACAACTGGTTGACCTGGGGGCTATCTCCATCAAAAATATCAGGACGTTTCCGTCCCTGGCCAACCGATCGGTAAAAACCTTGATCACACTGCAAGCAAAACCGGTCAATAAGATCTACGCTCGCCTTTCGCTGCTTGCCGGAACCAAAGTGATCAAAACATCCGCGCGTGTGGCAGTTTCAGCCCCCGAACAGGAAATCACTATCCAGGCCCCTAATGCAAAACCCTGGGACGAATTCCATCCCCGCCTGTATCAAATCTGCACCGAACTAACGAACGACAAGGGACAATTGCTGGATGTAAAGACCACCACATTCGGGTTCAGGGAAGTTACGGCTACCGGCAATGAACTGAAGATAAACGGGAGGCCGCTATTTCTGAGGGGCACACTGGAGTGCAATATATTCCCGCTGGAAGGCCATCCACCCATGAGTGCCGCGGGCTGGCTAAAAGTGTTCCGGGCGGCCCGGGCTTATGGTCTGAACCATCTCCGCTTTCATTCCTGGTGCCCGCCCGAGGCCGCCTTCCGGGTAGCGGACTCGCTTGGTTTTTACCTGCATGTTGAACTGCCTTTATGGGTCCCGACTGTTGGAAAGGACGCCAACACCCTAACTTACCTCGACGCAGAAGCAGATAAGATCATCGATGAGTATGGCAACCACCCGTCATTTTGTTTCTGGAGTATGGGTAACGAACTGCAAGGCGACTTTGATTGGCTTGAAAACCTGGTCAGAACGCTAAAACGGAAGGACAACCGCCATCTTTATACGACAACTACTTTCACTTTTCAAAAAGGACATGGCAAAAACCCGGAACCGGCCGACGATTTTTTTATCACCCAGTATACAGACAAAGGCTGGGTACGCGGGCAAGGTATTTTTAACACAAACGCACCCGACTTTAAGACGGATTACAGCAAAGCGCTTGCCGGGACAAATGTGCCGCTGATCATACACGAGGTTGGCCAATATTCGATTTTCCCGGACCTGACAGAGATTCCTAAATATACAGGTGTGCTGCGCCCTGATAACTTTAAAGCTGTGCGGAACGACCTGCGCAAAAAACAACTGTTGGAAATGGCGCCCAGCTATTTGAAAGCCAGTGGCGCATTAGCCGTGCAGCTTTACAAAGAAGAAATTGAAAGGGCTTTGAAAACCCGGGGTGTTGGCGGATTGCAGTTACTTGACCTGCATGATTTCCCCGGCCAGGGGACGGCGCTTGTTGGTATACTAAACGCTTTTTGGGATAGTAAAGGGTTAATACGGCCTGAAAAATTTCGCGAATTCTGCAGCCCGGTTGTCCCGCTGCTGCGCTTTGAGAAAGCAGCCTACCAAAACAACGAAGCATTTGCTGCATCTGTTGAAGTTGCCAATTTTAGTGATCAGGTGATCAATGAGGAGGTCCGCTGGTCTATTTATTCCGAAGATGGTAAAGTACAATATAAGGGTACGCTTGGTCACCGGTCAATTCCTGTCGGAAACGGAAACGACGCCGGCCGGTTCTCGGTAGATCTATCCGGGATAAGCCAGGCCACCGAGCTGACAGTTAAGGTAAGCCTGGGCAATACCAAATATCAAAATCAATGGAAAATATGGGTCTATCCGGCAGTGCTCCCTAAGGACGATAACAAGGCGGTGTTCACCGCGTCAATTGATAGCGCTATCCAACTACTGAAAGCTGGCAGGCAGGTGGTCTTTCATCCCGATACGTCTGCTATCAAAGGCATCGACGGCCGTTTTGCAACAGTTTTTTGGAGTCCGGTGCATTTCCCCAACCAGCCGGGCAGCATGGGCTTATTGATCAATAATCAAAGCAAGGCTTTGGGTGATTTTCCTACAGCTACACATTCTGACTGGCAATGGTGGGATTTGGTTACCCGTTCCAGGTCCTTACAGCTTGACCGGCTGCCAATCCGCGCGGTACCAATTGTCCGCGTGATTGACAATTTCTTTAAAAATAGAAATCTGGGCACGCTGGTGGAGTTTAGGGTGGGGGCAGGCAAGCTATTGATCTGTACCATGGACATTAGCCATCAACTGGCTGAACGCCCGGCAGCCCGGCAGTTACGGTATAGTTTAGCCAAATATGCTTCCGGTAGTGCTTTTCAACCAGTTCAGGAAATAACGGCCGATGAGCTGCGGCGGCTCATCCAATAATAATCCATGTTTTACCAAAAATTATCTATTGCGGGCCAACAGGCCGAGCTTTATTTTTAATCACATCGTAAATAGTCTTTATGTTCAATAAAATACAAGGTGATGTACAGTTCAATAATTGTTACATCCTGGGGATTTCCTTTATATCTGCCCTGGGAGGCTACCTTTTTGGGTTCGACTTTGCCGTCATTTCCGGTGCCCTGCCTTTTTTAAAGACAGCATTTCATCTTTCCAGTTGGTGGGAGGGGTTTTTAACCGGCTCGCTGGCGTTGGGTTGTATTGTGGGTTGCCTGCTGGCCGGCAAACTGGCCGATCGCTATGGCCGCAGGCCTGGGCTAATGGTGGCGGCCGCCATTTTTGCCGTATCGTCGCTGGGAATGGCGTTTGCACCCGGTTTGGCTGTTTTTGTACTGATGCGTTTTTGCGCCGGCATCGGTGTGGGTATGGCCTCTATGCTCAGTCCCATGTATATTGCAGAAATTTCGCCGGCACATATGCGTGGCCGGAATGTCGCCATTAACCAATTGACCATCGTTATCGGGATATTGATGACCAATCTGGTCAATTACCTGCTGGCCGATATGGAAAACGCCTGGCGCTGGATGTTCGGCTGCGGGGTGATCCCCTCCTTATTATTTTTGATTGGTGTGATCTTCCTGCCGGAAAGCCCAAGGTGGCTGTTAACGGTGGGTCAGAAAACCAAAGCGAAAGACATCCTGCTCAAAATCGGTTCGGCGCAATTCGCCCAAACGACGATAGAGGCTATCGAACATTCCATTCCGAAAGTGACGCAACAAAAATACGCCGCCGTATTTGCAAAAGCAGTGCGGCCGGCGGTACTTGTAGGCATCACACTGGCTGTTTTTCAGCAATTGTGCGGTATCAATGTGGTTTTCAATTACACTTCAACCATCTTCCAATCTGTTGGCGCCAGTCTTGATCACCAGTTGTTGGAAACCGTGGCGATTGGCATTGTTAACCTCCTTTTTACATTGATTGCCATGTGGCAGGTAGACCGTCTCGGCCGCCGCCCGCTGATGCTGATCGGTTCGTTGGGCCTTGCCTTATCTTATGTGGTATTGGCCTTACTGCTCAGTAATAAGGCACCCACCATCTGGATCTCGATTTTCGTATTACTGCCTATTGGTTTTTATGCAACATCACTCGCGCCGGTTACCTGGGTGCTCATTTCAGAAATATTTCCTAACCATATCCGCGGTATTGCTTCTTCGGTTGCAATCGTAGCCTTATGGACAGCCTATTTTATACTCGTTTTTACCTTTCCCATCCTCGCCGAATACCTGGGGACTTATGGTCCGTTCTACCTCTATGCGGGTATCTGCTTGTTAGGTTATCTATTTGTCAGAAACCGCGTAAAGGAAACCAAGGGGCAAACGTTGGAACAATTGGAAGATAGTTATACAGGACATTAAGCATAATATATTATTACACATATGACAGTTAAAGTTTGGCAAGAGAAGGTGATCATACCCACCTATCCGGTTGGTGAGGCAGATAAAAACCCGATGTTTTTTGAAAAACGGGTTTACCAGGGCAGCAGCGGAGTGGTTTACCCGCATCCGGTAATTGAAAAGATTGCAGATGAGAAGATCGATCAGGAATATAATGGCTTATTCCTGGAGAATAAATATCTGAAGATCATGATCCTGCCGGAGATAGGAGGGCGGGTGCAAATGGCTTATGATAAGATCGCCGACCGGCACTTCATCTATTATAACCAGGTGATTAAACCAGCGTTGGTAGGCTTGTGCGGCCCCTGGATCTCTGGCGGTATTGAATTTAACTGGCCTCAGCATCACCGCCCCAGTACTTTTGAGCCGGTAGATTACCGGATTGAAGAAAATGAGGACGGCAGTAAGACCGTATGGGTGAGCGAAGTGGAAAAGATGTTCCGTACTAAAGGGATGGCAGGTTTTACACTGCACCCGGATAAAGCCTACCTCGAGATCAAAGCGCAATTGTACAACCGCACCAATGTGCCACAAACATTTTTGTGGTGGGCCAACCCGGCTGTTAGTGTTAGTGATCATTACCAAAGCGTATTTCCACCGGATGTTAACGCGGTGTTCGATCATGGTAAACGCGATGTATCCACTTTTCCTATCGCTACCGGCACCTATTATAAAGTTGATTATTCGCCGGGTACAGACATATCACGCTACAAGAATATCCCGGTGCCTACTTCGTATATGGCAGTCAATTCCGAATATGATTTTGTGGGCGGTTATGAGCACGATACGGAAGCAGGTGTACTGCATGTGGCCGATCATCATGTTTCGCCCGGCAAAAAACAGTGGACATGGGGTAACGGTGATTTTGGCGTTGCCTGGGACCGTAACCTGACGGACGAAGACGGCCCTTACATTGAGTTGATGACCGGCATGTTTACCGATAATCAGCCGGATTTTAGCTGGCTGATGCCTTATGAAGAAAAGTCCTTCACCCAGTATTTTTTGCCTTACCGAAAGGTTGGATTGGTTAAGAATGCCAGTAAAGACATTTTATTGGGATTAGAAAAAGAGGATGGTGGCCTGAAGGTTACCGTGTTTGCCACATCACCGATTGAAGACGCCGGGATTGTACTGGCAAATGCAGAGCGTGTTATTTCGCGCTGGAAAGTGTCGTTAAGCCCGGAAGATGTGTTTACAGAAAATGTTGCAGACTTTGCTGATTCGGATCAACTGTCGCTGACCGTTTATGATCATACAGGAAAGGAACTGATATCCTATCATGAATCTAACGAACACAGAGAACTGCCGGAAGCGGCAAAACCGGCACGCGCCCCTGAACAGGTTGCCTCTGCCGAACAATTGTTTCTTACCGGGCAGCATCTTGAGCAATATCGCCATGCCACCTATAGCCCCGTACCTTATTACAAGGAAGCCCTGAAGCGGGACCCGGGAGATGTTCGGAATAACAATGCTTTAGGTCTTTGGTTGTTAAGAAAAGGTCAATTCAAGGAAGCGATTCCTTATTTTGAAAAAGCTGTTGAGACGATTACACAAAGAAATCCAAACCCCTACGATGGGGAGCCGTACTATAATTTAGGCCTGGCCTTGTCTTATACCGGCGATGATAAAAAAGCATATAGCGCCTATTTTAAATCCACCTGGAATGCGGCCTGGCAGGATGTAGCTTACTTTGCCGTGGCGCAAATCGATTTGAAAAACAGGCAATACGAGCGGGCGCTGGAGCACATTAACTGGTCGATTGACCGGAATGCCCGAAATGGCAAAGCTTATATGATTAAGGCGCGGGCCCAGCGCATGCTATCAAGGCTGCAGGCATCTATTGAAACTTGCCGCTATGCGCTGCAACGCGATGGCTTTAACCTGAGCGCCTGGTATGAACTTTATCTTGGCCTGCAGGCGGCAGCATCAACTAACGAGGCGTCGGCAGCGTTGACACAATTGAGGGAATTGAGCCGTGGCCAATCACATACGCTCATTGAATATGCAATTGACTACGCCAATGCCGGTCTTTATGATGATGCAATTCAACTACTGGCGCTGGTTGAAAACAGACTGGAGAGCGACCCGATGCTGTGCTATTACCTGGCGCAATATTACTACCTGGGCGGTAACGTTGCTAAGGCTGATGAATATCTTAAAACCGGCGCTTTAGCCAATCCGGATTATTGTTTCCCCAACAGGCTGGAAGATATTGCCGTACTGCAGTTTGCTATGAATAAAAACCCGGCAGATGCGAAAGCGCCTTATTATTTGGGTAACCTTTGGTATGATAAACGCCAGTACCAGCACGCTATCGATAACTGGCAGCGCTCGGCCGAGGCCGATGCAACCTTCCCGACAGTTTTCCGGAACCTGGCCATCGCCGCTTATAATAAACAGAGTGATCCGGCAAAAGCCCTGTTGCATTTTGAAAAGGCATTCAGCCTGAACCCGGGAGATGCACGTGTGCTGATGGAATTGGACCAGCTTTACAAAAAATTGAACTATAGCGCGCAGACCCGTCTGGAGTTCTTGACCAGGCATAGCGATGTGGCCCGGCTGCGTGATGATCTTTATTTAGAAACCATCACATTAAAAAACTTTATTGGCGAGCATGAAATGGCTTACCGGCAATTGATGGAACGGAAGTTCCATCCCTGGGAAGGCGGTGAAGGCAAAGTATCGGGGCAGTATATCTATAGCCTCACCGAACTGGCAAAAACCGATCTCCTAAATGGCAACTATACAGGTGCCATCGAAAAACTAAATGCAGCCCAGGCCTATCCTGATAATCTTGGCGAAGGCAAACTACCCGGCGCACAGGAAAATGACATTTTCTACTGGCTGGGCTGTACTTATGAAAAGCTGGGCGAAACTGAAAAAGCAAAAACTTTCTGGTCAGCCGCAACTCAAGGCTTGTCTGAACCCAGCGCTGCGGTATTCTATAACGATCAGCAACCCGACAAGATTTTTTATCAGGGCCTGGCCTGGCACAAGCTGCAACACGCCGAAACCGCTAAAACCATTTTCAATAACTTATTAAACTATGGATTAGACCATGGGCAGGACGAAGTACGGATCGACTATTTCGCGGTATCGCTGCCCGACCTGCTCATTTTTGAGGATGATTTGAACCAGCGTAACAAAATCCATTGTCGCTATATCGCGGGGCTCGGTTACCTGGGGCTGAACCAATTTGATGAAGCGCAGGCAGCGTTTGTTGAAGTACTTAAGCAAGACGCGTGTCATTTCGGTGCATTGACCCATCTAAGGCAGCTACGAGAGTTCAGCGATCAGGGTTCGGGAATCCAGACGAGTTAAAATAAAGAGTAAGATAATCCATATTTATAATCAATCCATCTATATTGAAAACTGTTATTGCCAGTATTTTTGTTTGTATTGTTATATAACCAATTTATAACCATATGCCCATATTCGTGAGTTTTAAAAGTTGCGTTAGGCAAAGACAAATCTGTTTGATCTTTTTGCTGTGTTTTGCCTGTGTGATCAGTGCGTCTGGCCAGGTGAACCGCGAAATATCATTGAATGGTTCCTGGCAGTTTCAAACTGATCCGCAAAAAAGCGGTTTACAAAACGGCTTTGCTAAAGGGCTGCCGGGCACTGCCAAAACCGTTATTGTACCTCATACCTGGAATATTCACAAAGGCCTGGAAAACTATGCCGGGCTGGCTTGGTACGGAAGGAGTTTGAAAGTTCCGGCTGCCTGGAAGGGGAAGGCGGTGTTTATCAAATTTGCAGCGGTTTACCACGACGCGGTACTTTACATTAACGGTAAACGTGTTGGCGGGCATCTGAACTCGGGTTATACAGCCTTCTCATTTGATATCTCATCGTTCCTGGCCTACGGTCAGCAAAACAAGCTGACGGTTTCCTGCGACAACAGTTTTTCGGCTACCAATCTGCCTTTCCAAACCGCTTTTGATTGGGTGAATGATGGAGGGATCATCCGCGATGTATCTGTTTACATTTGCGACCGGCCTTCCATCAAGTATGTTCATGTTATCCCCGATCTTCAATTGAAAGATAGCAGTGCAAGTATGCAGGTGGATATAAAGCTGAACGAATCTGAAATTGCCTCAACAACAATAAGCGCTAATTTAAAAGAAAAGAAGAGCGGTAAGGTTGTGTTTAGTAAAAGAGCAACGCTAACCCGGACTGGTAATACATTTCAGTTTCCCATACAACTGAAAAAAGTAACCCCCTGGCATTTCGACAACCCGTTTTTGTATGAATTGCAGGTGGCAACCTATAACGCCAAAGGTGTTGCTGATATACATACAGCAAAATTTGGCTTTAAAAAAGTAACGCTCAATGGTGAAAAACTGACCTTGAATGGTGAAGAAGTCCGCTTACCGGGCATTGAATATATGGCAGGAAGCCATCCTGCGTTCGGCTCGGCCGAACCCCGCAGGATTATGGACAGCGTTGCCCGGATGATGAAGCAGCTTAACGTGGTGATCACCCGGTTCCACTGGCAGCAAGACGATTATCTACTTGATTTAATGGATGAATACGGCATACTTGTTCAGGAAGAGATCCCGTGGTGGCAAAGGCCGGCGCAACTGACACCGGAGGTTATGGCCACTGCCAAGCAACAGCTTACCGAAATGACTGAAGCGCATTATAACCATCCCAGCATTTATGCGTGGGCGTTGAATAATGAGGTACCGTCTACTCAACAAGATAATAATCAGTTAAAAGCATTTACACGTGCCCTGGACCAAACCAGGCTCATTAATGTAGTTGGCAATAAAATGGATCTGAAACTGGCTAAGGATCCCGGATTGATGGGCGACTTGCCCGCCTGGAATGATTATGTAGGCACCTGGAACGGTAATCAGCGCGATTTGCTGCCAAAAAAACTGGATGAGATACACCGGGTGTTAAATGGCCGGCCGCTTTTTATCAGTGAGGCTGGCTTATGTGAGCCAGCATTCAGCGGCGGCGATGCGCGACGGATAGATGATATGCATTACCATATCAACGAATGGCGGAAGAAACCCTTTATTGCCGGTTTTATTTACTTCTGCCTGAACGATTACCGCACCCAAATGGGGGAGGAGGGAAAAGGTAAATTCCAGATACGCCGCCATGGAGTAACAGACATTTACTTAAAGCCCAAACCATCCTATTACACCTTTGCCCAGTTGTGCTCACCGGTCGAGATTTTAAAGGTTGTCAGGCTAAATCCATTCGACATTTCCGTTGAAATTCAGGTGAAGAACTCGATACCATCCTATACCATCAGAAATTACACACTTGAGTACCTTAATGCAGATGGCAAATTACATATTGTTCCGATTGATGAATTAAAACCAGGAGGAGCCCGGCAGTTTACCCTCACCAAAATTAACGATCGGTATTCCTTTACTATTAAAAGACCGGGCGGCACAGTAGCCACCCGTTATTGAGCAACTTACTGCGGCGGAAATGATGACTTTATTATCCGCGATTAAGCAAAGCAATACTTTTAATTAGATGCTTTTTTGCCTACGACGACTTAGTCAATGGTAATATAGTTTAGGTACTTACCTTCGCCAAATATTTTGATCAATAGTCCCATAGCTTTTCAAGTTAATGACCGGTTTGGGTTGATTTGCGGTTGCCTGACTTCCTTTTCTGGTTTTCTTCGGCAGCATCAATCGAGTGGGTACTGGTCAGGTCACTGTCCCGTTGGGCCAATTGCGATAGCCGGATATAAAATTTATATAAACGGTCCAAATCTTCCTCAGTCAGGTCCTCGATATTGACCATCCGGTTACTAGTGCCTTCGTGCGAGGCCAGCAACTCGTTCAGTTTAAGATGGATCGCCTTGGAGTCCTTGTTCTGCGATTTCTGGATCAGGAAGACCATGAGGAAGGTCACAATGGTCGTGCCCGTATTGATGATCAGTTGCCAGGTGTCTGAATACTGAAATACCGGCCCGGTAATCAGCCAGGTGACAATGACGGCGATAGCGATAAAAAATGCTGCTGAGCTGCCGGTGGCTGTCGTAGCCCAATCGGAGAAACGTTCAAAAAAATGCTTTTTCTTTTTCATATCCAGTTAATATGAATTTCACTGTCACCCGGTACCGTAAATTCCAGGTGGCCCCCTTTGGTTCTTTTTCCCTTGGCCGGTTCCTTGCTGTTATTTAATGTGAGGACAAATTCCGGCATTTTGCCCCGGTCTGTCTTGACCAGCATCAGGCGGCAACTCAAGCGGCGATCACCAGCAAGTTTAAATTTAGCGGGCCGGTGTTTTTTCGGTGAAAAGCCATAGGTCGGGTAATCGGTATAGATCATAAAAGGCTGGCCTTCTACCTGCATATAGTGCCGCGGCAGGATCCCGAAAGCATTGCCCGCGCCATAGACCTCCTGGCCGACTTCGCCGGACTTCTCCCAGCCGTCATGCATGTCTTCCAAAGCGATCCAGAGGTTTGGGTCCACCTCGCCGGTCTTGACGTCTTCTGACAACATCGCTTTTGGCAGCATAGTTGGATAATAGTACACCGCCCGTTCCACCAGGAACCGGACATATTCCGCTAATAACAGGCGTACGGACGGGAGAATTTCCTGCCCTTCGGCGTGGTGCAGGTAATCATGGAAGGCGCAGAAAACCTCCTGCTCTTCGTATACCGCTGTATAGGGCGCATCGTTTAAGGGGAACAACGCAAAAAAGGACGGGAAGTTTTTTCCGTAGCCATAGTTGCAATCCCATAAGCTGACGTTCTTGAAAATATTAGCCAGACAGAGATAACTCAGTTGTTTATAAATCTCCTTTTTCGTGATCTTATATAAGCGAAGGATGGCACCCGCCGAAAAAGCGGTATTGTTGGCCTGGTAGAATAATTCGAAACCCAAACCTTTTAATTTTTGCGCCGCCTTTTCCGCCTCCGCCAAATAGCGTTTCTCGCCGGTCAGTTCCCAGGCCTGCAGCATCACGTGCGCATATAGTCCGGGTACATCTTTTTCGCCGCCCTTGCCGGGCTGGGTTTCTGCTTTGACCACTTCCAGGGTATCCATTTTATAAAACACGGGCCAGTTATAATTAAAATGATGGGCCACCCTAATGGCAAAATCCAGGGAATCCAAAAATAGCTTTTCAGCAACTTGGTCGCCTTTGAGTGCCAGCCGTGACAGGTTCAGTAAGGGATGATTCAAGTACCAGGAATCCATGACCATCGGTTTTTTATGCTCTTCTTCCCCTTCCATGGTATCGGCCACTTTCGGGTGCCAGCGCATGATGGTGCCAAGCTCTTTATTGTAAAAAGCAGGCAGGCCGGCTTTGATCTTTTTCATCACTTCCAGTTGTGCGCTATTCCATTCCACGTAGTCCAGCAGGGGCAACAAAACAGCTAACTGGACCATGATCTCCGGCGGGGTAGCATAATCACAGACATACGCATTAAAATAAGGGTTGCCGCCCACCTGCGACCAGCAGCCCGGGCTATCCTGCAGATCGGTCAATCCTTTCTGCAGGATCTCTGGCCAGTGTTTGTAGGTGGTTGCCGGTTTAGGTAGTTGCAAATAAACTGCTGACAGCATATCCAGGTACTGCCGCACCATAGCCGGTTCATCCGAAGGTACTTCTTCCGAAAAGGTAATTAACGCATCGCTTAAGACGTAGCTTTTGCCGGATTCAAGCGGTTTGTTTTTGATGGTCGGCGGCAAAGCAAAGCCAACCTCCGGCCATTCGCCTCCAACGGTATCACCGGCAGAGGTTTCGGTGTCCTGATTATAATCAGCCAGCGCGGTCAGGTTCTGTAAGTAGAGCACGGAACCCGCTTTTGGCCGGGTGAGATTGAAATACAATTGCCCCGAACGCGTGCCGACCTGCCTGACCTGAACGTGACCCTCAGCCAGCACGTCGCTGCCCGATGCGCCCAAAGGCACAATATCCCTCGGCCAATATGGGAACAGCAGCGGCGCGGCCGTTGTCAGGGTGGTGGTTAAACGCAAAACGGGTTCGTTCTGATCATCTGGTAAGCAAACCACCGCTTCATATTCACCCATCAGGGAGGCGATACGGAATATGATGTTGCGATCTTTCTCTGTAACCTTTTTAAGCTCCAGCCAGTCATTGGGCGAATAAGCCAAACGGAAGGCGATACGGCTGCCTCTGGGCCAGGCCGCCACCAGCCAGCAGGAATCGTCAACCAAATAAACGTTAAAAGAATAGCCCGCCGCCTGCTGTTCATAAACAGGGGAAAGATCAGGACTGTTTAATTTTGAATTAGCCGTCAAAAGCCAGGCTGAGGTTGCATTCATGGTCAAAAATTTCAGGTTAAAAATGATCGCTTGCGAGCGCCGGATTGAGCGCCCTGCCAAGTGGTAAAATAAACCCTTATCAGTTAATTATTGTTTGAAATATTTCGTATAAAAAAACTTAATTAATTAAAACATAATAAAACTGCTAAAAGTTGTATACGCATTGATCACCATTAAAACTTAAAGATGATGTTCCATTATGTGAGAGACCTACAGTTTAACGCCAGTGTATCCTATGCCGACTTGCGATTTGCCGGCCTGTTGCTGGGCCAATTTGGCGGCGGGAAGTGCGAACCGGCGGCAGAAGCGACCGATAACAGCAGCGCCGGGTCATGATGGAATGGCATATCGGTTGCTCGGGGTTTCATTACCCGCACTGGAAAGGCATTTTTTACCCGGCTGAACTTCCGCAGAAAAAGTGGTTTGAATTTTACGCCGGGCAGTTTGCCACGCTGGAACTCAACGTGACCTTTTATCACTTTCCGCGTCTCGACGTGCTGCGCTCGTGGTATGGAAAGGCGCCGGCCGGCTTTCGCTTCGCGGTTAAGGCACCCCAGGCGATCACCCATTACAAACAGTTTCATGGTACAGTGGATATGCTCGGCGACTTTTACAGCACCATACGCCATGGGCTGGAAGAGAAACTGGGCCCGGTCTTATTTCAGTTCCCTCCACGTTTTCGCTACGACCCCGAAAGGCTGGCGCGCGTGCTGGAACAGCTTGACCTTAGCTTTGATAATGTGTTGGAATTCAGGCATCCGGGTTGGTGGTGTGAAGAAATTTATACCGCCTTGCGTAAGCGTGGGATATCATTCTGCGGGATGAGCCACCCGGATCTGCCCGATAAACCTGTCGTAACCGGGCCTATCGTGTATTACCGTTTTCACGGTGTTCCGCACCTGTACCACTCAAGCTATAGTGACGATTCACTTCAAGAATTTGCCGATGAACTTAAAGCAAAGGACGGCGTCAAAGAGGTCTGGTGTTATTTTAATAACGATGCTGCGGCAGCTGCCATTCCCAATGCACAACGGCTGGTAGCAATAACCACATCGGTTTAACGCAACGCATCGGTCAGCATTTCGGCGGTTGCCTCAATGGTTTGGTGAATGATATCCTCGCAGCCGCCTTCAAATACTTTACGAAAGCTGATCTCCCTGTTATTGATGAGCGCTACTACGAACATCGTGCCGACGGGCTTTTCGGGGGTTTCGCTACCGCCAGGCGTGGTGAGTCCGGTTACCGCAACCCGGATATCACACGGAATGAGCTTATCCAGCCGGTGGGCCATCTCGCGGGTAACTTCCAGTGATTCCGGGGTGAATTTGTCGATCAGTTCTTGCGGGACTTTAAGCAGATCCACTTTCAGGTCCGCATCATAACAGGCGATGCCGCCTTTCAGCACCTTCCCCGAATCATCGGTCAGCGCGAACTCCGAGCAGAGCCAACCCGCCGTCGCGCTTTCCGCGAAGGCGACGGTCAGGCCCTTTCCGGCCATCAGCTTACTGCATTCATTGATCTTCTTTTCCATCATTAACTAATTGATCCAAAATATCGGTTATTGAAAAATAAGCGCCGCAGACAAACTCATCAGCTGCGCCATAGTAAATGGTCAGGCGGTCGCCATCAACTACATGCCCGTTGGTAAAAACCACATAGCCAAAAAAACCGCTCAACTCATAAGGCTCGGTAGGTACCATGATAGGATCTTTTGTCCGGCCAATAACTTTTGACGGATCATGAATATCCATTAAAAAAGCGCCCAGGCAATAACGGTGTTCCGCATCTGCACCGTGGTATATCTCCAGCCAGCCCTTGTCTGTCCGTATGGGAGCCGCGCCCGCGCCAACCCGGGCGCTATCCCACATGCCCGGCCGGGATTTGATCAGGCATTGGTGGTTTCCCCACTGCCGGGTATCAGACGATTCTGCCAGCCAGATATAGTTGCCGCCAATTTCTTTGCTGCTCGGGCGGTGCAGACAATAATATTTATCGTTGATCTTTTCGTCGAAGATGGCACAGTCTTTATTATGTGGCGGCAATATCATCCCGCCATTTTCAAAATGCTGCCAGTCGGTGGTCGTTAGCATTCCAACGCCTACTCCGCTGTCTGAAACCGCCGTATAGGTCAGGTAATAAACCTCATCAATTTGCGTCACCCGGCAATCTTCGATCCCGAAACGCTCCAGGTAACCTTTGCCAAAAAGCGGGGGGTAACCCTGCTGCTCGGTAAAATGCATGCCATCCTCGCTGGCGAGTAAACGCAGGTGTGACACGGTTGTCAGGTAATCCAGTCCTTTATAGCTAACCACCCGTGCATCGGTGGCGATCAGGTCCGGGTCGTTCAATGGCACTTCAATGATCTCGGTATTGCCTGTGGCATTTAGTGCCGGGAAAAAGATCACACCCTCTTTTTGCGAAACGCCTTCCGCGACCCTGACCAATAGCCAGGTCTTGTTTTGATAACGGAATACACCAGGGTTAAGCAAACTGATGATCTGCAAACCATCGCCGCTTGGTTTGAGGTCCCTGGGTAATAATAACGGGTTTTCCGGGAAGCGCCGGGCAAGATCTTTCATAGTTTTATTTGAACACCAAAGACTGCCTGCTGTTTTAAAAATGGTAAAACCATCCGTCACAGACATCCGTTTATAGCATATGGCAACGACACCAAAAAAACAAAACAGGCAACCGGGTTTGGAAGCAAAGATGAAGCCGGCACCGGAATATATCAAAGCAAATTATAAAGGTTCAGGGAAATTGGCGAACAAGGTCGCCCTGATCACCGGCGGCGATAGCGGCATCGGCCGCGCGGTCAGCGTCCATTTCGCCCGGGAAGGTGCGGATATTGTAGTTGTTTATTTCGATGAGGATATCGATGCGGAGGAAACGAAAAAGCTGGTAGAAGCCGAAGGAAAAAAATGTTTGTTATTGAAAGGTGATGTCAAGAAAAGCAGCTTCTGCAAAAAGGCCGTGCAGCAAACGGTCAAAAAACTCGGCAAGCTCAATATACTCGTCAACAACGCCGGGATGCAGGTGCCGCAAAAAGACCCGAAGGCCATTGATGAAAAACAATTGGAGGATACTTTCCGTACCAACATTTTCGCCTATTTTCATTTCGCCAATAAGGCGCTGGAATATATGCATGCCGGGGATAGCATCATTAATACAACCTCTGTAACTGCGTACCGCTCTTCACCCAACCTGGTGGATTATTCCTCCACAAAAGGCGCGATCACTTCATTTACCCGCTCGCTGGCAACCAATATCGTCGAGAAAAAGATCCGGGTCAACGCGGTAGCGCCCGGCCCGGTCTGGACGCCGCTGATCGTTTCCACTTTTGACCAGGAGAAAATCAAAACCTTTGGCTCGGAAACCGCGATGAAACGGGCTGGGCAACCTTCGGAACTGGCACCGGCGTATGTGTTCCTGGCTTCGGACGACGCTTCATTTATCACCGGGCAGGTCATTCATGTAAACGGAGGCGAAGTGGTCAATGGTTAACTATTATGCCTTTACCCGCGGCCTGGTACTACCGGTGCCACCCACCGAAATTTAAAGAACGCAGCAGGCTTTGTTATTACGCCTCGTTAACGGTGCGTTACCACTCGGGCAAGTTGTATAGTTATTTACAGATGCCCGAAAAGTTTTTGGGGAAATGCGTTCCACCATGGTTAAGGACATTTGGTTGAACCGCCGTATTAAGGGTAAACATCCCTTTGAGGAGGTTACGCCGGGACTCAGGCAAACCAAACTGTTTCGGATGCACTGAAAATTTGACACCGGCGCTGAAATTTTTTCATTCGGAACTGCAAAAATTTCATTCCGCGCGTATTGGCACAGGGCTTGTTGTAGATTGGATAGTTTAATTAATTTATTGTTCATTTATTTAAAAAGTAAAAGGCCATGACCTTAGTTAAATTCAACAACAATCGTAACAACACATTATTGCCAGGCTTTAATGATGTTTTCGAATCGATCTTTAATGATACCTTTTTCAATGACCGCATGGTGACCCGCGTACCCGCTGTCAACATTAGCGAAAGCGAAAATAACTATCATGTAGAGCTGGCTGCGCCGGGATTGAAGAAGGAAGATTTCAAGCTGAACCTGGAACGTAACCAGCTGACCATTTCGGTGGAAACTGCTTCGGATCAGCAGGACAACCAGAAGAATTATAACAAGCGCGAATACAGCTATAGTTCTTTCGTGCGTTCGTTCACCCTTCCGGAAAGTGCCGACGACAGCCAGATCGACGCCTCCTATACCGATGGTATCCTGCGCATTAATATTGCTAAACGCGAAGAGGCTAAAGTGGCACGCCGCCAGATCGAGATTAAATAAGTAGTATTAGTTTTTATCCAAAGGGCTCCTGCAAAGCAGGAGCCCTTTGTTTTTATGGGAACTATGAAAACACAGTTTTATATTTTGCTGAGCCTGAAAACCCTGAAAGGGTTTGAGGATTATGGCCAGTATTTATTGGGGACCGCGAGGCCGCTTCGTTCTTATTTGCTCAGATGAAAGGCTGTAAGGTCAAGTCCTGGGGAAGTGCTTTTTACGCATAAAAACTAATGTTAGCCCTGATGAGAGCCACGATTCTGTCACGAATTTAAAAATACGCGCTTTTTAGCGTTTTTGATAAACTTTACTAACTCTTCAATAAACGACAATTACGTTGGAAATTTAATCTGAGGCAACGGTAAAAGCGCTTGTTAATATCAATTCGAGACAATTCGACAAACGAATGAATTCAAGATGCGACGAGTTGTCTTTAGTTTTACATCATTATAAACCAGTATTAACCCTACTGCAAGTTTTACGGGCGAATTAGTCTTTAAAGTTTTGCGGGGCGATTTTCGCCGGGTAAATGATCATCTGCCGATAAAGACGGAACTGACACAACGGAATCGTTCGATCATGGGTGAAATATGATCAAAACTTCCCGGCCAAGGCTAAATTAACTTGATCGGCAAATTGCTTTAAACAGTCGGTTCAAAATTTCCCGCTATAAGGTCAAAAAATTAGTATGAGAGAAACTAAAGATTTTTTTAAAATCATAAATCACTGTAAATCAATTGGTAGTAAAATTCAGAAATCAAATATCTTAAAATTTTTAGTTTTCAACTATCTGATTAACAGGTAGTTGAAAAGTGTAAAAAAAACAAAAAGAACTTAAAATATGCCTTTTTTGTGATTTCTATAAAAGATAAAGCCCTAACAATCTGATTGTTAGGGCTTTTAAGGCGTACCCAGCGCCGGAGTCGAACCGGCACGGTTTCCCACAGGTGTTTGAGACCAGCGCGTCTACCAATTCCGCCAGCTGGGCATTTTTGTGTGAACAAGTCTTTTGTTCAGAAGCGGGCTGCAAATGTATCTAAACTCTCTTTAATCCGCAACAAATATTTCAATCTGTAATAAATATCCGTGATCTTATTTAGCCTGTCTTCCTTAGCCGTATCGCTTAAGGTTTCATAATCAGTGGTTAAGGTATCCAGGTTGTTTTGCAGGTCGCTTTCAACAGCCAGCGCTTCGGCAGTAATATCGGCTAATTGCTCCGCGTTTTCAACTTCCATCAGCCGTTCGTTCATATCCATCATCTCCATTAAAAAATCGGCAGGTAGTTGTGGTTTGGCGCCTTCGGCAATCAAATCGTGGCTACGCAGGATATAATCTAAGCGTTTGGCCGGGTCGCTTAGCGTGTGGTAAGCATTATTATTCAGCGTGGATAGCTCCAGGATCTCCTGCTGACGCTCGTCGCTTTCGTTGACGTAAAAATCAGGATGATATTCCTTACTTAGGCGGTAAAACTGTTTTTTCAACAGGGCCTGGTCGGGGTTGAAGGATTCGGGGATATCGTAAAATTCAAAATAATTGATCATGATAGACAAAAGTATAAGATAAGATACGAATTGCACGAATTGAATTAACACCAATTACACTTATAGATCGAATTAACACCAATTCAATTCGAGAAAAAATCACGTACGTTTCGTGAAATTCGTGTTTATAATCTCATCTTTGCCCTATAACCAACAGCGTATGTTATTTGATCAGATCCGGCAGAAGCCGTTTTTTATATTAGGCCCGTGTGTAATGGAGAACCAGGAACTTTTATTCCAGGTTGCCGAAGTGGTGGCCGAAATGGGGCAGAAGTTTAATGTACCGGTGATATTTAAATCATCGTTTGATAAGGCTAACCGTACCTCTATCCACTCGTACCGGGGGCCGGGTATAGAAAAAGGGATGGAGATGCTGCAAAAGGTAAAAGACCGCTTTAACTTACCACTAACAACCGATATACATGAACCCGCCCAGGCCGCCATTGCAGCACAAGTGGTTGATATATTACAGATCCCTGCTTTTTTATGCCGCCAAACTGATCTGCTGGTAGCTGCCGCACAAACAGGGAAGATAGTTAACGTTAAAAAGGCGCAGTTTTTATCCGGACAGGATATGTTTTACCCGGCTCAAAAAGTGGTTGAAGCCGGCAATACACAGGTGATATTAACCGAACGTGGTAATATGTATGGCTATAATAACCTGGCTGTAGATTTCAGGAATATTTACGATATGAAAGCCTTTGGTTACCCCGTTTGCATGGATTGCACCCACTCGGTACAACGCCCGGGCGGTGCAGGCGGCAAAACCGGCGGCGACCGTACCTTTGTACCGATGATGGCATTAGCCGCCAAAGCATTTGGCGCCGATGGTTATTTTATGGAAATACACCCCGACCCGGATAACGCCCTGAGCGATGGGCCAAATATGGTAAAACTGCATGATCTGGAAAAGGTAATGCAATCCTTATTGTAAGCCTATTTTACCCCGTAAGTAACCGTTTTACGGATCAGTTTGCCTTTTGTATCCAGGCCCTCTAAAGTAACTTTACAGGTGCCCGTATCATCCGCGTTAAAATAGGTGATGGAGGCTTTACCCTGCGCATCAGTTACAATATCCGGGTTCCAGTATATGGTCGATCGCAGGTCGGCCATTTTTGTTTGACCGGACGGGGTATCATAAGCGGGCGAATAAAATTTACGGGTAAGCGAATAGCCCTGAGGGATATCATGTACTACATTAAACGCGTTTGAAATGCTGCCAAAGCCAGTTCCTCTTTTGGTAGTTATAATAATAACACCCCATGCTCCTTTGTCGCCGTAGATGGCTGTATTTGATCCGGATGTTAAAAGTTCAATGCCGGCTACGTCTGATGGAGGGATATCTTTAAGATAGTCGGGCTCAATTGTCATCCCGTCTAAAACAACCATCATAGGTACTCCCTGTGGGCGGGTTATTGATGTAATACGCCCTATACGATAAACCTTGTTCGATTTTATTTCGATACCCGGCAAACCGTAAAAAGCGTTTAGTAAATTTGTTTGCGTACTTAACTTATCCGGTTTAATAACCTGGTCGGCTGAACCGGGGCTCAGGTTTGATGAATTAGGAATAATACGATCGGCAAAATAATTTTTTTTGCCTACTATTTTCACCTCCTTCAATGCAATGCTATTGTTAAACAAACCAAACTTACTCATTTCCTCAAAGCGGGTTTGTGTAAATTTTAAATAATCGTTTAAGCTCATATCACTAATTACATCCGAGGCATCAAAAGGTGTGCTGAACGGAATATGTGGCTTTTTATCTATCGTGGTTTTAACTATGGTTCGGTTTTTGGCATTGCTTGCCCTTACAACCAGCTTGGTGCTATCCGAAAAATTCAGGTCATCAAATACAAAATGCCCGTTTTCGTCGGCCACGGTATCAATTAGTATAGGGCCGTTAACAGTTGAGGCAAACAAGGTAACCTTACCCTTACTTACGGGTTTATTGCCGAGTGTAGTGACGTTTCCGCTTACGGATAAACTTTGTTCGGGCTTGTATTTAATAAGCGGGTATTTATTAGCCTGCAGGCCGGCCCAGGTAAAGCGGCGCCAGCCCTGGGTAAGCAGTAATTGGTCAAGGTGTTTTTGCCTGGCGGTATTGATCGGGTTAAAGTAGTAATTAGGCTGCTCTATATAACCTTTAATATCTGATGTTAACAGTAGATTGGATAGTATCGTATTTTCATTATCCTCGGCCAGGTTTACCTTGGTTTGATCGGTTACCGCTACAGAGAAACTGCCAATTACCGGCTCGTTATAAGCATCGGTTACAGTAATATCCATTTTTACCTGGCTACGTTTAGTGTATGTTTCCTTGTTTGGTTTTATTTCAGCGCTAAGCTGATCGTTATGGTCGATAAATATTAGCCGCTCGGCAACCGGAACATAATCGGGCGAGAATAAGGTGAACTGTATAATACCCGTTGGGATTTTTTTTGCCGATATGTAGCTTACATTGGATGCTTTATCTAATTTGGTTTTGGCCACAAACTGTACAATGCCGTTGCATTGGGCTATAATAATAGCTTCTTTTCCGTTTATCAAAGCCGGGCTTGCCGCCACCCTTACCGATAAACTATCCTTACCTATATGATTAATGTTTAATACGTAACCATCGGCATCAGCTTTAGGCAGGGCATAACGCCTTTCAGACCCGTCTTCGTGCGTAATAACGGCAGTGTACGTTTTGCCTGTTAATGGTTGCAAAGCAAAAATACCCATCCCCGCATGTTCCGATTTAAACTCGGCCACATGTTCGTTATTTTCGTCAGCCACATAGCCGGTAACGCTTTCGCCAAGTCCGTTTGGTTTTAAGGCTTTAAAGCCAACTTTGGTGCGGATGTTATTAACCAGTTTGCCACCTTCGGGGAAGAATTGCACATCGGCTACAGCCGCCAATGGCCTGATCACAAAATCCTGAGATATGGTTTGATTATTCAGGGATTTTATGGTTGTAGTAATAACGATGCCGGCATTTTTATAATCATCTTTTACTAATGCCTGGATACTGATCTTACCATCGCTGTTTGTTTGGGCTTTACCATCGGCAATGGTTTTTCCTTTAGCTTTTATTACATAGCTTACCGGCTGACCGGCAAATGGCCTGCTGCTGTCATTGCTATAAGTAATGTCGGTGGTTAGCTGCTTGCCTGCACTTGCAGAACTGGCCCTATATTGCATGCTTCCTGTAACCGAGCCCCGCAAGGCGTTTACAATAGGGATGTCTTTTTTAAAGAAATAATCACTCCCAAAATTGATCATCCATTTGGTGTAGGCATAAATATGGTATTTGCCTGCTGTTAATATAGAATCACTCAGGTGTATATCACCGCTGGCCATGCCATTTACCAATGGTAGCAGCAATGTTTTCCTAACCGAATCGCGGTCATCCATCAGGTCAACATATAATATTTTGCTTTGCGTTGATAAAAAATTCCTTTCGGCATTAACCACATAGGCTTTAAACCACATATCCTCGCCAAGGCTGTAATAAGGCTTATCAAAGTGCAGGTGCACTTTTTCCTGCGGGTTTTCTGTGGTCAGCTTTTCCAACCGGGCCAGCAGGCTATCCAGTGGATCATCGCTGTACGTAAAGCCCAGTATGGTTAATGATAAAAAAACAGCTGAGGATATAATTAATAATAGTTTTTTCATTGTGCAGGTATTCAGGTAATCATGTTCCAAATTAAGTTATTTACAGCCAATACAAAAACTTTTATACTGCAAATACCCGTTATGTTCATAATTATACAGATTTTTGGCGGATAAATAACAGGTATGAAAGACATTGCCAGGCGGGTATTTGAAACAGAAATTGAGTCGTTACAACATGTGGCCAATTCCATAAACGATGAGTTTACCAGTGTTATACAAGCCATATTTAATTCACCCGGCAAATTAATAATCGCCGGCGTAGGTAAATCGGGTATTATCGGGCAAAAAATAGCCGCTACTTTAACAAGTACGGGTACACCAAGCTATTTTTTACATCCGGGCGAGGCATTCCATGGCGATTTAGGTATGGTAGGCCGGCGCGATCCTGTAATACTGATCTCCTATTCGGGCGAAACAGACGAGGTGCTGCAAATTATCCCCTTTTTAAAATGGAACGAAAATGTGATCATCAGCATTACGGGCAATCCTTTATCAACGCTGGCAAAAAATAGCAGGCATCATTTAAATATCAATATTTTGCACGAAGCCTGCCCGCTTAAACTGGCGCCAACATCATCAACCACAGCAGCGTTGGTAATGGGCGATGCAATAGCGGTGGCATTAATGGAAGCCAGGCAGTTTCAGCACGAAGATTTTGCACGTTTTCATCCGGGCGGCAGCCTTGGGCGCAAGCTATTGGTTAAAATTAAAGATATGATGCGTACAGATAATTTACCTTTTATTGATGAAGGGGCATCGTTTACCGAATTGCTGTTGCGGATGTCTGAAGGGCGTTTAGGCCTGGTGATGGTAGGGGACGCCACTTCTATAAAAGGAATTATTACCGATGGCGACCTGAGGCGGGCGCTTTTAAAAAGTAATGATATTACCAATATGCAAATTGCCGAAATGATGACCGCCACCCCGGTTATTATAGATGCCGACGAATATATTAACCAGGCCGAGCAGGTGATGATGGAGAAAAAAATCACTACCCTATTGGTTGGTTCGGCCAAACAAAAAATAATAACTGGTGTTTACCAAATTTATAATGGGTAGTTATCATTTACTTTAATAATTTGAATTGACCTTTAAAAATAAGCCTATATTTGCCCACTGTTAAAATAAACAGCCTAAATGCCTGATCCTATATCTATCCTCTTAAATATTATTTTTCAAACTCCTGTAAATCTTACTATTGCTGTAATCGGTCTCGGCTATGTCATTATAGTGGCGGTAGCCCATCAGCGGTTTTTTGATTTGCGCTATGTGAATTTCAAAAGGAACGGTCAATCTGTTATATACGATTTAAAAGGAATGTGGAGTTATAACTTAGTTTACGGGCGGTTATGGTTATAGTATTGAGCATTAATTTACTTAATATTGCAAAACTAATATGAATTTAATTTGTAGTTGGAAACTGTAAAAGCCGCTACGGTATTTTTATGATATATGAAGTGTTTTAAAATCCTGTTTTCTCTATTGATATTCTCTGTAAGTATTGTTGCTTATTCAACGGTCGCAGCTCAAAATATCCCAGCCGGTACAACCGTTGATCAATATTCTGATGCGCAGCTTAAACAAGTGCTACAGCAAGCCCAGGCACAAGGATTAAGTGACGCGCAAGTTGTACAACAGGCGCAAGCGAGGGGCTTATCTGCAGATCAGGCAGCACGTTTGCGTGAGCGTATAAATAATATCCGTAAAACCCAAGGTAGCGGCACTGCTGCCGGCGATACCAGTCAAAACACCCCAAGGCGGTTAAATTATCAGCCTGATACATTAAATAAAACTAAACCTAACGCAGATGTATTTGAAGGATTGAAGCCTAAAATATTTGGAGCCGATCTGTTTAGAAATGGAAGCATATCCTCCACACCTAATTTAAGACTGGCAACCCCATTAAATTATATACTTGGCCCAGATGATCAAATAGTTATCAGCGTATATGGCAATTCATTAGCTAACTGGAAACTTAATGTATCGCCCGAAGGCAATATTACTATTCCTGGGGTTGGCCCGTTAAATGTAGCCGGCAAAACGGTTGAGCAGGCAACAACAAGTATTAAGGCTAAACTTACCGCTAATAATTATGCCATTGGAAGAGGTACAAGTGTAAACGTTACGTTGGGCGATATCCGTACAATTAAAGTACGGGTGGTTGGCGAAGTTGTTAGGCCTAATACCTATAGTGTGCCGTCATTGGCCACGGTGTTTGACGCTTTATATGCATCCGGTGGGCCAAGCGATAATGGCACTTTCCGTCAGATAGAGATTATTAGGAATGGCAGGATTTTTAGGCATCTTGATGTTTACGATTTTTTAGTTAGCGGCAGCCAAAAAGACAATATCGGCCTCCAGGACCAGGATATTATACGTGTACCAACCTATCGTACCCGTGTAGAATTGGCTGGTGAAGTAAAAATACCTGCCATATTTGAAACACTGCCCGGTGAAACCTTACAGGATATATTAAAATTTGCGGGCGGCTTTACCGAAAAGGCCTATACCGAACAAATTAAAGCGGTACAGATTAGTAACCAGCAATACAAGATTATAGATATACTTGAAAACGATTATAAAAACTATGTTCCTTTACGCGGCGATAAGTATATCGTTCAGCGTGTACTGGATAGGTTTGAAAACCGTGTAACCATTAACGGCGCGGTTTTTCGCCCGGGCGAATTTGAACTGGAAAAAGGGCTTACACTATCGCAATTGATACAAAAAGCAGCTGGTTTAAAAGAAGATGCGTTTACCGGACAGGGAAGTATAACCAGGTTAAAGCCGGATAATACAACCGAGATCATATCATTTGATGTACTTGGTGTAACTAATAAAACCGCCCCCGATATTGTTTTACAACGTGAGGATGTGGTTAGCATTGCATCAATTTTTGATTTAAGGGATAAATATACAGTTTCTATACAAGGTGAGGTAAGAAACCCAGGTCTGTTTCCCTATGCAGAAAAAATGAATGTTCAGGACCTGATTATTAAAGCAGGCGGATTTACCGAAGGTGCCAGTGCTGAACGTATAGAAGTAGCCAGGCGTATCAACAATAGCGACCCTCTATCTAATAACAGTTCTGTTTCAAAAGTATTTAGTATTAATGTAGACCGCAATTTAAAGCTTGCAGACGTAAGATTTGAATTGAAGCCATATGATGTGGTTTCAATATACACTTTACCGGGATATGAGCCGCAAAAAACAGTTAAACTGGAAGGTGAAGTTGTTTACCCCGGTCCTTATGCTATCCAAAAAAAGAACGAAAAGATATCTGATATCATTGAACGCGCAGGCGGGTTAACGGCATCAGCAGATGTGGACGGTGGTACGCTAAAACGAACTAATATAGCAATTTTGGGTGTTGATAAGAACAAAGTGGATACGACCGGTATTGCTAAGGAACGCGTTGACCGCTTAAAAAGATTACAGCAGACATATAAGGGAACAACTAACATAGATAGTATACAATTCAGAAATGATTACGTGGGGATAGATCTGAAAAGGATTATTGAAAAGCCCGGCACTAGCTCTGATTTGATATTAGAAGATGGTGATATTTTGCGTATACCCAAGCAACAACAAATAGTACGTGTTAATGGACAGGTGTTGTATCCCAGCGCGGTTGTTTATGAAAAAGGGAAGAGTTTTTCAAGTTATGTATCTAATGCTGGCGGATTTTCGCCCAAGGCTTTAAAAAGAGGAGCTTATGTGGTATATCCCAACGGTACTGTAAAAGCCACTCATAAGTTTTTATTCTTTAACAGCCACCCAAGTGTTAAACCCGGTAGTGAAATATATGTACCGGTAAAACCCGAAAAGAAAGGTTTGGGTGCAACAGAAATTGTTGGCTTAACTACAGGGCTTGCTTCATTAGGAGCTATTATTTTAGGTATAATAAGCCTCCGTAAATAATAAAATATCAGTGTAATTAACCTACAAATTAATAACGCTTTGTAATATGGACCAAGCAGATCGATCTAAGGTTTTGGATGATAAAGAAATTACTTTAAAAGAACTTTTAAGTAAATTTACATTACTGTATAAATTCTTGTTAAAAAAATGGATCGTTATTATAGCATTTGCTTTAATGGGCGGATTGCTGGGCCTTTGTTATTCATGGTACAAAAAACCATTATATAAGGCTCAGCTTAGTTTTGCACTTGAGGATGAAAAATCATCGGGGGGGTTAAGTTCAGCTTTAGGGCTGGCCAGCCAGTTTGGGATTGATTTAGGTGGAAGCGGAGGTGGGGCTTTTGCAGGAGATAATTTGATTGAACTGATAAAATCAAGGTCGATTGTAGAAAAAGCATTATTAAGAACGGTTGATATAGATGGTAAAAAACAAACCTTAGCCGAAATGTATATTGGCTATAAAAATATGCGTAAAGCATGGGTAAATAATCCGCAGACAAAGAATGTTAAATTTGAACCCAATGCTAATAGAGCCAATTTTACTTTACAACAGGATAGCGTTCTTGGAGAAATTCATCAGTCAATCGTAAACAATAATCTAGTTGTTGATAAGATTGATAAAAAACTAAGCATTATTACTGTTACAGTTAAGTCTGAAAATCAATTATTTTCAAAACTATTCACTGAACTTTTAGTTAACGAAGTATCCAGATTTTATATAGATACCAAAACAAAAAAATCAACCCAAAACGTTAATATACTGCAATATCAAACAGATTCTGTACGTAGAGAGTTAAATTCCGCCATTTCTGGAGTAGCATTATCAATAGATGCTACCCCCAATGCGAATACTTTAAAACAAATATTAAGGGTACCATCGCAAAAAAGGCAGGTGGATGTGCAAGCCAATCAAGCCATATTAAACGAGTTGGTTAAAAATTTGGAATTATCAAAAATGTCGCTTCGAAAAGAGACACCCCTGATACAAATTATTGATCGCCCTATTTTACCTCTTGAAAAAGAAAAATTAGGTAAAACAAAAGGATTTTTGATGGGAGCGATAATAGCCGGGATTTTAACAATCATATTTTTGATAGTTAAAAAAATAATAAATACAATACTTAATACCTAATGGAATTAAAAGGGAAAAAGATTCTTGTAACAGGAGCCGATGGTTTTATTGGTAGCCATTTAGTTGAACAGCTTTTAAATGAGGGGTGCCGGGTTAGGGCCTTTGTGTACTATAATTCATTTAACAGTTGGGGATGGCTTGATACATTGTCCAAAGATAAACTTAGTCAAATAGAAATATTTGCGGGGGATATTAGAGATCCATATGGTGTAAGAGCCAGTATGAAAGATATTGATATAGTATTTCATTTAGCTGCGTTAATAGCCATACCATTTAGTTATCACTCACCAGATTCATACATTGATACTAATGTTAAGGGTACTTTAAATATTGTGCAAGCGGCAAAGGATTTCGGGGTTGAGCGTGTTTTAGTTACATCTACCTCAGAGGTTTATGGCACGGCCCAATATATTCCTATAGATGAACTACATCCACGTCAACCACAATCACCTTATTCGGCCTCTAAAATTGGAGCCGATTGCATTGCTGATTCATTTTATAGGAGTTTTGATTTACCTTTAACAATAGTTAGGCCTTTTAACACATTTGGCCCAAGGCAATCAGCAAGGGCTGTAATACCAACAATTATTACTCAATTATTAAATGGCAAACAAGAGATAAAGTTGGGGGATGTACTACCTACCCGGGATCTCTTATATGTAAAAGATACGGCCAATGGGTTTATTGAGATTGCTAAAGCTGAAGCTTTAATAGGGCACGATTGTAATATCGCAACGCAATCTGAAATATCGGTAGGCGACTTAGCGCAGGAACTAATCAGACAGATTAATCCCCGGGCAAGTATTATTACAGACGACCAACGTATCAGGCCGGAAAAATCAGAAGTTTTTAGATTATACGGATCCAATAAAAAAATAATGGAGTACACTAACTGGAAACCGCAATTTAATTTGGCTGACGGCTTAACTCAAACTATAGATTGGTTTAAGAACCCTGAAAATTTAAAACAGTACAAATCAGATATCTATAATATTTAAACTTAAATTATTATAAGCATTAAATATTAAAATGATTGATAATCATAACATTGTATGTATTATACCTGCCAGAGGAAAATCAAAGCGTTTGCCTGGGAAAAATATTTTGAATTTTTTGGGTAAGCCACTTATCGCACATTCTATAATAACTGCTAAGCAATCAAAGTATATAGATAGTGTTTATGTAACTACTGATGATGATGATATTGCAAAAGTTTCGAAACAGTTTGGAGCAATTGTAATTAAACGCCCAGATGAATTATCTGGTGATAACGCACCTACAATAACGGCTGTAAAACATGCTTTACTTTCGCCACAAGTTGCTAATTTAAAAGCATTTGCAGTTATATTATTACAGCCAACATCTCCTTTAAGGCCCGATAATTTAGTTGACAATATGATAGAGGCTTTTATGTCATCTCAACACGAGATAGATTCATTAATAACTGTATCAGAGAATCGGCATAAAATAGGTAGTATAGAAGGCGGCATATTTAAGCCACTTACTTATGCACCTGGCCAACGATCGCAGGATATGGCTCCATATTATTATGAAAATGGATTAGTTTATATAACAAAAACTAATGTAATAATAGAGCAGGATGATATTTTTGGTAAAAAAATAAAAACATTTATAGTGAGTAGTCCGTTTGCTGATATCGATATTGATACCCGGGAAGATTTTGATTGGGCTGAATTTGTTGGAAAAAAATACTTGAACAATTATGAATAATACTGCAGAATTTGCAATAAAAGGCAGGAAAATTGGATATAATTATGATCCGTTAATTATTGCTGAGATCGGGATAAATCATGGTGGCTCATTGCAGTTAGCCAAAGATATTGTTGACACAGCTTACAAAGCCGGGGCGGAAGTTATTAAGCACCAAACCCATATAGTTGAAGATGAAATGACCAGTGCGGCAAAAAATGTAATACCAGGCCATACTAAAACTTCGATATATGAAATAATGGAACGTTGCGCTTTAAATGAAAGCGATGAAATCGCACTTCAACAATATGTTGAGAGTAAGGGTATGATTTTTATCAGCAGTCCATTCTCTCGCGCAGCGGCAGATAGGTTAAACAGGATGAATGTGCCCGCATATAAAATAGGATCGGGCGAATGTAATAACTATCCATTGCTCGAGCACATTGCAGGTTTTGGTAAGCCGATAATTTTAAGCACCGGCATGAATAGTATTGAAAGCATAACGAAAGCAGTTTCAATATTTAGGAAGTTTAAAGTTCCCTATGCGCTTTTGCATTGTACAAATATTTATCCAACCCCAATTCATTTGGTGCGCTTAGGCGCCATGGTGCAATTGCAGCAAGAGTTTCCTGATGCGGTGGTAGGTTTGTCTGATCATACAACTAATAATTTAGCCTGCCTTGGGGCTGTTGCACTGGGTGCTTCTATTTTAGAAAGACATTATACTGATAGCATGGAGAGGGTGGGGCCGGATATCGTTTGTTCTATGGACCCGGCAGCAATGAAAGAACTAATTGAAGGATCAAAAATATTAAAGCAGGAGCGTGGCGGCGAAAAGGGTGCTTTACAGGAAGAACAGGCAACCATTGATTTTGCTTATGCTTGTGTGGTAACAATTAAACCTGTTAAAAAAGGTGAAATTTTTACTAAAGATAATTTATGGGTAAAACGGCCGGGCACCGGACAAATACTTGCCGAAAGTTACAATGATATATTAGGTAAAAAAGCTGCTGGTGATATCGATAACGATATGCAGCTTAACTGGAGTGATGTAAACAACAATAACTAATAATATCACTTATTAGCTGGACAGATCTTTTATATCATGGGCAACACAAAAATGAATATCATAAATATATCTACAACAATTAAAGATGCTTTAAGATCTTTAAATCTGCTTGAAAGTAACCTTACTTTGTTTGTTACTGACAATGATGGAAAACTTGTTGGTACGTTAACAGATGGAGATATAAGAAGAGGGCTTATTACAAACCGTAACTTAACTGATAATGTTGAGCTGGTGATGAATAAAAGCTTTCATTATGTTACAATTGAGAATATTGATAATGATAAGTTAAAGGACCTGCGAAACAAAAAAATATTTCTGGTACCACTTATTGATAATGATCTTAAAATTGTAAAAATACTTGATCTGGAAAAACTTAAGGGGTTTATTCCGGTTGATGTTCTAATTATGGCTGGCGGCGAGGGTATGCGACTGCGTCCTTTAACGTTAAATACTCCCAAGCCCTTATTAAAAGTTGGCGATAAACCTATAATTGAGCATAATATAGATAGGCTTGTATCGTACGGGGTACATAATTATTGTATCTCTTTAAAATATTTAGCAGACAAAATAAAAAATTATTTAGGTAATGGTGCCTTAAAAGGTGTTAATATTGATTATGTAAGTGAAAACGAGCCAATGGGAACAATAGGTGCAATTAAATTAGTGCCCCGTTTTCATAATGATCATATTCTTATTATGAATTCTGATTTGCTTACTAATATCGATTTTGAAGATTTTTATAGTTTTTTTAAAACAAGTAATGCAGATATGGCAGTTGCTACTACAGCATATAAAGTAAATATACCTTACGCTGTTTTAGAATTGGGTACCGATAGGGTAAAATCACTACGGGAAAAACCCACTTACACTTATTACTCTAACGCAGGTATATACTTAATAAAAAAAGAAATTATTGATCGTATACCACAATCGGGTTATTATGATGCGACAGATTTGATGGAAAAGGTAATAAGCGATGGCCTAAAACTGGTTAGTTATCCGATATTAGGTTATTGGCTTGATATCGGCAACCATGGAGATTTTGCTAAGGCGCAGGAAGATATTAAACACATTCAGTTGTATTAAGTTTAAAAAGCAGATATGAAAAAAGTTTTTGTAGTAGTTGAAAGAAGAGCCGATTACAGCAGGTATAAACCAATTTTAGAGAAGATGGTTAAAGATCCATTTTTTGAAATATACTTGGTTGTAACTGGCATATGTTTGTTAGAGGAACACGGAAGTGATATAAACTATATAGAAGAAGATGGTTTTACAATATCGGCACGGGTACCGATGTTTAACGAAAAAAGGCCAGATACCGGGGCTGAAATGGTACGCTCAATGGCAAGGGTTATGAGTGGTTTAGTTGATGAACTGGAAAAATCAAAACCAGATCTGGTGTTATCAGGTTTTGATATTGGGGGCAATTTTGCAGTAACTATTGCCGCCGCACATATGAACATCCCTGTTTTACATATTCAGGGCGGCGAAGTAACCGGCAGTATTGACGAAAGCATCAGGCACGCTATGAGTAAATTTTCGCATATCCATTTACCGGCTACCGAAGATGCAAAAGACAGATTAATAAGAATGGGAGAAGATCCACAAAATATTTTTGTTGTTGGTTGCCCATCTATTGATGTATTGGTAAGCACACCAGTAATACCTAAAGAAGAGCTTGAAAAGGAATTTGATCTTGATTTTTCAAAACCTTTTGTAATTATGATCCAGCATCCTGTTACTACCGAAGCAAAAAATTCATTAGATCAGATTAAAGAAACTATTAGTGCCATTAAAGAGTTAGGTATACAGTGTATTGTTTTATTACCCAATAACGACGCGGGCTTTTCAAATATTATCGACGAGATAAAAAACTCAGGCCTTAAATGGTACCCAAGCTTACCTACAAATAAATTTATTAACCTGTATAGGAATGCGTGGGCCTTAGTGGGTAATTCAAGTTCAGGTATTCATGAAACGCCTACTTACAAGATACCGGCGGTTAATATTGGTAACAGGCAAATGGGCAGGGAAAGGGCTAAAAATGTAATTGATGTGCCAAACATCAAGTCTGAAATTAAAAAAGGTATCGAGAAAGCCATATATGATAATGATTTTAGGGATTACGTTAAAACTATTGTAAATCCTTACGGCGAAGGCAACTCGGCCGATCAGATAGTTGAAGTAATGAAAACAGTTTCACTGGAAGGCATTATTCAAAAACGGTTTTATGAGTAATAACATACTTATAATAGCAGGCGGTGGCTTTTTAGGTAAAAGTTTAATAGCATCATTTAAAAAAAATAATTTTGGTAAAATTGGATGTATCGATGTTATAGATCCTGCTATTGATGATGTTAAGTTTTACCAGATAAATATGCTTGAAACAAGCGATGAGGCACTGTTGAATGTTATTAACAATTATGATATTATTGTAAACTGTTTAGGGCAAGTTACAAACCCAATTAACCTGTGTTTTAGGTTAAATTCAGAAGGGATAAACAAAGTTGTAAATGCTGTAAAAGCAACCAATAAATTTTTAATTCATTTTTCAACTGTAACAGTTTATGGCTCGTGTAATAATGCTGATGAGCATACGGCGGTTAACCCCGAAACATCCTACTCGTGTGCCAAGGCCTTTGCCGAATATTTGATCGAAAGTAATTTGCACATAGATAATTATTGCATCGTAAGGTTGTCAAATTTATATGGAGAGCAACAGCCCAAGGGCGTTTTTAGCTATATAAAAAGATCTTTTAACTCGGATAAGTTATTAGAATTTAATAACGATGGATATATGGTACGTTATTATTTACATGTGCAGGATTGTGCTGAAGCCATTAGTAATATTATTTCAAAATCGGTAAAAGGTAAATATAATCTTATAGGGCCTGATAAATATAGCTTGCGGCAGCTTACTGCGCTTGCAGAAAATATCATGCATACTAAGTTTGAGATATCCTTTAACCAAACACCCTCATGGGATAATACACTTGATATTAAAGATAATAAATTGAGAGAAAGTATCGACCTAACTTATAGGCATTCAATCGAAAATAGTTTAAAACTCATGTTTAGTAAACAATAATGTTAATTATAAGTAGTAAGTCAACATTTAAGATTTGATAGTAAAATGAGCAGAAAAAGGCTAATCGCCCGAATTGACGTAAAGAATGAATTTGTTATTAAGGGTATTCATCTTGAAGGATTAAGAAAGGTTGGAGATCCTATAGAACTTGCAAAAAAGTACTATCAGGAAGGAATAGATGAGATAATTTTTATGGATGCGGTGGCAAGTTTATATGGCCGTAATAATTTGTTCCATATTATCGAAAAAGCCTGTAAGGAAGTTTTTGTACCTATTACTATTGGTGGCGGTATCAGGTCGGTTAAAGATATTGAACTAGCATTACAATCAGGCGCAGATAAAATCGCATTAAATACCCAGGCTGTAAAAACTCCTGAGATAATTACAGAAGCATCGCGTATATATGGATCACAATGTATAATTGGATCAATAGAGGCTAAAAAGAAAGGTAATTTATGGGAAGTGTATGTTGATAACGGGCGCGAAGAAACAGGAATAGATGCAGTTGAATGGGCTTCTAAATTAGAGCAATTAGGTGCGGGCGAATTAATGGTAACATCAATAGACCAGGAAGGTACAAAAAGAGGGTACGAAATTGAATTAATAGAAAAAATATCTGCCAATGTTTCTATACCGGTAATAGCAAGCGGTGGGGCAGGCAACCCCGCTCATATTTCAACTGTTTGTAAACAAACGCATGTAAGTGGTGTAGCTGTTGCCGCTATTTTGCATTATAACTTATTTTCTGTTACCGAAATAAAAAAAGCTATGGATTTGGCAGGCGTTAATGTAAGGATATGAATGAGATAGTTGTAATAGATTATGGCATTGGCAATGTTAAAAGCATGATTAATGCATTAGAGAAAGTTGGTGCAAAGGCTACACTTACTAACGATAAGGAAACCATACTAAACGCTGATGCGGTTATATTGCCTGGGGTAGGGGCATTTAAACATGGCATGGAGAACCTGATTGAACGCGATTTAATAGATTGTATAAATAGTTTTGTTGTAACAGGTAACCCCTTTTTAGGCGTATGCCTGGGTATGCAGATGCTGATGGAAGAAAGCGAAGAATTTGGTTATACAAAGGGATTGGGATTAATTCCCGGTAAAGTGAAAAAAATCGCATTGCCAGAAAATTCCAAAGATAAACTACCTCATGTTAGCTGGAGCCAATTGATTGAACCCACAGCAGGGCGATGGGATAAAACGATATTAAGCGAGTTTAATAATAAAACCGATGTTTATTTTGTGCATAGCTTTGCTGCAGTACCCGATAACTTAAACGATGTGTTGGCTAATTGCGAGTATGGAGAGGTGGATTTTTGTGCAGCTGTACATAAAAACAATGTTTATGGCACCCAATTTCATCCGGAAAAAAGTGGGATATTAGGGTTAAAAATATTAGAAAATTTCATAAAACTTATAAAGTAAAATGTCAATATATCAAGCATATTATGGATTACCATCCGAAGTTAAATTTTGTAAAAGGTGCGTAATCTCCAATCAGCGACCGAGTTCAACGGTTGAATTTAAAAGTGATATAAAGGATAAAAAAGAAACCATTGATTTTGACGGGGATGGAATTTGTTCGGCCTGTAGGTATCATGATGAAAAAGAGGTAAATATAGATTGGAAACAAAGAGAGGAAACTCTTATGAAATTGTGCGACAAGTTCAGAAGAAATGACGGATCGTACGATATTATTATTCCTGGTAGCGGTGGTAAAGATAGCGCCTATACATCCCATATCATGAAGTATAAATACGGTATGAACCCCCTAACGGTAACCTGGGCACCGCATTTATACACAGATATAGGGTGGAAGAACTTTAATAACTGGATGCACGCAGGCGGCCTGGATAATATTTTATATACTCCTAATGGTAAGTTACATCGGTTATTAACAAAATTTGCTTTCCATAATTTATTACACCCTTTTCAGCCATTTATAATAGGGCAGCGTATTATTGGTCCGGCTATGGCTGCCAGATATGGCGTAAAACTGGTAATGTATGGCGAAAACCAGGCCGAGTATGGAAATAAAGTTGATGCAAATAATATACCTACAATGAGCACAGAGTTTTTTTCTGTAGACGAGCCAATGGAGATGAGCTTGGGTGGGGTTAAAATGAAAGACATTATAAAAGATTATGGTTACACCAAAGCTGATTTTGCGCCATACATACCAGTAAGCCCGGCAGAATTACATGCTAAAGGAGTTGAAGTTCATTATCTTGGTTATTATTTAAAATGGGATCCGCAAGAGTGTTACTATTATGCTGTTGAAAATACTGGCTTTGCATCAAATACCGAGCGTACCGAAGGTAGTTATTCTAAATACAGCAGCATAGATGATAAAATAGATCCATTTCACTATTTTACAACATTAGTAAAATTTGGCATTGGTCGCGCTACGTATGACGCCGCACAGGAAATACGCAATGGGAAAATTACCCGTGACGAAGGCGAACTATTGGTTAAGCGTTTTGATCAGGAATTTCCGCATAAGTTTTTCACGGAATTTTTAGAATATATTGATACCACTGAAGAAGAATTTAATCAAATAGTTGACAAGTTCCGTTCACCACACTTATGGGGCAAAGATGCTAACGGTACATGGAAATTAAGGCACACTGTTAATCAAGATGGTTTGGATGACATTTAGTCTACCAATTATCCGGGCAAATATCCAGATTGAAATTTTAGTAACACAACTAATTAGTACTGTGTTTCATCATTTCAATTCCATTTAAGCAACATTTCAACAGATTCATGCTGAATAGTAAAAAACTTTTCTCCAATACAATTTTATATTCTATTGGAGAAATAGTTCCACGTATTTTATCTCTGGTACTACTTCCCATTCTTACCACCTATCTTTCTACAAAAGAGTATGGGATAAACAGCTATACTACATCTGTAATGACTTTTGTATTTGTGATAGCTTCGCTATCATTAAACACATATATCTTAAAATATTATTACAATGAAGATAGTTTAGAGGGGCGTAAAAACCTGGTAGGTTCTATTTTTTACTTTATATTGCTTTTTAATGTATTGCTACTTTTATTTCAATTTATTGTAATACCCAAGTTAATTGGGTTTTTTAATGTAAATATTCCATTTTACCCATTTTTTTTCCTGGCTATCTTAAATAATTTTTTTGATGTAATCTCAATAATTCCGCTTGTGATGTATCGCGTAAATGAAAACGCGAAAGGATTTATTATTGTTAGCCTTTCGCGTACTATTTTACAGTATATATTAGTTTTAATATTGGTGGTGCACTATAGATTTGGGTTAGAGGGGAGTTATTACGGAAGATTATTGGTAAACATACCATATGTATTTATATATTTTTATTATATCAGGAATAACGGGTTTTTTAAAATAGATTGGAGTGTAGTAAAAAGTGCGCTAAGGTTTTCGTTACCTTTATTACCAGGTGGCATATCTTACCTTCTTATATCACTTAGTGATAGGGTAATATTAGAAAGATATATAAGTTTAGAACAGCTTGGGATATATTCAGTTGCATCTACACTTGCTTTGGCTTTAAATGTTGTTATACAAGCGCTTTATAAAACTATCGAACCTATACTTTTTAAAGAGTATTATTCTGATAACTTTCAATCAATTAATCTGTTATTATACCGGATTTACTTGTCTCTGTTATTAATAGGTGCTTTTTTTGCTGCAATATTTAGTAAAGAAGTTTTTTTAATAGCCGCGTCACACGCATTCTCATCTGGTTATAAAATTGTACCTTTTCTTACAATTCCGGTGGTTATATCCGGTATAAATACCTATTTAGATATATTGCTAATTGCTGAGAAAAAGCAAAAAGTAGTATCGTACACAACAATTTTATCTGGAATAATTTCTGTATCTATTAACTTTATTTTAATACCCAAACTGGGTTACTATGGTGCTATTATTGCTTCAACAACTGCTTTTTTAATTGTAAATATTATCTGCCATTATAATCTTATAATAAAAACCAGATACCTTGTAAGCCAGTTAGTTCTTATTGCTTTAGTAGCATTTATGCCCTATGTTTATGATACTTTTATATCGCAGTCCAACTTATTGCTAAATCTTTTGTTGAAATTCTTTCTTTTTTTGGTCTTTACTATAATTGCATTGAAGCTATTAAATATTAGTATTAGAAGATTTAAAAATCAATTTATCGGATTAATCAAATAATGGCAAAGTGGATATAATTGACTATACAAAAAAAATCCATGCGATTGAAGTAAAATATCAGTTCTTTAAGATAAAAGATACAGATGGGCTATTTTATTGGGATATTGTACGCCATGATGTTTTTTATGCTATATATTTTGAATTGGCAAATATTAAAGCGGCTACCCCGCCTAAGCAAGATACTGTTATAGGTAAAATCTATAATTTAATTAAAAGCAGTTTTTATGCTATAAAACTATCATTAGCAATCAATCGTAAATCATATAAATACTTGTGTATTAGTTGTGCAAGGTATAAAACGACAGATGATAAATATATTGATTACGCCTTGAATGACGTGCTGTTATCAATTGATAATGAAGAAAAATTAATTTTAGAAAGCAACATAAAATATGATAATTCCTTATACCATAAATCATACTTTAGTACAGGAGTGTTATTTGCCTATTACATAGATCATCTAAAATCTCTTTTAAATCGAAAATCAACAAGCAAATATCTGGTTACTAATATATTAGAACAAGAGTTTGGTGTAAGTGTTAATTTAGATAGCATAATTTATAATTTAATAAATAGGTTTAAAACCGAGTTGGGATACTATACCAAATTATTGCAGAAACTAAAACCTAAAAAAGTATTTCTTGTTCAAAACGGTATACAAAAAGCGTTTTTTACAGCCGCCTCAAATGCGGGCATACCTGTTTATGAAATGCAGCATGGTTTAGTTAGCTATATACACCCTGCATATGATTACCCCCCAAATATAAATTTATCACACCTAAATAGCTTTCCATCTTATTTTTTAACTTTTTCATCATTTTGGTCAAAAAACATCAATTACCCTGTTAAATATAATATAAGTATTGGAAATACATTTTTTGTATCGCAAGCACCGGAGGAAAATAAAGAATATGCGCTAACGGTAATTTTTGTTGATATATATGCTTTAGATTTAATCAAGCTAATAGATTGCTTTTTACAGAGTGGCTTTACCAAAAAAATTGCTATAAAGTTGCATCCAAATCAGTACTATGAAAAAACACATATAAAAGCTCATTTTGCTAAGTATCCTAATGTTGATGTAATTTATAACGAACGTGACATAAAAGGTTTATTAATGGCGACAAATGCAATCCTGGCCGTACAATCAACCTGCGTTTATGAAGCTTTAGATCAACAGGTAAAAGTTATATTATACAAAATTAAAGACTATCGAACTCACCAGGATGTATTTTTAAACCCGAATGTATACCTAATTGATGGGCATGACGAAATATATGCTTACTTAGATAATAAATTTAATAAAAATGACACCTGTTATTTTGAAAAATTTAAGACTCAAAAGTTTCAAATGATCTTAAGCGATGAAGTGTAATGTTAAACGAAATGATGAAATTATTTTTTAAGACAATACGTTACCTTAACCGTAAAATATGGTGGACAATTAACAAAAATCAATTTAAACATCTTGGTAAAAATACATATTTTAAAAAAGGCATATCTATCTCAAAAAAATATATTACATGCGGCGTAAATATATATGTATGGAATAATTGCAGGATGGAAGCAATAGTTAATCATAATGGTAAAAAATTTAATCCCAATATAATTCTTGATGATTGTGTAACTATCCAACAAAACTTGCACTTAACCTGTGCGGATGAAATATATATAGGTAAAAATACGGCAATTGCAGCAAATGTAACCATCACAGATATAAACCATCCCTATGAGGATGTTTTAATTCCTATTGAGTATCAGGATATAGAAGTGAAAAAAGTTAGTATTGCAGCAGATTGTAAGATTTATAATAATGTGGTTATATTACCAGGTACTATAATAGGTACTCATTGTACAGTTGGTGCAAATAGCGTAGTGGCGGGAACTTATCCCGATTTTTGTGTTATTGCAGGTATACCTGCAATAATTATAAAACAGTATAACCACGATGAAAAAAAATGGCTGAAAATAAAAAAATGAAAAAAGTATTAATTACTGGCGGGGCCGGATTTATTGGCTCCAATCTTTCTTTAAAACTAATTGACAAGGGATATATCATTACAGTTTTAGACAATCTTTCACCTCAAATACATGGTGCCGATCCTGAAAACGATTCGCCTCTTTATAATTCTATTAAAGATAAAGTGAATTTTATTAGGGGAACTGTAACATCCCAAAATGATTGGGTGAAAGCGATTGCTGATCAGGATGTTATTGTCCACTTTGCTGCCGAAACAGGAACAGGGCAATCTATGTACGAAATCAAAAAATATACAGATGTTAATATTGGCGGTACAGCGTTAATGTTAGATGTACTTACAAATTTACCTCATAAAGTAAAGAAAGTAATAGTAGCATCCTCTAGATCAATATATGGTGAAGGTAAATATTACAGTGAAAATTTAGGCGATGTTTATCCAAGCCACCGAGTTAGTGAATTTATGGATAACGGGGATTTTGAAGTGAAATACAAAGGCACTCAAAAACCTCTGCAACTTGTAGCTACTGATGAAAACTCAAAAATACATCCGTCCTCGGTATATGGTATAACAAAACAAAATCAAGAGCAAATGGTTATGGTGGTTTGCCCAACCATAGGAATTGCAGCCGTTGCATTCAGATATCAAAATGTTTATGGGCCAGGGCAATCGCTTTCAAATCCCTATACCGGTATTTTATCTATATTTTCTACACAGATAAAAAATGGAAACGCAATAAATATTTTTGAAGACGGACAAGAAAGCCGCGATTTTGTTTTTATTAATGATGTAGTGGATGCAACTATACTGGGTATTGAGAAAGATGAAGCAAATAATCAGGTTTTTAACGTGGGCACCGGCGTAGCCGTTAACGTATTAACAGTTGCTGAAACCCTGCAACAACAGTATAAAACCAATATACCGGTAAAAATTACCGGTAATTATCGCCTTGGTGACATAAGGCACAATTTTGCCGATTTAACCAAGATAAGTCAAAAGTTAGGTTTTAAACCTAAAGTTGATTTTGCAACAGGTATTGCTGCGTTTTGCGCCTGGGTTAATAAGCAACAAATAATGGCAGATAATTATGAACAATCAATAAATGAATTAAAAAGTAAAGGGCTTTTTAAATGATTGACCGAAAACGGATCCTTTTTATCGGTATTGGTTTTTATGATTATGATAAAGCCATAATTAATCAACTTGAAAAGCTTAATTATCAAGTCGATTATTTTTGTGAGGTACCTAGTAGCTTCAAATATAGGTATGATATAAGAAAAGGTAATAAGTTAAAAATTCAGAAAACTTTAAATGAACTAAGTTTAAGCATAGCCCACGCAGCCAGGTCAGATTACCACAATGTATTTATAATCAAGGGCGAAAATTTGACTAATGAAGCTATTGATATTATAAAGAAAAAAAACCCCAATGCTAAATGGGTGCTTTATTTATGGGATTCAGTTAGCAGGGTGCCTGGCAGCAAAAAAATATTCCATCAGTTTCATGAAATTTATTCGTTTGATAGAATGGATTGCATAAGCAATAGCGATCTGAAGTTTAATCCGTTATTTTATCGTGAAGAATATGCACGGCATTCACAAGGATCAATGGCTTTGACAGATCTTTATTTTTTGGGATGGTATCACTCTGACCGGCTAAAATTAATAGAAAAGGTTATTGTTTTTTGCCGCGAAAATAACCTAAAACATAATATTAAACTATACGTAGGTTTTTTTAGTTATTTAACTCATTTTATAACCGGGAACGAGCTAAAGCATTTTAAAAAATATTTGATACATAAACCAATTTCAGCAACAGAAAACGTTAATAGCATACTAAATTCAAACTGTACATTGGATATTGCTCATCCACTTCAAAATGGGTTAACTATGCGTACAATTGAATTAGTAGGGGCCCAAAGGAAAATTATTACAACAAATGCTGATATTGTAAACTATGATTTTTATAATGAAGACAACGTTTTGATATTAGATAGAAGCAACCCTGTTTTAAATATTGATTTTTTCAGGCAACCATATAAAGAATTAGATAAAGGCATAGTCCAGCAATATGCTTTATCTAACTGGTTATCTAAAATGATATAATTGTTATTAAACGAATGGATATCAATAAAACGAGTGAGGATTTAATAGAGATGAGCAATCGGGCATCGTTTTATCAGTCAGATGTTGCGGTGGTCTTGGTAGTTTATAATACAAACTTTCAAAACAGCGAAGCGTTTTTATCGTTGAATTCAGCACTCCAAAAAATAAGTGCCGACATTGTAATCGATCTTATTTTATATGATAATAGTCCTGTTGCCACATTTAATAGTGAAACACGGATCAAAAACTGGAACATAACATATATCCACGATCTGTCAAACCCGGGTTTAAGCAAAGCAAGTAACGTAGGATATGAAATATCTGTTGGTTTAGGAAAAAAGTGGATCCTTTTTATCAATCCCGATACAACATTCCCTGAGGATTATTTTTTAACCCTTTATGATGCTCTTGTAAATAATCGGTCAATCCAATTGTTTGCACCTATTTTGCTCTCAAATAATTTAATTGTTTCGCCCTCAAAATTTATATTAAACAGGGGAGCGGCCTTGCCTCATGTTACCGCGGGGGTAAATGGCTTAAAAAACAGATCGATCCTTTATAGCGGCATGTTTATTTCAACCTCGGCACTTGCAAAATGCGGTGGTTTTAATGAGCACATAAAGCTTGATTTTATGGATTTTTATATAATTGAAAAATATAAAAAAATATATAATGAATTCTTTTTGTTAAACATGTCTTGCTTGCATGATCTTTCTTCGTTTGAAACCGATGAAAAGAAGATATTAAGACGGTTTGGTTATTATTGTGAGGGTGCACGTAACTACTGCGATGGGTTAAGCGACTTTTTAACAGTGTCTTGTATATGCGCTGTAAGAACATTAAATCTCACTATTAAATTTAAAAGCCGAG
The DNA here is from genome assembly GCF_059418485.1 of Mucilaginibacter sp. GW821-FHT07H05. Lineage (NCBI taxonomy): Bacteria > Pseudomonadati > Bacteroidota > Sphingobacteriia > Sphingobacteriales > Sphingobacteriaceae > Mucilaginibacter > Mucilaginibacter sp. GW821-FHT07H05. The sequence goes on from NZ_JBWKPY010000007.1 coordinate 251,103, forward strand.
CATTTGTCCCCGTCTTTATTAAAAAGTTTCTTTTTGCCACAAAAAATAAAGGTACTATAAAATAATGTGTGGATAAAAATACTGCATTGTTATAACCGTTTTAATGAGATCGAAAACAATACATTTATTATTTATAATTACCTTATATGAACTTGCATTAATGGGAAGTGGCCAAATGTTAAAACTTGGCCCCTTAACATTGAGGATGTTTCTATTTGTTTGCACCTTATCTGTTTCTGTAGCAATTGTCGTTCTTCGGCGCAAAATTGAATTATATTTTTCCGTTCTGGTTTTAATTTACAGCGCAACGTTACTAGTCCCCACATTTATGGCTGTAATTAATGGCTTTCCTGCTGGTGGTATTATTGAAGATTTAAAACCGCTGATTTTTTTCTATAACATAATATTTTTTTCGTTGATGATAAAAGATGAAAAAAATATATTACAGATAAATGGTATTCTAAAGCGCTCAGCAATTATACTGGCAATGGGTTACTTGTTTGTCATCTTTGGGATTTATACAGGTATACTGGATTTTAATTATATATATGCTTTGCTCGACTCAACAACTGAAGTGTTTTTCAGGGGTACAGCGGGCTTTTTTTATAAAGGGTTTTTGTACCTGTGTATAGGTGTTTTCTTTTTTCTTGATAAGTTTTCAAAAAGGAATGCCCTGTCAATAGCACTAATATTAATTGCCATTGTACTAACATTTACCCGTGGCTTTTTGGTGTCGATTGCACTTGTACTAACTATTTATTTATTGCTGTTTTACAGAAATAAAATTTTATCGTTAATAATTTTAGGAGTTTCTGCAATAGTAGGTTACTTATACCTGGGATATTATACCGATACGATAGGTGATAAGTCTGACTCTGATAGTATACGGTATATACAATACCATGAAGTTAAAAATGAGGCCGATCCGTTTAGTTTTTTTATCGGGCATGGTTTTGGGAAAGGTACCTACAGCCGGCCCGGCCATTTAGAAATAGCTTATTTAGAAATTTTTCATAAACAAGGGATAGTGGGCCTTGCTTTTTGGTTGATATTACTAATCTGCATATTTTATTCATACCATAAAGCAAAATTAAACGGAAACAAGAAAATGGCATTACCCTATTTGCTATCATGTATTTTTGTTTATTTGCAATCATTTACTAATCCGTTTATTAATAATCCCATCGGAATGTCTGTTATAATAATTTCAGTAGTTGTGCTAAAAAGACTTGAAACACTAAAGCCTACAATTGCAATATGAAAATTTCTGTATGTATGGCCACTTATAACGGTGGAAGATATTTAAAAACCCAGTTAGATTCGATATTATCGCAAATACAAGATGATAGTGAAGTTATAATTTCTGATGATGGTTCTACAGATAACACCATTGAGATCATCAAATCTTACAATGATAAACGGATTACTTTATTTTCAAATTCATTTAAAAACCCAATTGAAAACTTTGAATTTACTTTAACTAAAGTTACAGGCGATATTGTTTTTATGTCAGATCAGGATGATTTGTGGTTGCCAAATAAGGTTAAGAAAATGGTGGAATCATTAACAGATTGCGATCTTATTGTAAGCGATTGTTATATGGGCGATGACGCTTTAAATGTTATTAAAGAATCATATTTTGAATGGCGAAACTCGGGAAGAGGTTTATTGAAGAATATTTGGAGAAATTCATATTTAGGGTGTTGCTTGTGCTTTAAGAGCAAAATATTAAACAAAGTGCTGCCATTTCCCGAAAATATTCCTATGCATGATATGTGGATAGGAGTAGTAAGTGAATATTTTTATAACCCTAAATTCATAAACGACAAATTAATTATTTACCGGCGCCATGAAAAGAATGTTACCGAACTCAATAAAGATTTTTCAAGTAAAAATAATTACTATAAACGTTTAAAAATACGAATAGATCTTATCACTGCATTAATTTTAAGAGTAAGGCCCAACCGTAAGTAAATGCACATTTTAGTGTACGCCACAGGATGGTTTATTATTAGCTACCGAAAAAAATACGATGAAAAGTGTATTAATTATTAGCTGTGTGTTTCCACCCGAGCCTGTAGTTTCGGCGAACATAAGTTTTGATCTGGCATTAGCCTTGAAAAAAGAAAATCATCAGGTAACTGTAATTGCACCTTTGCCAACACGTCCGCATGGGTTTAAGTTTGATACGGGTTCATGTGCTAATCTTGCAGATTACTATAAAAAAAAACTACCCGGTATCGATATTATAAATACTAATTCTAAAACATCACCTGGTAATAATATGGGCGGGAGGTTAGCCGAAAGTTACAGCTTTGGAAAGGAAGCCGCATCGTTTATAAAAAAACAATATAAAAATTATGATGTAGTATACATTAATTCGTGGCCTATATTTAGTCAATATTTTATTGCGAGGGCTTGTATAAAGTATAAGTTACCATACGTCATGCATATACAAGATATCTACCCGGAATCCTTAACAAATAAATTATCGGCTGTGCTAAAAAGCGTTGTATACCGGATATTTATAAATATCGAAAAATATAATTTAAAAAATGCGGGCAGGGTTTTAGCGATTTCAGAAAGCATGGAAAAATATCTCATCGCAACAAGGCCGGGTATCGATAATAAAATAACAATAGTTTATAATTGGCAAGATAATAGCGAGTTTGATTTAGTAAGTTCTCAAAGCAAAAAAGAAGAAATGTTTACTTTTATGTATTTAGGTAATATTGGGCCTGTTGCCGGTGTTAGCACTGTTATTAATGCATATAATTATGCAAACTTAGCGGGTAGTCGGCTTGTTATTGCTGGTAATGGCAGTCAAAAAGATGCCTGTATCCAACTTGCCGCAAAATATCCTTCGTCCGATATACAATTTATAAACGTTCCACAAGGCGAGGTAGCCCGTATTCAGCATAAAGCCGATGTGTTGCTATTGCCCGTTATAAAAGGAGCTGCATTAAGTTCAATACCATCAAAATTGCCAGCATATATGTTTTCAAAGAAGCCCGTTTTAGCAAGCGTTGATCTTGAGAGCGATACAGCCAAAACTATTATTGACGCCCAATGCGGTTGGGTGTGTGAACCTGACAATGAAAAACTGCTGACCGAAAAAATGAAAATGGCTATTGACTTAAATAGTGATGAATTAAAGGTACTTGGTCTAAATGGGTATAGCTATGCTATAGCTAATTTTAGTAAAAAAGTAAATCTGCACAAGTTAGTTAGTGAAATAATTTCTGCTGCCAATGATATATAAAAAATTAACCCCTAATGATGCGAATGATATTGCCAAATTACATTATGAAGCATTTAAGGACTTTTTTTTAACATCTTTAGGTAAACGATTTTTAACAATCTTTTATCAAGCAGTTTTAACACATCCTAACGGATTAGGAATCGGTGTATATGATGAAGATAATCAATTTTCGGGCTTTGCTGTCGGAACGCTTAACAATGCTGGCTTTTATTCATCAATAATAAAAAATAAATGGTTGGCGTTGGGATGGGCAGCCATACCTGCAATAATAATGTCTCCTGGTAAATTAAAGCGTTTGCTGACATCAATAATAGCAACAAAAACTACTGGCAGTAATGATACATATATAGAATTACCGTCGTTGTTATCTATTTGCATAAAACCTGGTAAGCATTCAAAAGGAATAGGCACTATTCTGATAAATAACTTTGAAAAGCAAATATTAAGTAAGGGTTTATTTGAATTAACATTAACAACCGATGCAAGTAATAATGAGTATACTAATTCCTTTTATCAAAAAAACGATTACGTTTGCGTAAAATCCTTTTTTCAGGGAGAAAGAGAAATGAACCTATATTATAAAGAATTAAAAAAATGAATATACCTTTTTCCCCACCGTTTATTAATCAAAATGTTATTGATGAAGTTTTAGAGACCTTAAACTCGGGTTGGATAACATCCGGTCCTAAAGTCATAGCTCTTGAAAATGAAATACAGAAAATGACAGAATCGAAAGCTGTTGTATGTGTTAATTCATGGACCTCGGGCGCGATATTAATATTAAAGTGGTTTGGCATACAGCAAGGTGATGAAGTAATTGTACCCGCATATACCTATAGTGCCACTGCACTAAGTGTATTGCATTGTGGCGGCATCCCTGTGATGGTTGATGTTAACGACGATTTTACAATCGATCCAATAAAAGTAAAGCAAGCAATCACACCTAAAACAAAAGCAATAATGCCTGTTGACATTGCAGGATGGCCATGCGATTACACTTCACTTAATAATATTATAAACGATCCCGCTATTAAACAATTATTTAAACCGGAATCAGATAAACAGGAAAAACTGGGCCGTATATTATTGATATCCGATGCTGCTCATTCTATCGGTGCTATTTATGATGATACCTCAGCCGCTAATAAATGTGATATTACTATATTTTCCTTTCATGCGGTAAAAAATGTTACTACTGCCGAGGGAGGGGCTATTTGCATTAACTTACCCAATGCCTTTGATCATTTGGAAGAGTATCGTTTTCTTAAAATGTATACTATTAACGGACAAAGTAAGGATGCACTTGCAAAAACCAAGGGTGGTGCAGGTAGTTGGCGGTATGATATACTTTTCCAAGGGCTAAAAATAAATTTACCCGATTTATGCGCCGCAGTAGGGCTAGCCCAGGTAAAGCAGTATAATAATAAATTGCAACCACTGCGTAAAAAAGTGGCTTTGAAATATTGTGCAGGTTTTAAGCAATATGATTGGTTTATCGAGCCACCTTTACAAGATGAACGACGTGAATCCAGCTATCACATATTTCCGTTACGTATAAAGGATATTACAGAAACACAACGCGATGAAATTATTGATTTAATAATAGGAAAAGGCGTTTCTGTCAATGTGCATTTTATTCCTATGCCCATGATGACACTTTTTAAAGATTTGGGATACAAAATAGGAGATTACCCTAATGCCTATAAGCAATATTCCTGTGAAATATCGCTACCTATATACCCGCAATTAACCGATGAACAAGTAAACTATGTTGTTGATGCGGTAGTAACATCTGTAGAAGCCCGGCGATAATTAAGATATATGTTTAAAAGAATTTTTGATATTGCATTTTCACTAATAGCAATTATTATTTTATTACCGGTATTTATAGTAATTGCTTTATATGTATGGATAGATTCGGAAGGTGGAGTTTTTTATCGTCAAACAAGAGTAGGGAAGAACAATAAAGATTTTAAGTTGTTTAAATTTAGGACGATGCATATTAATGCGGATAAATTAGGCCTATTAACTATAGGCAATAATGATAATCGCATTACAAAAGCAGGTTATTGGTTACGAAAATATAAAATTGATGAGATGCCTCAAGTAATAAATGTTTTTATTGGCGATATGAGTTTTGTTGGCCCCAGGCCTGAGGTTAGGAAGTATGTAAATTTATATAATCAGCAACAATTATCCGTACTATCAATCAGGCCAGGCATTACAGACTGGGCATCGATTGAATTCAGAAATGAAAACGAAGTATTAGCAGGTTATCCAGATCCCGAAGCTGCTTACATAGATATAGTTATGCCGCGCAAACTTTTTTTGAATATGGAGTATATTAAAAAAAGATCGGTTATACTCGATGTGAAAATTATTTTAAAAACATTATCAAAGATCATTAATCCATAAGCTAATTACATAGTCAAAGCACAGCACAATGGGCTAAATGATTTTTGAATTCATTTATCAATCTTAAACATGTCAAAATCTACCTTAAAAAAATTACTAATCATATGCCTTTTTTTGTGTTTTACTTTTGTTAGGGTAAAAGCCCAGTCCGAGTTAATACCTATCAGCAACGATATTAATAACCGGATAGATAAAACTATTTATTTTAACGGCAACGAACGCAGCCATACAGCTATGCGTCCTTTTATAGTAGGCGATTTGCTTGATTCTGCAAAATATTATTCCTTACTAACCCCGGTACAACAAAAAGATTGGCAAACAAAAAGCTGGCTGGCCCGTAAAATATTTTTACAACATTTAATTGAACTTAAACGACCCGATTTTGAATTGACGGCAGATTTTTTGCCATCCTTATCAGTTGGGAAAGAAGGAGGCCGCTCTTTAAACCTTAATACACGCGGGTTTGAAATAAAAGGGATAGTAGGTAAAAAGAAACAGTTTGCATTTACAACATATCTTTATGAAAATCAGGGTAAGTTTGCAAACTATGTTACCAAGTTTATTAATGAAAACCAGGTAGTGCCAGGTCAGGCAACATTGCATAGCATAACTGCCCATAATAGTTTTGATTTTGCCTACTCAGGCGGAACATTATCATATACCCCGTCCGATTTTTTAAACATTCAGGCTGGTTACGATAAAAACTTTATTGGTGATGGTTACCGGTCACTGTTATTATCAGATAACGCAGTGAACTATCCTTTTGTTAAACTTACGGGTACGTTGGGGCCGATACGATATATGGCTATGTATGCACAATTTACAGATAACTATGGCCTGGTTAATAACGATGATACTCCTTTCCCTAAAAAGAATGGGATATTCCATTACTTAAGTTGGAATGTAAACAAAAATTTAAACTTTGGCCTGTTTGAGAATGTGATGTGGGAACCCGGCGACATTGACTTTTCATACCTAAATCCCATTATGTTCGCCCACCCGGTTGATCAGGCCAACGGCTCTCCTGGTAAATCAACAATTGGTTTTACAGGCAGTTATAAATTTTTGCAACATTATGTACTGTATGGGCAGTTTGCCATTAATGAATTTACCTTTAAAGAAGTTTTTGCCGGCACTGGTTACTGGGCAAATAAGCAAGGTGGGCAATTAGGGTTAAAATACCTGGATGCATTTAATATAAGTGGTCTTAATTTGCAGGGCGAGTTTAACTCGGTACGTCCTTATACCTATGCATCGCAAAAAACAAGTACAAACTATAGCCATTTAAACCAATCACTGGCACACCCCTATGGTGCAAATTTCCGGGAGTTTATAATGATCGGCAATTATAATATAAAACGTTTTTCTATACGCGAACAGGTGGGGTATAGTTTATATGGGCAGGATACATTAGGTATTAATTATGGTAAAAACATAAACCTGTCATACAAAAGCAGGCCTGCCGATTACGGTAATTATATAGGGCAAGGGGTTAAAACACATTTATATTATTCAAACCTAAATATTTTTTATTTGTTAAACCCTAAAAATAATCTTGGTTTAGAACTTGGTTACACTGTAAGGCGTGAAAGTAGTGTTAATGGTATAAATAATACTTCCATAATTACATTTGGAATAAGAAGTTCTTTTAGAAACCTGTATTATGATTTTTAGAAGAAAAACCCTATTATTTTGATTTGGTAAAAAATTAATGCAGTTTTTTTTAAATAATAGTATTTTTGTATAATCTGCTTAAACTTAAAGCTATCTACTATGTTAAATAAAATGAATATTGTACCCCGTTGGATTATTTTCTTTCTGGATATATTTTTTTGTACAATATCTTTAATCTCAGCTCATCTGATAAGCAATAATTTCGAAATAGGAACTATAAGTTACACTTATAAAAAAGAAATATTGTTAACGTTCCTGATTATTAATTGTATAATTTTCGGGATACTTAAAACCTATTCAGGTATAGTAAGATATACAAGCGGGCAGGATTCGGTAAGAATATTGTTTTCAGTATTGCTTAGCAACCTCACATTTTATGTTATATGCAATTCATCATTACTTAGCGAAGTAGTTTTAAACAGGATAGTACAGGTTATCATCATAAATGTTCTTTTTAGCTTTGTATTACTTATTACATATCGCTTATTAGTTAAATATTTATTTACATATATTAATAATTTAAAACTCAACCAAAAAAGAGTTATCATATATGGCGCTAATGAAACAGCTATTACCACAAAACGTATTTTAGATCAGCAGGGTACCGGGCTAAGCATGAATATTGTGGCTTTTATTGATGAGGATGACAGGATGCGGGGTAAAAAAGTGGATAACATAAGGATATACCCATTGGCGGATATTGAAAAACTAATTTCATCAGAAAGGATAAACGAGCTAATCATTGCTAAAACCGATATCGACATCAATATCCGGAATACGATTGTTGATATTTGCCTGGCCTACAATGTGCGTGTTTTAAATATCCCGCCAATTGCAAATTGGATAGGCGGGCATCTTAACCCCAGCCAACTTCAAAATATCAAAATTGAGGATGTATTGGAGCGTGAGCCGATACAGATTAATAACCTTTTAATTGAGCATCAGATACGGCGCAAAAGTATATTAGTTACAGGCGCTGCAGGTTCTATCGGTTCCGAATTGGTGCGTCAGTTAATAAAATATGAACCCGCGGTTATTATTCTGAATGATATAGCCGAAACAGCTTTACATGAATTGCAATTAGAATTGCAGGATAACGGGCACAATGTAAATAGCTTTATACCTTTTATTGGTGATGTGCGGAATATAGATAGAATGACATTACTGTTTGAAACTTACAGGCCCGACTATGTGTATCATGCTGCAGCTTATAAGCATGTGCCGATGATGGAAAATAACCCTTGCGAGGCAATCAATACTAATGTTTTAGGCACCAAAATAGTTGCTGATATGGCTATGAAATACGGCGTGGATAAATTTGTAATGATATCTACTGATAAAGCCGTAAACCCAACCAATGTAATGGGAGCATCAAAACGGATAGCCGAAATGTATGTTCAATCCCTTATAGATTTTCATACCAATGATCATGTGCTTATCAATAATAGCATGAGTATCATTAGCGATAAAACAAAAGGGAAAGGGCGTACAAAGTATATCACAACAAGGTTTGGTAATGTATTAGGGTCTAACGGCTCGGTAATTCCCCGTTTTAAGGCACAGATACAAAAAGGAGGACCGATAACGGTAACCCACCCCGAAATTACCCGTTATTTTATGACCATACCCGAAGCTTGCCGTTTAGTACTTGAAGCCGGATCAATGGGAAGCGGTGGCGAAATCTATCTGTTTGATATGGGCAAATCGGTTAAGATAGTTGATTTGGCTAAAAAAATGATCAGGCTATCGGGCTTTGTGGTTGATCAGGATATCAAAATTACATTTACAGGATTACGGCCAGGTGAAAAATTGTATGAAGAGTTACTGAACGACTCGGAAAATACAATCCCAACCCATCACGAAAAAATAATGATTGCAAAGGTGCGTAAACAATCGTACATGCAAATTAATAAGCATATTAAAGAACTTGCAACACTTTCATGTTCATTTAACGATCATCTTGTTGTTAGAAAGATGAAAGAAATTGTTCCCGAGTATAAAAGCAATAACTCCATATTTGAAGAGTTTGATGTTGAAATACCTGTAGCATTATAGGCTTTTGTTATTATTAATGGTAAGCCGGGTATATGCCCGGCTTATTTGTTACCCGGTTTTTCATTTCTGAAAAACCGTTTCAAACCAATTGTTTTATACCGATGTTTGCATAAGCTTAATTGTAGGCTTTAAATAGAAGTAAGAATATATACGATGCCCTTTTTTATACCACCCGACGGAAAAAAAGTAAATATCTGCGTTATTGGCGATATAATGCTGGACCATTATATTAACGGCTCGTGCGATCGGATATCGCCCGAAGCACCGGTTCAGGTAGTTGATGTATCGGGCGAAGTTTATAGCTTAGGTGGCGCGGGTAATGTTTTAAAAAATTTAAAAGCGCTTGGTTGCCAGGGTTCTTTGATCAGTATATGTGGTGATGATGATGCAGCTGCCATTATGCAAACAGAATTAATTAACGCCAACCCGGCATTTTCATATCTGGTAAAAGATGTAACCAGGCGTTCTACCATTAAAACCAGGGTAATTGTAAGCCGTCACCAGCTTATCCGTTTAGATAGGGAAGATAAACACTATTGTTTGGATACCATTGCAAACAGTATGATAGATGCATTTAAAGCAAAACTATCAGAGATAGATATACTGATCATATCTGATTATTGCAAAGGAGTTTTAAGTCCGTATCTGGTAAAATCGCTTATTGATTTATGTAATAGCCACGGCATTACAACAATTGTCGATTCAAAACATAAAGATCTTTCAAAGTACCATGGTGCAACATTAATTAAGCCCAATAAAAAGGAGGCCTCATTAGCATCGGGTATAAATATCACCGATGACGATACATTAGAGCAAGCTTGTAAAAAAATAGCAGATACAACCGCCTGCCAAACAGTAGTGGTTACACTATCCGAAGATGGGATAGCTATTTACCATCAAAGCCAACTCACCAAAATTCCCACTAAAGCAATAGAGGTGTTTGATGTAACAGGTGCAGGCGATACCGTTATAGCCGCATTGAGTTTTGCATTAGCCAATAAAATGACGATTAACGATGCCGCTAATTTTGCAAACCACGCAGCGGCAGTGGTGGTAGCTAAATTTGGCAGCGCCGTAGCTACCCTTGATGAAATAAATAGATTAAGCTGATTGGTAAATGAATACATCGAATAAAATATTAAGCCAGATACAGGAACACCAGGCGGTTATTCAAAATGTGTGCGAAAGTGGCTTTATTGCGGAAATTGATGCCGTTTGTAAGCTAATTAAAGATGCGCTTAATAACGGTAACAAGGTTTTATTATTTGGAAATGGTGGCAGCGCAAGCGATGCCCAGCATATTGCCGCTGAATTTACCGGCCGGTTTGTTAAAAATAGGAGGGCTTATCCTGCAATTGCTTTAACAACCGATACATCTGCATTAACAGCCATTGCTAACGATTATGGCTTTGAAAAAATATTTGCCCGCCAGGTTGAAGCATTGGCACAGCCAGGTGATGTATTGATAGGTATTTCTACCAGTGGTAACAGCGCTAATGTAATTGAAGGATTGTTGCAGGGAAAAAAAACAGACTGCAAACTGGTTGGGTTTACCGGGAATGACGGGGGGCAGATGAGTGAGATCTGCGATATTACCCTGGTAGTAAACAGCAACATCACAGCCCGCATTCAGGAAGCTCATATCCTGATCGGACATATACTTTGTTCGGATATTGACGACATGACCGCCTGATATAAACCAGGTTTTATTTCAGGTTTTTGGGCGATGAATTTTACAAAAAAGTATTAGCAGCAATATGAAATTGCTTGATAATTTCAGCTAATTTGTATTAAATTAGCAAAATATTAGTACAAACTACCACAGGGCAAGGATAGATAAGAATGATCTACAGATACGCTACCTTTATTAAGGCCATCAATCTTTCTATTGATTATACCATACTAAATATCAGTATGGTTATCGCATATCTTATTGTTGATAAATCATATATTTTTTGGGCAAGTAATAAAAATTATCTGCCTGTGGTACTGGTTTTTAATTTGATATGGTTGCTATCCGCCAATATTACGGGTTTATATGAACAGGTTTTAAATAAAGATTCTATCCGCACCTACCAAAGCGTTTTTAAAACTTATGTGCTTTTTGTTTGCCTCATTTGTTTTACCATTATTATCATTATAGGTACAAAGGCTTACTTTATTACCCGCGAGTATCTTTTTTATGCTTTGGCGTTATTTGGCTTTTTGGTGGGGATTTGGAAATTAATATTCCTGGCCATCAGGAAAAGCGACAGGAATTTATTGGTTGATGCGCGCAATATTATCATTGTTGGTGCGGGGCGCATGGGGAAAGATCTGTATCATTATTTTAGAAATAATCCGGATAAAGGATATAGCGTGTTGGGTTTTTTTGATGACGAACCTGAGAAAATGATTGAAAAAAAATTATATCTGGGTAGTACCGACAATTGTATCGATTACGTAATAACAAACCAGGTTGATGAGATATTTTGCGCCCTGCCGGTTTCTGATTCGGATAAAATTGAGCAATTAATGCTGGATGCGGATAAACACCTGATACGCTTTAAAATTATCCCCGAATACTATATCAACTCAAAAAAATCAATGTTTGTACAAAACTTTGATCATATACCCGTTATAGCCGTACGCCCCGAACCATTGGAAAGCATGTTGAACAGGATGGTAAAACGCCTGTTCGATTTTACATTTTCCTGTTTTGTAATCGTGTTTATTTTAAGCTGGCTATACCCCATATTAGCTATTATCATAAAAATACAATCAAGGGGCCCGGTGCTGTTTGTGCAACTACGCTCGGGGCGCGATAACCTGCCTTTTAAATGCTATAAGTTTAGGAGTATGCGTGTAAATAATGATGCCAATAAGGTACAGGCTACGCGCAATGATAAGCGAATTACTAAAATCGGGGCATTTATGCGCCGTACAAATATCGACGAACTGCCACAGTTTTTTAATGTACTGATGGGCGAAATGTCAATTGCCGGGCCGCGCCCGCACATGATAAGCCATACCGAAGAATACTCTAAACTGATAGATCAGTTTATGGTGCGCCATTTTATGAAACCGGGTATTACCGGTTGGGCACAGGTAAAAGGCTTACGCGGCGAAACCAAAACAACCGAAGCCATGATGGAGCGGGTTGAAGCCGATGTTTGGTATCTCGAAAACTGGTCGTTCCTGCTGGATATGAAGATCATTTTCCTTACCGTATGGAACACCGTACGCGGCGAAAAAAATGCCTTTTAACAAATGCTTACCCTAACCGATCAGTTGGGCCGGTGTGTTCGTTTATCAGAGATACCATCCAGCATTATTTCCCTCGTCCCATCGCAAACCGAATTGCTTTATTACCTGGGGCTTGATGATGAAATTGCCGGTATTACAAAGTTTTGTATCCATCCTTCCGGTAAAACCAGGCAAAAGCTTAAAATAGGAGGCACCAAGCAATTAAACATCCCGCTCATTAAGTCGCTGAACCCCGATCTGATCATCGCAAATAAAGAAGAAAACGAACGCCTGCAGTTGGAAGAGCTGATGGAAGCTTATCCAACGTATGTAAGCGATCCTAATAGCCTCGATACAGCTTTGGTGATGATAGAAGATATAGGGGCGCTAACGGGCCGGAAATTGCAATCTGAGGCATTGTCTGGCGCTATCAGGCAGCAATTTGATAGCTTAGGCGCGCTGCCAGCTAAAAAGCTTACTGTAGCATACCTCATATGGCGGAAGCCATACATGGTGGCCGGCAAAAACACCTTTATTGACGATATGCTGAACCGCTGCGGTTTTACTAACGTTTTTGAACAGCAACGTTATCCTGAAGTAACCAACGATATGCTGATTAACGCCAAGCCCGACCTGGTATTACTATCATCCGAGCCATACCCTTTCAGGCAAAAGCATCTTGACGAATTTGCCAAACTATTGCCCGGTAGTATGATACAATTGGTTGATGGCGAAATGTTTTCGTGGTATGGCAGCAGGCTGCTTTACGCCCCCGGATATTTTATAACGCTGATTGACAGTATTAATAAGGGTTAAGTCCTAAAAATCATTTCACTATTCGGCATTTAATCTTATCTTTGCCAACTCTAAAAATCCTAACTGCGGAAGTGGCGTAATTGGTAGCCGCACCAGACTTAGGATCTGGCGCTTCACGGCGTGGGGGTTCGAGTCCCTTCTTCCGCACTTAAAAGTAAAAGCCTTCAAAATCAACGATTTTGAAGGCTTTTTTGGTTTGATAGATTGCTTATTTAAAACGCTTCCGGTTTTAAATAATTGTATTTTAGAGATTTATGAGTTCGAGTCCAGGCATCCAACAATTACTAAATGTTCAAAATTCTTTTTTATAAATCGTAATTCCATTACCATACTGACTTAAAAAATCACATCGGAATTTTATGGTCTTTAAAACAAAGTTTTTCGGCCTTTAAAACAAAGAAGCCAATTGCTCAACTTGGTAATTTTGCTTTCATAAAATTCAATTAAAATGAAACAGAATAATTATAAGGGAGCTTTACAAAAACCAATAGATTCAGGCTTCGACGCAACATCCACAACTTCTGATGTTATAAAAGGGGTAGATCTTAATGGAAAAACTGCTATAGTTACAGGCGGCGACGGCGGGCTCGGCCTGGAAATTACCAAAGCGTTGTCTAAGGCAGGTGCAACAGTAATTGTACCTGCCAGGGATACTGAAAAAGCAAAATCAAATCTTCAAGGCATTGCCAATGTAGAAGTGGAGCCAATGAACCTAATGGAACCTGCTTCTATTACTTCTTTTGCTGAAAAATTCATGGCATCAGGCAGGCCATTACATATGTTAATTAATAATGCGGGCATCATGTGGACGCCTTTACAACGTGACAACCGTGGTTATGAGGCACAGTTTTCTACCAACCATTTGGGGCATTTTCAACTGACAGCAAAACTTTGGGAAGCCCTTAAGAAGACAGAAGGAGCAAGGGTGGTGACGGTTTCATCTTCGGCACACCATTATTCGCCAGTGCTTTTTGATGATGTTAATTATCAGACAAGAGAATACAACAAATTTGAGGCGTATGGCCAGTCTAAAACAGCTAACGTGCTATTCACTGTTGAATTAGATAACAGAGCCAGTCAGTTTGGTGTTCGCGCTTATACATTGCATCCCGGTCTAATATTGGAAACCAATTTGGGCAGGCACCTGACCTTTGAAGATTTTATTACTTTGGGTGCCGTAAATGCAGACGGCACACCCAATGAAGAAGCCCAGGCAGCAATGCAGAAAATGTCTAAGACTAAAGAGCAGGGCGCTGCCACAACCGTATGGGCCGCAACAAGTCCGCAATTGCAAAATATGGGCGGTGTTTATCTCCAAGATGTCGAAGTTGCCGGTTACAATCCCGATGCATATGACAATAGCGCAGGCAAGAGCAACCCTGGCGGGACGTTCGGTGTGGCACCGTTTGCCCTGGAACCGGATGCGGCACAAAAGCTTTGGGTTTTGAGCGAGGAGCTTACTGATACAAAATTTAATGTTCAATAAACAAAACAAATAGGGCCCATACTGTTGGGCCTTATTTGTTATTATTGTATAATGGCAGTACGGCAAATAAATAACTACGCAGAGATTGTATTTACCTGCAGCGAAGCAGTACACCAAAATAGTGAACTGATTGCTGAGGAGCATTCTATTGTTCGGGTTTTATCAGGTCAATTGAAAGTAATCGAATCCAATAAAGTTTACTTTTTTGAATTAGGGGAAACATTCTTATTCCCTAAGAACAGGTTAGCCCGGCTCATAAAAACAGGAAAAGACGGTTTGCCCTATAGGGCGATTATTGTAAAGCTGACCCAAGATGTCCTGAAAGCATTTTACGAGCATAAAAAAATTGATGCTGTTACAGTGTTTAAAAATGATGCCATTATTCCGTTACCCCAAGGGCCATTATTAAATAGCTTCTTCGCATCTATGCTTCCCTATTTTGACCTGGAATATAAGTTGCCGCGCGAACTTTCGGAGTTGAAAATAAAGGAGGCGATAGCCATATTGAGAACCATAAACAGTAATATGGACCACATTTTATCCGATTTTTCTGAGCCGCATAAAATTAATCTTGCTGAGTTTATGGAGCGTAACTATATGTTTAACATGCCAATCGAAAAATTTAGTTATCTGACAGGGCGAAGTTTGACAACCTTTAAGCGTGATTTTAAGAAAGTGTATGGTACTACGCCTCAGAAATGGCTCACACAAAAAAGGCTTGAACTTGCCCGATACCAATTGGCTGAAAAGAACCGAAAACCTTCTGAAATTTATTTAGAAACGGGTTTTGAAAACCTCTCGCACTTTTCATATGCGTTTAAAAAACAATTTGGTTTTACGCCAAGTGAATTGTCAAAAGCTAAATAAACCTGAGTAACTTCCCTTAGGATACTTTGTGTCTATTAAAAGCTCTTAAATGGCAGATAACTCGCATACCATAAACAACCTTCAAGTTGATCTCATAAGTATTTAGTCCAAAACTGCCGCTAAATAACGGCATTATGTTAATAAGGTTTCCCCTGTATTTCAGGGGAAACCTTATCGCCATCCGTTTATTCCAATACTTTGTTTAAACGATTGAGAAGGTTACGTTGTCTTGTTTATCGGTAAACGACCTGCCCGCAACAAGCGCCACATGGGTAAGGCCCGTTACAGCATTCGCGGCACAAATGCCTACGGCAGCCGGAACCGGTACCTTAACCGGAAAATCGCTGATCATTTTATAAAGATTTTGGAAAAGATTAGAAGTGAACCTCAGGTTATTAGGCCGGTTTTTTTCTTGTTTGGCAAAGTCAGTACAAAGAATTCCTGCTAATACAGCAGAGATAGTTAAACTGAGCCCCCGAAATCCCGATCTAAAACGCGCTGGCGCGCGCTTAGCCGCCACACTTGCAACCGTTTTAACCGACGTTAATGACAGATATGCCCATTGATAATTGGTTAATGAAGGTACTTCATACTTCCCGTCATTTGATTTGAGGCTGATATCAAGCAGATTGAAATGGTCGAATACGGTGGCCATGAACGCACAGAGCGTTTTCATCCCCGAAAATAGCTTGGGCCCGTCCCATATCTCACCCTCAATCTCGTCAGTGGGGTTAGTAAGGTAATCAAACAGTTCGATGGTGCTGCACATGATCTCAACTGTACGTGTTAGCTCATAGCCAAAAGTGATCAATCCTGATACCTGATAAGCTTCTTTTTGATCTGCCAGTAATTTTTTTGAACCCGTAACATTGGCCGTGCTTTTTGGTAATGCTTTTGGTCCTCTCTTAAGCATCGCGTTAAGCACGTTTACATCGATGGGTGAAAGCTCCTGGTGAGGGAACGAGTCGCCGGTGGCTAATTTGTAAATGATACGTAACGGCAGGGCAATCATGATAGAACTAACGCGAAGAACGGTTAACTCGCGCCCTCCCAGCAGAGGTTTCAGGACCGAGCCCAATATCGGGATATTCATTTTATAATTTGCCGCCGCCTTAATGGCTTCTATCAGCACTTTGGCGAGGCTCATTAACGCTACTGCGCCGTGTTTTATTTCTTCGAGCACGGTAACAGCCAATATCTGCAGTAAGCGCGTCACCGTTTCGCCTATCGTGTCGGTTGTAATATTGCTGAATAGGTCGCCTATCATTGAAATGGCTTTTTCGCCGGTCATAAGCCCGTTCTCAATCAGGTCTTTAAATGCCCGTTCTATTGCTTCGGCAACGCCATCCTGGCTGCTTTGCCCCGTAGATGAAGGCTTACCGTGGATCAGGTGATAGTTGCCCAGGTTGGCGGCAGGGTCCTGTAAAGGTGCCACCCGCCCATCGGTACGGTTAGACCGGCCTACGTCGCCAAGCTTATTAACAATGTCTTCGCCGGCTATCGCAACTTCTATATCACGGAATATGTCGGCAATCTTGTCACTCACCACATCGGCGGTACCTGCAACAATATCAAAACCATTGTTAATCAGTTCGCAAAGCTTGTCGCTGGTTTCCAGTATATCTGTCCAGCCAAGCAGTTTGCCCAGCCATTCCAGTATTTTTTCCAGGTCGATGCCAATCAGCTTAAGCACCCAGTTTAAGGCCTTAAAAACAGCGCCCAGCGTATCAAGCATGATATTAAGTATCTTGTCGCCAATGGCCAGCACAAACCGCAATCCATCGCCAATCTTTTCTAATATAAAACTGATCCCGTTCTTCAGTTCGATATACCCCTTTTTAATAGCGCCTATTGCCGAATCAACAAAATCAGTGAGGTAGTGCAGGGCATCACCGGCAAAATGCTTAAGGTCGTCAAAAATGCCGCCAACTCCTAACATCGGCAAGGCGCTTGTATTGCCATAGCTTAGCATAAAGTTATCGGGTAACTTGTTTAAGGTTAGCCTGCCGGTATGCAGCACTCCCTTGTTTTCGACGGCGGTAAAGGTATATTGATCAGCAGCATTGCCGGCACGGTAACCATTATGATTGCTATTGCCGCTCTTAAGTTCGTGACCTTTATCGGCAAGTTGCGAAATATTTCCGGCCACGGCGTTAAGGGTGTCGTCATCATAACTGGCGGTCAAAACGGGCTTGCCATCTTCTGTCCGGGCATTCTTCAGATCATCTGCCGACTTAATACTTGCAAGGCCCCTGGTGATCTTGGCATTCGAGTAAATGTTCAGTGTTTTGTCAAGCCAATCGGCAGTAAGGTGATAAACAGCACAGCTGATATCATCGGCCATGTTGATGATGGTAACATTACCCATAATATCGGTGCTTACCTCTGCGCTGCTGCCCTGGTCAAGGCTGTACACATAACCGTTGATGGTAACATACGTCCACTCCGAGGCCGTGATCTGCACTTTCTCGTTAATAAGTGATCTGCCCTTTGCATCCTCAAAATGTAAATGAGTGGTGAACGAGTTAAATTCAAGCACATCATTTTGCTCGGGTACATTAATTACCTGCTGCTTCCATAATGTGGTTGCACTATCTTGCCAGTAATGCTGTATACTTCTATCGGCCGTTACCAAATACAGTTCGTTACCCTCGCGTGTGGTATTGCGTATAGGGGCAATGTGTGTTACATCGGTCTTGAACAGCACCGGGTCGTTCCATTCATATATTTCATCTTTTATTTTTCTGCCGCCTTGTCCCTGTACCTCGGTCTTTACCTTTTTTCCGTAGATATAATACAGTTTATTGCCAGCGGCAGATGCCCAAACAACTATACTGTCTTTATCCTGCCTGATGGTCAGCTCGTGTACATCCTTAATTTTATCGGTAACCACGTGGTATTGGTTCACAGCTGTATTTTTAAAAAAGTAAACACCTGTTGGCGAGCCTATGAAAATGTCGGAACAGATTTGTATAGCCTTGGTTTTAGAACCAGTAGGCGTGCTGATACAGTTAATGCTAAGGTTGCGGAATGGTTGAGGTATTTTAGGGTTGCCGGGGCTATAATCATAGCTTAATGAGCCCTGTTGAGCTTCGGCAATGGTAGTACAGGCCAGGGTTTGGGTATCGCCGATATTATAGATATAGAAGATACCCGTTTGACCAAAAGCATAACCTATCGAAATATCCTTCAGGGCATCGGGATGTTGTTGGATGTCTTCCGGGAATTCGTATTTGCTGGCTTTGCCTTTGCCGTCAAGCAAATAGTAATATTTAAACCCTTTTAGGTTGCCTGCAACTATACTTACAGGCGGTTTACCGTCATCACCGGCACTCATCAGCATCCGCTCAACTTTAAACTGAGTATTAATACCTTCAGTTTTATGGGCAATTGACGAGAAATTCGCCCAGTTGGTCTCTTCGAAGTTGTTAGAAAGCTGCGGGGCCGAAAAAACGGTTGTTCCGCTTCCGTCTTGCTTTTCCATAGCCAGGTTAACAGAGATACTTCCCTTATTATCCTGTGTCATAGAAAATGCCACGGCTTTAAGGCCGGTACCTAAGCTATCGCTCAGGGTAATAACTTGATATCCGCCGGCAGTGACACTGTCCTGTTTCATCAGGTAAAACTTTTGGTCGGTACCGATGGTAAATATCATCGGCCATCCCTGGTCATCCTGCGCTATTTCGATATTGCCGGTAGGGTCAAGCGGCGATGCAAGCTGATGGTTTTTCATCAGTTCGGCAGCCACGGTTATATTAACTTCAGAAAAAGCTTTGCCTTTAGCGGGCAGTTTTATTACGTCGGCGCCATTTAACACCTCGTTTTTATTTAGTGAGTTCATTGGTTTGAATCTTATGTAGGTTTAAAAAAATGTTAGTTAATACTGCAGGCAGATAACGTATCAGGCTGTAGCTACAGCCTGATACATTAGTTTCGGTTTAAGCTTATGCATCCACCCCGGGTTGCAGCACGGTACCCATTAAGGCCAGGTTGGTTTTGCTGCGGCTTTTTAAAAGCTGGCGCTGTTGCTGGAATTCTTTTGTCGCCACTTTAACTTCAGAGTCTGTTTTGTAGGTAACAGATAAGGACAAATTGCCTGCTTTATCGGCCACAGGATCTTTGAAAAAGAATACGCCACCGGCCGGAAGCATAACGGCGCTGTTGAAGCTATTATCCATATTATCAATAACAGATCCAAGATTTGCCGCCGGTACTACAGACCCGGACAGACCGCCGCTGACAAAACTAAAGAGGCTGGAGAACACATTGAAGATATCATTGAGCGCGCTCCACATATCGGCACAGGTGTTTTGGCCTTTCGAACTTTCCTGCTTATCTATTTTGAATTTATGCTTAAAAGTTAATGAAGGTTGACCTTTTTTATCTTTTTCAACAGTCACTGTGAACCGGGCACTCCATTCGATCCGTGTTTCTGAAGAAGCTCTTGCTGTACAAATACCCATGTTTGTGGTGTGGCCTTTGTAAACGAACATAACGCCTTTTATGTCGTAATAGGTTGCTCCGCGTTCGTTGCTTATATTTACCTCGTAACTATCGTTATAAATATCGCTGCTAATATTCCAATCGGCTATATTGAATTTGAAACCTGTGGCTGTTGTTTGTTTGGCTTCGCTGTAAGAGCGTTTAGGGCCCAGGGTCAAATTAGCCTTCAGTTTGTCGTAAGTTTGATCGCGAAGCTTTTCAAACAGCGGTTTCAGAATAAACTCTTCGCTGAAACTTGACGCGCCATAGATCATTTTGCCATCGCACTGGTCTTCGGGCGTTATCCAGTTGGTGTCAAAATTATCAGGGCTGCGCCTGATCTCTTTATGCCCGCCTTTGGTCACCAATGTAAAGTTGAGGTTGCTTAATTGCGGGTGAGTATTGTCCCGGAACATCGTAAAGGTTGTACCTACGGGTTTAAGGCTATCGGGTACCTTTGACTCATCCGGTACGTTGGTTTTGTCGTTTTGAATGATGCTGTAACCCAAAATAAAGGGATTACCTGTTTTGGTCAGCGATTTCAGATAGAAGTTCATAAAGGTCACCAATTGCTCAATGCCCTGGTCTTTCGCTTCGCCGGCAGAGGTTTGGGCCGGGTCAAATTTCATCAGGTCTGTCGACTGGAAATTCATGAACAGATGGTTCACATCAAACATGTTCGACATGAAATTACTCAACTGCTCTTCAACAAAGCCAGGTACTTTAATACTATTTTCTAAATTCTCTTTTTTCAGCCGTTGCAGGTCAAGGTTTATAGCAATGGCATATTTCCAGCCGGTGGCGTTAAATTTCACCAGCTTTGCGGCTTGGCCCATACCCTTCCAAAACCAGGCATACCCGCCGGTAAACTCCAATATAAAGGTGATCACCTTACCGCTGCCGGTTATAGAAACCTGGGGTTTAATTTCAACGGCGATAGTAGCGGATGGGGGATTACCTTTGGCGTTAAATTGAATATCATCGATCGAGTCAAGGACCTTGAATTCATACTCATCGGTATCCTCGTTCAATTCCTGTGTAATTACCAGTTCGGGATTGATAGTCCCCATTTTTAACAGATGGAATAGTTGGTCGTTAATACTTTTTTCAGTGATACTGACAACCATGTCAAAATCCTTGAATACGTCTGTGTTTTTCATTTTTTTTTAATGTTTAAAGGTTATTGATAATGAATATTAGTGTGTTCGAGTTTACCGGCCGGCCTGTGGTTGCACCTGCCTGGCCCTTGCCCTAAAGGGTGTTGGTTTTTGTGTTCTTATTTTAATGAGAGCTAAGTTAGGTGGGCGTATGATCCGGGAACAGACCGAAAGGAGGGTTCTTACAGGCGGGTTTAATGGTTTATTGTCAGTGTAAAAAAGGCTGACTAAAAGCGGGTTACCGCTTTTAGAGATCCGGATAGCGGTAGTTGATGATAACACTTTATTCCACCAGGGTATTAGCATACCGCTTTTGGCGCACAGAGCGTAAAGAATGTATTAACGGACCGTTTTAAAGGGAACTATCATGCCTGATGTTATCCTGATGGAGATCGCCATGCCTTTGGTCAATAGCGATGAAGCCACAAGCAGGTATAAAAAAACTCCGCATAATGTAATTAATTGATTTGCATCACATTCCGCCTTAACCCTCATCACCTTTCAATGGAGCGGGGCGCGATACATTTGCCCTAAATCAAATAACCCATGAAAAACAGGAACAATCACTTTAAAATGATCCCGCTTTTAATAGCAGCCATCATTTGTTTAGCCGCCACGCAATTGGTGGCACAATCAACTTATAAATTAACAAGCGGGCAGGATGCAGCCATTAAGGTATCAGGCACATCTAATGTGCACAATTGGGTAATGACCTCTACCGAGATGGAAAGCAAAGGCGAATTCACGGTTAATGATGATAAGCTGACCGCCTTACACGCCTTCAACTTTCAGGTAGCAGTTAAAAGCTTAAAAAGCGAACATGCATCAATGGATAGCCGGATGTATAAATCGGTTAACGAAAGCAAATATCCAACCATCAGCTATAAGCTTATTTCGGCAACCATTAGCCCGGTTTCAAAAAGTAAATTTTTGATCATGTCAAGGGGCGAGCTAACTATCGCCGGGTCAACACAGCCCATCAGTATGCAAGTTACCGCCGTGGTGAACCCCGACAATACCATTACCATCAGCGGCACTAAAAAGATCCAGCTAACCGAGTACGGCATTAAACCGCCAAGCTTTATGCTGGGCACTATGAAAGTATACAACGACCTCACTATTCAATTTAATCTGATCTATAAAAAATAAACACTATGAAAATTAAATACCTCTTTATCGCTATGGCGATGATATTATCGTATAGTATTAAAGCGCAGGAAATACAGTTTTTCCGCCCCAATAATCAACTTGGTGTTAATCAATTTGAAACCAGTAAAAAGGATACGGTACCCTTTACCGGGCTCAAAGTTAAAATCGGCGGTGGCTTCACCTTAGCTTATCAAACCCTTAAGGCTTCCAATACCGCTACGCCGGTTGTAAAAACAGTAGGTACGGCAACAGGAAATGTAAATGCAATAACACCTATTTATAATGGCTTTAACCTGCCAATGGCTAACCTGATATTTGATGTTCAGTTAGCTGATGGTATCCGGTTGAACCTGACTTCATACTTATCTACCAGGCACCACGAGGATACCTGGGTAAAAGGCGGCTATTTGCAGATCGACAAATTGGGTTTTCTGCATAGCCCGCTGGCCGATCGATTGATGAAAAACGTAACCGTCATTATCGGTCAGTCGGATGTTGACTATGGCGATCAGCACTTCCGCAGATCAGACGGTGGTAATACCATTTACAACACTTTTGCAGAGAACTATATTATGGATGAATTTGCTACCGAAATAGGGATGCATGTTTACTATAAATGCCCAAAAACAGGGTTTTTCGCCATGGGCGGCATCACAGATGGAGAGTTGAACGCAGTAACTATCGCGCCAACCAAAATTGATGCTAAAACCGGTGAACCTAACAAATATCCGCCTGCGTTTTTAGGTAAATTAGGATTTGATAAACAAGTTAATCCCGATTTAAGGGTACGTATATCCGGATCGTTCTATTCAATCAGCAGCGCCAATAGTAATACTTTATATGGTGGCGACCGTTCAGGTTCAAATTACTACAACGTCATGTCAAACCCTACCACCGCGGCAGGTTCAACACTTACACAAGCGGTAGATTATAATGCTTTTTCAGGCAGATTTAACCCCGGCTTTAGCCAGGAGAACCATGCCTATATGGGTAACCTGTTTTTGAAATACAAAGGGCTTGAGTTTTTTGGTACAGCCGAAACGGCCAAAGGACGCACCATTGCCGAAACTACTACACGCGGCGCGCGCCAATTTGCCGGCGATGTGGTTTACAGGTTCCCCCAGGGAAAGGAAAACTTTTGGGTAGGCTACCGTTACAACACCGTTTCTGCCACCATTTTAGGCAACAGTGCCGATGTCACCATCAACCGCTCAGCCGGAACAGCCGGATGGTTTTTGACCCATAACATTATGATGAAGGCCGAATATGTAAGCCAGGAGTATAAGAACTACGACGCTACCAATATTTTTAATGGCGGTAAGTTTAGTGGCATGGTAATACAGGCCGCTATATCATTTTAAGTTTCATTTAATATACCCCCTTGATTAAAACAAGGGGGTTTAATAGATTATCAGCAATGAAGAAGATCCTTATTTCGGGACTGATCACAGGATGCATCCTGTTTGCATTAAGTTATGGCGGCTTATTTTTTACCGTACGGTTTTTCCCCGCGCTGTTTGTAGAATATAACAACCCGCTATTTAATTCAGACGGTAACCGCGATCTGCTTTTTTACCTGCACGCTTTCATATTCAGCTTTGCCTTATCCTGGTTTTGGGACAGATTTAAAACTATGTTTCGGGGTGCATTTATCCTGAGGGGTTTAGAGTTTGGCCTGGTGTACGCAATAGTGGCTTTGCTACCTGTAATGTGGATCTCATTCAGCGCGCTCGATGTAACTTTAGTGATGGTGCTGAGTTGGCTTGCCTACGGTTTTATACAGGCTGCCATAGCCGGTATTGTACTGGCTAAACTTAACCCATAATATCTAAAGCTATGGTTAATATAAACATCCTTTGGATTAGCTTTTTGCTCCTTTTTCCAATAGGAAAAGAGAGGTGGGTGATCAGCGAAAGCAGCAGCTTGACGGTTAACGGCAGTACCAACGTCAATAAGTTCTCGTGCGAAATTCCGGCATATGATCAAATAGATACGTTAACCATTACCCGAAACGGAAAAGGGATTACCCTCGCCGGAAACATTGGCCTGAGCGTGCAAAGCTTCGACTGCCATAATACGATGATGACGCGCGACCTGCGGAAAACGCTAAAAGAAAAACAATACCCGCGGCTTTATATTCAATTTCTTTCGCTAAGTGAAATACCCGGGGTAAGTGCTAAAACCCAAACCATAACCGGACTGGTAAATATTGAACTTGCAGGTGTTACCAAACAATTTGAAATAAATTATCAGATATCGACAGATGCTGCTAAAGTTATTCACCTGCTGGGCTCAAAGGCAATTAATTTCTCGGATTTTAACCTGATACCGCCCCGAAAGTTAGGTGGTATGATCAAAACTAACGATCAGTTAAGCGTTACTTTTCACCTTAAAATAAAAACGATATGATCTCGGAAAACGAGATGAATATAAAAAACAGGTATCAATGGCATCAGGCAGCATAAAATCATCAGTGCCAAAAACCTGTTGACTTTACCGGGCAGGTAACCAATTTTTTAAGGCAGTTGTAAATGATGCGCGTTTTATACCCCGCTTTGTAAGCCAATCCCTTTATACCGCAAAGGTGCCTTCCCAATCGATATCAAAAATACAATACGTATAATAAGCATTAAATAAATTAGGTAATATTGTGTTAAATCATAACCCTGAAATTTAACCTGATAAATTTTGCCACAGCTGCCCGGCGTGTTTTATTTATACCGGGTAAACCTGCACTTAATTATACATAAAATACATGAAAAGGATTTTTTTGATAGGGATAACTGCCATTTGCATCAGCAATGCAGGTGCCCAGGTGCCCGATAGTATCAGCAAAAATATGGCGCTGTTAAGGCAGCATATTTATAGCGACTATAAAGGCATGTTCAGGAAACCTGTTGGTATTTTGCATTACCCGTTTATAACTCCCGGGAGCAGCGCGTATGCTAACGATCTGTGGGATTGGGATTCCTGGTTAAGCAATATCGCTTTACGGCAGATCCTGGAAGATAATGGTTCTGAAAAAGATAAGAGTGAAGCCGTTGCTTACGAGCAGGGATGTGTGTTAAATTTCCTGGAGTATACCAGTTTTGACGGTTATATGCCTATCCTTATCGCAAAAAGCTCTGACCCCGCTAAGCTAAAACCGCAAAATATATACCGGACCAATATGCACAAGCCGGTTATTGCCCAGCACGCGGCGTTCCTAACCCGCATCAATCATGGTAATGCCGATTGGCTGAAGGAAAAATTTGCCGTGATGCAAGCGTTTATTAATAACTACCAGTCCCATCACCGCAACCGGGCAACGGGATTGTATTATTGGCAAAATGATTTAGCCATTGGTGTTGATAATGATCCCAGTACTTTTTTCAGGCCGGATGGCAGCTCGGCCTCTATTTTTTTAAACTGTCTGATGTATAAGGAATTAAAGGCGATGACCTACCTGGCCGGGTGTTTACGGCTTCCGGATATCGCTTTTGAATATAACAAGGATGCCGAAACGTTAAAGGCAGCTATCCAAAAAAATTGCTGGGATGAAAAAGACGGGTTCTATTATTCGGTCGATCTTAATTTAAGGCAGGTTACCGAAGAGCCATCTACTATTTTTGGCCAGCAAATGATCCTGCACAGCGGTTTCCCGCGAAATTACGACGGGCTGATCCAGCGTATTGGTGTATGGTCGGGCTTTATGACCATGTGGGCCGGTATTGCCACTCCCGAACAGGCCAAAAGGATGGTTAATGAAAACTACCTTGATCCGCGAACCTTTAACGCGGCCTATGGCGTACGTACCTTATCTAAGCTGGAGAAGATGTATAGCGTGCGTGCCAGTAATAACCCGTCAAACTGGCTTGGCCCAATTTGGGGCATATCCAATTACCTCACCTATCGCGGCTTGTTGAAATACGGCTATCAAAAAGAAGCTACCGAACTGGCGTATAAAACCATTATGCTTTTTGGGAAAGACCTCAAAAACAACCAGGCTTTGCATGAGTATTATGAGCCAGACACCGGCGAGCCTATCTTAAACAAAGGGTTTCAAAACTGGAATTACCTGGTATTAAATATGATGGATCAGCTGACCGGGAAAAAAGTGATTGAGGAGTTTTGATGAGCGGTGAAATTTACGCTAAGTGTTTGCTGCGTTTGTAAAGCGCCAAAAGCCGTCTACTTTTCAGTAAACGGCTTTTGGGTTTAGGGGCATGTTTGGTTTTATAAACCCAGGTATTTTTTTAATTCAGCAGCGGCATGGATAAACAATGATTTTACCTGCGGCAAATTGGCAAGCGGGTTAAGTAAGCCAAAATCATGTATAGTGCCGTTGTAACGGATGGTAGTAACTGTTACACCCGCTTCATCCAGCTTGCGGCCGTATGCCTCGCCCTGGTCCCTAAGGATATCGGCTTCTGCTACCTGGATTAGTGCCGGCGGTAATCCCTTTAATTGCTCGGGCGATGCGTTTAAAGGAGAAATATAGATCCCCTTTCTGGCTTCGGCATCGGTAGTATAATTATCAAACATCCACTGCATCAGCGGCGTGGTCAGGAAACGGTCCTGGCCATAAGCTTTGTATGATCCCCACTCAAAGGTTGCATCGGTTACCGGCCACATCAAAATCTGCAGTTTAATTTCGGGGCCGCCTTGTTCTTTAGCTTTTATTGCAGTTACTGCCGTCATATTACCGCCAACGCTGTTGCCAACAATGGCTAAACGTTTGCCATCGACACCAATCTCGGCGCCGTTTTCGGCTACCCATTTTGTAGCTGCATAAATTTCATCGGTAGCTTGCGGGTAATGGGCCTCGGGCGAAGGCGTATAATTAACAAACACACCGGCTGCCCCCGAAAGTACTACCAGGTCGCGAACCATACGCTTGTGCGTAGGATAATCGCCCAATACCCAGCCGCCACCATGTATAAAGATAAACACAGGTAGCGTTTCGGTACTGCCTTCGGGCTTTACAATATTTAGTTTAATGGTAAAGCCATCTGCTATAATGGTTTTTTCAGATTCGTCAATGCCCGAATAATCTACCGTTACAGATTTTTGCGCCCCAACAAGAACCTGGCGCGCATCTTCGGGCGATAAGGTTTCTAAACCCGGGCCACCGGGTGCGTTTAATGCGGCTAAAAAACTTTTGGTTGCTTTTGATAATGCCGGATCTTCTGCTACCGGTAATATTGATGGTGATGTGCTCATTTCGATTTGTTTTTTAAGGTTAATGATTAAATATGATAGATTTTTTAATTACGCTCTTGCATACAACAAAGGTGCTTGAAACAAAAAATTAAAAAGATGACATAGATCAAGAAATGGCGCCGCCTTTAAATAAACAGCGTTTTTTTGAGTTTAAAGGCCGGTAAATGGAATTATGGGCTTGTCGAAAAATTTAAGTACAACTCAATTAATACTACAAAAAATCACGTACTTAGTTTTTTACAACAAAAAGGATAATTGCCTGATATGAAGATAAGGCTAACCGGTAAATACATGATCTATTCTATTATTAACAGCAATATTTTAAAACAAGCAGCACTGGGCATCTCTTTAACCGTAAGCCTGTTAGTCGGTCGGGTTAACGGTGCGGTGCCCCCTGCAATATCGGCTATGAAGTGCGAGTACCTGGTAAACCCTTTAGGTATTGATGCCAAATATCCGCGCCTAACCTGGGTGCTTGTTGATGATAGCCACGGCGCGGCACAAACTGCCTACCAGTTATGGGTAGGTTCAGATTCGGTAGCTGTAAGCAGGGGTAAGGGTAATTGCTGGCAAACCGCAAAAATTGTTTCGTCCGTAAACCTGGTTACTTATCAGGGCAAACCACTGCAGGCTTTCACAAAATACTACTGGAAGGTGATGGTGTGGGATGCGGCAGGCAATAAAATGGTCGGATCGACCATTAGCAGCTTCGAAACGGGAATGATGGACAAAGCAAACTGG
This sequence comes from Mucilaginibacter sp. GW821-FHT07H05, assembly GCF_059418485.1. Lineage (NCBI taxonomy): Bacteria > Pseudomonadati > Bacteroidota > Sphingobacteriia > Sphingobacteriales > Sphingobacteriaceae > Mucilaginibacter > Mucilaginibacter sp. GW821-FHT07H05. Next base: position 279,634 of record NZ_JBWKPY010000007.1, read on the forward strand.
AAGGGTACCTGGATCAGCGATAATAAAGACATCCGCACCAACCCGGCACCCTATTTCAGGAATACCTTTAACACCGATAAAAAAATAGCCTCGGCACGCGCTTATATGGCTGCAGCCGGTTTGTATGAATTATATATCAACGGACAAAAAGTAGGCGATCACCGTTTAGACCCGATGTACACCCGGTTCGACAGGCGTAACCTGTATGTAAGCTACGATGTAACTGCCCAAATTAAAAGCGGTAAAAATGCTTTAGGCGTACTGTTAGGCAATGGCTGGTATAACCATCAAAGTACTGCGGTATGGTGGTTTCACAACGCGCCATGGCGCGCCCGGCCGGCTTTTTGTTTAGACTTACGGATAACCTACACCGATGGCACTACAGAAACCGTTACCTCAAACACCGGCTGGAAAACGGCGCTTAGTCCGGTGATATTTAACAGTATTTATACGGCCGAGCATTACGATGCCCGGCTGGAACAACCCGGCTGGAATACCATCGGTTTTGATGATAAAACCTGGGGCAAGGCAATCCCCCGATCGGCGCCATCGGCAAATATCGTATCGCAAGCTATGCAGCCTATCCGCAATGTGGAAACCATCCCGGCAAAAAGCATGGTTAAATTGGGCGAAGACCTTTATTTGTTTGATTTAGGCCGTAATATATCAGGCGTAAGCCAAATAACAGTGAAAGGCGAAAAAGGAACGGTGATCAGGCTGAAACATGCCGAGAAACTAAACAAGGCGGGGCATGCCGATCAATCAAACATCGATATCCATTACCGCCCAACCGATGATAAGGACCCTTTCCAAACCGATATTTTTATATTAAGCGGCAATGGCATGGAAAGCTTTATGCCCAAATTTAACTACAAGGGGTTTCAGTATGTAGAAGTAAGCAGCGATAAGCCCGTTACCTTAACAAAGGAAAGTTTAACAGGCTATTTTATGCATAGCGATGTGGATGCTACCGGGCAGATCAGTTCGTCCAGTAATATCATCAATAAAATATGGTGGGCAACCAATAACTCCTATCTGTCTAATTTTTTCGGCTACCCTACAGATTGCCCTCAGCGCGAAAAGAATGGCTGGACCGGCGATGCCGTTATTGCCAGTGAAACAGGCTTATATGGCTTTGACGGTATTACTATTTACGAGAAATGGATGGCCGATCACCGGGACGAGCAGCAACCTAATGGTGTTCTGCCATCCATCGTTCCGACGGATGGCTGGGGGTACGAATGGGGGAACGGGCCCGACTGGACCAGCACCATTGCCATTATCCCCTGGAATTTATACCTGTTTTATGGCGACAGTAAAGCCCTGTACGATAATTACGATAACATTAAACGTTACGTAAACCATATTGATGACCTATATCCAACCGGTTTAACCACCTGGGGCCTGGGCGATTGGGTGCCGGTTAAATCGGTATCACCGGTAGAATTTACCTCAACCGTATATTACTTTACTGATGTAAGCATACTGGCTAAAGCCGCGGCCCTGTTTCATAACAAAGCCGATGAAGCAAAATATACAGCACTGGCTCTTAAAATAAAGAATGCCTTTAACGCTAAATACCTGAATACTACTACCGGGATGTATGATAAAGGCTATCAAACCGAATTAAGCGTGCCATTATACTGGGGCCTGGTTCCCGAAAATTTAAAAAGCAAAGTAGCCGCCAACCTGGCCCAGCAGGTTAAACAGGATAATTATCATTTAGATGCCGGGATACTTGGTGCGAAAGCAATACTAAGCGCTTTAAGCGATAATGGTTACCCCGATGTGGCCTACCGGATAGCATCGCAGGAAACTTACCCATCATGGGGATGGTGGATTAAAAATGGCGCGACTACACTTTACGAGAACTGGAATATCGAAGCCAAATCAGACCTGTCATTAAACCATATTATGTTTGGCGAGATCAACGCCTGGTTATATAAAGGCGTTGGCGGCATAAAAATCGACCCGCAAAACCCGGGCTTTAAAAACGTGATACTGGAGCCGCATTTTGTGCCGGGTTTAGATCGGTTTGAATCGTCGCACACAGGGCCTTACGGCAAAATTGTTTCCAACTGGAAAAAGGAGGGGAAGGTAATCACTTATACAGTTATCATTCCAGCCAACTCAACGGCCACCATCCGTTTGCCGGAGGTTGCGGGTAAAAAGGTTTACATGGATAACAAGCCGCTGGCTGTAACGAAGCCATTTAAGCAGTTATCCGGGCATTATATTTTCGAAATAAAATAATTTGGTTTGATGGCCTAATAAACAAAAGTTTCGTAATGCCTTACATGCTCCTCAAACTCCAATAAAAATTGTTTGTCTTCGGGATAGTATTTAGCTTTTTCGTAGTCGTCTCCGGCAAATTTTTTAATGGCCTCCAGCGATTGCCATTCGGTAACTGTACAAAAATGGCAGATATTGCCTTCCATGCTGCGCCAAACTTCAACAGATAGGTTACCTTCTGTTTGTTTGTATCCGGGTATGCCGCTTTGCTCAAGATAAGCCAGGTAGCTATCGGCATGTTCGGCTTTGGTAATGCCATGCCATATGCGGGTAATAATAGGTTTCATGTATATCTAACAGTTAAATTATCTTGATGTTTTTTGTAACCAATGTCGTTTTTTTTACTTTTAACGCTATCACAATAAATCAACTATATTGGCCATAATGAAGAAAGCCTCGTTTATTTTTTTTATACTGCTGCATACCATTTGTCTTAAAGCGCAGATCAATACTTCAAACATTTATAATACCTGGGTAAAAGTTAAAACAACTTATAACGATGGCGGCGAATTGCCAAATGTGCTTATTCAAAAATATAGCTATACTAGGTACAAGTTAAGTAATTCGGGCATAATTAATATTACTATAAAATATTCGGGAAAAGGTTCTGATAATAAGTTTTTCGTTATTGATAGTGTTTTATCTGTCACATCCTTAGATAATAATCCTGTAAACGAATTGCGCGTTGTTAAGTTAACTGCCGATGAAATGGTTTTATCGCAAAAAGGTGCTACAGGTGCCGATGAAGCAAGTGCTTTTAGATTTTACTTTATCCCCGAATCTGTTTTTCAGAAAAAATCCAAATTTGCAGCCGATGAGATCAGTACTTTGGCTACAGGTGATACGGTTTATCAGGAATCGCCAAAGGTTTATGCCGAATTTAAAGGAGAAGAAAGTTTTCAAAGTTTTTTATCTGACCGTAGTGAGGGTACAAATATGGATGGACAGGAGGGCTATTTTAAAGCAAGCTTTATTGTTTTAAAATCGGGCATGGTAGATAGTGTTAAAATATTAAACAGTATTAACAGCGATTACGATAAGCAATATATAAAGTGGTTTAATAAAAATAAAAAAAACTGGTTGCCGGCAATGTTAAATGGTAAACCTGTAAATATTAAAAGGATAGAGGAAATAAGATATTTTACATCAGCGCGGACGCAGCCTGTTATGCGGTTTAATAATAATGCATATGCCGCTTTAACCGAGGGTAATTATGAAAAGGCTCTTTATTACTATAACCAGGCATTAACCTATATGCCCGATAATACCGAGGATATGTATAAAAGGGCGGCTTGCAAAATTGCCCTGGGTATAACAGATGGTTTATGCAATGATTTGATTATAGTGAAAGCAACCGGCACACTATTAATGGATGAATTAGTAGATAAATATTGCCCGGCAAGTAAAAACTAATAGCAATAATCAAAAACTGTGTTTGTGGGTATCTGTTAAATTTTCTCTACTTTTAATCATCACATGGAAAACAAAAACAACCCTAAAACCATCAAAGCCTGGGCTATGTTCGATTGGGCAAACTCGGCTTATAACCTGGTTATCACCTCAACCATATTCCCGGCCTATTATGTGGCTATTACAGCTAATCCCAAAAACGGCGACCGGGTCATGTTCTTCGGTCACAGTTTTGTTAATACCGCCTTAATGGACTATGCCCTGGCCACGGCCTATATGATTATGGTTTTGCTGCTGCCCATCCTGTCGTCAATTGCTGATTATAAGGGGAACAAAAAGATCTTCATGCAATTTTTTACCATCATTGGGGCTATATCGTGCTGCAGCCTGTATTTTTTCAAAAGCAGCACGCTGGAAATGGGCATAATCGCGTTTGCCCTGGCGGCTGTTGGTTATAGCGGCGGCTTTGTTTTTTATAACTCGTACCTGCCCGAAATTGCCACTGTTGATATGCAGGATAAAGTAAGCGCTAAGGGTTTTACCTATGGCTATATCGGCAGCGTATTGCTGCAGCTCATCTGCTTTTTGTTTGTGCTTAAACCCGGTTGGTTTGGTATTACAGATGCCGGTTTCCCGGCACGGTTATCGTTTTTACTGGTTGGTATTTGGTGGATAGGTTTCGCCCTGATCCCTTTTACTGTTTTGCCGAAGGGCAGCCCCAATGCGCAAACCCATAACCATCATATCATTAAGGGAGGCTTTATTGAATTAGGTAAGGTGTGGCAAAAAGTAAAAAATATGCCTTTGTTAAAACGGTTCCTGCCGGCTTTCTTTTTTTACTCCATGGGTTTACAAACCGTTATGCTGGTAGCCACCGGTTTTGCAGCCAAGGTATTACATATGGGTACGGCCTCATTAATCTCTATCATCCTTATTATACAATTGGTAGCTATAGCTGGCGCTACTTTAATGTCGCGGTTATCGGGTAAATATGGTAACGTAAGGGTGTTGATATCTACCGTTATTTTATGGATAGGTGTTTGCGTAGCGGCATATTATACCACCACCGATACGCAATTCTATATCGTAGCTGTGGTGGTTGGTTTGGTAATGGGGGGCATACAATCCATGTCGCGGTCTACCTATTCCAAATACCTGCCCGTGGATACACCCGACACCGCATCGTTCTTCAGTTTTTATGATGTGACCGAAAAACTGGCAATTGTGGGCGGTGTATTCAGCTTTGGTTTTATTGAGGAATTAACGGGCAGCCCGCGTAATTCGGTATTGGTATTGGGCTTGTTTTTTATCGTAGGGTTAATATTATTATTTTCTTTGCTTAAAGCTGAAAGAAAAGCCGGTAAAAATTCGGATTTTAGCGCCGCGTAATTTATTGTATTGATGAAGGTAGAATTATTTATCCCATGTTTCATGGATCAGCTATATCCCGAAACGGCCATGAATACCGTAAAGCTGCTGGAAAAAGCCGGGTGTATAGTTGAATATAATCCTGCGCAAACCTGCTGCGGCCAGCCAGCCTTTAACGCCGGTTTTTGGGATGATGCCAAAGCGGTAGGCAACAAGTTTCTGGATGATTTTACGGCCGAGGGTGTTATTGTATCGCCATCGGCATCCTGCACAGGCATGGTACGTAATTACTATACCGATCTGTTTACCAATACCACCAAACATAATAAATGCCGCGCCATACAGGCTAATATCTTTGAGCTGTCGGAGTTTTTGGTGAACGTGCTGGAGTTTGACTACTTCGGCGCCGAACTGGAGGGCCGCGCCGTATACCACGATAGCTGCAGCGGCTTGCGCGAGTGCAAGATCAAGGACGAACCCCGCAAATTATTAGAAAAAGTACACGGGTTGGAATTGGTTCCGCTAAAGGATAATACCACTTGCTGCGGTTTTGGCGGCACCTTTGCCGTTAAGTTTGATGCCATATCCAGCGCTATGGCCCAGCAAAAAGTAAACTATGCGCTGGAAGCCGGCGCCGAATACATTATCTCAACCGATTCATCGTGCTTGCTGCACTTACAGGGCTATATTGATAAGCAGGGCCTGCCGCTAAAAACCATGCACCTGGCCGATGTTTTGGCACATGGCTGGGGGAATGTTTAAGCAGCTTGGTTACCTGAAATACAATTTAAGCGCCAAATAAGCCATCACCAGGGCCGTGCCTGTCCATGTCCACAACGGGATTTTTGCCAGGGGTTTAACTTTTTCAAAACTGCGTTTTAACTCAGGCGGCATCACTTTCTCCCTTAAAACCTTTCGGCAATGATTGCATTGCGAAAACCCTTTTTTAGCTGTTGGGAAAAGTGGGATATAGCATATATGCACGTATTTTTGAAAGATATGCATATCAGTTGTATTAATGGTTTGGCAATTAGCGCATTGGTCGCTAACAGGTTCAACCAAAGATTTGGTAGACTTAATGCCGAATAAAAACATTCGTTATAATTTAGGCGGTATAATTGGTGTGGGTTAAATGTAGGTAACTGGTTCAAGTTTCCAAAGGAAAGTTGCAAACTTTCTTTATCCGTAGGCTTCAGTCACAGACTGAAGCCAGTGCAGGTGCGCTATGACAAGATTTTTGCTTAGCAAAAATCTTGTCGAGAAAGCAATCCTGGCTTCAGTCTGTGACTGAAGCCTACGGATGAGTGAAGTTTATAACTTCACTGTAATAATACAATAGCTAACAAACCTTTAACCCCTGCATAATCTCGCGCACTGCTATAAACATAATGTTCCGGCTCTTCAACAATGCCATCTTTAACAGGGTTATAGTGGAGATAGTTTAAGCGTTGTTCCATCATTACGGCATTATCCAGACAAACAGGATGATTGTCCTGCTGCCAAAATTGATAGGTTTGGTTATTTGTGTTTCGTTCACCATTTGACCGAAATAACCACAGCATCCAACGCTTGCGGCTTTCCTGTGTATTTTCTTCAATCGCGGCAATGATCTTTTTGCTGGTGAACTTTTTCATATCACGCAAAATGTCCGATAAATTATAACCCTCTGCCGCCGAGGCAATGATGTGGACATGATTATTCATAATCACATATGCATAAATGATTAATCCTTTATTTTGTTGGCAATGCCTGAAGGAGTCTATCAATATATCTTTGTAATATGGTCTTGATAAAGCATCAACCCATTCTACAACAGCGAAAGTGATAAAGTAAATATCCTGATGGTTGTATATTTTATATTTCGAAGGCATGGTGGAGGAAAGTTACAAACTTTCCTCTATCTGTAGGCTTTAGTCACAGACTGAAGCCAGGATTTATTTTAGTGTGGCATTTGCTTTAGCAAAATGCCACACATACCAGGATTGTTTTCGGTGAGATTTTTGCGAAGCAAAATCTCACCACAACAGCCTCTGGTTTCAGTTTATAACTGAAATCCAGGATGAATGAAGTTTAAAACTTCATCAAAAATTCCGTACTTTTGTACCCGATTAAAAGATCACTCCCGTAAGTGATCGACTATTAATAAATTATTTTTAAGAACAAAAAATCATAGTTGTAGATGATTAACATTACACTTCCTGATGGTTCCGTTCGTCAGTACGACAAGGGGATCACTTCCGCGCAAATTGCATTATCTATTTCAGAGGGCCTGGCCCGTAACGTTTTAGCCGCCGAGGTTGATGGCCAGGTATGGGATTCAACCCGCCCCATCGAGCAGGACGCGCACGTAAAACTGCTGACCTGGAATGACGCGCAGGGCAAATCAACTTTTTGGCATTCATCAGCCCACTTACTGGCCGAGGCTTTAGAGGCGCTGTATCCCGGCACAAAATTCGGCATCGGCCCGGCTATCGAAACCGGATTTTATTACGATGTTGATTTTGGCGACCGCGAGTTTTCATCCGATGATTTTAAAAAGATCGAGGATAAAGTTATGGAACTGGCCAAAGCTAAAGCCGAATACATCCGCAAGCCGGTGAGCAAAGCCGACGCGACTGCCTACTTTACCGAAAAAGGCGACGAATATAAGCTGGACCTGCTAAAGGACCTGCCCGACGGCGCCATTACATTTTATACACAAGGCGAGTTTACCGACTTATGCCGCGGTCCGCATATCCCTAATACCGGTTTCATCAAAGCTGTAAAGCTGATGAACACTGCCGGCGCTTACTGGCGTGGCGACGAAACCCGCAAACAGTTAACCCGTATTTATGGGGTTACCTTCCCTAAGCAAAGCGAACTGACCGATTACCTGCACCTGATTGAAGAAGCCAAAAAACGCGACCACCGTAAATTGGGCAAGGAATTAGAGTTATTTGCTTTCTCTGAAAAAGTAGGGGCTGGCTTGCCATTGTGGTTGCCAAAAGGTACCGCCCTGCGCGAGCGCCTGGTGAACTTTTTGCAAAAGGCACAGGTAAAATCGGGTTATGAGCAGGTGATTACCCCGCATATCGGGCATAAAAACCTGTATGTAACTTCGGGCCACTATGAGAAATATGGAAAAGATAGTTTCCAGCCGATAAAAACCCCGCAGGAAGGGGAGGAGTTCTTTTTAAAACCAATGAACTGCCCGCATCACTGCGAGATCTATAAAACCAAACCACGCAGCTACAAAGACCTGCCCGTGCGTTTAGCCGAGTTTGGTACTGTGTACCGTTACGAGCAAAGCGGCGAATTGCATGGCTTAACCCGTGTACGTGGCTTTACCCAGGACGACGCGCATTTATTTTGCCGCCCCGACCAGGTGAAGGATGAGTTTAAAAAGGTGATAGACCTGGTATTATATGTATTTAAAGCTTTAGGGTTTGATACCTATACCGCGCAGATCTCGCTTCGCGACCCGGAAAATAAGGCGAAATATATCGGTACAGATGAAAATTGGGCCTTAGCCGAATCAGCGATTATCGAGGCTGCAGCCGAAAAGGGCTTAAATACCGTAGTAGAATTGGGCGAGGCCGCGTTTTATGGCCCTAAACTTGATTTTATGGTGAAGGACGCCCTTGGCCGTAAATGGCAATTGGGTACCATACAGGTAGATTATAACCTGCCCGAACGTTTTGAACTGGAATATACAGGTAGCGATAATCAGAAGCACCGCCCGGTGATGATCCACCGTGCGCCGTTTGGCTCGCTTGAACGCTTTGTGGCTGTGCTAATTGAACATTGCGCGGGTAATTTTCCGCTGTGGCTATCGCCCGAACAGTTTATTATTTTGCCTATATCTGAAAAATATGAAGATTATGCAAAAAAACTTTCAGATGAACTAAAAGATTCCGATATTTGCGGGCTTATTGATTTCAGGGACGAGAAGATCGGTAGGAAAATACGCGACGCTGAAGTCAAAAAAACACCGTATATGCTGATAGTAGGCGAGAAAGAAGCCACCGAAGGGATGGTTTCTGTACGCAGGCATGGGCAGGGTGACTTAGGTAGTATGACTATTGAGGAACTGAAACAACAAATAATTAAAGAAATAACAGTATAACTTGGCATTAAACAAACCATTTAACAGAGGTCCGAGGCTTCCTTTTAAAAAGAAAGAAGCCGAACATAACATTAATCAATACATCCGGGCGCAGGAAGTGCGTTTGGTGGGTGATAACGTTGAATCTGCAGTATATTCCCTGAGGGATGCACTGGCATTAGCGCAGGAGCAGGAATTGGATCTTGTTGAAATATCTCCAAACGCGGTTCCGCCTGTTTGTAAAATTGTAGACTATAACAAGTTTATTTACGAACAGAAGAAAAAACTGAAGGAGATTAAAAGTAACGCCAAGCAAACCGTTATTAAGGAGATCCGCTTTGGGCCGAACACAGACGATCACGATTTTGACTTTAAGCTGAAACACGCGACGAAGTTCCTGGAATCGGGCGAGAAGGTGAGGGCTTATGTGCACTTTAAAGGCCGTGCCATTGTGTACAAGGAGCAAGGCGAAATATTATTACTGCGCTTTGCACAGGCTTTGGAAGAAGTAGGTAAAGTAGAGCAATTGCCAAAATTAGAAGGAAAGCGGATGTTTTTAACCGTGGCCCCCAAGGCAGCTAAAAAATAAATGATTAATGTGCAGATGTGCGTATATGCAGATGTGCAAATGATAGGATAATTAATGTGTAGATGTGCAGTGATTGCACTGATAGTAATAAAAGTAAAACGCATAGGTTAATGCGTCTGACAAAAACAAAAACAGAGTTATGCCAAAAATGAAAACCAATTCCAGTGCAAAAAAGCGTTTTAAGCTTACTGGAACCGGTAAAATCGCAAGGAAGAACGCATACAAAAGCCACATCTTAACCAAGATGTCGACCAAACGTAAGCGTAACTTAAGTCACACCAGCTTAGTGTCTGATGCTGACATGGGTAACGTTAAACGTATGCTTTGTATCGGAAAGTAATTAATTAAATTTTTAACCAGGTATTCGAGTCTGCAAGCTTCCGGTAAACGGGACACTCACTACCAAAACACAACAACATGCCACGTTCAGTAAACGCAGTAGCGTCCAGAAGAAGACGTAAAAAGATCATGAACCTCGCCAAGGGGTATTATGGCTCGCGCAGTAAGGTTTATACTGTAGCAAAAAACACCGTAGAAAAAGGTTTACAGTACGCTTACCGCGACCGTAAAACCAAGAAAAGAGAATTCCGCGCTTTGTGGATCCAGCGTATCAATGCCGGCGCACGCCAGTATGGTATTTCTTACTCAGTTTTAATGGGTAAGTTAAACGCTAAATCTATCGGTTTAAACCGCAAAGTATTAGCCGATTTAGCTATGAACAATCCAGATGCTTTTAAAGCAGTTGTGGATGCTGTAAAATAAGCTATTCGCTGTATATCATTAAAAAGGCTCCCGGTATTTATCGGGAGCCTTTTTGTTTTACCCTCGCAATGACGATATGGTGAAAAGACTTACGAAGTTTTTAAAACTTCGTAAGTCTTCCTGATTGTCATTGCGAGGAGCAGCCGGAATGTGTAGTGGATGCGACGTGGCAATCTCGTAGTCCGCAAATCAAACTACGAGATTGCCGCGCTATCGCTCGCAATGACAAGGGTGCGAATTACAAATTGATCTTCACAAAATATAAACGGTTACGATCAACAGAACTGGTTAAAGGCAATATTTTGGTAGCAAAACCACTCGCGCCGTTATCAACCACACCAAAATCGTCATCGTTTGATATTACCAAAATATTCCCCGGCAATATGGCAAGGCCTTCAGCCTTATCATGCGGATACGGCGATGGCAGGTCTTTCAACAGATCTAACACTAACGTTTTAGGAACCGGCACAATACCTGCAGCTTGCAGCCCGGCTAAGTCATTTAACTGTTCTACCGTTTTGCCGCTGTAAAGTTTACCATTTGTGCCATTTGTCGCGTCGGATATATCAGTAGCGCCGCTGATGTCAATTTTAAATACCTTTTTAAATGCAGCGGGGCTTGTGGCGTGGCCGGGAAAAAGTCCGTCACGTTCTATTGTTAAAAAGGTAGTGTTGTTTACCGCTACAATATCACTAACGCCAGTTAGGGTAATATTATCCATAAGGTAAACATACTGTTTGGTAGCGCCGGTAGCAATATCGAATGTTAAGATACGCAGTACCTGCGAGTTGGCTGTAGCTGCCTTTGTAGGGTTATACATAGGCGATTGCATCATGCCAACCAGGGTTTTACCATCAGGTGTTATGGCCAGGCCTTCCATACCGCGGTTTGCCCTGCGGGTAGCAAAAACAGCCGGGATAGTCCGCCCGCCGGTACCTGTGCCGAATGGGTTAATACGTTCGATAGTTTTACCGTTAGCATCAAAGTGGGCAATGTGCGGGCCGTACTCGTCGCTGATCCAGAAAGAACCGTCAGCCATACGTACTAGGCCTTCCGAGTCGATACCATCGGCGCCTGTTGCTAAAAGGTTTCCGTTCAAATCGTAAGGTGTCTCGCCCGAGTTACCTTGCCCTATAGGGTTTGGCAAACCGTTTAAATTAGCACCGGCAGCATTTTTTAACAGGATAGTTTGCTCTAATATCAGTTTACCGTCTTTTAATCTGAATTTACCTATTTGAGGTGTAAAATCAGATTTACCGATAATGATCGAATTGGCAATTTGTCCGGCTACGTTTGATCCGCGGTCGGTAAGCATATAGAATACATCGGGCGAGTTGGGGTCTGCCGCAACAGCCGAGCCAAAGCCGCCGTTATATACTTTTACACCTGCCGTTGTGGTAAATAATATGGCCGGGTCTGCAGCCTCGGCCATGGCCGGGTAGGTAAAGCTTACATCGGCATCCTTGTGTTTTTTACAAGCCGTAATAGAAAAGGTAAGTGCTGTAACAGCTAATAGTATTTGTTTTTTCATGTGTGAAAAGATTATTTATCAATTCACAAAGAAAAACATGCCTTGTAAACTCATTATTAATAACCCAATAAGCTTGTGATTATTATGATAACGACGATGTGGTGAAAAGACTTACGAAGTTTTAAAAACTTCGTAAGTCTTCCTGATTGTCATTGCCAGGAGCAGTAGGAGATTGTGTAGCGGGTGCGACGCGGCAATCAATTCTCTTCCGGGCTTGCCGCAGCAGGCCGTTTGTTGGTCATTTCAACCTCGCGGGTCATTTCTACAATATCCACCGGTTGCGAGAAATCGCCCAGCAGCCACTTGCAAAAGTAATCACCTTTTTGCCAGAAGAAATATTCGGTCATATCCCCATAAGCATGGCGCTGGCCCGGTAACAATACATAATCGAAACGTTTATTGGCTTTGATTAATGCGTTAATGACGCGGATGGTGTTTGATGGGCTCACATTGTTATCAATATCCCCGGTTGATAGCATCAGGTGGCCTTTCAGGTTTTTGGCCAGGTCCTGGTTTTTATCAATAGCATAAGTAAAGGTAGTATCGCCTTTTGGGGTAATGATTTCCTTTACGCCGTGGTGCTTCTCGCTCCACCAGCGGTTGTAAATGCTGTTATCGTGGTTGCCCGATTCGGATACCGCCACTTTATAAAAATCGGGGTAAACCAGCAAGGCCGCGGTAGACATAAAGCCGCCGCCCGAGTGGCCGGTAATGCCCACACGGGTAATGTCGATAAAAGGATATTTATCAGCCAACTGCTCTACCGCTGATTTTTTATCGGCCAGGCCGTAATCGCGCAGGTTGCCATAGCCGTAATTGTGATACCATTTAGATCGCTCGGGGTTGCCGCCACGGTTACCTACCGATATCACAATAAAGCCAAACTGGGCCAGGCGGTCGGTATAATCCATACTGCGGCTAAAGGCCGTATTTACCGCCTCGGTTTGCGGGCCGGGGTATACGTATTCAATAATAGGATACTTTTTAGCCGGGTCGAAATCGTAAGGTTTGTACATCACACCGTACAGGTCGGTAATGCCATCGTCGGCCTTTATTTTAAACGGTTCGGGGAATTTGTAGCCCGCCGATAACAGGTGGCTCAGGTCGGCACTTTCCAGTTCCATGATTTTATTGCCCGCGTTATCATATAAGGTAGATTTTGGCGCGGCGTTTACCCTGCTGTAGTTGCCTACAAAGTATTTGCTGTCATCGCTCATACTGGCGGTGTTGGTAAAATTGCCGCTGTTCAGCAATTTCAACCCGCTGCCATCTAAATGGATGCTGTACAGATGTACATAATAAGGATTCTCGTTAGCTTCGCGACCGACCGCGGTGAAGTACAGGGTACGGCTTTTCTCGTCCACATTTACCATATCATCGCAATGGAACGATCCGCTGGTGATCTGGTTCTTCAGGTTACCGTCACCATCAAACAGGTAAAAATGTGCCCAGCCGTCACGCTCCGACCAATGGATCAACTCCTTGCCGCCATTGATCAGCCATGGGCGGGCAATTTCCACATAAGTGTTCATGCGTTCCTGTATCAGCATCTTCACCGCGCCGGTGGTAATGTTCACACTGCATACGTCAATCTTCTTCAAATCGCGACCGGTACGGTAGAAGTAGAATTTCTCGTTATCGCCCAGCCATAGCGACGGCCTGAACTCATCATCGCGCGATTTTTGTAAAACCGGTGCCGACCACATGGATACGTCCTGATCTTTAAATGCCGCTACCGCTAATTTTTTATAGGTTTTGGCTTCAAAATCAAATAGTAGTATTTCATCTATCGGCGCTTCCTTTTCGCCGGGCATCTGGTACTTGTAGGTTTCAAGGGTAGGGCGTGGATCGGCAACGCTGTTGATCACCCAAAAATCCTTCACCTTGCGCTGGTCGGTACGGTTCATGGCAAAATGTTTTGAATCCGGCGACCATAGCACACGTGTCGGCTTGCGCTTCTTCGCATTTTTTTCGCGCTCTACATTGGTTTCGTTCCCGTCCGAATCGCCGTACGAATAGTTTTCGATGCCATCCTTAGTCAGTTGATGTTCAACTACGGTGCTGTCGTCTTCATTCTTCAAAGCCTTTTTGTAATTGGCCTTATCCATCCAAAACAAATTATACTTGCGGGCAAAGATGATCACCGAACTATCAGGCGCTATAGATGCCCAGGCGGGTTTGGGTTTTACCTTTTCGTAGTTCTTTAACTCGGATACCTTTTCGGTTTGCAGATCGTACAAAAAGTAAAACGTTTTCTTCTCCAGCGAGTCGGCTGCTTTTTTATCCTTACGGTCCTTCTTTACCTGGTCAACAGTGCTTTTCAGTTCAAATTGTACACTTTTCTCGTCTTTGGTGAATTTTAGGTTTTCAATAGGCAAATGCTGCGCGTCAAATGGATCTTTAACAATCAGTGTGATGGCTGCCGCCAGTTTGGCGTTATCAAACATCAGCTTTTTGGTTTTAAAGGCCGGATCAACAATATACCATTTGCGGCCCTCGCCACTCTCGTACGAATACCAGAAACGGTCGGATAGTTTCAGCCAATGCGGATCTACCGAAGTACTGAAAACCATTTTGCCGATCTTTTTGGGTGAGAAGCGTGCTGCCAGTAAATAATTGCCTTTAGCAGGGGCAGGGTTACTTGTTGCAGCAGCGGTTTGGGCATTTGCTTTAAAACAGCAAAACGCAGCTAATAATAAAAAGTAAAGTTTCTTCATCGTGATAAATTAAAGAGGTTAAGATAGGGAATTTTCAGGAATGTGCAGATGGCGATGTATGCTTATGACGTGTGTATTGGCAAACTATCTTAAAAAGATAGCAGGTTCAGAAACCCCTATAAACAAGTAAAGCCCCTGATGAGCAGGGGCCTTTACTAACCAATTATAAACCTTATGTGTGAGAGACTTAATTAAATTATGATGCAAATATATGTCATCCAAACATTTTTAACAAACTTTTTATAAAATTTAACAATTTGTTAACAAATAGGCAACTATAGTTAGATATTATTGAATTAATCGTATCTGATATAATGCAAACAATTAATCAATTAGTTTGAAACCTGCATTTTTAGTGCAGGGGAGGTGATCAGGGCTATTAACGCTTCCACCTCGTTTTGAAGGCCGGCCAGGCCATCGCGGTAATAAGTTTCAAGCGTACGATCAATGGCTTTTAGCTTGCGGCGCATAGGACGGTAACAAAGCAGGATGGCTTTCAGCGTACGGCTTTGATGTATTTGCTGAACCGGTGGAGCTACATCAGGTACAACCTGTACCAGTTCATCCTCCAACTCAAGGCGTTTACGGTTAAGGAGTGTGAGTGCGAAAGCGTTACTTTCACTATAAGCAAATGTTCCAAGTCGTTTTATTTGTTGCAATAGCTGTTGCAAATGGGTTAGGATATTTTTAGGGTCGTGCACATTCTCCATACTTCACGGTTTTTTTAAATAAAACTTATGGTAACAACGGCAGTATCTATCTTGATATTGTTTGCCGATGATGAAATTTAAATGAAATTATAAACTATTACATTACCATGCAATAGATGGATGCAATTTGCGGACAATTTATTTTTTGCTGACTAAGGCGTGCAGAAAAAGCTTAAACAATAAGGCGGTTAGGAATGAATCTTTGTGTAAAATCTTCGCATTCTTTATGGTTAATTTAGCCACAAAGTGCACAAACAGAGAAGCACTAAGAGCACAGAGTTAGATATTTGAGCGGTTTTTCTAAACGACTTATAATACGGCCCCTCTAATATTAATAACTGATAGATTTACGGTAAGATGTACTGCCGCCAATGCCAAACTTTAAGCCTATCACAATCTGGTTATAATAATCCTGCCTGGCGCCATAGCTAATGCCATCAAAATTATCGCTCATGATCAGGTTGCGCTGGTAGCCGATATCAAATTTAGCCCAGGGCTCATTATAACTATTAAAAAGCTTAAACTCGTAGCCAACCTTTAGCGGGATAAATATATTGCTGCCTTTGGATTCGACAGATAGCGAACCGCTGTCGTAGATTTTTAAATCGGTATAAATTACGCCAACACCACCACTGATATAGATGTTTTTTAATGCGTTATTAAATCGGCTTTGCGAGTAATCCAGCAATTCGCCCATTTGCAGCTGCGCCCTGAAAGAGAGCGCGCTGTAATCGTTCGTAAAGTTTAAGGCCGAGCCCGGTATAATCGTTAGTGAATCGGCCCTTAAGCTGCCCACCTGTAACTCGGCAATGTAATTAATGTATGGCGTGTAATTGTAAGTAAAATGGGCGTGGACAGCATAACTTGGTTTGGAATTTGCAAAATCAGTTTTTGTACTGTTAAACCCGGCCGAGAGGCCAAACTCATATTGTGAATAATTAAAACCTATCTGGGCTTGTGCCGCCAAAGCCGAAACGCATACTAACAGGGTAAATATTATTTTTTTCAAATGACAAGTTTTAAGTTTTATCCAATAAGTTTATGCTGCCTTTAGGGGTATGCACACATTGTTATCCCAAATGTATAATTTTTTTATGTCAGAACTAAATTTCTGCTGTAAAATTGAAAAATGAGTAAACTCAATTTTTATATATTTGGGAAATTTTAAAAACGATATTCAAATAAAATCAAATATGTCAAAAATTAAAGTAGCAAACCCGGTAGTTGAGCTGGATGGTGATGAAATGACCCGAATTATATGGCAGTTTATTAAAGATAAGCTGATATTGCCTTACCTTGAACTGGATATTAAGTATTATGACCTGGGTGTTGAATATCGTGATGAAACTAATGACCAGGTAACTATTGATGCTGCTAATGCTATTAAACAATATGGTGTTGGTATTAAATGCGCCACCATTACACCCGATGAGGAACGTGTAAAAGAGTTTAACCTGAAACAAATGTGGAAATCGCCAAATGGTACTATCCGTAACATTTTAGATGGTACAGTTTTCCGCGAACCTATTTTGATGAATAACGTGCCGCGTTTGGTACCTAACTGGACAGCGCCTATCTGCATTGGCCGTCACGCTTTTGGCGACCAGTACCGTGCTACCGATTTTGTAACCAAAGGGAAAGGTAAACTAACTATTACTTTCACTCCTGAGGATGGCAGCGCCGAGCAATCTTTCGAAGTATTTAACTTCAAGAGCGATGGTGTAGCTTTAGCGATGTACAATACCGACGAATCTATCCGTGGTTTTGCGCATGCTTGCTTTAACCAGGCGCTGATGAAAGGCTGGCCTTTATACCTGTCGACTAAAAACACCATCCTTAAAAAATATGATGGCCGTTTTAAAGATATTTTTGAAGAGATTTACCAAAACGATTATAAAACCAAATTTGATGCAGCAGGCATTGTTTACGAACACCGCCTGATTGACGACATGGTTGCATCGGCCCTGAAATGGAACGGTAACTTTGTTTGGGCTTGTAAAAACTATGATGGCGACGTGCAAAGCGATACTGTTGCACAAGGTTTTGGCTCGTTAGGTTTAATGACCAGTACTTTGGTTACACCTGATGGCAAAACCATGGAAGCTGAAGCTGCGCATGGCACCGTAACCCGCCACTACCGCGAGCATCAGAAAGGCCGTCCAACATCTACTAACCCTATTGCCTCTATCTTCGCGTGGACACGTGGTTTAGAGTTCCGCGGTATCCTTGATGGTAACCAGGAACTGATCGATTTCTGCAAAACACTTGAGCAGGTTTGTATCGAAACCGTGGAAAGCGGCAAAATGACCAAAGATTTGGCCATCACCATTAAACCAAAGGTAGAGCACGGTACCGATTACCTGTATACCGAAGAGTTTTTGGAAGCAATTAACGAAAACCTGAAAGCTAAATTGGCGTAAGCTGATTGTTGATGATATGGCCATGCCCCCAAATATTTCGGGGGCATTTTTATTTTACAGCCATTTGTAGCGTAAGCAAAAAGATCTGCGTAATAATTATCAAACTGACCAGCGTGAAACATCTTAACATTTTTTGCTTTGGCGTATTCGGCCTAATGAGTGCGGCTTTTTTTACGGCATGTAATAATAAGTGTAGCGAAATAGCCTGTGTAACCGGGCCACCCAGCTTAATATTGGATTTAAGGGATGCGCAAAACCGTGATCTGTTGAACCCGGCTACACCGGGGCACTATGATACGGCAAAAATAAGGCAGCTCAATAATGGGATGTATAAGATCATTCCACCGGGTATGTATTTTTTTAATAAAGACCGGATTAAGATAATCGGTACATGGGCAGTAGGTGAAACTACAACTTACATTAAGTTAAGCGAAACAGATCAGGATACCATTTATACAAATGTGAAAAGTGTAACCCGTAATTGCTGCAGCAGTACTGAGTTTACCGCATTTAGTTATAATGGCAAAGCCAATACCGATTCGTTAAAAAGCCGGTACTTTATTATCGTAAAATAGTTCTCCAGAGGTTTAATAAGCGGGCCCATCCTTTTAGGGTGGGCTTTGTTGTGTTGTAGCGTTAAGATTTTTCTATCGTAATAAACCTAAGTAGACCACGGTACCGATTACCTGTATACCGAAGAGTTTTTGGAAGCCATTAACGAAAACCTGAAAGCTAAACTGACATAATAGCCAAAAGCTAAAAGGATAAAACACAAAGCCCCGGAGTTTAAATTCGGGGCTTTTGCTTATTGTAGCATATTGTTATTAGCACTCGTAATATTATTAAAAAAGCATTATGAGAAAAAAATACGCGTTACAAATTTGCGTTTTTTGCGCCGTTGTTTTAACCATGTTAAACGCTTGTACAAAGGGCGTAGATGCCACACAAAATGGTTGCGAGCAGCTTGCTTGTGCCCAGTCTTTGCCAATAATTATACTTGATTTTATAGATAAACAGGGGCGCGATCTGTTAAACCCCGCGACACCGGGACATTACGATAGCCTGAAAATTATGCAGCTAAATCCCGCCGCCGGTATATCAATTATACGTGCTGGAGTAACCCCGCCAAATATCAACCACCGCAAAATAGTGCTTAATGCAAAGACGGGCGAAAATACCACTTACTTAAAATTAAGTGATACCGACCAGGACACCGTTTACTACAACATGCAAATAACTAACAGTTGCTGCATCAATCATAAACTTACAGCCTTTAGTTATAACGGCAAGGCCAATACCGATTCGTTAAAAAGCAGGTACTTTATTATCGTAAAATAGTTCTCTGAGGTTTAAATAGGCAGGCCCATCCTAAAAAGATGGGCTTTGTTGTAATGTAGCGTTAAGGGTTTTGTTATCGTAATATATTAAAACAGTAAACCTGATGTTATGAAAAAAGCAGTCTGTCTTTTATTATCCGTACTGATCCTATCCATATCCTGTAAAAAAAATAAGACCCAGGAAAGCGCGGAAACCTGCGATATACAAAAAACGCAAACACAAAACAGCAGTAAGGCGACCATTACCAAAGGGGTATGGGGAACAGTATCTATCAGGCAGGGCAATTGTATGCCGATGGTGAGCCCGACACCCAGCACCTGTACCGAATGTGCTATACAGCGCGAGGTGCGCATTTACGCTTACACCAAAAGCACTAATGCAACGCCTGCTATGCCCGTAAATGGTTTGTACGATAGCTTTAATACCCAACTGATAAAAACCGTAACAACAGATGCGCAAGGCTTTTTCCAGGCCGAACTGCCCGATGGCAAATACACCGTTGTATTTGTGGAAGACGGCAAGCTATATGCCAGTATCGGCGACGGGCAGGGCGGTATATCGCCGGTAGAGATACAACAGGCTAAAGTAAACTTAAATTTAGTGCTGAACAGGGCTGTTTATTAGCAATCGATATTGTTGATTAAGCCAATAATGTAATTAATAAAGTAGGCAGGCCAATTGCAATAGCTATACCATAAGCAAGATCAAGCCAAAAGAAACTGCCTATTGCGCCAGCATATATCAAGCCTACTACGGGATAGGCTAAAACTTTCACCCACAAAGGCGTCCCCGATTCTTTTATTGACTCCAGTATAGCTGTGGCATCTCCCCGGCTGGGAAAAGCATGCATAGCAATAGATACTCCCAGGTAAATCAATAAATAATCGGCAGGGGTGGCATTATCAAATTTAAATATGGGTAAAGCTGCAGGGAAAGCTATCAGTGCACCTAATATGGTGTTTACAAAAAATGGCCCCACGCTAATTAATATCGAATGCAATTTATTGGGCACCGTTTCATGTAATACATATCCTGCCGGATTAGCTGCCTGGAAATAAACTACCTTAAAAACAGGCACTTTAAACCAGCGGCAAAAAAGCTGATGGGCCAGTTCATGAACAATAACGCCGGGAAAGGTAAGCAGCGTAATTAATATACCGGGAATAAACATAGTAAGGTTTAGTTTTGATATTTAACTTTATTTGAAATTACATTTTGCACATACTTAAAATAGGTTGCCTTAACACTATCGTGGCGTGCTAAAGCTATCATCTCATCACGTTTTTTAAGATCGTTATTAAAATGATAGGCTAAAATTAATGTAGATGTGTTATAGCCATCATTTTTATCAAGGGCATATACCTGTTTGGCCATTTGCAGCGCTTCGGTGTTTTTTCGTTTCTTAATCAGCGTACGTGCTTTTGATGATAGTGCATATAAATTTTGATGGTTCATCTCCAGCATTTCATCACAATATTTAAGCGAAGAATCGGGCTGGTTCAATTCGCGCTTAACCATAGCCCTGGTAGCTAATGCCGGTAAAAAGCGGGGATGCATGTTTAATACTTTATTCAATAAAGTATCGGCAGTAGGATACTTTTCCTGATCGGCATATAACGATGCCAGCGAAAAAACAGCATACATATCGCCGGGGTATTTTTTGATATAGCTTTTATAAGCAGTATCGGGTACAGTGGTATTTTTATACTTTGCAAATGCTGTGTTAAACGTAGAATCAGGTATGTAATATTGGGTTTCAGTCATTACCTCATTAACGCGGTTAACCAATGCTGTATCCTCCATTTTCCTGCCTTTAAGGGCCTCTGTACAATTAAACAGGGTTTTAAAGTCGGCATTATAAAAGCTTGCAATTGCTAAATGCAAAAGCAATTCTTCCGATTTTGGGGCTATTTTTATAGCTTTCTCTAATTCGCGTTGCTCGGTTAAATATTCATGTTTCTTTTCGGCCTTTTCTGCTTTTGCTAAATTAATTGCCGCGCTAAAGTTTTGGGGTAACCATATCATTGAGATAACCATTACTACCAATACACCCGCGCCAAATAATTTAACCCACATGGGGATTGGGAAATTAATTAAGTTTTGCCTGCATGGCGCACAAAGTCTATTAGGATAGCCTGTTAATACATCCGGACTGTTACAGTTAATACAATTATTGTTTATTTCGTGGGCAGGAGATAATTGATCGTGAAAGCTTTCTTCCATTATGTAAGGATTTGTAAGGTTGCCTCTAAGCTATTGAAAATTTAATAAAAACTAAAATGTTGATCAGAACTTGTTTTTATCTTTCTTGTTTAACTTCATAACTTAGCAAAATCAAATACACTACCATGTCAGCATTATACCCACTACAATTCAAAACCATTTTTAAAGATAAAATATGGGGCGGTCAAAAGATCAGGACCTACCTGCATAAAGATTTTGGCGATCTGCCTAATTGCGGCGAAACCTGGGAGATCTCGGGTGTAAAATCTGATGTATCGGTGGTAGCCAATGGCGCGTTGGCGGGCGAGTCCCTGGCCGACCTGCTGGAACAGTACAAAGATGAACTGGTGGGCAAGCATGTTTATAACCACTTTGGCAACATCTTCCCGCTACTGGTAAAGTTTATCGATGCTAATGATGACCTGTCTATCCAGGTGCACCCGGATGATGAACTGGCTAAAAAGCGCCACAATTCATTTGGCAAAACTGAAATGTGGTATGTGATAGAAGCCGACCCGGGTTCGACCCTTATTGCTGGTTTCAGCGAAAGGGTAGATGAGCGGACTTACGTAGATAAGCTAAACAGCGGCCATATTATGGATATCC
The DNA here is from genome assembly GCF_059418485.1 of Mucilaginibacter sp. GW821-FHT07H05. Taxonomy (NCBI): domain Bacteria; kingdom Pseudomonadati; phylum Bacteroidota; class Sphingobacteriia; order Sphingobacteriales; family Sphingobacteriaceae; genus Mucilaginibacter; species Mucilaginibacter sp. GW821-FHT07H05. The sequence continues at coordinate 301,684 of NZ_JBWKPY010000007.1, forward strand.
TGAACAAAGAGCAGGTAAGCGCCGGCGATGTGTTCTTTTTACCCGCGGGCCGTGTGCACACCATTGGCAAAGGTTTGTTGATTGCCGAAATTCAGCAAACATCAGATATTACCTATCGTATTTATGATTTTGACCGGGTAGACGATAAGGGCCAAAAGCGCGAGCTGCATACCGAACTGGCCTTAGCTGCCCTTGATTACAACGTTTACCCCGAATATAAGACCCAATACCAACCCAAACAAAACGAGGACGTACACCTGGTTAAATGCCCTTATTTTACCACAAATGTAATGGACTATACCCACAGCGTTTCGAAAGACTACAGCGGCCTTGATTCGTTTGTGATACATGTTTGCGTGGAAGGTGCCTATACCCTGAAATACAACGGCGGAGAATATGCCGTAAAAATGGGAGAGTGTCTGCTGCTGCCAAAGGTGATTGATCAGGTAGAGTTGATTACCGAAGGCGGATTTAAGATATTGGAGAGTTATATTGAGTAACAAGTCGCAGACTTGTTTCATCCGTAAGTTTCAGTCGCAGACTGAAACCAGGTATACTTATAATAACGGCGGCATTGCAAAGCAATGCCGCCGTTTAAATTTTTACTGGCTTCAGTCTGTGACTGAAGCCTATGGATCGAGGAGGTCTGTGACTTTATTTCACAACATCATCTCCGGTACATCACCGTCCACAATCAACTTCCCGGCGGTAGCTTTTATAATTTCATCCACGCTAATGCCCGGCGCGCGCTCAACTAATTTGAAACCACCGCCCGGTAAAACATCCAGCACGGCCAGTTCGGTCACTATTTTTTTAACGCAGTTAACGCCGGTGAGGGGTAGGGTGCAGGCAGGGAGTAGTTTAGATTCGCCGGCTTTGTTTACATGCTGCATGGCTACTATAATATTTTCTGCACTGGCCACCAGGTCCATGGCGCCGCCCATGCCTTTTACCATTTTACCCGGAATTTTCCAGTTGGCTATATCGCCGTTTTCGGATACTTCCATGGCGCCCAAAATGGTGAGATTTACTTTTTTGGCGCGGATCATCCCAAAGCTCATGGCCGAATCAAACACGGCCGAACCGGGCAGCATGGTGATGGTTTGCTTGCCCGCGTTAATGGTGTCGGGGTCTTCTTCACCGTCAAAAGGGAAGGGGCCCATGCCCAGCAAACCGTTCTCCGATTGCAGCACCACATCCATATCGGCCGGGATATAATTAGCCACCAGGGTAGGAATGCCGATACCCAGGTTCACGTAATATCCGTCCTTAATTTCGCGGGCTATGCGTTTGGCTATGCCTTGTTTATCTAACATAATTGGTTGTGTTTTTGGCCTGGCATTGGTAGGCCGAAGGCCTTACAAAGATGCGATTTGTTTGGTGTTTTAAGGCATGGCAGCCGCAGTTTTTTGCATCGGTAATTGCCTGATTAAAGGATTGCTTTAACTGGAAAATATGAGGCGAACATATTGAGCTGAGTGTTTTCTTTAATTAAACTAAGTATTTACTTAAATTTCATATATATCTGATTAATAAAGTTATAATTTTATTTCTTTATCCAAATACAGAACTTTTTTCTGGATAATTGGGGCGTTTTTACATTAAATTGGGCGTTGCCTGGGGCCCGGGCTTTCCGTACAAGTCCTCGCCAGGCCGGCGCGCTAACCCTTCCCGGCTCCGGGCTTTTCCTCCAATCCCTAACGCGGGGGACTCACCCGGTCTACGCTTCACTGCACCACCCTCTCTTCGTCTGCGGCGGAAAGAGGGGACTAAGAAACAGGCTTACGAAGTTTTCAAAACTTAGTAAGTCTTAACCATACGTTCGGCCCTCTTTCCGCGGAACGCGAAGAGAGGGCCGACGAGCGCAGCAATGTCGGGGTGAGTAAGGTGCGATGGCCCGCGTTAGGGATAGTAGTGGAAAGCCCACAGCGTGTGCCGGATTGTGTGGAAGGAAAAGCGAGGACTTGCAACGGATAGCCCGGGCCGAAGGCAACGCCCAAAGCTTTCCTACCCGATGGGGAAAGTCTGAACTTTGATTTATCGGATTAAATGATGACCACGATTTAGGTATCCTGCGAATCTTATAAATCCGACAAATCCCGGTTCAGACATTTTGTAATCAGCACTTTGATAAACCAAAAATACTTGCTACATTTGCGTCCCCGTTTATAGACGGGTAAAAGTAAAAAACAAATTAATCAATGCAACAGTACGAAACCGTAATCATTCTGACCCCGTTGTTATCAGAGGAGACCGCGAAAGAGGTAATTGCCAAATTCACAAAGATCCTTAAAGATAACGGAGCCGAAATTATCCAGGAGGATAATTGGGGTCTGAGAAAATTAGCGTATCCGATCCAAAAAAAATCGACAGGATACTATCACCTAACTGAATACAAGGCCCCGGGTGAACTAATTAACAAACTGGAAATTGACCTGAGGCGCGACGAGCGCGTTGTGCGGTTCCTGACCATTGCTTTGGATAAACATGCCATTGCTTACAACGAGAAAAAACGCAGCGGTGCATTTAACAAAAAGCCGGCAACTAAAACCGAGGAGGCATAACAAATGGCTAACGAACAAATTCAATACGTTACTGCTCCCAAGGTGGACGATAACCGTAAAAAATATTGCCGTTTTAAAAAGAACGGTATTAAATACATCGATTACAAAGACGCTAACTTTTTATTAAAGTTTGTTAACGATCAGGGTAAATTATTGCCACGCCGTTTAACTGGTACTTCATTAAAGTTTCAGCGTAAAGTGGCCCAGGCTGTTAAGCGTGCCCGCCACATCGGTTTATTACCTTATGTTACTGACTCACTAAAATAATCGGGAGGTTTAAACAATGGAAGTTATTTTAAAACAAGATATTAAAAACCTGGGTGAGAAAGACGATATCGTTAATGTAAAACCTGGTTATGGCCGTAACTTTTTAATCCCTCAGGGATTTGCACAGTTAGCCACTCCGTCAGCACGTAAAGTATTGGCCGAGAACATTAAACAAGCGCAGTTTAAACAAGAGAAGATCCGCAAGGATGCTGATGCTATTGCAGCCAAACTGGAAGGTGTAAAACTAACCATCGGCGCTAAAGCAGGCGAAAGCGGTAAGATCTTTGGTGCTATCAATACCATCCAGGTAGCTGATGCATTAAAGAAACAAGGCTTCGAGGTTGACCGTCGCCGCATCACTTTTGAAACTGAACCTAAATTTGTTGGCGAATATGTAGCTAACTTAAACCTGCACAAAGAGGTTAAGGTACAGGTTCCATTTGAAGTGGTAGCTGAGTAATTTAAATGCGAAAGGCGTAATGCCGATTGCGAAATGATATAAAAGCGTCCCGAAAACCGGGACGCTTTTTTTTATGCGATTTATCACCGCCCGTCATTGCGAGGTACGAAGCAATCTCCCCGGCGTAATCAGGTACGTAATGGCTTGCAAAGTTTTGAGATTGCTTCGTACCTCGCAATGACGGGGTGGATTAGGGTTTCGGCGCATTGTAGTCGGTCCGGCACATTTAGCAATTCCCATTTTGCCTTTCGCAATCAAAAAACTATTTTCACGGCATGAACGGTATCTGGAAGCTCGTCTGGCGCGTGGTTAAGCTCACGTTTATATTTTTTGTAGGGATAAGCCTGTTTATGGTGCTGCTTTATCGTTTTGTAAATCCGCCCGTTACCTGGCTGATGATTACGCGTGGCTTCGAGCGTAAATCGGATGGTAAAGACTGGAAGATAGATAAAAAGTGGGTGGATTTTGAAGATATTTCCGACCCGATGAAGCGTGCCGCCGTGGCTGCCGAAGACCAGAAGTTTTTAAACCATTACGGCTTCGACTTTAATGCCATGGAACGCGCCATTGATAAAAACGCTCATAGCCATAAACTGATCGGGGGGAGCACCATATCGCAGCAAACGGCCAAAAATGTTTTCCTGTGGCCGGGGCGCTCATATATCCGTAAAGCTTTCGAAGCCTGGTTTACCTTGCTGATAGAAGTTTTTTGGAGTAAAAAGCGTATTATGGAAGTTTACCTGAACGAGATAGAAATGGGCGACGGTATATACGGCATAGAGGCCGCCTCGCAGGCTTACTTCCATAAACCGGCATCACAACTCACCCGGCGCGAATCGGCCGCTATAGCGTCTATATTTCCCAATCCGCTGAAATGGTCGGCCACTAACCCCGATTACCGTTTGCAGCATCATCAATACCTCATCCTGAAAAATATGCGCCGGTTGGGGCCGCTGGATTTCTGATTGTCATTAGGCATTTCGCTGCGCTGTCATTGGTCATTAGTAAAAGTTCCCTCCCACGGCGAGGAGTGCGATTGCCCGTGTTGTGGCAGGGAGGGGTTTCTGCACTACACCTTCACAACCACTTCATTGCGAGGTACGAAGCAATCTCAAAACGTGTTCAATTTATAAAGGTGATGTAGCGTGTCGTTCTGCATGATCTCTTTGCAAACGGGAGACGCAAAGTATTGCGTCTCTACAACAAAAAATCGCCACTAATGATATTTGACCCACCTATTACCATAAAAGCCCCGCAGAAGCCTTAATTTAGCTGTTAAATAAAACAGCAGCATATGGAAGGCCAAACACAATTATTGGATTTAGATGACGTGAAAAGGCTGGTAAATGGCTTTTATGATAAGGTGCGGGCCGATGATTTGCTTGGCCCGGTATTTAACGAGCGGATACAAGACCGCTGGCCCCAGCATTTGGAAAAAATGTATGCTTTTTGGCAAACCACGCTGTTAGGCCAGCATACTTACAGTGGCCGGCCATTCCCGCCGCATGCTACGCTGCCGGTAGGGCCTCAGCATTTTGAACGCTGGATAGCATTGTTTACCCAAACCGTTGATGAACTATTTACCGGCGATAAAGCCGATGAAGCCAAATGGCGGGCCGGTAAAATAGCCGAAATGTTTGAAATGAAAGTTCATCATTTTCAAAACCACCCCGGGGGCATACTTTAAGTGAACAGGAAGTTTAGCCAGTACCTTGTAATTAACTGACGCTAATTGCCTTGTCCCTGGCTGGGTTTTAACATAGGTCCGTTCTTCAGATCTAAAGCTTTCATAGCACTCAATGCCTGGAATACCTTTTTACCGTAGCCTGATGGCGATTGCGATAGTTTTACACTATCAGCATTATGATAATAGCTGAGGATATTTTGCTGTAAGGAATAGGTTAAATAAGTAAACTTACTTTCCTGTAACCTAAGTATTAATTCATCATAAGTAATATCGGCCAGGCGGTATTCAGTCATGGTGGTTGGCTTGCCGGTATCATAGTCGATATTTTGCAGCGTAAGATGGTTGGGGTTAGTCTGCAACATGCGGGTATAATTGGTCAGGATACTATCCATGCTTTTGAGAAACAGGGTTTCGCACTCAACCCCCGGGTACCTGAACTTGAACTTTTTAAGCGGCCCCCTCTTCGGTAATACTTTTATCATAAAAGCAATGGCGCGGGCCTTAAAGTCGGGGCGGGTGTAGTTGCTTCCAAACTCCTGGTTAAACATCCGCCGTGGAATTTTAAAACTAAGGCTTTTACGCGTGGCCAGCGGGTTAAACTTCATAATCGTATCTTTTTGTGTTTTCCACGCGTTCTTGATCATCGCCGGGAACAAATTTCTTACTCCCCATCTAAACGTAGCTACGCTCGATTCAAAGTTGGGTAATACCGATTTAAGTTCCTGGCCGTAAACTTTTAAAAAAGCCCGTTCTAAAACAGGCTGCGACATACTGAAGCCAATAAAGTTATGATACGATGTTGTAGCGTAATTGCCCCGGGCGGTCTGTATCACATCAAATGCAAATTCCATGCGGGTGTGCGATGCATGGTCATCATCATAAGTAACCACATCGCCAAATTTGGCCCTTAAATCGGGTTTAAACAGGGGTACAGCTTTATTGGTAGCCAGCGAGTGGCCATATTTATCGGCCATGTAATGGGATGCCGCCCCAAGTGCAAATGCATATTCGTTCAGGTTACGTGCTTCATCGGCCATGGTTGATACAAATTCGCCGCTGCGCACATAGTGCAGCAAATCGGTAAAAAAAGGATCGCCGAAAGGCATATAACCCATATCGGGCAGCATACAACCGCCATAAGCATAGGCGTGCGCTTTTTTCAGATCGTCTTCGGTTGAACCCGGAAATTTTTTTAAGAGCAAGGGTTTTATCTGCTTATCCCATTCGGCATCAATAATAGCTTCATGTGCCAAAATAGAGAACCCGCTTGCGGGTGATATCATCAGCAACAGGAGAAACAGGGTAGTAATGCAATATTTAAATAATAAGGGTTTCAAAGCAATATTGGCTATAAACAATATAACGGGCAGGCAAAGCAATTGTTTTTTAGTGCTAAATCTGTTAATAAAAAAAGCCCTCCCGAGTATTCGGGAGGGCTCCTGTCAATATGTTTAATGGTGTTTACTGCTTTTTAGACACGGTATACTTACCCCAAAAATCTGTAGGGCTTAGCATGTTGGCAATATCGCCCATGCTGCGCGGCATACCACCGCCGCCGCCCATACCACCGCCGCTTACAACAACTGTTGTGGCCATACCACCGCCGCCACCACCGCCACTAAAGCTGGCGCCGCCGCCGCCCATTCCGCTCATAACCATGTGGTTCATACCCGGCATAAGAGCGTTCAGGTTAATACCGTTTAGTTTAATGTTATAAGCAAATGCCGAACCAGCATCCAGGTGCATAGCTTTAAGCGGCACCGCCATTTCAATAATCAGGGCGCCTTTACTGTCAAAATCTACAAAGGCTTTAATGCCATATTCGTTGTAAATGGAGATCACACTATCGGGGATATCTTTAAACCCTAGCAGTTTAACTTCTTTAAACGTGCTGACCGCTTTTTTGCGCATATCTGCAATAGCTGCAGAGTCGGGTGTTTGCGGCTGACCACCGCCACCAGGTGCTCTCATACTCATACCCTGCATCATGGTGCTGCGTAAATTAGCCATGTTCACTACCGGAAATGTCAATATAAAGGCGTCTTTCTCGTTCTTTTTGCCTGCCGTGTTGATGGTTAAATTGATACCGCCGCCAACAATTTTGTTATTGGTGGATTGATCAGTTGATTTCATGACCAGGTACAGGTTATTGTCATCGTTAGATACGGTGTAGAAAACATTGGTGGTTTTGTTAAACGCCTGGAAAGTATCGTTCCACTCGGTTAATTTGGCATCAACCTTAACATTGGCCGGCGCCCAAACGCTGGCTTCCTGTACAGTATTTAGTTTTTGTGCAAATGCCGAAAAGCCGGTCACGCTTAATAATAAAGCGCTGATACCAGCTTTGATGATTGTTTTTGGTGTTTTTTTCAAAATAATTAGCTTATTAATCAGATGGACTAAGATACTTAAAAATTGTTACAGGTTTTGAGCTGTTTTTTTCAGAATGGGTTATTTAGGCATCATTTTAGTAGATTAGCCTGATCAGATCTAATCATCTATGAAACTATACCTGTTACTGCTATCTATGTTGCTGTTGTGCGTTGTAGCCCAGGCGCAGCGTTCCGTGCCGGATACCGTGCAAAGCGGCGTTTATATTACCAGTATCCACGATATTAATTTTAAGGATAAGGAATACAGTATTAACCTGTGGCTATGGCTGAAATACAAGAACAAAAAATTCGATTTCCTGCATAACCTGGAAGTGCCGCAGGCTAAAACGGTCACTACATCTTACTCCACGGTTGATTCTACCGGCGGGCAGATCTACCTGCTAATGAAACTGCAGTGCGTGATGAAGGACACCTGGGCCACAGAGAATTTCCCCTTTGATAGCCAGCGGTTGCGCTTTTCTATCGAGAATTCGCAGTTTGATTCTAAAGCGCTGGTGTTTAAATCGGATACGCTGGGCAAACATTTCGATCCGCGTTTTACCCTGCGGGGCTGGCGGATAGACAGCCTGACCATTACCACCGGCACCAAAGTTTACGAAACCGGTTTTGGCGATGCCAGCCTGAAAAAACCGCATACCGAATACAGCAATTATAAGGTAAGGCTAAAAATAGACCGCGATGCGATGGGCCTGTTCTGGAAAATGTTTTTGGGGATGTATGTTGCTTTCCTGATTGCGTATATGTGCTTTTACATCCACTTTGATAGTATCGATTCGCGCTTTGGATTAAGCGTGGGCGCATTGTTCGCGGTTATCGGTAATAAGTATATTGTAGATTCGTCGCTGCCCGAAACCACTACATTTACGCTGGTCGACTCGTTACACGGGATGACTTTGCTGTTCATCCTGATGGTGATCATTTCCACGGCTTATTCGCTTCGGTTGATTAAGCAGGACAAAATAGAACGGGCCAAACGCTTCGATTTTATATGCGCACAGGTACTGCTGGCCACTTATGTAATTTTGAACGGGTGGCTGATCTATGAGGCGAGCATAAGCTAAGGGAGTTGCCTTGCTCATCCGCTGCCGTAAGCGCTTGTGGCCCGCAGAACAAAAACAAACTATCATTCCCGCCATTTCACGGCACTTTGTTGGGCGCCTTGTTTAAATGTAAACGGGGTTGTGGCTTTTGAAATATCGCCGCCATCAATTTTAATGTGTTTGTTATCGCTGCCTTCTACCTGTAAAAAAACCTGGGCAGCGCCTTTAAGGCGGGTGGCGGTCATGAGCAGGTCGCTGCTGTCAATCAAACGGCAGGCAGCTTCGGCTTGTGGATTTCCCTGCAAATTCAGACCGTTAATGGCGGCATCTTCCACATGGTCAAGTATCAGGGCCGGCCGCAGGTCGTCGGTTGCTGTGCTTAAACTTACATTATGTAAAATCAGTCCGCGCACATTCCGGGCATAAATCCCGTACGATGGCGGTACGCCTATCTGGTAGTATTCGCCAGCCACTTTAGGTACATCCCGCACCGCGCCCTGCTCTAAAGTACCGCCGCCCGGGAAAGTAATATGCACATCGTTAAAAGTGATGTTTTCCATAAACACCTTATCCATTGCGTTCAGGACTACACACGAGAATACTTCGCCGGGGTTATAATTACTGTCGAAAGTGGCATCGCGCAGTCGCACCGGCTTAACCACTGTAGCCGTAATGCCGCTAAAGGAGATATTGCGCACAATTCCGGACGCCCTTTCTGGCGTGGCAGCTTGCCCGCTTTGTAAGCCCACTCCAATAGAGACGGGCCCGGTTACATCCTTCATCACGATATTAGAGAAAGAAATATTTTCGAACCTTGAACCCGGTCCGCAGCGCATTTTTATAGGGCAGCCGTAAGTTTCATAGATCAGGCAATTAGATACGGTAATGTTCTCGGCCTCGCCGCCCCCAAAACGGAAAACCGACCAGCGCGTGCTAAAGCTGCAACCATCCACGGTAATAAATTTGCAGCTGCCAAACAGCGCGCAGGCATCGTCCTGGCTTTGTACATCGCAATTGCTAATGTGCACGTACCTGCTGCTGATAAAGTGAAACCCATCGTTATTATTCACTACCCGGCCGCGGATATGCAGGCCCTCCATCTTCACAAACTCGCTTTGTATCACCCTAACCGAGTGAAAAGCGCTGTTGAGTAAATAAATATCACGTACAGTAAGGTTTTTACATTGATGGAAAAGCAAGTGGTATGGCCTGTGCGGCCCTGTAATACCAGCCGGCGGCATTACGCCTTTTGCCGGGGCACGAAACTGGCCGCCCTGCCCATCTATAGTACCGGGGCCTTCAATAGTGATATTATCTGCTTTTACGGCAAAAAATAAGCCGACGTTACCATCACCTAAAGTAGAATCGCCGGTGAGCGGGATGGCATCGGCAGCGTAGTATTGCTTGCCATCGTCAGTACCTAATACGATGGCCTGGGCCGAGATATATAACCGCACGTTACTTTTTAATTCAACCGTGCCGGTAACAAATGTGCCGGCAGGTACCAGCACGGTGCCGCCTTGTTCTTTATTACATTGGTTAATTGCGGCCTGTATGGCTTTTGTATCCAATGTTTTACCATCGCCTTTAGCGCCAAAATCTTTAATATTATACGTGCGCACACCAAGGGTATGGTCGCTTTCGCCTTTTATCCCGGTTTCGGCGTTGGTGCCTTTACTTAACAGGCCCAGACCAACTGTTGCGCCTAAAGCCGGCAGAGATACTTTACTTAACCATTGCCGGCGCGAAACAGATACCGTCCCCGTAGTTTTGGCCTTTGAAAATAATGAACGCGATATTTGAGATAGTTTCTTCATCACACAGAAAAAAGGTTAATAAATGGTAGAGTACCCTAAGGTGGTATAACCAAAACTACAAAGAAGGAAATATGAATAGATGCGCAATATTCACCTGATATGCAATGTGGTTGTCAGGTTTACAGGGCCGTATCCCGAAAATTAATCGGGCATAGCCCCTTTTGTGCCGGCCTTATTGTCTTTTAATTAAAACACTTGCTTTTTGCTGTAACCTTAACTGACACATGAAACCTAAGTTACTTCAAGTATCCGCCAATGTAGAAAGCTCTTTCAGCGTGCGCCATGAAACAGTGCCAACTAATCATAATAAGTGGCACTATCATCCCGAGGTAGAAATTGTTTACTTTAAGAAAGGGTGCGGCACACAATTTATCGGCGATCATATCAGCCGGTTCATGAGCGGCGATATTATGGTGATTGGCGCTAACCTGCCCCACTACTGGCGTTTTGACGATCAGTATGTTGATGTGTACGGGCATGCGCCGGCCGATATCACAGTTATACATTTTTCCGAGATCTTCTGGGGGCAAAACTTTCTGCAGTTAGCCGAAAACAAGATGATAAAAACCATGCTTGAAAAGGCCAAAAGAGGTTTGCTGCTGCATGATGAAAACAAACAGCAGGTAGCCCAACTGATGGAAATGATGCCATACAGCCAGGCCAGCACCCGCATTATACTGTTGCTGAAAGTGCTGCTGGCTATCAGTAATTGCAAGCAAATTACCGCGCTGTCGTCTATTGGCTTTAAATACGATTATAAGGAACAGGAAAACGACCGGATCAACGCTATCTATCAATACTCCCTGGCTAATTTCAGAAGCCGGATCCAATTGGAGAAAATTGCCGAGATAGTGCATATATGCCCAAACTCGTTTTGCCGGTATTTTAAATCGCGTACCAAAAAAACCTATTCGCAATTCCTGATCGAAATAAAGGTTGGCAATGCCTGTAAACTGCTGATAGAGAATAAGCTGACAATTAAACAGTTATGTACGGAAAGCGGGTTTAACAGTTTTTCAAGCTTTCATAAATACTTTAAAAAAATAACCGGCAAAAGCCCCGCCATGTATAAAAACGAATTTATACAGCAGGCAAAAATTACCAATATGTCGTCACTGGTGCAAATATCGGCCTGATCTATTACCAGGTTTAACTGGGTCTGCTATTGATGAAAATGAAAGATCAAAATTTTGAGGGGAGTGGTTTTACCACTCCTTTTTTGTTGAACCGGTGGTAGGATGTTATGATACCCGAGGGTGAAAATAAGTTTAATTGGCATAATATTATCTCAATTTGCCAATTACAGGATAACCGTGTTGATTTTATAAGAATTTAAAATTAGTTTTAATCACCATTTATAAACATACTTATGCCTGCACCTGATCTTTTTAACGAAGATATATTGTTGCTACAAATAGCCGAAGGTAACCAACATGCCTTTGCCCGGCTATTCGATTGCTATCACCAGCAATTGGGTACGTATATTTTCCGTTTAACCGATTCGATGGAACTGGCCGAGGAAGTAGTGCAGGATGTTTTCCTGAAGATATGGACTAACAGGACAGAGCTTGCACAGATCAGGAATTTCAGGGCATACCTTTTTGTGATATCGAAAAATCACGCGCTTAACTGTATTAAAAAAGTGATCCGTCAACAAAAATATCAGCAGCAGTGGGAGGAAGAGCTTGCCGCCGAAGAAGAATTTGCAATGCCCGATGCCGTTGATAACAAATACTATAACCTACTGGATACCGCAATTAATAACCTGCCTCCCCAGCAGCAAAAAGTTTACCTGCTTAGCCGTCATGAACGGCTGAAGTACACCGAAATAGCCGAAGAAATGAATATCTCGCGCGAAACGGTTAAGAAATACCTGCAGCACGCCGTAGCATTTATCAGCACCTATTGCGAGCGTAACTCGGATATCGTCATGTTCCTGATCCTTTTTTTAAACTTTTTTAAAAAAGTTTAAAAAACGTACCCCCTTTTTTATCGCCCCGGTTGTCATTAGTGTAATAACCGCCGGTTTGTACTATTGCAAAACGGGTAATTACAATTTTTTCTAAATTGAAAATGAGCGACGCCGATAAAAGAATAGCCTATTTGTTTAACCTGTATTATCATAAGCAGGCTACAACCGAAGAGTTAAAGGAACTATTTGACCGGCTTAGCACTTATGACGACAACCAGCTTACCGATTTAATGCGCGAAGCCTGGGAGGATCTGCATACCCACGAAGATCTGTTTGACGAAGAAAAAAGCCAAAACATACTGAATAAAATCTTGAAGGATACACCACCGGCAAATGTGGTGAATATTAAACCTAAAAGATACTATTTGTGGAGTATCGCGGCTACCATCCTGGTTGCCCTGAGTGTTGGCGCCTGGTTTTTAAGCAAACCCAAGCCCGCTGATCCGCTAATGGCCAAAGTGCGCCCGTCGCATGACGCCTTGCCGGGGACTAATAAAGCCATCCTTACGCTTGGTAACGGCACAACCGTAGTGCTGGACGACGCTAACAAAGGCGTTATTGCCAAACAGGGCAATGCCGTTATCGTAAAAAATAAAGAGGGCCAGGTTGATTATCAGGTAGCCGATGCTAACACCGGCGAAAAAGCCATAGCTTATAATACCGTTACCACACCAAAGGGTTACCAGTATCATGTGGTATTGCCCGATGGCAGCAAGGTGTGGCTGAATGCGGCATCGTCCATCAAATTCCCAACCGAATTTACCGGGGCGCAACGCGATGTGGAAATGACAGGAGAGGCTTACTTTGAAGTAGCCAAAAATCCGGATATGCCTTTTATAGTAAAAACCAGCCGCGAGGAGGTAAAAGTTTTAGGTACCCACTTTAGCATTATGGCCTATGATGATGAACCGGTATTGCGGACAAGCCTGCTGGAAGGGTCTATTATGCTGACCAGTCAAAAAACAGTCAAGTTATTAAAACCGGGTAACCAGGCCATATTAAATGCGTATGGCGATGTGAATGTGATTACCGAAGGCGATATGGGCGAGGCCATTGCCTGGAAAAACGGCTTGTTTCAGTTTAAGGACGCGGGCATTGAAGGTATTATGCGCCAGGCCGCGCGCTGGTACGATGTGGATATCCATTACCAGGGGAAAATACCAACCCGCCAGTTTACCGGTAAAATACCCCGCAACGTAAAGTTATCAGAACTGCTGAGCATGTTTAAATATGCCGGGGTAAACTTTGATATTGAAGGCAAGGATGTTACGGTGACCAATTAAAATGTACCCGCCAGAAAAAGACCAATTACACAAATACAAGAATATCTAACCAATTATTCACTTTAAACAAAAACCAAATGAGGAAAAAATTACGAAAATCAAGTTAGTCGGGTGGTAGTCCGGATGATCGGCTGGTGGTGAACCCACTATCGGCAAAAATCATCATAAAAAAACCGGGAAGTGTTTGCAGCACCATCCCGGCAATATGTTGGGCTACCCAAAAAACATCCACGAAATAGAACGCTAACGTTTAACCCAAACACTACAAAAATATGAATTTTAATGCTAAGGTCATACCTAAGGCTTCGCCTGGGGTGCGTCAAATATTATTGGCTATGAAACTAACTGCTTTTATGATGATTGCAGCACTTACTCAGCTGAGTGCCAAAAGTTTTAGTCAGAATGTAACTATTCATGAAAAAAACACTTCCATTGAGAAAGTTTTATCATTAATTGAAAAACAAACCAACTATCACTTCCTGTTTGATAAGCTCGATTTGCCTAAGAACAGCAAATTAGATGTTAATGTAAACAATGCTACGGTTGAAGAGGCCCTTAACTCTTTTATTAAAAGCCAGTCGCTTACTTACAAGGTGTTTCAGCAAACTATAGTTTTAAGAAAAACAGAAGAAACGGCTAAACCCGCCGCGATAATTGCCCAAAAAATACAGGGAACAGTAACCGATAGCAAAGGTGAAGCGCTGCCCGGGGTGACCATCCGGGTTAAAAATGCGCCGGCACTGGTTACGGTTACAGATATTAATGGTAAATATACCATTAACGTACCCGATGAAAAGGCTGTACTGGTATTTACCTATGTAGGCTTCGATACGAAAGAAGAAGTTGTAGGCAGCCGCACCACCATTAACGTAACCCTGGCCGATAATGTAAGCACCTTAAATGATGTATTGGTAACCGGTTATGGCGGCACAGCAAAAAAACGCGATTTAACGGGCGCCATAACTACCGTAAACGCCGAACAGATAAAAGAAAGGCAACCGATAAACCTTTACGATGCCCTGCAGGGGCAGGCAGCCGGTGTACTGGTTATGAATGACAGCGGCGAACCCGGTGCTGAAGGTACGATACAGATCCGCGGGGCTTCCACTTTTTCAACATCGGGAGGTAATACACCATTGTATGTTATCGACGGTGTAATTGCAACTGATGCTGCCGCTATTAACCCAAATGATATTGAAAGTATTGAGATATTGAAAGATGCAGCTTCGTCGTCTATATACGGCGCGCGTGCGGCCAACGGCGTAATTTTGATCACCACTAAACGGGGGAAAGAAGGGAAGCCAAGGCTGGATGTACAATACGCGCACGTGTTTGGCAAGATCTCGCATTTAATTGCGCAGGCAAACTCGGCCGATCTGCGCTTATGGCGGAAGATACAGAGCCCGGCCAGCAGCGGTGCCGGAACATCTACCGACTCCTTAAACCCTGCCTATAACTCCGATAACTTTTTGGAAGCGATGTTGCTGGGTAATGTGGCCCAGAAAAACGACCTGAAATTTAGCATGAGCGGCGGGCAAAAAGGGCTGACCTATTATGGAAGTTTAAACTACCTGGACGATAGGGGTATTGCTTTAAATACATCGGCAAAGCGTGGCCAATCGCGTATTAACGTAGATTTTCAGGCAACGCCTAAATTAAAGTATTCAACAAGTTTAAGCGTTTCGTGGACTAAAAATCAAAACTGGAGCACCGGAGGGTCCCTCAACCCGGTCTTTGACCGGCCGAATAACCTCAGGGTATATTTGCCTGATGGCTCGCTCACCAGTTATACGTCAACCAAGCGAAACCCGATAGCAAACGTACTGCTCGAAAAAAATGAAACGCAGTCATACCGGGGGCAATTTAACAATACCCTCGATTATACCATATTACCGGGCCTGCGTATTACGGGTATCGGTAACGCCCAGTTAGATAACTCGCAGAACATCTATTTTCAGCCGCAGTTTTTGGATGATAATGGTAACGAGAACAGGGGAAAGAACGAACTGGATAAAACCATTAACTGGCAGTTACAGGCTTTCCTTAACTATAATAAAACTATTGCCAAAAATCATACTATTACCGGCCTGCTTGGCTGGAGCGCTGAACGCAGCCGTTATGACGATTTTTATGATGAAGCTATCCCGGCCTCGTTCATCAGCGAAAAAATATATGTATTTAACGGCAATAATATCGATATCACTAAAAGCTTTACTTCGGCCAGCGCGCACTCTACCCAATCCGTGTTCGGGCGTTTGGGCTATAGCTATAAAGGCAGGTATATTCTGTCCGGAACGTTCCGTCGCGACGGTTCATCGCGTTTTGGGCCCGAAAGCAAATGGGGTAACTTCTTCTCGGGCTCGGTTGCCTGGCGCTTTTCTGATGAAAAATTCATGTCGTTCACCAAATCGTTTTTGGATGACGGCAAGTTAAGGGCAAGCGTGGGACAACAGGGTAATGATGGGATCCCTAATTACGAATCGTATTCGCTGATCAATTTTGACGAGACTTATAACCTGATAGGCGGATCCACCACGGCTACCAAATTAGGTAATAACAGCATACAATGGGAAAATACCGTACAGCAGGATTATGGCCTCGATCTGACCTTTTTAAAGGGGCGTTTAGGTTTTACGGTTGATTACTATGTTAAAGCAACCAACCACTTACTGGCCGATCAGCAATTGCCTAAGGAAACCGGTTTTAACAGCGTTAGGGTAAACGTAGGCGATATCCAAAACAAAGGGATGGAGTTTTCGGTAAACGGCGCGCCGGTAATGACTAAAAGTTTTAAATGGAGTGTGATTGCCAACGTATCATTCCAGCGCGGAATTGTAAAATCACTGGCCAACCACCAGGAGTTTGTTACATCAGATAATAAGCACCTGATACAGGAAGGCGGCAGGCTGGGTAACTTTTACGGCTGGCACCAGTTAGGCATCTATCGCTGGGATGCATCAAATGCCTATGATGGCAATTGGAACAGGCTAACACCGGTTAATGTTTCGGCAGATGGAAAAACAGCCGAGTATTATACCACCAGCAACGGACAAAAATACACCGGTACCATCCATAATTTATACGGGCCGGCAGGTAAACTGGTAGGTGGCGATACCGAATGGGAAAATGCCAACCGCGATAGTTTAATTGATGATGGCGACCGCAAAATTATAGGTAATGCCACACCAAAATATTTCCTTGGCTTAGGTAATACCTTCACCTATAAGGGCTTTTCCCTGTCATTTAATATCAATGCAACAGTTGGCGGGCAGGTTTATAATGCCTTTGCCGAAAACCTATCAACCTTCGGTTCGTCAAATGGTACCGCATTGCCGCTGGCCATTTATACTGCCTGGAGGAAACAGGGGGACATTGCACTATACCCTTATTTCCCATATAAAGATACCCACGGCGACCAGAAAAAAGGCAACAACAGTTTTTACCTTGAAGATGGCACCTTTATACGGCTGGCCAGCGCAAGGATAAACTATAGCGTCCCTGCAAAGGTGCTGGGCAAATTTGGCATTAAGGGGTTAAACGCCTATGTATACGGCATTAACCTGCTCACATTTACAAACTATACCGGTTTCGATCCCGAGTTTTCTTCGGATGTGCTATCGCCCGGTGTCGACGGGGGCAAATACCCTAAACGACGCGAATTTGGTTTAGGCTTAAATGTTACATTATAAAATCAAAATAGGATGAAAAAAACATTAACAGTTACGTGCCTGGTATTAACCATGCTGTGCGGTTGCAAAAAAAGCTTTTTAATTGAAGAACCCCTTGCTGCAGTCAGCGTTAGCCAGTTTTACCAGTCGGCTAAGGATATAACAGCCGCCATGGCAGGTATGTATGGCTCGTTCCAGCAAAACATGATGGGCGAAAAGCAGGCTGCTAACCGGATGACTTACTGGGGCGAAGCCCGTTCTGATAATTACGAACGCGGCGGTAACTCGGGTAATAAGGAAAACGAAATGCAGTTAAACAGTTTAACCGCCGGTAACGATTGGGCAGACTGGTCGCCTATGTACCGAACTATAGGATTGGCCAATTTGCTGATCAAATATATACCGCAGGCCGTTCAATTAGAATCTAATAAAGCCCTGCTTACGCCGGCGATTGTAAATAATTACCTGGCGCAGGCTTATGCCATGCGGGCCATATGCTATTTTTATATTGTACGGAATTGGGGCGACGCGGTGATCCGTACCGAGCCTTACGACGACTTTTCGGTAAGCGGCGCTGTAGCCCGGTCGCCTAAAAACGATGTGTTTGATAAGGTGATCATCCCCGATCTGACGAAAGCGTATGATATGATAGACCGTACATCAAACCCAACCTGGACCATCAGCGAAGGAGCCATTTGCGCTACCCTCAACGATGTATACATGTGGCGTAAAGATTATCCAAACGCTATAAAATGGTTTTTGAACCTGGCCAAGGCCAAGGCGCCTACCGGTAAGGTTTACGGGTCGACAGCTATAACCGATCTGCAGCCGCAGGCCACTTGGAATGCTATGTTTACTGCCCCAACTACCAGTATTGAAACGATATGGAACATTAACTGGGATTTTGCAACCAATGCCTGCCCATGTATGGCGGGCGTATCCACAACTCCTAATAATACGCCTATTATTATCGATCTGGGTATTTTTACCAACTGGCCGCTTACCAATCCTACCGATATAAGGGTTAAAGCAACTTTTGATATCAATAAAAAAGAGCGCGACCGTTTGTGGAAATACTATGTGGGCACCTACGGCCCTCCGGGCGCTGGTGGGGTTACCGGCACCTATACTGTTGCAGCAGCAGCTATGACCACAAGTATAAATGTGTATCCGGTAATGTACAGGCTGGGCGATCAGTACCTGCTTTATGCCGAAGCGCTGAATAAAACAGGTGATAAAACCAACTCGCTTAAATACCTCAACTTTATCCGTACGCGAGCGGGGTTAACGCCGTACCTGGCAACAGATCCTGCGGTAGCTACCACGGATCTGCTGGAAGATGTGATCATCCAGGAAAGACAATGGGAACTGTTTGGCGAAGGTAAAAGATGGTTTGACCTGGTACGTACCGATCATGTGATAAAAATTATGGACCCGGTTGTTAAAAGAAGACAGATTTTAGCCGGTATACCTGCCGCCGACGCTACAGGCTGGGGAACCGACCTCAGAAAGTATTTATGGCCATTGCACCGCAATGTGCTAAACTCTAATGATCTGCTGGTTCAAAATCCACCATATTCCGATTAAAAATATACCAACATGAAAAATATTATCAAAATATCTGTAAAGCTGTTTGCCATAGTTGGTTTAAGCTTATTTTTTGCAGGCTGCAGCGTGTTTAGCCTGGACAATCAGAAGAACTACGAGTACGATCATTTTGTGCTGGATAACCAGTTACACATGACGGCCTGGGATTATTTAAAATCGCGCGCCAACGGCAATCCGACAAATAAAAACGATACCGTTTTTAGATGGATGAAAAAAGCCATCGATTATTGCGGTATTGATACCACGGAGTATATGAAGCCCGACCGTACCTATATATTTTTGCATAATGACGCCCTGATGGGTTTAACAAGCGGCAAGGTTGCACGCGGGTTCTTTTTTGATTTCCCGATAGTTACGGCATTAGACCCGGCAACGGGTTTGCCTAAAACCACTGTACCTGCCACACAATGGAGCCAGTATAGTAAACAAACTGTTAAAAATTACCTGTTATACCTCATCATTAAGGGAAACTATAATTTTAACAACATTTTGCCTGGCCCTAATATTTACGAAACCTTGTTGCCGGCCGGCTCTGTTGCCACCCGCGAATCTAAATTAGGTTTCCTGGTAACACCGGCAACAGTGCCCGGCTCTACCGATGGTAAAACTACTGTAGCCGCCACATTTACTTATGCTACAAACGGTACCGGTTTTGATCCCGAAGGAAAGCTAAACCTTCAATTGGGTAACACTGCCGATTCAAAGCTATTTCTTAGTGGCTACAATGTAGTACGGTCATCAGGTTATTATGCAGACAATGGTTCTATTCACGTATGGGGCACAACAGTATTCCCTACCAGATAAAAAACGATTATGAAAAAAATATTATTAGCGCTAATGCTATTATTTACGGCCCATTGTTTACATGCCCAAAACATAGGGTTTGGCTTGCAGGGAGGGCTTAATATGTCGACGATAAGTCCTAAATCGCCTAAAAGCGGAGGTGGCGGCTCACATGTGTATGCCACATTTCAATTTGGGGGGATGCTCGATATCCGTTTTAAGGATTTTACCCTGCAGCCGGGAGTATTATTAACAGGTAAAGGGAACCGCTCTGTAACGCCCGAAAATTTTATATCGAACGGCATCCCGACCCCTTATACCCTGACGCATTTAACCAATATAACGTACATTGAGGTACCCATTAACTTTTTATATACCCGCGTGGTAAAGCCGGGTAAGTTTTACGCCGGCGCCGGGCCTTACATTGCCCGCGCGGTTTGGGGCTCGTTCGGCGAAAAATCCACCATGAACACTTACTATAAAAGGGTAAGCAGTACCGATATTACTTTTGGCAGCGGTGCAGACCAGATCAACACAACCGATTTTGGCGTTAACATCCTGGCCGGGCTGGAATTGAAAAATGGAGTAAAGATGGGCCTTAATTGCGGGCTGGGTTTAACCAGTATTACTAACGATGGTACATCGGCCCGTAATAATCTGTTAAGCGTTGTGGTAGGCTATAGGTTTAAATAAGTTAGCGATACAACCTGAACCTGTGCAAGACTCCTCTGACCATAAAAATTAGAGGGGTCTTGCTTTTATGATAGATGCCATTTACGCCAATTAAATTGAATCATTCGCTTTTATAGCGAATAAACGCTGCTGTTTTTTATTCAAATTAGTACTTCAAATCCCCTGTTAAATTATATACCATGAAGAGAACAAACAACATTGACCCCCAGGTTACTTATAAAAAAGTGATGAATGGCCTGGCATTATTGCTGATCGTCCTGATCATGCTGTCATCAAAAAAAATAATGGCGCAAACGGTTACGGTGTCTTCCCTAACCGATCTGCAAAACGCGGTTAATAAAGCCAAGCCCGGCGATGTGATCACTGTAGCCGATGGCATTTATACCACAACTGGCGATATTTTAGTTAGCGCTGCGGGCACTGCGGCAAAGCCCATCACCATTATCGCTCAGCATGCCGGTAAAGCCGAAATTACAGGTGCCGGCGGTTTCAGTTTGGTTAAACCGGCAAAATATGTAGTGATTAGCGGATTTAAATTTACCCATCCGGCTTCTAAAGCTAAAACCGGGATAGGTACCAGTTTTTGCCGCTTTACGCAAAATGTATTTGAAACACCGGGAGATGGGGAAGACCTGACCATTGCCGGCAGCGACCAGGAGGTAGATCATAACACCTTCCAGAACAAAAATGCCATGGGGCGGTTTATTGCCATCCGCGGCGAGGGTAAACAAATAGCCGAACGCCTGCATATCCATCATAATTATTTTAACAACGCGGTGAGTCAGGGCGGCAAAAACGGGGCCGAAGCTTTCCAGTTTGGGCTAAGTGGTTTTAGCCTGTCATCAAGCAATAGTATTGTTGAATATAATTTGTTTGAACGGTGTGCTGGCGAGAATGAACTGATCTCGGTTAAGGCATCGGCAGTGATATTGCGCTATAATACCATACGCGATTGCCCCGCGCAATTTACCCTGCGCCACGGCAACAAAAGTGAAATCTATGGCAACTATTTTTTCAATACACCCGGTCTGCGCATTTTCGGCGATGACCACCTGATATACAGTAACTATTTTGAGAATTGCAGCGAGGCCATTACCGTTGGCAACGGCGATGGTGAAGTAGCGGATGGCGCGCAACTTACCGCGCACGACCGCCCCGACCGTGTGCTGATTGCCTTTAATACGCTTATCGATAATAAAAATAATATCATACAAACCGGCCGTAAGGATGGCATGGGTGCAACGCATGTAACCATAGCCAATAATATTATACAGGGTGGAGGTGCAGCCGCCACCATATCGGGACCATTAACGGATGGTGTATGGAGTGGTAATATCCTGTTTAAAGTAAAAGACGCGGGTAATATACCGGCAGAAGGGTATACTACGGCCGATCCTAAATTGATAAAGGACAAATCGGGCATTTATCATATCCAGGCGGGAAGCCCTGCTATTGACCATGCTGCGGGTTCATATCCCGGTGTTAAATTTGATATGGACGGCCAGGAACGCACCGGTACATTAGATGCCGGAGCCGATGAGATGAGCAATGCACAGGTAACTGCACATGCCCTTAAGCCCGGCGAGGTTGGCTTTGGGGTTAAATAAAATTTGAGCCATGAAAATGTACCGAATATTAATTATTGCAGGGCTTTTAAGTTTGCCGGCTATGCAGTTAGCAGCGCAGGATAAGCCATCGGCCCCGGCCGAACTGCCTGGTAAGGGATTGGCCCGGCACGATTTTTTTTACGCGGGCGAGGGCAATAAAATAATGTCGATAGTGCGTAAGGGCAAGGTGGTTTGGACTTATACCGATACCACCAGCAAAGGCGAAATAAGCGATGCGGTACTATTATCAAACGGTAACATCCTTTTTGCGCGCCAGTTTGGGATAACCGAAATTACCCCCGATAAAAAGCTGGTTTGGAATTACGACGCGCCGCCCAAAACTGAAATTCATACGGCAAGGCCCATTGGTAATGATCGGGTTTTATACATCCGTAACGGCAACCCGGCAAAGCTGTTTGTAGTGAATATCGTATCCAATCAAAACTTGTTCGAGATGGATTTGCCGGTTGGTAACCCGCTTGTTGTACATCCGCAGTTCAGGCATGCCGAACTAACCGCCGCGGGTACCTTATTGGTAGCCCACATGGATATGAGCAAGGTGTGTGAATACAATGGCGATGGCAAAATGATATGGTCGGTTGATGTGCTTAACCCCTGGTTTGCCGAACGTTTAAAAAATGGGAATACCTTAATTACCAGTAATAAAGGTTTTGTGCGCGAGGTGGATCCTAAAGGCGAAACCGTATGGGAATTTAAAACAACCGATATGCCCGACATCAAATTTTCGGGCTTGCAGAAATCGATAAGATTGGCTAATGGTAATACCCTGATCAGTAACTGGGCCAAAAAGGGAGATGGAACAGCCGTACAGGCCATTGAAGTGAACCCGGATAAACAACTGGTTTGGGCTATACGATCATGGGCTGAGCCCGATTTGGGTAGATCAACTACAATACAAATTTTGGATGATGCTACCGTTAAGCCCGAAAAGATGCATTTTGGAAGGTTTAAGTAACGCAGGGCGATAAAAACAAGAAATGCAAGTTTGTAATAGACCATTACAAGCTTGCATTTCTTTTTATAACTATTTGATGCTGTCTCTTATTTAAACCCAAATATTAACGGAAATATAAAGGTTACGATAATTGTCCATACAAAATAAACGGGCAGGTAAAAGGCAATAACTTTCCCAACCCCGCTTATGTCGGCTTTTTTTGAAATCACCTTGAAAAGCCTCGCGGTCACCAGCAGCAGGTTGATTAAAATTAAAACATTACCGCCCAGAATTGCAGTCCTGTTGGGTGTGAACCCCCATTCGGAAATGCGGAGCAAGATGGCGGAAAGCGCAACGCCATTAACAACTATGGTGATAACAGATAGCAGGAAAAGTACCCATATTTGAGTATTACTTTTAGTTGTTTTAGATGTTTCGGCAACAGAAAAGAAGATAATGGCCATAACGCCGACTAATAAAGCGTTAAAAACCAGCAGGAACTCCCGGTTGTTATAAGGGTTTTTACCCGAGTAAACAATGGCTATTAAATAAACCACCAGCATTACTGCTACCAGCGGACTGAATATTTTAGCAATTACCGGAGAAACTTTACCAACTAATTGCGGATTGGTTTGGGTAAGATAGGTGCCAACAATTGGCGCGGCTGCCAGCCCGAAAATAGCGACATTTTTAAAGTAAAACTCTTCGATTCTGAAACCAATGAGCGAGAAAAGCCCGACGGTTATGGCAGACATGATTCCGCCGGCTATCAGGATAAGCGTGGTCATCACAACCAGGTCGCCGTTATACTTTAAAAAGCCAAGCCGCTTCTCCTCGTTATTGTTCTTGCCGCCAACAAAAGCAAAACCCAATACCGACCATAAGAATAATGCTAAATGAAGGCACGATAAAATCAGGGTGTCGCTTTTCTTAACGTGAGGTAGGAGGTTGATAAAAATTAAACCTGCAAGTGTTGCGCCAATAATAAAGGCAATTTTACCGGTTGATAATTTATTCTTCCAGCCAAAATAAGCGGTTAACAGTGGGAAAACGATAAAGCCGATGTTCCTGGAATAGAAAAGCTCTTCGTCGATATGAAAAATTGCCGGCAGCTTTGCAATAAGGCCTGCTATCAGCGAAGCAATGATCACAAATGATAATTCCCTGCTTGTGCCCCAGTTAATTTCATCAGTTTCGTAATTCAGCCTTTCATGCCAAAAATCAGCAACCGCGTTGCCTTTAAGCTCGGGATATAGCGTACCGAACGCCCGCTTAAAAGGCGCCTTGTTAGCCCGGTACATCTTTTCGAGTTGCTTAGGGTCGTTTAAATGGGAGCGTATTTCTTCTTTCATGATTTTTATACTTTTAAACTTGTTGTTAATTCCACAATGTGCCGCTCAACCCCAAAACTATACCCAGCCACAGCGCAATCATATAGCCGATGATACCTAATGCGATAGCTAAAGGGGTTTTCCAGCCACCTTTGCCAAGCAACAGGCCTATCAAATAAGTAAACGCGCCACCTCCGGCACCTGCTAATGGCGTTATAATCAACGGTTGCACCATCCAAAATTTCCCCCATTCCGGCTTAGGATTTCTTAAAGGAAATATGAAAAGAGAGATCAGGACCAATGCGATGCCTGCACCAATTAATATGCGATTGACTAATAAAGCACGGTTAATTGGGTGTGTTGTTAAGTAGTTTGCCTGTGTCATCATAATTTAGTTTTATAAGTTATAAATAGTTTTTTAGATATTAATCAGGTAGCAATGGATAAAGAATATCGACAATTAAAAGTACTTTGTAGTGCAAAGTTAAATAAACACTTTGTATTTCAAAGTGTTTTCGAGAATTTTTTCCTCATGGGTGACAAAGCTGTTGGTAGCAAGGTGGGGGCAACATGTTATCTGCTATTCGTACGATACTGAGCCCGCCGTTATCAATCGATTTTTGTTAACAGGCTGTTTAAACATTTGTTACAGTAATAAAACTAAAATTGATATCCGGTAAACTAAAGAACATCTAAGTTCGCACTGCCTAATCTAAAGGCAAAGCCAATTAACCATTAGTTTATTTACAATTTACCGGATTATGAAAAAAAACTTATTAAAAGTTGCGGCCGTGATCTTTTTGCTGGCGAGCTGTACAAAAAGTAAAAACCAGGACGAACCCACCAGCAAAATCAGCGGTGACGACCCTTCGCTTACAAACGCCGCTGTTTTGGCAACGGCAACTATCGACGCAAGCACTGTACAACAAACTGTCCAGGGTTTTGGCGGAGCCAGTATTTTGGCCTGGATAGCCGATTTAACAACTGATCAACGAACAAAAGCTTTTTCCAGCAGCACAGGTATCGGGATGAGCATACTCCGCGTAATGGTGCCGACAAGCAGCAGCAGTTTTGCAGCCGAAAAACCAACTATCGATGTAGCTAAAAGTTATGGTGCAAAAATTATTGCAACCGCCTGGAATGCACCGGCCAGTATGATGACCGGCATCCATTTAAACACGGCCTCGTATGCCGATTATGCGGCTCATTTAAGTGCTTATAATACTGCTGTAGGCGGCGTGTATGCTATTAGTCCGTTTAACGAACCTAATTATACCGGATCGGGATGGATGGAAGCTACCGCAACCGAAGTGGCTAATTTTGTTGCTGCGCAGGGAAGTAATTGCGGAGCACCCCTTATGGCGCCCGAACCTTTTAATATGGATCAAACTTTTATTAATACTTATCTCAGCAATGCTACTGCCAAATCAAAAACCAGTTTTGTATGCGGGCATATTTATGGTAAAACACCATATTATTTAGGAAGTATTGGCAAAGAGGTTTGGATGACGGAACATTATACCAATTCAAGCATTAGCGGTAATGATTGGGGCAACGCCATGACCGCTGCTAAAGAGATCCATGATTGTATGAACGCGGGATGGGCTGCATACGTATGGTGGTATATCCGCAGAAGTTACGGGCCTATAGATGAAAGCAGCAATATCACCAAACTGGGTTACGTTATGGCCCAATATGCCAGGTATGTACGCCCAGGGTACAGCAAAATATCCTGCACGGCCAATCCTGCAACGGGCGTTTATGTTACCGCTTATAAAAGCGGAACAAAGCTGGTGGTTGTTATCGTCAATCAAAACGCGGCCACAACCTATCAGAGTTTTAGCTTAAGCGGTATTACTGTTACAGGGTTTAATCGTTATTTTACAACCAGCACGGCTAACCTGTCTACAAATAGTTTCACAGTATCAGGCAGCAGCTTTGGCATTAATCTCTTGCCATCCAGTGTAACTACATTAGTTTCGCTTTAGTTTTTACCCCCAGGCCGGTGTAAAATGACCCGATCGGCAGCTGCCTTCGGGCGATTTTCCACCCGCCTGAACATTTCTATCGTTTATTTAAACAAATGACACCTTACGCTTCCGTGTTCCGGGATACATTTGGACGATGGTGTTTAGTTTTTAAAAGCTAATAACCTGATGAACCAGAGCAAGGGCTATTGTATGAAATGGACTTCGCTGCTCCTGAATAATCGCACAAAAAAATATTTAATATGCTTATTAATGGTGGTCAGTTTCGTTCTGCTGGCCGGTAACCGGATGTGTCCGGGCCAAGCGCTTTGGAACGAGTAAGTGAACCTGGCAATAATCTTATAACCATAATATAACCAATGAAAAAAATTAATTCGCACTATGCCCTGTTCTCTGGTTTAGCCATTGTGTTATCCGGTCTGATCTCCTGCGCATCGCCCGGGCCCAAAACCAACGGTACAGATACCGCCAAAAAAGTAAATTTTTTGGCAAAGCCATTGATCACAGCTATTTATACAGCTGATCCATCGGCGCATGTGTTTAATAACAAGATCTACATTTATCCATCGCATGATATTGATGCCGGTATTGCAGAAAATGATAACGGCGATCACTTTGCCATGAACGATTACCATATCCTGTCTATGGACAGCATTGGCGGGAAAGTGACCGACCATGGCGTGGGACTGGCTGTTAAAGATATTCCCTGGGCAGGCCGCCAGCTTTGGGCCCCCGATGCTGCTTACAAAAACGGCACTTATTATCTGTATTTCCCCGTAAAGGATAAGCAGGATATTTTTCATATCGGGGTAGCCACATCAAAAGATCCCGCAGGGCCGTTTAAGGCAGAACCGCAGCCAATGGCCGGAAGTTATAGCATAGATCCGGCTGTGTTTACCGATACCGATGGCAGCAGCTATATGTACTTTGGGGGCATTTGGGGCGGCCAGCTACAGCGCTGGGTTAACGGCAAATATGCTAATGAATCAAAAACCGACGGTAAGAATGAAGAAGCGCCCGCCATATCCTGCAAGGTAGTTAAGCTAAAAGGCAATATGACAGAGTTTGACGGCGCGGTAAAGGACGTACTGATACTGGACAGCCTGGGCAAACCCCTGTTAACCAAAGATCATAACCGCCGTTTCTTCGAAGGATCGTGGATGCATAAATTCAACAATAAATATTATTTCAGCTACTCAACTGGCGATACACACCTGCTGTGCTACGCGGTAGGCGATAGTCCCTTGGGGCCGTTCACCTATAAAGGCGTATTCATGAAACCTGTACAGGGCTGGACCACCCACCACTCCATTATTGAGGTTAAAGGCAAATGGTATATTTTTTATCACGATACCGAGCTGTCCGGCAAAACCCATTTGCGCAATATTAAAGTTACGGAGCTGATCCATCATACCGATGGTACTATCCAATTAATTGATCCTTTTATAGAATAGGCGGGTGTGAGGCTATGCCGGTTTATTTGGCTGAGGTAAATAACTATCATCCTGCTGATCAAATAATCCTTAAATTGTAAAGTCAAAAGTAAACCTTCCAGCTTATGAACCGTAGATCCTATAACTTATCAGGCTTGCTGATCATCATGCTTTCGCTTAGGGTGTTTTCATCTTTTGCCGATATAAAACTGCCGCAACTGGTTAACAACCATATGGTGCTGCAAAGAGATGTTAAACTAAAAATATGGGGCTGGGCTGCCGTTGGCGAAAAGATCAATATATCATTTAACGGAACCCAATCTCATACCGTAACTGGCGCTGACGGTAAATGGCTGATCACTTTACCCGCAATGAAAGCGGGCGGCCCCTATACCATGAGTATAAAAGGCAATAACGAAATCGTATTAAGCGATATTTTAATTGGCGACGTTTGGTTTTGTTCGGGCCAATCAAACATGGTGTTGCCGATGGAGCGCTTAAAAGAAAAATACCCCGAAGAAGTAGCGCATGACCATTTTCCCGAGATCAGGAATTTTTTTGTGCCAACCAAAGCCGACGTTACCCGGGAATATGACGACTTGCCTCCCGGTAAATGGACACCCGCTGTTGACCGGGGGATCCTTGAATTTGGCGGGGTAACTTACTTTTTTGCCAAACAGCTCTATCAAAAATACCATGTGCCTATCGGGATTATTAATGCAAGCGTGGGCGGGTCCCCTATAGAGGCCTGGATCAGCGCCGATGCCTTTAAAGATTTTCCGGGCGAAATGGCGCAGGTTAAAAACTTCAGGGACACAGCTTACATGAACAACCTGGTCAGGCGCTTGCAGGCCGCCAGCCGTACGGCATCTCCACGTATGATAATGGAAGCAGATAAAGGGATAAGCGGTCCGCTAAAATGGACCGATCCGGCTTATGTGCCTAAAAACTGGCATCAATTCTGGATGCCGGGCTACTGGGCCGATCAGGGCGTAAAAAACCTGAATGGTGTACTTTATTTCAGGAAAGAAGTAGATGTGCCTGCATCCATGACCGGCGTGCCTGCCAAACTATTTGTTGGGCGCATTGTAGATGCCGATTCTACTTTTGTTAATGGGAAATTTGTAGGCAACATCACTTATCAATATCCGCCGCGCCGGTATGATGTGCCGGCAGGGCTTTTAAAGCCGGGCAAAAATATCATCATCGTTAAAGTTACCAATACCGCTGGTAAAGGCGGTTTTGTTCCCGAAAAAAACTATTCGTTAAATGTCGCCGGGCAGCGTATCGATCTGCGCGGCGAATGGACTTACCAGGTAGGGCAGGTGCAACCCCGGGTAAGTGCTGTAAGAAACAACAATGACCCCCAACCTATAAATGCTCAAAATGCGCCAACTGGTTTATATAATACCATGGCTGCACCCGCTGTTAATTATGCAATAAAAGGATTTTTGTGGTACCAGGGCGAGTCTAACGGTGGCAAAGCCGCAGCATATGCCAAATTATTACCGGCTTTAATTGCCGACTGGCGTAGTAAATGGGGCGAGGGCAATATCCCTTTTTTATATGCCCAATTGCCTAATTATATGGAAGTTGACTATTCGCCGGGGGAAAGCGACTGGGCACAGCTAAGGCAAAGCCAGTTAGCGGCATTGTCTATACCCAATACGGGCATGGCAGTAACTATCGATGCCGGTGAATGGAACGACATTCATCCCTTAGATAAGAAGGATGTTGGCGAACGTTTGGCACTATGGGCCCAGCGCCTGGCTTACGGCGCTAAGGATGTGGTTTGTTCGGGGCCTGTTTATCAGTCATCAACTATCGAAGGTAATAAGGTGATACTCAGCTTCAGCCATACCGGCAGCGGCCTGGTGGTAAAAGATGGGGGAGACCTTTATTATTTTGCCATAGCCGGGGCTGATAAAAAATATGTTTGGGCAAAAGCCCGGATAGCGGGCGACAAAGTTATGGTATGGAATGACGCGGTTCCTAACCCCGTTTACGTTCGCTATGCCTGGGCGGATAACCCGGAGGGGGCAAACTTATATAACCGGGAAGGCTTGCCGGCATCGCCGTTTGAAACTGGCCGCTAATCATCATCCCTAAACCGGAATGAAAAATACAACTGCGCATTTGTAACCTTTATTTACACAAATGAAGCCTGGCACGATAGTGATATCGCCTGTTTTTGAATAAAGAACCAATTATTTATCCCTTAAA
This sequence comes from Mucilaginibacter sp. GW821-FHT07H05, assembly GCF_059418485.1. Taxonomy (NCBI): domain Bacteria; kingdom Pseudomonadati; phylum Bacteroidota; class Sphingobacteriia; order Sphingobacteriales; family Sphingobacteriaceae; genus Mucilaginibacter; species Mucilaginibacter sp. GW821-FHT07H05. Next base: position 331,456 of record NZ_JBWKPY010000007.1, read on the forward strand.
CCAATTAAAAAAATGAAGAAAATGAGATTTTTTATCCATGAACTGTGCCCTGTTTTTTTGTTTAGCCTATGCCAAAGCGCAAACCCTGCCGGTTATTGTGGAAGCCGAATCAGGCAATGCCGGAAACGACTGGCAAGCAAAAACGGAAGCGAATGTTAAATTTGTAACTACCCAAACAGATTTTGCAAGCCGCGATTTCCCGGGCGGGGAGCATAAAGTAATTACCTATAAGGTCACCTTCTCCAAAGCCGGGACATATGATATGCCATACCCCGCTTAATTTCTTTTTATGATATCCGGTTCTGTCCGATTAAAGCAAATATGTTATGGTTATCTTATTCATCTGAAAGATTTTTGAGCGTTAAGCCTGCAGGTTTCCTGTTAATTGCCCATATAGTGCTGTAAATAAGGTGAATTAAACATATGTAGTATCTTTTTGATGAAAATTTACATCGTTAATTCTTCAAACAACAGAACTTTACCTTGCTAAGTAATTAAAAAACCAGTTTACTAAAACTGGCTAATAACCAATTATAATTCAATACCATATTTATTGCCTTACTGTAATTGATCAATATGACAGCAATCTGTTAAGTTATGCAATCGATTGCTTTTTTACCGCTGCTATTAAATATAATAAATAGCATAGCTATAGATTTAATTCAGGCTTTAAATATCATTATTACTATAAACCATAAAAATGAATAACTACCATTATTAAACCATTAAACCATTAAAACATGATGAGAACTCAAACTTAAAACCTCTTATTTATAATACTGATGTAAAAGCCCTTCCGAGTTAGACTTGCCAGGGGAATCAATTGATATTAATTAACTGAACATATTATATGCAAAAACTTCAACTCATTAAATTTTGGAAAATTTTTCTGATCACAGTATCCCTGAACATATTTTCCTTTTCTCTTTTTGCCCAAACTATTTCCTTGCGGGGGAGAGTGGTGGATGAAAAAGGAGAAGCCCTGATTGGTGCCACTGTAAAAGCTTCAGGTAGCGCAACGGCCACTACCACCAACCTAAACGGCGACTTTGTATTGAATGTACCGGCAAGAACTAATAAAATTATTGTCTCTTTTATTGGCTATACAGATTACGGAAAAACCCTTGCACCGGGAGTAACTAACCTGGGGACCATTACCATGGTAAGTAATACTAACAGCCTTAGTGAAATAGTGGTGGTGGGTTACGGAACATTAAAAAGAGAGGATGTTACCGGAACGGTAGCTACGGTTGATGCGAAGGTTTTAAAAGAGATCCCCGCATCTAACGTTATCGACCAGCTAAAAGGCCGCGTAGCTGGCCTGGATGTGGTTAACGGCAACAACGGACCAGTGATTACGCTTAGGGGTAACCGGACTATAGGTGCCGCCCCAGGCGTGGACGGGCCACTGATTGTTCTGGACGGACAACCCTATTATAACTCTATAGAAAATATCGACCCTAACAATATTAAAAGTGTTGATGTACTGAAAGGCGCTTCAGCAACTGCTATTTACGGTTCGCGTGCATCCGGTGGGGTGCTTTTAATAACCACCAACCGTGGCCGTGTAGGGCAAACCGTTACTTCATATGATTCCTATTATGGTATCAGTAAACTGGAAGGCGATTTGAAGATGTTAAACGGCCAGCAGTTTGCACAACTTCAGCTTGATGCATTGCAAGGTGCACAACTGCAAAACCCTACGGGTGCTCCAGCTATTACCAGTAACCCTTATGCACTTACTGCAATAGAACAAAAAGCATTGGCCGAAGGTATTAGCACTAACTATCCGGCATTATTACTAAGGAATGCCATGGTTTGGGACCAAAGTTTAAGAGTTTCGGGCGGGACAGAGAAAACACAGTTCACCGTGGGTGTAGGTTATCGTACAAATAACACTTTAGAACGTAATAATAACTATACAAAACGCTTTTCATTAAACGCCACCATAGACCATAAAATAAACAACTATATTAAGTTTGGATTAAGCACACTGGCAACAGTGCGCCTCATAAATTCTGGCGGCGGTAACCAACTGCAGAATGCGCGGTACCTTAGTCCGTTAACTTATCCTTACAATCCTGACGGGTCTTTAACTCTATTACCTCAATCTGACCAGATTGATGCCACAACCATAAACCCGTTGCTTCCGGGAAGCCTGCCAGACCAGTATTATAATTATACCCGCGGTTTTGTCAATAACAATATCTTATATGCGGAAATCTCTCCGGTTAACCATTTAAAATACCGTTACTCTATAAACTACAATTTCTCACAATCATTACAGGGAACTTATAACGGTATTAACAATGCCGATTTGTTAACCATTGCCAAAACCAGCGCAAGTACAGCTAATAATTATCAATATCGGTTGGCACAGGAACATTTGCTGACTTATGATAACGTTTTTGCCAAAAAACATAGTGTAAACTTTGTGGCAGGTTTTAATTCAGAATTACAGCATAATGAAAACTCAAGTGTTAATGCTACCGGTATTCCTTCTGATGCCAACCGTAACGAAAACCTTTCGTTGGCACAGGTAATCACCAATACGCCAGGTTCATATAGTGAGCAGGGTATATTATCGGTATTTGGTCGTTTAAATTATGCATTCGACCGCAGATATGACGTTACCGCTACCATCCGTTCAGATGCCAACTCTGCATTAGCCCAGGGTCATCAGCGCACAACATACCCGTCTGTGGGCTTGGGCTGGGTAATCAGCAACGAAAGTTTCATGAAGAAATTTGATTATATTGATAATTTGAAACTACGTGGCGGCTACGGTGAAACTTCCACTATTGGCAGCATTGGGCCATACAATACCTTAGGGCAACTAAGCTCAAGCAAATACCAGTACGGCGGTTTATCTTCAGGCGATGCCCAAACTGTTAGTGTAACTACCCTGGTTAACTCAAATTTAACCTGGCAACGCACCGCTGAATACAATTTAGCTTTAGATTTTGCCATACTGAACAGCAGGCTTAGCGGTTCTGTAGAGGTTTACAAAACAAGAACCACCGGCATTATTCTGCCAAATCAATTACCGGTTACAAATGGCGCCCGTTCTCAGATATCTAATTTGGGTACTTCTGAAAATAAAGGCCTTGAAGTTACATTGAGTAGTATTAACATCCAAAACGCGCATATCTTTAACTGGTCAACTGATTTTAATATTGCATTTAGTCGTGAACGGGTTGTTTATCTACCTAATGGCGGTCTTGTTAATATCAACGCAGGCGAATTTGTAGGGCAACCATTAAATGTAATTTATGATTTAAAAAAAGTAGGCATTTGGCAAACCAGCGAAGCCGCCCAAGCGGCTATTTATGGCCAAAAGCCAGGTGCTATCAAAATTGAGGATCTTAACGGCGACGGAAAGATTGACGCAAATGATAACCAGTTCGTTGGCAATTTCCAACCGCAATACACCTTCGGTTTAACCAACCGTTTCAGCTACAAGAATTTCGATCTGAATATAGTAATACAAGGCCGTATGGGTTTTACAACGGTTGTGCCTTACGTTTCTTCAACTAATTCTTCTGTTAATGGCTGGCAGTTTTTAAACATGGGCCGCCATAACCAACCGATAATTGATTATTGGACGCCTAACAATCCTACCAATGCATTCCCTGAACCTAACTCTAATACGCAACAACCTTATTATTCTACGCTACAGTATTATGATGGTTCGTTTATCAGGGCAAAAAGTATCAACTTAGGTTATAACCTTCCGGGTAAGCTATTGAAAAATATCGGTGTAAGTTCGCTACGCATATACGCCAATGTAACCAATCCGTTCTTTATTTATGCACCTATCAGGAAACAAAGCTTCTCTGTTCCTGATGCTGAATCCACTTATAACAGCGTACCTGCAGGTGTATCAGCCAGTGGTAACATAGGTGGTGCCGACGGTGGCTCAGGCGCTAATTTCCGTGGTATTGGTCTTAATGCCGGGGAGCAAACACGCGATTTTATTATAGGCATTAATGCAAGATTTTAATTAAAATAAGCAGACATGAAAATATTTAATAAAAACAGCTTTATTATTGTTGCAACAGCAATACTAACAACAGTCACAGGCTGTAAAAAGCTACTGGTAGAAACGCCGCGGGCTGCATTATACCCTAATTATTTTGGAACTGCGGCCGGTGTTCAGGCTGCCGTTTCCGGTGTATATCTTGATTTAAGGGGGAGTTTCTCTGGCGAAGGTATCGTCTTCTTTTACGACGGTACAGACGAAAACATCCCGGGCGGCAGCGCCGGGACGAATCCGTCTTTTTACAATTCATTTAAGGGTATCAATGCTTCAAATACACCCGATATTACCGGTCTGTATGTAGATATTAATACGCTTAATGGAGTTTTGCAATACGCATCGACAATTACAGATGCCATAGCAAGGACACAATATGTTGCCCAGGCTAAATTTTTGCGGGGGTTCATTTATTTCTACCTGGTGCAAACCTATGGAGGGCTTACTGCCACGCAAAAAAGCGGTATCCCCCTGCATACAACTTTTATTACCGAAGCCACTACTTCTGATGCACCTGCGCAGCTAACAGATATTTATAAGCTGATTATACAGGATTTTACCGAGGCTGCGGCGGCATTACCTAATACAATTACGAGTTCAAATCCTTTTTCAGCCGGTGGTATTGGTAAAACAGCTACAGTTGCGGTAGCAAATGCGTACTTAGCCAAAGCTTATCTTACAAGGGGCTATACGGAAGCTAAGCAAACCGGTGATTTTCAAAAAGCAGCCGACCTTACCCAAACACTGATCACTAACCGGGCCACCTACGGGCTTGACTTATGGCAGGATTACTTTGATGCCCATAAACCAGCCAACGACTATGGTAAGGAAAACATGTTTTGTATTGATTATGGTATAACAGACCCTACTTATTCGGGCTACACCCAACAGGGATCGGGTGGTTACGGTATCAACCAGATTTATGTATTGGCCCGCTTTAATTACGTTGGGCCTGGTGTAGATAACATTGCCGGGATTGATGCCGTGCCACAAAAAATTAGTACTGCTAAAGCCGGCATGCTACGCGATGTGTATAACGGCCGTCCTTACATTCGTTTGGCACCAAATAAGCCTTATACCATGGATGTAGCGTTTGCCGACCAGGTACATGATACCCGCTACGATGCTACTTTCCAAACCTATTGGATTTGCGATAAGGCCACACCTGCAGGTGTGAAAAGTGATGGTACTTTAAAAGGAGCCCTTATACCGGCTTCCAATGTTTCCCTTACAGCGTACCAGGTGCCTATGGACGGCGATACCGCTATCCTGATGCCAAGTACAGATGTAACCATGGCCCGCCGCGATGCCTTTAAAGGTTTGATAGTAACTCCAAAACAATATACCAATAACATTTTTCCGACGGTAAAAAAGTTTGATGATCCGGCCCGTACCGGTATCCTCGATTTTTCAAGCCGGCCAATTGCGTTAATGCGTTTTTCTGAAGTTTACCTGATGAACGCGGAGGCTAATTACATGGCGGGCAACATCACCGCAGCCGCAGCATCCTTGAATGTGATAAGGCAGCGGGCAGCCTATCGTACACCAGCCGATGCAAATTTCACAGCTAAAAACCAGTTTTATGTAACTGCGGCCACACAAACTGCTGCAAATGCTGCAAATGCCGCCGCTATGGCTTTAACGCCTGCGCAATTGGCCCAACTGGCTATACCCAACAATACAACCACGCCAGGGACATTATGTGGTATGGATTTGATATTGGATGAATACTCGCGCGAGTTTTATGGCGACCCGCGCCGCTGGTACGACTTGGTTCGAACCCAACAGCTGGTAAGGCGTAATAAAATGTATAACGCTGCCGCTGTGGCTAATATTCAGGACTATCATGCGCGCTGGCCAATTCCACAGGCCCTAATTAACAATGTATTATCGGGTCCCGCGTATCCGCAAAATAACGGTTACTAATATTAAGCCCTTACTATACCCAAAGCTGCCCGGAATTCCGGGCAGCTTTTTAATTCAATCTTTTTTACAGATCGTTTTTATCAGGTAGAATTTAACCAATTATGAATAGAAAATTGTTTGGTTTGCCGGCTATATTCCTCCTCCTGATACTTTTTAAATCTCCGGTTTTTGCCAATGTCAGGCTGCCGCAATTGGTAAGCGACCATATGGTTTTACAGCGTGATAAGAAATTGAATATTTGGGGATGGGCCTCTCCGGGCGAAAAGATCAACATCGGTTTTAATGGAAAAAGCTATCATGCGGTCACCGCGGCTGATGGCAAATGGGTTGCCACCCTTCCGGCTATGAGGCCGGGCGGGCCTTATACAATGGATATTTCGGGAACTAACATTATCCGGGTAAAAGATATACTCATTGGCGATGTATGGCTTTGCTCGGGCCAGTCTAATATGCAAATGCCGCTGGCCGATTTACAGGAGAAATATCCAAATGAAATAGCTCAGGCCGAATATCCGCAAATAAGGCAGTTCCTGGTTCCCAACCGGATAGATTCGCCGCAGATCCACCACGATCTTACCGGTGGGCAGTGGTTAGCCGCTACACCCGCTAATGTGCTGAACTTTAGCGGAGCCGCGTATTTTTTCGCTTTAACAATCTATCATAAATATCATATCCCTATCGGTATTGTTAATGCCAGCTGGGGCGGTACGCCGATTGAGGCCTGGATAAGTGAAGAAGGATTAAAAGATTTCCCCGCAGCGCTGACCAATTACCGCAATTTGATGGATACCGCCTATATGCGACGGCTCTATTCGAGTATTAATGAAGCTAACCGGCTTGAAAACGAACGAACATCAAGAAAATATGATCAAGGCCTTAATGGCCCCAAAACATGGTATGATACCACTTACAATAGCAACACATGGCGCCAGATGCAGGTGCCGGGCTATTGGAACGATCAGGGTATCAGGCCGCTAAACGGTGTGGTATGGTATCGTAAAGAAATAAATTTGCCCAAAACAATTGCCGGGCAAACTGGCATCATGTATTTAGGCCGTATGGTATATGCAGATGAGCTTTATGTGAACGGTATACTTTGCGGGCAGTCATCACACCTATACGTCCGGCGAAGATATCCTGTTGTAGCAGGTCTGCTAAAACCGGGTAAAAATGTCATTGTTATTAGAATAGCATGTCCATCGGGAAAAGGGGGCTTTGTTCCGGATAAAACTTATGTGCTTAATGTGGGCGAGCAGAATTTCGACCTGAGCGGCACATGGCAATATAAAGTAGGCCAGGTATTCCCCCCTGCAAAACCCGATAGCGGCGGCCCCAATTTTACGTTAGCTTATCAGCCTGTGCAGTTATATAATACCATGATAGCCCCTGTTTCAAATTATCAGATCAAAGGCGTTTTATGGTATCAGGGTGAGTCTAATACCGGCAAGGCAAAAGAATACGAAAAGTTGCTGCCCATATTAATAAACAACTGGCGCAAAACCTGGAAGGATAGCGTGTTGCCCTTCATATACGCGCAATTGCCCAATTATATGGAGATGCAATTTGTGCCGTCCGAAAGCCAGTGGGCCGAATTACGCGAGGCGCAATTGAAAACGCTGGCCGTTCCCAATACCGCCATGGCCGTAACGATAGATCTTGGCGAATGGAATGATATTCATCCGCTCAATAAAAAAGACGTGGGTTTACGCATAGCGCTTGCCGCCGAAAAAATGGTTTATGGTGAAAAAGACTTGGTTTCTTCGGGCCCGGTCTACCGGTCATCCGTTGTTGAAAACAACCGCGTTATTATTGATTTTACCAATGTTGGTAACGGATTAATAGCAAAAGGCGTGGAGGACCTTGCAGAATTTGCTATTGCGGGGGCCGACAAAAAATTTGTCCCGGCAAAGGCGGTCATCAGGGGCAACCAGGTAATTGTATCGGCAGATGGCATCGATCATCCCCTGTACGTCCGGTACGCCTGGGCGGATAATCCGGCTAATGCTAACCTTTATAATGCCGAAAATTTACCGGCCAGCCCTTTCCGGACCGATGGGCAATAACAGGAAAACTGAACAAATTTTGCTTATATTTAAACATCTGTAGTATAACATTTGATTATCCTCGGGTATATTTGTTAACCAATTAAAAACAATACCATTTGGCGTCGGGATACTCATATCTTATCGCTGTTTGTTTTGTTTGAACCGATGAAACTGTTTTTGGCAATGGCCGCGTTTAAACTCCGATTATGTTAAAAAGATTTGTATGTGGCAATTCCTGGTCAGTTCTGGTATTGGTGCTGCTTGCTTTGCAGTCGGCCTTCGGTCAAAAAAATCTTAATTTTACTAAGCTTACCACTAAAAACGGACTGTCTTCCAATACCGTCAATGTTATTTTACAGGATAGCAACGGGCTTATGTGGTTTGGAACAGGCGATGGGCTAAACAAGTTCGACGGAACCAATTTCACCGTTTATAATCACGATATACGCGACAGTACCAGCATTCCGGGTAACGAGGTAACCGCCATGTTAGAAGATAAGTCCGGAAGAATATGGGTGGGGACAAATGCAGGAGGGGTAGTTTATTATGATCCGCGGCAAGATGCTTTTGTTGCTTTTAAGGGAGATGGCTCCTGGCCTGATTATAAATCGGCACTGATTACGTCCTTATGCGAAGATCATCTCGGCAATATTTGGATGGGGAGTTACAACAGCCTCAAAATTGTTAACCCGCGTACCGGTAAAATAACACAGGTTGATGTTCAGCAGTTAAATCCGCGCAAGTTAAACCTGTTTCTGATTGAGTCGCTGTTCGAAGATAAAAAGCACCGGATGTGGATAGGCACCAATGACGGACTGGTACTTTATAACCCCAAACGTTCTACGTTTGAGCGCTTTGCCCACCAGGATGCCGGCCCCGGTAACTTGAGCCACAATACCATTAAATCAATAACCCAGGATAGCGATGGCCGGTTGTTTTTCGGGACGGCCAACGGCTTAAACATGCTTCAGCCTGATGAGAAAAGCTTCAGGGTTTTTCATCATTCAGATAAAGAACCAACTTCAATCACCAGCGATCTGATCTATTCTATGGTGCCGGTACCCGGCGGCAAACTTTGGGTGGGTACCGAAGAAGGGCTGAATATTTTGGATTGCAAAACGTATACGTTTAACAGCATTCAACCCAACCGCAGGAATGTTTTTGGCCTCAGCAATAAATCTGTACGCAGTATTTGTATCGCCCGCAAAGGGATCACCTGGATTGGCACCTATCAGGGCGGGGTTAATAAATACGATCCTAACCTTGCCCTTTTTAACCTGGAGCATGGCGCCCCTTTTGATCCTAACGGACTATCCTCATCTATTGTCACCTCGTTTGCAGATTATAAGAAAGGAGCAGGGGTATTTGTCGGTACCGATGGCGGCGGTTTGCATTTTTTTAACCGGACTACAGGGCTCTTTAAGCATTTAGAGATCAATAGCAGTATCCATCGTGCGGGCAACCCGCTATCCATCCTGGCGCTGGAAATGGATTCGGATAACAAATTATGGATCGGCACTTTCCAGAACGGGCTTTTTCTTTACAACCCGCAAACTAATCAGTATAAGCAATACCTGGCCGGGCCGGTACCCTATAATCTTAATATGAACGATATCTTCTGCATAAAGCAGGATAGTAAAGGGTTAGTATGGATAGGGACAAACGGCGAAGGGGTTAATGTTTTTAACCCTAAAGATCAAACGTTTACCAGGTATGGAAACCATGCGCGAAGCCAATACGAATTAGCTTTGCCGATTAACGGTTATTTACGTGCAATTGCCGAAGATAAAAACGGTGATGTTTGGCTGGGCTCGTATGGTACCGGGCTGGCTATTTATCATCGTGCCGATCATAGTTTTACTCATTATGACAAAGGCAACAGCAAACTTTCTGATAACGTAGTGCTCAGCATATTTCATGACCGCTCGGGCAATACCTGGATAGGCACCAATGGCGGCGGATTAAACTTTTTTGATAAAAAGACCCATCGGTTTACGCAAATTAACGAAACGAATGGCCTGCTAAACGATATTGTATATAAGATATTGGAAGATGATAGCGGCCTGATCTGGGTAACTACGGATAAAGGGATCAGCAGCATTGATCCAAAGACCAAAAAAATAAGAAGTTTCACTAAGCATAACGGCGTACAGGACAGTCCTTTTATTGTTGGTTCGGGCATGAAATCATCGACAGGAGAACTGTACTTTGGGGGGCAGGACGGGTTTAATTATTTTTTACCCTCAGCCTTATCTGCAAATAACGATATGCCATCAGTACTGCTGACCGATCTAAAGGTATCTAACCGTACGGTGCTGCCGGGAGAAAACTCGCCGATACAGGAGCAGATTGGTTTTGCTAAAGATGTGCGGCTTGCTTACGGTCAAAATTTTTCAATAAGTTATGTGGCGCTGAATTATACAGTCCCTCAGCAAAACCGGTATTCCTATAAATTATCGGGTTTTGACCCGGACTGGAATTTTGTGGGTACAGTTAAAACAGCCTATTATACCAATCTCGATCCCGGTGATTATGTTTTCCAGGTCAGGACAAATAATATGGAAGGGAAATGGAATGAGCGCCCAACCACCGTGCATATTCATGTACTCCCGCCTATCTGGCGTACAAAGCTGGCTTATTTTATCTATGTTGTTTTAGCTTTAGGGCTATTGTGGTACATCCGCCACCGCGGTATCCGGAAAATAAAACTCGGGCTTGCGTTGGAGCAGGAAAAGATCAATGCCCGGCGGCAGGTTGAACAGGAGCGGCGCGAAGCCGAGCGTATTCACGAATTAGACAGTTTGAAAATCAAGTTCCTGACCAACTTAAGTCACGAGTTCAGGACACCGATCTCCCTGCTTTTGGCGCCGGCTGATAAACTATTGTCATTACATAATGATCCGGCCATAGCTAACCAGGTAAAAATGATCAGGCGCAATGCCCGCAGGTTGCTCAACCTGGTTAATCAGCTGCTCGATTTTAGAAAAATGGAAGAGCAGGAATTAAAGCTTAACCTATCCGACGGAGACATTATTTCATTTGTTCAGGAAGCGGCTGAATCATTTCAGGATCTGTCTGAACGGAAGAAAATTTCCCTGATTGTAGAAAGTGATGTCCAACATTTAGCAACGGTTTTTGACCATGACAAAATTGAAAGGATTATTTTTAACCTTTTGTCAAATGCCTTCAAATTCACCAGTGAAGGCGGGGCTATCCGGCTGAAAATGTCGGTTGAGCAAAACGATACGCCGGATACGGTTACATTTTGCCTGGCTATTTCAGATACCGGAGTAGGCATTGCGCCCGAATTAAAAGATCAGATCTTCGAACGTTTTTTCCAGGATAATAGCACGGTATTTGTGTTAAACCAGGGAAGCGGTATCGGGCTGTCGATAACCAAAGAGTTTGTCCAGCTCCATGGCGGCGAGATCACTGTAGAAAGCGAAGCAGGCACCGGCAGTACTTTTTTCTTAAAACTGCCATTGGTTGTAAACAGTGATGCTATTGCGGACAACGAACAGGATGTTGAGCATCAAGACAGTGGGTTGTCTGCAGCAGAGGCTAACGGCGAGGATCAGGCGGTGTTGAAAAATCAAATGCCGACCATTCTTTTAGTAGAAGACAATGAGGAATTCCGGTTTTATTTGAAGGATAGCTTGCAGGCTTACTATCATATTGTTGAGGCCGCCAATGGCAAGGAAGGCTGGCAAAAGGCATTGGCCATCCATCCTCAATTGGTAGTGAGCGATATTAGCATGCCTTATATGAATGGGATTGAGCTCAGCCACAAAATTAAATCGGATAAACGAACCAGTCATATCCCCGTGATCCTGCTCACGGCTATCAACGGCGAGGAAAACCAGATTACCGGGCTGGAATCCGGCGCTAACGATTACCTGACCAAGCCATTTAACTTTGAAATACTAAACACCAAAATTAAAAACCTGCTGTTATATAACCGCTCGCTTAAGGATGCTTATTCCAAACAAATACATGTAGTAGGTAAGGAAATAGAAATAGAATCGACTGATGCAAAGCTCCTGAATAACATTGCTAAGTATATCGATGAAAAACTGAACGACCCCGAACTTTCGGTAGAGGATTTAAGTAAACATGTGGGGATGAGCCGGGGCTCTCTTTATCACAAACTGCTGGAGATGACGGGCCTTACCCCAATCGAATATATACGTTCGGTAAAGCTTGACCGGGCAGCAACGTTCCTGGAAAAAAGCGATTACAATGTGGCCCAGATAGCCTATATGACAGGGTTTGGTACGCCAAGTTATTTTTCGCGCCTTTTTAAGGCAAAGTACAGCGTCCTCCCGTCCGAATACATTAATTTCAAACGTAAAGACGCTAAAATGAGAGCAGAAACCGCCGGCTAATAATATTTCGGCCCGGTCAAACTCACAAACAGTATAGGGATAGGTGATTAAATCATCATTATTTCCCCGAAATATTTAACGTATGAACATTTATGACATGTTTTTGCAGAAAACGACTATCCGGAATAACCGGATCTGTGGAATTTAGCATTTTCCGGCAGCCATCCATTACAGGCTCCAGAAAATGCTAACCAGATAAACAATCATCAATTATTTGATCTATATGTCAACAGCTATTCGTAAAAACATCCATGCGGGCCTGCCATTAACTTTGTCCCTGCTGCTGTTTGCCAGCCTGCGTAGCTGGGCGGTTACCGATACTTCTTACATCAAACAGGTGGGTACGGGCAATGCATTTCCATTATCGGTTAAGGGTGTTTCTGCCCCCATTTATTTAAGTGGGGCCGACTTCCCGGGAGTGCTTCGCGCGGCCAAAGATCTGCAGCATGATATGGCCGCCGTAACCAAAGCCGAACCGCTTTTTTCGGTTGCAAAGCCATCCGGCAAGCAGGTTGTCCTGATCGGCACTATCGGAAAATCGCCCTTAATAGACCGTCTGATCGCAACGAAAAAACTGGACGTCAAAAACATTAAAGGCAAATGGGAAACGTTTTTGATCACTTCGGTAGACAAACCCATGCCGGGTGTTGATCGCGCACTGGTAATAGCCGGTAGCGATAAGCGGGGCACTATTTACGGTATTTATGATCTCTCCGCGCAAATTGGCGTATCTCCGTGGTATTACTGGGCCGATGTGCCGATCAGGCAGCAGGATAAACTTTATGTGCTCCCCGGTCGCCATACCCGGGGCGAACCCGCGGTAAAATACCGGGGCATTTTTATAAATGACGAGGCGCCTGCTTTTTCTGGCTGGACAAGGGAAAAATTTGGCGGCTTTAATCACCTGGCGTATGCTAAGGTGTTCGAGCTGATCTTGCGTTTGAAGGGGAATTACCTGTGGCCGGCCATGTGGGGCAACGCTTTTAACGATGATGATCCGTTAAACCGCAAAACGGCTGATGAATACGGGATAGTTATGGGTACCTCGCATCATGAACCGATGGACCGGGCTCAGCAAGAGTGGAAACGTTATGGCAGCGGCGCCTGGGATTATTATAAAAATGGAGAAGTATTGCGGGATTTTTGGCGTAAAGGCATCGAAAACATGGGCAATGCGGAAACGCTTGTAACCGTTGGGATGCGGGGCGATGGTGATATGGCCATGTCTGAAGGGACCAACATCGCCTTGCTGGAAAAAATAGTGGCAGATCAGCGTAATATCATCGCTTCGGTAACCGCAAAGCCGGCAGAACGCACCCCGCAGATATGGGCTTTGTATAAAGAAGTGCAGGATTACTATGATCAGGGTATGCGGGTCCCTGATGATATTACCTTACTGCTTTGCGACGATAATTGGGGAAATATCCGAAAATTACCGGCGATTACGGAAAAGCCACGCAGCGGTGGTTATGGCATCTATTATCATTTTGATTATGTAGGCGGGCCGCGCAATTATAAATGGATCAATACCAACCCGATAACTAAGGTTTGGGAACAAATGCACCTGGCCTATCAGCACCATGTTAACCAGGTGTGGATAGTGAATGTAGGGGATCTGAAACCGATGGAATTCCCCATCTCTTTCTTCCTGGACTATGCCTGGGACCCCAGCAAGATCAGTGCCGGCGACTTACAACCATATACCCGTAACTGGGCCAAACAGCAGTTTGGCGACCGTTATGCCACCCAAATTGCCGGGATACTTTCAACCTATACCAAATACAACGGCAGGCGCAAACCCGAACTACTGAACGAAAACACCTATAGCCTTAACAATTACAACGAGTTTGAGCGGGTAGTGAGCGACTATTGCCAATTAAATGCTCTTGCCGATTCATTGTCGCGCCTAATCCAGCCGCAGTATAAGGACGCGTATTATCAACTGGTATTACATCCTGTTTCGGCAACCGCTAATCTTTACGAAATGTATTACGCTGTAGCGCTAAACCGTCAGTACGCCCGGCAGGGCCGTGCTGCTACTAACGAAATGGCGGAAAAAGCGAATGCTCTTTTTTTAAAGGATGCCGCGATCTCCAAATACTATAATACCCAACTGGCCGGCGGCAAGTGGAACCACATGATGGACCAAACCCATATCGGGTATACATCGTGGCAGGAACCACCGACCAATGTTATGCCCCCGGTCACTAAGATAGAACTCCCCGGGCAGCCGGCCTTAGGGCTTGCGGTAGAAGGGGCTGCTGAATGGTGGCCACAGGCGACCAGTATTCCCCGCTTGCCTCAGTTTAACGATCTGCAAAACGCAAAACACTTTATCGAGCTATTTAACAGGGGAGGTAAGCCGGTCAGTTATAAAATAGAAGGCCCGGAATACATCAACCTTACCACTCCTTCAGGCGAAATTGATCAGCAGCAGCGAATCTGGGTCAGTGTCGATTGGCAGAAGTTGGCGGGAGGAACTACAGAGGCGACGCTAAAAATCAGTGGTTCAGATGGTACCAGCATAACCGTCGGGCTCAGCTTTGCACGAATTGCCCCGGGAGATTTTAAAGGCTATATACAAACCAATCCGTATGTTTCTATGGAGGCCGCCCATTTCCAAAAAGCGGTATCCGGTAAAGCCTTGCATTGGACGGTATTGCCCGACTACGGTCGCACGGTATCCGCAATGACCTTAATGACTGGCCCGGCAGCCCTTAGCCAACCCGGCGATCCAAAACCACATCTCGAATATATGGTTAAACTGACCGACCCCGGAGCCGTTACCATTAGTGCCTATTTTGCGCCGACAATTGATTTTACGCCTGATAAATCATTGCGCTACGCGGTTTCGATAGATGATGAGCAGCCCCGGTTTATGCCAGTTAACGCCGACCTTAACCCCAATTTATGGAACCAGGCGGTTGCCGCGAACATTAACATCATCAGCACAAACCATCAGGTGGTAAAGGCCGGAGTACACACCATCAAAATATGGATGGAAAGCCCGGGAATTGTGCTGGAGAAAATTGTGTTAGGCACTGGGCAAGGCGTAAAGCCCAGCTATTTAGGCCCACCCGAAAGCTTCAGGCGCTAACAGGTAATAAGGAATGATTTTATGAAAAGGAAAAGCAGGCACAAGGCATTTTATTACCTGGTATTACTGATGATGGGCACAACCGGGTCTTTCGCCCAGCAGTCCGACAATCAGAACGGCACGTATACTAATCCGGTGATATGGGCTGATTTTCCTGATAATGATGTTATCCGTGTAAACGATACCTATTACATGGTTACTACTACGATGTTTTACTTGCCCGGTGTACCTGTTATGAAATCAAAAGACCTGGTGAACTGGGAATATGCGGCCAATGCTGTTCAGCGTTTTGATATGCATCCGGCATATAACATGGAGGGCGGCACCCGTTACGGGCACGGGCAATGGGCAACCAGTATGCGTTACCATAACGGTAAGTTTTACCTGCTTTTTAAAACTAACGATGAGGGCGGCTTTTTAAGTACGGCAACCCGGGCGGAAGGCCCATGGACGACGCGTAAATTACCGAGAGGGTTTCATGATCCGGGGCTTTTTTTTGATGATGATGGCAAAACCTATGTGGTGCACGGTTATTCAACACTATCGCTGACCCGGTTGGATGAAAATTTTGCACCTGTTGGAAAAGACAGTTTGATTTATGATAAGGTAGCGCGCCCCGGTTTGGAGGGCAGCCATGTTTATAAAATTAACGGCCTTTATTATATCTATGCTACTTACGGCGGGGGAGATGGTTACCAGGTATGCCTGAGATCAAAAAATATTTATGGCCCGTACGAAGAGAAAGTGGTGCTGAAGGATGATATGAACCTTACGGGCATGGGGGTGCACCAGGGGGCGCTGGTTGAAACCCAGACTGGCCAATGGTGGAGCATCATTTTTCAGGACCGTATTGGCGTGGGGCGTGTCCCAACCCTTCAGCCGGTGACCTGGACAGATAGCTGGCCTATAGTTGGCGTAGACGGACGCGCCGTGGTGACCTATAAAAAACCTGACGTGGGTAAGGCCTGGCCGGTTAAAGTGCTCCCTACCAGCGATGAGTTTACGGCTAAAACACTGGGCCTGCAATGGTCCTGGAATCATAACCCGGACGAAAGATCCTGGTCGTTAACAAAACATAAAGGCTTTTTAAGGCTGACGACAGTTAAGGTTACGGACAGTCTTCCGCGGGCAAGAAACACGTTGACGCAACGGATCTTCGGGCCATCCTCAATGGCCGTTGTCGCGTTATCGCTCGCTGGGATGAAAGCGGGAGATGTGAGTGGCCTGGCTGTTTTTCAAAGCCCTTATGCCTATATAGCGGCCTGCAAAACAAGCAGCGGTTTTAAAATTGTTATGGTGAATGGTGGCAGACAAATTGACAGCGTTGATATCGGTCAGCATGATAAGGTGTTTTTTAAAGCAGATGCCGTGACCACCAAAGATCTGGCAACGTTTTCTTACAGTTTAGATAATAAGAACTTCATCCGGCTGGGTAATCAGCTAAACATGATGTTCAGTCTTAAAATATTTACAGGTAACCGTTTCGCCTTGTTCAATTATGCTACCAGCCAAGCCGGCGGCTTTGTCGATGTCGATTGGTTCCGAATGCAAACCAGGCAGGGCCCGCCCAATCTGTTCCCTGCCAGCTCAACCATTGAAGCTGAAATGTATGATGAGATTCACCTGGCCAAAACCGGGTGGTGCCGTGATACAAGCACAGGAAAAGATCAGAACGTTACCCATATTGTTAATGGCAGCTGGCTGGCCTATAACCAAATTGATTTTGGACAGGGGCAGCGGTTCGTGCATTTCCGGGTGGCTTCAAGCCGACAATCGCCAACCGGGCGTATTGAACTTTATTTGGATATGGATGATCATAAACCCATAGCCACTGTCAGTGTGCCTGCTACGGGTAATTCGCAGCAATACCAAACATTAACAACGCGTATCCCACTCTTAAAAGGCAAGCATCGGCTTGTGCTGAAATTTTTTGGCGGAGAAGGTGAATTGATGAACCTGAACTGGCTCACGTTTTCGGCGAGGCCTGAAATTAAGCAGCGGTACTAAGCATGGATACTACCTTTCCAAACACACAAATATGTATATAAAGGATATGATGAAGACAGTCAGATTTTTAACCCTTTTATGGGGATCTCTCCTGCTAAATAATAAGTTGGTCATAGCCCAACAAACTACGCTGGTTAACCCGATTTTAACGGGCTTTTATCCCGATCCCAGCATTGTGCGGGTAGGGGCAGATTATTACCTGGTCAATTCTACATTTTCCTACTTCCCGGGGATCCCTGTTTTCCACAGTAAAGATCTGAAGAACTGGAAACAAATCGGAAATGTGATTAGCCGCACCTCCCAAATGAATTTTGTGGGCGATAGGGTAACAAGGGGGCTTTTTGCGCCGGCAATCGACTATTACAAAGGGACTTATTACCTCACCTGTACGCTTATCGACCGTAAGGGGAATTTTGTTGTCACCGCCAAAGATCCCGCGGGGCCCTGGAGCGACCCGGTATGGCTGCCGCAGGTAAAGGGGATTGATCCCTCCTTGTTTTTTGACGATAATAAAGCTTATATCCTGTATAACAGCGATCCACCTGATCGTGTATCTCTTTATCCGGGGCACAGAACGATCAGGATCTATGAATTTGACCCCATCGCGTTAAAAGTAGTGGGAGAGGAAACCACGTTGGTTAACGGCGGTGTGGATATTACTAAAAAGCCGGTATGGATAGAAGGCCCGCACATCATGAAGGCAAATAACTGGTATTATCTGTATGCGGCCGAAGGCGGGACTTCGGTTAATCATTCGGAAGTTGTTTTCAGGAGCCGTTCCGCGCTGGGGCCATACGTTCCGTACGCAGAAAACCCAATCCTGACACAGAAAGGCTTACCGGCCGACCGGAAATACCCGGTTACATCTGCCGGGCATGCACAGTTTGTTCAGGGCCCCGATGGGAAGACCTATGCTATTTTTCTGGCTGTAAGGCCTTATCAGGATGATTTTTATAATACCGGCCGCGAAACATTTATCGCACCTGTTGAATGGAGAAATGATTGGCCCGTTATCAATCCGCAGAGCGCTGTTGTCAGGTATAGTTATCAGGCGCCCTATAAAGAAGTTAAGCAGAGCCAGGCCCTGCCGCAAAGCGGCAATTTCAGTTACACTTTATCTTTCGAAAAACAACTTGATCCTTCGCTGCTGTTTTTAAGGACCTGCGATAGTTCAAGCTTCACCTTAAGCAAGGCGGATGGCTTAACCTTAAACCTTAAGCCCGAAACCTGCATGGATACGGGCAGCCCTTCCTTTATCGGGAAAAGGCAACAGCATCTTTATTGCAGTGCGGAAACAGAGCTGAGTTTTGCCACTACTAAAGCGAACGAAAAAGCGGGCCTGACCATCTTTCAGGACGAACTGCATTTTTATTTTATCTGTCAATCAGTTGAAAAAGATCAGCCGGTGGTGCAGTTATATAAAAGCAACCCAGAGACGAAGAAAATGGATCTGCTTACACAGGTATCGCTTGCCGGAAATTCTAAAAAGCTCTGGTTACGGATCAGCGCGGAAGGGCAGTTCTACAGCTTCCACTTTGCTGATCAACCGTCTGAATGGAAATTGCTGAAAGATAATGTGGACGCTAAGTTTTTAAGCACACATGTGGCCGGGGGCTTTACGGGCTGCCTTTTCGGTTTGTATGCCACATCATCGGGGATAAGTACGGTACAAAAGGCCTCATTTAAATGGTTATCATACAACGGGCATGACCCGGTTTACAATGATAAATTATTTAAATAGGAGGTAGAAAAGATCATGATACTTTTATCGCCTTATTTCGGCGGATAAATTTTATAGTTTCCGCTGCAATGCAGCAGCGCCATGATGTAAAGTAAACCATCATAATACCGTTCAACCAGTTTCTTAGGGATTGGGGCATTCCATAAAGCGGCCACATATTTTTGGGATAGGGGCTGTTTGGCGGCCAGGCTTGCAACCGCGTTTGTGGCAACCAGGCCGCTGGCATGCCGGTTATCCAGTTGCTGCGTTCCATCCAATGTAAACTGGCAGCCGTAAGTATCCAAGCCTTTTGAGGCAAAAAAGGCCTGAATACGATCACTCAATACCTGCTCTTCGGGCACTTTTTTAAACCAAAGCCAATCTACCGACCAGTTACTGGCCGTACGCCAGGAATCAAAGGAGAAATCGGCAGCATGTTTATTCCATCTAACGGCTACGGTTGTGCCGTCAAAATTGGCATAATCAGGCGCCAAACCCGTTACAGGATGGGTGACCTTAGAAAAAAAAATGCGACTCGTATCAGCGGCTGCGTACCAGAAATTCCGGTCTGCTGCGGGTCCCCAGCGTGCCCAAAGCTCATAAAAATGCGGTAAATGGTAAGATGGATCGGTAAATCCGCTGCTTTCGCCGCCCGGTACAAAACGGATCATTTTTTTATCTTCATTAACCATAGGGCCAATGGTGCGCGGGCCGAATTTGGTTTGTCCTTTTTTAAGTGCGTGATGCCTCATGGTACTCAGGATCTTATCTGCCCATGCACGATAATTATAAATACCGCTGCCGTTTCCCCAGCGTCCCGACGCAAAGTATAAGGCGGTTACAAAATACTCCTCGCCATCCGGTGCTGGTGTTTCTTCATTGGGCAGGCCGTTTCGCTTAAGCGACCAGGAAAAGTAACCTTCGGATGGATGATCTTTGGCGCTGATGTACATATTGGTCACGGCGTAATTCCATAAGGCATCAAATACGGCCTTTTCATTCAGTTGTACGGCAATCATCATACCATAGGACATGCCCTCCGACCGGATATCATTATGCGGTACATCACTGATGTAAGCCAGTGGCCCGTTAGCATTTTTCCCCACCGGGAAATACACCGCCTCGCTATCAGGCTGACCGAAAAACAACTGATCAAAACCCGCTTTTATTTTAGCGTTTATTGCTTTGGCCGAATGGCCCTGCTCTTTAAAAAGATTGCGGTATTTCCCGGTTGCAAAAGCCCCCTTGCCATCGTCGAATTTTTGCTGGGCAAAAACAGGGGCGTAAAACGCAGGAAGCATCGCGAAAGCGAAAATATAACAGATGATTTTTTTCATAAAATATACTGATCAACGGCCGGTTAAATAGCTATGAAGTTCATGCCTGGAATTGCCGGTGATGGTTTACTGATGATGAAAATACGAAAGAAAATGATCGGAATACAGGGTAGGCTGGCCTTAAGGCCCTGTTTAAACATTTGTGCCATTAATAAAATCAAATGTTTCATATTGGCGGTACAACAAAGGGGGTACCAAAGACTGGCTTTGTTTGGTGCAGTTGCCGGCAACCGTAAATTTACATCTTATGGACGTTTTTTTAAACCATAAACTTTATGTTATATTTGTTTAAAACTACGGGCTTGACGAAGAAAGTGTTGATCATTGAAAATGACCAGGATATACGGCATATTGTGGCATTGATTTTAGAGGAGCAGGGTTTTATTACCCTGAGTATCCCGGAACCTGAGGATTTAACGGAGATCATTCCCTTTAAACCCGATATTATGCTGTTGGATGAGTTTATCAACAACCGTCCGGGGCATCGCCTGTGCCGTAAGATCAAACAGATTGACATGCTGAAGCATATCCCGGTCATTATTCTTTCCACAGCTAATGATATCGAACTGATTGCCACGGAGTGCGAGGCTAATGATTATATCCGCAAACCTTTTGATATAGACGACATGGTTCATACCGTGGTGCGTACGGTTAATCATCAACCCCTGGCTTATTAGTTTAAAATGGCCCCGCTTACCGAAGCGGAGCTCATTTCTTGCAGGCTTGAAAGGGCCGGTTAATTAAATATAAAGTTTGGGCTGAAGTATTGCTTAATAAAAACCGTGTCTTTGGCGGGTGCGTTAGTGGGTCCCTGCAATATCACTTTACCCTCCAGCAGCCATCGTGCCTGGTCAGCCCGATTTCCGGGTGTAGTGTTTATCCCTTTCACATAACCATCCACCGGTTTTAAAAGTATCATGTTACAAGATGGGCATGATTGCTGAAACAGCACACGGCCGCTAAGTATGTCTTCTTTTCCCAGTTCAAAGCTGTTTCCCTGCATAGGGGCCTTTATATAAATTGTGGTGGTAAGAATGGTCCATTGCTCTCTGAACCAGAATAAACGGTAGGGGCCTGTCATAAAACTGTTGTTGGTATTTAAGTCCGCCTGTTCTGTAAACAGGTATTCGCAACTGGCACCAGACCGGCAACCGGTTAAATTTTTAGCATCAATTTTTACTTCGTTTTTTACAATACCTTTTTTACTGCAGGATAAAAAAAGCGCGAGGCCGGTAAATAAGCCGAATAATAGCTGATAAGATTTCCTTTTCATAGTTTGTAATTTAAATCAATTACGCAGGTTGAAGTGGGGGTGCTACAGATCGCAATGTTATCTTTTTGTTAAGTAAATCGACTTACAACTAATCGACACCAAAAAATATCGTGCAAAAATTTGCGTAGTTAAATAACTACATATATATTTGTAGTCAAATAACTACGCAATGAATTTAAGACGAGATGTATTTCAGGCCATAGCCGACCCGACAAGAAGGGCCATACTGTTGCTGGTTGCTTCGCAAGCGTTAACGGCAGGTGCAATAGCATCAAATTTTGACACAGCAAGACCCACAGTTTCAAAACACCTGCAAATACTCACCGAGTGCGAATTGCTGAAGCAGGAGCAAACCGGCAGGGAAATTTATTACCATATCAATGCGAAAAAAATGAAAGAGGTAGCCGACTTTATTGAGCCATTCCGCAAGGTGTGGGATGACAGGTTTAATAAATTAGAAGCCATCATGAAAAACTACAAACCTAAAGAATAGAACAATATGGAACTAAAAACAAAAATTAGCGCCGCCGACGGAAAGCAGGAATTAACGATTACAAGGGAATTTGATTTGCCGTTGGAATTGCTTTTTAAAGCCTATGCCGAAGCTGAAATTGTTGAGCAATGGATGGGAACAAAAGTGTTGAAATTGGAGAATAAAAAGCACGGCGGTTACCAATTTGAAACAACCGACCCTAAAGGCAACAAACATGGATTTAATGGGGCGATCCATGAGTTTATCCCGAACCAGAAGATTACGCGGACATTTGAGATGGAGCATACGCCTTTTGGCATTCAGCTGGAGTTTTTGGAGTTTGAAAAGCTAACCAATGACACCAGCAAACTGACCATGCATGTCATATACAGATCGGTAGCCCTGAGAGACCAGATGCTGGCTTTGCCCTTTGCTCAGGGCATCAATATGGCGCATAACAGGATACAGGACATTGTAAGCAAATTAAAATAACACATCATGACAAAGAGAAATAAAATCATCTATTGGATTGCTACTATCTGGCTGGCCTTAGGAATGGCATCAACCGGGATAGTACAATTATTGAAAGTGAAAAAGGAGGAGGATATGATGACACATTTGGGTTATCCTGCCTATATTTTAATTATACTGGGTATTTGGAAATTATTGGGCGTTGTAACGGTGCTTATGCCTAAATTGCCTTTACTGAAAGAATGGGCTTATGCGGGCTTCTTTTTTGCCATGTCGGGTGCGGTTTTTTCTCATATAGCCAGCGGAGATGGCGGTAAAGATTTTTTTGGACCAACATTATTACTGGTACTGACTATGGTATCCTGGTATTTCAGGCCGGCCGACAGAAAGCTTATTTCAGTTAATCAATAATCAATTGTATGAACCCTAAGGTTGATTTTTATTTTAATAACGCCAACAAGTGGCAGGAAGAGATCGAACAATTGAGATTGATTGTTCTGGATTGCGGATTGACGGAAGAACTGAAATGGGGTTGCCCTTGTTACACGTATAACAACAGCAATATTGTATTAATACATGTGTTTAAGGAATATTGCGCGTTTTTATTTTTCAAGGGAGCCTTGTTAAACGATAGCAATGGTATCCTGATCCGGCAAACGGAAAATGTGCAGGCGACGCGTCAGGTCCGGTTTACTAATGTTGCGGAAATAGTTGAGATGGAACCTGTGTTGAAAGCGTATATTTTTGAAGCTATTGAAGTGGAAAAAGCCGGTTTAAAAGTGGAGCTTAAAAAGACTGCAGAGTTTGCTATACCTGAAGAGTTTCAAAATAAACTGGATGCGATGCCTGCCCTGAAAGCTGCCTTTAACGCATTGACACCGGGACGGCAGAGAGCCTACCTTTTTTATTTTTCGGCCCCCAAGCAATCTAAAACCCGGGAGTCGAGAGTTGAAAAATATATGCAGCAAATTCTGGAAGGGAAGGGATTAGATGATGAGTAAATTTGAGTTCAAACAGCGATAAGGTAAAAGCATATGAAAAGCAATAAAAAAGAGTTATCACCAGAGCAACGTAAAGAACTGATCGGCATATTGAAAGCCCGTTTTGAGAAAAATATAGACCGCCATAAAGGGCTTGAATGGGCTAAAGTACAGGCCAGGCTGGAAGCTAATGCCGAAAAACTATGGTCGCTGGATGATATGGAAATAACCGGCGGCGAACCCGATGTTGTTGGCCATGATAAAAAGACGGACGAGTACATTTTTTACGATTGTTCGGCCGAAAGCCCCAAAGGACGCAGAAGCCTTTGTTACGACCGTGAAGCTTTGGAATCAAGAAAAGAGCATAAACCGGAGAATAACGCGATGGATATGGCAGCCGCCATGGGCATTGAGCTTTTAACGGAAGAACAATACCGGGAGTTGCAGCAGCTTGGAAATTTCGATACGAAAACATCAAGCTGGGTAAAAACACCTGCTGATATCAGAAAGCATGGTGGGGCTATCTTTTGCGATCGCCGGTATAACCATGTCTTCATGTACCACAACGGGGCAGAATCGTACTATGCCGCCAGGGGATTCCGGGGCTTGTTGAGGGTCTGATTTTTGCGCAGGTGGCAAATACAGCGCATCTTCTCGTGATTACCCCGCCTCACTTGGTCGTCACCGTCCCTAATTTAGCATATTCCACATCGTTGGGCTCCCATAATTCAATCTTATTCCCTTCGGGGTCCATCAGGTGGATAAAGCTGCCATAACTGGCTTTTTCAACGGTATCTGTGGGCAGGATACCTGCCAGTTTCAAATTAGCTAATAGCTGATCCAGGTGTTCGACCCGGTAATTGATCATAAATTGCTTTTCGGAGGGGAGGAAGTATTTCGTTGTTTCCCTGAAAGGCGCCCAAAGCGTAAAGCCTTTTTGGGTACTGTCCGCGCCCTGGTGCCATTCAAAATTAGAGCCGCTTTGGCCCATGCGCATCCCCAGGTTTTTACTGTACCAGGCTTTTAGCGCCGCAGGGTCTTTCGCCTTAAAGAAAATGCCTCCGATACCTGTTACCCGCGGGCCCGTATTAGCGGGATTTGTTAAACGGCAAAACCCGTAGCCCAGCAGGAATGTAACCAGCAGCAATAAAGCAAGCGCAAATCTTTTCATAACATCATGGTTTAAGGTTTAAATATAATCAATCATTTTTCTAAATTAGATTATGCAATTCATTCCCTTATTCAAAGTGCGGGATATGCGGGCTGCTATCCGGCACTATACCGAAGTACTGGATTTTGTGATGACCTGGCCCGAAGATACCCCCGATTCGCCGGTTGTCGATCTCGGTCATGAACACATGGAACTGCAGATCACCACTCACGAAAGCGAGCGGTTATTCGGCTCAATAGTTTATGTTTATGTGCCCGATGTGGATGCTTTATTCGCTAAGTTTCTCAGCCGGGGTTTGGACACTTCCGCTAAACTCAATTCCCCGGTACACCAGGGGCCGACCGATCAGACCTGGGGCCGACGGGAGTTCTATGTAACCGATGCGGACGGAAACACGCTACGCTATTGCCAACCGATCAATTAAAAGCGATGGATACCCTTACTTTCCCCTTCACCTATAACGGAACAGCACATCAACTGGAAATGGTTTTTGTACCGGGAACACCTGACGGCGCACCTTTTCTTTTCGGAACACAGGGCGAGGCGCAGGCGATCAGTGTCCCCAATTTTTATATCGCCCAATGCCAAACCACGCAAGCGCTTTGGAAGTATATCATGGGTGATGAACGGGAGCGCTTTCAATATCAGGGAGATCAACAGCCTGCTGAACATGTATCCTGGAATGAAATTAACGGAGAAAATGGTTTCTTAGCCAAACTCAACCAGCGGTTTGGGGCCAAAGGCGCTTTCCGCCTGCCCACCGAAACCGAGTGGGAATATGCCGCCCGCGGTGGCCCGCACTGGCGCGATGGCTTCCATTTTGCCGCGACGAACGATATGGACGAAGCAGGCTGGTACGAAGGTAACAGCGGCCCTTACCGTGATCTGGCCATGATCGGCCAGCTGAAGAACGGGGATAAAAACACCCGGCCGCATCCGGTCGCACAAAAGAAGCCGAATCAACTCGGTCTTTATGATATGAACGGCAACCTTTGGGAATGGTGCCAGGACTGGTTTATCCGGGATACCGGCCTGATCCCGAAAAGCGGCAGCGCTTATAATGCCCCAACCAACGATAAAGTGCTCCGTGGCGGGTGCCATCATAACGGCGCGGTTCATTGCACCAATACCAAGCGCTATGCAATTGGCCCGGAGTTTTTTGACGGCTGTATCGGTTTTCGTTTGGCTTTAGCGGTATGAATGATGCCCCGATGGACGCTTAGGCCAGTGTGATGGAAAGTTTTAAATATAAAATCACTTGTTATTTATAAATGGATTGCTTTACTTTAACTTATTGTAAACCATATCTTGATTTTAAATGCAATTGATCTTTAACCTTTGGGGCTAATTGCGGCAACTTCAACATCTTGTTAACAAGTATTACTGGCAAACCTGTTTTGGTATTAATGAGCCTAATTCATTGGTGCCATTTATAAGTTAACCTGAAAATAGTTATAATAATTGGCCTAAATCTTATTCCCTATGTTAGCAATCCCAAGAACCGGGCTGACTTTTCATCCAATTAAATTATGAAATAGCGAACGATTGTAAGGCTTACAAATGTGACCATACCAGCAGTGCCCAGCGCTTTTTGATTACGATCAGATACCCGCACCGGTACGTTATGATAGAACCGTAAGAAGAATTTTATATAAAATATTTTTTATATGGACATAGAAAAGTCAATTGTTATTGGATGCGACGACTCTGTGAACTTATCTATCGTATTGAATAGTATGAAAAGGAAAACCTTTTTCCTTCATAGTATTATTTCAACTACTCGGGTTTCGGATTTAATAGGGATTGTGAAGTCCTTAAATCCCGACCTCGTTATTTTGTGTTTCCGTAATAACCAGTCCACATTAAATGATCTCAACACATTTGTAAATAAGCCAGATATCCCCGTGCTTTTTCTTATCAAAAAGTACGATACCGAAATACTCCATTGGCATAAAAACAGTATAGTGTTTACCTGCCCGCTTGAATATATTAATAACGACGATTACTTAAATTCGAGGATTAACTCCATTTTTTTGCTTAGGGATAACACCTTAAAAAAAAGCAGCACAACCACGCTGGCCGGCGCGGCCATTCAATCTGCCGCATCAGGCGATAATAAAGATTTAAGCCGCTACGTTATGGAACTGGATCAAAAAGCCGAGCTTTTGATGAAAGTAAAAGAGCGCATAACACAATTATATACCGGTGTAAACGACGAGATACGGGCTGAGCTAACTTCTATTGTAAACTTCATCAAAATTTCGGCAAACGACACTAAACTTTGGGACGATTTTAAGTTATACTTTGAACAGGACAACCCGCGGTTTTTACAGCTACTTGCACAAAAATATCCATCGTTAACACCAATAGATTTAAAATACTGCTGTTACCTGAAAATGAATATGACTAATAACGATATCAGGAATCTGTTAGGTATCAATCAGGAGAGCGTTCGCACACACAAATATCGCTTAAAGCAAAAAATGTCGCTTCCCCGCGATCAGGACCTTCGTAATTATTTAAGATCGGTAGGTCAAAAAAATATCTCAGCCTGTTAAAACTTATACTTTAAGGTTAACATATCTCCTTTTACTTCACCAGTTAGTAACAGGCGGGGCCTCTTTTGCCATTTTTTTGGTTGTTTAACAATGGAACAAAACCACTGCATACGATTTGTCTACGTTTTTCTCAAGGCCATTCGGCATTGTATATGAAACGTATATGGCGTAATTTATAATCTGCCGGTATACACGCATAGTTTTACACAACGCATTCCGGCACCTGTATTATAGTAAACAGACTGGCGTGTTTTAACCCCGACCTTATATGATAACCCAGGCGCTGCAATTTACTAATTACTTTCTTGACCAATTTTTACGTAACCGCTTTGGCCTTGATGAAAGTAAAGTGGTGCTTAATAATTTAATTGAAAGCGATGGTTCGCTACCAAAGATCAATCAAAATAAGGTAGTGATATCATTAATTAATATCGAGCGCGAAACAGCTAAACCGTTTGTTGTACGCAACCAACGGATGAATAATGGTAATTACTCGGACGTAAACTTATTTGAAAGGTACAACCTTGACCTGCTGCTTAGCTCAAATTTCGATGATTATGGCGAAACCTTAAAATTTTTGAACGCGGTTATTTTGTTTTTCCAGGTAAACAATTGCCTGGATGCCAGTTCCTCGTCAAATTTCCCGGTAGGATTAACTAAGCTTGAATTTGATATTGAAAAGATAGCTTATCATCAAATGCAAAACCTGTGGACCGCCATGGGGGCTAAATATCAACCATCTGTTATTTATAAGCTGCGGCTGATAACCCTGCAGGCAAATGAAGTACAAGGTTTTGTACCCGCAGTATCTAAAACTTCAAACCTTGCAACGGCATGATACAGAATAGTTTTAAAATAGCGTTTTCGGTGCAGGTGTTCCATTCTTATTTTGATCAGGATATTTGCTCCTGCCTTCAATTTAATCCGGGGGCAGTTACCCGGCAATTAATAAAACGCTTTAATTTTAAACTAAAGAGTAAGATAAACGGCTTTGATTTTTATACCAGTTGTAATTCTGCCATCCCGGCATTTTTACAATATATTAGCAGTGCTACGCAGCAATCCTTTTTTGATTTTGATATCACAACCAATAATGCAAATTTTTATCACTTTACCAACCTCCCGGTTAGCTGGCTGGGGCAATTGATTTATGATAGCCAGGCTAAATTAAGCACTTGTGCTGATGGATCGGTTCAACTGGCCGAAACTTTATCGGCAAATACAAGCAATACCAGCATTGGCAGCCTAACGGTGCGTTTTGATGATATCATTAATAACGTCCCTGCCCTGTTTACAATTAATTACCAGGCCAGGGCTACGCAATGGCAGTATTATATTATTAACAAAAGTGCGCTTGCACTGGAAAACCCGGCCATTAGCGGGAAAACGGATATTAAATTTGATGGCCCTCAAAACGTAACCATTGAAAGCGGCGATCAGGCTATTCTATTTTCGTCAGGGAGTAATCTGCTTCCGTTAAGCCAAATCCCGGCCTATCGGTTTGATCTGGTAAATAACCAATTATCAAACAGCAATGAGCTTTCTAAAAAAACGTCGGCTGCTAAAACGATTTTTAAAGGACTGCCCAACCCCGACCCGGGATGGATTGGAATGGTTAACATCAACACCGAAATTCAGGTTTCATCACCAATGTATATATATGTATAAATCGCAACAATAAAAACTAAGTTTATGAATGTATCAAGTATCTTCACCCCAGGTGTTTACATAAACGAGCTAAATGCTTTTCCAAATTCGGCAGTGGCGGTAGCCACCGCCGTACCGGCATTTATCGGTTATACACCCCAAGCCACGTATGAGGGAAAATCATATACCAACGTAGCCCAAAAAATTACGTCGTTTGCTGAGTTTCAGGCAATTTATTGTTTGCCCGATCCGCCATTGCCTGCCGACCCTGCAAAGCAATACAGCCCGCAGTATTATTTGGTGCAGCAAAAAACCAAGCCTAACGACAAGGATTATATGATTATTAATAATTCATATTATTCCATTGTGCCCGATCCTAACACCATTTATTACCTGTACAACAGCATCAGGTTGTTTTACCAAAACGGCGGCGGCGATGCTTACATTGTTTCTGTTGGCCCTTATGGCCCGCCGTCAATGAACCCGATTAGCCCCGGGGCACAAATAGTAAACGCTAACGTGCTGCTAAGCGATTTGCAGGCTGGGCTTAACCTGCTGCTGAATGAGCAGGAGCCTACCATGTACATATGCCCCGAGGCAACCTTGCTATCGGTTAGCGATAATGCTACCCTAATGCAAAGCATGCTTGGGCAGTGTGTAAGCATGCAAACGGCCGTTGCTATTTTCGACATCATTGGTGGCAGGAACCCCGACCCTATTATGTACACCAATGATATTGTTACTTTCAGGGAAAACACAGGCGCGTTAGGCTTAAACTACGGTACTGCATATTATCCCTTTATAGGCACAACCATTATGCAAACCGCCGAAATTGATTATTCAAATCTGTTTGGTGGCGATACAAAGCAGCTTATGCCGCTAATAAACCCGGCAAGCAGTCCTAATCAAAGCGTTACCACAATTTTGGGCAACATTCAAAACCCATCGGGCACACCGCTAACTGTATCGCAGTATAACAGCTCGTTAACAAATGCCAGCCCTGTGTACAAAAATATTTTGAAGCATATTTTAGCTGATGCAAACATATTGCCCCCAAGCGGCGGTATGGCAGGTGTAATTACAGTTACCGATAATAACGACGGTGTTTGGGAGGCACCTGCTAATACCAGCATTACCGGTGCGGTATCGCTACCTATCCGCTTATCTGCAACACAGCAGGCTAATTTGAATGTCGACGCGGTTTCAGGCAAATCCATCAATGCTATCCGGTTTTTTAATGGCATAGGTATTTTGATTTGGGGCGCCCGCACGCTTGAGGGCAACAGCCAGGATTGGCGCTACCTTCCGGTTAGGCGTACTATGATCATGATCGAACAATCGTGCAAGCTTGCTGCCAATGCTTATGTTTTTCAGCCGAACGTTAAAAATACCTGGGAGGCTGTAAAAGCAATGATTGGAAGTTTTTTAACCCAGGTGTGGAAAGAGGGGGGCTTACAGGGCGCCTCGGCTTCAGATGCATTTTCGGTTGAGTGCGGATTAGGCACTACGATGACATCGGACGACCTGCTGAACGGCTTTATGAATGTGATGGTAAAGGTAGCCATTGTACACCCTGCCGAATTCATTGTAATTACGTTCCAGCAGCAACAGGCTGCTTCAAGTTAATAGCATATAAAACAAATTAAATTAATACTAAAAATAATATTATGGCAACAACAGACGACGGTAGCGCAGAAGGCGCAACCTGGCCCATGCCGAAATTCCGCTTTGAAGTAGATCTTGGCACCGAATTAACATCGGTAGCTTTTCAGGAAGTTTCGGGTATGGATGTAGAGAACCAGGTGATTGAATACCGAAAAAGTAACAGTCCGCTTTTCTCTACCGAAAAAATGCCGGGCATAGCGAAATATGGTAACGTAACCATGAAAAGAGGGGTTTTTGTAAACGATAACACTTTTTGGAATTGGCATAACGAAATTACCATGAATGTGATTAAAAGAAGAACCGTGCTGATAAGGCTTCTTGACGAAAACGGATCGGTAACCATGCTCTGGCAGCTAAACAATGCATGGCCAACAAAAATTACCAGTACAGACCTTAAATCAGATGGTAATGAAGTTGCCGTGGATACAATTGAAATTGCTCATGAGCAACTCATTGTAACTAATGGCAAAACCTCATGATCAGCCGGATCCGGATAAGTTTCCGTTAAGCTTTTATTTCGAGCTATCATTTAAGGGCGAGGATGCCGCATTTATGGAGGTTTCGGGCATCTCGAAAGAGCTGCATGTTGAGGAAATTGTTTGCGGTGGGGAGAACAGGTTTAAATATCGCCTCCCCACCGGATCAACAAGTCAAAACCTGGTTCTGAAAAGGGCCCTTGTTCCCGAAGGATCAAAACTGGTAGACTGGTGCGCAAGCTCCATTGACCAGGGCCTGGCTAAGGTAATTAAGCCAAATGATGTTTCGCTAAGCTTGCTTAATACCAACGGATCGCTGTGCATCATGTGGACGTTTCACGATGCTTATCCGGTTAAATACGCCGTATCTGATCTTAAATCGCAGGAAAACGGGGTAGTAATAGAAACAATTGAACTGGCTTACACCTATTTTGATGTTTCGCCCGATACCTTATTTGGTAATTTATTTGATTAATAGTTATGCCAATTGAAATAAGAGAACTCATTATAAAAACCGAAATATCAACCAATGATGGCCATTATACGGGTGGAATAAAAGAGAAAGACTTGAATTCGTTTAAACGGCAACTGCTTAAAGAGTGCAAGCGGGTTATTTTAGATAATGCAAAAAGGAATATCAATAAAAGATAAAGGAGGAGCGTATGGAGAAGATGCAAATTACCGGGTATACTGATGTTAATTTTAAAACGCTGGTTAAAGTAGACCCCGGTATGACTAACCCATATTTGGTTATGATAAACCCCGATACCATTAAATGGCAGCGATATATCGAATATAATGATACGCAGGCGCCAGATACCAGCACCGCCTCGCAAAAATATAAAAGCACACCAAGCGATAAGTTAAGTTTTGATATTGTTATTGATGGTACAGGAATTGTTGACCCCGACCGGACGGATATGGTGAATGAAATTGGCGCATTGGAAAAGCTTGTTTTTGACTATAACGGAAAGATACACCGGCCCAATTATGTAACTGTACAATGGGGCGAGCGGATGATATTTAACGGGGTATTAACCTCATTTGATGTATCATATACGCTTTTTAGGCCGGATGGAAGTCCGCTACGGGCAAAAATATCGCTTGGCTTTAGCATGTACATTGCACCAACAACCGTTAAAAAACTGGATAACCAGGAATCGCCAGATGTAAGCCATTTAGTAACAGTTGTTGAAGGTATGATGTTGCCGCAGCTGTGCCAGGAGGTTTGGAATGATGACGCCTATTACATACAGGTTGCAAAATATAATAAGCTTAACAAGTTCAGAAACCTTAAGGGCGGCCTGCAACTTATTTTTCCACCTATCATTCAACCGGCATAATGGCGGCTTCAACAAACATATCGGCTGGCGGGGTAGCAACTTTTGTAGTTAAGGTAGGGGGCAACCCAATCCCGGACGAGTTGCTGGTACTTTCTGTATTGGTTGAAAAAAAAATAAACCGCATTGCTTTAGCCCGGATTATTATCCTTGACGGGCAGGCCGATACCGGGAAGTTTGACGCCAGCTCGTCAGCTACATTTTTACCCGGTGCCGACTTAACTGTTGAAGCGGGCTATGACTCGCAAAACACCCTGATTTTTAAAGGGATCATAACCCGCCAGTCAATCCGCATCGACGATATGGTTGGCTCAACACTTGAGGTGGAGTGCCGCGATGCGGCCGTCAGGATGGTAGTAGGCAGAAAGAGCCTTACCTTTTCAAAACAAAAAGATAGCGATATCATCTCGTCTATCATTAATACCTACCCGGGTTTATCGGCAAACATTACCGCAACAACAACCGTTTGGCCCGAACAGGTGCAGTATTACGTAACCGATTGGGACTTTATATTAGCGCGCGCCGAAGTTAACGGAATGATGGTTACCACGTTAAACGGGACGGTTTCAGTCATAAAACCTGATGCCAACACCA
The DNA here is from genome assembly GCF_059418485.1 of Mucilaginibacter sp. GW821-FHT07H05. Lineage (NCBI taxonomy): Bacteria > Pseudomonadati > Bacteroidota > Sphingobacteriia > Sphingobacteriales > Sphingobacteriaceae > Mucilaginibacter > Mucilaginibacter sp. GW821-FHT07H05. The sequence continues at coordinate 364,656 of NZ_JBWKPY010000007.1, forward strand.
CTCCCGTACTTACGGTAAAATATGGCGACGGCCTTATGGAGTTTAACGCCGATCTGGATTCGGTTAATCAACTGGGTAATGTTAAAGCCAGCACTTGGGACTATAAAAACCAGGTTGTGGCTACCGGCGAGGCGGCAAGCAGCTATGCAGGCCCCGGTAATCTTTCGTCAAAAATGTTATCAGAAGTAATTAACCTTGCCGATTACCAGTTGCAAACCACAGCCCCGCTGGAAAATGCCGATTTAAGCAATTGGTCGGAGGCACAGCTAATTAAAAGCGGATATTCAAAAATACAGGGCGAAGCAAAATTTCAGGGCACCAGCCTGGTTGACCCTGGCAAGTACATTACGCTGCAGGGCCTGGGCGATCGTTTCAATGGCGATCATCTTATTTCTGCGGTTGTACATAACCTCTCTGACGGGAACTGGTTAACCGAAGTATCGGTAGGGCTGTCACCAGTTTGGTTTATTGACGACCCGGATGTGATGTCGCCGCCGGCCGCCGGCCTGTTGCCTGGCGTACGCGGACTGTATAACGCCACGGTATTAAAAATATATGATGATCCCGACGCGCAGTTCAGGATACTGGTAAATATTCCCTTGTTTGATCCCAATGGCGCGGGTATATGGGCAAGGCTTTCCAATTTTTATTCGACCAGCGGTGCAGGGGCGTTTTTTTTACCCGAGGTTGGAGACGAAGTTATCTTGGGATTCTTGAATGAAGACCCACGCTATCCTATCATCCTGGGAAGCATGTACAGCGGCAATAAAATAAAGCCCTACGCCGATATGGTTCCTAACCAAAAAAACTCGCTAAAGGGCATCGTATCCAAATCGGGGTTGTTTATTGAATTTGATGATGAAAATATTGTGCTGACCATTGAAACACCCAACAAAAACAAGTTTGTACTAAGCGATAAGGATAAACAGATTTTATTGCAGGATCAGAATCAGAATAGCATCACCATGTCAAGCGATGGGATTACCATCAAAAGTCCGAAGAACATTACGATAACTGCCGACCAGAATGTTAACATTACCGGTACACAGGGCATTACAGGTGCGGCATCTGGCGGGGATATCCAGTTAAGCGGAATAAACATAAAAGAAACGGCCGATGTGCAATACTCGGCCCAGGGAAGCGAAACCGCCCAGATAAACAGCGGTGCCGAATTAACGCTGAAAAGCGCAATGATAATGATAAACTAAAAAATATGCCACCAGCAGCACGATTAACAGATTTTCATGAATGCCCGATGCAGGATCCAACAGTGCCGCCTATTCCGCATGTTGGCGGGCCAATTATAGGCGCCTGCGCACCTACGGTTTTAATTGGAGGATTACCAGCCGCCAAAGTTGGCGATATGCTGATTTGCGTTGGCCCGCCCGATTCCATTGTCAAAGGTTCGGCAACGGTAATGATTAGCGGAGTGCCCGCGGCGCGCATGGGCGATTCAACGTCGCATGGTGGTTCAATATTAACTGGAGCTTTTAATGTAGAAATAGGTGGATAATCAAATAAGTAAAAACGAAAATCATTTTTTAGGATCGGGATGGTCATTCCCGGTTACTTTTTCAGCAGGTAATTACCAGTTGAACCTCACTTCGTATGAAAGTAATATCAAGGAGTCTATCGATATTATTTTGCAAACTAAAATGGGCGAACGGAACCTCGAACCGCTGTTCGGATCGGGGCTGCAGCAGTTTTTTTTTAGAAAAATGGACGAAACCTTAAAAGGTGAAATTAGCGAAGCGGTTAAATTCTCTATCCTGCATAACGAGCCGCGGATAACGCTTAAAAGTGTTGAGGTAGTTTTTACCAATATGCAAACCGGCTTAGTTGAAATAAAAGTAGGCTATGTTTATAACCAAACCAACACACGGCATAACTATGTTTTCCCTTTTCATTTAAAAGAAGGTACTAACCTTAAGAAATAAAAATGAATACAGTTGATCAAAATAGCGCGTTAATTTCATTGGATGAAGCCCTTATCCCCGGGGCTGCATTATTAGATGGAAGAACCGAGCAGGATTGGCTGTGCTTTTTAACTGATTTTGCATCCCTCATCAATTTCTACGATAACGATAACCATATCAACGGCGACTGGACGCCCTTTTTACTTAAGGATCCGGTTTTTTTACTTGCACATATATCAAAAACCAGGTTTTCGCAACTTTACACCCTCTATTTAAGCACCTGTAGTAATCTTAAAACAAAACTGGAACAGCCCACTGAAATGATCCTAAACGAGGTGGGGATGTGCTTTAATCATTTATTTGACCAGCTTACACATATTTGTATGCTGATAAAGCGCTGGGTATATTATATGCAAAGATCAGACGAGGAGTACGATCTTAAAACATTTGTTATTTATCAAACAAAAAACAATTTCAGTAAATATTTTTGGGCACTCATTTCGTTCAGGCAAAACCTGTTCCTTTCAAAAAAAATACCGGGCGTTAGGTCTGTTCAATACGATAGGTTTTGTTTTTTTGGACCGTACGAAGAGTTAATATGGAAACAAGATAAAGATAAAACACCGTATTGGACTATCTTGGGGTTAAAGCACCCGTTAACTGCCAATTTGAACATCGATTTTTTCAGGGCGCTTACAAAAGCCGGCGACAACCTGTTTAACTTTTTTCACGCGGTTATTAATCACGCAAATGCGGATTTTGAAAAGGTAAAAGCCCAAAAAAGCAGGTATCCTGATACTACTTTGTTAAGGACGTTTGTAAACCTGCTAAAAGTACAGCAGGACCAGTTGAATGAGGTTTCGCAAAGGCACCTGCAATTTTACTACAAAGATATTTTAAAACAAACGCCCTTATCGCTAAGTGCTGATAGTGTGTTTGTATGTGCCGAGCTTGCAAAAACTGATGCCACCTATAATTTACCGGCCGGTACTTTACTAAACGCCGGGCTTACGGCCAATAAAACGCCAATACTTTTTGCCACAACCGAAGAGGTAACCCTTAACCCGGCAGTAATAACCGGCGCCGCTACGCTATCGGTAGTAAACGGTAATGACAATTTACCCATGCTCTATTACCAGGCTATACCCAACCCAGGCGTAATTCAAAAAGATGAAGATGGCAAAACCAAAGGATGGAATGCATTTGGCCCGTCGGCATTGTCAATAGTACCCACTATCCCGGTTACCGTCGGCACAGCCATAGCATCACCAATGCTGCTGTTAAAAGAAGGTAAAAGAACAATTACGATCACCCTTACATTTGAGGATATAATTGCGGATGCCAGTTTTTTAAACGGCGCCACCTATTACTTAAGCACCGCTAAAGATTGGTTTAAAGTTAGCTCGCAGCCACCGGGATTTTTACATAAAACAGTAACCATTACTATCATCCTGGAAGCAACAGCGCCTGCAATAGCAGCATTTACTACCCCGCCTGAAGGCTTAAACACCACCTGGCCTATGTTTAAAATTGAGTTTAAATCGCTGGCAGGGTTAGATGCATTACCAACATTAACCGCGATTAAAATTGATACCGACGTTACCGGCCTGAAAACTTTCAGCCTGAATAATGACTATGGGGGATTAAGCTCAAAAATACCATTCCAGTTATTTGGGCCCATGCCCCTGGTAAACAGTACCTTCACCATAGGTAGCACCGAAATTTTTAGCAAACCCTTTACTTCGTTTGATCTTACCTTATTATGGGATACGCTTCCTAATAACTTTGGACTTTATTATGCGCAATACAATATATATTTATACCCCTGGTTTGCGCAAATGCCTGGTATCCAACTCCCACCCGATTCAACAGAACCTGGTCAATCAGAACAAGCAACGCCACAAACGGAGGGCAGCGGTAAGCGGCGTTCGTTTTTAGGATTAAGATGGCCGTTATGGGGAAAAAAGAACAAGGCGACAGATCCCGGTACAAATGTGCCTGTTGGCGATAATACTTTAAATTCCACTTCGTCTGCTTATACTTCGTCAACGGGGCCAATCTCGGCTCAAGCGCAAAGTAATGCTAAAACCAGCTGCTGTCCTGCTGTTTTTCCGTTATTAGGGTGGTATCCATTTAACAATTGGGCTTTTAAAGTTAGGTTTTCTATTTTTCGTAATCAGGTGCTAAACAGTATTGAGGTTGCATGCAACGTGCCGCCGGTAAACCCAACAACACTTACAACAAGCGACACCGTAACTAAGCAGGTTATATGTGGTGCCTGCAACCTTTTCGCTACTAATAATTCCTTTGAGTTGGTGCCGGCCAGCTATTTTTCTTATCATACCATAACAGATAATAATATAGCTGCAAATGATGCGGCAGCCATTGTAGATATTACCGCAGCCGCATCAGCATATATTCAAATGCGGTTAACGGCGCCACTTACCTACGGATTTGGTTCGCAGGTATATCCTAAAATTGTGGCTAATACAGCTTTTGAAAACGCAAAAGCCATATACAAGGGAGGGGACGGAATAATACAACCGCAGCCTAACTTACCTTTTGCGCCTAAAGTGGAAGATATTTCTATCAATTACAAGGCTTCGCAGTGTTATACGCTTGATCATAAACCAGGTGAATATCCTATCCAGTGCTTTTTATGCACTTCATTAAAAAACGCGGTAATTTATGATAGCAACGCCTCGGCAACTATAGATTATTCATCGGTAATTGCCAGTGTAGCCCCTCTTGCCTCTATAAGCCAAACTAAAGCCAGGCCGGGTTTTAAACTAATGCCTGAAATTGCTAACGCAGGCTTTTTAATGCTGCAAATGGATAACCTGGTCCCGGCAAGTTCAGTAAGCATGTATGTTGAAGTAAGTCGTACCAACACCCTGAATGCCAGTCAGGATATAAAGCTTAGCTATTTGTATTTAAGCACAGGCGGGTGGAAACCGCTGCCGGTTGTAGCTGATGGGACTAACAATTTAAGCTGTACGGGTATTATTAAATTAAATGTTCCGGAAGACATCGACAATAAAAATACCCTTAAACCGGCCGGTAAGTTTTGGTTTTGCCTGTCTGTAAATAACAACCAGCTATCATCATCGCAAATTGTGTTTTTAAAGCTGAACGGAATTAAAGCACAGCGGGTGGTAAGCTCCTCTTTATTAAGTGGTGCTACCCCATTGCTGGCCGCAAATACAATTACCAAACCCCAGGCTGCCATTGCTCAAATTTCAACCATTGTACAGCCATTCCCATCATTTGGGGGGGCACCGGCCGAGTCGGAGGGTATGATGTACCGGCGTGTAAGTAACCGGATTAAAAATAAGGATAGGGCTGTTACCTCTTCCGATTATTTCCGGCTGATCAAACAGCATTTTAACGATATATTTTATACTAAAGTGGCTTTTGACAAGTATACCAACATAACCCATGTGTATGTTTTAAAAACTTATGATAGCCCTGCCATCGCTGGCGCTTTTTCGCCTCTGGTAAGCCGATGTACCGAGGATAAAATACAGACATTTTTGAGCAACAGGATGCCAGGCCTTTCAAATATAAGGGTGTCTAATTTCAACTTAATAAAGATAGAAGTAACAGCTGAAATCGGGTTTGTGGCGGGATTTGAAAGCTACGGCGTACTTAAAAATGTTAGCGATGCCATTAATATTTATTTATCGCCATGGATTAGCAGTGTCGGGCCGCAAATTGCGATAGGGATAACCCAGATTACCGATACCGAAGTTGGACAGGTAATAAATCTGATAAAAAGCATTAACGGAGTTGCAGCGGTAACCGGTGTGGTAGTGCAGCCCTTACTAATAAAAAACAATTGCAGTATAACCAGTACCAATGCCCGGCCAGGGTTAATACAGCCGGGCAGTAGTATTTTAGTATCGGCTATGGCGCATAACCTTATCCCCAGGGAAACGAAATGAGTACGCGCGATTACATATTGGATGTACCACTTCCGCTAAACCAGGATTTTAAATCGCTAAAGGAGCGGGGCCTTGCTTATATACAGGCATATAGCGGATTTGAATGGACAAATTTGAACGCCAGCGATCCGGGAGTTACCATATTAGACCAATTGTGCTTTGCACTTACCGAACTTGGTTATTGTAACGATTTCCCGATCAGCGATATTTTAACCGGCACAAATGGGAAGCTGCAAATTGATAATCAATTTTATCTTCCCGAAGATATACTTACAACAGCGCCCGTAACCATTAATGATTATCGTAAATATATTATTGATGGTGTTGAGGGGGTAAAAAATGTGCTTATCCAGGTGCACACCGGCCATACATCAAAATTGAGGCGCTATGCACCCTATGAGGTTTATTTATTAACAGATCAATCGGTTAATGCAGCCGGTGCCGAAAAAATTTGCCTGGCAGCTTTCTTTCATCTGAATAAAAGCAGGAACATTGGCGAAACCTTTTTTAAGCCAAAACCGCTGCAATTTGTGCCTGTATCTGTAAACGGCACTATAACTATTGAAAATGCAGCCGATAAAGACAGCATACTGGAGCAAGCCGAAGAAGCCATCAGGAACTATATTTTTCCAGTGATTTCACAGACCGGCTATTACCAGTTGCATAAAACCGGTGTTGGGACTAATGAAATATTTAACGGGCCACTGCTGCACAATGGGTTTATACCTACCGGCGCCTTAGGCGAAAAAAAGGATAAGCTAACTGCTGTTGAGCTAAATCAATTAATTGGCTCGGTAGCAGGGGTTAAATCTGTTTCGGGTTTAAGTTTCAATCAGTTGCACAGCCCCGGGGTGAGTTGCAGTCCGGATCAGGTAATTTCGGTAACGTTTGACAATAGTTTGGTGATAATTTGCAATGGTAAAATATTAACCACGGCTAACAGCCAGGCGTTAAAATCCGACCCGGGTAAATCGCCGGATTTAGATGTTAATATAGTTTATGGCTCATCTGCAAATATTCATCCAAATTTGCCGGCGGGTAATTACCGCGATATAAACAGTTACTATTCCATCCAAAATACCTTTCCCGAAATTTTCTCGGTAGGCGCGTATGCTATAGATTCAAACGCTTCCGATTTTCAAATCGCTCAATCCAGGCAGTTAAAAGGGTATTTAACCTTGTTTGATCAGGTACTGGCTAATCAATTTTCTCAACTGGCAAATACCGGGACGCTTTTTTCCTTTAAAAATACAATTAGCGGCAACCCGGCAGGCAGGCATGAGTTTTTTGCCAAAAAGGACGAATACGAAAGAAAGCACCTGGAATATCCGGTGCCCTATCTGGCGTTTTCACCAACCTATTTTTACCAGTCGTTATATGATGTGCCCCATATCAGGCCTTTGTTAAAGGATAATGATGCATTCAAGTTCAGCACAACAATTGAATCGGATAAAGAGCTGGAAAACAATAGCTGGATAGCATACCAACAGGATCCATACAATGCCTATATCAGGGGCCTGATGGAGTTTATGGAAGAAGATAACACCAGTTTGCTACGAAGAAATAATATTTTAGAGCATCTGCTTGCGCGGCATGGCGAAGCGCCGTCCGTAATCAATTCAATTATCGACGGATCGTCATACACGGCAGATAGTTTGAAAGATCAGGTTGTTTTCAAAGCGCTTTACCTGCAAAACTTAGGGTTGCTTTCTTATTTCAGGTTTAAAGGTTATAATTATCTTTCTGCAGATATACTTACTCCGCCGCCCAGTCATCTTTCCATTAACGATAAACAAAAAAACTTTTGTAGCAATTCAACCGATTTTATTTTTGATTCGGAAAAAATTGACCGGGTAGAGCACCTGACCGAAAACGATTTTTTAAATTATTCGGCAATTGAGTTAAAGCTAAACCTGCTTTTTGGACTGAAAGTTATTTACCGCGATTACAGCGTACAAGCTACTGATAATGATCATTTACGCCTGGCGCTATGGCTGATACAGCAACGCCGCGGGTTATTGTTTATTGAAACCGGCCTGTTATTCGCCCAGCAAGCCGAATTTGAGCTGATATTTAAGTACACAACGTTAGACCAGGCCCCCCAGTACTGGGAGCTAAAAGAAATGCTGAACCATGATCAAAAGCAAGCTATAGAACAGTTTTTGAGCCTGGCCGACAATGAAGTTTTTTCAGACAGTTTTAACAGTGGGCATATCATCATTAATGATGTTTGTTATCAGCTTAAACAAGCGGTAGACGACTGCTTTGATGATATCGTGTTTAAACGTATCCTGGATACGGATCTTTTTTTCGGGTTTAGGCAAGTTTTTGATAACCGGGTAGATTTGATATTTCCCAACTTTATCCCGGCGTTAAATAACGACGCATTTAAAAACAGGCTCGATCTGTTTTTGCAAAACGAGCTTCCGGTGCACATCTCCGGCAAATACCATTTTGTTGGCGTACCTGTCCTCGAAAAACTGATCAGCAAGTTTATCAACTGGCATAACTCCCTTGTATTTGTTGATGTTGCGCATTTGTGTTATGATACGCAAACAGCTGAGGCTGAACAACTGGCCGATTTATTAGCCGAAATTAATCCGTCTGGAAAATGAACAGCGGTCATATCATATCAACGTTTCGGTGGGACACTACTTTCGATAAGAAAGAAGGAGCATTTGAATTACAGGAGCGCTTGAGCCGGTGGAGCAATATTAGTATGCCGAACGAGTTATCCGGCATTTTTGATAAGGTATGCCCGCCCGAGCAAACATGGAAAATACAGTCGCTGGAGATAGATCTGGGAGTGGTAGCGTATACTAACTTTGAATTTGAACTTACACAGAAATTAAGGGCGCTGCTTAACGAAAAATTAACTGATTATATTATTTATGCCAATAAAGGCGACAAGAACATTGAAATACTCAACGAAAATACCTCGCAGATTTATTTAATAAGCAGTTTTTTAATCAATGGGATTTTGCCATGGAGTTATAAATCAAATGATGTTCCGGTCAACCAAATGTTGGCAAACCAACTGCAAACTCATCCTAAAAAAGTGATTGCCATGTTACGCGAAGCGGTGGCTACCCATGCAAATGTTATTAAAAGGATAGCGTGGCAAATTAACGAGCCTAATATTATAGCAATTATAGAAGGCCTTGAAACCAATAACAGCTCTCAGATTATTGACTTTTCCAATGAATTGACAAAGGTCCAGGTAAAAGCAACTATTATACAAACCAGTAATACCGATTTTAAAAAGAATCTGTGGTTTTGGATGCTTAATTATTTGTTTAACGAGCGTGGTACAGTTTTTAATAAAGTTGCCTTTATGAAAAGCGCCATCGGGCAGATGGCCGCTCACTACAATATCAGCTACGACGAGCTTTTTGAATTAATTGAGCGTGCGGTTGAGGAAGTAACTAAAATTACCAGCATTAAGGCCGATTTTATTTCGACATTACAAGCACTTTCTAAAGAAAATAAATCGCCGAAAAATAAAAACGGCACGGCAAGCGAAAGCCATGTTGATTTTTGGCTGACGTTAAAAGACTATTTCAAAAGCCAATCGCTGCAAAAAACAAAAGCAAAAAAAGCGGAGTTTAATGAGCTTGTCATGAGTCTTTCAAAACTCGACAAATCTAAATTTCGCCAACTTGTTTTATCGCTTGGTCAAAACGAAAAACTTTGGGTAGCTATTACCAACGATTTAAATGCACCCGCGCTTGAAGTGGTGGCCAGTGCTTTAAACCACACAGGGGCGGCTGTAATTATTGAGGGCATTTATTTTATGCACCGCCTTAGCCGTGAAGCTAACCTGATTACCGGGCAAAAAATTTTTTGGCGGGCCGGAATTAAGTTTTTACAAAAAAATCAAAACGTTTCGTTTAGTCGCGCCGTGTTTCTTGATTATTGCGTTTTGCAACTCGGTAATAGTAAAAAGGTGCCTAAAATAGAGGTGCTTTACCGGTTGATTAATTCAAAGATCCCTTTTCCGGACAAAACCATTTCCAATTTAGAAATATATGACAGGCTTACTGCTTCCTTTATTTCCGGATTGAGTGAAACCGGGCCTGCTTTTCTTACCGGCCGTATTAGCGAATTATTAGATCTGATGGCCAGGCAGGCTACCGGCGCTGCAAACGATAAAGATTTGTTGCTGTTTTTGCAAAACTCGCTGGTAAAAGCTATTCGTTTAAGCCCGCAAACAGCATTTAAGGCCTTTACAAACTATACCAACAAACAGCAATTGCGCAAATTGATGCCTTGTTTTTTGGATGATGCCATTACCCGCTTACTGTTAAAGCACGCCCCGCTAAATAAGTATGAAGTTCTCCAGACTATAAAAAATGTGCTAACCGCCTTTAAAAAAGATAAAAATAATACTGAACTAAGCACATTGATAGAAGAAAACCTGCTGGGCATTAGCATACACGCTTTTATTTTCTACCCCAAACTTAGCCCTGCAAGTTTTTCGGCATACCTGTTACAGCAACTTTGCAAACTAACTCCTCCCGGACAAGCCGGGCAATTGGTAGTATTTGCAAATCAGTTGGCTGATGCCAATGCTTTGCACCCATCGTGGCTGTTAAACGTCGTAAAAAACATCATCACTAATGAATATACCGGTTTTGTGAAAGCCGGAGATAAGCCCTACTCTTTACATCAATCATCACAGGGACCGGTAACCCTCCAAATATCTACCAATCATCATTCATCGCATACGGTATCAAACTCTGTTGCACACGCGGAGGCAATAACAATTAAAGAAAATCAAACCGTTAGAAATGAACCAACGAAACTAAAGGCAGATGAATTATTACATGGACAGCAAAATTTAAGTAAAAGCTCCAATCGGGGTGATTTACTATACACATCGTCGGGCATTGCGGCGGCTATCAGGAATGTTATTAATGATGAATATACCATTAATCGAAATGAAGCCGTAAGGGATGGGCGTTCCCTGTCAGCAACGATATCAGCAGATCATCAAACCACTGCCGGTGATGCAGTGAACGGATTTTCGCCTTCTTTATTCTCTGCATCTGTAAAAAACATCATCAATAAGGAGTTCCCTGGTTTTCAAACCGATCCTGTAACCGTACGGGCATTTAACCTTATTCGTACATCGGTAAACAGGCAGGCCGAATTAGGGCGATTGCTAAACGCCAACTTTCACGATAAAGAATTTACGGAACTGCGAAAAGCCGGTAACAAAAGAGGGATGTTAATAATCAGCTATCTTTCACCGGGCGGCGAAAAGTTAATGGGCGCGATGATCGAAAAAAGCGCAGCTACAATATCTGCCGGGATTGAAAACGCTTCGAAGCATGAAATAGCAGCCCGGTTAACTGAACTTTACTGGCAATGTATATTGAATTATAAAAGCCATGGCGGGAAGGCGCGATCAATCGAAAAACTATTCAGGGCCGCCCTGTCTGCTCATTTTCCAATATCCGGCCATCTTTTCCGGGATGAATTGCCGCATGTCCGGAAAAAAACCTTCAGGTTAAAAAATGGTCATGTACTAACCGCAAGCCAATTTATTTTATTGATTAAACAATGCCTTGCCCAGGGCACCGCGGTTATTGAAAAAAACGGGGCAAAAATTTATCTAAATGAACTCCTGATCGTTGGTGTTGAGTTAATGCCGGCAGAAACCAGGTTGGCATTGGCAAAAACCGCTGTTACGCCAAAGCGGATAAAATTGCTAAAAGCAGCGATACCTTTTCATGATTTTAGTTTGTGGATTGCCCATGATACTGGCGGTATGATGCATGAATGTATGGAAATAATGAGGTTGCTATACGTTACTGCCGGCCAAATAGCTTCCGACAGTACTGCCGCCGCTATACTTAACTATTATTGGGCAATCGCCTGGGAAATCCTTAAAACCAATACGTTGCCGGCGGGGGGTGTAAACGGCTTTTTACAGCACACCCTTAGCTTGTTAGCCAAAGAGCCGGGCTTAGATTTGAAAATGATTTTAGCAGCAATGCAGAAAAACAGCTACGGGTTTACCCCGGCTTTAACAGCCGCGTTGACGGTGTGCATTCCTTCTTTTTCAGCAGTTAAGTTAAACGAAGTAGCTATAGTGCAGTCGGGCAGGTTGTTAAAAGCAGATCGGGATGGGCTGTTAAATACCTTAGTTTACCATATTGTTGTAGACAAGCAGCTGCCTGCCTGGTATAGTAACACCGGCAACCCGGAGATTGAAAATGTATTAAACCAACTTGTTGTTTATTATCCGGTACAATTACTTCACTTGTTAAAGCACCAGGTTATACCAGCGCAGCAAATGCGCTGGCTAAACCAATCAATCCATTTTAATCAATTAACTACAGCTATAGGTAACTTAAATCAACCTCAAAAAACGCTTTTAACTATCGTAAGTCAGCTTTATGTATCGCTGGGAAAAATGGCGTTTAGCGGCATTTCGGCAAGCGATATACAGGAAATACTGTTTAATAAAGTAATAAAATCGTGGACAACGGACAATTGGAGGGCCATATCGACCGAAAATATCTGGAATGAATTGATATGGGACGTATGCGTAAAAAGAGGTGTTTCGAAAAAGAGTTTTATGCAACAATTAGAAAAAGGAATGGGGTGCCTTCCGCCGTCACTTCAAATTTCGCTCGGGCATTTGAATGCGCCCGCTAATCCGGTTATCAATAAACCGGTTATTGCCAAACAGATACCGCCGTTATTGCTTCAAAAGCCCTTGCCATCGGTTATCAAAACCGGTGTACCGGTACGTAATGCAGGTATAGTAATGATTAGCAGCTACGTACAAATATTGTTTGACCGGCTGGGGATATTGGCCGGTAAGGAGTTTTTAAACTCAACAGCCCAGGCCGATGCCGTACACTACCTGCAATATGCCACAACAGGTATTGCAAATACAGAAGAAGCATTTTTGCCCCTTAATAAAATACTGTGCGGCTTGCCACTATCATACCCGGTTAAAGACGGGGTTGAAGTTTCGGATGGGCAGGTGAAATTAATTGACGGCCTGATAAAAGCTGTAATAAGTTACTGGCCTGCAATAGGCGCCTGTTCAATAAATGGTTTCAGGGGCAACTGGTTGGTGCGGGATGGATTGCTGACCGAGCAAGACGACAGGTGGAATTTAACAGTTGAAAAACGGGCCTATGATATACTGATCAATAAATCGCCGTTTTCTTTTTCGGTTATTAAATATCCATGGATGAATAAACCACTTTACGTTACCTGGCCATATTAAAGCTAACCTTATGAAATTAAATATAGCAGACAAAAAGGTAGACAGCAGCTGATTGAAAAAAATCAGGCGCCTTAAATTATTAACAAATTAACAATAAACTAAATTATTATCATGAATACATACAACGAAAACCTGCATGCTACCGTCGTAGCATCATTACAGAGCCAGTACCTTGATCAAAAAAACCTGCAATCGCAAGTGAACGCTTCCATGTTTACCCTTTACCATGCCGAAGGGGCAACAATTACAGCAAACGAAAAGCTGGAAACTGCAAAGGCCGACACAAGCTTTAAGGAATTGGTGAAAAAACAGGCGGTTATAAATAACAATATTTCAAACAACCTGCTGGCCTCGGCAACACAAACCAATCAGTACCTTAAACAGTCTATCACCAACACAGCGGTTTGCGCTTCAAACGTGCAAATTGCGGCCACATCAATTGTTCGGCTGGCGAGCGATATTGGCAGCATGTTCAGTATAGTGCACGCGGCCGATTTTTTAACAGACACCTACAAGCAGACCGAAAACGTTCGCGATTTGATGAACCAAACGGCCTATGCGGCAGAAATGGCTTCGCAATTTGCCATGGAGGCAACCATGCTGGCGTCTGAAGTTTCGGTACCTACTGTGCTTGATAAAGCAAAAAGCACAACAGCATTAATGAACAATCTATTGGGTGTCGCATCGTCTGAATTTACTACAGCATCGCAAATTGTTGCAGCCGATAATGCAACCCTGGCAACGGCAAGCGCTGCCGAGAAACTGGCCGAAGGTGCCCTTGAGGATATTAGTGTGGATTATAAAGCGGCAAAAGCGGCGTATAATTCCATTAACAGAGAGCTGAACCTTAACCTGGTGGTACCTAAAAAGAACAGGACCGACACCAGTTTCCTGGTACGGTTTAACCTGCTAAAAAGCGCATTCCCTAATGACAGGAGCCTGAATGATGTAAACAGGGATAAAAGCAAACACGCTTACCCGATTAAAGATTATTATGCCATTTTGGTAAAGGATAACAAAAAATCAACTTTTTCTTTATCAAATGCCGAAAGCTTACTACAACAGGGCAAAACCAAAAGTATTACACATATCGCTTCCCCATTCATTGCTTCTACCATGGTTAAAAACTGGATAAGCAAGGAGTTTCACTTTTTAAATATGCCCTTACCCGATAAAACAACTTATGTTTTACAAGATTCGGACGGACAAGATGTTCAATATGGCCAAAATTATGTTGTATTTATAATGGCTGTTTATATGGATGAATACAAAAGGGAGATCAACGATTTCGATGACTTTTTATCAGCCCCTTCCAAAAATTTTAAACTTACCATTAATCTGAGTGCCATCAACAGTAAAACAATTGAAGTTAATTTGGTAACACCAGATAAAGACGCCGCGGAAATACAGAGAGAAGAGCTATTTCAAAATGCACAGGTACTTGTAACACCCGGCGAGATAGGTTATATTGAAGATTTGGGGCAGGCCGATCTCCAAACACTGGATTATATTCATAAGCTGGAATTTAACGCTGATGCTGATTTTGCCAACAAGCCGCAATACAGGTGTATTTTGTTGCCGGCCAGCGCCGATCTTACCGGTGGCTTGCTGAGTAAATCATCACTTGAAGCATTGCTTGAAACAGAGGTTACCGATTTGGAAGCCATATCAGACACATTTGATCCTGAGATCGCTCTATATGAATCAGAGCTGATGGAAATTAATACGCAACATGAACTGGCCGGTACCACACTTAAAACGATAACCGAAAACCTGAATAAATATGATAAAGAGCATCCAAAAGATTCTGATATAGAAAGGGTTGAACCAACAGAGCTGTTAAGCCAGCAAAGTTTCTTTGCTTCAAAAGTTTCGGAGCTTGAATTAAATGCAAGGACTATCCAGCAGCTTTTGACGGATGCGCTTGCCGCAAAACAAGCCATGCTGGACAAACTAAACACACAAGATAAAGGCACCCCTGGCATATTTTTTAATTTAATACTGGCCGAAAAGGTTTCGGCAGGTAATTATGCTATAGCAGTTTGGCCTAAACTTATTGCGGATGATGCCGAGGTTAAAAGTAATGCTAAAAAGACCGAAACGCCGGCTATCGTAATGCCGCACCGTTATTTTGTGTATATCGGGCCCGAAACTACTGATGCGTTCGGGAATCCGTTAATTGCTAAAAAGAAATATATACCGGTAATACTAACTGTTTCGTTAACCGAAATTGATGATCCGGATAACTATACCAATGCCTTGTCTGCAATTGACCCCGATGTCGCATTTTCTTATACAGAACCAAAACCAATAATTACACCTAAAAAATAATCATATGAAAACTTCAACAATGACACGCCCTCCTGCATACTCAATCCCTGCACCAAAATGGTATGGTATTACTGAAAAGAAAAAAGCGGAGCTTGACAATTTACTTATCCAGGTAATTGACGCCCAGCACGAAGTTGAACAATATCAGGCAATAGTTACTTCGCTTACTCAAAAATCAGCCAATTTCCAGGGGTTCCTGGCTGTAGCCGACAGTAACCGGACACAGGCCGGCAACAACAAAACTTTGATAGATAATCTGGTGCAAAACGCGCTCGATCTAAAAAATAATTCGGATGTCGCATTTGATGAAATGGTATTGGCCGATGCAAAAACTAAAGAGTTGGCATCAAAGATCAAAACAGTAATGGATAAACTGATCTATTCGGCCGGAGTGCTTAACAGGCTTTCAAATATTATCATCAGGCAAAAAGCGATGAACCCGCTTATCTCTGACGAACTGGTAAGTATGGTAAATACAGCCGGGAAAGATGCAAACAATGCCGTGGCATTAACATTGGTTGCGCTACAGTCAACCTTTGCAGCCGAAGCTTCAAATATGGAGGCCGAATCGGCGCTTGCACTGGAGTATTCGCAGGCTATTGCCTTTTATCAAACGTTAACCGGTGCTGTAACGCTTAGCAGCAATGCGCAAGCTAATACCGAACAGAAAACCGAAAACAAACAAATAGCGGCGGCTTCATTAAAAGGGCTCTTATATAAGGCCTATCACGATGCTAAGAGTTATTATAAACGAACCGATAAGGCTTGCATCATAATAACTAAACAGTTAAATGAAGCAGTGACGGCTTTAAACACCGCCCAGGTGAAGCTAAAATCACTTCAGGCCGGGTTAGCAGCAGCCAATGCTGCGGCAATGGCTTCATAATTATAATTAAAATATTTTACCGTTGCGGCTTTGCTGCAACGGTATTTCCCATTTGCTAAATAATATTTTATGGAAGCTGTATATAGGAATTTTTACCGTAATTTTTATTTGAAAACCAATGGTTTTATACCCGTGAGGCCATTAAACCAAAACATTTATCCCGGCGACTTTTTCCAAATCAAAAATGGCGAAATAATTATACTGGGTAATATTTTCAGGAATAATATTGTAGATCCCGGGGATTGCAGGTTTGGGTATGGTATTAAACTAAATCCATTGGGCTGGACCTTCAGCGACGGGGTAACCAAACCCTATTCGGGCCGTGGAAGCGGCCATGGCCCTATAATTGGCGAATTTGAATTTAGTAAACAGATATTAGCTTTTTCAAGTCCCGGGAGCTTTTTTTTTAAAGGGAACCTGCCCGAATCAGCTAAAATTTTAAACTGGAACGATCTTCAGCAACAACTGATTATCAAGCTAACCCAAACTTATTATTCGTTCAGGGAAATTTATGTGGCAACCGAATGCGTAACAACCGCAGATTGGACACTTGCTATTTCCAGTTCGGATAACGGCGAACTGGAAATAGCTACCGATGCGGAAAACTTCGGGCTGACGGATATTTTTGGCCACCATTCTGCCAAAACCATACAGTCAAAAGATATTGAGTTTTATTACCGTGAACCCGAACGTAAGCCCGCTTTTTTTAAAGCCAAAAAACTGGTTGTGCAGGACGAAAGGCTGGAAATATTTATCAGTGACCTGATTAATGAAAGGCTTGATCAAAACGAATGGGCACGTAGTTTTTACAATTACGATTTTCAGTATGATACACCTTACTCCCCGCAAATCCCCGGCAATATGCAAACCAGTGTGCTGGATATGCTACAGGCAAACGAACTGAACCCCAATACCGCATTGCTCTATTTCAAATGGGCTGACGCCAACCTTGATGATATCGAAAAGTTATTTACAAATTATGGAAACTAACCCGTCCATATCGGTGCTGTACCAGGAAATTGATTGGCTGCAAAGCGTAATTAATCAGGTTATTTGTACCTACCTGCTACAGGAAGGCCATGAAAACAGCTGGCTTGATATTGAAATGCCCGATTTATCGGCATCGGATTGCCCTTATGCCCAAATGGTACAAAAATGGGAGCTTAATGTTTACGCCCGGCTGGCATTAGTGCTTTCCCTTACGCCGCATATGCAGCCCGAAGTACTGGATATTTTTATGGGGAAAAATCAGATCTATGATAGGGGTTTTACCGAGTTTGGCGGTATAACCGGCAAAAACCACAGCGGTTTTTTACCAACAGGGCAAACGTTATGTTTTCTTATCAGTTCGTCAAACCCTGCATTAAGGCTGCAGGTAATAGATTTATTGGGCAAAAACAGTGTTTTGATAAAAGAACAAGTGATTATTTTGGCCGAAACAGAAGATTACCTGCCCAGGTTAAACGGTGTTTTGAGCATGAACGAGCGATGGCTTAATTACTTTATTACCGGCGAGCAGGCACAGGAAGAGCATAGCGCATCGTTCCCGGCTCAAAAAATCACAACCAATATGGATTGGGACGATATCGTACTGGACGATTTGGTGATGGAACAGGTGACCGAAATAAACACCTGGCTGCAACATGGCGCAACGCTAATGGATGAATGGGGCCTGTTAAAAAAAATCAAACCAGGTTACCGGGCATTGTTTTATGGGCCGCCCGGTACAGGCAAAACTTTAACCGCAACGCTTATCGGCAAAACATCAGGCCGCGATGTTTATAAGGTTGACCTTTCCATGATCGTATCTAAATATATCGGCGAAACGGAAAAGAATTTATCAAAGATATTTGATGTGGCCCAGTATAAAAACTGGATCTTGTTTTTTGACGAGGCCGATGCCCTATTTGGCAACCGTACTGCTACAAATTCATCAAACGACAGGCACGCTAACCAGCAAACAGCCTACCTGCTGCAACGGATCGAAGACTTTCCGGGTATCGTAATCCTGGCTACAAATCTCAGGGGCAATATGGACGAGGCGTTTACCCGGCGGTTTCAATCCATCGTTCATTTCAACATGCCATCGCCTGACGAAAGATACCGGCTTTGGGCCAGTGCCTTCTCTGGCAAATGCAGGCTGCACCCGGATATTGATCTGTATAAAATAGCCGAAGAGTATCAACTGGCTGGCGGTTCCATTATCAATGTGCTGCGCTACTGCGCTTTAGCGGCCATTCGCCGTAATGATACCGTTGTTACCCGGCATGAATTAATGACTGGTTTAAGAAGAGAGTTTAAGAAAGAAAACAAAACGCTAACTATAGCGGGTTAACTAAAAATGGCTAATAAACCGATTATCAAAAAAAAGGATGACGTTATTGCGCGCAATGAACCGGGCATAGCTATTGTTTATTTGATTATAGGGCCCTGGAAAAACTTATTTCCGGATGAGCAAAACAAAATACTGATAGCAAAAGCCTTAAACGCTTGTACTAATTACGGAAGAATGAATATTGGTGGCTACCTCGTAACCCAACGGTTGATATGCCTGGTGCTTGATATCGACGGGGAGGATATCGAGGCGGCATTGTATATGTTTTATGATGTTGTACGAAAAGAGGTTAAGCAATATGACGAATGGCTAAAAAGCCCAAAGGAAGCCGGGGCAGGCAGCAGGGAGCCGGTGGATGTAAAGGGACTGTTGGCAAATATGTTTACCCGCTATTACCCCATTAACGAATATCTGCCCGAATTAATAACCGGTCGCACGGTTAACCTGCCCTTTTACAACCCCCGCCTGGTACGGTTAAAAGATTTGATACGCAACTATAATTATTGTTCGGCTATTGATTATGCAGGCGCTATTGGCCCGGTAAAGATAAAACGGATTGAAGTGACCCGGAATTTAAGGAAACCCACCACGATTAACATTTAAATAATATGAAAACTTACGCGGATAAAAAAACAGGAAGCGATATGCAGCCCGCTGCAAACAGCAAAGCCGCAGCCGGCTCGGCCTTACAGTTGAAAGATAACCGGCCGCAATCGATAGTGCAAAAAAAACAGGCCGAAAGTTTATCAAACAAGCAAACTATTCAAAAAAAGGACAATAAAACGGGTTTGCCCGATCAGTTAAAAGCCGGCGTTGAAAACCTCTCGGGCTATAGTATGGACGATGTTAAGGTGCATTACAACTCGGCCCAGCCAGCCCAACTTAATGCGCACGCCTATGCGCAAGGTACCAATATCCATGTAGCCCCCGGTCAGGAAAAACACTTAGCCCATGAAGCTTGGCATGTGGTACAGCAAAAGCAGGGAAGGGTAAAGCCAACTATGCAGATGAAGGGAAAAGTGGCTGTTAATGATGATAAGGGGTTGGAACACGAGGCTGATGTAATGGGTAATAGGGTTATGCAAAACAAACAAGCAGCATTGCCTGCTGCAAAAAATGCTAATGGAAATTATCCGTCTGATGAAATTGCACAGATGGTACATAATGGCAATTTTAGGGATATAAGAGGCAGCAGCGGCTACATTACACTTGCGGTTGACAGGAAAAACATGGGGCATACCTACCTTATTTTAGAAACTAAAGACGGTGCATGGATGTATCATTTTAGGGCAGATGCAAAAAATAAATTTACATCGATGGTGAAATTAATAACCTGGTATGGCTCCTTTGAAGAAATTAAACGAAACCCCGTTACTGCAAGGGGTAAAACGCCTCAACAATTTGTACAGGGACGGGGTATGAACTTTCATGAGTTAAAGGTTAAATACACCAAGGTTGAACAGGTAAAAGCGCTTTGTCAGGGAGCGGTAGGCAGCGGGGTTTTTTCGCTTATCCTCTCCAATTTTGGATTAGGTAACAATTGTTTTTCAAAGGTTTATAACATTTTAAAAGCAGCAGGTTTTGCATTCAATTGGTCGTCGTATCTGCTTTCCTTTGTTTCGCCAAGGGCGGCATTGAGTTATGGCTCAGGATTCCACGACAAAAAAGGGCAAGAAAATTCAAAATATTCATACCAATAAAATTTCGGCTTCAAAGACCAGGTGCAAAGCATACGCACTTCAATACATTGCAGACCAGCAGGGCAATTGCAAAAGCTGCAGCCCGGCTTTTTGTAAGTTACCCGAATAAATAATTAAGGATTTGACTTTTGATTTATTGACAACATATTAAAAGCGTATTTAAAAACGATGTACCAGGAACAAACGCAGGCAAATAAAAAACAGGCTGTTTCAGCCGGCGTGGTACCAACAAACCTCGTAAGCAACCCAGTCTCACAACTGGTTGATAACCGGCCGCAATCAATCATTCAAAAAAAGCAGGCCGAAGGTTTAGCCAGTAAGCAGGCGCAGGGCACTACCCTTCAAAAAAAAGCTAACCATACAGGCCTGCCCGATCAACTAAAAGCCGGAGCCGAAAACCTTTCGGGGCTTTCGCTGGATGATGTACAAGTGCATTATAATTCCGATCAGCCTGCACAGCTTAATGCGCATGCCTATGCGCAAGGCTCAACTATTCATCTGGCCCCCGGCCAGGAAAAGCACCTGCCTCACGAGGCCTGGCATGTAGTACAGCAAAAACAGGGGAGGGTAAAGCCTACAGTACAGCTAAAGGGCGAGGCGAGTATAAATGATGATACCGGTCTGGAAAACGAAGCCGATGTGATGGGGCAACAGGCTGTTCAGCTTTTTGCACCCGCTGATGCAAATGTGGTGCAGGGTAAACCAGCATCGGGTAAACCGGTAATTCAGCTAAAGACATTTAATGAACGCATAGCTGAGATAGTGCCCAAGGGTAAAGAAGCAAAAATAGCAAAAAAAGCTAAAGAGGTAATTGACAGGAGTTTACCTGCTATATTAAATGCGCTGCCCTTTGAGAATGCAGCTGCTGCCATCCGTTTCGGCGAAGATATAATTGAAAAATTTCTGGAATTTAATCCCGGTCTGTTTGATGAAGCTGAGCCTAAAGCAGTAATGCAAAATCACCTGAACGAGGTGCTGAAAAACCTGCCTGTAAAAGCAAAAGACAAACAGGAAAATGGGGAGGACGACGAGGAGGATGAAGATGATGAAGAGGGAGCCACAGAACATAAAATTGAAGGTGAAAAAGACCCGCGTTATATACGGGCCCTGGTAAGTTTAGGCAAGAAGAAACCTGCCCAAATTCAAACAGAAACCCAAAAAAAGATAGCTGCAATTAAAAATGCGGCGCCCGAAGACCTGGTTGAAAAACAAAGCAAGGAGGTACAGAAAAAAATAGCCTTATCGCCGGATTTAGAAGCCCAACTAAAAAAAGGAGATAAAACCGGGGCGATAATTTTGGAACTTGTTTTGGTATTGGTGGAAAAAAAAGGATTAGATGAGGATGCTAAAGTTCAGGCAGTAAGAGACGTTTTTCAGGAACTGAAGGCCGAATCAGCGGTGCAGAGAAAATTGATCAAAGACTTGTTACAGATCGAAGTCATTGATGAAGCTGTAGAGAAAAGGTTAACAGATGGAGTGGGTAAAGGATTGGCAAAGCTACCGGATATTGACCGTAACGCCGGTTATGCCGGCCTTGGCCTTGCTGCTGCGATAGGCGTAAGGAAAGGCGAACACGATGACAGGCTTAGGCTTAAAATGGAACAAATAGGTGCCCTTGAAATCGAGGAAAAGAAAGAAAAAGAAATAGACAAAGAAAAATACCGGGTAAAGTATGAGGAGGCACGGAAACTATCGGATGTGAAAAAAGGAAAATTGCCCGCCAAATATGCGGCAATTTTTAAAGGCCTTGTAAACGACCCGTTTCTGGGAGATAATGATTGGAGCTTTACGTTTATTGAGACTATTGAAGCCGTTAACGATAAGCATTTAGCCGGGATGAAACTGATGGACCGGTATGATGAACTGTTTGCTGCCAGGAAATGGCCACCCGGAAATGTTAACCGGAAAGCCTACGTTGAAAAGTTGAAAGAGGCTGATTTGTTAGGTGATATTGATGCGGAAGAATTAGACCTGGGTAAAAAAAGCGCAAAAAAAATATTATCTGAGGCTATGGCAAATGGCTGGCTTACCAAAGAAGAGGCTGATATTGCAAGCAAATTATTAGGCCCGCGTGCATTTGCCGATATTGTAAGGCAGGAAATGAAAAAGAAAAAGCCTGCAAAATTAAGGGCTATGGTTGAACACCTGGCGCGCAATTCGGGCCCTATTTTGGCAGAGCAGCCGCAGCTTACTTCCCAATCATTAATACTGGATACCAATGTAATAGACGTACTTAAGGGAAGCGTTTCCGAACTTTCGGTACAGCAACAAAAATTACGGGCAAATTTGGTGGCCTATATTAATAAGCACAGCATAAAAGATATAAGGATTGCCAATATTAATGTTACCGAAATGCACAACATGGCAGGGCTTATCGGGAAGCATTTAGTTATTCAGGCCGGATATTTCGGATCGACCTACGGGCAAAAAACATTGCCGGTTTACGGCCTGCCTTATAATTCATCGCGCGGGTCGGCAACCTACGATAAGGTTTTTGAAGAACTTGAATCGGTAGGCGCCGGCGAGCGAAAAGGGAGCGCCGACAGGAGCATGCTGGCCGATATCTACACAGCCGACAGGGCTACTGAGAAAAATGGTAAACTCGCTGTTCCGCATTTTGCATCAGCCGATGAAGGCATCACCAAAAAACTGGGTAAGGGCATGCACAATCCGGCTAAAAAAGAGGGCGATGGAACTGGCTTGGCCCCAGGGAAAAAAGAAGATCCCAATAAGAAATTTTATCCGGGAGATGTAAAAGGCGCTTATGAAACTATTGTACACGAATTGCAGTTTGATAAATCGGAAACACCAATAACTGCATCTGCAAAACCGGCTGTAAACAAAGATGCGTCTGCAGCCTGGCATGACGATGCCCGGTTTACCCACATTTGGGATTATAGAGTTAAAAGCCCCAAAAAGAAAGACCCTAAAACCGGGGTACCATCCGTTGAGCCGGCAAAAGCTGATGCCCCGGACGTTGATGCGCCTAAGGCAGAAGAGAACAAGATAATTGAACATACGGTTAAGGAAATAGTAGCCTGGATCACTGCCGAAGGAAGCTATGTATATATTGTAGGCGGGGCCGTACGCGATGCCATACGCGGCGAAAAAATTAAAGATGTTGATATGAAAACCAACATGGCGCTTGATAGCGTGGTTAGGCTTTTAGACGAAAAGGGATTAAGCTACACTATTACCCCTGAAATAAACCTGGTAAAAGTAGGGCACGAAACTGATTCGGTTGATATTACCTGTGCTAAACCACACCGGTTTTTTAAATCAAGCGTGGTCCCTGCTACCGATGCCAGGGAGCGCGATTTTACATTAAACGCGCTGTTTTTGAGTCATGATAACCGGCTTACCGACCCACTTGCCGGGGCCGACGCGGCGCGCGAGGGCAAGTTACGCTTTACTGCCGACCCGGGCCCGACAAAAGATTTAGCCACCCGCGAAAAGGCGGTAATAGCTCATTTGAAAAAGAAGCCGGAAAATTTTGCGCGGGCTTTGAAATTTATACAGCGCAGCTACCAGGCCTTTGAAGATGCGCGGGTGTCAGCCGAAAAAGTGCCAGCTAAAAACGAGGGGAAAGTTAAAGCAGATACGGGCTATCATCTTGATGCTGAAATACTGGATGCTATCCGCGCTAATGCTGCAGATATCTTATCAGCTATAAATGTAGGTGATGACGCTGCCGGAAAGAAATCACTTTTTATACATCAAAGCGGGTTCAAATCGCCAATGGAACTTGTAAAGGTGATGAGCCGGTTGAATTTTCCTATTGAAGCCATCCGCATGGTAATCCCCGATTCATTGGCGGGCCGGTTTAAGCTGAAACAACTGGTTAATGCTTATTCAAGAAATATTTCGCCACGCTTAAGGCCTGTTGGCTCGCCAAAAGAGTGGGATCCTCAAAAAGCCCCGCAGTTAAAAGTTGATACAGTTAGCGGCATGATTTATCAATATCGTTTTTATGCCATCGGGCACCACGGTAAGATAGACAATAGCATCGGCATTAATGAGCGATATAAAGACTGTGAAAAACTGCTGGTTGATGTAGACATGACAGAGCATGGCGTTAAAGGGCACCCATCACCGCACTACCATGTTTACAAGGAGGACAAAAGCGGGAAATGGTCAAAAACCGGGCAGGGCTTTTCGCGCACGGGGCAGCCGGGTAAACCCAATATGAGCATTATTGAAGGCCTGTATTTTTATAAAGGGCCAATGCCATGGCGCTGGTGGAATGATGCCGATAAAAGTAAGCAGGAACTCCCGGATGCTAAGTTTGCAGAAGAAATTAGAAAAACAGTCCAGTCCCCCGATATTACGTTTGTGTACGATAACTCGCAGAAGACTTTTGTTTTAGGTGGTGAACTAAGGATCCATATTTCAAGGCTGCGCGATATTGCCCGTTCTGGCAAAATGAACGATTTGCTGATGCTTGTTCAAAACCTTTCGAAAAACGGTATGGAGTGGGATCCCGAAGATAACGCCATACGCACGTTCACCGGCTCAAAAACCAGCCAGGAAAGATTACGCTTTAATAAGCAATTAAACCAGGTAGAAGGCTTTTTAACAAACCATTGTAAAATGGGAAAAGTGCCCGCTTATCTTTCGGGTAAAAAACTGACCCATTCTAAAAGAGTCCGTGTTTTCGATTTGATAAATGCCAATATCCCCGAAGAAAAGTGTATTCCCGCCGCCAGCTATGCAGTCAAAAAAGCATCTAATGCACATCAGTTTGTTGAGCTTTTTGAATTCTATCTGGCAGCTACAAAAAACAAAGTCTCCATAACAAAAATAAACGATTCGTATAAGGAAACAAGTGCAAGCATAGGGCAAAAAGGCCTTAACGCTTTTGGCGATGACCACATCATAAAGCCCGAAAAAATGGGAGATCTGATCAATGCTGATCATATCAAAAAAGAAGCCGATCAACTGAAATTTGAAAGCGAAGCCACGGCTGTTTATCACTTTCAGAAACACATGGATATGGTTGACGGAAAAGCCGAAGACCTGAACAATAAAGAAAGAAGGGACAAGCTAACCAAAGACTATATCACAAAAACCAGGGATATAGTAAAAAATGGCAAAATGGTAAAGCAATCACACGATGATGTTGGGAACGATAAATTTGAATTTAACTTCGACGGATGCACCGCTATTGTACGGGTAGATAAGCAGGGTAATGCAAACCTGGTAACCAGTTACAGCACAAGCCACGCAGCCACAATCCGTATTGCTGTAGATTACCTGGAGGCTGCTACAGAAAAACAGGCGATCAAACTCCCTGAAAAAACAACGTTTAAAACGGCATTTGGGCCGCTTAAAAAAGAAAAAGTACTGGGCGATGGCAATTGTTTATTTCATGCAGCTAAAGCAGCCGGTCACCTGGCTCAAAGTGCCGCTACATTACGCGCAAGCGCTGTAACCGAACTAAGAACGAAACATGATCAGTACGCCGGATTCATCGTCGGGGACGACACGCCCCAACGCAGGGTACAGCTTGCATCACAAATACTTAGCCAAAACGGGGTATGGAATACCAACGCCGGCGATTTGGCGCCACATCTTTTAGGCATGGCCATTCACCGTAATATTTATATCCTGTCATCCAGGGATGGCTCTATTGTTTCAACCCAGGGAGACCCAACAGGGGCCGCACTGTTTGTATTTTATAGCGGTGGTCATTATGATGCGGCACAACCGGTAGTTGCTTCGTAAACAATGTATAGCCCGACTTGATAAAAATTGCTTTTTGCCCTGAAAAAAAGCAGGCTGACCCGCAGGACCACGCGGCAATTTAAAAATGCGTAAGCGTGTCTCCATGAGCAATAATGCAGGCCAATCTGGAAGGGAATTCACCCCGTTAAACCGTCAGACTAAACACCATAACTTGTACGGATTGCGCACCGGAACTACCCAGCAGCATTTGCAGGCCTTCCCGCATTAGGGCTAAAGCCTGCTGCTCGCCCTGGGCAGGTGGTGGTGGTAAATTTAACGCGCCACCATGTACTTTGACCAATAGGCCGGCGGCTGACAGTTCGTGCAGGTCGCGCCTGATCGTATCTTCCGATGTTTGTAGTTGCGCGCTGAGTGCAGCCGAAATGACCTTGTCCTGGCGGCTGAGCTCGGTTAAAATAAAGCGATGACGTTCTTTTTTTAGCATATCAATTTCCTAACCTGTTCTTCTCCTCGTTATTACTTTGATCTACCTTTTTATTAGTGAACTTTTTACCCGAAGTAATGGTGTAACTAAACTGGATACTGACCGTTTGTGTTGGCCTTTTCTGGTAAAAATAGATTTGCGTGTTATTATAATGGGTAGTCTCCTGTTCCCGGAAAGTATTGAAAATATCATCGAAGTAAAGCTGTACGCGCCCTTTATTACCCTTTAAAAATTTGCGTGAGAAACCTAATTCGCTAAAAAGTACATAACTAAACCGTGTATTCCCGCTAACATAAGGCGAGCGGTATTCGTAATAAAAACTAATGTCGAGCAGGTTTTTGAACATAAGCGACTGTGCTGTTTTTGCCGCAAAAGATGTTTGCGTATTGCGTTGGTTATTAAGCAGCAGGTATGATAAATGGAAAAGCGACATGCTATTATTCATGTTCCACCATGAAGTAATTTTAATGGGTAAGTTAATATTGGTGCCGTATTCGGTACTGTTACTAAAGTTGCGAAACTGATACTCCAGGATATTGTTTTGAATAGGCTGGGCAAATTGGGCAATAGTGTTATTGGTGCGTGCAAAATAGACGTTAACCGAATAACCTTGTTTCAGATCGAGACCCAATTCAAAATTATTGGTATATTGAGGTTGCAGGTCGGGGTTGCCCACGGTTACCAAAAAGTTATCAATTTGCAGGCGGTAGGGGTTAAGCTCTTTATAAGCGGGCCGCTGCAAGCGCCTGGAATAACTAAAGTGTATCGCCTGGTTTTGTTTTGGATCGAAACTATGGTTGATGAAAAAAGAAGGAAAAAGCCCGAAGTAGTTTTTACTGAATTGCTGGTTAGAGGTCACCGAGTTACCGTTAACCTGCGTTTCTTCACCGCGCAAGCCAATTTTCAGGCTGGTGGTTTTCCAGCTTCTTTCTAACGAAGTATAGGCCATATACAACTTTTCGTTATAAAGGAAATGGTTG
Source organism: Mucilaginibacter sp. GW821-FHT07H05 (assembly GCF_059418485.1). NCBI lineage: Bacteria > Pseudomonadati > Bacteroidota > Sphingobacteriia > Sphingobacteriales > Sphingobacteriaceae > Mucilaginibacter > Mucilaginibacter sp. GW821-FHT07H05. Next base: position 392,166 of record NZ_JBWKPY010000007.1, read on the forward strand.
CTGGCCAGCTGGTCTAACACCCAGTTATTGTTAATGTAATCTTCATTAATCAGCTCATTATCACGGTCGGTAGAGGCAAATTTAACACCGGTTTTAAATTCGGTTTTTTTAGCCAATGCCTGAGTGTAATCTGTTTGAAAACTATAGATGCGCGTAGTATTTGGCGTGTTTACACGAAAAACGGAATTGCGCGAAACGTCCGAATAATCTCCGTTAAACTGGTTCAATTCGGTTTTGTGGCTGTAAGCATAATCGCCAATCACTTTCAGCATAGTGCCCAGGCTATCTATCTTCCAAATATAGTTAAACGTGCTGCTGCTTTGATCGGGCCGTCGCAGCCAGCGCGAATTGGTGAAACCGGTAGTACTATTAAACAAGATATCTGTTAAAAAAGATTGCTCCAGTTTGGAAGTGGTCCCAATAGTTTGCACGCTAACAGATTGGTTTTTACCCAGGTCATAAGCCATGCCCAGCCGGTATTGTATCCGCTGGTTATGGTTATAGCGGTTGGTGAAACTATCGTAAAGGCTGTTATCAGGATAGATGATATGGTAGGTGGCAATATAGGCGCTTTCGTCGCTGGTTGCAAAGGCATTGCCAAACAGGTAAAAGTTTCCCGCTTTATAATCTACCAGGCCACCTGTAGAGAAAAAGGGCCGTTTTTGCTGTTGGCGGTATTGCGTATAAAGGTTGGTTACCATCCCATCCGACCGTGATTTTTTTAGCTGGATGTGTACGATGCCGCCTGTACCCGAAGCTTCAAATTCTGACGGTGGATTGGAGATCACTTCTATTTTACTGATAGATTCTGACTTTAAAGCGCGCAGGTATTCGGCCAGGTCTTCGCCCGACATGCGTTGCACCACATCATTGATCATCACCATAACCGATTGGTTGCCTTTAATCCGGATACTGCCATCGTTATTGACCCAAATGCCCGGTGATCTTTGTAAAACTTCCAGTCCCGAAAATCCATTCTCTAAAAAACTCCCTTCCACATTGATAATATAGCGGTCAGCTTTGCGGGATACCAGGGGGCGTTGGGCCGTTACACTCACCGTATTTAATGTCCGGCTTTCTGCCGTTAAATTAATGTGTTTGGCAAAAGCGGTATCGGGGTAAGCCATTTCTTTAAGCAAAGCCTGGTATCCAACCGCGCTGAATTTCAACAGGTAGGCCTCTTTCTCTTTAAATGGATAGGCCAGGCGGAAAAAACCGTTTTCGTCTGCAATACAGCCGGTCAGTACGCTGTTATTTTTCATCAGGGTGACTGATACAAAAGGCACCGGCTGGTTAGCGCTGTATATATTGCCGCTGAACGATGTGGCTATATCGGGTATAGCAGGTGTGTTTTTACTCAATTTTGGACTAATGATCACCATTCCTTTGTCCGTAAGGTGATAGCTTAAGCTTTTGCTTTTTAACAACTGGTCCATAATAACTTCAATAGGCTGTTGGTTGGCCTGCACAGAGACCTGCATAGAATCGGGCACTACCTCATCGCTGTAAAGGATATAATAATTGCTTTTGCTTTGTATCAGATCAAAAACTGTTTTGATAGGTTGATTGGTAACGGAAATAGATATTTTTTGTGCCGCGCATGCCAGTGACATCAGCAGCAGCAATGCGGATAGTTGGAGTTTCATTAGCCGGCCCTTATTTGATCGTTACCACTTTGTTGTTTACCCCGTAAAAAAAAGGATAAGAGAGTTTAAGCGCTTCCAGCGCCTCTTTTAACTGCTCCTGCTTAATCACGCCGCTGAATAGCTTGTTTTTCAGCTTTTCGTTTTTGATCTCGATCTTTACCTGGTATTTTTTCTCCAGTAAAACCACCAGGTTAACCAGCTTTTCCTTCTTAAAAACCAGCGAATCCTTTGTCCACTTTGTTGCCGCCGTTTTTATAGTTGTATCCAGTGCAGTAACCTTAAATTCAGTACCCTTTGCAATTAATCGTTCATTTGGCTGCAAAGCAACTTGCTGCCCGGCCCTGCTAACTACAATGTGACCGCGGAGGAGGGCGATGGCGATCTGTTCTTTTTGCTGGCGCACATTAAAAGCTGTTCCCTTAACCTCGATGGTCACTTCGCCAACGTGTACAAATAGCGGTACAGCCGCGTTATGGGCTACATCAAAAAATGCTTCGCCCTGCAATTCGATCATCCTTTTGGAACGGCCAAATGCCGCATTATAACGTAGCGTAGAATAGCGGTTAAGGCAAACGGTTGTGCCGTCATCCAAGGTCTTATAGATCTTTTGATCGGCTGCCGCCAGTGTATTTAACGTGATAGCAGGAACTGATTGCTGTTGCCGGTAAATGAACAGCCCGGCGCTGACGATAAGGAATACCGCCGCCGCCAATTGCCACCAACGGGCCTTTAGCCTGCGAACAGGTAATTCCACATCGCTTTCGTTTATTCTTTGCCAAACTGCCTTTAGCTGGCTTTCGGGCCTTACCTGGTCCGGAGCTGAAGGCTTTAATATTTCTGCCGCGAGTTGCTGATATTCGGGCGAGGCGATACAAGCCCCGTCAAACAACTTTTGTTCTTCAACCGAAAGCCCGCCCGATAGGTGCCGGCTTAGTAATTCCAAAAATTTCTCCCTGTTCATAACCATAGGACACCGTTGATTTAAAAAATACTTACCAGTAATAAATTTAAAAGTAGAAGCGGGCGTTTGCGCTGTCGTTGCGGATGGTAGCCCAGGTAGCTGCTGAGCCTGTCGGCCAAAAACTTGACCGCTTTGTATAATTGACTTTCTACCGTTCTTACCGAAATATCCAGAATGGCTGCTACCTCTTTACTCTTAAGCCCATCCTCTTTAATCATGGTGAAGATTAGCCGTCGCTGTTCGGGCAAAGCCGCGATAGCCTGCCGGATGATTGTCTGTAACTCTTTTTGCTCACCCTCAGGCTGGGTCAGGGGGTCTTGCACAGGTAAAAGCTTTGCTTTGGCCGAACGGAGGTGGTTCAGAGCGCCATTCTTAACGGCCACATACAAATAAACCTCCGGCTTGTCTACCTTGTTCAGCAGATCTCGCCTTAGCCAAAGCTTTACGAACACATCCGAGGCCACCTCTTCCGCTGCTTTCCGCTCGCTGATGTATTGCCCGGCAAAAGCGGTTACGCGGTTAAAATAGCCTAAAAATAATTCGTCAAAGGCCCGCGCATCGCCAGCCTGGATCAGGGGGAATAACTCAGAAATAGACTTTTTATGCAGCGCCATTTGCTATAAGACACCAAAGAAATGGAATTTACTTACTGTTGTGGGCGATTTATTAAAAATAAAACCACTACATGCAAAGATTGTTAAATTTTAAAAAGGAGGAATTATGCCCTGGCACAATGGAGATTACCCGCCATCTTATAAAAACCAGCCCAAAAAGATCCGGGACAAAGCGACCGAGATCGCTAACGAAGTATTAAAGACCACCGGCAACGAAGGGGAGGCGATTGCTACCGGCCTCAAGCAGGCACAGCTGCATTTTGCTAAAGAGAAGAAAAACCAAAACTAATGCCTTCCGCAGTTATCGCCGCTTATGAATATGATGCCCCGTCGCAAACGCTGACCATCCGCTACCATTCGGGCAAAGTGTATAATTATTTACAAGTGCCCGAAAAAGTATTCAGGGAAATGCGTGCTACCATGGTCAAAGGGATCTGGTTCAACCGGCATATCAAGGGCAAATACCCTTTCGTGGAAGTTACACCCGGTTTAAAACAAACTCACCTGTTCGGTCCCGGAACCCAGTAAGCCTTGCTGGTAAACACGGATCAGGCCGATCAGCTCCGGTCCGTATTGCGCAGCTTTATGTGCGCCTACCCCTTTAATAGCGCCTAACGCTTTAAGTGTCGGCGGTAGCTTTTCGGCAATTGCGGCCGCGGTTTTTTCGGAGAGGACCATATTCGGCATCACGTTTTCTTTTGCTGCAGTCTTTTCCCGCCAGTCCAGTAGTTGTTCGTACAGCTTTTCGTTGGGGAGGGCATTCAAAGCTTTAAGATAAGAGCCATCATAGGTTTTGATCTTGTCCTTCGTCAGCGCCAAATAAGCCGCTGTGGTAAAAGGTTCCGCTACAAAATGTTTCATCAGCCTGATGCGGTCCATGAGCCAGATGATCAACTGGTCCGCTTTTTTAGCCTGTTCTTTGGAAGTCCCGATCAGGCTGGGTAATTGCAGGTGCAGGTTTTCCACCGATGCCTGGAGTTTGTCCAGGAAATATGCCGCGGCCTGCCCGCTGCGTTCCGGCTTGAGTTGCCGGTTGAACTTTTCAGCCACATTCAGGATATCTTTTTCCAGATTGGGCAGCAGCATACCAAAACCCTTGATTTTGCTTTGCAGCGGTCTGAAATTAAATAGTTCGCCAAGCAAATACCGCTCGTATAAGAGGCGGTCGCGTTCAAGCGTAGCCCGGTCAGGTTGAACCGCCTGGGCCTGTTGATTAAACCGGATAATGGCCGGATCCCCAATGATATTGTGCGCGCTCACCGGGTTGCGCAGTACCATACCCGACAAGGTACGGCAGCGGCTCAGCGCCACATAAGCCTGGCCGGAAGCAAACGCTTCGCTCACATCAATAATGGCCTTGTCAAAGGTCAGGCCCTGGCTTTTGTGGATGGTGATGGCCCAGGCCAGCTTCAGGGGGAGTTGCGCGAAAGTGCCTGCATTGCTTTCGTTAATGGCCTCACCGTCCAACTGGTATTTAACATTGGTCCATTCTACGGCTTCCACCACGATCTCTTTATCCGATTTGCCGCATTGCACAAAAGCGGTGTTGCCCTCGATACGGCTGACCGTACCGATCTTGCCGTTATAATATAGCTTTTCTGCCGAGCTGTCATTCTTTACGAACATGACCTGCGCGCCGATCTTCAGTTTTAAATTGGTTTCGGTGGGGTAGGCGTCTTTCGGGAAGTCGCCGCGGATGGTGGCGCTAAATTCAAATTCCTTTCCCTTTAAAGCGCTCAGAAATTCCGTATTGACCTGTTGGGCGATGCTATTATGGGTGGTCAGCGTGATATAAGGATCTTCCGTATCCGGCCGGAAATCCGGTACGTAGCGGGCATTGAGTAAAGCTAAACTTTCCGCGCTCATGTTTTGGTTGCGTACTTCGTTCAGGATATCAACAAAAGCCTGTTCCTTTTGCCGGTAGACATGATCCAGTTCGATGCGGACGTAAGGCGCTTTTTGCATCACCAAAGCGCTGAAGAAATAAGGCGTTTGGTAATAACGACTGAGCATCGCCCATTCATCATCCCGGATGATTGGGCTTAATTGCGAAAGGTCGCCGATCAGTAACAATTGTACACCACCAAAAGGATGGCTGGACTCTTTGATATTACGCAGGATAAGGTCTATCTGGTCCAGCACATCGGGCCGTACCATACTGATCTCATCAATGATCAATAGTTCCAGGCTGCCGAGCAAATCCTTCTTTTCGGGGTTGTAATGCATTTCCGGCCGCGCGTCCCCGCCCGGTAAAAGCGGACCAAAGGGTAGCTGAAATAAAGAGTGGATGGTCATCCCGCCGGCATTGATGGCCGCTACGCCTGTAGGCGCAGCTACGGCCAACTTCTTTTTAGAAGACTGCTTCAGGTTTTGCAGGAAAGTCGTTTTGCCGGTACCCGCTTTACCCGTCAGAAACACCAGGGTATTGGTGGATTCCAGGTAATCGCCGGCCAGCTGCATCGCGGGATTCAGTTCACTCATTCATTGGCAAAGTTAACAGGTTCAATGGAAATTCCTCCCCTTGAGACGTCCGGCTTTCTTTTTACTTTTCAGTAAAAGGACCAATTGCGACTAAAAAGAATTTTCTGAAACTGCTGAGGTTACCGAGCAAACCACCATGCCAGAAGGACGGGCTATTAAAACCATTGGTAATAAATGGAGCTATTTGCAAACATCAAAATTTGTAGCCAATTCGCAGCCATTTTATGTGTTGCTCGATCCGGAAACAGAACAGCCGTTGGTTTCGCCACCACGATACCCCGCCGGTTACTCACCGGATATATGCGGTTTGATGATATAAGCAGTTTCGTTCTTTGTTTCGGACATTACAAAGAAGCTTTGCATATTGGCCACGCTGGGTAAGAGGGAGAGCTTATTGATCAATAGTTCGTTATATTCATCCATGTCTTTGATCGCGATTCTTAAAAGGAAATCGAACGCACCGGTCATATGATAACATTCCATAACTTCACTCAGCTTGATCACCTCTTCTTTAAATGCCTTTAAATTTTCTCGTGTATGGTTTTGAAGATGTACCTGCGTATATCCTATTAGGTTTTTATCGATCTTTTTGTGATCGATAATGGTTGCATAACGTTTAATAAAACCTTCTTTTTCCAAATTCTTAATCCTGACGTGGATGGCCGTTTGGCTTTTATTCAGTACCGCAGCCATCTGTTTGTGCGACATGCGTGCGTCATTTTGGAGCAGGTTAATAATCTTAAGGTTTGTATCATCTAATTCCATTGTAAATATATGACCTTAGTGTATAATTTAATTTATATCATGCGCATTTTAATGCCTCTAATTTAAAGATAATCTCTATAATTTGATCATTATTTTACAGATAATGATCCTTTTAGGAATAAAGATTTGAGCAGAGCCCTGTATAGTCTAAGTGTATTTTTTTAAAATAAAGCTAAATTTTTGATGCGTTTTAAAACCTCAAAAAAGCTTTTAATTTCAAAAACACGTTAAAAAAAGAACTGTTTTAGCTCGATACGCTATTCTTATATGATAAAATAATTACTTTTTCTAAAAACAATGGCTTATATAGCATTTTACGCTAATACTTTAAAACTTTACAGTATTATAAAATAAGCCTAAAATGACCATCGTACAAAAGCATAATTTTGGTGCAGGCCCCTGCATCCTGCCTGGATCTGTATTAGAACAAGCCGGCCAGTCGGTTAAATGCTGGGATAAAGCTGGTCTTTCCATTCTCGAGGTTTCGCACCGGTCGCCGGAGTTTGAGATGGTGGTGAAAGAAACCCAGGATCTTGTCCGTGAATTACTTGAAGTGCCGGAAGATTACAGCATCATGTTTTTTCAGGGTGGGGCAAGCATGCAATTCTGTATGATCGCGATGAACTTTCTTCAGGGGCATAAATATGGCGCCGCGTACCTGGATGGTGGTGTTTTCGGGCAAAAGGCCATCAAAGAGGCACAGTTGTTTGGCAAGGTGCACATCGTTGCTTCGGCCGGCGATAAAGGCTATACCTATATGCCAAAGAATTATCAAATTCCGGAGGGCGCAGCCTATTTCCATTGTACAAGTAATAATACGATAGAAGGAACCGGGATGTTTTCGTTTCCGGATACATCAGTGCCGATGATCTGCGATATGTCGTCCGATATTTTTTCGAGAAAGATCGATGTCAGCCGGTTTGCCCTTATTTATGCTGGTGCGCAAAAAAATATGGGCCCGGCTGGCATGACACTGGTTATCGCTAAGAACAGCTTTATCAATAAGGCCTTTAAGGCTGTGCCGGCGATATTGGATTACCGGACTTACCGGGATCATCAATCCATGTATAACACGCCCCCGGTTTTTTCGATCTATACAGCCATGCTTAACCTGCTATGGTTGAAAAAGAAAGGCGGAGTGAAGTTCATCCAGGGCGAAAATTTGGCTAAGGCTCAGCTATTGTACGATGAGATAGACCGTAACCCTTTGTTTTATGGCCTGGCCAATGTTGCTGACCGCTCGCTCATGAACGTGACTTTCCGGATGCATATCAGGGAGCAGGAAGACGGCTTTTCAAAGTTTGCCAAAAGCCGTGGGATGATCGGCATTAACGGTTACCGCACAGTGGGGGGCTTCAGGGCCTCTTTGTATAACGCCTTGCCCTATAGCAGTGTCAGCGCTTTGGTGCATTGTATGCAGGAATATGAAGTTTCAATGTATCATGGTCACTCCTTTAAAGCAACAATAGCATAGATATGGCAAATATCACCCCATTTCTGGCCATCCGACCTAATCCTGCGTATGCGGATCAGTTGATCTTTACCAACCCTTCCACAGAATCCATTGCGCTGCATGATCGTCACAGTCAATATCATCTGCCCTTGAAAACGATATTGGAAACGGTAGCCCGGCAAAAGCCAGAAACGTCTGAAAATCAGCAAAAGGCTTATCAGGATATCCTTCAGGCCTTTGTGACATTCATCAGGACGGGTAAACTCATTAAAGATGATAAGCCTTCGCTGTTTGTTTACGAAGTGAGGCACCATGGTATTCGTCAAACCGGGATTTGGGCATTAACGGATATTACCGATGTCGGAAAAATCAAAATACATGAACTAACCTTAGCCGATAGTATGCGAAGGTTAAAGAACTATCGGCGGTTCACTGGTTTGGAAGGCAGCCCGGTATTGTTGATGTATCCACCGGATAAAACGATCAACAGGCTTATAGATGAGGTGAAAAAAGACTATCAGGAAATGCAAATTGGCAATGAGGAGGGATCCCACAGCCTCTGGCAGATCAATGAAACCAGGCTGATCATTAGTTTGACCGAAGCTTTTAAAAAGATCAGTCGTGTATACCTCGCCGATGGGCACCACCGTTTAGGTTCGGCATCTTCTTTGGCCCTGGAACTTCGGTCAAAGGGCGGGGCACGATTAAATACGATCTCGACATTATACATGGCCCTGGACCAGGTACAAATTAAGGAGTATCACCGGGTAGTACTGCCCGAAAAGCCGGTTAATAAACTGGAATTGTTATCCCGGATCAATGAGTTTTACGAGTGGAAAAAATGTCCGCAAAATCAATATATTCTACCCGCTCAGCCCGGGCAGTTGGGGATGTGCGTGCATGGCGAATGGTATCAGCTGAAAGCACGGGAAAAGGGCTATTCAATAGGCGGTGTATCAGCCCGGCTGGATGCTGCTATGCTTCAGGAATTGATATTAAAACCTATTTTCAATATCGACGATCCCAAAAACGATCCGAAACTGAAATGTGTTGGCGGCGAAAAAGCACATTTGGAAATAGACGAACTCTGTCGGGCTTTTCCGGAAGCAACGGTATTCACGCTCTGCCCGCTGACAACAGATGACCTGGTAAAAGTGGCTGACGCCGGTGAAGTTCTTCCACCTAAATCCACCTGGATCAACCCGAAAATCCCATACGGATTAATTTTATATCAACATAATCTTAGCTGACGATGGAAACTGAAAAAATTCTGGTTATAGGGGCCTGTGGTCAAATGGGCGCGCACCTGATGGACACCTTAGCGAAAAAAGACAATCAATCGAGTGTAGTTGGAGCTGATTCCGCTTTTTTGGATACCCACCCAAATCTCATCCATCTCGACGTGCTGAAATACAAACAGCTTTATAAGGTTGTTAAAAATGGAAAGTTTACCCAGGTTTACCTATTGTCTGCCCACAGGGGAGAAAATAATTTCTGTGCCAATATTGAAGCCTTGCTGAATGTATTAAAGGTGGCTATTTCATTTCCCGGGATCAAAATATTTTGGCCAAGTAGTATGGCGGTGTTTGGCCCCGGCTCGCCAAAGCATCAGGTACCACAAAACCATTTCCATGAGCCAGTCTCGCCCTTGGGAATTTATAAAACCATTGGGGAGTATTGGTGCCAGTATTATTATGAGCAGCATGGTGTTGACGTACGCAGCATTCGCTTTCCGGGAATGATTGGCTGGGAGCTGCGGCCAGAAAACCGGGCCTGTGCTTATGTGATTGAAATGGTTGCCCATGCGCTTACGGGTGATCGCTATACCTGTTATCTGCGTGAAGACACCTGCTTGCCGATGATCTATAAAAACGATGCGGTTAGGGCTATACTGGAGCTCATGGCCGCTCCCGGCAAAAACTTAAAAATACGCACAGCCTATAATATCTCGGGTACCAATTTTTCGCCCTGTGACCTTGCCGCAGCCATCAGAAAAGTAAAAAATAATTTCAGTGTTTCTTACGAGCCGGATTTTAGACAGACAATGGCCAGCCAGCAACCCGCGAGTATTAACGATACTACCGCAAACAGGGATTGGGGCTGGGAGCCGCAATATAACCTTTTGATGATGGTGGACGATATTTTTCAACAGCAACGGTTACAGCAGGCGTATGAACTGCAAATAGCCAACCGGGATATTCCGGAAGATAATTATGTATTCACCAACTATGAGTATCAATGAGCGATTTGCAGATATCAGAGTCTATTACAGAACGCGAAACCGAATGGGTTGATAAATCTATTACAGGCTTACATTCTGTTTAAGTACTCAGAGCGGGAACCTAATTGGACATATTTATGGTTTCCTGACGATTGTAGAGCGGATCTTAGCGAAATATGGTGAGAAAAATTCGGGCAATCAAAGTGAATAATGCTGTGATTTTTTCTTTAGTTTTTAGAAAGCGTTCAAAGAAATTGACATGGGGATTTCTTAAACACTTAAAGTAAGATGGACAGAACATACCCCGCCTTTATCCCTGCAAGTAGCTTTTGTCTCTTTTACTTAATAGTAAGCGCAAGAGGGTAAGCAGGCTGATTCGCAGAGATTCCAACAGCGAAAGTGTAGCAAAAGCAAAAAATGTGTGAATTTTGTTCAAAAATCAAAAAACGGCAAAAATTTTGCCCCAATAAATTTAGCGAAAATTGGAGCTGCACTTTTCTGTTTAGCCTATATACCAGGACCCCTGAACTTGGACTTTCCCAAGACGGTTGACAGTAGCCAATCCCCGTTTTGCCCCGGCCCGCGGTTATAATCGTTTACGCTTGCATTTGTCGTGAGTTGATAATGGGTGGATCAGTGCTCACACTGTTTTGGCGGTTATATAGACTTTTTACGTGTTAATTTTGTTTCGGCTTCCGCCGCTATGCTATTGCCTTTTCAACACGAGACAAAAGGCGAAATAGTTGATTGATTCAACACCCTAAAATTAACTACATCTTTTTGAATCGAGCCAAAATTGTTAGTAATTAACCATATTGTGCAAAACTTTTTGATAAACAATGCCAGTTTTTTTAGTATTTTTAAATAATGTAAAACGGTGATAAATAGATAACTTAGAATAAAAGAGAAAGATATTATGTTAGAAGACGAGGTTGAAGTAAAGATTAAGAAAGTTGTAAAAGATCCAAGGCTTTCTCTTAAACGATTTTCACAATATACTGTCGCTACGGAAAATGGCAAAACCAGTATATTAAAAGGATGTAAATACCCAGGAGATTATGTCCCAAGATTCTATGAGATGGCCAGAAAACTTGTTTGCGATATTTTCTCAGCAAATATTGAAGAGCACGAATTTTATTTTGAGGAATTTAAAAAGCAGGCGATAATCTACCGAAGTGAGGCTAAGGCTTTTCCAACTGACAAAGACCCTTATAAAAACAGAGTACGTTCTGCTAATGGATTGGATGCAATTGTTGCAATGTCAATACTCTTGACTCCAATACTAAGTAGATACGTATTAAATAGCAATTTGACACACAGAAAAGATTCGATAACAAAAAATGGGGTAAGGATTGGTGCAATGGCCGACATGTTGTTATCTAAGGATGCGGGAGCCACTCAAGTTGGGTTCTTGAAATTTAATTTTACCACGAAAAAACTCAAAGAAAATGAAGCTAAGGCTGCACTTTTTGTATTAAGAACATTTTTCGAAAAAAAGGGTATTAAATTGGATTTGAAGAGTTGCTTTTTAGTTGATGTATTTGCGTGGAGAATTTATGTGGCTTCGGAGAATAAAGAGATAGAAAATACTATAGATAAATCAACCATAGAAATAAGTGACAATTGGGATTTGATATAGCTCAATATTTCAATTAAATCAAAAAACATTCTCATACAACCTCTTTGCAATCTTAGAAATTTTACCCAATCGTGTTGTTTGAGCACTCCTTTAACGGGAATCCCGATTTAAATCGGGACGTGCCTATCACGTATTATAAAACACTGTTGATGAGTTTGTCAATAAATACACGGCTTTTCATCGACTTTATATAAAGTTCCCGTGAGTTGGCTTCGGCTTTAGTGTCATAACATTCGTGGTATTTAACTATCCACGGACCTTTATTCTTTGTTGCTTTAACCATGCCTGAATTGTGCCTTTCTAATCGTTCGGCAATGTTTGATGTATGAAGATGTAGTATTGTTCAAGTGAATAATTTAATTGCCAGTTAATAAGAGCAGATTATAATTTTATTATTTAACAGACTTATAATATATTTATATAAAGATTAGCGGAAAGCAAGATAAGATCCACTTACTCCGGATGCCTATATTCATCTTAAGCCTCTTTTATGAACAACATCTTTCGTGCGCCAGACAAAGAGGTAGACTATCAGAGTTATATGGTCTATGCTTTGACCATCGTTTGGTCATTGACAACGGCAACCGTCCTTTTTATCGAGCTGTTTTATTTTCCGCACTTGTGGTACCGGTGGCTGCTGCTATTGGGTATTATATTTTTTATCGCCGCTTTTAATCTTAGCTTGAACCATTTCCGGCGCACCCACACGGCAAGCTGGTCACTTACCATAATGCTTTGGTTGTACATTACCATTCCCTGTTATTCCGCAGGGGGCATATTTGCGCCTGGCATTCTATCTCAAATGAGTGTTATACTCACCGCTGGATTTTTACTGGGCCGGAGAGGCGGACTTGCCATTGGCTTATTAACCATCGCTGCAGACTTCGGACTGGCTTACCTGGAAGTAAACGGTCATTTGCCTCATCCTGCAGTTATACATGATCCTATCAGTCGCTGGTTTAGCGCTATTATCCCTTTTGGTACCATCCTGGTATTGCAATATTACGCAATCAATCACCTGCGCACCAGCTTAATAACCTTACAAAGAGAAATTATAAAACGGAAGGAAGCTGAAATTATAAAAGACAAGACAGTTTATAATCTTAGCGAGCGGGAAAAGGAGCTTAAAGATTATAAATATGCGTTAGATATTTCTTCAATTGTAAGTATTGCTGATGTAGACGGCCTTTTTACTTTCGTGAACGAGAATTTCTGTACGATCAGTAAATTCAGCGTTGAGGAACTATTGGGCCAGCCACATAGCATCCTGTGGTCGGGTGAACATCCGCCAGAGTATTTCACAGGCTTGGTAACAGCCATGCAGGAAGGAAAGTTTTATAGAGGGGAATTTTGCAATAAGGCCAAAGATGGCTCCTTTTATTGGGTGGATACTAACATTGTTCCGTTTTTGAATGAGGAAGGAAAGGTCTATCAGTATATGTCCATAAATCGTGACATTACACGAAAGAAGGAAGCCCTGGAGCAACTCCGGGCCAGCGAGGAACGCTATAAGTCTATCATTGCCGTTTCAAATACCGGTGCGTGGGAATATAATGTTGATACACACCAGGTATGGTACAGCGCACAGTATTTCGCTATGCTTGGTATTGACAAACCCGACGGTGTTTGGGAGGACACAGAGGGTATGTCATGGGTTGATCGCCTTCACCCTGACGACCGCGAACGTGCAGTAAAAATTTTTGATAAGTTTTTATTAGAGGGTACAACGGAGTTATATGAAAGTTTTTTTAGAATGCAGCATAAAAACGGAGATTGGGTTTGGATCTGGTCACGCGCCAGAAGACTGCATGATAAGGATGGCAATATCACCAATATCAGCTTGGGTACTCACACTGATATTTCGGAACGAGTTAAAGCCGAGGAGAAGATAAAAGAAAGCGAACAATTGATCAAAAAGATCACCAGCCAGGTGCCTGGTAACACCTATATGTTTGAAATAGAAGAAAGCGGCAAGCCGAACATTCTTTTTGTTAACCGCGGCACGGAGGATTTCAATTATACTACTGATCTGGAGGAGATTTCTCGGGATGGGAACAAAGTACTGGAAGTTTGGTATGAAAGCGACCGGGTCCTTTTCCATGAAAAGCTGAAGGAGGCCTACCAGTCAGAAGCGGCAATAAGCTTTCAATACCGTATCGTGGTCAAAGATATGATCCGGTGGCGCTGGTTGCAGGCTGTTCCTGAAAAAAACAAGCAGGGTAAGGTGATTTGGTATGGAGCGACCCGCGACATTACGGCCCTGGTGGATTATATCGCTTCAGCGGAGCAGATATTGTTCGATATTTCGCACGTTATGCGAAGGCCTGTTTCTTCCTTGTTGGGCATAACCACCGTCATTAACGAAGGCGAACTTAATCAGGAAGAATTGATGCACTTTGTTCAACAATTGTACCCGGTCGCTAAGGAAATGGATAAGTTTATGATCGAATTAAACCAGGTTTATGAACAGAAACGGCAAATTAATTCGCTAAATATTGATTTTTCTTCGCTGGTTGATAAACGCAATTCCTTATTTAGGCCGGGAGAATAGGAATGGCCGATATAATATCTGCCGCTTTTTGTGGATTGTAAAATGTAGGTATAGAACATAGCTAAATATACAAAAACAACAAAGCCCGATACGTCGGTATCGGGCTTTGTACTCAGAGCGGGAATCGAACCCGCACTCCTTTAACGGGAACAGGATTTTAAGTCCTGCGTGTCTACCAGTTCCACCATCTGAGCATGGCATTTTGATCAGGGCCTGTTATCTGTGAAGATAATAACCTTTTCAAAAATAAATCCCTTCTTTTTGACGGAAGGGATTGGAGCGAAAGACGAGATTCGAACTCGCGACCCCGACCTTGGCAAGGTCGTGCTCTACCAACTGAGCTACTTTCGCATTTTGTGTTTCAAACGCTGGTTTCTCATTCGCTGATTACCCTTGCGTTTGTGGAGTGCAAATATAGGCAGAAATGGATACTCTGCAAGTAATTTCTGCAAATATTTTAAAGTTTTTTATAACCCGCTGTTTTTCAAAACGTCCGGGATCAGATCATTTTCATATCCGCGGCTCAGGGCGTACTGTTTTAACTTGTAATGGCGTTTGTATTCGTCCTTCTCGTGCAGCAGGGCGGCTTTTTTCTGCAATATGGTTTCCAGCATGGCCAGGTAATCGTCGCCGTCTATCTGTTTCAGCGCCTTTTTTATCAGTACATCCGATACTTTTTTAAATTTCAAGCCCTGTTTTATCTTGTTTTTGCCCCAGCCTTTTTGGGTAAACTTGCCACGGGTGTAGGCGTAAGCAAAGCGTTCTTCGTTTAAAAAATTGGCAGCAATCAATTTGGTAATGGTGTTTTCTACCGCGTCGGTCCACAAGCCCCATTCGTATAATTTGTCGCGCACTTCCTGTTGCGAGCGTTCCTGGTAGGCGCAAAAATGTTCGGCTTTGGCAAGTGCCACGGTCTCGTCGGTAATTTTGCGCGCTTTTATGGGTTCCATCAAACCAAAATTGTTAAAATTTATTCTATTAGCGTTAAATTATCAGCAAATTCGCACATGGCTAACAGTGTTTATACTACAAGTACTATCGGGCAAATACTAAATGCCAGCGTAATTATCGTTAACAATACCCCCATTAGCACACTGCTGACCGATAGCCGCCGCATAGCCAATGCGCCCGAAGCCCTGTTTTTCGCGCTCAGCAACCGCAGGGATGGGCACGAGTTTATTGCCGAAGCCTATGAGGCCGGCGTCCGCAACTTTGTGGTTAACACCCGGCCGGTCGAGCCTTTACTGAACGCCAACTATTTAATGGTCCCCGACGTATTAGCCGCCTTGCAGGCCTTGGCCGCGCATCACCGTGTGCAATACAATTTGCAGGTGATTGGTATTACCGGCAGTAACGGCAAAACCATTGTAAAGGAGTGGCTGTACCAGTTAATGCTGCCCGAGCATACCATTGTCCGGTCGCCTAAAAGCTATAACTCGCAAATTGGCGTGCCGCTTTCGGTATGGAATATTACGCCTGATAACGACCTGGGCATATTTGAAGCCGGGATCTCTACCGTTAACGAGATGAACAAGCTGGAGGCCATTATTAAGCCAACGGCAGGCATACTCACACATATTGGTTCGGCGCATGATGAAGGCTTTGGCAGCCGCCGGGCCAAGGTGCTGGAAAAATTGAAGCTGTTTAAGGACAGTAAAATGCTGATCGGTAATTACGATCTGCTGCTGGATTATAAAAAGGATGTTTCTAAAGATATCGGGCAATTTACCTGGAGCCGCCAGTTTAACCAGGCCGATTTGTATGTGTTTAGCGAAACTACCATATCCAAAAACTATTATATGCGGGCTATCTTCAATAAAAAGGAGATAGAGTGCCTGATCCCGTTTTTAGACCAGGCATCGGTAGAGAATGCTATCACCTGCTGGGCTGCCATGCTGGCGTTGGGCTATGACCCTGCCATAATAGACGAGCGTATGGAACGCCTTGCGCCCGTGAGCATGCGGCTTGAACTAAAAAATGGGATTAACGATTGCTCGGTAATAGATGATTCCTACAACTCAGATATCCAATCGCTGGAGATAGCGCTTAACTTTTTGGATCAGCAGAACCAGCACCCTAAAAAAACATTGATCCTGTCGGATATTTTTCAATCGGGCTTAAGCCAGGATACTTTGTACCGGCAGGTGGCTGAGATGCTCGGTCAAAATAAAATAGACCGGTTTATAGGGGTAGGGCAGGCCTTACAGCAGCACCAGCATTATTTTAATATCACCGAAAAACATTTTTATAAAGATACTTTTGATTTGCTGGTTGATTTGCCCCGGTTAAACTTTACGGATGAAACCATCCTGCTGAAAGGCTCGCGCAATTTTGAGTTTGAGCGCATCAGTCGCGCGTTGGTGCAAAAGGCGCACGAAACGGTGATGGAGATTAACCTGAACGCCTTACTGAATAACCTGAACTACTATAAATCGCAGCTAAATCCCGGTGTAAAAATTATGGCTATGGTAAAGGCTTTCTCGTACGGGAGCGGTACTTTCGAGATAGCTAACCTGCTGCAATACCATAAGGTTGATTATTTGGCCGTGGCTTATATTGACGAAGGCGTGGCCCTGCGCCAGGCGGGGATCAATCTGCCGGTAATGGTGCTTAATCCCGAGATCACGGCTTTTGATAAACTGATCCAATACAAGCTGCAGCCCGAAGTTTACAGCTTTGGTTTACTGGATGAGTTAATGAACTACCTGCAGGCAAACGATATATTGAATTATCCTGTCCACCTAAAAATTGATACGGGGATGCACCGGCTGGGTTTTGAAGGCTTTGAGATAGAATCGCTGTGCGACCTGCTGGAAGAGAACCCTTATATCCGTGTAAACTCGGTTTTTTCGCACCTGGTAGCCAGCGATGCCGAACAGCACGATGCTTTTACCCTGAAACAGATCCGCCGGTTTGAGAAAGCTTTTAAGCAGATAGAACAGGCGCTGGGTTACCAGGTAATTAAGCACATTAGCAATTCATCGGCTATTACCCGCTGGAAGGTAGCGCAGTTTGATATGGTGCGCCTGGGTATTGGCCTGTATGGAATTGATAGCGCTGTAACCGATTTAAACGCCCTGCAGCCCATTGCCACGCTGAAGACCAGTATATCGCAGGTGAAAAAAATAAAAGCCGGGGAAACGGTTGGATACAACCGGAACGGAAGCCTGAAAAAGGACGGCCGTATTGCCACCGTACGTATAGGTTACGCCGACGGCTACCTGCGGGCCTTTGGTAATGGTGTAGGTAAAATGCTGGTAAAAGGCATGCTGGTGCCCACCGTAGGCAATATAGCCATGGATATGTGTATGATTGATGTGAGCGGGGTAGAGGTAAAAGAAGGTGATGAAGTGATTGTTTTTAACGAAGAGCAGCGTATTGAAGAACTGGCCAAACAGATAGGCACCATCCCGTACGAAATTTTAACTAATATTTCGCAAAGGGTAAAAAGGGTGTACTTTTACGAATAAATTATCACCGCTAAATGATCAAAAGATTTGCCCGCGCTTTACTCCGGTATTTCATTAAAGGCATGCTGGTTGTTGTGCCCCTTGGCGCAGCCTGCCTGCTGATTTATTGGGCTGTAGCCACGGTAGACAGCGCGCTTAACCTGAGCGATATTTTATGGGTAAACCCTAAAACGGGCAAGCCTACTTATATCCCCGGTACCGGGATTTTAAGCGTGATCATCCTTATTTTAATTGCAGGTGTATTGGTAACCAGCGTAATTACCGACCCTATAAAACGCTGGTTTTATCGCTGGTTAAACCGTTTGCCGCTGTTTAAATTCCTGTATTTTTCTATTAAAGATTTAACCGAAGCCTTTGTTGGCGACGAGAAAAAATTTAATGAACCCGTACTGGTTGACGTGAACGAGTTCGGGTTGAAAAAAATTGGTTTCCTTACCCAAAAGGATCTCAGCACCATCAATTTACCCGGGCAGGTGGCTGTTTATTTCCCGTATTCCTATTCCTTTGCCGGTCAGGTAGTTATTGTTGATGCCAGCAAGATCAAGCACCTGGATATGACAGCTGCCGATGCCATGAAGTTTGTAATATCGGGCGGGGTAAGCGGGATACACTGATTTCATTAGTCATTGCGCTTCGCTGTCATTGGGTCATTGCCGTGGTTTTTTTTAATAGCTTCCTTATAGCATTAATTAGTCCTGCGTTTAAACAATAGCAATGATGATATCAGGGTAGCGATAACGCCTAAAGCGGTTATGCTTAACACCATCATGCTGAAATTAAAGAACGGGTTGTTTGATAAAACCAACTGCTCTTTCATGGCTTTGGCCTTAAGGGCAAAGGCCTCGGGCGATAGTGCTTTTCGGTATTGTTCCAAATCGTATTGAGCTATCTTCTCGTAAAAGTCGGGTTCAATATAGATCACAAATACTGTTTCTATCAACGCGAAGGCAAAGGCCGGGATCAGGCAAATTAGTAGTCCCATTTTAAGAGCGTGCAAAAAGGTAATGTGACCATTGTTAACCTTATCGCGGTAATAACGGATCCCAAAATAGATAAATGCCAGCGGCAGCAGCAAGTTAACCCAGCCAATATAACCTTGTACAACATGACTGGGGTTAAATAGCCATATCACTACCCATATTAATATAAATATGATTAATTCAGAAAGCGCAGCGTAAGCGCCGTAACGTAAGATGATTTTTTTCATGATTGTGGGTTTGATTTTCGATTAAAGGTAGGGGCAGTTTTGCAAATTGCAGTACTACAAAAGGGGTATTTTAGCTAAAGATGCGGAAATACAACTTTAGTTGTAGCGTAATGCATGGGGAAAGAGGGGTTGTCATCCTGAGTTATGAAATCCGTGGCCTCTAAGGGTGTGTATGACGTTAAAATCACGTTGTCATTTCGAAAGAGCCGGGGCAGGAATTGCGGGGGAGGGCGAGAGAGAAATCTTATACGTGCGATAGGTAAATCGTATAAGATTTCTCCTCACTCCCAACCTATCCCCGCAGGTTCGTTCGAAATGACAACACGGTTAAATAACATGTCTTGGGTAGCTTGTCGAAGGGTGCGTGCGCAGGCCCACCCACCATGGTTCGACAAGCTCACCATGACGTCTTGCGCTCAATATGTTTAATTAACAAATTACCGACAATTCCTTAGCCCGCTTAATCGCCTCGGTCCGCCGCTCCACATTCAGTTTCAGAAAGATGTTAGAGATATGCTTTTTTACCGTGTTTTCGGAGATGAACAGTTTATCGGCTATCTGCTGGTTGGATAGGCCTTCGTGTATCAGTAACATAATTTCGGCCTCGCGTTTGCTTAAGCCCGTCTCTAATAATTTCTCATCGTTAATTACACCCGGTTTTTGTTCGGTAACAATAATGGTTTTATGGAATAGCTTTTTGCTGAGGATGATGCCAAGTACCAGGAACAAGATACTAAAACCCGCTATCCAGGTAATATTATGATCACTATGGCCATCTAAATTATAGATACTGGCTATGCGGAACAGTACCAGCAAAGCCGTGATCAACAAACCGAAAGCGATAATAACTTGTTTCATTTAAACTGTAAGCCGGAAAGTTAACTAATCACTAATCAACCACTCACTCATCACTAACTCATAAATTTACCTCTTTTTTCAAACTTCTGATCACCAATATCACACTAATCAGCATGAGCAGGGCGCCCAGTATATACGGCGCACCGGGGAAATAAATGTTGGAATCCTTATGGGCAAAAAATTTAAAGCTATAACCCATTACCAGGGGGCCAATAATTAAGCTGATACTGGATAAGAGGGAGAGGCCGCCCTGTAATTCGCCCTGTTCGTTAGCCGGGAATTTGCTGGTAATTAAGCCCTGTAGTGCCGGGCCGGAGATGCCGCCAAAGCAATAGGGTACCATAAATACATACACCAGCCAGCCCTTGCTGGCAAAAGCGATAAGTGTAAGGCCAACGCCATAAGCTATTAAACCGATAATGATGTTCTTTTTTAAGCCCCATTTAGGGATAAGGTAGCGGATCAACCAGCCTTGTATCCCAATAAGTAGCGTGCCGATGAAGATACCGAGGATACCTACGCTGGTCATGCTCCATTCAAACTTTTCGTACACGTAAAAGGATAGCTGGTATTCGACCGCTTTTTGCGCTATATAAACCAGTGTAAAGGCTATAGCCAGGCCGGCTAAGGCTTTGTACTTGCCTAACTGCATAAACGAGCCTATGGGGTTGGCGCGCTTCCAGCTAAACTCGCGACGGTGAGCTTTATCTAACGATTCGGGCAAAACAAAATAGCCGTATAGGGCATTAAACAAGGCCGCCGCCGCCGCCGCCATAAACGGAAACTTGATGTTGATATCGCCCAGGAATGCCCCGGCCGAAATGCCGATGATAAAGCCCAGGCCCGATGCCGCGCCAACAATGCCAAAGTTCGACGCGCGTTTATCGCCGGTACTAATATCGGCAATATAAGCTGTAGCGGTTGCCATGGTGGCGCCGGTAATGCCCGCAATAATGCGCCCGACAAACAGCCAGAAAACGGTTGGCGCGAAGGCCATAAAAATATAATCGATACTAAAGCCAAACAGCGAGATAAGCAGGATAGGGCGCCGGCCAAAACGGTCGCTCAGGTTACCCATAATAGGCGAGAAGAGTACCTGCATCAAGGCGTAGGTAAAGGTTAACCAGCCGTTGATCTCGGACGCGGCCGAATTATCTACGTGCCCTAATTGCTCCAATAGTTTAGGAATAACAGGTATAATAATACCTAAACCCAATACATCAATAAATATGGTGACAAAAATAAAGCCGAGTGCTTTTTTTCCGTTAACGGGTGGTAGTATTGGTTGAACTGCTGCCTGCATACAGATGTTTAAACCTCTTTAGCCTTAACTTGTTTCTTAAAACTGCGGATTGCCAGTAAAGCGCTTAAAAGCATCAGTATTGCCCCCAATATATATGGCGCGCCGGGGAACTGAAAAGCTGAACCGGACCGGGTAAAATAGTAGAAGGATGAGGTCATTACCAGCGGGCCAAATATAGCGCTAAGGCTCATTAAACTGGTTAGGCCGCCTTGCAGTTCGCCTTGTTCGTTAGCGGGTACGTTATTGCTCATGTACCCTTGCAATGCGGGCCCGGCAATACCGCCCAGGCAATAAGGTATCAAAAACGCAAACATCATCCAGCCTTTTGTAGCAAAGGCAAACAATAGTAAGCCACCGCTATATAATAGCAAACCAACCCAAATGCTGCGTTCCTCGCCCAGTTTGGGTAGTATAATACGGATCAGGCCACCTTGTACCACGGCAATCATTAAACCAACAAAACCTAAAGAATAACCAACCATAGCCGGATCCCAATGGAATTTTTGAATGGTGTAAAACGACCAGACACTTTGTACGGCCTGCGCGGCAAAATATACCAGGAATAACGAAACGGCTAATCCAATTACGCTGGGGTATTTGCTTAGCTGGACTAACGAGCCTAAAGGATTTGCTCTTTTCCAGTCCAGCGGGCGACGATGCGCTTTATCTAACGATTCGGGCAGGATGAAATAACCGTATATAGCATTTAGTAACGCCAAGCCGGCCGCTGCTAAAAATGGATACTGGATATTTATTTTACCCAAAACACCGCCAATAGCAGGGCCGATAATAAAGCCCAAACCAAAGGCCACGCCTATTAAACCAAAGTTGGCAGCCCGCTTTTCGGGCGGACTAACATCGGCAATATAAGCGGATGCTGTGGTGAAACTTGCCCCGGTAATACCTGCTATAATACGGCCAATAAACAGCCACCATATAGTTGGTGCAAAGGCCAGGAACAAATAATCGATACTAAAGCCTAACAGCGAGCATAGCAATACCGGCCTGCGCCCGTATTTATCACTCAGGTTACCTACCAGCGGCGAAAACAAAAACTGCATACCCGCATAAGCTACCGCCAGCCAGCCCGAGTAACTGGCGGCCTGACTGATATTGCCATGTATTAAATGTTCTATTAATTGGGGTACAACAGGTATAATGATGGCTAAGCCCATCACATCAATTAAAAGCGTTGCAAAGATGAAACCAAGGGCGGCTTGCCGCTTGGGTTTGGCAGGTTGATCCATAGCCGCAAAATAGGTATTTAAATTAAAAAATTCATTATGCTTCGCGTCATTGGGTCATTACGCTGCGCTGTCATTATGCTACGCGTCATTGTGTCATTACGCTGCGCTGTCATTGAGTCATTAAATAGTTGGTCTAAAAAATGCCGCAGGCATTTTGACCCAATGACCCAATGACCCAATGACCCAATGACCCAATGACCCAATGACCCAATGACCCAATGACCCAATTAGAAATTCGGTTTCAGTACATACTTCTCGTAGAAACGGAAGATATGCTGTACTGCTTCTTCAGGCGTGTCTACCACGCGGAACAGGTTCAGATCATCTGGACTGATATTGTGCTCGCTTTTCAGCATCTTTTCTTCAACCCATTCAAATAAACCCTTCCAGTAATCCACCCCTACAAAAACGATAGGGAAACGGGCAATCTTGCCGGTTTGTATCAGGGTTATGGCCTCAAACGATTCATCCAGCGTACCAAAGCCGCCCGGCAGGATAATGAAACCCTGCGAGTATTTCATAAACATTACCTTGCGCACAAAAAAGTAATCAAACTCCAGCAACTTATCCCTGTCGATATACTTGTTGTGGAATTGCTCAAATGGCAATTCGATATTTAAGCCTACCGATTTACCGCCGGCTTCGTAAGCGCCCTTGTTAGCGGCCTCCATAATACCCGGGCCACCGCCTGATATTACACCGTAGCCACGCTCGGTAAGTAACCTTGCGCATTCTTCGGATAATTTGTAAAAAGGATTATCATGATGCGTACGCGCCGACCCAAAAATGGATACACAGGGGCCAATTTTAGCCAGTTTCTCAAATCCGTCTACAAACTCGGCCATGATCTTGAATATCTGCCACGAGTCGGACACTTTTATTTCCTGCCAGTCCTTATTCTCAAACGCGCGTCTTATTTTATCGTCTCCAGTCATTGCTTTTTAGTTAGTCCGAAAGTCCGAAAAGACCGGAAGTCCGGAAGATTAATGTTAATCCGAATCAAGTAAGCCAAAATCCGGAGGGGTTCAAATGTAAGTTAAAGTTTGTTAATTATATTAAGATTATGCTGTTGCCAACTTGCCTGCCTTTTTCGAGGAAAAAATCCATAACCCGAAGAAAGTGATCAGCCCGTTTACAATGATCAGCTCGTTATCAAATACGTAGCCGCCTAATATTGTTTTAGAGTGAATGCTTAAAAAGTAGCATACAGCCGGCGATACCACGCAGATGAACGGTGTCAGTTTATCATAAACCTGTCGCTTGCTTACAAATAATCCGAAAGAATATAAGCCAAGCAATGGGCCATAGGTATATGATGCAACCTTAAAAATAGCGCCTACTACGGCATCATTATTTACGGCATTAAACAGCACAATGGTAACCAGCATCAACACCGAAAACGCAACGTGTACGCCATGGCGCGTAGTAATGGCAGCCTTGCTATTGATATCTGCCTTTTTTCGGAAACCTAAAAAATCCACACAGAATGAGGTAGTAAGCGCTGTAAGCGCCGAATCCGTTGTGGCAAAGGTTGCGGCAGTTAGGCCCAACATAAACACAATAGCCGGCAGTACACCCAGATATTTTAAGGCGATGGTAGGGTACAGGTAGTCCGTTTTTTCTACCACCACGCCATATTTAGCAGCATAAATATAAAGCAAAGCGCCAACACTCAGGAAAAAGATATTGATCACCACAAACACGGCAATAAAGCTGAACATGTTTTTCTGCGCTTCTTTAATATTTTTCAAGCTCAGGTTTTTCTGCATCAGGTCCTGGTCAAGTCCGGTCATACCGATGGTGATAAACAAGCCGCCTAAAAACTGTTTGGTAATATGCAGTTTACTGCTCAATAAATCGTTAAAGAAGAAGATCTTAGAATAGCTGCTGTTTTTAATAGCCTCGGTAGCCTGGAAAATATTCATATCCAAACTGCGGCATATAAAATAAATAGATAGGAATACCGACGTAACCAAAAAGAAAGTTTGCAGGCTATCGGTAATAATAATGGTTTTTAATCCGCCCTTAAAAGTGTACGACCATATCAGCACCAAACAGATGAGCACCGTTACCCAAAAAGGCACGCCATAGCTATCAAAAATAAATTTCTGCAATACAATAACCACCAGGTATAAGCGGAACGATGAACCGATGGTACGGCTCAATAAAAAGATCGCCGCGGCGGTTTTATAGCTCCAGGTACCAAGGGCGGTTTCGATATAGCTATAAATGGAGGTTAATTTTAGCCGGTAATATAAGGGCAGCAGTACGGTAGCAATGATGATAAACCCGGCCGCGTTCCCTAATATAAACTGAAAATAAGCGAACTGATCGCCGCTGGGGGCGCCTACTTTACCGGGTACGGATATAAAGGTTACACCACTCAAGGCCGTACCGATCATCCCAAAGGCTACCAGATACCATTTGGAGTTGCGGTTGGCCACAAAAAAGGTATCGTTATCTGATGCTTTGCGCGATGTGAGGTAGGAAATAACAATGAGTACCAAAAAGTAACCGATAATGAATGACAGAAGTATCCCTGGTGACATATGTGTTTTAATTTAGTCCGGAAGTCGGAAAGACCGAAAGTCCGAAAGATTTAGTTTATTAGTCCGGAAGTTCCAAATGCGGAAAGCCGGAAGTTTCAAATTTAGTTTAAAGTTTTACGCAAACCGTTTATCATCACTAATATTTCTTCACATTGTGAATAGACGCTTTTGAACCTTTGTTCATCTATCAAGTTCCGTCTTTGTGCCAAATATAAACAACCTACTACTTCGATATTTGATCGTAGCACATAACCTAAAACTTATTAAACTCCGCATTAGATTGACCGGTTGAACCTTCTGCAATGTTTAAGGAAACAGAATCAGCCGCACGTTTTATTTGCCCACTAAGAATAAATAACTCTTCCTTTGGAAAAGTTCTTGTCAAGTCATGCTCTATAGTTGACAGGTCTATTGCCTTTTGCCATACTTTCAGCTTTTCAAATTTAAAGCCCATATTTATTTAGATAAGGTTTGTGAAAAATGTATTGCTGCAATTTAATAGTTTTATCATAATTTAATTAGGCTTCCCTTTTTCTATCCTTCGAACTTCCGACTATTTCTCATCTTTCGGACTTTCGGTCTTTCCGACTTCCGGACTTTTCATACTTTCTCCCTATCTTCGCAGCTAAATGAATTTTTCATCGAAGCTGTTAGAGAATGCCGTGGCCGAATTTGCCAAACTACCTGGGGTAGGGCAAAAAACTGCTTTGCGCCTGGTATTACACCTGTTAAACCAGGACAAAGCCGATGTGGAGCGCTTTAGCGCTGCCATGACCAAGCTGCGCAACGAGATACAACATTGCAGCGTTTGTCATAATATATCAGATAGTAAGGTTTGCGAAATTTGCGCGGCGCACAAGCGCGACCATAGCCTGGTATGCGTGGTAGAGGATACACGCGATGTAATGGCCATTGAAAACACCAATCAATATCATGGTGTGTACCATGTATTGGGTGGACTGATCTCTCCGATGGATGGTATCGGTCCGGCTGATCTGGCCATTGACTCGTTAGTAGAACGTATGAAAACGGGCGAAGTTAAAGAAGTTATTTTTGCCCTAAGCGCTACCATGGAAGGCGATACCACCATTTTTTACCTCCATAAGCGTCTTAAAGATTTTGTTGTTACCATATCTACCATTGCCCGCGGTATTGCCTTTGGCGGCGAATTAGAGTATGTAGATGAGATCACACTTGGCCGTTCTATCGCTACCCGTGTCCCTTACGAAAATTCTTTGTCGCGATAACGAAATATTATTTCCCCGGTTTTTTGTTTGGTGATATTTTATGGCATAGCCTTTGGTATATTTTTTATCAGTAGTGTAACATATTTTAATATCTGCACGTAATCAGGTTAAATCTACTTATCTATGAAGCTATCTGTAATTGTTGTTAATTATAATGTTTGTGTTCTGTTGCGTCAGGCGTTAAACACCATTATACGGGCTTGCGCCGAAATAGAATATGAGATTTTTGTAGTTGATAACGCGTCTTCAGATAATTCGGTAAGTATGGTTGAGCGGGAATTTCCCCAGGTAAAGCTGATAGCTAACCGTAAGAATATGGGTTTCTCGCGTGCTAATAATCAGGCTTTGGTGCTGGCCGGGGGAGAGTACGTACTGCTCATTAATCCTGACACTATTACTAAAAAAGATACACTCCAAAAAACAATTGAGTTTATGGAGAAGCATCCGGTGGCCGGTGGCGTAAGCGTACGCATGATTAACCCGATGGGTGATTTTCTGCCCGAATCTAAACGCGGGCTAACCTCGCAATGGGCCACATTTTTTAAACTGACCGGTTTATCAAAAATGTTGTCGAAATCGCGTTTGTATGATCGTAACCATAAATATTGGGTAGAGGAGTTTGAGACTGCCGAGGTGGATGTTTTAAGCGCCACTTTTATGCTGTTACGCAAATCGGTAGTTGAGCGTACCGGTTTACTTGACGAGCGCTTTTTTATGTATGGCGAGGATATCGACCTGTCGTACCGGATCAGACAGGCAGGCTTTAAAAATTATTACTTCCCAAAAACATATATCATTCACTTTAAACAGCAAAGCATACACAAATATAGCTGGGCTTATATCAGGTATTTTTACGGCGCTATGTTTATCTTCGCAGGCAAATACTTGTTTAAAATGCCTCGTCTGCAATTAAAAACCATGGGGGCAATATTCTCGCCTTCCTATGAAGTTGAAAGATAAAACTGTAATCATCACCGGTGCTTCATCAGGCATTGGTAAATCACTTGCTTATGAATTTGCCCGCCGCGGCGCTAACCTTGTTTTGGGCGCAAGGCAATATGATGTGTTAGCCGAGGTTTGCGATGATCTGCAAAAGCAATACCCCATTAAAGCGGTAGCGGTTAAATGCGATGTAAGTGTTGAGGGCGATTGTGCCCATCTCATCCAGCAAGCCATGGCCACTTTTGACCGTATCGATATCCTGATCAATAACGCGGGTATTTCTATGCGCGCCTTATTTAATGATGTAAACCTGGATGTTTTGAAAACCCTGATGGATATCAACTTTTGGGGAACGGTATACTGCACCAAATACGCCCTGCCCGAAATATTGAAAACCCGGGGCAGCGTAGTAGGGGTATCATCTATAGCGGGATACAAAGGCCTGCCGGGGCGCACGGGTTATTCGGCATCAAAATTTGCCATGAACGGTTTCCTTGACGCGTTGCGTGTGGAGAATTTAAAAACCGGCGTACATGTAATGACTGCCTGTCCGGGTTTTACCGCGTCCAATATCCGCAACACGGCTTTAGCCAAAGATGGCAGCCAGCAAGGTGAAAGTAGCCTGGATGAGCAAAAGATGATGACATCCGACGAGGTGGCCCGTTTAATTGCAAACGGGGTAGAGAGCCGGGCACGTACGCTTGTGATGACAGGTCAGGGGAAACTTACCGTGGCCTTAAGCAAATTTATACCCGGTATTTTAGATAAACTGGTGTACAATGTTTTTGCGAAGGAAAAAGATCCTTTGCTGAAATAATCTCTTCTAAACCCCTAAAAGTTTGTCATTTCGAACGAGGTACGAGGAGAAATCTTCTACGAGCCGACTGTCTGCATGTAGAAGATTTCTCTCTACGTTCGAAATGACAACTGAAAGGCTACTCCACCGGCGTATACTGATGCAACCTCGATAGATCCAGCACAATTGTACCGTCATCATCCCTGTCAAAAGTGGGTTTAAATTTGGCATCCCAAACCATATCACTTGAATAATAAGCAGCGCGGGAATGCACGGTTTGCGAAAAAGTATCGTCAAAAGCTTTTAAAAGGATGCTGAAACTGGCCTCGGTCCTTTTTAATTCTTCAGGCGTCATTTCTTTAAGCGGGCTATTATCATCCAGCGGATGCACGATAGTCCAGCTGATGGTGAGGATACTTACCCGCCTGCGTTCCAGCTCCAGCTGAAAAAAGCGGCGGACAGGTTTGCCATCCACTTGTTCGTTGTAGGAAAATACCACCTCTACACTTAAATCAATCAGTATATTTTTTCGCACGTTAGCCAGGCGAAACATTAAACCTTTACCATCCTGGTAAGGCGCTACCAGTAAGTTTTTGCTATAGCGGATCTTAGCTGATGGCCTGGAGAAACGCCCGTATAACAAGCCGGTAGCCAAAGCAAAGGCCAGTAAGCCCAGCATCGATTCGAGCGCGGCAACACTGTTGGCCACCATTCCCCGTGGACTGATATGCCCATATCCAACCGTCGACATGGTTTGCGCCGAGAAAAAGAAGGCGTTAAAAAAATGGTCTATTTCGGTATTTCCATCGGTACCATAAAGGCCGTCGGCGCCAATAGCTACATAAATACAGGCGAAAATGATATTTACAACCAAATACCCCGATAGTACAATCAGCCAGAATTTACCCCAGCCCATGCTGATGAGGTTGTGGTAATTATCGGCAGTATTAAAAAATGAAGTCCCCCTGCGCCGCACATTAACCGATCCATCGCGGTTAAGCAGTGGCTGGCTTTTCATCACCGGCTGTGAGCCGAAGCCCAGATCATCTTCGGGGTTAACTTTTCTGCGTTGAGTTATTGGCATGCTGTAAATTTATATAATCCGCTTGCTTTTAGTAAAAACAATTTACATATTTGCTGCACAATAAAGAAATGCAAATATTAAACAACAATTGGTGGTGGCTTAACGAGAGATCGTAAGGCATTCCCATGTTTGTTGCTATAGCTATATGAGGGTTGCCAATACGGTAACCCTTTTTTATTGGCCCCCCGGCCCCCTAAAGGGGGAGTATGAGGGAGCAAAGTAAAAATTAAAGTATAAAAATTCCCCCTTTAGGGGGGTAGGGGGCTATATGAAAAGCATATTAAATCACTTATTCGAACACAAAACATTCAGTCACGAGCAATCGAAGGAGGTACTGACCAATATCGCGCTGGGTAAATACAACAACTCGCAAATGGCGGCTTTTATGACGGCCTATTGCATGCGCAGTATTACCGTAGACGAGTTGGAGGGCTTCCGCGATGCGATGCTGGACTTGTGCCTGCCCGTTAAGCTGGATGCTGATGAGGTGATAGACCTGTGCGGTACCGGCGGCGATGGTAAAGATACGTTCAATATCTCTACCCTGGCATCGTTTGTGGTGGCTGGCGCGGGGTATAAAGTGGCTAAGCACGGCAACTATGGCGTGTCATCCGGTTGCGGATCATCAAACGTGATGGAGTTTTTAGGTTACCAGTTCACTAACGATACTGATGTGCTGCGCCGCAATATCGACGAAGCCAACATCTGTTTCCTGCACGCGCCGCTGTTCCACCCGGCTATGAAAACGGTAGCGCCTATCCGCAGGGAATTAGGGGTGAAAACGTTTTTTAACATGCTTGGTCCGCTGGTAAACCCAGCAAGGCCCGGTAACCAGTTGGCCGGTGTTTATAACTTAGAACTGGCCCGCTTATATGCTTATCTGTACCAAAAATCGGATGTAAAATATACGATCCTGAATGCGCTGGATGGCTACGATGAAGTATCGCTTACCTGCGATTTTAAAACCTTTAGTACCGATGGCGAAAAGATCAATACGATAGAGTCCCTTGGTTTTGAAAAACTGGATCCGGCGGAAATAGTAGGGGGACATAGTGTAAGCGACTCGGCAAAGATATTTAGCGATGTATTGAGAGGGGAAGGCACAGCTGCGCAAAACAATGTGGTGTTGTGCAACGCGGCGCTGGCTATCCGTACCATTAAGCCCCAAAAAACATTTGCCGATTGCTTTTACGATGCCGAGGAATCATTACTTAGCAAAAAAGCATTATCCAGTTTTGAAAATTTGATTAGCAGGAACTAATGAAAATAAAAGTTTGCGGTTTGCGCGAGGCGGGGAATATTGAAGCAGTGGCAGCGTTAAAGCCGGATTATATGGGTTTTATCTGGTATACGCAATCGCCGCGATACGTGTATCGCCTGCCAAAGGATGTGCTGGCAAATTTGCCAGCCGGCATCATAAAAACCGCCGTTTTTGTAAACGAAAACGTAGATATCATCAACGCGTTGATCCACGAGTTTGATTTTAACGCGGTACAATTGCACGGGCAGGAAAGCCCCGAAACCTGCGCGGAGTTAAAGCAGGAGGTGCAGGTGCTGAAAGCTTTTGGTATTGATGAGCAATTTGATTTCGGGCAATTGCAGGCTTATGCAGGCAAAGTTGATTACTTTTTGTTTGATACCAAGACAGAAAAGCATGGCGGATCGGGCAGGGTATTTAACTGGGATGTGCTGAACGAGTATCAACTGGACGTGCCGTTCTTTTTAAGCGGGGGCCTGAGTCTGGAAAACCTGGCCGAAGTAAAAAACATTAAACATCCCGCCTTTTATGGTGTTGACCTGAACAGCCGCTTTGAAACGGCACCGGGAATGAAGGATATAGATAAATTGAAACAGGCGTTTGCCATGCTTAATAAATAGAGAAGGGCAGGGTGTCACCCTGAGCCTGTCGAAGGGTGCGTGCGCAGGCTTGCCCACCATGGTTCGACAAGCTCACCATGACACCCCTGTATAATTTGAAAAAGAAATATGAAATACGGAGTTAACGAACAAGGCTATTACGGCGACTTTGGCGGGGCATATATCCCCGAAATGCTTTACCCTAATGTAGAGGAACTGAGGCAGCAATACCTGTCGGTTATTAATAGCGAGAGCTTTAAAGCCGAGTTTAACCAACTGCTGAAAGATTATGTAGGCCGCCCATCGCCTTTGTATCACGCTAAAAGATACTCTGAAAGGTATGGCGCTAACATCTTCCTGAAACGGGAGGACTTGAACCATACCGGATCGCATAAGATTAATAATGCCATCGGGCAGATCTTATTAGCCGAGCGCCTGGGCAAAAAAAGGATCATTGCCGAAACCGGTGCCGGGCAGCATGGTGTAGCTACAGCTACTGTTTGTGCTTTAAAAGGGATTGAATGCGTGGTGTATATGGGCGAGATTGACATGGAGCGCCAGGCGCCTAACGTGGCCCGTATGAAAATGCTGGGCGCTACGGTTGTCCCCGCTACATCTGGCAGTAAAACGCTGAAAGATGCCACTAACGAAGCCATGCGCGACTGGATAAATAACCCGGTGGATACGCATTACATCATTGGTTCGGTAGTTGGGCCTTATCCTTATCCCGAAATGGTGGCCCAGTTTCAGTCTATTATTTCATTGGAAACTAAAAAGCAATTGCTGGAGCAAACCGGTAAGGACCTGCCCGATTACGTACTGGCCTGTGTAGGTGGTGGCAGCAACGCCATGGGGATGTTCTATCATTTTTTGGATGATGAAAGCGTGAAGCTGATAGCCGTTGAGGCTGCCGGCAAAGGTGTAGATAGTGGTCACTCGGCAGCTACTACCTTTTTGGGTAAAGAGGGCGTGCTGCATGGCAGCCGCACCATTCTGATGCAAACCGATGATGGGCAGGTGGTAGAACCATACTCCATTTCGGCCGGACTGGATTACCCCGGTATTGGCCCGCAGCACGCGCATTTGTATAAAATAAAGCGGGCCCAATATGTCAGCATTACCGATGAGGAATCCTTACAAGCAGGCTTGTTGTTATCACAAACGGAAGGCATTATCCCGGCTATTGAAAGCGCCCATGCTTTTGCCTATTTAGAGAAGATGCAGTTTAAGAAAGATGATAACGTGGTGATCTGCCTGTCGGGCAGAGGAGATAAGGATTTGGATACTTATATTAAATATTTCGGCTACTAAGAAAGCCAAAAGTCTAAAGTCCAAAGCTTTCTTTTTAGACTTAAGACTCATTACTTATAACTTAAGACTTAAAATGAACCGCTTAAACAAGCTCTTTTCTGAAAAGAAAAACGATATCTTATCTATCTATTTTACCGCCGGTTATCCCGATTTAGGTAATACTGTAGCCATTGCTGAAGCTTTGGAAAAAGCCGGCGCCGATTTTTTAGAGATCGGTTTCCCGTATTCAGACCCGGTGGCCGATGGCCCAACTATACAGGAAAGCTCGCAAAAAGCGCTGGATAACGGCATGAACCTGAATGTGCTTTTTGAGCAGTTAAAGAATCTGCGCAGCAAAGTAAGCATCCCCATTTTGCTGATGGGTTATTGCAACCCCATGATCCAGTATGGTGTCGAGCGTTTCTGCAAAACAGCGGCCGAAGTTGGTGTAGACGGCCTTATTGTCCCCGACCTGCCGATGTACGAGTACGAGAATATGTACAAAGATACCTTCGCCAAATACGGTTTAAGCAACATCTTCCTGGTTACCCCGCAAACCGCCGAGGCGCGCATTCGTAAAATTGACGAGTTGAGCAATAGCTTTATCTACCTGTTATCATCGTCATCCATTACCGGTGGTAAACTGGACGTATCTGATGCCATTGAAGATTATTACAAACGCATTAAAGCCATGGAGTTGAAAAATCCACTGATCATCGGTTTCGGAATTTCCGGCAATGCGGCCTATAAAAAGGCGACTGAATATGCTACCGGCGCTATTGTAGGCAGCGCATTTGTGAAGTATTTAGGATCAAGACCGGATTATTTGGAAGGGATAGGGGAGTTTGTGAAGATGATCAGGTAATAAACAAGTCTTTAACCAATTTGTCATTGCGAGGTACGAAGCAATCGCACACCCAAAGAGCAGATTTGTATAGTTCGCGATTGCTTCGTACCTCGCAATGACAGAGTGGATCTTCTGTTCTCTTCGAGAGGCCCTGCGGAGACAAAAACAAAAAGGTGATGCTATCCGACGGATAGCATCACCTTTTTGACGAAATTTAGTATTAATCCTCGCTTTTTACTTCCGGCTCTGCGTTATCGGGCCTCTCTACGGTAATGGTACATTCAGTTAATAATGCGGCCATAGCACCTACGGCAGCCATCACCGGGGCTAACAACACACCTACAAAACCATAGCTAAGCGGGAAGCTGATTAATTCTTTCCCTGTACTATCACTAATGGTGATCTTGGTGGCATTACCTTCGGCAATGATCTCTTTTATTTTTTTCATCAGCGATTCGCCACTGATGGTAAATGATTCTTTAACAGGCATGGTTTTAGTTTTTAAAGGTGTGCATTTTCATTTTGATGCCTGCTAACCGGAATTGTTACAGATTAAAAGAAAGTCATGCCGAACTTGTTTCGGTACCCCATCATAAGAGTAGGTTTGCATAGTATACCCTTGCAAGTGGGGGGCTGAAACAAGTTCAGCATGACATATTATATTTATAAATACAGTTCCAACTCGCCCTTGCCTTCACGTATCACCTCAAACTCGCCGTTGGTACAGTCAACCACGGTTGATGCCACGTTACCACCGTAGCCGCCATCAATTACCAGATCTACCTGTTCCTGGTACTTCTCATAGATCAGTTCGGGGTCGGTGGAGTATTCCATGATCTCGTCATCATCTTTAATAGAGGTAGACAGGATAGGGTTCCCCAGTTCTTTGACGATACAGCGGGCAATATTATTATCGGGTACGCGGATACCCACCGTTTTTTTGTTGGAGCTTAACAGTTTGGGCACATTGCCGCTGGCATTAAATATAAAGGTAAAAGGGCCGGGGAGGGCCTTTTTCAACACCCGGTAAGTGGTGTTATCTATGGGTTTAATATAATCGGATATATGGCTCAAATCGTAGCATACAAAACTGAAGTTGGCCTTCTCAGGCTTAATACGCCTGATGCGGCAAATAGCCTCGATAGCCCGGTGATTGGTAATATCACAACCTAAGCCGTAAACCGTATCGGTAGGGTAAATGATCAGGCCGCCTTTACGCAGCACATCCACTACCTGTTGTATGGTTTTCTCGTTCGGGTTTTCGGGGTAGATCTTGATGAGCATAATGTAATAGCAAATAAACCAATAAAAGGTTTAAAAAAGAAAGGTCATCCGTTTTAATGGATGACCTTATATAATTATATGACCGAAACTAATTAACTAATCTCCAGTCACTAATCTCTACTTACGCTTGTTTAGCAAACTGAACGTTGATGATCAACTTAATGTCTTCGCCAACAACGATAGAGCCAGCTTCGGTAACGCCATCCCAGGTAAGGCCAAACTCTTTACGGTTGATCTTGCCGGTGATTTCGAAACCGGCTTTGGTGTTGCCATAAAAGTCGCCAGCGGTACCGCCATGCTCAACATTAAGTTTTACCGGTTTAGTTATGTCTTTAATGGTCAGGTTGCCTGCCAGGGTATAGTCATCGCCATCTTTGGTAAAAGAAGTTGATTTGAAAGTGATCTTCGGATATTTCTCCGCGTCAAAAAATTCTGCCGATTTCAGGTGCCCGTCGCGTTGGTCCTGGTTGGTATCAATGCTATTTACATCTAAGCTAAAGGTGATATCAGCGCCGGTAAAATCTTCGTTTTCTGTTTCCAGGCTGCCTTCAAAGCTTTTGAAAAAGCCGGTTACGGTAGATATAACTAAGTGTTTTACTTTAAACTGTACTTCTGAGTGCATTGGGTCTAAAACCCATTTGGTTAATGTTGCCATGATATTAAAAATTGTGTTGTTTTAAAATGTTGAAACAAAGATAAATACAAATATGTGTTTAAACATCTATTTGTATTAAAGATTACAATTTGCCGACATATTACACAAGATGATAACAGCATGCGGCTTTTGATGTTTGCACAGGACGGATTTGTTAATGTTAAGCAGCCTTAATTTAAGTAAAACTTAACATTTGCTTAAAAGTGTGAACATAGCAGCAGGCTACCTTTACGGCAGGAAAGTTTAGTGATTTTAGTTAAAATGCGAACGGCAAACTTTAATATAAAACTCCTTGCAACACTGCTTTTTCTGATCTTCAATCAGCTACCCGCTTATCCCCAATCCATTCCCCTGCACAACGGCTTTGCCCACAACGATTACTGGCACAAACGCCCCTTGTTCGACGCGCTGGAAAACGGTTTCAGATATATAGAAGCAGATATTTTTTTGGTAGACGGGCAGTTGGTAGTAGCGCATGTATTTCCCTTTTTTAAAGGCGGCCGAACATTGGAGAAACTATACCTGCAACCCTTGTTTGAGCAGGTTAACAGTAAAAGGCAGCCTTATGTAAACACCGATGCCCCTGTTACTTTAATGATTGATATTAAAACCGGCGCCAACAGTACTTACGAAGCCTTAAAGCCTTTGCTGGATAAATACAAATCCATATTATCAAGCTATGAAAACGGACGGTTTGTGCAAAGGGCGGTAACTATTGTGCTATCAGGCCGCAAACCCTTGCGCATGGTTAAACAGGAAGCCAGCCGCATGGTATTTATTGATGAAGACCTGCGGCGTATGGACAGGGATAGTTTAGGCACTGCGGTTTACCCCATGACAAGCTGTAACTATAATTCGTTTTTAAAATGGGATGGCCAAGGGGAGATGCCCACTGCCGAACGGCAAAAACTATGCGCCTATATTAAATTAGCACACAGGTACGGTAAAAAAGTAAGGCTATGGTCGTCGCCCGAGAACAGGGTGGTATGGGCCGAATTATTGCGCTGTGGGGTAGACCTGATCAACACCGACCGCCTGGCCGACCTTAAAAACTTTTTGAATACAACCTGGGCCAGCAATGTAAATTAAATTCCCTCAGGCCAGGCTATAAGTTTGGTAACCTGCCAGGAGTTGCAGGTCGTCAAAATAAACGCCGGCCAATTGTTCCCAGCCAAAAGCGCTGCTGTATTGTAAGCCCTTACTAACCATTTCCCGGTGTAATGGCGGGTTGTGGATAAGCTGTTCAATTTTTTCCACGTAGCAGGCTGCGGTATAAGGGGCGCATTTAAAACCGTTAATCCCCTGTGTTATAAAATCTTTTGAACCTCCGCCATCGGCAATTACACAGGGCAGGCCCGATGCCATCGCTTCTAAAACCACGTTACCATAGGTTTCGGATACCGACGGAAATACAAAAACATCAGCCGAGGCATACAGTACCGATAACTGTTCATGAGGTATTTTACCAAGAAATACCGCATCAGGCATACGGGTTTCGCAGGCCTTCCGGGCTGTACCATCGCCGGCTATTACCAGGTTAAATGGCTGATGTTTGCCTTTTAATACATCATAAATATTAAACAAGGTTTCCAGGTTTTTCTCCCACACCAACCTGCTGGCAAATAGTATAACCGGGTTATTATTGCCGGTTATTTGCTGCATCCGGTATTTATCCTTTTTACCTGGCGAAAATAAGCCGGTATCGATACCGCGTTTCCATATTTTCAACCTGCTGTTATCAATCCCTATTTCCGCTAACTCGGCCGCAATACTTTCGGCCGGTACATAAACCACATCGCACTGGTTATAAAACTTGCGCTGGCCTATTACCATTTTTGCTTTCACAAAATCTATCAAAAAGGGTGTTTTTTTCAGGTAATAATCAATGTAAGACAGGAAGTGCGTATGATAGATGGAAATAACAGGCAGGCCGTACTGGCGCGCGTATTTAATGGCAAACTCGCCCAAAAGCGATGGCGTGGCAATATGCACTACATCGGGGTTAAAGCGGTCTATTTTTTCTTTCAGGCTTTTTTGCACGAGGGCAGGGACAGCCATTTTATAAGTAGCATTAATGGGAAGGGTAAGTGTAGGCACATGTACACATTCAAAGCCATTTAACCCGCCGGAGCTAACGCCGCAAAAAAACATGAACTCAAATTGTTCCGGCATTATCCGCCTGATCAGTTGGAACATCGTACGGGTAGCGCCATCATGCTCTTCAATCAGTATTTCTGCAAAAAAGGCAACTTTTATCTTTTTCATGGCCGGTAAGCTATTGCAAAGCTAAGCCGCCCGTGTAATTTGCAGATTAAGTTAATATTGTGTTTATCATCAACACAAAAACAAAAAGGGAGCAACCGCTCCCTTTTTGATATCGTAGTCAAAAATGACTCAATGACCTAATGACTCAATGACCCGATTAGGCCAAAACTTCCTTAACGCGCTCTGCCGCTTCTTTCAGCAATATAGCCGAGAATACTTTCAGGCCCGAGTTATCTATCAGTTCTTTCGCTTCCTTAGCGTTGGTGCCTTGTAAACGGACAATGATAGGTACGGGGATGTTGCCAATTTCATGGTAAGCATCAATAACGCCCTGTGCTACACGGTCGCAACGTACAATACCACCAAAGATATTGATCAGGATAGCCTTCACGTTAGGGTCCGAAAGGATGATGTTGAAACCGGCTTTAACAGTTTGCGCATTGGCGGTACCGCCTACGTCTAAAAAGTTAGCAGGTTCGCCACCGGCAATTTTAATAATATCCATGGTAGCCATGGCTAAGCCCGCGCCGTTCACCATACAGCCAACGTTACCGTCAAGCTTTACATAGTTCAGGTTCGATTTACTGGCTTCAACCTCGGTTGGGTCTTCTTCCAGTGTATCGCGCATAGCGGCATAGTCCGGGTGGCGGTATAAAGCGTTATCGTCCAGATCAACTTTGGCATCAACGGCTAATATTTTATTGTCTGATGTTTTCAATACCGGGTTAATCTCAAACATAGATGAGTCGGTAGCAACATAAGCTTTATATAAAGCGGTTACAAATTTCACCATCTCCTTAAAAGCATCGCCCGATACGCCTAAGTTAAAGGCAATCTTGCGCGCCTGGAAAGGCTGTAAACCAACTTTAGGGTCAATTTCTTCTTTAAATATCAGGTGCGGGGTATGCTCGGCGACCTCTTCAATGTCCATACCGCCTTCGGTGCTGTACATCACAATGTTGCGGCCTTTGGCACGATCCAGCAATACGCTGATGTAAAATTCTTTGGTAGGGGTTTCGCCGGGATAGTAAACATCCTGGGCAACCAGTACTTTGTGTACCTTCTTGCCTTCGGCGCTGGTTTGCGGGGTTATCAGTTGCATGCCAATGATATTGCTTGCGCGTTCCCTAACTTCGTCAAGGTTTTTGGCCAGCTTAACACCACCGCCTTTACCACGGCCACCGGCATGTACCTGTGCCTTAATAACTACCCAATCCGAATTGTAATCAGCTTTCAGTTTTTTAGCAGCTTCAACAGCCTCGTCAGGTGTGTTGGCTAAAATGCCTTCCTGTATCCTAACGCCAAAACTTTTTAATATTTCTTTACCCTGGTATTCGTGAATATTCATGTGTTTTGAAGAATTTGCGGTAAATCTACAATTTTTGTGGGAGATGGCAGTTAAAGATGTTGAAATTATTGCGTGATAATTTAACCACAAAGTACACAAAGAGAGAACCACAAAGTACACCAAGCTATGTGTTGATATAAATGATAAAACCTTTGTGCCCTTTGTGTTAGTTAGTATGATATTTCTTTGTGTCCTTTGTGGTTAAATTCGACGGCAATTAAACCAAAACCCCTACCTTTACCCCATGCTTAAAGCAACAGCTATCCATAAATCATACGGTAACCTGCATATTTTAAAAGGGGTTGATCTTGAAGTGAAAAAAGGCGAGATAGTAGCCATTGTAGGTGCATCCGGCGCGGGCAAAAGCTCGCTGCTGAATATTTTAGGTACGCTGGATAAACCCGATGCAGGGCATATTTTTTTCCAGGGGCACGAGATCAGTAAACTCAACAGCACCGACCTCAGCAATTTCCGTAACCGTAAAATTGGCTTTATCTTCCAGTTTCATCATTTATTGGCCGAATTTAACGCGGTAGAGAATGTATGTATCCCCGCCTTTATAGCAGGCACACCAAAGGCTGCGGCCGAAAAACGGGCCATGGAATTATTGGATATGCTGGGACTAAGCGATAGGGCAAGCCATAAGCCCGGGCAGCTTTCGGGCGGCGAGCAGCAGCGTGTGGCTGTGGCCCGCGCGCTGATCAATAAACCCGACCTGATCTTCGCCGATGAGCCATCAGGTAACCTCGACTCGGCCAATGCCCGCGATTTGCACGAACTGTTTATTAAACTGCGCAAGGAGTTTGACCAAACCTTTGTAATAGTTACCCATAACGAAGACCTGTCCGACTTGTCTGACCGTAAGATCACGATGAAGGATGGTTTAATTACTGCCATATAAGTTGAAAATATTAATCACAAGCGCTGCATCGGGGATAGCCTACCAGCTGAAAAATAAGTTAGCCGGGAATGACGTTGTGCTGGGCGATTATGCCGAACTGCCTGTCCTGATGCTGAAAGCCGGAAATATGGTTGTGTTACCTGCGCCGGCCGATCCATCGTACGCGCATAAAATGCTGACCTTAAGCTTGGATAATCAAATAGCGATTATTTATGCCCTGCAACCGGTCGAGTTTGACCTGCTAAACGAAGCCGCGCTTTTATTTAACGAATACGGAATAACCATTTTATCATCAGCTGATGAAATACAGTGATATAGACCCGCGTAAAACCGCTTTTATATTTGAACTGGATAATGTGCTTTATCCCCAAAAGGATTACCTGTACCAGGTGTATTACCTGTTTGCCGGCTTTTTAGAGTATACCGAACTGCTGGATGCCAAAGTATTGCTGAACCTGATGGTGAAAACATTTGAGGAGGAGGGAAGCGATGCTGTTTTTAACCGGGTGCAGGAAAAATTTAAACTGGACGAAAAATATCGTTTCAACTTTGAGCACCTGCATAAAAAAGCCGAATTGCCTTTAAAATTACTGCTGTATGCCGATATGCTGAAGCTGATGCAGGAGATTGTGATCGACCGGAAAAAGCTGTTCATTGTAACCAATGGCGACCCCGAACAGCAGCTGAATAAACTGAAACAGGTAGAGTGGCATGGGCTTGAGAAATACCTGGTATGCTATTTTGCTGATGAAGTAGCCCCCAAGCCCGAACCGGATATGATTTATAAACTGATCAGCGACCATCAATTGCAGCGCCGCGAGATAGTAATGGCCGGGGATGACGACGCTGATGTACTTTGCGCGCAAGCTTGCGGAATAGATTTTATTTATGCTCAGGAGTTCATATCTTTATAAAAGCAACTTCTCGTTGTTTTATTACGTTTAAAGTATGTTTATATAAAGTATTGAATATGAAAAGAATATTTTACTTCGCTTTGATCTTGCTAACAGGTGTTTTTGGTGCCTGTAAAAAACATAAGGTTGATCCGGATAGCCCGGATGCACCAGGTTCAACACTCGACCTGATCAGGGACTCGATCTATTTGTACACTAAAGAGGTGTACTATTGGTCGGATGGCATACCTGATTATGCTACTTTTAAGCCACGCAATATCAATGGCAGCACCGATCTGGCTACTGTTACAGCCGAAGTTAACCTGCTTTCGCAATTTAAAATTAACCCGGCAACCAGCCTGCCTTATGAATATGTGGCCAGCAGCCCCGGTGTGGCCAAATACTCGTTTATTGATAACGGCCAAACCAGCACCGCGCTGGGCGGTACCAAGGTTGATTTTGGTTTTGCTATAACAGCTATCAGCGCTACCGATTTTAGGGTAAGATATGTATATGCAGGTTCGTCAGCCGGTATTGCCGGTTTGCACCGCGGCGAACAGATAACCGGTATAAACGGCCGCACCGGGCTGGATCTTAATGTAACTGCCGATTATAACTTTGTGATTAACGCGTTGGGCACCACTCCCATTAACCTTACTTTAAAACGTGGCGATAATACCACTTATACAGCATCGTTAACGTCGGCTACTTATACAGTTAACCCGGTATTGCTGTATAAAACATTTGATACAGGCACCGGGAAAAAGGTAGGTTATATTGTATTTAACACCTTTACTGCTCCTGCTAACGCGCAGGCTAAGCTGGATGAAGCCTTTACCAGTTTTACATCTGCAGGTATTACCGATTTGGTGGTTGATCTGCGTTACAATGGTGGCGGTTATGTATCTACAGCCGAATATCTGTCTAACCTCATCGTTCCAACGGCTAAGAATAACACTTTAATGTATAATACCTTTTTTAATGCTACACTACAAAGCGGGCAGGAACAATTGCTGAAGAAACAGTTTTTCCGCGATGCAAATAATGTATTATATAACTATGGGCAAATTGATTATTCGGTAGCGGCCAATGCAGAGAATTTCTCCAAAAAAGGTACATTAAATATCAGCCGGGTATTTTTTATCGTATCAGGTTCAACCGCCTCGGCAAGCGAACTGGCTATCAATAACCTGCGATCGCAAATGGATGTTAAGTTAATAGGGACTAATACTTACGGTAAACCTGTTGGTTTTTTTGCGATCAATATCAATAGCTACCAACTATATGTACCCGAGTTTGAAACCAAAAATTCGGCCAACCAGGGTGGCTATTATACGGGTATGAATCCCGGAAGTACCGATTATCCGGGCTATAATGATAAGGATGACCTGACAAAGGATTTTGGGGACGCTACTGAGGGCCTATTGGCACATGCCTTAAATTATGTTAAAACCGGTACGTATGGTACCGCTTTAAAAATACAAAGTTCTGATGGTCAGCCAGTTGTTAATCGTAACGTTGGGCAGGAAGAATTTAACGGGATGATAATGGATAAAGGCCTAAGGATTAAAAAATAAAGTCCCGATATAAGATATATGGGTATAAAGGCTAAGGTATTTCCTTAGCCTTTATATTTTTTATATCAAAAAAATATTATTAATAAATTTACATGGTAAACACTAATATGCCGGTTATAACGTATATAGTGAACTAACCCCGATTAAAATGAAAAAAATACTGTTTGTTGCAGGTGTATTAGTGATGATGTTTGCAGCATGTTCAAAAAGCAAACCAGACGAAACCCCAACTCCGCCTGTCACCACAGCTTCAGCTTTAGATTTAATGCGCGATTCTGTTTACCTGTATGCCAAGGAAGATTACTATTGGTACGATGGCCTGCCTGATTATGCTACTTTTAATCCCCGCTCGTTTACCGGTTCAACAGACCTGGCTGCTTTGCAGGCCGAGGTGAATAAATTATCCCAGTATAAGATCAACCCCTCAACCAGCTTGCCTTACGAGTATTATTCGGCAAGTCCGGGTACTGCCAAATATTCGTTTATTGATGATGGCACAGCATCGGGAAAGTTAAATGCGGTTACAGGCGATTTTGGTTTTGCGCCATTTTACGATTCATACACCGGGAATGTTAATGTATATGTAAAGTATGTTTATCCAGGCTCGCCTGCAGATTTGGCCGGGATAAAACGCGGATACCAGATCACCAGTATAAACGGGCGTACCGATCTGGATGGTAATGTAAGTGCAAACCTTACGTTTTTATTAAACGCTTACAGTAATAGCAGCACCATTACCATGATCCTGAAAAAGCCGGATGCTACAACCTTCACCGTTACATTAAACACGGCTACGTATAAAATAAACCCGGTAATTACCTCTAAGGTGATAGATTTGGGCGGCGGTAAAAAATTAGGGTATATTGTATTTAACAGCTTTGTAACGCTAAGCAGCAC
This sequence comes from Mucilaginibacter sp. GW821-FHT07H05, assembly GCF_059418485.1. Classification (NCBI taxonomy): domain Bacteria; kingdom Pseudomonadati; phylum Bacteroidota; class Sphingobacteriia; order Sphingobacteriales; family Sphingobacteriaceae; genus Mucilaginibacter; species Mucilaginibacter sp. GW821-FHT07H05. The sequence goes on from NZ_JBWKPY010000007.1 coordinate 435,014, forward strand.
ACAAGCAGCGCTGGATGCTGCATTTAGCGCGTTTGTAACAGCCGGGGTTACCGATTTGGCGGTTGATCTGCGTTATAACGGTGGGGGGTATGTAGAAACAGCCGAGTACCTGAGCAACCTGATTGCCCCAACCTCGGTTAGTGGTTCTACCATGTATGCGGCTTATTATAACCCTACGCTGATGGCTAATGCCGAAAAGCTGCTGAAAAACCAGGTACGTAAGGATGCTACAACCGGGCAGGTTTACAACTATAGCCAGATAGATTATTCTTTGGCCGCCAATACCGAAAAATTCTCTAAAAAAGGGACGCTGAACATTAACAGAGTGTTTTTTATTGTAACAAGCGCAACCGCGTCGGCCAGTGAACTAACTATTAATAACCTGCGCCCGTATATGAATGTACAGATGATTGGCAGGACCACTTACGGAAAACCTGTAGGCTTTTTTGATATCGAGATTAACAAATACCAAATGTATATCCCCGAGTTTGAAACTAAAAATTCATCGGGGCAGGGCGGGTATTATGCCGGTATGACACCGGGAAGTACAGATTATCCGGGTAAACTAATTAGTGATGATGTAACCAAAGATTTTGGCGACCCCACAGAAAAACTATTGGCGCAGGCCATAAATTATGCTAAAAACGGGGTTTACTTAACCTCAACCGATCTGCAGATTCAAAGCACCGAAACCGGCAGTACAAAACTGACAACCGATGCTATTTATCAAAAATTAAGCAGTAAGGAGTTTAACGGTATGATTATGCAGAGGCATATATTGAAGTAAACGTAAAAAACCAATTCATAAAAAAAGAGGCCGTATCAAAATACATGATACGGCCTCTTTTTTTATGGTTTCCTATCCTATCAGGATGCCTTTATATACTAATATAATAGCTGGCATCAAATACGTGCCCGTGCTCTACTTTTTGTATACCTTCTTTTTGCTTAAACTCAACAGGCGCACCAGCCTTGTCGGCATGGCCCAGCCAGGGTTCAATACATACAAAGTCGGCGCCGGTTTTGGCCCATATCCCCAGGTAATTAAAATGCGGGAACTGCACCGAAATGCTTTCATCGTGCTTGTGGCTTTTGATGGTTACCTGGCGCGATTTCATGTTTTTAAAAACCAGCGCGTCGTTAATAAACAGATCGTGGGTTAATTGCAGGTTTTTGCCATCCAGCTTTGCCGGTTTGGTTTCGCCGCTAAAAAAGCCCTCGGGCGATATCAGGTGTTCTACCATGGGCTCTTCGGTTTCAAATTCCAGGTAGTAATCGTCGTAGCTTTCACCCGGGTGAAAAGGCACGTTAAACGCGGGGTGCCCGCCCACCGAGAAGTAAACGGTTTTGTCATCGCGGTTTATCACTTTAAAGGTTACCCGCAGGGAATTATCGATCAGATCATATATAATATGCAGGTCGAATTTATAAGGATAAATGGCCAGTGTTTTTTCGCTGTAGGGGAGCGAAAGTTTAGCATGGTTGCTGTCAGCCTCGATCAATAAAAACTCCGAGTACCGGGCAAAGCCATGCCTTTGTGTTATTTCGTAAGGTTTACCATCTACAATAATTTGGTTATTGATCAACGAGCCAATAACCGGGAACAGGTTGGGCGAATGCCATGGCCAGGCTTCACCTGCCTGCCACATCAGTTCAACACCGGTAGTTTTGTTAATTAATGATGATAGTTGCGCGCCTTTAGTATCAATAGCGGCTTTCAGGAATTCATTCTCAATAATAATCATAAATGAAGGTTTGTGCCAATATATCAAATACTAACATTTTAATCATCATCAAGTTTCTTTTTCTTTTCCAATATCACAAAAGCGCTGCGTTTTGGGGCAGGCATAATGGCATCTTCACCTTTTACATACTTCCAGATCACCTCGTTCAGGTCAATATCAGGCGCCGAATCTTCTTTAGCAAAATTCCACAACTCCGACCGGCGGCTGCTTTCGTTTACGGCCACATTGCGTTGCTCTAAATCAACCTCGGCGGGCTTAGCGGTAAATGGCGTAAAATCAGGTGTGTTAGTAAAACATTCGAATAACGGCATAGCGGCGGCATCATACTGGCTCATCGGCGGCAAGCCTAAAATTAGCTCCATGGTGCGCAATACACCCGATGTAGAATACATGCCATGCACCACAGCCTTGCGTTTAACGTAGGGGCCAATCACATAAACCGGCGAACGGTGGGCATCCACATGATCGGGGCCGTTTTGGGCATCATCTTCCAGGATAAATACTACCGATTCTTTCCAGATAGGGCTATGCGACAGGTGTTCGATAAACCGGCCAACGGCCAGGTCGTTATCCGCAACAGCGGCTATAGGAGAAATTTTACCTTTCTTTTGCCCGCTGGTATGATCGTTCCCTAAGCGCACGGTATTAAACTGGGGTACAGCATTTATTTTTAACAAGGAGTCAAAATCATGTTCCCATATTTCTTCGCGCAGCTGATCTTTGATATCCAGCGTAAACCCCGGGGATTTTACACATACATGGCCCTGCAACGATTTAATGTTTGGTTTGCCATTTTCTGCAAACTCTCCGTAACTACGGTAGCTCACACCGGCGCGTTTACAATAATCCCAAATGTAACCATCCTTGGGGTCACCAATTTTGCGTGTACCTTCGCCGTCATAATTCCCACCGCGGCCACCATAGCTGGTAGGCCATGTTTTTTCAATAAAATCGGTAGCGTAAGCAGCCATGCTCCAGTTATGGCCATCGCAGCTTACTTCAGCATCTACATAAAAATTATCGGCCAATACATAGTCGGATGCTATGGCATGCAGGTTAGGGGTTACTTTCCGCGGGAAGATACATAATGCGCTATCGCCGTTACCCTGCTTCATATCCCCCAAAACCTGGTCGTAGGTACGGTTTTCCTTAATCACATAAAACACATGTTTGATAGGCGATTTATCGCCCACCTTGCGCGGGATGGGGTTGCCGGCAAGGCCATCGGCTAAGTCAGCTTTGTCGTTTGTGAACAGGGTGTTGGCGTATACCTGTTTGGTGTATACTTTCAACTGATCGGCATTGGGCGCATCGATAAACGACATGGTGCCTTTAAACAGGCCCCCAATGTATTGCTCGCGGCTGTTGGTAGATCCAATATGGTGACCACTATTATCGGTTTTCCTTACCGGTTGTGGCCCGTTAGGATTGGCCATAGAAGTAAAGCCCTTGCCGTTTGAAACAATGATTTGGCTGCCCAGCGTTTTTACGTTGGTTGGGTACCAGCCAACGGGGATAAAGCCCATGCTTCGGCTGCTGCCCGGGGTGCTGATATCAAATACGGCCAGGCAGTTATTATCGGCATTGGCAATATATAGGGTCTTCTCGTTTGGCGATAGCGCCAGTCCGTTACTGGTTGAGCCTGTCAGTTTTGTAGGATACAGCGCGGTAGAAACTGTTTCCAGCACTTTGCTGTTTTTAGTGCTGATAATGGATACACTGTTATCGTTGGCATTGGCTACAAACAGCAGGGTTGCTTTTTTATTCAGCAATAACTCATTAGGGTGGTTGCCTGCTTTAATATGGCCTTCCAGTTTTTTTGATACGGTATTATAAATAGCCACTTCTTCGCCGCCCCAAAGGGATATGTAAAGCGTTTTTTCGTCGGGCGATAGCAGGCAGCTATAAGCTTCGGCGGCCAGTTTAGTTTTACTGATAACGGTTTTTGTAGCCGGATCGATGGTATAAAGGGTATTGTCTTCTTTGGTAACAGTATATAAAATGCTGTTATCCCGGGTTATCGCCATCCCGGTAGTGCATATTTTATTTTTAGGCCAGGGATTGCCTAAGCGGATGGTATCCGCTGTGCCCAATTTATTATCGCGGATAGGATAAACCACAATACAATTATTATTGCCGCCCGATGCATACAGCGTTTTTTCATCATTACTGATAGCCAGGCCATACCATGATTTATCAATGATTTTGGTATCCAGAATTTTTTGGTTACGGGCATCAATTAACTGTACAGATTGGGTGCTTTGTCCGTTATTGGTTACCGCCATTAGTTTGCCGGACGAAGACAATTGGATATTCAGGGGCAGGTCTCCAAGCGGCAGTGAAGCATGGCCCGCCGGACTTAATTTCCAGCCGTTGGGTAGTAATACCTGGTTGGTATTGGCTATTTTACCGGGTGTTTGTGCAGCGCAAAGCTGAATAGAGCAGGCAAAAACCAGCAAAGCATAATTAAAGTTTTTCATCATCAGTCAGATAGTGAGTCAAAGCTAAGAAATTGTCGTGAGGGAAAAGGGACTTAACAGAAACTTAACCATGATTTAAGACCATGATTACAGGATTGAAAGGTTTACACGATGGTATTAAGATCCTGTCCGTCCTGAAATCCTTTAATCATGGTCGAGTTTACACGATGGTATTAAGATCCTGTCCGTCCTGAAATCCTTTAATCATGGTCGAGTTTAATAACCGACCGGATCACCGAATCCTTTTGGGCCGGCGATAATTTATAGTTAAACTTAAACAACGCGCCTTCAAAATCACCATAGGATGGATTGGGCAGTACGATATATTTGTTACCAAATTGTTTCCGTAGTTTTTGGGTGGCGGCATCACGGTTTTGTTCGCTGGGGTGGTTATCGTACAATAGATCAAAATCGGCCAGGTTATCGCCGCAAAGCAGTATAATGTTGTACTTTTTTAATACCTGCTGCCTGCGGCTTTCCTTGCTGGATGATGTGGTTTTTAGCAACAGGTGCGCGTCATCGGCATTGGGTAAATGATATAGCTGCAGGTTTTTCAGGGTTCCGGCGCGTTCATCCTCATCGCGGTTGGTGATATAAAATATTTTAACACCTTTTGCAGCGGCATATTTAAAAAACGAAGGGGCGCCCGGTACCGTATCGGCAATACCCTGGGCAGTCCATTTTTTCCAGGCCTTGGTGTCAAAATCCTGGTTGTTAATGGCCGCGCGGGCATCTTCAGGACTGTTATCCAATAAGGTTTCGTCAATATCGGTTACTATGGCCAGGGGTTTACTGCCTTTATGCTTTATAGCGGCGTCAACACGTAGGCGTGCTATATTATAAGCCTGGAAACACAGGGCCTTATACTCGGCGGCGCGTTGCTGGTACAAGGATGCCCATACCTTGCCGGCGTTAACTGTTGATAAGTTTGGATTTTGTGCAAACGTATTTAATGCAAGGCAAAGCAATGCTGCGCAGATAGGGGATTTAATTTTCATGGTGATGGAGTGACGGGAATGCCCGCTTAATAATGATAAACTACGGCCGAGCTTTCCTGTAAACTTTGTGCCATTAATTCCTCAATAAACGCCGATAGATCATAGCCGGCCATGTTTGCAGCCTGTTCAATGGTGACCTTCCCGGTATCGTATAGCCTGGTGGCTACGGCGGTCAAAACATCCTTTTCGGATATTTTCGCACCATCCGGTAAGTTAATATTCAAAGTTTGCATAACCGAATGTAAACAATTTTTGATAATTACAACAATTCGGGTTTAATTTTCTCCACAAATTCCTTGGCGAATTTATTCAGCTTAGGCTGTATCACTACCATGCAATAAGGTTTCAATGTATTATCGTTGTAATAGTTCTGGTGGTAATCTTCGGCTTTATAAAATGCCGATGCCGGTGTAACTTCGGTTACAATGGGTATATCAAATACCTTTTCGGCGGTTAATGTATTAATCATTTGTTCGGCCTGCTGTTTTTGTTCATCACTGTGGTAAAACACGGCAGATCGGTATTGCGTACCCACATCATTACCCTGGCGGTTTAAGGTGGTTGGGTTATGGGTTTTAAAAAATACCAGCAGTAGCTCATCAAAAGAAATCACGTCTGCATCAAACTCAATGTCAATAACTTCTGCATGGCCGGTATCGCCATTGCATATTTCCATATAGGTGGGGTTTACCGTATGGCCGCCTGTATAACCCGATGCTACTGATATTACGCCTTTAAGGGTTTGGAAAATGGCTTCGGTGCACCAAAAACATCCGTTACCAAAAGTTGCTTTTTGAATATTCATATGCTAAATTAACCACAAATTATTATATTGGTTAATTACAGGCCTGCCTTAACCCGATAATTACTTTTATATGATCTTTAAGTTTTGCCGATGTATCGCAATTATATGGTTGCTGTGCGCTTTTATGGTTTCAGCCCGCGCTCAAACAGATAATAATATAATAGATAACCTTGTAAAGCATGCATCGTACTATCGCGTTAAAAAAGCAGGGCCCCTGATGTTTGTACACATGGATAAAACCGTGTATGTAAATAACGATGTCATGTGGTTCTCCGCTTATCTTTTAGGTGTCAATATAAAAAATATCACCGGGCACCAGGTTTTATCAGCAGCTTTAGTAAACAATAACGATCAAAAAATTGCGGTACAAGGTAAATTTGTAATGCATGTTGGCCTGGCTTACGGCAATTTAACCGTTCCGGATAGTGTGCCGCCCGGTCATTACAGCTTTGTTGCATACACCAACTGCCTCGTCAATGGCAAGCCCGAGGTATGCTTTATGCAACCCGTTACCCTTAAAACAGCTACCGACGCGGCGTTTAATGTCGAACTGGTTTTGGATACGCTGTATAAAGACCCCGCCAATGTACGTGTACTGCTAAAGGCCGCTGCTAAAAGCGCCCCATTGGATGGTGCCTTAATTAATTACTACCTGGGGAAAGATCAGAAAACCCGGTTATCCGGCAAGGCAAAAACAAATGTAATAGGCAGCTATACGCTGATGATACCTAAGGACCGGATTACCACGGCACAGCATAATTTAGAAGTGCAGGTAAAATCGGGCAGCGAAACCAAAACCCTGCACCTGGATATCCCCATAAAAAAGAAAACTACCGATGTGAAGTTTTACCCCGAGGGCGGCCATTTAATAGCAGGCATGCAAAACAGGGTGGGCTGGGAAGTTAAAATGCCGGGTGGTACAGCTATTAAAACACAGGGTTTGTTATATGCCGGCAGCGTTGTAATAGATACCATAGAGACCGACAGTTTTGGGATGGGCATGTTTTATATAGAACCGGCCCCACATACTAACTATACTGCAAAACTACTGGATACCGGCACTGGTGATGTTTATGCTTTGCCAGCCGCCTTAAATTCGGGCGTGGTGATGCGGATCCCCGATGCCCTGGTTAAGGATACGCTGAAACTGCAATTGCTGACCAGGTATCCGGGCAAAACTACTGTAGTGGTACATAATTATCTGCAAATTTATTCGGCTACGATGTTTGATGCATCGCCGAAAGGGCGCAATGTAAAAATAGACCTGTCAACCATACCACGCGGATTAAATACCATAACCGTACTCGATAGCCTGAACCGTCCCTGCGCCGAGCGGTTGTTTTTTGCCCATTACGATCAAAAACCACGTGTAACTATTACTATGGACAATAAAGTGCCGGGTACAAGGCAAAAGGTAAATATCAAACTTAAATTGAACGGGAGTAACGGTCAGCCGGCAAAAGGTGTGGTATCTGTAGCTTGTGTGCAGGATAACCGTTACCTGGTGGCCAATGATAATAATATTGAGCATTATGTTTACCTGCAAAGCGAACTGGACAACCTGCCTTTAAAGGATGACCTGCTGGGCAGTAGCGAAGTTGACCGCATGTATTTGAACGAATTGCTGCTGGTACGCGGCTGGAGCAAATACAAGTGGCCCGAATTAATGCAGGCATCAGCAGCTGATACGCTTAAGATGAAAGACAGCCTTTTGTTTAGCGGTAGTATAACCCGGTTTGGCAGCAGGCTTAAAAAACCGGTACAATTAGCACTGATGAAGGATTCATTAGGTATAAATATGTTAAGCAGCGATAGCAAAGGAGGTTTTGTTTTAAATAATGCTGATGTATATACACAGGCCGACAGGAAGGCGAATTTAATAGTAAGTGGTAAAAGCGACCAATATGAAATACAGGTAACAGACCCATACCTGGCTGTAAATAAAACCCTGGCTAAAGATGTTGAACCGGTGATATTTGAAGAACCGATAACTCAAAGTACTAACGAATTTGTTTTAAAGGGCTTTGAACATGCAACTAATTTAAAGGAAGTAAAAATAAGGGCAACTAACGATAGGTTCAGGCATGGCTTTGGTGCCAATTCCAATGCCTGCGGCGATTATGTTTGCCGTTACAATATTCTTAACTGCCCCAACCATACGAGCGACCCGGGAAACAGGGCACCCATAAATGGCGAGATGGTTAATGTGCCTGGCCTGGGGCGTATCCAGTATTACGGATGCGCAGACCAACCGGCGCAAGCCGGTATGTTATCCTTTACCGGGGTTAATATGGCTAAAGAGTTTTACGGGGCCGATTATAAATTCAGCAACCCAACCGAACCGGATTACCTTTCTACCATTTGCTGGAAACACGGCATCTCCCTTAATTCAGAAAAAGAGATCGATCTTTCTTTTTATACCAGTGATATTACAGGCAAATTCAGGATAGTAGTACAAGGTATTACAAATGAAGATGTTGTGTATGGCGAAGATAGTTTTATCGTACAAAAAAAGGTGCCGTAAATAGGCTAATCTAAGTATAAGTGTGTTTTATACAGTTTTTGTTATTACCTTAGTTTATCATATTACATCATCCTAAAATTAATTAAATGATACTACATCAGGCTTTTTCTAAAAGAGGCAGATCATTGCCGCTTGTTTTGTTTTTCTTGTTGTTTGCTATACAGGGCCGGGCACAACAGCCCCGTTCGGTTGCGGATTTTGACTCTGGCTGGCGTTTTCACCTGGGCGATGTTACTAACGGACAGAATGAAACCCTTGCCGATAACAGCTGGCGCCAGCTTACCCTTCCGCACGATTGGAGTATTGAAGGCGAGTTTAGCAAGGATCATCCCGCTACCCCCGAAGGCGGCGCTTTGCCGGGTGGTATTGGCTGGTATCGTAAAACGTTTACCGTTCCAGCTGCATCAAAAAGCAAACAGGTATATATTGATTTTGATGGCGTATACCAAAAAAGCGATGTATGGATCAACGGGCACCATTTAGGTTTCAGGCCCAATGGCTATATCTCTTTCAGGTACGAGTTAACACCCTATTTGAAATACGGCGCGGCCAACGTTATTGCCGTAAAGGTTGATAACTCCAGTCAGCCCAACTCGCGCTGGTATTCGGGCTCGGGTATTTACCGCAATGTGTACCTGGTTACCACCAATAAAGTAGCTATAGACCATTGGGGAACTTTCCTGACTACGCCACAGGTAAGCAAAAGCCAGGCCGCCATTAAACTGCAATTAAAAGTGCGCAATAATACCGGCGCCGCGCAGCAGGTAACCCTAACCACTGCCATCAGCGATGCAAAAGGTAAGGTAATCAGTACGGTTAGCAGTAATGTAAAAGTGAGCGATACCCTGGCGACAGCTAATCAGCAATTAAAGGTAGCAACGCCTAATTTATGGTCGGATGTAAGGCCTTACCTGTATAAAGCCGTTACCAAAGTTTACAGCGGTAAAACATTAACCGATACTTATACCACCAATTTCGGCATTCGCTATTTTAAGTTTGATGAAGACAAAGGCTTTACCCTGAATGGTGTGCCCACCAAAATCCTGGGCGTGTGCGATCATCACGATCTGGGTAGCCTTGGCGCTGCCGTAAACGTACGCGCTACCGAAAGGCAACTGGAAATATTAAAGGATATGGGCTGCAATGCTATCCGTACATCGCACAACCCGCCATCAAACGAACTGCTTGACCTATGCGATAAAATGGGCTTTATTGTAATGGACGAGGCTTTTGATGTTTGGCAGCGTGCTAAAGAAAAGTATGATTACAGCGTATTTTTTAACGAGTGGCACAAACGCGACCTGGAAGACCAGATACTGCGCGACCGTAACCACCCCAGCGTAATTATGTGGAGCATCGGTAACGAGATACCCGAGCAGGGCAGGGCAAGCGGCGGCGAAATAGCAAAGGAACTGGCGGCCATTGTGCATAGCCTGGATGTTTCGCGCCCTATCAGCACGGCCAACAATAACCCCGATACTACTAATAAGATCATTAAATCGGGCGCGGTTGATCTGGTAGGTTATAACTATCATTTCAGGGAGTATCCTAAATTTCACTCCCGCTACCCCGGCAAAATATTTATCGGGTCAGAAACAACTTCGGCGCTGGAAACCCGCGGCTATTATGATATGACTGCGAATATCGACAGCATACGCCGCTGGCCAACAAAAGATCCTAAAAAAATGAATGCAGATAATACGGTATCTGCTTACGATAATGTTTCGGCTCCATGGGGATCAACCCACGAAGAAAGCTGGAAGGTGATCAAAAAATACGATTTCCTTTCAGGTATGTTTATCTGGACAGGCTTCGATTACCTGGGCGAGCCTACACCTTATAGCTGGCCATCGCGCAGTTCGTATTTTGGTATTATAGATTTGGCGGGCTTCCCTAAAGATGTTTATTATATGTACCAAAGCGAGTGGACCAACAAAACCGTGTTGCACCTGCTGCCGCACTGGAACTGGGAAACCGGCAAAACCACACAGGTTTGGGCTTACTATAACCATGCCGATGAAGTGGAGCTTTTCCTGAACGGTAAATCCTTAGGTAAAAAAGCCAAGCAGGGCGATGATCTGCACATCGCGTGGGCGGTGCCATACCAGCCCGGCACCTTAAAGGCGGTCTCCTACAAAGATGGTAAAACGGTAAAAACCACCGAAATACATACTGCCGGTAAACCTGCCAAAATAGAATTGATTGCCGATAGGAAAACCATCAGCGCTGATGGCCGGGATATGTCATTTATTACCGTAAAGATTTTGGATAAAGACGGCAATATCGTACCCAATGCCGATAACAAGGTTGATTTTAGAGTAAACGGCAACGCCTTTATAGCCGGTGTAGATAATGGTGACCCGGTAAGTCACGATCCGTTTAAGGTTAGCTATCGCAAAGCATTTCACGGATTGGCCCTGGCTATCGTACAATCAAACGCCAAAGCCGGCACTATCAACTTTACCGCTACCGCCGATGGTTTGGCCCCGGCAGTGTTGACCTTGACGGCTAAATAACGGCACAAAGCATGTCATTGCGAGGAGCGGCAGGGGATTGTGTGTAAGAGCGACGTGGCAATCTCGTAGTTTGATTAACAAGCTACGAGATTGCCACGATATCGCTCGCAATGACATGCTTTTTGATACACAGCACCAATCACTTCAATCTAAACCCGATAGCAGTGGAAAGCCCGGAACGAAGCGCAGCGCAGTGAGGACTTGCAACGGATAGCGGGACTACCGCCCGCTATGAAACACTGGCTTTCATTTACAAACCTTTAAAACAACCAACCCATTCAACGTAATCAAACCAATCACACCAAAATCAACGGTCAAGACCATAGAAAAAGCCGCGTTGCAAAAACAAAGCGGCTTTATATTTTTTAAGCCCTCTCCCTCGGGGAGGGTTTGGGAGGGTATACTATTGCTCTTTAGCCGGGTTACGGTAGTAAACCTTATCTTCTAAAAATTCCTGAATGGCAACCAGTGTAGGTTTAGGTAAACGCTCGTAGTGCTTTGAAATTTCAATCTGCTCGCGGTTTTCAAAAACTTCTTCCAGGTTGTCGTTAGATGATGCAAACTCAGACAGTTTCTGGTGCAGCTCTTCCTTAATGTTATTCGAAATTTGATTGGCCCTTTTAGAAACAATAACGATCGACTCGTAAATGTTATCGGTCTTCACATCAAGCTCGCGCAAATCGCGGGTGATAGTGCTGCTGGCCGGGGCGGGTTTATTAATAATTTGTGTCATATCTTTACTTTTCTGCTATTATTAGTTTGGTATTTTTTGAGAGTTCTGTTTTTCAGATGGTAGCTGCGCTTTAACCGTGTCTTTTTTAGCCAGTTTGCGGGCAAGCCTGGCATTGTTGTTAACTTCAGCAAAAAAGCGCTTTACATCTTTTATGCCATCTTCGCTATCCTTTTTTAAGCCTGCGGCTTCTTTTAAATATTTACTGGCCGGATATTTTTCAACAAACTGATCGTAATAGGTGATAGCCTGATTGTAACGGTCTTCCTGTTTCAATTCGCTGCTGTTTTTGGCATACATATATTGCGCCTTAATAGTTAAAAACTCCATCTCCTCGGCATATTTAGTGTCCGGGAAATCGCGCAGCGAATTATTAAAAGCAATAACGGCCGATTGATAATCTGTAATAGTTAAATACAATTTAGCGTTAGCGTACGATTTTTCTTCCAGCTTATCGCGCAAATCCTGTATCAGCTTGCTGGCCTCGGCCACACGGTCGCTTTTAGGGTATAAATTAATAAACAGTTGCAGCGCTTCAATAGCCTTGCCTGTATTCTCCTGATCGAGCGTGTAATTGGGCGAATCCAGGTAAAAGCAATAAGCAGCCATAAAGCGGCATTCCTCGGCACGCGCGCTGCTCTGATAGTTTTCGGCAAAGTTTTTAAACTGGTACCTGGCCGATGTATAATCCTTTAACTTATAATTGGTATAAGCATAGTAATAAAACAGGTCCTCGGCAGCATCACGCCCGCGATAACGCGGCGCCAGATCGTCAAATAACTCCAGTGCTTTACTGTATTCCTTTTTATTATAAAACTTAATCGCTTCCTGGTATTTCTTGGCATTATCGTTACTGGCCTTCAGCTTTTCATATTTGCTTTTACAGCTTCCTAATATCAGCACAAGGGCAAGCGTCAGACTTAAAAATACGGGACTTAGTTTTTTAAACATTTTGCAAAGATAGTTGATTAATACAAATCAGTCAATTATTTATTTGGCACTAATATATAAGGTATAAATTGCTCCTTTATATATATAGATGCGTTTTAACATCTTTTAACAGTAGGGCAGGGCCTTATGGTTTAACCACAAAGGCGCAAAAATAGCATGTCAGCAATTGCACAAAGGGCGCAAGGCCGTTAGTTAAACACCTACCTATATATAAGGTGTAAATAGTAACGGTATTGTATATATAATAGTGTGCCCTTTCGTATAGTTGAAAGTACGCCCATATATATAGGTACGTATCCTATCTTTCGGACTTCCGGTCTTTCCGTCTTCCGGACTTTTATTGAACCTCCATGCCCACTGTGGTTAATCCTAAATCATCATTTGAAAATGAACGGACAGTATTCCATAGCCCCCTGTAGCCCCGCTTTACGCTGCAAAGCCTCGCTTCCTGCCCACAGGCCACCCACGCTTCGGGTTTTCCGCTCCAATCGGAGTTTAGGTTGATCAGGCGATGCTGCTATCTTTCAGCCACAATACATAGCTTATACCTATGTAATCCCTCTTTCGGACTTCCGGACTTCCCGTCTTCCGGACTTTCCCTCAATTTTTCCCCCTCATTTGCAAAGTGTTATAAATACAATAAGCAATAAAGGTGTAAAACGTTTGCATAATCAAAAATGATGCATACCTTTGCAGCCCGCAAATAAGGAAGCGGAATTGTTCTCTGAGGTATTAGAAATGAAGTTTTAAGCCGAAAAAAAAGTTTAAAATAAATTTCACAGAATCGAAAAAGGTTTATACCTTTGCAGCCCGCAAACGCCGAAAGAAAAACCCGCAAGGGCAGGAGAAAAGGGCGAAACGGAGCATCCCAAAAAA
>NZ_JBWKPY010000008.1:0-402598 GCF_059418485.1 Mucilaginibacter sp. GW821-FHT07H05
TTGGGTCATTGGGTCATTGGGTCATTGGGTCATTGGGTCATTGGGTCATTGGGTCAAAATGCCTGCGGCATTTTTTTGACTAACTATTAATGACTCAATGACAGCGCAGCGTAATGACTCAATGACGCGTAGCATAATGACAGCGCAGCGTAATGACCCAATGACGCGTAGCATAATGACGCGCAGCAAATGACCGCGAAGCAGACAATCTTCACCATATCATCATCCCAAATCCTTAACTTTGGCGTATGTCACATGATCACGCGCACGGCCATGGCCACCATCACGATCACGCCCCTAAGCTGGATCATTTAAATGCTGCTTTTGTATGGGGTATTATCCTTAACTCGGCTTTTGTAATTGTAGAGGCAGCAATGGGTTTCTTTAGTCATTCGCTGTCGCTGCTGACCGATGCCGGCCATAACCTGAGCGATGTTGCCAGCCTGGCTTTGGCGCTGCTGGCCTTTAAACTGGCCAAGGTGAAAGCCAATAAGCAGTATACTTACGGCTATAAGCGCTCTACTATTATTGTGTCTTTTTTTAATGCGCTGATATTGTTTGTGGCAGTAGGCTTTATCGCTTACGAGGCCGTTATCCGTTTTATACACCCCGAAGTAGTTAAAGGCACAACCATTGCCTGGGTTGCTTTTATTGGCATTGGGATTAACGGCTTTACCGCCTGGCTTTTTTTGAAGGATAAAGATACCGACCTGAATGTAAAGGGCGCTTATCTGCACATGGCTGTTGATGCCATCGTATCTTTAGGCGTGGTGATATCGGGCATCATCATTTACTTTACCAACTGGTATTGGGTGGATAGCGCGGTGAGTTTGATCATTGTTATCGTCATCATCGGCGGTACCTGGGGACTGCTTAAAAACAGCCTGCGGTTAGAGATGGATGGCGTCCCCGCCGAAATTGAGGTAGAGAAAATTAAAGCCGAACTGCTAAAAGCCAAAGGCGTGGTTGATGTGCACCACATGCACGTATGGGCCCTCAGCACAACCGAAACGGCGCTTACCGCCCACATAGTAGTTAACCAGGCCGAACTGGGCACTTTCGATAAAATTAAACACGACCTGCGCCATCGCCTCGAGCATATGGAAATTCACCACTGCACCTTTGAACCGGAATTGGTGACGGAGCATTGTGATCAGGTGGAGTGTTAGCCCCCCAGCCCCCTAAAGGGGAGTGAATGTGCAGATGAGAAAATGTGCATATATGCAAATGATAAAAGGCGCTTCGGTAAACCGAAGCGCCTTTTGCTTTTAACTTTATTGCTCCCCCTTCAGGGGGTCGGGGGGCTTACTTTGCCGGAGTTTTCTTAACCGCCGGTTTCTTTTTAGCAGTAGTTTTTTCTTCCACGTTATCTACCACAGCAACGGTTGGTTCTTCAACCGCAACCGGTATTTCTTCAGCAGCCGGGGCAGCACTTGGATCAGCCTCGCTAAATAGCGGCAGGTCTTTTAATATCGCAAACCAGTTGACGATCTTTTTCATGTCTGATGCGTAAACCTTTTCCTCGTCGTGGCCGGGGGCTACTTCGCGGAAGAAGCTGCGCAGCTTAGTACCGTCGGCTTTGGCATCGGGTACGCTGGCGGCAGTTTTCATGCGGTCAAAAACATCTTTCAGGCGGATATCTTCGTCATCGCCAAAAATGGTGATCTCATCTAACGATGCCAGTTTAGCGGTTGAAATATTGGCTACCAGCTTGGTGCGCTTCTCGTCAAGGCTTTCCAATACAAAACCTGTTTTATTTTGCGTTAGCGCTTTCCATAAACCGGGTTTGCCCGATACCGCTACTATTCCCTGTAAATTCATTTTTTATGTTTACGTAAACAAGCGTAACGCAATTAACCGGTGGCTATTGTGTTACGCTTATAAAGTTTAGTCAATTACTTCAATACCTAAAATTTTATCGCCCTGACGGATATCGTCAACCAGGTCAACATTCTCTACCACTTTACCAAAGCAGGTATGGTTCCTGTCCAGGTGGGCAGTATTGTTACGGCTGTGGCAGATGAAAAACTGCGAACCGCCGGTGTTACGGCCAGCATGCGCCATAGAAAGCACGCCACGGTCATGATATTGGTTCTCGCCGGTCAGCTCACAATCAATGTGGTAACCCGGTCCGCCCGAACCTGCTTTGTAAGCAGTTGCAGGGTCTTTAGAGAATGGGCAACCGCCCTGTATCACAAAATCGGGCAGTACGCGGTGAAAAGTAACACCATCATAAAAACCTTCTTTGGCTAATTTTTTAAAGTTGGCTACTGCTTTTGGCGCGTCTTTTTCGTAAAACTCAACGGTCATGTCGCCTTTAGCGGTCTTAATTATTGCTTTGCTCATTTTATCAATTTTAAAGGACAGCAAAGGTAATGATTTTTGAGAGATTAGTTAAACAGTGATTAGAGATTAGGTTGTAAGAGGGGTATCATATTGTTAATGCCCCAGCCGGGCTACCTGTTTGTAGAATATATCAACACAACGTAAATGCGCAGTAGGTGCTACCCGTTATTTCATATAAGTACAATGCGCAATTTACTATTACATATCTATGCCTGATGTAAGGTCAAGCAGGTATTTAACTTTTTCCATGATCAGGTTTTCCATACGGCCATCAAGGATAGCTTTCCAGGCATGTACTTGCTCCCAATTATTGAATGGGTCTTCTATTGGCCTAAACCATGGCCACCATTCATTGTTTTTAGGTGTATTATTTGGTAGCTCTTTTACTTTGCTTCGTAACTCTAATGGCATTGGGTATTTAGTAGGGTGTTCTTTGGTAACAAGCCCATAAATTAAACCCTTATCTGTGTTTTGAAATTGAAATCCAATTTTCAAGTACTTCCAGTTAGGTTTATTTATCCAAATACCGCTATAATTCTTTTCAAATGTTACACCATAATTGCAAGTGAGTCCTTGATCTAAACTTTCAAATTTTTTCTCCAATTTCTCACCAAAGTCCTCTGAAATTTTGTCACATGCTTTATCTAAATTATTGTAAATCGCAAATGATGCTTCTATATTTAATTTCAATAAATCACTTAATTCTTCTTGCATATTTTTATTGATAGTTTGTCCGGTTAAATATTTTATTAAATTGATATAATGAGTTATTCCTTCTCTAACAATAGGGTAAACGGCCACTTCTTTACGGCACAATTCCAACCAACTTAAAATATGGTCTTTATACGAATAACACTTGTAATGCAGCTCATGTTCCAATTCACCAAAACTCCCTTTAGCTGGTCGTTTGCCATCTAAGGTTAAATAAACAAGGTCCGCTTCATTTGAGTAATTGTAATAACGTGTTAATTGATAGTCCTGATCACCAGCATATATCTTATTTTCAATTATAATATGGTTATGATTTGAGTCAGAAACTATTATATCAATCCTGCCGCCCTGAACTTTGTCTTTAGATATTGTGCCAATACTTTTTTCGATTTCTACACTACATGATGAGGTATCAATCTTGCTGTTTTTAAAGCAAAATATTGAAACAAATAATTTCAGAAAAGCATCCTTTTGTCCATGGCTCCCTTTGGGATTAAGCAATTCAGCAATAAAAGCAGAATGCATCCTTACTTCTGATGATTCGAGTTTCAGTATCCGGAAAACATTGAAATTATCCCCGGTTAACTCGTTAATTTTTTTGTACCGGGCGTTGATAGCGTTTACTTGATCAAGTAAATTTTTGTATTGCAGTAATTCCATTGTGATAATAAGGTTTCACAATGTACAAAAACTAATCTCATTATAATAGCTTCCATAATAATTTTATGTTTTCGCAGGGTCTGTAATCCCCTCTTTCCGCCAAAGGCGAAGAGAGGGTGCCCCAGCGCAGCGTTGGTCGGGTGAGTCACCCCCGCATGCTTAGTCTAACGTAATACCCTCCCCAAAAAATCGTTATTTAAAAACTAATCTCTAATCACCATTTAACTAATCTCTATTTATTTCGTTATTTTTGAGCATGATGCGTGCCCCTAAATATATTTTAGCTTTCACCTTTCTGCTTTACGCTTTCTGCTCAAAAGCGGCCTCTATCCTGCTGCCTATGGACGAAGTGCAGAAAGACCACCTGAAATCGTACGGCATTGCATTCTGGACATTGCAAAAGGGCGAGGAAGTGGATTGGCTGCTTAACTACCGCGGCGGCAGCTTTATGCTGAAATATGATAAAACAGTAGAGGATGAGTGCAAGATCCGCGGTGTGAGTTACGAAGTTTTGGCCGATGCCAAAGTAAACCAGATCCTCACCGAAGTGAGCGATCCGTCTGTAAACATGGATATTGTAAAGCTGGAAAAAGCCCCTAAAATGGCCGTATACGCCCCAAAAAGCATCCTGCCCTGGGACGATGCCGTTACTATGGTTTTAAAATATGCCGAGATCCCTTACGATTTGGTTTATGATGAGGAAGTACTCCACGGCGATTTAACCAAATACGATTGGCTGCACCTGCACCACGAGGATTTTACCGGGCAATACAGCAAGTTTTATAACGGCTTCCGCTTTCAGCAGTGGTATATCGAGGATGTAAAAAGCCAGGAAACCCTGGCCAACAGGCTCGGCTTTCAAAAAGTATCCAAAATGAAGCTGGCTGTGGCGCAGCATATCCGCGATTTTTGCGCTAATGGCGGCTTCCTGTTTGCCATGTGTTCGGGTACGGATAGCTTTGATATCGCGTTGGCTGCCGCCAATACCGATATCTGCGAAAGCATGTACGATGGCGATGGCGCCGACCCCGACGCGCAATCTAAACTGGATTACAGCGGCACATTCGCCTTCCAGAATTTCCAGGTAGACCTGAACCCGATGTCGAACCGTTTCAGCAGCATTGATGTAACCCGTAGCCGGCAGGTCGATCGCAGTCGCGATTTCTTCACCCTGTTTGATTTTTCGGCCAAATGGGATGTGGTGCCCAGCATGCTTACCCAAAATCATGATAAGGTGATCAAAGGTTTTATGGGCCTTACCACTGCTTATAATAAAGCCTATATTAAACCCGGTGTTACCATTATGGGCGAAATGAAAACTGCCAACGAGGCCCGCTATATCCACGGCGAATACGGCAAAGGCCAGTGGACCTTCTACAGCGGCCACGACCCCGAAGATTACCAGCACCAGGTAGGCGACCCGCCAACCGATTTGAAACTGCACCCCAATTCGCCCGGCTACCGGCTGATCCTCAACAACGTGCTTTTCCCGGCCGCAAAGAAGAAGAAGCAGAAGACCTAACGGTCTTGGTGATTAGAGATTGGTTGATTAGTGATTAGGTTAGAAAAGAGGCTGTTACTCACCTTGCGCTCGTCTGTGACGAGTGCTTAATATGGTTCGGCGTCTGCGACGCCATTACGCGATACAATCGCGCTGAAGTTTGAAGCACTCGTCACAGACGAGCGCAAGAGCATGTCATTGCGAGGCACGAAGCAATCGCACACACAAAGAGCAGTCATGTAATGTTCGTCCCGATAGTTATCGGGATACCTACCCATGACGGTTTTTTTTTGATTCCCCTCTTGAGAGGGGGTGCGTTGGAAAGTGTAGTGGCAGGGGTGTGTCATTACCGATATGCAAATCGCCGAAAAGGACACACCCCTCCACCCCTCTCAAGAGGGGAATTGCACAGGCCCCGCTTCTCAACGTCATATCACCTTTAAAGCCCCCAGGATTTGATAACTCGCAATGACATGATGCAGAACCTAATCTCTAATCAACTAATTCTCTAATCACTCCAGCGAAGCGGGGCTTAATTATAAAACGTCCACGATACGCCTATTTTCAGCGTCCTGTCTTGCATAGGGTAGCGGTTTACGGTGTAAAAGCCCTGGCTTTGCAGGCCCTGGTTGGCGTAATCGTACTGAAGAAACAGGTTGGTGCGCTGCAGGGTAGCTTTCAGATACACGTTAACGTATGGGTACGAGTTATAGGTAACCTCGTCGCCGTTATAGAACTGACCGATGCCAATAGCGTATGAGGGGGCTACATAAGGGGTATTATAGCGCACGCTGATACCACCCGTTACATCAATAGCATCAAACAGGCGGCGACCGTAATATAAGTTGCTGTAAGTATAAACTTCGGGAGTGCGCAGGGTGCTTTGGTAATCGGTTTTTTGATAAACCACATAATTATCAAAGTGGATACCGCGCCAGGTAAGGTTTTTGCCCACGCTGATCTTTAACAGGTTAATAGGCGCTGATACCTGTGTTGGCGTGGCATCAATACCGCCCGGCTGCGCCTTAAAGTAAATATAATCGTTAATCATAAAATACTCGGCCTTAACATCCAGTTGCAGGGCATCATTAATGTAGTTAAACGATGCATTCTGCGTCTTTTGGTTTTTTAGATGGGCATCAAACTCGTAATGGTTGGAGATCCAACGGGTTGCAACCAGCGAGGGGGCGTTGTTCTGCGCATAAGCTCCTAATACTATACGGCCTGTTTTATCATTGCCGGCAAGGGTGAACTTTACATCGTACAAATAATCGCCAAAGTTGCGGCCCTGGGCTACCTGCTGAAAATCGGCATTGAACAATACCCGGTTACTGAATTTATACCCCAGTTTAGCCTTCAGCGTGATATTTTGAAAGGTAGCGCTTTGCTTCCGGTCCTGTTCGCTTACCTTACCAAAGTCGTGTAATACCGAATCGCTTGCGAATTGCTTATAGTTATACAGATCGTGCTGAAGGCCCAGATCAAGCTTTAACTCGTTTTTTAACAATCCCGACGATTTGGGCCGTAGGTAAAAACTGTACGAAAAATCGTTGCGGATATTCTGTACATAGAGCGAGTCCTGCGATTTGACCGAATTATAATAATAATCGGGGAATACCTTATATGTATCGGCACCGGTTTGGTAAAACATATAGGTTTGCTTATTGTACATAAACGTATGCGATACCCGCTGTGTAGGCAAAATATTAGCGGTTTCGCGGCCGTTCAGCGCGCTGTCAATGCGGCCTATATAGTAAAACTGCTTTAAGTAAAAGCCATTATTAGTGATCTGCGATTTGGAGTTCGTCAGCCTCACCGGCTCGGTTAATTTATCAAATGAACCTTTTTGAAAGATACTGTCATTCAGGATGCCACCGCTCTCCGGCGATTTCAGGTTATTAAAAAACAGGTTGACCAGCAGGTTGTACCGCTTCCCTTTAGACTCGTACCAACTAAACAGGGCGGCATTTAAATCGCTCACGTTTTGCCGGTTGTAGTAGCCGTTTGAGCCGATAATGTTAAAGTTGGCGCCAATATTCAGTTGCGGGTTAATATTTTCGGATACAACGGCTTTAAACACCTGCTCCTTACGGCCGCCGGTGTATAGTTGCAAATTACTATAGGGCACGCGGGCACGGTAATAATACAGATCTTGCGGGTTAAGCATATAAGCATCTAAATAATGCAGGCCTACATCAAAACCCACCCGTTTTGGGGGTTCAAAAAGCAAGGGGCGCTGCGCTAAACCCAGGCTGCCCAGGCCAATGGTAGGGTGACGCGGCTGGTAAAGCGGACTATAATTCTCGAAGTTGACCAACCCTGTATCCAGCAGCATTACCTGGGTGCTGTCGGCTAATAAACGCTCGTTAGTTACCCGTATAAATTTGGAATTAAAAACAACCGAATCCTGCTTGTTCTCCTCTTTTTTACGCAGGCTGTCCATCATCTGGGCATTGGTCAGCACTTTTGCCGCGGGCCGGGTTACGGTATCGCGGTAATAAGGATTGGTTTGCTGCTGCGTTTGGTTAGGGTTATACACCTGCGCAAAAGCTGGCCGCGCTGCAAGGCAGATCAACAACAGGAAAAGGTATTTAAGTTGATGGAACATTAAAGGCTGCCTATCAGTTCTTTTAAAATTAATGTCATATCGGGTTCGGCATCCTGCGCCACTTTAATTATTTCCTCTACCGATACCGCTTTCAGCGTTTCGGGGAAACCCTCGTCCGTTAGTACCGATATGGCAAAAACAGGCAGGCCCATGTGGTTGGCTACAATTACTTCGGGCACGGTGCTCATGCCTACCGCGTCGCCACCTATAATGCGCAAAAACTTGTATTCGGCACGGGTTTCCAAATTAGGGCCGGGTACTGCCACATAAACTCCTTTATGGCAGGTAATATTGTTGGCGGCTGCAATATCCAGCGCTTTGGCAATCAGATCGAGTTTGTAGGGCTCGCTCATATCCGGGAAACGGGGGCCTAATTCTTCCTCGTTACGCCCAATCAGCGGGTTGTGGGGTTGCAGGTTAATATGGTCGGCTATCACCATCAGGTCGCCTTTTCGGAAATCAGGGTTAAGCGCGCCGCTGGCGTTTGATACCAGCAAAACTTTAATGCCCAGCATTTTCATCACCCTTACCGGGAAAGTGATCTGCTGCATATTATAGCCTTCGTAATAGTGTAATCGGCCCTGCATGGCCACCACCTTTTTACCGGCCAGCGTACCGAAGATCAACTTACCCGAATGGAACTCCAGCGTTGAGATAGGGAAATCGGGGATATTGGAATACATCAGTTGCTTTTCAACCACTATCTCGTTCACTACAGCACCCAGTCCGGTGCCTAATATAATGCCTATCTCGGGCTCAAAATCGCCGATGCGGTTTTTAATGTAGGCTGCCGTGTGCTTTATATTGTCTAACATAATTTTGTATTAACGTATTAAATTGTTGCCCGCCGTTATTTAAAAACTCCACGCCAATAGGCAGGGTATAAATAGGCAGCTGATCAGTCAGGGGCAGCAATTCCTGTTCACCTAAACGCTGCATATCCTTTTCTGTTGTGATGATAATTTTTTTATCTGCCGTACAGGCCTTAAAATCATCGGCAAGTTTAGCAATATTTTTTAAGCTAAAGCGGTGATGATCGGGGTATTTATGATGAATTATTTGCTGTGCCGACTGCGCGATATACTGGTACATGGGCGCAGGGTTGGCAATGCCAGTCAGTAAAAACACGGTGGTAGCAGCGTCTATTTCCATACCCGATGTTACACCGCCCTTATGCAAGGGCCGGTAACTGATTGCCGTAAAAAACAATTGCTGGTGCGCGTAGGGCGATACCACTCTCCTTACGCGCTCCTGCCCGTCACCATCTAAAGTTAAAGGGCATTTGGTTATAATGATGATATCCGCACGCTTGCGCCCCCAAAAAGGCTCGCGCCGGTTGCCTGCCGGTAATAACAGGTTAGTTGCCATCAGCTGGCGATAATCGAACAGCAAAATACTAAATCCTGGTTTAATGGCGCGGTGCTGGTAGGCATCGTCCAAAATAATCACATCGTTATCCGCCTGCAATTGCGCGGCCCCGGCTACCCTATCCTCGCAAACGCTTACGTTTACTTCCGGGAATTTATGTTTCAGCTGTGCCGGTTCATCGCCAACTTCACTCGCCGGCGAATCCTGAGTGGCTATATAATAGCCTTTAGTATCCCGGCCATAACCCCTGCTTAAGGTAGCCACCTCGTAATCATCTTTTACCAAACGGATGAGGTACTCCGTCATCGGTGTTTTCCCCGAGCCACCGACATCCAAATTGCCTACCGAAATAATGGGCATATCAAAAGCGCGGCTTTTAAACAAGCCCACATCATAGCACCAGTTACGGATGATCACCAACAATCCGTATACCAGCGAAAACGGGAATAAAAGCAGGCGCAGATATTTCATTCAGGCGGTAAAGATACGAAAAGGGGAACACGCAAAAAGCCGGATTAATCCTAACCCGGCTTCCTTAATTTGTTTTAAAACTATCTACCCGTTTGATGGCGGGGCATCATCCAGGTTTAAAGTAAACGATGGCTCCGACGCGTCCGACGCTTGCTGCAGGCGGTCAACATCTCCGGAGTTGTCGTCTTTGGATGGTACAGATGTTTCATCAAATCCATTACTGTGGATATCTTTCTGACTCTGCTGGTCGTCGGCTTCTGAATTATCAGAATCGTCTAATGGGGTTTCGTTTTCTGGCGTGATCATGATTTTTGTTGTTTAATGTAAATATACAACATCAACCCGTTGTTTTTGTTCATCGCGATTTGCTTACCGGCACCGTTAAATAAACGGTGACCAGTTGGGGCGTCCCGCTGCGGTTGATCCCGTAATTTTTAGGAGCCACTTTAAGTATGCCTTTAAATACCCCCTGGTTACCCTTATCATCAAATGTAAAGTAAATGGTTGCCGGTTTGGTAATTCCCTTCATGGTCAGTTTACCATTGGCTTCAAAACCATTGCCGCTTTTACTTACGCTGGTAGCGGTAAAACTGATGGTTGGATATTGATCTACCCCCAAAGCATCCTTTGCATGACTATTTTTCAGGAAGAAACCTGTACTGATACTGTTGGCATCGATAGTGGCCGAGATGCGGGATTGACCGGGATGAGCTTTATCAAACCGGATATCGGCTTTGAGGCCTTTAAAACTGCCATTAACTTTTCCGCTGGTAAATTTTACTGTCGCGCCGGGTTTTACACTCCAATTGCTGATAGCAATAAATGCCAGCAGACTAACTACAGTTAGGGCAATTGCAGGATGGATGATCTTTTTCATAGGATTGATTTTTGTATCTGATAGATTAACCTCTAAACTGTACAGAGGTTTCATTTTAGTTACGCCGCAGGTGCAAGGCAGGTTGCTTTAAGCGTATATCCCACCCCAACAAAAAAGCCCCCGGGAATATCCGGAGGCTTTAAATGATTTGAGTTAGCCGTTATTACAACGTAGCCATATCAATTACAAAGCGGTAACGCACATCGCCTTTTACCATACGGTCATACGCAGCCTGGATGTCTTTCATCTCTATCATTTCAATATCCGAAACGATGTTGTTTTCGGCACAGTAATCCAGCATTTCCTGGGTTTCGGCCAAACCGCCAATACCCGAACCTGCTAAACTTTTACGGCCGGCAATTAAACTAAAAGCAGCTATCTCGGCCGGTTTAGGCGGAACGCCTACGCAAATATGTACGCCGTTGGTACGCAGTAAACCCATATACATGTTAAAATCGTGCTCGGCAGAAACGGTATCCAATATAAAATCGAATGTGCCGGCAGCCGCCTTCACCTGTTCAGGGTCGGTTGTTACCACAAAGTGGTGGGCGCCTAACTTTTTGGCATCTTCTTCCTTTTTAGGCGAAGTACTTAGTACCGTTACGTCGGCGCCAAAGGCTACGCCAAATTTAACAGCCATGTGGCCCAAACCGCCTAAGCCTAATACAGCTAATTTGTGGCCCTTGCCTACTTTCCAATGTTTTAAAGGCGAGTAGGTGGTAATGCCTGCGCACAGTAATGGTGCAACCGCGGCCAGGTTTAACTTATCGGATACGTGCAGCACAAAATCCTCGTGAACGACGATAGTATTTGAATAACCGCCGTAGGTAGGGGTTTTGCCATCCTGCTCCAACCCGTTATACGTTTGTGAATTACCGTTTAAACAGTATTGTTCCAGGTCCTGCTTGCAGTTTTCGCATACCCGGCACGAATCTACCAGGCAGCCGGTACCGGCCAAATCGCCAACTTTAAATTTCTTTACGTGGTCGCCTACCTTAACTACGCGGCCAACAATCTCGTGCCCGGGTACCATCGGGAAGATGCCGGGGAACCAGTCGTTTTTGATTTGGTGCAGATCTGAGTGGCAAACGCCGCAAAATAAAATATCAAATTGCACATCGTGCGGGCCTACGTCGCGGCGGTCAAATGTCCAGGGTGCTAAGGGTGTATGCTCGTTTTGGGCGGCATACGCTTTTGTTTCAATCATATGGGTAGTGTGTTTGGGGTTGATGTAATGATTACTGCAACAAATATACCATCCTGTTTTATGGTTGCACCGGCAAGCAGCCAGCTAAATAAACGTTTGACTTTGATATTACTTTTTGCAGTGATATTGCAATTTACCGATGCCAGGGAAAAATATAGTGGATACTTGATCTAAGGACGGTTGGAAATTAAAACGGGCAGTAACAAAAAAAGCGGCTGTCCGCAAGGTACAGCCGCCTATTATAAGGAAATCAACAGTTTTACTGAGTAATAGTTACGGTGCCCATATCCAGTACCGCGCCGTTGGTAACGGTAACATTGGTTACAGTTTTAATGGCGTAAGGACTTACAGGTACAAACCGTACATTGTAGGTGCCGGCGTTAAGGCCGGGGAAATAAAATTTACCGGTAGCATCGGCAACAGTGCCTACGGTATCGGTGCCCATAATGGCATATACTTTTGGCGATGAGGCTGCAGGCGATACCATACCGCTTATAGCGCCGGATACTGCTTGCGGGATGGCCCTGATCACCGGTTTAAGGATATACTTACCATTGCCGGTAAGTACGATAGATTGAGCGGCATCAAAATCTAAACGCATGGTATACGCAATACCGGCAATTAAATTATCATGCACATTTAATTTAACGCCTGATGTTTGTCCGCTGGGTGTGGTCAGGTCAAAGGATACGCCGCCCACAACTACCCGGTTACCCGAATCGTTTAAAACCAGGCGTACCTGTTGTATTGTACCTGCCGGGATGTCCTGATCGGCTAATACCGTATCCTTACCCTGGCGAAAGCGCAGGATATCAATAGGGGTGCCATTAACATTTAAGGTATGTTCTCCGGCATCGGTTACAATTACAACACTTTTGATACTCAGGATCACCGCGTCGAATGCGCCGGGCGCGTCAGTCAGCTTCACAGTCATATGCGCAGTATTGCCAGCGCTTGTGTTGTCTTTTTTACAGGCAAAAAACGTAAGGCTTAACGCTGTAGCAAATAAGATTAACTTTTTCATAATAGTATAATTTAGTTTCTTATAACCTATCAAAACAGGTGCCTGCAAGAAATTGTATCGGTGAATGGGGGGATTGTATCGATGAATGGGGTATCGATCCTAAAATCAGCAGCGAATTGAAAAGCCTGTTTATTTTTTATTACAAATCCGGACACTATTCAATCCGTTACTCATCAGGTAATGAAAAAGCGCGGGGAATATTAGCAGAATAGCTTATAGGAAAGGTGTAGGGAGGGCCTCATCAAGCGTAATAAACCCCTCTCTGCCACCGCAGCCGCACCCCTCCCGTACCTACAAGTTTCTATGCCCTGTAAGGGCTACCTGTTTGTAGCAGCTTGAGTATCGAAACGGCAATGTCCCGGACGGGACTACCCTTCACCGGCCTGCATTTCACCAGGGTAGCCTCTCCGAGGCAATAACAAATTTGCATCTTTTTCTACAAACAGGTAGCCCTTACAGGGCATAGAAGTCTTTTTAAAGATGTGAGTGCACGGTAGCTCTCCCCGCGGGAGGGAATTGTAGATCTTCCGAACAGTGATTGGAGACCTGACGAAGAATTGACTCTGCGGCAATAACAGACTGTGTAATTATACTTTAGTATACCGGCTGATCGATGGTTAACTCGTTGATGCGTTGATTAGTATTCTGCAATAGCTGATCTAACTCCTCCGAACTGCGCTGGAGCATGGTTAAACATTCATCCCTTTCGGCTTCATTTTTAGCAGCTTGCAGCACGGTAACCAGGCCCTGGATAGAACATACCGGGCGCCGCAACTCGTGCGAGTTAGACCAGGCTATCTCCTGCAGGGCGGTATGTTGGGCCATTATTTTTTGCTCGCGGTCTTTCCGTTCGGTAATTACGTTTTCTACCGAAACAAAGAATTGCAGTTTCCCGGTCTCATCAAAAATGGGTGAGATATTGATCTGCGACCAGTAAGACTCGCCATTCTTTTTATAATTGATCATTTCATCGCTGAAAGCCAGCTGCTCCATAGCCGCTTCCCGAAGCCGCCCGATGGTTTGCGGATCGGTTTCCGGCCCAAAAAGGATCTCATCCGGGCTTTTCCCAATAACATCTTCCAGGGTATATCCGGTAAATTGGCTAAAGGCCTGGTTCACCCAAAAAATAAGATGGTCTGCGCCTACAATAACTACCAGGTTATTGATCTTATCCATAATCTGCGCCATGATCCGGCCCTCCTGCTCTGCCTTTTTGATCTTTTCATAATTCTCGGCCAGTGCATCCCTTAATTCCTGCTCCTGCCGTACAGCGCCTTGTAATTGCACCACATCAGTCATATCCGTAACCATAACCATTTTACAAGGCTGCTGGTTAAAATTAACATTATGTGATACGATGGATACCGGGAAAATCTCGCCGCTGCGTTTGATGTGCCGCCATCGCCCTACATCCCGGGTTTGCTCCGAATTACCTTTCAGGGCTTCCTTTAATAAGCCACGGTCTTCCGCGGGGCGGATGTCCCAGATAGACATGCTCAGAAATTCGTCCCGGCTGTAGCCATATTTGGCAATCGCCGCATCGTTAACGGCAACAAAAGCGCGGGTTTCGATATGGAAAACCCACATGGGGTTAGGGTTTGATTCAAAGAGATTACGGTACTGATCCATCGATTCTTTCAACTGGCCTTGCTGCCGGCGGATATACCGGTAAAGCCCCAGGGCTGTTAGTCCAAACAGCAGGCAGTTGTTCAGTATCCGGATGCATTCCAGGTAAAAGGGGGTAATGCCGTGTTCCAAAGATGAGATCAATAGGTCGCTGCCTAATGCCCAGCCCAGTCCGGCTAAAAAGATGAGAAGGTAGATTTTAGTTGACTGCACAGTAAATTAGATCTTATACTACAGTTATACGTAAGAGCCGTCAGTTTGTTGGTACATACTTCTTTTTGCTGAATTGGCAATATAAATGTGCTAATGATATTATTTTGAAATAATTATTACCCACAAATGTTAAGTTACCGGCTGTGGATTGTTCTTGTATACCGTCATGGCTGCCGGATAATCAATTATTTAACCTGATTTACGGCGTGCCCCGGTCCGACCATTTCTCGAACTTGCCCATCAGTTCTTCCAGTTGAATAGGCTTACCGATATAATCATCCATCCCCGCCTCCAGGCATGCTTGTTCATCGCCTTCCATAGTATTGGCGGTAAGGGCAATGATAACCGGCTGCTTTACCAGCGTTTTCCTGATCAGTTGGGTTGCTTCCAGTCCATCCATTACCGGCATTTGCATATCCATCAGGATCAGGCCGTAATCTTTTTGATTGGCTGCTTCCAGCGCCTCGCGTCCATTTTTCACCACATCCGGCTGGTAACCCAGCTTATGCAGGATATGTACAATCACATGCTGGTTCATCAGGTTATCTTCTGCTACCAGCAAAATGTATGGATATTTTTCACTAAAATCAACCGACAGTTTTTTCTTCACCACCCCTTCCGGTGCGGCAGGCATGTGCTGTTGCAGCGCGTTCAGGATCTGTTTGCTAAGCACATGCTGCCTGATGGGTTTGGTCATAACCGATACAAAAAGCTCGCGTTCATGATCTTTAAACTCTTCGCCTATGGAGCTGAGCAGCATAACAGGGATCTGCGGGTGCCGCTCGCGGATATGCCGGGCCAGCATCATCCCATCCATTCCGGGCATCTGCATATCGGTGATCACCAGGTCGATAGCCGGATCGGCAGACAGGATCCCCAGCGCTTCCTCGCCGGTTTTGGCTAATACCGGCTGTAACTTCCAGTACTCAAACTGGCGCTTTAAAATAGTCAGGTTTGTAGCATTATCATCAACGATCATGATCTTCTTGCCTTCCTGCTCGCTCATACTGTAATACGTATAAGGCACTAATATCTTGGTCCCGGTTTGGGTGCTCACCGTAAATGAAAAGGTTGAACCCAATGCCGGCTCGCTGGTAACGCTGATCTCGCCGCCCATCAATCTAACCAGTTTTTCGGAGATAGCCAGGCCCAGCCCGGTACCGCCATATTTGCGGGTAGTTGAAGAATCTACCTGGGAGAAGGCCTTAAACAACCTGCCCAGTTTATCCGCCGGTATACCTATCCCGGTATCGCGCACATCAAATTTTAGTTCTAACAAATCATCCTGCTCATTCTTTTCCACATGCACGCAAACACATACTTCTCCGCGTTCGGTAAACTTCATGGCGTTACCTACCAGGTTAATCAAAACCTGCCGCAGCCGCAAATGGTCGCCTACAATTTGCAGGGGTACATCTTCATCAATCTGGTAAATCAGGTCCAGCTTACGCTCGGCGGCACGTGTACCAAAAATATCCAATACATCTTCAATACACTGGCGCAGGTTAAAATCCTCGCTTTCCAGTTCCATACTGCCCGATTCTATTTTAGAAAAATCAAGGATATCGTTGATCACATTCAGCAGCGTATCGCCGCAGGTTGTAATCGTTTCGGTAAACATCAGCTGCTCATCGGTTAAATGGGTTTCCCGCAGCAGGGCGGCCATCCCTATCACCCCGTTCATTGGCGTGCGGATCTCATGACTCATGGTAGCCAGGAAGATACTTTTGGCCTGATTGGCCTGCACCGCATCGTGCCGGGCCTTTTCCAGTTCAAGGTTAGAGGTCCTGAGTTGCTCGTTAGCTTTTTCCAGCACTTCCTCGTTCCGTTTCCTTTCCTGCGATAACTGGGCTTCTTTTTGCAGTTCTGCCATTTGCAGGGTCTGGTTAACCTGCAGCTCGTTATATTTCTCTAACAGGTAGCCCCACAGGCCGCAAATGAAAAAGATGACCGCCGCCAGCAGGATGTGGATCACAAAGGTTTGCAGGTCAAAATAATCGAGCCGGGTAAAATATATGGTTGTGGAGCCGCTATTTTGCAGGTAGCCAAACAAAGCATGATGAATAAGTACCACCAGCATAATAGGGATCTGCAGTTTCCATTTTTGGTAGGTGATGAGCAGGGCGCTGCCAATAAAGGCGAAAAAGTGCATTTCAAACAAGCCATGCATCTGGTAAATATACTGCGCCATAAAAATGCCCAGCACAGCGCTTAATACATATTGATATAAATCAGAATCGGGCAGGGCTTTTTTAACAGAGTAGTAAGCCAGCAGCGAAATACCCCCTATGCCAAAGGCGATAAGCCAGGTATCATAAAACAGGGCGAACACCAACCCTACTACAAAGTACCCAGCCAGGAAGTAATTCATTAACCGGTCTGATCTTTTCTTAACTCCAAACAGAAAGAAACTTGCAGGGTTACCCGGTACGATAAGCTGATGATCCATTATATTTTTTAATAAGCATATTTAATTTTTGCAATCGGGCAAACGGCAACCATAAGAGGTAAGGGCCAGTTGACTGAAAGTCAGTTGTGTTTGGTTGTGCAGGAAACCGGTAAGCGCTATTTTGGCATAACTGGTTTTTTCATCTGTACAATAACGGCTGCTGTTATAATTGCCGCGGTAATATAAGCGGTGCTGCCCGTCAAGCAGTACGGCCTGGGGTGTAGAATAAACCCCGCACGAAACAGCCAGCGACGGATCAAACAAAACCGGCAAACGGATATCGAATTTATCCTGGATCGTTTCAACTGTAAAAGGTTTAGCGCTCATCACAACGATAACGAAATTTACCTGGTTGCCGTATTGATGTACCAGCGATTTAAAATGAGCCATATTAAACCGCGAACAAGGGCAATCGGGGTTAAAAAAATGCAGGAAGACAGGCTTGTTGTTATACGATTGCAATTCCTTACTTAACTTAATCACCTTGCCGGGTTTCACGGGCTGATAATTTTCGGGCACAGGTGTAGGCAACTGGTATACCCAATCGTTATACCAAAACAATGCCCCTACTGCCAGAAGCAGTAGCAGCAGCCAGGTCATCACTATTGCCTTCTTCATGCTGTTATTGTTTGTTTACGTAATATCGCGCCGGAAAGTTCCATATTCGCATTTTTCGGCACCCTGATCCGCGAAAATCAGTTAACCTTTTTCCGCTTAAAAGCGTGCTGATTACCAGCACCTGTGCGATTGTAAAGCGGATATTTTGCCCCTTCGGTTTTAATGATACCGGCTTTCTCCGCTTCTACCATTTCTTTATACCCTGAAGGTACCCATTCCGGCCTGATCTTATCCCTATTCATTTTTGATCGCTTAAATTTACTAAATAATTTCAAAAACCGAACAGCCGCGCCATCTGTAAGGCAGCATTCATTTTCAGAAAAGTGAATTTTTACGTTTAAAAGGAAGATTTTTGACTGTTGATGTGATGAAATGGTGAAGATGCACCCCAGTCTATCATTAAATTAAGATGAGCAGAACTTCGGAGAGTTTAAAGCTTTGTAGAACAAATAACAAAAATACGAACAACGCCGGTAGGTGTTGAACCCCTATTGTTGAGTACCGACGGCACTTTAACATGGATTGATCCTTTTTTACAAAGCTTTTGCTCCTATTGGAGCAAGCTACCGTGTATCCACATCTCTTTATGATTAATAAAAGTTCGATGCCCCGGAGGGGCTACCTGTTTGTAGCAAGTAAAAAAAACGAAAATGCCTCGGAGAGGCTACCCCATATCGAAATGTATGATTCGATTTGCAATTGAGGGCAGCACCTACGGAGCTGTGACGTTTTCTTCGATCAAATACCTACAAACAGGTAGCCCCTCCGGGGCATGAAAAAGGTATGGGCACACGGTTGCGGGCAGGGACAAACCGCTTAAATAATAATATTGGCTGTTAGCGAGGACATTACTGTTAAACGTTATGGATAAGCGCTGAATTTAAAGATACAGGCACCCTACAGATCCCTTTTATCCATAATCACACCCTTCCCTGTCACATTAGGGCCGTAAAATAAGCCATAACTGTGTTTAATACCATAAGTTTCCATCAGCCTTTTTTGCAATGCTTCAGGTTGTTTTTTGCCGTTTACAATCAGTTCTGTATCGCTCAACCCGAATGATTCCACATCGGCAATACCGGGTACTACCTTTTCGCGCACCAGTTCCTCAATTACTGCATGCACACGTGCCCGGTCACGGGAAATATCAACCTGCGCCCCCCTTTTCTTTGGTTTGGATTCGGTATATCTTAAAGTGGTATCATTTCGGGGCTCTTTTACCCGTTTTTTCGGGACGGGCAACGAAGCCGCCATGGCCGAATCATGCTGCATCTTTTTATTGAAATGCTTTTCGGGCCTGGGGTTGCTGGCAACTATTGTGGTATGCGGCTTATGTACTTTACCGCCAAGCGCCGCGTCTATCTGTTGTATCAGCCATTGGTAAGTTTCCAGTTGCGCCTCATCAACCGGCTTATCGTTTATAGCCAGCGTGGTTAGTTTATTGGCCGCGATAATGATATGGTAATGATTGCCCTTGTTATCGGTTACATCCATCTCCCGGTTGGCTTTATCTTCATTGGTATGGTTAAACTGTATCCTGGTAAAGCGCAGGGTAGTATCTGTGGCCGTATCGGGTGTTTCGTTATCTGCAGGCAGGGGCGTTACTGTATTATTTTTAATAGCTGCCGGCGGCATAACCTGCACATATTTTTGCTGTGCCCGCGTTGTTGGCAAAGTGTGCGAAACCACATTTTTTAGCTGTACCACTGTATTTTTTACGCCCGATTTTACCTGTGGAATAAAAGTAAAGGCCGAAAGAAATACCATCCCCAATAAAAGCACCATTATTTCCATCATCGTCAGCCTTTTATTTTCCTGGTTCACCATGCGTTTCAGGCGGTCCATTAATTGGTTCTTTCTGAAGCTTAAAGCCATGGCTAAGCCGGCAGGTATATTTTTATGATCCTGAAAGGCCAGCAGCGCTTCAAGGTAACTCCCCTTGTGACTAATATTATCCAATACCATATCATCGCAGCAGGCTTCCCTTTCCTCGCGGATAAGGGCCGATAGCCACAGCACCGCGGGATTGAAAAAGAAAACAGCCTCAACCACGCTTTGTAAAATATTAACCAAATAATCGCGCCTGTAAATGTGCGCCAGTTCGTGCAGTAAAATGGTATCAACCTGACCGGTAGTTAACTGAAATATCATCCCGATGGGCAGCAAAATAACCGGTTTAAATAAGCCTACGGTTACCGGCACCTTTACCAGTTCTGATTGTAACAGGGTGATTTTTTTACGGATCCCTAAGCTTTGGCTAAAAGCGGCAACCTTATCTTTCCATTCGTCGCTGATCTGGTGTATTTTATGTTTGCGAATGCGGCTAATGTAAAAAACACCGCTCATCAACCTCAGGCTTTTGTAAATAAAGCAGGTTAGCCAGATCCCGAAGATCCAGCCGGATGCCCGGGTAATAAAACCCACAGCATTATTGAGTAACCCGGTTTGAAAGGTATATGTTGCATTGCTGTTAAACACCGCTTGTGCCGGTGAAATATCTTTAACCAATGTTGCAGTACCGGC
This sequence comes from Mucilaginibacter sp. GW821-FHT07H05, assembly GCF_059418485.1. Lineage (NCBI taxonomy): Bacteria > Pseudomonadati > Bacteroidota > Sphingobacteriia > Sphingobacteriales > Sphingobacteriaceae > Mucilaginibacter > Mucilaginibacter sp. GW821-FHT07H05. The sequence continues at coordinate 20,203 of NZ_JBWKPY010000008.1, forward strand.
TGCCTTTTGTTGTGTATAAGTAATACCAGCCTCGTAATACAGGGTGTAACCTACACTGCACACAAATACAACCAGTAAGCCGCACAATAACCGGTAACGCAAAAGCGGCGTAGCCCTGCGTGTACAGGCGATAATTATTCCCGCCAAGGCGGCAATAACCAGCCCCAGCCAAAGCGAATGGATCAGCGTCCAGCAAATCGCTTTAATCTCCCTGTCGGTAAACCATTGGTTAAAAAGCAGTGTTTTCATTACTCGTCAGATTTTTTTTGGTCTATTTTTTTGATCAGCGCTTTATACTCGTCCATTTCCTGTGCCGATAGCTTTTGGTTGCCCAGCAGCTGCATCATTAAACTGCTTGCCGATCCGTTGAACAAAGTATCCACTACCTTATCCAGCAAAAAACCTTTTGTTTTGCCTTCTTCTACCGCCGCCCAATAAATATGCTTCATCTGGCTTTCGTCTTTTTTCAGCAAGCCTTTTTCCACCATAATCTGCATCAGCTTTAAGGTCGACATATAGATCACCTCGCGCGTTTGGGCATTCAGCTCATCATTTACAAAACGCGCTGTCGACGGGCCTGCCTTCCAAAGCACCTGCAATATTTCCAGTTCTGATTTGGTGGGCTCGGCCGAGGCGGCTTTTTCTTTCTTTGGCAATTTCATAAAACAAGTATAAGAAATATTTCTTATGCAAGCAATTATAGCAGATTTATCTTCATCACTAAATTAGCTTCGCGCGGTACCCGGTTTTTAACAAGATCCTTAATCTGGCCGGTCAGGGATTTCAGGTCGGTTGTTTTGCCATCTTTTGGCGGTGATACGGTGTTTACCGGTATGGCCATATCGCTTACTTTAACTGCCCGCCATATCACATTTTCATGCGGTAAAGCCAGTTCCAATATCATACCGGGCAGGCCTCCAAAGCTTTCGGGCCCGCCGGAGATATGGATCTTTTCTGCAAAAAAAGCTACCACATAAATAGAATCCATTACAATGGCATTAGCCCTGCGGCAGGTATAGCCCGCAACTTCCCGGGTTTCATCGGTTATTTTCCATTTTATTTTCCGGGTGCTATCAGCCAGTAAAAAATTCTCGCCAAAAACAGTTTTTTGCATCATAGTGGTGCTGTTTGCCCGGTCGCAATAAACCACATTATTTTGCGATGCCATCGGTACAGAAAAAGCCGCCCCTGTTGATGATTCCCGATCTACCGGGGTAAACAAAGTTTTGTTGTTGCTAAACACAAGCGTACTTTTTAACACTTTAAACTGCGGATGCCCTATTTGGTATTCTTCAAACAATTGCTGCTTATTCGCCGCTGCGTTTTTACCCACTATCTGCCCTTTTTTAATCAGCGCGTACATATTCACTGTTTTTTCAAACTCTATAGTTCCGCTAATGGTAAAGCGGGCTTGCTGGGCCAGTACGTGTTGACTGCCTAAGCATAAGCAAAACAAAAATGCTAAGTGTTTCATTGATTTTAATTTTTAACGGGGTTAGTACCAAACTTGCTAAAGTCCCAGCTTAACGACAGAAAGAAATACCTGCCTATACTGTTATAGCTGCTTTGCGTAATGGCGTTAGCGCTAACGCTGCGGTTTAAATTCATATTCTGGTTCAGCAGGTTATTTACGATGAAGGATAGTTTCAGGGCATCGCTTTTCAAAAACGCTTTTGATACAAATGCATTTAGGCTGGTGCGGTACTGGGCTTCCAGGTTTTGGGTAGCCGCCGTATAGTTATAGGAAACGCTGGTTGCAAACTGGAACCTCTCAGGTAAAAAGATAGTTGCCGAACCATCCGAATAAAGGCCCGCGGCATTATTGTTCCGCTGCTGTGACGAAAACGTATTAACGGTATAATTTGGAGCCACTACTGCCGAAAGACTGTATTTTTTTAACTTGTCTTTCCGCAATTGCAATGAAGCCCAGTAGCTATTGCTGTTTGATGTTATCAGTACATTATTACTGTAATTATAAGCGCGGTTAGCCGTGGTAAACAGCTCAATTTCGGCATTCAGATCTGCTGGTTTTATGGCAAATCCAAAGTCGGTAGAAAACGAATAATTATACGGCGTTTGCCCCTGGAGGTTTACAAACCGGAAGGTATTTTTACCGGCAGCGTCGGTTGCAATACTATTTACAATAGCATCCGGGGTAAACCGGTATGAGCCGCTTAAATTCAAGCTCGTTCCGCTGAATGGCTGGGCAAAACGGTAACGAAAGCTAAAACGGTGACTGAAGGATGGCTGCAGATCGGGGTTACCCAACACGATGTTAAGCGGGTCGTTATTTACCTTAACCGGCTGCACCTGGTCTATAGTTGGCTGTATGGTACTGCCGTTATAATTAAAGGTAAAGCTTTTTTGCTGCGATATGCGGTAAACATAGCTTACCTGCGGCATCCATTTCATAAAATTGCGGCGGTAAATACTTTTGGTATCCACATTGGTTTGCTCAAAATCAACAAGCGAAACCTTTGTGCCAAAATTCAACACCGTTTTATTATAGTGGTAATTAAATACCGCGCCAAGCTGGTTTGTTAGCTGGTTAAACTGGTAGTTGTTGCTGTATAATGTATCCAACCTGTCGTACCTGCCCGGCGCCGACGCATTAAACGTTGCGCGGTCTGCACTGCTGTTGTTGATGCCAATACCATAATTGGATACCAGCGCAAACCGTTTCGACAATGGTTCTGAATACGTGATATTACTGCTCAGTACCGAAATACCCAGGTCGGTTGTTTTGTACTGATCTATCAGCCGCGTGCTGTCTTTAGTTCCGGATGCGTTATAAAAATCTAAAGCCGAATTTTGATAGCCGGTAGTTTGATTACGGTTATAAGCCCCGCTCAGCAGCCACGATAAGGTGCGCCCCGACCGTTTAAATTTTTTGGTATAAAACGCGCTGGCGTTGAATATATCCAGATCGGTATTATTACGCTGGCTTTGCACATTGCGGTTAAGCAGGTTGCCGGCCTGTGTTGTATTGGTTAGGTAATTGTTTTTAGACTGCGTGTTTTTCAGCGTCCCATCGGCAGTTATTTTGATATTGGATGATGAATCAAGATTAAACTGGTAAGCAGCATCCAGTTTTTGCCTGAAAGCCGAATTATCGAAATTGCGGTTGGTATTGCTGTTAAGTATGCCCGATGGCAAACTTTGTTCGGATATAACCGTATTGATGCCGTTGATGTCTAAGTACCCTGTTTTGTAATTGGCATTCAGTATTTCTTTACCGCCCTTCCACTTGCTATCGTAATGCAAACCGCCTGTACGGGCAACAGGCAATCCCCTGTCGTTATAAACGCCATTAAATCCGTCCTGATCATCAGTGCCGGCTAAAGGCATGATAACCACATCGCCCAACTGCGCACTGTTACCGCCTGCGCCCAGTCTGCTGTTATCAGCCTGGCCAATGCTGATTTTCCCGGTATTGGCGGCGGTACCGTACGCGGCATACTTTTCCCCGGGTTTAAAGTGGTTGTATAAAGCCTGCGCCTGGTAAAAATCCCGGTTACCGGCACCCGCTTCCATTTTGCCAAATGCACCCCGGTTTTTGTCCTCCCTTAGCTTAACGTTAAGGGTCTTTATCTTCACGCCATCGTCAATCCCTGTAAAGGTAGCCTGATCGCTTTTTTTGTCGTACAACTGTACCTTATCCACCATATCCGCCCGGATATTTTTGGTTACCAAAGTAGGGTCATCTCCAAAAAACTCTTCGCCGTCCAGCAATACCTTTGTTACCTTTTCTCCGTTCGCTGTTATCGCGCCGTTTTTATCTACCTGTATCCCCGGGAACTGCTTGAGCAGGTCTTCCACTTTATCATTGGGCTGTATCACATAGGCTTTGGCGTTAAACTCTGTTGTATCGCCTTTTATTTTAATAGCGGTAACCGCCCCTTTAATAATTACCTCGTGCAGCAACCGTGCTTTAAGCTGCATATTGATAGCCCCGAAATCGTGCGACGGATGTGCTTCATCCAGGTAAAACGGCTCGGCATAATCTGCATAATCCGGATAGGTGGCCAGCAGGATATACTTGCCCGCCGTAAGGCCGTCCATCACAAATGTTCCATCCTGGTTGGCATAGGCAAACTGGCATAACATCGAGTCCCTGGCGTTTAATACATAGATGGTGGTGTTCAGCAACCTGGTTTTTATTGCCGTATCAATTACCGAGCCCCTGATGCTATGCCCCTGCTGTGCAAATGCCCCGCAAACGCCCAGGCCGAAAATTATCGCTGCGATTAAACCCGCCCTGAAATGGTGAAATGGTTTCATGAATCAAACATAAGAATAGTTTCTTATGTTCAAAACGATTTTCAGCCAACCTGAAATAACACACTGATAATCAGATCAATAAAATTAAGAAATTTTTCTTATGTTTGATCATTCAGCTAAAAAAGATTTGTTTTTCCAGGTGTGGGCTTTACCCTACAAATCCGTTGCTTCTTTTAACAAGCCCGCTTTTTGTTCGGCCGTAAATATGGACGATTGCTGCAGGTTTGCTTTAAAATCTTTTATGGTTTGTTCGGTTGATTGCTTTAAAGCCTTTTGGCATTTGGCTATATTGAGATAACCCTGTACAAAGTTAGGGTATTGCTTAACCAATTGTTGCCAGGCTAACAGGGCATTAGCATAATCATTTTTATTATAAAAGGCATAACCCTTGCCATTTAATATCCCTAACGAAAAGGATAACGATGTACCATAATGCGTTTTGATTTTTTGCTTCAGCTCATCAATAATCCCGACGCTTTTATTTTGCTCGCCAATGTATTGGTTCTGGCAGCTATACCAATACTCAAAAACCTCGTACAGCGACCTGCTAATGGTTAAAGCAGGGGTAGTGTTATGGTCGGCTTGCGGAAACCACCAGCCATCCGCGTTAAAATTATCAGACTTAAAACCCGGCGCTTTAAGCGCCGCGGTCAACTTTTTATAATCCTGGGGATAATCATTCCCCATGGCATAGCGGTAGTAAAGCATGTGGTTTAACCCGGTATTTTTTATTGCCTGCGGAAGCAAAACGGCCAAATTAAGCGGGGACTGCTCTATAAACGGACTGATGGAAACCACCGCATTTAATTCCTGCGCATGCTTAGCCAGCAGGTAAGTAGTAAAAAAGCCATACCGCGAGTGCCCTATCAGCATGGTGAACGGGCTTGCTTTAAAACTGCCGCGCAGCATGGGGATCAGTTCGTTAAAAATATAAGCTTCGTTCTTTTCGCCCATGCCCGATGTATCACTGATCTTAAATTGTGTTTCGCGGTAGCGGTTGCTGCCCCGGCCGGCCTCTACACCTACAATAACAGCCGATGGCATTTGCTCGTTGGCCGTCAGATAATCGATAGCCTTTAAGATGTATTGATACTGCCGTTGATTTTGCATATCGAAAACTACGATGAGCGGGAAGCTTTGCGGCAGGTTTTCCTGATACTCTACCGGTACGGTTATCTGTAAGTGTTTTTTATAGCCCAGGTTTTTAGTAAGATAGGTTGTATCCTTTAAGATGCGGTATCTTTCCAGGCTTTGACCGCGGCAATTGAAGATGAAGGCCACCAGGCCGATGAGCGTAAGCAGGGGTGTTTTTATAGATGCAGACATAGATGATATTTCAGTATATTTTATATTATTCAAGTATACGTCAGACTACTGAAAATCCCCGCCGTTACAAACGGAAAAATTTTTATGGAATTATTTCTCCGTAAACCATGGCAAGCTTAACGTAATTTATGAGCCGCTTTCGCTGAAGGCTAACCGGCGGCAAGGTGAAAAAAATGACCACCTTTGGGGTCAATAAAAAGTAAGCAGATATAAAAGCAAACAGCCCCTGATCTATCGATCCGGGGCTGTTTGCTAACGCTTGTATTGTTAAAACTTATAAGCTACAGTAGTGCTGAACATACGCGGAGGTATAGGGTTTACGCTATAATTCTCGTGAACGGTATAGTTAAGTTCGTCGGTGATGTTTGATAGTTTGGCCAGCAATGATACCTTTTTGTAGGTATAACCTGCCGAAAGATCGACGGTGGTGTAAGCAGCAACATTAACCGGGATACCACGTGAAGCAGCCGGTGGTTTAAGGGTGTTGAAGCCCATATTGCGCCTGCCGGTATAATAGGCAGATGCACCCAATTTTAAGCCCTTTACCGTTCCATTGGAGAAGGTGTAGAAGATGGTACCGTTAGCCGTATGCGGCGTAGTGCCGATGATGCGTTCGCCTTCGGTAATACCAGCAGTGTAAGTAGTGGTGGTGGTACCGTTAGCATTAGTAACCGTTGTAGCAACAACCGGCGCTGTTTTGGTATAGCGGAAGTAGTTATAGCTATAACCAGCCAGGAAGTATAATCCTTTTGAAATTTTGCCCGTAACGTCAATTTCCAATCCATCACTTTTTGTAGCGCCGCTAAACTCCCTGTAAAGGGTTGATACGGAAGGGGGTGGGCCTGGCAAAACTACGTTTTGTGCAAACCTGTTGTTGTCTATTCTGTAAGCTGTAACGTTCACCGTTAGTTTACCATCCAGGAAATCATTTTTAACACCGGCTTCGTATTGTTTAATAATAGATGGGCCCATCGGGTTATTATTAATGTCGATACCTGTGTTAGATGTAAAATTGTTGGCGAAACTTACATAAACCGATGTGGTTTTCAACGGCTGATAGATCAAAGCGAATTTAGGCGAAAAAGCCTTGTCTATTTTAAAGCCATCTATCCCGGTGTTAGCCAGTGTGGTTACGCCTGTATCCTGGTTATAAGCGCTTGATTTTGGCGTCCGTTGGTAAGTATAACGGATCCCCGCCAATACTTTAAATTGTTCGGTTAATGATATCAGGTCCTGTACAAAGCCACCCATGCGGTATATTGGCGCTGTAGTGGTTTGGTAAACACGGGTATAAGGGATATCTAAACTTGTAGCATAGGTTGATGGGTCGAGCAGGTTTACCGGCGCGGCATTCATCGCCGTGGGCGAATTAACCGCATCCCCATATTTAAAGGCATTGGTCCTGGTGCGCGATTCATCTGCATCCCCACCAATCAGTAAGGTATGTTTGATGGATCCGGTCATCACGCTGCCGGTCAGCGTGATCTGCTGGTTGTAAGTATATTCCTGAATTTTTGACCGGGTAAGGGCACGTACTGCAAGCGGGGTTGCAGTGGTTTGCTGGGGGCGCTCGGCACCGAAATAATTGCGCGAGTATGATTGGAAAGCGCCAACCACATTCAGTTTCCAATTGTCATTAAAACGGTGGGTTAAGTTGGCCTGGGCGCTGCCGGTATTGGTATTGTTATAAGCCCATGATGTATTAACAAAAGCGTTACGGCCAATGTCGGGGATCTTCCCGTCTACCGTACCTAAACCAAAATCGGGGGTATAGTTGCTTTTCAGGTAATCGCCCTGAACGATCAACTCTGTTTTTTTAGAGATATTGAATAAGAAAGACGGGTTCACATAAAAACGATCAGACTTTACCACATCGCGGAAACTTTTGGCGTTCTCTTTTGTCGCGATAACACGGAAGGCGATATCTTTAGCGATAGGGCCGTAAAGATCGATAGTTGGCTTGTATTGCGAATAGCTGCCAACACGCATGCTTACCTCGCCGCCGTAGTTAAATTTTGGCTTTTTGGTGATCATGTTTACCACCGCGCCGCCACTAACACCGCCATAAAGCAATGCGGCGCTGCCTTTTAACACCTCAACCGACTCTAATGTGCTGGCCTCCGGCGATCCGCCGATGGTGGTACGCGCGCCATTTTTGAGGACGTTATTGGCGCCAAGTGTATAACCACGCGCAAAGAATGATTCACCTACCGAACCGCGGTTCTCGCCCAGGGCAACACCATTTACGTTTTTTATTACATCGGCCAGACGGTTAGCTTGCTGGTCGGTAATTACTTCGCTGCTAAATGTCTGTACGGCCTGGGGCAGGTCTTTAGGCTGTATGCCGCTTTTGCCTACCGATACTGCCTTTAAATTGGCCGATCTGCTACCGGTGATGGATATTTCCGCGAGTTTATTGGCGCTTTCTGTTAGCTGGAAATCAACCTGCGTGGCTTTTCCGGATAATACCTGTACGGTTTTTTCCTGCGTTTGTAACCCTACGAAAGAAACTTTGATGGTATACTCGCCGGGTTTAATGCCCGATATCACATAATTGCCATTATCATCCGTAGTGGTGCCTTTATTGGTACCCTTTAAACCGACACTCACATATGCGGCGGATTGGCCATCGCTGGTTTTTACATGGCCACGGATATGGCCATTCTTTTCGATGTCTTCTGCCCGGGTGGTTAAAGTAAAGGACAGGAGTAAAAATAAAATTGTGTAAAGCCTTTTCATAGTCTGCTGCTATCTTTATTAAGATTAATTCTAATTAACGGCGAAAGTAAGCACACTTGGATTAAGTTCCAAATCTTATTTAGACTAATTTTAAATAACTTATTTTAACCTGTTGAATTTCAATAAAAGGCAGCCACATTAAACTAAATTGAGCGTACAACTATTTAAAGATTGATGAATAGAAAATGATAACTACAGGGTAGCAAACCGTAATAATAGCCGGTATTTATTGTATTTTAGTTGCATGCATCACGCCGTAATACAATATACCTGTTTGCTGGTTATCATCCTTTTTGTGGTTATGCTGGCCCAAAAGATCAGGATCGCCTACCCTATTTTGCTGGTACTGGTTGGTCTTCCCTTAGGTTTTGTGCCGTTTTTACGCGGCATCGAGATCGAGCCCGAATTGATTTTTGTGATCTTTTTGCCGCCCCTGCTTTACGAAGCCGCCTGGAATACATCGTGGAAGGATTTTTGGAAATGGCGCCGGGTTATCAGCAGTTTTGCCTTCCCGGTGGTTATCCTAACATCGTGCGTGGTGGCTTTTGTATCGGCCGCGTTAATTCCCGGCTTTACACTGGCTACCGGCTTTTTGTTGGGTGGCATTGTTTCACCGCCCGATGCGGTTTCGGCCAGCGCCATTTTAAAAACCATTAAGGTACCCAAACGCTTTGTCACCATTGTTGAGGGCGAAAGCCTGATGAACGATGCCTCCAGTTTGGTGGTATTCAGGTTTGCCCTGGCAGCCATACTTACCGGCTCGTTTGTTTTTGGGCAGGCTGCTACCAGTTTTGTGCTGGTAATTGTAATGGGTATTGTGATAGGCATAGCCGTAGCGCTGTTGTTTTACGCCATCCATCGCTGGCTGCCCACTACCACCAATATGGATGTAGTGCTTACCTTTATTACCCCTTACACCATGTATATGCTGGCCGAGGAGTTCCATTTTTCGGGCGTGCTGGCCGTGGTGAGCGGCGGCTTATTCCTCTCGGCCCGACGGCAGCAGTTTTTATCGCATCGCAGCCGCCTGCAGGGTGTTAACGTATGGGAAGCGGTGGCCTTTGTACTTAACGGTGTTGTATTTATCCTTATCGGACTTGAGTTCCCGGTGATCATCAAAAACCTGGGCGCCGGCGGATTAAAACCAGCCATTACCTACAGCCTTATCATTACCGCGGTACTTATTATCGGCCGTTTTTTATGCACCTACAGCGCGGTAGTTATTACCGTAGTAATGAGCAAAATTATTACCGTTGCCGATCCTCACCCGGGCTGGAAAGCCCCAACTATGCTGGGATGGGCAGGTATGCGGGGCGTAGTATCACTTGCGGCGGCATTGAGTATACCCCTTACGCTCCACTCTGGTCAACCCTTTCCCAACAGGGATATGATCTTATTCATCACCTTTACGGTGATACTGGTTACCCTGGTACTGCAGGGCTTAACCCTGCCGGCAGTAATAAGATGGGTAAACATGCCCGACCCCGACTTTACCCTTTCTATGGATCAGCAAAGGCAGCTGGTACGCAAAAAGCTGGCGCACCTGTCGCTGAAGATCCTGCACGAAAACTATAAGGAGCCGGTTAAACATAATGATATGGTAAAAGGCCTGGTACTGCGTTTTAATACCGATATGGAACTGCTGAAAGATTGGGAGAAAGATGGTAACGTTGCCCGCGCCGAAGCGTTTTATAAAGATTACCGCAAAATTATGGCCCACCTGTTAAAAGAGCAGCGCGCCCTGCTGCTCACTCTCAATAAAAAAGAGAACATCAGCGATGAACTGGTAAAACAACAATTTGAATTACTTGACCTGGAAGAAGAAAAACTGCGGCAGCATTTTGAGGCAACTAATTAGCTAATGAGATGGTAATTTTATAATCAGTTGGCTTTTATCCAATCAATAGCAAACTGATTTACCTCATCACTTCTATCAGTTTTAATTTCTTTCCCATCTTTCATATTTGTTTCCTGAAAGCCATGATTACTATTAGGATAAACCTTGTAGGTCAAATTCGCTTTTCCTTTTCTTAAAAATTCAAGTTTGACATAATCCATATCTATAATTGTTTGGTTGTTATCTTTGCCTCCGGCAATATAGAGTATGGGAATTTTAAGCTTTAGCATGTTTTCCAAAGGCGTAGTTTGCGAAAAACTGCTCCACTTTAAAAAGGTTGCACCAAACCATTTCCTGTCGGTAGCCAAAGGATTGGCATATATTTTAGCGTATTCGTTATATAAAGAATCTACAATTTTTTGACCTTGTTCGGCAGTAATATTATTCCTATCCACATCAAGGCGCGTATTGATCATAAAATCATAGAGTTGATTAAGCCCGTTACCAACAAAGCAAACTACATGAGTAACCTTTTTATTAAGTACAGCCACACTTGGGGCTACCTGCGATCCTTCCGAGTATCCCATTACAATGACATGCTTTAAGTCGACCGGAATTCGCTTAACCAGATAATCAATAGCTTTTGAAGCGGCTCCTGCCCGCCATTGCAAACTATAAGATCGCTCATATATTTCGTTGGATGGATAATAGGCTTTACCTGAGTTGTATTTAAGGCTGTCGCTGAAAGGTATACCGGGCTTGCTAATTAAAACGATGGTATATTCCTTTGCGTATCTGGCAATGTCAAATGCCACGGATGTGTTGTAGTTTCCATTACTTTTGCGATAGAATAACGGATAATTCCCCGAGCCATCAATATATACAAGCAAGGGCTTTTTCTCTTTGATATTAGTTTTGCTTACATGGATAACGACAGTTCCTAAATGCTTGTCAACAAGTGTATCGTGTTCAAAAAAATTATCCCATGGGCTTTGTGCAGAAGCCCCGAAGCTCATGAACAGGAGCACCAATATGAGGGGGATTTTAACAGATTTGTAAAATGATTTATAACCCATAATCAGATTTTTTCTTAATGGATAAGACGTCTCCAATTTACAAATGTGACAATAAAAATTCTCCAATAAGTTTAAGATCGTGATTTGAAAAATCCACAAATACCGTGTTTTCACGGGTTGATATTCTAATCAAAAATCATGATTTTAGCAATCGGTGCCGCTGATAAAAAAACGCCGGTATCCGAATAAATTTAAACCCTTTTTCACACAAAAAAGCAATCACATCTAATTAATGTATTCACCTACCTCAACCTGTCAAAATGAAGCAAATACCCCTATCCCTCCCGTAATCCGGCTATGGCTCAATTTATAAATATAGCACACATACGCGCGCAGTAAACCCTATCCACTTCCACCTTCACAATTATCACATGAACAAGAAATTGCTATTAGCAGTCCTGCTATCTGTTTTTCTGCTCCAGGCATTTGCCCAGCAGGACCCCACCAATTACAAAAGGGCCGATATTATCCCGCCTTCGCCAACGGCAGCGGCACTTTCCAGGTACGGCAACGTCCCGGTTACTATGTATACCGGTATGGCCAATGTCAGCATCCCTGTCTTTACCGTCCAGGGGCGCGATATCAGCCTGCCCATCAGTCTTACTTATAATTATAATGGCCTGAAACCTGCCGAACAGATCAGCTGGATAGGCCTGGGCTGGTCGTTACAGGCTGGCGGGGTTATTACGCACAGTGTGCATGGCAAAGATGATGAGTACAACACCAGTAATGCGTATGCTTATGAAAACAGCGCCGCCAAGTATACCAATGCTTACGTAACAGACGATAACACCTATTTAACGGATGTTATGAACCGTACCTATGATGCCGAGCCGGATATGTACAGCTTTAATTTTGCGGGGCATTCAGGAAAATTCGCGCGGGTTAAGAACCGTTACGTGCTATTTCCGCTTCAAAAACTGAAGATCGCTGATAACGGTATGGGGTTTAATATCACCACCGAAGATGGCACCGTATACGCCTTTACAGAATCAGAAACCACACAAACCAAATCGAGTTCTGGCACAGGGTTCATCCCTTCGTTTACCTCGGCCTGGTATTTAACCAGCGTCACCAACGCGGCCCAGACCGAAAAGATCACCTTAACGTATACCGATGAGGGCAAGCTTTCGCAGCCCGGGGCATGGAGTCAGACGCTTGTAAAAAACATAGGTATCGGGGTAGCCGGTTACGGAAGTCTAAAGCCCCTGCAGGTAACTATGCCTACCTGGGTGCAAAGCAAAAGGCTAACCAGTATACAATCAGCCAAGTACAATGTGCAGTTTAATGCTGAATCTTCAGCGCGGCAGGATGTCGCGGCATTCTCTACCAATGGCATCTATGCCTTATCCAGTATCGATATCATGGCCAATGGCGGCGGGTTTACCAAGCGTTTCCATCTTAACCATAGCTACTTCAATCCAGAGGCCCCTGCATCTCCTAGTGGTAAGTATTTGAAACTGTCATCTGTAAGTGAAATTGGCGGAAGCGCGAATGATGGCAGTCTGCCCGACTCGCTGACACATTATTTTGATTATTATGAGGAAGGCGGCTTGCCGGACAGGTTTTCTTATTCCAACGGGGTAGATCATTATAATTATTATAACGGTGGAGGCGGTTCAACCTTAATGCCTAACACCATTTATCCGGGCGGGGCCAACCGCGAGCCCTCTTTCTTTAATGCTGTACTGGGATCCTTGAAAAAGGTAACCTACCCTACCGGCGGCAATACCGGGTTTGAATATGAGAACAACCTGATGAATACCGGCGATTATGTAAGGGAGCCAAAGGGAGCCAATCTGCAACTATATCGTGGAGATACTACCACCGTAAACGAAATGACTGATACGGTATCGTTCAATATCAATGATGCTCAGTGGGTACACATACTGTGGCAGCGCATAGGGAAGTGGACAGATAGAACAAGCCCTAACGGCGATCTTAAAGAGAATGTTAGCCCCGAATTAACTTTGTTTAACGATGAGCTTGACCCGATCTATATCGGCAAAATCCTGAACACCTCGGAAAACGGGGAACATTCCGATAGCCTGCATTTAGATGCCGGACATTATATTTTACAGATGATTTGCGACAAGAGCGAAAACCGGGTTGAGGGAGGGGCGGCTTTCTACACCAAAACAGATGTCCTTGCTACCCGTCCGGGGCCGGGTGTCAGAATTAAAACAATTACGGATAACCCGGTAACCGGGCCACCAGTTGTTAAGAAATATAAATACGAGTTTGGCGGGGGCGCGGTGCCCAATTATATGACAACGGCTTATACCGAAAGGGTACACGATGTTCCCGGGATGCCGTTTGTGACCACCGATCATTACTATTATACTTATAACTCTACCCTGACACAAAGTGAAACGCCCGGGCTGCCATATTTTTATTCGAAAGTGACGGAGGATACCGGCAGCGATACGGTCAATGTCAGCCGGTCGGTATATTACTTTGCCTGTTTGGAACAGGGGGGCAATAACCTGGGGGTTGAGCCGGCCGAGGAACTACACTACAAAAAGACCAGTGGCGGCTATTCGCTGCTCAGTTCTAAATTTTATGATTACGAGACTCGTATCGATACTATCCTTTTTGGGGTTAAGCCTTACGTAACTATTTCTGAATTGGACGGACCAGGAGGTGCTGCCATCAACACGTACAGCGCGGACGTCTATACCCTTTTTTCGGAATGGAAGAACCTGGCGGGCACCACCGAGACTATTTATAATAACGATACGCTGACTACTAAAACCCGTAACCAGTATAGCCTGGCTACCCATAACCTGGCATTGGTGCAGCAGACCGGTTCGGACGGGCGGACGACCACGCAAAAGTTGAAATACCCGGAAGATTATACACCGGGCATTACCGGTAACCTGGTAGCGGCCAATGTGGTGGGCCCTGTCATTGAGAAGCAGATCTGGCAGAAGCGGTCGGCTACGGATTCTATCCTGATTGGCGGTACGGTAACCAAGTATGATTCGCTGATGTATAAGCCGGTAAAAATTTACGCCCTGGAAAGCACGGCCGGGCTAAGCGCGGCTAACAGCGAGACGAAGACCAGCGGCAAGTATAATACGCTGCTCAGCGATAATAACTACAAACAGCGGGTAACCTATTATTACGATACCGACGCCAAAATTACCGCGCAGCAGCTCACCGGCGGCATTACGGTAGCCTACCAATATGGCTATCCCGCCGCCAGCGGTTTGGATGCCGGCGAGAATAATTATCCCATTGCCGAATGCAGGAACGCGGCCGTCACCGAGTTTTACACGCAGAATTTTGAAGATAATACCTCGTTTACCAGTGGCGCGGCGCATACGGGTAAGCGGTATTACAGCGGATCGTCCTATACCGTCAGCTGGACACGGCCCAACAGCCGGGCCTATGTGATTAGTTATTGGTATAAAAGCGGCACATCGTGGCAATACTCGGGCGAGGTAGCCTATACCGGCAGCTCGTACGCCTTAAGCGGGGGCACGGCCTACGATGATATCCGCATTTACCCGGTCGACGCGCAGCTGAGCACCTATACTTATTTGCCGGGTATTGGCGTAAGCAGTACCATCGACGCCAAAGGCATCACCTCCTATTACGAGTACGACCTGCAAAACCGCCTGGCCTGTATTAAAGATCAGTACGGTAACATCCTTAAATATAATAACTACAATTATGCCCATTAAACCTGTCACCATGAAAAAAATATCACGCTTCCGCATGATCGCGTTGTTTGTAATATTACTGGCGGCAGGCAGCTACAGCTACGCCCAAACCACCACGCAAAACTACGTGATGACGCGGGTACCCGGTACGCCCATTAAAACAGCGGGCCGCCTGGATACCCTGACCGCCAATAAGGATTCGGTGCAAACCACCATCCAGTACCTGGACGGACTGGGACGCCCCCTGCAAACCGTGCAAATGTACGGCAGCCCCACCGGTAAGGATATCGTTCAGCCGCAGGCTTACGATCAGTTTGGCCGTGAACCGATCAAATACCAGCCTTACAGCATTGCGGCTACCACGCCCGGCATGTACCAGTCGGCCGCCCTGAGCGGTACCGGCGGCTATACCGGCAGTGCGCAGTACAGCTTTTACCAGCAAAGCAGTCCGGGTTATGCCACCACTACCGCTCCTTACGCGGTTAGCAATTTTGAACTTTCGCCCCTGCAGCGGGTACTGGAGCAGGGATCGCCGGGGACGGCCTGGCAGCCTTACAGCAACAGTATCAGCGGCAGCGGGCATACCGTTAAAATGGCTTATGTGAATAATAATACTACCGCGTTAACCGATACGGCTAATACCCGCCGGGCGGCTTTATATACCGCCGGTGTCAGCAGCAACGGGGCCCGTACATTGGCCAGGGCCGGCAGTAATACCGCTGTTTACGGGGCCAACCAATTGAGTGTAACGATCGTAAAGGATGAGAACTGGATAAGCGGCCGTGCCGGTACCAGCGAGGAGTACAAGGACAAAACCGGCCGTGTGGTATTGAAACGCACTTTCAATTATAAAAGCGGCGTGCTGGAAATGTTATCGACTTATTATGTGTACGATGATAAGGGCCAGCTGGCCTTTGTGTTGCCGCCGGGGGCTAATCCCGACGCGGCGGCCGCCATCAGCAGCGCTACGCTGAACAGCTTTTGTTACCAGTACCGTTATGATGAACGGGGGCGCCTGGTGGAGAAGAAGCTGCCGGGCAAAGGCTGGGATTTTATAATTTACAACAAGCTGGACCAGGTGGTAGCGACCCAGGACAGCATGCAGCGGGTAGCCAACCGGTGGGTCTTTACCAAGTATGATGCTTTGGGGCGGACGGTGCTGACGGGGATCTGGGATAATAGTAATACCGCTATCAGCCGGGGTGCGTTGCAAAGCAGCCTGAACAGTCAGACCGTGCTGTGGGAAACGGCTGTCAGCACCGGTAACGGTTATACTTCGGTCGCCTGGCCGGCCAGCTGGGCCGTAGCGCTGACCCTGAATTATTACGATAATTACAGCTTCCCCGGTTATTACTACGTCCCCTGGGTCGGCGGGACGATGGCGCAGCCCAAAGGGATGCTGACCGGTTCACTTGTTACTGTGCTGAACCCCGACGGAACCTATGGCGATGCTTTATGGACGGTGAACCATTACGATAATGAGGCACGGCTGGTGCAAACCACGCGGCAAACCTGCCTGGGCGGGCATAGCAACCCCACCACCATCGACATTGTGATAACGGAATATGATTTTAACGATGTGGTGACCGCCCAAAGCAAGATCCATATAGTGGGCAATGTAATAAAGCTGGTAGTTAACGATACGTATACGCATGACCATGCAGGCCGCCGTACCGACAGTTATAACCAGATTACGATATGGGGCAATGTCAGTCCGGCGCCAACGCTGCTCAGCCGTGCCGCTTATAACGAACTGGGCCAGCTATTGACCAAGGGACTGCACAGTACCAACAGCGGCAGTTCGTTTTTGCAAAGCATCGGCTATACTTATAACGAGCGGGGCTGGCTGCGGACGGCGAACAGCAGCGGTAATTTGTTCAATATGGAGCTGAAGTACAATACGGGGAGTAACCCGCAGTATAACGGCAATATCGGGCAGATGCTGTATACCGGCGTGAACAGCGGCAGCAAGACCTTCACTTATGGTTATGACAAGCTGAACCGGCTGCTCAGTGCCGGAAGCACCGGGGGCACTTTGGATGAAGCCCTGGTGTATGATGTGATGGGGAATATTACTTCCCTCACCCGTGGCGGGCAGGCTTACGGGGCTTTGAGTTATACTTACAGCGGTAACCAGTTAAGCGGGGTAAGCGGAACATCGTTTACGACCAGGAGCTATGCTTATGACGGGAACGGGAATGCCACCAGTGACGGGGGTAGTAAATCGATAGCTTATAACCTGATTAACCTGCCGCGTAAGGTCAGCAACGGCAGTACCGAGCTGGCCAATTATACCTATGATGCCGCAGGGAATAAGCTCAGTAACGTGAGCACCAGCGCCGGGGCTAATGACGGTACCTGGGAGTACGATAACGGGATTGTTTACCATAACGGGTCGGTGGCTTTTATTGCTACCGAAGAAGGAAGGGCTGTGCCGAACAGCTCGGGCGGGTATACTTACCAGTATAACCTGAAAGACCATTTGGGAAATGACCGGCTGAGCTTTTACAGTAATAACGGAACAGCTGCCGTTTTGCAGGAGGACGAGTATTATTCGTTTGGCTTAAGGCGGGGCTTGTATGATAATTCCAATAACAACCGTTACCTTTATAATGGGAAAGAGATCCAGACGGATCTGGCTAATCAGTATGATTATGGGGCCAGGTTCTATGATCCGGTGATTGGGAGGTGGACAAGTGTGGATCCGTTGGCGGAGAAAGGGAGACGGTGGAGTCCGTATAATTATACCTTTGGTGATCCGATCAGGTTTACTGATCCGGATGGGATGTGGCCGGATGGCGATTGCTGCGGTGCCCTCGTCGACATAGTAAAAGGTGCGGTACATGCTTTTTTATCTGATAATACGCCAGCGCAAATTCCTGATGCTCCATATAGTAATGGAACAGCATATAATGTGGGACAGGTACTTGGTCATACAGCAGCAATGTTCCAAGGCGCGGAAGAGATGATGGGAGGAGGTACTACTGCAGCAGGTGGTGCATTAGCTACTCCGGAAACAGGGCCAGTGGGAGCAGCGGTAGCTGTAGGTGGAGCTGCAGTAGCAGCGCATGGAGCATGGGTTGGAACAAGGGCTGTAACTAACTTACTCTCGGGCAAAGGGATGGTGTATGCTAACAGCGCTGCACCGGATGGAAAAACAAACGAACATCATTCTGATCCTAAGTTTATGGGGGGAGACCCTGATCAGAAAACAACAACGATGCCAGAAAATGAACATAAACAACTACATCAGGATTTAAATAACCACTTAGTAAATCAAACCGATGGCAATGGAAATCATATGCGGCCTCAAAGAGGAAATTCAGGAGCGAATATTCAACGAAATTTCACTAAGGCACAACGTGATAAGGCTATGGTCCAATTTTACTTAAACGAAGGAAAAAAATATTTACAAGCAGCTCAAGATTATTTTGCTCAACATCCATAATATTAAAAATAATAAAATATGATTTTAGGTTATGTTTTGTCACCACCAGATAACGGTGATTATATGTTTTATAAATTAGAAATAGATCAGTGCACCAAGTATAGCGATATATACAGCACGAATAGGATTGATCTTAATTTTAAAGTAAAAAGAAAATTTAACATTTCGGAAACGTATGATGGCTATAAGATCGTTTCAGAGAAATTCAAACTATTTTGTGAAAATGAAGGATATGAAAGTCTTGAATTTATTAATCTGTCAACCCAGGGCTTTTATTGGTTTAAGGTTAATAACATAATTAAATATGATAGTATAGCAAGAGGCACGAGTTTTATAAACTACAATGAGCAATGTGATGGTTATGAAGAAATTATTGGAGCCACACCCGCCTATTTATTAGATAAAGCCATAGTACCCGATGGGTTTTATCGCACCGATATTTGCTTTGGTAGTTTTCACAGGAAATCACCATTGTACATTGTTGGAGAAACCACGGAACAGAAGTTGCGAGAAGCCGGATTTAAAGAGATATATTTTGAGAAAATTTTAGACAAATACCCTCAGCCTGGTCAGAGTTTATAACTTCAAATAGCGCCCGCCTAACTGGTGCAAGTATGCAGCGTTGCATACTTGCGCCTTTTTGCATCTTCAACAATAGATCGAAAATCAAGTTACTTTTGGGTCACCACGCTAAAAACTCCCCCTGATAATAGTAGCTTGTACAAAAAACACAAGCAGCGACAGGACTTAGTGATGTTGCATTATGGCTTTACAGTATAGTTTCCGAAGGGTCAAAATTATATCCACCAAGAAACCTTGTCACAGCACGTTAATACTTTAGAACCAATATATAATGGATTATTTAAAAGAACTTTCTAGTCAATTAGGCGGCAAAATCAAACCGCAAAACCATCCAAATATAAATTTTGGAGAAAAATCATTTAGAAAAATAATAGTTAAAGATTACAAAGGCTATAAACTGAAAATAGATGAATTTGGAGCTATATTTTTAATATACATATATACCGAATCGGACTTTGCTTTTTCAATTAATAATCCAGATAAAATATTCTTTTTTGAAGAACCATTAGAAATTGAGAATTCATTATTTAAAATATATGTATCGAATGATAAAGACGCTCCCTTTCCTAAAGAGCCAGATCATTTTTGGGATCTTTTTTTTAAAATAATAAATGATATAAAATTGTCAAATAATGAAACTGTTTTTATTTACAAAAATTGTATTGCTTTAGGATTAGAGTCAAATAAGGATTTAAAAATAATTTTGGATCATATTGTCAACTTACTCATTTCTAATAGTGACGTTTTAAAAAGGGGATTTAAAGAAACACCGTTATCAAAAAATATCCCTGATAGTCTAAAAATACTTTTGCCATTAACGAAAAAATGGAGTGTCTCGGATGATGTTGAGCGAGAACAGCTAATTGAGGAAACAGACGAACTTCAAAAGAAAAAATTAATCAGTACTGTTGATCCGTTAATGAAAGAGATCAGCGATTTTTTAGATTCATTTAAAAACCAACCTCTTCCTGAAGAAGCGATATTAATAGGAAATTTAGCTGAATTAGTTAGTGAATTAAAAATAGCTAATACTTAGCTTAATGGCTCATAGCACCCCGCTCCCGCAAGTCTGTGACTTGTGGTAAGCCTAAGGCAAGTTTTTAACTTGTATAAAAAACAAAGGGCTACCCCTGACTGGCGCAAGTATCCAGCGTTGACAACAGCGTAGTGTACTTGTGCCTTGCATCTTCAGCGAGAGATCGAAAGTGTTCGGCCACGATTATCCTGAGCAAAAAAGGTCGTTTTTAGGGTTAACACGTTGAAATTATAAATAATTGATTATAAATCAGTTATAAAAAATTACGCTTGAATTGTGTTAAGTTGTGTTAACCCTATTTTGGGCTTCCTGCGCAGCTTCTCCGCGTTAGGGATAGGAGCGGATACCGGCCCTGTGGCTAAGGCCTTGTGCAGTATGAGCGGATAGCCCGGGCCGGAGGCAACGCCATCAATACGACGATAAAGGACGTATCGCCCAAACCAGTAAGCAGCATTACCTGGGCGGGCACGGCAGTTACAGCACCGGTAATTATGATGTGAGTATCCCTACTTATGATTTTAATGACCAGGTGACCTCCGACCGCCGGACGCATGCAGTCAATAACGTGATTACTCTGGTGACTGAAAACGCCTACGTTTACGACCATGCCGGCCGCAGGACCAAAAACCTGGAGGCGATAAAAGCGGGCAGTACCCAGCTCCCTACGGTGATGATCAGCAGAAGTGATTATAATCAGCTCGGCCAGCTGTACTACAAGCGCCTGCACAGCACCGATTGGGGCGGTACGTTTTTGCAGTCGGTGGATTATGCCTATAACGAGCGGGGCTGGCTGACTACGGCTAACAGCAGCGGGAATTTGTTTAATATGGAGCTGAAGTACAATACGGGGAGTAACCCGCAGTATAACGGCAATATCGGGCAGATGCTGTATACCGGTTTGAACAGCGGCAGTAAGACTTTTACCTATGGTTACGATAAGCTGAACCGGCTGACCGGGGCGGCTTCCACCGGGGGGACTTTGGATGAATCCCTGGTGTATGATGTGATGGGGAATATCAGTTCGCTGACACGCGGCGGGCAGGCTTACGGGGCTTTGAGTTATACTTACAGCGGGAATCAGTTAAGCGGGGTAAGCGGGACTTCCTTTACGACCAGGAGCTACGCTTATGACGGGAACGGGAATGCCACCAGCGACGGGGGTAGTAAAAGCATCGATTACAATATCCTGAACCTGCCGCGTAAGGTCAGCAACGGCAGTACCGAACTGGCTAATTATACTTATGATGCCGCGGGGAATAAGTTAAGCAACGTGAGCACCAGCGCCGGGGCTAATGACGGTACCTGGGACAGTTACTTCTCGGTTTTCATTATCTAATAATGAAGTTTTCTATTTAGGTACTGTAGATTCATCGTGGTGTAAAAAATTAATGTTAGGAGTTTATGATTATTATCATGTAGATGAAATCACGGCTTACCAAATTATTCCTGTAGAAAGAACATTGGATACACCACTGATGTCAGATGCAGTCAATCCAGACGACCCTATTTGGAAATGGCTTTATATGGATTGGAATATTGATGCGCCTAAAAATTCTTATGTAATAACTGATCTTAATGCTCTAAAAGGCAAAACAATAACCGAAGTTGCTAAATGGGAAGACCATGTATGGGAAATATTTTCAGGGCCGGGGCCTGATGTAGAAAAAGAGGATATCAGGATAGTACCATTAGGAACAATCTTAGGAATTGACGCTACATTAAAACCAATTGTAAATTTGCTTGTCGGTCAAGGTTTGTGGCGAGACAATATAGATTCAAGCTGGCAAGATTGGTAACCTCTTAACTGGCGCGAGTATGCAGCGTTTACAACATAGTTATATACTCGTGCCTTTAACGCAAATGGCTTGGATTGACGAACAAAAATTATTGTGTGAACACTATGGTGCCTCTTATGTTGAGTCACCTGCGATGTTTAAAATAGGCATATCTAAAAATGTTAAGGACGGAATATATCCTATAAATGGATTGCGCCATCCACTTGAGGGTGATACAACAGGTTGGTACATTTGGGTGGGTGACTATTCTGAAGACCCCGATTTCTTTGTGCCTCTTCACGTAATGCATTTAAGTGAGTGGTGTCCTGATGCTATTAAATTCTTAGGACTACCACCTGGGTGGAGGTTTTTAGTTGCTCCTAACTATGAGGATGTTTGGGATGATCCATCACTTCTTAATATATGATTAACCCTTCCCCTAACTGGCGCGAGTATGCAGCGTTGACAACAGTGTTGCGTACTCGTGCCTTGCATCTTCAGTGAGAGATCGAAAGTGTTCGGCCACGATTATCCAGGGCAAAAAAAGGTCGTTTTTAGGGTTAACACGTTGAAATTATAAATAATTGATTATAAATCAGTTATAAAAAATTACGCTTGAATTGTGTTAAGTTGTGTTAACCCTGTTTGGGCTTCCTGCGCAGCTTCTCCGCGTTAGGGATAGGAGCGGATACCGGCCCTGTGGCTAAGGCCCTGTGCAGTATGAGCGGATAGCCCGGCCGCAGGCAACGCCCTAAACAAGAAACGCCACCCCTACCCAGGACAGCATGCAGCGGGTAGCCAACCGGTGGGTCTTTACCAAGTATGATGCTTTGGGGCGGACGGTGCTGACCGGCATTTGGGATAATAGCAATACGGCCATCAGCCGGAGTGCGTTGCAAAGCAGCCTGAACAGTCAGACGGTGTTGGGGGAAACGGCCATTAGTACCGGTAACGGTTATACTAACAATGCCTGGCCGGCTGGCACGGTTCGCCTTGGAGTTGGTTATTATGTTAGTTAGCTGGCGCTGAACCGGATGTGCGCGAGGTAAGCACGGTTGGTGTGCCTACCTTCAGGTTATCCTGCTGCTGCGCCAGGCTTTGCAAAGGGAACCAGAGGAAAAATATGCTGTAAGCCTTATTGATTTTTAGTTTAAGCCTTGGAAATATTAACGGTTTGCGGCACTTTTCTACTTGTTGTCTTTCGAACCGAATTGCGTAAAAATTGGCAACAGAGTTGTAATACCAGCGGTTAAAACAGCTAAGTATTTTAATAAGTTGCTATAGGATTCTCGTTCCGAAGCGAATAAAAAGACCATTACGGCCAGAATTAATATTAAAATTGGTGTTTTGAGTTTACCCCAGTTTCCATTGTCTTTTATTTGCTTTTGTATATCCAGCGCTTCCGATCGCCCGATGGCGGTCAATATAAAATCGCGGAAGCCCTGGTTAAACAATTTCAGTATCCCATCCTCCTTTACAAGAAGGCCTTTGCTAATCAGCAAAACAATGTTGTAATCGTCAAAGGGGTTCACCAGGCCATCTTCGGCGAGGTCATAAAGTATAAATTTTTCCTCTTTGGTTAACGATTGCCAAACATACATGTAATAGTAATGGGCGGTAATACCTAATTTAAGTGATATGGAATCGGAACCGATATGAGCGTTATTTAATTTATCCGCAATCGATAATATGGGTGCCTGCATGTCATTTAATAGCCTGCCGGTGCTTGTTTCATATCTCACAGTTGCCTGCCAGCCTCCATCGCCAGTTTCAGGTGTTTTATTAACCAGCTTTTTAATAACGATCCTGAAACGCCCTAAAAGTACATGCCATCGCTCCAGGTCATGCTCGGGCGATCCGGTTGTACCGGCCACCGGCGGTGTGGTGTCACGATTAAGTGAATCTAAAAAATTGATGGGGTGTACTGTTGATACAATAATCAGCTTGCAATGCCCTTTTTGAAGCAGGTCTTCTAAAAAAGCAAGTTTAGTACGGTTCGAGTCGGCATTCTTGATATCATATTCAAACTGGTTAACCACCACTAATTTATACTTAGTTTTCAAGGCCTCATTCCTCAATGTATCCCAATCAGTTGAATTAACCGGCAAGCCAGGTGTGCTGGGGTTGTTTGGAATATTGGTCATATCGGCCACAAAATAGTTAATGTCCTTCGGGCAGTTTTGATCGTGTTTAAGTGCCATCCCATCCTGGTCTTTAATCACATTTGCTTGTATAAGATTTATCACACTACCCATTTTTCCTGACCCCGGCGGGCCAATTAAAAACACCAGGTTATTTAGCGAATTATTTTCCAATAACAACTCGTCGATATAATTCCAACCCGAATCCAGGGGTAAATTCAACCCGAACAGACGTTTTAAAACGTTATGAAAGGTGAGCCAAAAGCAAAACAAGACGCTAAGGAATATGGCCCAGAAAATAACGGCGTTTTGTATGGGTTCGCCCTGGCCTTTTTTCCATGGCATTCCGTAACGCAGGAATATAGATTGCAACCTTAAATACTGATTATTGGGTAAGCGGAAAAAACTTACCCCAGCACCGCTTTTTAATATATTGCTAAAATGCGCCAAGGTATCGGTTGTATTGTTGGTAAGTGCGGCAAGCCCGGGCACCATTGCATCTTGATCCGCAAAAAGCTGGCTGATTAAGCTTACGGTGCGAGACTCTTCCCCAGTAGATTTAAATTGGGTTATTAAAGAATCGGCATGATTTAATTTGCCGATAATATTATACCTGTTTAACCATACGCCATCATTATAAATTTTAACATTTGCTAATCTTGCATTATCTACCACGCCCCGCGCGGCCAAAGCCGAAACAAAACTGGTATGCCTGTAGCGGATAGTTAATTGCAGATCGTAATTTGCTATTGTAATAAAAAACATAGCAACTGGCAGGCCACTGGTGATGATGAGCCGCGAGAAGGTCATTAACGAATAACTTTTACTGAGGTCGTCAATTGTTAACCAATTAGGCCAGCTAATTTTTTGGTGAGTTAAGCTGGCTATCCAAATAAGCCAAAGTACTATTATGGATATAACCTCAAACACCGGCATCCGCCAGCCAGGTGCCACCATAAAGCCCCAAAAATTGATTAAAATTAATATGGTTACGAGCGTATAAATGGCCCTGATTTTTAATTTGTAGCGCGCATCTCCGTCCTCACGATACCTTTGCGCATAAAGGGCATTTTGAAAAAGATAGGATAACGTAGCGGCAATAAGGAAGATAAAAAGAAACTCCCAAAAGCCAGGTGAGGCCAGCCAGCACAATAATAGCAGGATGATGAGGGCGATATGGCCGGCAAAAGTGATACTGTATGCTTTACCAAATCTGTTGTTTGGCCCCAGCCACGAAATATCAAAATAATGTTTTTTGTAATAGGCTGATCGGGCGGAAAAAGCAAAAAGCGCAACTAACTCCAACCCAAGGATCAGGAACATGAAGAACAGCATCGAAAAACTGAAGATACAGCTATTAAACTCTGTGATACTGGTAAACGCCTTATCGGACAGGATAACCATGCTAAAGGGAAGGTTTTCAATTGGCGAAACAAAAGCGTCAACCTCTTTGCCCGAATACTTGGTGGTAATGGATTTAGTTTTGTGGGCGAGCATGTTATCTGCCAAAACTTCGCTTTCTGAAAATTCGGCTAAAAGATTTTCATTAAGTTGCTTGGCCGGGTCCGAGTGGTATAGCACCCGCCCGTCTTGGGTAATGATACAGTATTGGTAACCTTGTGTTAGCAAAGGGTGATCAAGGCTTTGGAGCTTAAACGACATGGAGGTATAACCGCCGCTTTTGTGCGGTATGCACATTACGGTAGTAAAACTGTTGGTAGTGCGCGATATGACGGGTTCTAAATAATACTTTTTGCTGGTATCCCCTCCTATATAGAAAGGCTTTTTATCTTTTAAGTTTTTAAAGTAATCCCTACCTGAATAATCTCCCAGAGGTGTAACTGAAGATGCAGGCGACCAGTTTCGCAACTCGCGACCATTAGAATCGAGAACATTAATTTGATTAACAACAATATGCTTTGTTAAAATGGTAAGTCTTTTGCGGATATCAGCATCAAACGCCGGGGGGATATCATAAAGTTGGTTTTTTTTGTCCACCTCTTTTCTGCTTAAGATGGTATCCATCTGCTGTAACCTGGTATAGGTTGAATCAATCTCATTTGTAAACTCCTTTTTTATAATTCCCGACAAATGATCTGAAGACATTTTGAACGCTTTTGAACCCGGTCGCCATGAGGCATAATAAAAAAAGAATACAAAAAACAATATAGACATAAGCAGCATGGGCGCCGCTAAGGAAAACACACCGTCGGCAGCGGTCATCCGATCTTGACTGCCCATTTGATATAACTTTATCCAGGGCAGGGCAAGCACGGCCACTATACCGAAAACTATTAAAAAGATGACAGCCTCCTCGGGCAGTTTGTTTTTTTCATAACTATACCGGCTTTGGGCAAGCAAACCTGTTATAACAACCTTTTCGCCGGCTTTAAGATTAGTGTGCTGCGAAAATATTTTATAATCTACCCCGCTTAAAAAAATGTTTTTTGGTGCCCTGTTAATAGTAAGCGAATCGCTTTTGATGTCGAAAATGCCGCTTGCAAAAGTTTGAAATACAACTTTATCTCCCTTTAAAATGATGTAATTGTCAAAAACGTCATCCTGAAGCAATGGCTTTATAAATTTTTTAAAAGTGTACTTCACCTCCATCACAATCAATTTTGAACGAAGCTGGATAGCGATATGGTTTTCATTGATACTCACGACGGTGTCCATTTTGTTGCCCGTCGCGAGAGGATTTGTGATAGATTTCTTTGCGGTATCCGGCTTGGCTGACTTAACGCCACCCGTTACCTGTGCGGCAGCCTTAATCACATCCTGTTTGTATGAACTTAACTTAAACTCATTCTCCGGGAAGCTGTTTATGTAAGCAATTATTTTGCCCCGCTTTTCTTCATCAGCCGTCCGCATGTAACCCAGTATCAGCGTATTTAACAGCGCTAAAGAATTATCTATCTTTTCCTTAGCATTATTGTCAATGTTTTGCAGACATCGGAATTGCTTTCTTTCCAACTCGCTTTGGTTATTGGGTATATACCAAAAAAAATAAGCGGCACCAATTAACGATAATATGATCACCGTGGTGAAGATTAAACTTGTTTTAGGGCTGAAGGAAAAGAAATTTTTACGCACGATGATAATGGTTTACAAAAAAGAAGTAAAATAACTGGGAAACCGGGGCGCTATGATGACGACGACCCCATTTTTTTTAGAACTGCACGTTTAAAGATAATTGCCCGAACCGCTGGGGTTTTAAACCCTGTAATGGATTTGAGCCATTATTGAATTTCAGGCCCATAGATACTTGGGTGTCCTTAACATCAATAAAGTAAAAATTCGCTCCCGCTTTAAACATGAAAGTACCATCCTCGCCGCTGCCGGTGCTGTTTACGGCGGCATAACGGCCCGTGTAACCTGCGTCAATCGAAATAATTTTAGCAGTTGTTCTAAGGTTACCCGGATCTCCTTTTTTGTGGAAGGCAAAAGCTATTGATAAATTTCCGACACCACGCAAGATATTGCCCGTTAACAGGCCCGATTTTGTTTGAATAACATCTTGGTATTCAAATCCAAAAACAGGTGTAAAGAAATAAGAAAATCTATTTCCATCATCAAAATAACCCGGCGCGTTAACCCGAAAGCCATAGATATTCAAACAGCTCCAGTTACCGATCACAGCTGCTGAATGCGATTGATTCTGCCAATCGCGCACATATTTTATACTGCCCGTTAGCAAGGTATTAAACCCAACGGCATTTTGCTGCCAGCTACCCGTATAACCCAGGGCGAAGTTCTGCTGTTCTTTGTCTATCAAGTTATTCTTATGAAATTCGACGACAATTTTATTGGTATAATTAACTTCCTTTTTTTCAAATTGGTAGGCAAGACTGGCATCGACCAACCAGCTTTTTGCTTTCCCATCCGGGAATGTGAACATTAATAAGGCCGGAGCAGGCTTTTTGCCGCTTTCATCAAAGGTATTACGCAATTGCAAATGAGGTATTAAAGGACTGGGTATGCTCACTTTGCCCGCGTCTTTTGCTGTTTCAGGTTTAGGTGCCTGCGCAATGGCCGTGCCTGTTACTGTAGCAAACAGGGCCGCTAAAAAAAGTCTCTTCATTTTTATTGTGATAAAGCTATAACTTGATCTACTGTACTACCTGGCGATACGGAGCCAGCCGGAACGACAGCACCTTTTAATTCGCTGATCCTGTTTTCAAGATAAATGCACATAGCGGCGGTAAAACCAAGGTCGTTAAGCGTTGTTGTTCCCTGAATGTTTGCGGGGTCGCCATGCAAGCCCGAAATTTCTTTAATAAGGGTTTTGATTTGTAATGGTGTAGGCATAAAATGATAAGTTGTTAAGTGTTGAGTAAATTTAATTTGTTTTTACTTCGCTATATACCGTGTTTTCACGGTATTTTAATAGAGCTTTTTACCCTGGGTTGCTGTTAGAGTGTGCATAGTGTTTGAATTAAGTTTGCTATTTGGAAGGTTTGGCGGGGGGGGCAATAAGAAAGCCTGGCTTACAGCAATTATGCTGTAAGCCAGGCTTGTTAGTGTTGGATGTGGAGAATATCGGAGTCGAACCGATGACCTCTTGCATGCCATGCAAGCGCTCTAGCCAGCTGAGCTAATCCCCCCGTTGGGATGGCAAAAGTAAAAAAAAGTTAATCAAACACAAATTTTACTTTAAATAGAATTTTACAGAATGTGTGACATGTACTTTTGCGGACTGAAAAAATCTTTTAAAAAAGTAAAGCCCCTGATGGGCAGGGGCCTTTACTAACCAATTATAAACCTAAATTATGAGAAGACTTTTTAATATGTATTTTTTAATACGGTGTAAAAGTAACACTTAGTTTTGATATTCGTTACATTTTTTTCATTTTTTTTCAAAAAAGATTGTCATAATTATATCAAAAAACTTTTCGAACTCAAAAAAAGCTATTTTTAATGCTTCGTTATCGAATTACATGTCAAAAATACTATCTTTTTATAAACAAAACGTAATTATTTTCGATATATTTTAAATTATATCAAAAAATAACGTAAAAAACTTAGATACCAAGCTTAATTAGTGTAAAAAATGATTATTTATTATCAAAAATTAAAACAAACAAATTTTTTATTGGCAAAAACTATATAAAATTTAAATAAAATATTAAATGACTACTAAAAATATTGATAAACCGCACCTAACTTCTCTCATTTTATGGATAATGACCATTACTACTGGTTTTGTGGTGGCCAATATTTATTACAACCAGCCTTTATTAAGTGATATTGCACACACATATCACATAAATAGTGCAAAAGCAGGTCAGGTTGCCGTTTTTACGCAAATAGGATACGCTATTGGCCTTCTGTTTATTGTTCCGCTGGGCGATATGTTTGAGCGCAAACGCTTAATGCTGATTGATTTTATATTTATGGTCAGCTCCCTGCTGGTTGCGGCCTGGGCGCCTGGCATTACCGTGTTATTGGTTGCCAGTTTATTTATAGGTATTACTTCGGTTATCCCGCAATTGCTCATCCCTATGGCCGCGCACCTGGCGCAACCGCACGAGCGCGGTAAAAAAATAGGTTTTATCATGAGCGGCCTGCTGATAGGCATCCTGGCATCGCGCACGCTGAGTGGTTTTATCGGTCAGCATTTTGGCTGGCGGGCCATGTTCTTTATTGCCGCCGGCATGATGCTGATCATCTGGTTAGTGGTTTATCTGCAAATCCCCAGGGTAGCGGCCGATTATAACGGAAAGTATAAAAACCTGATGGCATCGCTGATTAAAATATTTATGGACGAACCTGCTCTGCGACTGGCTTCCTTCCGCGGTGCGCTTTGCTTTGCCTGTTTCAGCGCTTTTTGGACAACCCTTGTATTTTTATTAAAGCAGCAGTTTAACATGGGCAGCGATGTGGCCGGCGCCTTTGGCTTGCTGGGCGTACTGGGCGCCGTAGCGGCCGGCTTTATGGGCCGCCTCACCGATAAAATGGACTCCTATAAATTATCCGCTTTTACTATTATGCTTATTACCGTTTCTTTTGTGCTTTTCCTGTTATCGGGCAACAGCCTGATCGGTTTAGGTATCGGCGTAATATTAATGGATGTTGGCGTGCAGGCTACGCATATCTCTAACCAGGCTATCATTTTTGCCTTAAACCCCGCCGCGCGCAACCGCATCAACACCGTTTATATGGTATCGTATTTTATTGGCGGCTCTACTGGTACCTTCCTGGCCACCCTGGCCTGGGATAAGTATCAATGGAACGGCGTATGCGTTATCGGCATCACGCTATCGGGCATTGTACTGGTAGTGCATCTGCTAAGCCGGCAAAAAATGAAAGCACACCGCATGGCCACCCGCTCCTGACTACTCTACAAAACAGAGTGTATCTTTTAATATAGTTTTTTTATCCTCTGTATCCTGCAAAAAGCGGCCAGCCGGCTGCTTTTTTGATTTCAAAGACATATTTATGACAAATTTTTAGACCGAAATGCTTTTTTGGCACTGATTTGGAATACCGTTTATCAAATCAATTTAATAATTGAAAAATGACAGTCATAAATAAAGAACCAGCTCCCGAGGAGGAAAAAGAATGGGAAGACCCATTACATCCGAACGAGCCTTCGGATGAACGTGACAAAGAACAGATTGTAAGACAGTACAAGGAGGCTAAGCGCCGCAAGGAGAACCTTACTGAAACCGATCATATTGATAAAGAAAAAAAGAAGTAGTTAAACCACATTCAACAAAACATTACCACTATGAAAGCGCAAAGAAAATCATCTGTAAGCAAACTGTTAACCAGTTTTGACAACCAATTGAAAAATATTATCATGAGCGACCTGTCGGCCGTAAGGAACAGGGCACATTCTGTAAACAACATCCAAAACAGCTTAAACAGCCGTTTAAACGCAGCTTAATTGTTTAACTTATATACCATCTACCTATGAAAAACTATTCAAGAAAACCGGCCTCAAGCAAATTAGTTGCGAAATTTGACAAGCAATTGATGAACCTGTTAATGGAAGACCTGAAAGCTTTCAGAGCAAAAAATATGGATATCCGTAAGGTTGGCCAGCAGCAACAGCTGATAGCCGCTTGATCTACCATACATCTACCTGTCAAATTATTTTACACTACCTATGAAAAAACAAGGCCCTTTGCTAAAGAGGGCCTTGTTTTTTTGTGATGATTTTTTCAATGTTTATCCCCGCGGGGCCTCTCGGAGTTTAAGTTAACCCATAAAACCAAAACCTTTTATTTAGGCTAAAGGGGCATCGCCCCGGTTCATATTTTAGCAACGGATTTCAATCCGTTGATTAATGGAATAGTTTATGGGAGAGCCGTAGGTTCGGGCCATATCATTATCGTTACTATATTCGACAGGATATTTGTCGTTCCCATGGAACTCCTGTTGGTTTTATACATTAATCAACGGGTTAAAACCCGTTGCTACAAGATATTTCGTCCGCTATGCGGACTTGGCTGAAGCCAACGGCAATGAATTAAGAACATGCAAACAATTTTTGTTCCCCAGGGTCTCCCGGAGCGGGCATGAAAATCTCTTTGAAAATGAAAGTCAGTATTCCATAGCTTCTGTAGCCCCGCTTTACGTTCCAAAGCCTCGCTCCCACCACACAAATCAGTACACGCTGCGGGTTTTCCACTTCAATCGGGTTTATGTTGAACAGGCAGTTCAGAACCGCTAAACAGCCGGTTGCATATACCCTACAATCAACCCCGCCGTTTTGGCCGATGCACCCGGTTCTCCCATCCGCAGATCCAACTCATCATAATTAGCCAGCATTTGGTTACGATAGGTGGCATCGTTCAGCAACAAGTCCAACTCAGCGGTAATTTGCAAGGGGTTGCAATCCTCCTGTATCAATTCTTTCACCACCGGCTGCTCCATGATCAGGTTCACCAGTGAGATATATTTGATAGACACCACCATGCGGGCAATAGCAATGCTAATGGCGCCGCCTTTATAAACCACCACCTGCGGCACATTAAATAAAGCCGTCTCTAAAGTTGCTGTGCCCGATGCCACAATAGCAGCATCGGCATGTGTAAGCAGATTGTAAGTGGCATTAAATACAATCGGGATATTTTGCCCGCTCAAATACTGATCATAATACCCGGCATTAAACGATGGCGCGCCGGCTATTACAAACTGGTATTCCGGAAATTTGGCGGCTACCTGCACCATATCCGGCAACAGCCGGCTAATTTCTTGTTTACGGCTGCCCGGCAGCAGGGCAATGATCTTTTTATCGGTCAGCTGATTAGCTTCCAAGAATTTATCATCGGGACTAAAAGCCGAAACCGCATCCAGCAAAGGGTTGCCCACGTAATCCACGTCCATGCCCCAGGTTCTGTAAAAATCCACCTCGAAGGGTAAAATGCAAAACAGGTGATCAACCACGCGCTTAATTTTTAGTACGCGCTTTTGGTTCCAGGCCCATACCTTGGGCGAAATATAGTAGCAAACCTTAAAGCCCTGCGCTTTGGCGTATTCCGCAATCTTCAGGTTAAAGCCGGGGAAGTCAATCAATATCAGCACATCTGGCTGCCAGGCGGAGATGTCGGCCTTACAAGTCTTCATATTTTTTAGGATAGTGCGCAGGTTAATTGCTACTTCTAAAAAACCCATAAAGGCCATGTCGGCATAGTGTTTTACCAGCGTACCTCCCTGGGCCTGCATCAGGTCGCCGCCAAAGTACCTGAAATCGGCAGATGGGTCGCGTTCCTTCAGCGCCTTCATCAGGTTGGCGCCATGCAAATCGCCGGATGCCTCGCCCGCTACCAGGTAATACTTCATTATCTAAACCTGAAAAAATAAACCAATGCCATAAACACAAAGGTAACTATCATCATACCCTGCGCGGTGCGTTCTTGCTTTTTGCCGGCCAATATCCGCAGGATCACCAGGTTAACCGCCACTACCACAAAATATGGAATGCCACGCTTGCTGTAAACCCATTCCTTAAAGCCCAATTCTAAAATTAAAACCGATAGTATAGGCAGTATCAGCCCGATGAGTATACCGGTTTGGATGTTGTTTTTGTTAAACATGTCGTTTATCTCAATTTGTCAAAAGTTCCCTCCCTGGGGAGGGGTGCGCTGGTTTGTGTTGTGGCAGGGAGGGGTTTAGTCATCATACATTCGGAATAAACCCCTCCCTACACCCTCCCTATGGGAGGGAATCGCTCAATCCCTCGCTTTTCCCTAATCTCTAATTAACTAATCACTAATCTCCGCCGAAGGCGCTAATAATCCGCCAGCACTAATATCTTATCGCTTATTGGCGCAATACGCTCACGGCCACCTAAAAAGCCTAACCCTACAACAAAACTAAAACCGGCTACTATACCGCCCATTTCCTCAATTAGCTCGCTGGCGGCGGTAACGGTACCACCGGTAGCCAGCAGATCGTCGTGGATCAGTACACGCTGACCAGGTTCAAAGGCATCGGTATGCAATTCAATGGTAGCGGTACCATATTCCAGTTCGTATACTTTTTGCTTAATGGTAAAGGGCAGCTTGCCTGCTTTGCGCACCGGGATAAAGGGCACACCCAACCGACAGGCCAACGACAGGCCAAACAAAAACCCGCGACTTTCTACCCCGGCCACTACATCAATCGGGGTATCCTTTAGCTGGTCTACAAAGGCATCCAATATATTTTCGCAAAGCGCCGGATCTTTTAATATAGGGGTAATATCCTTAAAAACAATGCCCGGTTTAGGGAAATCGGGGATATCCCGTATGGCTTCTTTTATTTGCTGTTCTATCATTTGAAACTGATGTATGGTTCAATTTTACGCAAAATTCCGTCATCTATAATAGGAATGTTCTTTAAATCGGTCAGCGTAGTATAATCGCCGTGCTGGGTGTGGTATTCTACTATAGCGTTTTTTTGCTTGTAAGTGAGGTATGGGAAAACGTTCAGGCTATTCATGGTGGCCTTGTTCAGGTTCAACTTCACTATCTTTTTAGCATCTACCTTAATAAACGGCGCTATATCCAGGTACATCAGCGAATCTACCCCAAAAACTTCCTTCAACTGTTCTTTTTTATAAAAGCCGCCCAGCCTGTCGCGATAGCGGATAATGCGTACGGCAAAACCGCCGCCAATGCCACGGATCTGCGTAAGTCTGGCCGAATCGGCGCCGTTAATCTCCACCACCTCGTCTGATTTTTCGGTAGAATTTGATTTTTCCGGCAGGTTAATGTAAGGCGTTAAGCGCTGATAATCTTCGGGCGTAATGGCATAGATCTTTTGCAGATCGGCCTTACTGTAAAAGCGCCCGCCCTTAGCTTCGTAGTTTTTAATGGTTTGGATCTGGTGTTCATCCAGCCCCAGTTTTTGCCATTCCGCGGCAGGTAAATGATTAGGGTTGAATGCGAATAACGCGACCCTGCTTGCGCTGCTATCGGCTAAACCTGTGCTTTTTAGCCTGGCTGCCGCTGCGTTAAAATCTTTTAGATTGATGGTTTTATTTTTGTGATACAAGCCATAAACATAAGGAGCGGCCAAAACCATGGCAATTAGCAATAATAATACAACCAGCCCGTTCCACTCTTTTTTAGTAACGGATAAGTAGTTTTTAACAGGTGATGGCATTACAATAAATCAATAAACCGTTAAATTAAATAAATTTTGAGGATATTTAACTGATTATTTCAATACATCACCGCACCACTAAATGAAGATCATCACTACCGAAGAGTTTGCCAAAGCCACAAAACTGGACAAGTTAAAAATGCCCGGTCTGGCAGCCCTGCTGATGGAGATCATGAAAATTAACCAGGTGAACGACCTGTTTGCCCAGGCCCAGCCCAAGCAGGGGCCCGAGTTTGTGGATGCTATTTTAGCAGGCGTAGGCGTTACCGTTGATTTTGACGCGAGCGAACTGAAAAACATACCGGCCGATGGAGCTTTTATTGCTATTGCCAATCATCCTTATGGCGGTATCGAGGGCATGGTGCTGTTAAAAATATTATGCATGATGCGCCCCGACGCCAAACTGATGGCCAACTTCCTGCTGAAAAAGATCCCTAACCTGAGCGATTACTTTATAGCCGTAAACCCGTTCGAAAACATCGATCATTCATCCAGCATCAGCGGCTTAAAAAACACGCTCGAGCTGTTAAAGGATGGTACCCCCATCGGCATTTTCCCTGCCGGTGAGGTATCTACCTATAAAATAGAAACTCAGCAGGTAACCGACCGTAAATGGCACCCGGTGGTGGGCAAGATCATCGCGAAAGCTAAGGTGCCGGTAGTACCCATCTATTTCCATGGTAATAACGGTTTGCTGTTTAACCTGCTCAGCCTGATACATCCGGCATTACGCACCGCCAAACTACCATCCGAATTATTTAATAAGCAAGGGCATACTATTAAGCTGCGTATTGGCAAACCCATACATATTAAGGATATACCCGATAATAATAACCCTACCAAACTGCTTAACTATTTAAGGGCCAAAACATACGCCCTGGGTACCGGGCTGGAAGAGGAAAAAAAGCTGTTTAACCCCCGCAACCTGTTCAAAATAAAAAAGGAACCCGAAGAGGTGGCTTTTGAAGCCGACCGCAACACCCTTGAAAAAGAGATAGAACCGCTGCGCGAGAACTACCTGGTGTGGACCGAAAAAAACTATGAGGTGTTTGTTACCCCTACATCGGTTATCCCAAACATCATCCGCGAGATAGGGCGCTTGCGCGAGGTTACCTTCCGCGAGGTGGGCGAGGGCACCAATAAAAGTATTGATTTGGATGAGTATGATATTTACTATCACCACCTGTTTATCTGGGATACTGAAGCTAAACTGATCGTCGGCGCTTACCGCATAGGCCTGGGTGACGAGATATTTTACAGCCGCGGCAAAAAAGGCTTTTACACCGCCGAAGTTTTTAAGATAAAAGGACAGTTTACGCCGGTACTGAAAAGCAGTATGGAATTAGGCCGCTCGTTTATCCGGTCCGAATACCAGGGCAAGGCCTTGCCCCTCTTCCTGCTGTGGAAAGGCATCCTGAAATACCTGATAGATAACCCGCGTTACCGTTACCTCATTGGCCCGGTAAGTATCAGCAATACATTCAGCAAATTTTCTAAATCGCTGATCGTTGATTATATCACCAAGCACCACTTTGACCACGAGATGGCACAATACGTGCGCCCGCGGAAGAAATTTAAGGTGGATTTTTCTAAGATAGATACCGAGCTGCTGATGTCGGGCACGGACGATTCCCTGAAGGGGCTGGATAGCATTATCTCTGATGTAGAAACCCGTAACATGAAGATCCCGGTGCTGCTGCGCCAGTACATCGCGCTTAACGCCAAGATCATCTGCTTCAATATCGACCCTAAATTTGCCGATTGCCTGGATGGTTTCCTGGTGTTGGACCTGCATAATGTGCCCGGCGAAATGCTGGAGAAGCTGGGGAAGAATTTGTAAGCAGTCCGAAAGTCAGGAAGACCGAAAGTCCGTAAGTAGAACTATTGGTATCTTCACGACTTTGGGTTTCCTATTTTGTAAAACCATCTTTCGGACTTCCCGACTTTCGGTCTTTCCGACTTCTCACTCTTAAAACTTAAACACCAGCCCCACGCCTGCCATAACCGACGAAAAACGGGTAGGCGCAACCCCGGTTTTATCTACATAGATATTATTGGTCACGTTACCGCTCTGCATAAACAGGTTATAGGCCGCACGAACATTAATTTCGGCATAACTACTGATGGCAAGGCTTAAACCAATTTTAGGCGCCACATATATCTGCTTGCACCCGCCACCCAGGTACAAATCGTTCTCATCATCCTGGTAATGGATAGATGATGTATTATACCCTATGCCCGCGTTCAATCCACCATAAAAATTCAGGCGTTCGGTCAGCGGCTTATTGTATACTGCATCCAGGTAAAACAAAAAAGTACTGGAATTTGAATACGTACTGGTAGATTGATGGGCATCATCTATCTGCTCAACCACAACCTGCATTTTAGGCGTAAACTCGCGGTACGACAGGTTTGCCCCTACGGTTATCTGATCAAAAAAACGCATAAAGCCGGCATTGTAAGATAAAGCCGGTTGATAACCCTCCAGGTTTTTGCCGGGTATTTCAACATCGGCCCCTACCCTTACGCCGTAATCACGTTGCTGGGGGAAAAAATCCTGCGCCTGCAGTTTAAATGCGGGTAATATGATGATCAGTATGATTAAAAGCAGGCGGTAATTATTAAGCAATAATTCAACTATTGAAGGTAATTTCCGGGTGGTGAAACCGCCGGTAATATATTGGTACATAATGCGATAGGCTTAATCAATTATAAATGTATAACTTTAGGAATAGTTAAATATAATTTAACCGTGGACAAAACAAGGACATTTTCTCACTTTGCAGATCAGATAATAGCTGAACGATAATCCTTTTCGTGTGTATCAATTTTTTGTCATGTAGGATAACCGGGATGTAGTAGCGGTAGATTGTTCCTTTGAAAAATAAACACATCATTAATAATCCCATAGAAAAGGAAGTGTGCTTTATGATTGCCAGTCTGCTATAGCCGCAGGGGCCTACTACTTTTTCTTGAAAAAAAGTAGCAAAATTCAAGACAGCAAAAATGCTTCCTTTGCCGCACATGGCTTTTGCGCTGCAAACCGGGCAGAACCACGGCTACGCTTATTTGCCCCGCTTCGCCCGCACCTATCCCTCCTTCTGCAAAACGCTGATGCCCTCCTACCGCACAGGCCACCATTGTTCTGCCCGCTTTCACCCGGAAGCTCCTTTGCTGTCGGAAAACTAAAAAATGCGCCAGGGGTAGCTTGTCGAACCATGGCGGGCAAACCCGCGCACGCAATCAGCATAACAAGCTATTAAAGCAATTTGATTTTACATAAAAGCCCCGCAGCAAATAGCTGCGGGGCTTTTTATTATCGGGTTACAGTGTATTAGAAGCTGTAGCGTACACCAAACTGCATTTGGTAACGCGATGCAAACTGATCTACCGCGTAAGGTACACCCGGGTTAACAAATTTATAAGTTGGATACGTTGTTGCCGCGTTAGCAAACGATGGCGTTACGTTTTTGGTTAAACCGATGCTTGATGTTGAGTTGAAGGTGTTTGGCGAATAGTAATAATGTCCCCAGGCCCTGTTCAATAAGTTAGTCAGGTTAATAATATCAAACGTAAAGGTTAGCATTTGCTTGTGCTTATCGGTACCCACGTTAATATCCTGCGTAAAGCGGAAATCGGCGTTGGTATTCCATGGGGTACGGGCACCGTTACGCTCGGTAAATTTACCGCGACGGGTGCTCAGGTACTGATCGGCATTGATGTACTGGTCGAAAGCGTTTGCCTGCGCCTGTTCGGCCGCTGTTGGGGTGCTTGGCGTTGTGCTAAAGAACTTAATGGTTTCACCAACAGCCGGTATATAGGCCAAACTAACCTGTTGCCCGGTTCCGTCGATTGAGCTTGGCAGGAAGCCGAAGCTGTAAGGCGTACCCGAAGTAGCGCTAAAGAAGATAGCGAAGTTAGATGAATACTTTTTACCCGGCCCGTAAGACAGTTTATAGTTCAGGTTGGTGATAATACGGTGGCGCACATCAAAGTTTGAATACGCTACCGTTGGCGTGTTAGGGTTTAAAGCCTGGTTTAACTGCCAGTTTGATTCCATCGAGTTGCGGATACCGTTGGTTACGTCTTTAGATTCGCCATAGGTATAAGCAGCATCAACATTTAAACCAAATGGCAGGGTTTTACCAATCTGGCCGGTAATGCTGTAACGATGACCGCCGCTGGTGTTTGATAGCAGGTAAGCATTAGTGAAATTGGCCGATGGCTTGGTGTTCACAAATATGGGCTGCTGGCGCTGGGTATCGTACGGATAATAGGTAACGTTATCGGTAGTGTTGGTTTGCTGGAATTTTAAATCGTGGATAACCTTGGTGTAAATCCCTTCTAAAGTAAACCTCCATTGGTTTTGGGTTTTCCAGTCTATCGCTAAACTGCTGCGCCATACCTGCGGCATTTTAAAGTTGTTATCAATCATATCAACCTGTGTAGGGCCGCTTGCGCTGGTATTTGGCACTGGGTTATTTTGCTGATTAACAAAACCTAAACCACCGTTAACAGGGGCTTGTGTTGGGTTGGTACCAGGGGTAATAGCGTTTGTAGTAGTGTTAATGTTGTTTTTATCGTAAGCGCCATAAGTATCGCCATTATTATAAAACGCGTAACCAAACCACGCAAATGGAACGCGGCCGGTAAAGGTACCGCTACCACCGCGTAATACCACGCTTTGGTCGCCGTTAAAATCGTAGTTAAAAGATACCCTTGGGTTAATCTCGATATTATTTAAATAATGGTTTTGGATATCCTTTGGCTGGGTATAAGTAAAGGTTGAACCGTAGTACGGATCGACAACTGCTCCGCTTGTTTTAGTGCTTAATGGCTGTTTGTTAGGTACACCGGCATAATCTAAACGCACACCGTAGGTTAGTTTAAAATTATCGGCCGCCTGCAATTCGTCCTGTGCATAAGCGCTTAGCAAATTAACTTTAAACTTTGCCGATGGGTTAGCCAAAATATAATCGCGGGTGTTATTGGTATAGTTAAAGTTGGCCCTTACACGCGATGGTGTAAACGTTACCGGGGTTGAAGTGGTGTTATAAGTACCGGTAAAAGCATCGATACTGCTGTATGCATCGCGGCCGTTCCATGCGTTCACAAAATTATAAGTGATATTATAAAGCTCGTTATGGGTACCAAAAGTAAACGTGTGCTTACCTGTATTTAAGGTAAAGTTATCGGTTATCTCGGTAGTTTTTTGGTGCATATCAAATATAGCGGTCTCGCGGTCGGTACCTAAAAATATGGTGGTACCCGGGGTGCGGCCGGTTATTTCAATTTGCGGCAGGGCCGGGTTCGAGTTAGGATCGCGGTAATCGTGCACGTTAGAATAGCCTATTAAAAAGCTGTTACTGGCCGAATTACTGAACCTTGATTTTAACTCGGCAACGGTTGATGTTGAGTTATTATGCGATGTATAATCGATACCGCTGAAACGGAAGTTCTGCTGATCGCGCTCCAGGTTGGTAGCGGTAGAACTGATGGTATTATTACGCAAGGTCAGCTGGTTTTTTTCGTTGATGTTCCAGTCTAAACGGTTAAAGTATTTGTTTGAGTTAGAGAAGATAGTGGCATCGCCTGCTGTACCCGGACTTAAACCACCGGTATAAGCGGTAAATGCTTTGGTAATATCTGCAGCATCTTGTGCAGAAAGGATAGGGTTAGCGCCCGCGCTGCCTGCCGGGAAGATCACCGGATCTTTACGGCGGGCAATCTCTTCGTTAGTAAAGAAGAATAATTTATCCTTAATAATAGGCAAACCTAAACGGCCGCCAAATTGAAAATCGTGAAAAGCAGATGGTTCCTTAGCATTATCGCCACCCACGTTGGCCGGGATACGGTTGGGGCCGATCAGGAAAGCGCCGCGGCCAAACCCGTAAACCGAGCCTGATACCGTGTTGGTACCGCTGCGGGTAACCGCGTTGATACTACCGCCTAATACGTTACCGATTTTAATATCGTAAGGAGCTACATAAACTTGTATATCCTGTATAGCATCAAGCGATACGGGGCTGGTACGTGTGCTGGCGCCCACCTGGCCCGATACGTTGTTTTGCCCGCCTAATGATGGACTAAAGCCTATCGCGTCGTTATTAATAGCGCCATCCAGCGTTACGTTGTTGTAACGGTAGTTAGTCCCCTGGAACGAGTTATTGCTGCTTTGCGGGGTAAGCCTGGTCAGGTCCTGCAAACTACGGCTAAGCGTAGGCATGGTTTTGATCAGGTTTTGACCGATACGGGTACCGGCGCCTGTTTTTGTACCACCGGCGGTTGATTTAACCACTACTTCCTTTAAGTTAGTCGTTTCATCTTCCATCCTGAAGTTGTAGGTAACGTTACCCAGGTTTACGGTAACGCCAGTCAGTTCCTGTTTTTTATAACCAATAAAGCTGGCAGTAATAATATAAGGGCCGCCCGGGTTAACGTTGGCAATAGTAAAGCGGCCATCGTTATTGGTTTGGTTGCCGTAGCGGGTGCCGGTGCTGGTATTAACCACGCTGATGGTTACGCCCGGCAAAGTAATGCCTTTGGTGTCGGTCACTTTACCGCTGATAATGCCGGTAGTGATCTGCG
Source organism: Mucilaginibacter sp. GW821-FHT07H05 (assembly GCF_059418485.1). NCBI lineage: Bacteria > Pseudomonadati > Bacteroidota > Sphingobacteriia > Sphingobacteriales > Sphingobacteriaceae > Mucilaginibacter > Mucilaginibacter sp. GW821-FHT07H05. The sequence goes on from NZ_JBWKPY010000008.1 coordinate 61,296, forward strand.
CGCTGGCCACATTGGCCATGCCCGTAATGAGTACAGAAAGGATGATAAAGTATAGCTTCTTCATTTGTGTTTTTCTTTATTGCACAAAAGTTCAGCTATAATGTTAACCGAATGTTAACACTGGATTATCTTATTAAATGATTATTTAACAATAATTACACTTTAGTTTTCAAGTGCTTGCCATCGCTTATTTTTTATTTGTTTAGGATTTCGGAGAGTTTCGTTTTAAAATACGAGGGAAATTGCAATCCTAATTACTTATATAGTCAGAAGGGTAACCCCTGCCGGGGCATTTAGGAATGCTATAACTTTTTCTACAAACATGTAGTCCCCGCTGGGGACATAGAACTAAGTCAATACCTGCATTTTTAAATTATACTTATCATACTGGTATAGCTTTACACTAATACTTTATCTTAAACCGCAGCAATATAAAATGCAGCAGCCATATAGGGCCGATGAGCAGGAACTTGATATCATCCAGAAATGAAGGCTTTTTCCCTTCTATTTTATGGCCGATGAACTGGCCTACCCACGATAGCACAAATATCACCAGGCAGGATTGCCATAACATCGGTCCGCCGGCGGTATGCCACTGAGCCAGCAAAGTGATGAGGTAACAAAAGCCCATCACTATGATCAGCATAAAGTACGACAGGACAGGCGACAGCTTATAATAATAGTAAATAGAAAAAGCGATGAGGAACGACGCCCAGTTGAACATGCCATTATAGCTGCCCAAAAACTTGATATAGGGGAATGGAATAGCCCAAACCAACCCCACCAAACTAAACACAATCAGCGGCACGCAAATCCAGTGGATCAACTCATTGGTCGGGTTCTGATGGCTTTCGGCGTATTTGTCGAAAAGGATATCTACTTGTTTTTTATTGGGGGCGGTGGTGGATGTTTTCACGGTGCTATTCATTAGTTAGCAAATATAACAAACTTGTCATTGCGAGCGATAGCGTGGCAATCACATAGGACAAGCAACGAGGATTCGCCTATGAGATTGCCGCGTCGCCCCACCGGACATTGCCTGGCCGCTCCTCGCAATGACAAACTGCAATAAAAAACCCCGATGTTTTACAACATCGGGGTTCTAAAGCCTTCCCCTTCGGGGAGGGTATGGGAGGGGTCTACTTCGCAAACGCTACCGAGCGGGTTTCCCTGATCACGGTAACTTTGATCTGGCCCGGATAGGTCATTTCGGTTTGGATGCGGTTAGATATATCGGCAGCCAGTACTTCCGACTGGGCATCGCTGATCTTTTCGCTCTCTACCACTACACGCAGCTCGCGGCCGGCCTGTATGGCAAACGTTTTCTCTACACCGGGGTAGCTCATGGCCAGTTCTTCCAGTTCCTTCAAGCGCTTAATATAGCTCTCTACCACCTCGCGGCGTGCACCAGGGCGCGCGCCAGAAATAGCATCACAAGCCTGGATGATGGGCGATATCATGCTGGTCATCTCAATCTCGTCGTGGTGGGCGCCAATAGCGTTGCAAACTTCGGGATGTTCCTTATATTTTTCGGCTAATTGCATACCTAAAATTGCGTGTGGCAATTCCGGGTTATCATCAGGCACTTTACCAATATCATGCAGTAAGCCGGCGCGTTTGGCCATCTTCACGTTCAGACCTAATTCGGCTGCCATGGTGGCGCAGAAGTTGGCTACCTCGCGCGAGTGCTGCAGCAGGTTTTGCCCGTATGATGAGCGGTAACGCATACGCCCCACCATCCTGATCAGTTCGGGGTGCAGGCCGTGGATCCCTAAGTCGATCACGGTACGCTCGCCTATTTCAACAATTTCTTCCTCAATCTGCTTTTTGGTTTTGGCAACAATCTCTTCGATACGTGCCGGGTGGATGCGGCCGTCGGTTACCAAACGGTGCATGGCCAGGCGGGCAATCTCGCGCCTAACCGGGTCAAATCCCGAAAGGATGATGGCCTCGGGGGTATCATCCACAATAATTTCGATACCGGTAGCCGCTTCCAGCGCGCGGATATTACGGCCTTCGCGACCGATGATACGGCCTTTAATTTCGTCGTTCTCAATATTGAAGATCGATACCGTATTCTCAATAGCGCTTTCGGTAGCGGTACGCTGGATGGTTTGAATAACGATCTTTTTAGCTTCCTTGGTGGCCGTTAGCTTGGCTTCGTCTACAATGTCCTTGATCTGCATCATGGCTTTGGTACGGGCCTCTTCGCGCAGGTTATCTACCAATTGGTTTTTAGCCTCTTCGGCCGACAGGCCGGCGATGGTTTCCAGTTGCTGCACATGCTGGTTTTTAAGCGCGTCAACTTCTTCCTGCTTTTTTAACGCTATTTCGGTTTGTTTTTCCAGATTTTTGCGCACATTATCCAGTTCGGTTTCTTTGCGGTTAAAGTTTTCCATGCGCTGGTTTACGGATTGCTCCTTTTGCTTCATGGCATTCTCGCGCTGGTTGATGTTGTTGTTTTTAGCATTGATCTCCTGCTCGTGGTCGGCCTTCATTTGCAGGAATTTCTCTTTAGCTTCCAGCAGGCGGTTCTTTTTTAGGATCTCGGCATCGTTCTCGGCTTCTTTCAGGATCTTTTTTACCTTATTCTGGGCCGATACTTCCTGGTCTTTAAATAACTTCCTGAGCAGGAAGCGCCCGATGACGATCCCCGTAGGGATACCTGCCAGCAGGCCAATTATAATATATAGTACAGTAGTCATAAATTGGTTTGGTATATATAATGGTATGGTTATGTTAAATAAAAAAACCGCAACTAAATTTTAAGCATCATTATTGAAAAACCTCTTTCTCAGATTTATTGGACCCGGGTTATCATCAGATCCTTGGAAATGACGTATACCCTTTTTCTTGTCCGCTGATATTGAAGCGTTAAGTTTTTAATAGTGAAACCTAAAAATTTAACTGCGGTTAAATCTTTATTGCTCTTGGCAGCTGAAAGCGGAAAGACTAAAGCAGAAAGCTTTCTCAGGGCTTTTTGCTTTCAGCTTTACGCTTTTAGCTTATTTTAAAGAACGATTATACTACTTTGAGAAAAACTCGGTCAGCAAATTATCCAACTGGTAAACTTTTTCGGTTACGGCCGAATCCTCAACCGTTACACGTTTCTCGGCCTTGATGGTTGATGTTGCATAATGCAGCACACACATCGATAGCAGATCCTGTTTATCCCTTACCGCGTAATTTTCCTGGTATTCTTTTATGCGGTCGTTTATTAATTTAGCTGCCCTGCGTATTATTTCTTCCTCTTCCATGTTCACCTTTAAAGGGTAAACTCTGTCAGCAATATTTATTTTTATAGAGATTTCTCCCATTTGAGCTTGTTCACTTATGCGTTATTTTTTCAATAACACAATGCACTTATCTATTTCCCGGACAAATTCGTTAATTTTTTGCTTTATGTCAAGGTTTTTTTCATTTGTTTCTGAAAATGATTTAGCCAGCTTCAATACACGAAGCTTTTCTTCCAGCTCTTTACTCTTATCCTTACTGGCATTAAGGGCTGCCATCAGCGACTGGTTCTCCAGTTTCAGCAAGTCACTCTCCTCCTGCAAAGCGTTGCAGATCTGTATCAAACGCTCTGTTTTATCGATAACCTGGTTGAGTTGCTCTGCTGTAGTCATGGGTAGTGATTAGTGATTAGTTAATTAGTGATTAGTTAATTTGAAGCTGGCGAATTAGCCTTTGCGGCTACTGCCTGATTTCGTAAATAACTAATATACCCGTTTATCATTTTTAAACATTCTTCGCAATCTGCTTTAAACTTTTGGAAAACTTCATCATTTATATAGCGTTCATCTAAAGCAATAATTAAGTGATCTATGGTTTCAGCTGCCGAGCCTCTTGCATTAAGAAAAAACTTTGCCTCATCCGCGTAATGAAATCTACCGTGTCCCTCTGCAATATTATTTCCTATAGATCTTGATGAGCGTAGTATTTGGTCTGTCAATCTATATCGTTCTTCAGGCGGGAAAGATTTTGTTAGTGTAGAAATACTATTCCGTAACAAACGCGATTTCTTCCAAACATCTAAATCTGTAAATGACCTCATTGCTAAGACTAATCTCTAATCACTAATTAACTAATCACTATTTCCTTATCTCCGCTCCGGTTTCTTTCCCTAAGTTATAAATTAATTTTTGCATAATACTATCAATGGCTTTATCGGTCAGGGTTTTCTCGTCGTCCTGGATGATGAAGCTCAGGGCGTACGATTTTTTGCCGGCCGGTAATTTGTCGCCTTCATACACGTCAAAAACATTTACTTCTTTGATCAACTTACGCTCGGTTTTTTGCGAGATCTGTTTCAGTTGGTTAAAGGTAACGGCTTTATCTACCAGCATCGACAAATCGCGCCGAACGGACGGAAACTTCGGGATCTCCTGATTAACCACCACATTCTTTTTCACCAGTTGCAATATCAGATCGAAATTAAAATCGGCATGAAACACTGCCTGGTCTACCCCTGCCTTTTTCAAAGCATCTCCTTTTACCGCGCCAAATTTTACAATGCGTTTTGGGCCGCGGTTATATTGCAGACCGTAGGCCAATTTACCGCAGGTAGGCTCATCTACCGTAAAATCCTTAATGCTCAATCGCTCCAGCAAACCATCAACAGCGGCTTTCAAGTTGTAGAATGATACCGGTTTTACCTGGTGGTTCCACTGCTCGCCCAAATTGTTACCGGTTAGGTACAACGTGAAGTGCTGGTCTTCCTTGTACTTATCCTCGGCAACATGATAGGTTTTACCAAACTCGTATAGCTTTAAATTACCATTACGGCGGTTAGCGTTATAAGCAATCGCTTCCAATCCCGAATACAGCATGGTTGCCCGCATTACGTCCAGGTCGCTGCTTAAGGGGTTCAGTATTTTCACTACGTTATCCAAATTATCATAGTACGATGATTTGGTGAGCGAGTTGCACATGATCTCGTTAAAACCATTGGCCGACAACCAATCGGATATGGCATTTTGTACCGTATCCTTTTCGGGGCGCGAAGCGTTGTTTAATGACGCGCGAATCTGCGTTGGGATTTCGATATTGTTATAGCCGTAAATGCGCAGGATCTCTTCAATCACATCTACATCGCGGGTTACATCCACACGGTAGGGCGGCACTTTCAGCGACAGGCCTTCTTCGGTTTCGTTTACGATCTGGATATCCAGCGCGGTGATGATATTCCTGATCTCATCATGCGGAATAGCTTTTCCAATCAGACGGTGGATATTATAATAGGTCACCTCCACATCAAACGGTGCGACAGGTGCAGGATAGTTATCAAAAATTTCGGACGATACCGTTCCGCCGGCTACCTGCTGAATTAACAGGGCGGCACGCTTTAAAGCAAACACCGTCATATCCGGATCGGTACCCCGCTCAAACCTGAACGAAGCATCGGTTTTCAGCCCGAACCGTTTGGAGGTTTTGCGTACCGCAACCGAATTGAAATAGGCGCTCTCTAAAAATATTTTGGTGGTAGATGCCTTTACGCCCGATTTTGTCCCGCCGAAAACGCCGGCAATACACATCGGCTCGTCGGCATTACAGATCATCAGATCATCGGCACTCAGTTTGCGCTCTATCTCATCCAGTGTGGTGAATGAGGTACCCTCGGGGCAATTCTTCACCACTACTTTATTACCGGCAATAGCATCGGCATCAAAGGCATGCAGGGGCTGGCCCAATTCGTGCAGCACATAGTTGGTTACGTCAACCACGTTATTAATGCTGCGCACTCCTATCACCGCCAGGCGCTCTTTAAGCCATTGTGGCGACTCTTTCACCTCAAGCCCTGCCATGGTCAGGCCCGAGTATCTTGGAGCAGCAGCGGTGTTCTCTACCACTACAGCTATGTCCAGGTTGTGGTTATCCACCTTAAAGGCCGATACATCCGGTTTGTTAATGGCGATCTTCAGGAACGCGGCCACATCACGGGCGGTGCCCAGATGCGATGCGGCATCGGCACGGTTAGGCGTAAGGCCTATCTCGTACATGTAATCGTCGTTCAGCTTAAAATAGTCTTTGGCTAAGGTACCTACGGGAGTGTCCGCATCCAATACCATAATGCCGTCGTGGTCGGTACCCAGACCTATCTCGTCCTCGGCGCAGATCATCCCTTCGGATACCTCGCCACGTATTTTTGATTTGTTGATCTTAAACGGTTCACCGCTGATGGGGTGCACGGTTGTACCTACAGTAGCCACCACCACCTTTTGCCCGGCAGCCACATTATGCGCGCCGCAAACAATCGACAGATCTTCGGTACCGCCAACATCCACCTTGGTCAGATGCAAATGACCGGAGTTTGGATGATCGATACATTCCTTCACGTAGCCAATTACCAGGCCTTCCAGTCCGCCGGGAACGGCCTGCACTTTCTCCAGGCTTTCCACCTCTAAACCGGTGCCTGTTAGTATAGTAGATATCTCGGCCGGGGTTTTATCGGTATCAATAAATTCTTTAAGCCAGTTATATGATATTTTCATTTAACTGCAAAGATACAATTTAGGGTGAAAGGTTAAAGGCGAAAGGTAAAAGGTGATTTGATATTAAATTCACTATTTAGTGGGGGACTCCGTATATAGCTTCTTATTTCACAACATTTTCTTTTTTACTAAAGAAATCGCGATTGATATCATGCGCAATTTCGATCGCTAAATTTTCATGCTGATCTACATGCAAAATCCAATTTAGTCCGCCTAATCCAAAAAACACGATGAGCGCAACCCACCAGGTTTGAAATATAATAGCTATAGCAATAGATACAATTAACATTATAAGAAAGAATTGACTCATTCTAAATTCATAAACCAAATACGATCCACCATCGCTATCAATTAAACTGAATTTGCCGCCATCTAAGCCCCTGAACAGGGAGCCTCTTAAATTTGAAGTAGACCCTTTGTAACTAACTGTGTTGCTTTCGACAATGATGTTACCGGCTTTTTTCTTCTCGATGGTTGTACGGATATACTGCAGGATAGCTTCTTGATTTTGGGGAGTAATAAGGCTATTTAGCTTTTCTTTATATGTTTGAGCGAACGGGAAGACCATAATACTTTTAATTAGAATCTTAATCTAAATATAAAGATAATGAGGCATTGCATAATTTGCATATTTGCACATCCCCGCATTTGCACATTTACAAAAGCCCTTCATCCGCAAAGCTCAAATACCCATCATCGGTGATAATCAAATGATCTACCACATTTATGTCCAGGATCTTCCCGGCGTTATACAGCTTTTTTGTCAGGTCGATATCCTGCTGACTGGGTTTACGGTTGTTTGATGGATGGTTATGCGCCAGTATCACGCTTGAGGCCTGATGCTGCAGGGCAATATGGAAAATGATCTTTGGGTCGGCAATGGTGCCGGATAACCCGCCTTTACTGATCAGTTCTTTTGCGATGAGTTTACTGGAGCGGCTCAGCAACAGCAGCCAAAATTCCTCGTGCGGCAGGTCAACTAAATGCCTGCGTAGTATTTGATACGCGCTTTTGCTCCCTTGTATCGTTTCAGGCGTTTTGGTTTCGGTATCGCCACGGCGGCGGCCCAGTTCAAGCGCGGCGATGATGGAAATAGCTTTGGCTTCGCCGATGCCTTTAAATTTAGATAATTCGGCAATGCTGGCTTTACCTAATTTGTTCAGATCGTTATCGTAATGGTGCAGAATGCGTTTGCTCAGCTCAACCGCGCTTTCGTTACGGCTGCCTGAACCGATGAGGATGGCGATCAGTTCGGCATCGCTTAGCGCGCGGCGGCCCTGGGCGTTCAGCTTTTCGCGCGGACGGTCTTCCTCGGCCCAGGATTTGATGCTTAGGTTGTTTTCGTATGCTTCCACGATGTTAAAGTATCAATTTTTGCGGGAAACAAAAAGTGGGGGTGCAGATTTAACCACAAAGGGCACAAAGAAACAGCAAACTGATTAACACAAAGGGCACAAAGATTTTATTATTTATAAAGAAGATAAAAATCACCACTATGCCTTTGTGATCTTTGTGCAAAAACCTTCGCCCTTTGTGGTTAAATTTTTCAAACAAAAAAGGGATCGTGCAAACGCACAATCCCCTTTTAATATGATTGTAGAAAAAAACCTTATTTAAGGTTGTTTACAAACTTAGTCAGTTTTGATTTATTGTTTGAAGCTTTGTTTTTGTGGATAACATTCTTCTTAGCCAAACGGTCAATCATAGAAATAACCTTTGATAAAAGCGGTGTTGCTTCAGCTTTATCAGTAGTACCTCTTAACCTTTTGATCGCGTTCCTGGTGGTTTTAGCCTGATACCTGTTACGTAAGCGCTTCGCAGCGTTTGACCTGATCCTTTTTAATGATGATTTATGATTTGCCATTTTAGCTAATATTCTTTCTTATTTTTTCGGACTGCAAATATAAGGCGATATTATTTAATTAACAAATGCAAAATCAAAAAAAGTTAAGGCTAAATAAACTGGGTTTTAGATTATTGCATTAATCAGCTGCGCCAATCACCTTAACAGCCAGGGCGGTGGCACCTGTTGTACCGCTGATACCACTGGTGTAAACCGTATAGCTTTGGCCGGCTTGCAAAGCAATTGAAGTGCTGGTTGCCAGTATGCTTCCACTGGTTGCGTTGGTAACGGTGAACACATAAGTGCCCGCTGTTACCTCGCTGTAACTGCTTGCCCCTTTATAACCCTGCGCCGTAAACAGCGCAACGCCATTTCCTGATAAGTTGGCCGAGCTAAGACTTTGCGAAGCCTGTACAAACCTTACCTTAGCTTTCCCCGAAGATGCCACTGGCGTATTATCACTTAATGCAATTAATGAATAACTGCCTGTTGTGCCGGTTAAAAAGAAGGTATAAGTACCATTAGCATCAAGCGATGTATTGGTGGTGGCCAAAACAGTGCCGGCCGATGATTGAACAGACGCATCCGTTTGGCCGGTATAGGTTAAATTATAACCCGATGCGTTGCCATAGCTTACCGCGCTGGTGGTACGCAATACGTCGGATATGTATAGTTTAGAGGGGCCGGCATCGGTACTGGTATTAACCAGTTGTACTTTAGCGGTAACGGTTGCTGTAAAATCGTAGTCATCGTGCTTGCTGCAGGATGTAACCAAAATAGAGCTTATTAAAATTAACAGGAACAGCGAATTTTTTACAGAAGTTGTTTTTAAAATGTTTTTCATGGAAACGGATTAAGTGAAACAATAGGCCTGCCGGTTAATTCCGGCAAACAAAATATTTACGTAAACAATATTTTTTAATCTTTAGTTTACAAAAATTTCATTTTTATGATTTTCGCAATTGATTTGCCTTGTTTTTAATCACCGTAAATACTTAAAAAACAATTATTTTAGGCCCGCGCCAGTCACCCCAAAATGAAATTAATTTTTAGAACTTTTGCAGGCTTATTGCTATTATTCACCTGCTCTTCGTGGGGGTTTTTCGCGCATCATCGTATTAACCGGCTGGCCGTGTTTACCCTGCCTAAAGGGATGGCTAATTTTTACCAGGCCAATATAGATTACCTGACCGAACACGCCGTCGATCCGGATAAACGCCGTTATGTTGACTCGCTGGAAGCCCCCCGCCATTTTCTGGATGCCGACCAGTACGGCAAACAGCCTTTTGCCCGCATCCCAAAAAACTGGTACGATGCCGTGAAGAAATACTCGGCCGATACGCTGAATAAATACGGCACCGTGCCCTGGGTTATCCAGTACCATTACTATTGGCTGGTAAAGGCCTTTAAGGCGCATGATACCACCGCCATCCTTAAAACATCGGCCAACATTGGCCATTACATTGCCGACGCGCACGTGCCGCTACATCTCACTATTAATTATGATGGGCAGCTCACTCATCAGGAGGGCATCCACGCGCTGTGGGAAAGCCGGCTGCCCGAATTGTTCAGCAATAATTACAACCTGTATATGGGTAAAGCCCGGTATATTGATAACCCGCTTATAGAAGCTTTTAAAATATGCAATGCCTCCTACAAATGCGTGGATTCGGTGATTGTATTCGAGCGTAAACTGAACGCCAGCTTCCCGCCGGCTAAAAAGTACGAGATGACGCTGCGTGGTAAACGGAAAGTGAAAGATTACTCGGTAGCCTATAGCATGGCTTATCATAAAATGCTGAACGGCATGGTAAAGCGCAGGATGCGTTCGGCAATCATTGAAGTGGGCAGCTTTTGGTATTCGGCCTGGGTAGATGCCGGGCAGCCAGATCTGGGCAAGCTCATTGCCGCGCCACTAACAAACGCGCAAAAGCAAAAGCTGGCCCGGGAGGAGGCTTTGTATAAAGCGGGAAAAGTATTAGCTTTAAGCTACCAGTAATCACCGTATGAAATATGCTACAACTGCCTTAATGATGATATTTATTACTAAAGGCATTATAGCACAGGGCAATCCGAAACCATATCAAACAAAAAAAGAAAAACTTGAAACTATTGTTCTGGATAAGGTATATGCACTTTGGGAGGTAAAATCGTTTTTATTAAAAACACCAAAATCTTATAAACCCACATTAATGATTGCAGCTGAACCCAACCCGGCTTCTAAATATTACTGGGTAAAAGTTGGCATCAGCAATTTTGATATATTTCGTACCAATTACAACTTTTATGTTAATCCAAAAACATTTGAAATTTTTTATTGGGATCAATTATGTGATTCTGAAAATTGCAACATCACCCTGCAACAATGGCGTCATTGGCGCAACGCTCCCGGATTTAACAAAATGCATACTTACAAACACGGAAAATTAGTAGTTTTAACTAATCAATAAATATGGTTCGTAAACAACCTGCCCACAAAAAACATCAGATCGCCTGGCGCAGTCATGAACCATCGCGCCTGGAAACTTTTAGCGATGCCGCTTTTGCCTTTGCTATTACGCTCATCATCGTATCGCTTGAGGTGCCTAAATCGTTTGATGAATTGTATGAGACCATGAAGGGCGCGGTTAGTTTTGCAGTTTGCTTTGCGCTGATATTCCAAATATGGAACAGCCAAAACTTGTTTTTCAGAAAGTATGGGTTGAAGGACGGTTTAACCACTACGCTTAATGACATGCTGCTGTTTGTGGTGCTGATGTATGCATACCCACTAAAGTTCCTGTCCGTATTATTATTCGGAGCGGGTACCTATATGCACAATGGTGCAGTGCATCGTATGATAGAACCCGGACAAACAAGCACACTGATGGTGATCTACGGCGCCGGTTATACCATTATATACGGCTTGTTCTTTTTAATGCACCTGAATGCCCTTAAACATGCCGAACAAATTAAATTAACCCCACAGGAGCTGTTTCAAACTAAAACGGAAACCTATATTAACCTTTTTAGCATGTTGATAGGCTTGCTGGCCATCACTTTAGCGCTGGTTTTGCCTTCACCGCTTTCGGGCCTTTCGGGTTTTACTTATTGCCTGATAGCAATTGTTTATTCTATTTGGTATGGCCTGCGGGGTAAAAAAGCCCGGCAATTATTCCCTGCTTAAGCTACTTGTTTTTTAGCCTTGCTTTTAATTACCGCAATAATGGCCGGTATAACCGACACCAAAATAATGGCAATACCCACCAGCGAGAAATGCTCCTTAAAGAAAGGAATAGTACCCAGCCAGTAACCGGCAAACAAGAAGATAATGATCCATAAAGCGCCGCCAACAATATTATAAATACTGTAACGCAAAAATGGCATACGGCCTACACCCGCCACAAAAGGCGCAATGGTACGTATAATAGGTACAAACCTGCTAAAGATAACCGCCTTGCCACCGTGCTTATCAAAAAAAGCCTTGGTTTGCAGGTAATAATCCAGCTTTAATACTTTATTGTTCTCTTTAAAAACCTTTGGGCCCAGGTAACTGCCCAGCATATAGTTTACGGTATTACCCACAAACGCGGCTATAATTAATATCAGCGCAAGCAAATATATATTCAGGCCGGTATCGCCGGCGGCAATTAGGGCGCCCGCGGCAAACAGTAACGAATCGCCGGGAAGGAAGGGGGTAACCACAAAACCAGTCTCGGCAAAAATAATGACGAACAGGATGAGGTAGGTTAGGGTATGATATTGACTGATGATCTCTGCCAGGTGTTTATCAATGTGCAGGATAAAATCGATGATGTGTTTAATGATCTCCAATGGGGTGCGTTTTGGAACAAAAATAGAATAATAAGGCGAAAGCGGAAAGGCATTTTAAGGTTAAAGCTAAAAGGCCAAAACGTAAAGCTAAAGCCATATCAACACTGAATGATAACTATCGAAAAAAGCTTTTAGCGGCTACCTGTTCGTTATCATAGCGGCAGCAAAAGACGCGCTATCCGTGCGGCCTACTACGCCACGGGTATACAGGGTATACAAGCGGCCATCCTGTATGGTGGTGTTAGGCAGATCGTATAATACAGTAGTGGTATTGGCTGCATATACTTTCAGATCGTAGATGCCGGCGGGCAGTTCTAAAAACTTGGTAATGGCCTTAAAACCCTGGTTTTTAAAAGCAGCCGTTCCGTTAGCATAAACATCTACGTTTACACTGCGGGCGGCGGCATTAATAAACCTTACTTTGCCCCTGCCCAGGGTTGGCGCCGCATCGGTATCGGCAACAAAAATAGCGCTGCGCGTATTATCAGATAACAGGCCGGTAATAAATACCGAATACCGGGTATTAACGCTTAAGGCCGTATCTTTCTGCAGGATGATGATGTTTTCGCCAGCCGCGGTTTGGCGTGTAGCCCTGATCTGTAACGGCGTAGCCAGCGAACTCAGGTAAATATATCCCGAAGGTACCGCATATACATACGATTTGGCGTTCTGGATACGCTGGTTAATATACAGGTCTACCGGATATACGTCCGGGCCTATATTGATAATATTGAGCTGTGTATTTAAACCTGTTGCAGATGCCGCGCTTTCCTTACCGCATGACGAAAACAGAGGGGTTATAATTACCGCCGCTATCATCAAAAACAGCGCGGTTACCGTATGATTATTTATACCCTTATTGCTCATCTGCTTAAAATTACACTTATACCAAAAGCATTATTCCCCGATCCGTTTATTGCACCCTGTGTTAACAGGGTATAATAACTGCCGGCTTGCAGGGTTACCGAGCCCGTAAATATAGGCGTAGTAGTTCCTGCTGCCATTACTTTTACCGTTTTTTTACCTGCGCCCACGCCCTGGAAACCTGTAAAAGCCTTAAATGCCTTATTTTTAAAAGATAATGTATCGCCCACAAATACATCGTACGATTGCGTGCCTGGCGATGCCTGTACATAGCGCACCTGGGCGTTTGTAGTCGTGCTATTAGTTACAAAGTAATCGCTTAAAAATATGGTGGCCAGGTTACTTTTACCTTGCTGACCGGCCACAACCAATGTATAGCTGGAGTCTTTTTTAGCCGGGTTTAATTTAATATCGGCCAGCACGGTGCGGTCGGTATCGCTTTTAAACTGGTATTGCTGCTCGCCCGTAAGCACGCTCAGGTAGCCCGAGGCATTAAAAAGATAAATGGCCGAATTAATATTTTGCCGGGTGCCGTTCAGATAAAAATCAATAGCCCTGATATCGGTAACCGCGTTAATCACATTTAATTTTGATGTGGGGCTCACTACCGGGATATCATCCCCGCTTTTATTGCATGACCATACGGCCAAAGCAACAGCACAAATGATAATTGGGTAATAGTATCTTTTAATTTCCATTATATTTTGCCGGGACACCAGCATTATATGGCTTCCGGTGCAGGTAATAAACGCAAAAATAATTCTATTATTCCTATTTACTAATTACTTTTATCAGCTACACGATATTTTATGGCATTATACTTCCGAAAACTGTTGATCATAACCCTGTTAATTTCAGGCGCGCAAACCCTGGTTGCACAAGTCAGCTTAACAAAACCTGTAAACATTAGCAAGGCTTACCAAAAGGGCACACGGAACGATAACGGCAAGCCCGGGCCCAAATACTGGCAAAATACGGCTACTTATAGCATCAAAATTAACTTCGACCCTAAAACACGTTTAATAAAAGGCACTGTTGATATTGATTATGTGAACAACAGCCCCGATACACTTAACCAGCTGATATTTAAGCTCTATCCAAACCTTTATAAAAAAGGGGTGCCGCATGATAATAACATATCACCCGATGATCAGACCGACGGTGTTGAGATCAGTAAATTTCAAATCAACAATAAAACCATCGATGTAAAAAAGCTGCGTATTGCCGGTACTAATTTACCCGTCCGTACCGATTCTATTTTCCCGGGTAAAACAACGCATTGCAGCATCAGCTATAGCTATCCGCTTAATAAAACATCGCATACACGTACCGGACAGGTTGATGAAGGCTCGTATTTTGTTGCCTACTTTTTCCCGCGTATAGCCGTTTATGATGATATTGATGGCTGGAATAAATATCCTTACTTAGGTTCGCAGGAGTTTTATAACGATTTCTGCCATTTTAAAGCCGAGATTACCCTGCCGGCAGATTATGTGGTTTGGGCTACGGGCACCCTGCAAAACCCCGGTGATGTTTTAAACCGCAAGTTTGTAACGCTGATGGACGAGGCCGTCAGGCGCGACAGCGTAACAGATATTATTACCGAAGCCGATGTAAAGGCGGGTAACATTACCACCGCTGGCACTATCCACACCTGGAAGTTTGATGCCGACAGCGTAACTGATTTTGTTTTTGCTACCAGCAACCATTATATATGGAAAGCCGCCAGCCTGGTTGTAGACCCTAAAACCGGGCGCCGCACCCGTGTGGACGCGGTGTTTAACCCTAAACATAAAGACTATTTTGCCGTGGTAAACTACGCCCGCAAAACCGTGGAAGCCATGAGCTATAAATTTCCGAAATGGCCTTTCCCCTATCCGCACGAAACCGTTTTTGACGGCCTTGACCAAATGGAATACCCCATGATGGTGAATGATAACCCGGTAGAAAACAGCGCCGATGCCATTGAACTGACCGACCATGAGATATTCCATACCATGTTCCCTTTTTATATGGGCATAAACGAAACCAAATATGCCTGGATGGACGAAGGCTGGGCTACCATTGGCGAATGGCTGCTATCGCCCATGATAGACCCTAAAATTGTAGATCTTTACGGTATACAGGGTGTAGAAATGTCGGCCGGTACAGAAGAAGACCAGCCGGTGATTACCTTAACTACCCAGTTAAGCGGTGTATCGGGGTTTACAGATTCGTACCCTAAACCGGCTATGGGTTACCTGTTTGTAAAAGATATGCTGGGCGATGAACTGTTTACCAAAGCCCTGCATTATTATATAGCCAACTGGCATGGCAAACATCCCGGCCCTTTCGATTTTTTTAATGGTATGAATGCCGGCGCCGGCCGCAATATGAACTGGTTTTGGAAGCGCTGGTTTTTTGATGGCGGCGTGCCCGACCTGGCTATCGGCAAAGTAAATAATACAGGCGTTAAGTACGAAGTACAGATTAGGTCCATCGGCACCAAACCGGTACCTGTTGACCTGGCCGTTGAGTACACCGATGGCAGCAGTAAAACCATTCACCGCGATATTTCCTGCTGGGAAAAAGGCAACAGATCTATTATCTTAAGTTTTGATGCTGCCAAAACTGTTAAACAGTTAAAATTGGGCAGTACCTATACACCCGATGTAGATAAAGCAAATAATGTGTACCTGGTTAAGTAAACCATCGCCGTCGGATAAAGTCTAAATCATTATTATACGTTAACTATATTATCTCTTATTTTTAAAAATGAAATCTATCAACCTAACCCTCTTATTCTTTTTTGCTGCATTAACATCTGCGCTTGCGCAATCATCAGGCGGTGTTTCCCCATATGTTTTCCCCCAGTTTGTAAAGGCAAGCGTACTGCAAAAAGGCGGTGGCGTAACCGATGCCACCATGAACTACAATACGCTTACGCAGGAAATGCTTTTTATGCAGGATGGCGTAAAAACGGTACTGGATCAATCAAATGCAGATACCATATTTTTACAGGATAAGAAATTCATACCTGTAGGCACGGTCTATTATCAAAAGCTTACAAATACCAAAATAGCCTTGTATATTCAGCACGTTAATAAAATGCTGCTGCATGGCAGAAATCCTAATTTGGAAGATCAGGCCAATAACACCATCACCGCATCACAGGGAATTAAAAACGCCGCTACCTCATCATCCAAGTATGATGAAAAGCTTGGCGAAGGCTACACATTAGAGCCCCGCAGCGTATTTTGGTTGCAAAAAGGCAAAAGCTTTAACAAGGTTTCTGATTTAAAGAGTATTTTAAAAGTTTTTCCTCCTGATAAGGAACAGGCAGTAACGGCTTTTATCAAAGATAAAAACCTGGATATCACTAAAGCCGACGATCTGGCCCAACTGATCGTTTTCTGTAACTTACAATAAGCAGGACGAAGTATTTCTATATAGGGTGATCAATTCTCCTATATAGAACTTATTTTTTTAGTGCATCCTCAATTCGCTTTTCCATCACTTTTTTGTCCTGTTCATCCAGGCGGTATTGGTGCGCATCTCCATGCAGCACTTGGCGCACCATTTGCCCGATCAGGATACTTTGCTTTTGATATGTGCGGCATACCGAACAGCCAGCCAAATGTATACGCAGCTCCAGTTGTTCAAACAGGGTCAGCTTCTTCATACTGCGCTTTTCTATTAAAAAGGTGGCCTTGTGGCAGTTGTATTGTATCTTTTTAAACTTGTTCATGGCAGTGATGTTTAAATCCAGTTTTTTTGAAGGCAAGCCCGAAGATTTAGTTTAGCCCGGTGAATGATCACCCAAAAATTGTTCGGGCTTATTTTTAGTTCGGAACAGATATTTTCTGACGCAGCATCATCCATATGCTTCATGGTAAAAACGGACAGCCATAGAGCAGGCAGTTTTTGCATGCACAGTTGCAATACCTGGTTAAACTCCTTATTGTGCAGCGGGTCATACTCTTCTACACCAAAAGGCTGGGGCCAATGCTCCCTTTTCCAATGCCCGTCATCTGTATTAAAAAAATCTTCCTGCGGTGCGCTGCCGGTTATTTCCATCGGCTTTAAACCCGATGACTTTTTACGATAAACATCAATGATCTTGTTTTTCAGTATGGCTGTCAGCCAGGTACGCTCGGAGCTTTTGCCTTCAAAAGCGGCAGTACGCTGCAGTGCCGCCAAAAAGGTTTCCTGCACCAGGTCCTTAGCTAATTCCTCGTCGTTAACGCGTACAATGGCAAAAGCATACAGGTAATCGGCATAGGTTTTTACCCATTTATGCGGGTTTAAGGTGATAGACTGATCGTTCATTTGTTAAGGTAATATATAAAAGTAACAATTAGCTATCGCCTTAGTCGGTGGCCAGACAAATTCCTTACAAAAAGGATGTAATACCGGGTACATGGTTTTGGGACAACCGGCAAAATCCTATATTCACTTCCTGAATTTTTAAATAAAAAGCGACAGGCTTTTGACCTATCGCTGTACTATCATTATATTAAGTTATTAAGCACACCCTCTTTTTCGGGCAGGGTTTAGAAGGGGCTATTACTGTATCTTATACACCAGTACCGAAAAGGTACCCGGAATTGCTTTACGGGTACCTTTTTCCATATCAGCAACACTCAGGTATATTTTGTGGGTTTTGGCATCTAACGCTAATGTTTTAGCGCGCACCTGGGTATCCAGCGTTTGCACCACGGCATATTCATCAGCTGATTTTTGTTTGATAATGGTAGTGGTACCATCGCCGTTTGAGCAGAAGATGAGTTTGGTTTCAGCATCGTAGGCAACCGCGTCAACACCGGCACCAATGGCTACAGTGGTTACTACCTTACCGCTGGTAATATCCACAACACTCATGCCCTTATTTTCGCGGCAAACGCTAAAAGCGCGGTTGTTCTTTAAATCGAGCGCAACACCGGTCGGGCCGCCACAAGGGGCTAACGTAAAGTTTTTGATCACCTTCATCATTTTGGTATCGATGATGTTCATGCTGCTTTTATCTTCCAGGTTGTTATACATTTTGCCTTTACCATCGGGTACGGCAAATTCGGGCGCACCGCCTAAATCAACAGTGCCTATTTGCTTCATGGTTTTGGGGTCAACTACCGATGAGTTATTGCTCTCGCCGTTAAAGCTGAATACCCGATCGGAAAAGGGATCATAAATAATCGCGTCAGGCCCTTTGGCTTGCAGCGGAATCGTAGCCAATATCTTCAACGTTTTCAGGTCAAAAGCCACCATGGCATTGGCCTTACCATCGCTAATAAAGCCCTTATCCCATTTATTTACAATGGCAATACCATGCACGCCCTTCATACCTTCAATTACGCCTACTTGTTTTTCGGTAGCCAGGTCAACTACGTTAACCATAGTGCCGTGCGATACATACAGGCGATTGTTTACCTTATCTATCGATACATAATCGTATCCCCCATCGCCTGTAAGCGCTATTTTTTTATCCAATACATAGGTTTGTGCATGTAACAGCACAGGGGTGGCGCTTACTATCACAACTGCTAAAAGCCCTTTAATCATCTTTTTCATCAGAATGTTTTTGTTTTAAAATTCAGGATAAATTCTGTAGAAAAGCTGTATAAAAATATTTTTAGTTTTTATATACAAATACCGTGAAAACACGGTGCCATATAGGTGAAAACACGGGTGTATTTCCGGCAGGTTTTTAGGTTATTTGAATACACTAAACCTTGTCCCAAGAAATTTTCTGCCGGATGACAGATACAACAAAAAAACGCCACCGATAAATACCGGTGGCGTTTTTTTTAATTAAACTTTTTCGGGAGGAAACTACTTTTTCTCCGGGTACGATATCAGTTTAATCAGGTTTGCACCGCTTAAATATTTGTTAGCGGCATCTTTGGTGGTTTGCACGGTAATCTTATCCAGATCGGCAGTATGTTGCAGCACCAGGTCGGGGTTTTCACCGTTTTGTGCCGAGCGGATCAGCACACCGGCCCAATAACCATTCTCGCGCATTTGCACTTCGGTCGATCGTTTTTCTTCGGCCTGATACTTTTTAATGTCGGTTAATTCGGCACCGTTTTGTTTAATCTTGGCTATCTCTTCCATCGTAGCGTTGATCAGTTTATCTACATTGCCCGGGGCGCAGGTAAAATAAACGGTAATGCTGTAACGACTGGCCGGTATTTTAGAAAACCCTGCCCTTACGCCGGGCGAGTATACACCACCTTCTTTTTCGCGCAGGCGCTCCAGCAGTTTAATGTTCAGCACTTCTTCCAGTGCGTCCATTTGTAATTTGTTATCCTCGGTATAATCAAAATCGCCGCTGAATACAATTTGCACACTGCTTTTATCGCCAATGCCTTTGTAAACAGTTTTAGTCAGCTGACCGGCCGGGGCATGGATGCCCAGGTTTTTAAAGTTCTCTTTATGGCCTGCAGCAGGTAAACCACCCAGGTATTTCTCTAACAATGGTTTTATTTTCTCGATATCAAAGCTACCTACCAGGGTAAAGGTAAAACCGCTGGCGTCGGCAAAACGGGCTTTGTAAAACTCGTAGGCCTTATCCAGGCTGGCGGTGTTCAGCTTCTCTAAGGTAAGCGGCATGCGGCGGTAATGGTGGTTACCCAACACAGCCGATACCGTATCCTGAAAAACACTGGCAGGGTCCAGGCTGCGGTTAGGCAGCAGGGCCTTTGTTTGGGCGATGTTAGATTGCCAGATGTCGTTATCCTTACGCGGCTGGGTAAAATACAGGTAAACCAATTGCAAAGCCGTCTCAAAATCCTTTGGCGAGCTGCTGGCCGAAATTCCCTGCGTGGTTTCGCTGATGTATGGCGATACGGATACATTTTTACCGCTCATCATTTTACCTAATTGTATCTCGGTCATATCGGCAAGGCCGCTGCTGCCAATAATGCCGGCTGATAAGTTAGCCGATACATAATCAGCATCGCTGGCCAGTGATGTGCCGCCAAAGCTAAACGCGTTGATGAGGATCTGGTCGTTTTTAAAATCGGTTGGTTTTAATATTACCTTAACGCCGTTGGCTAAAGTAAGGGTAGTGGTACCAATGGCTGCATCCTTTGTTTCGGCAGTTATTTTGCTGCCAGCCGGTTCTTTATCCAGCAATGGTTTATTGCTTACATTATCTACATAGGCCGTAATATCCTTACCAGTGGCGTTTATCCAGCTTAACAGGGTTTGCTCGTTAGGCAATTTGGCTTTTTCCTTATCTGGCGCTTCTACAATTACAACGCGGTTTTGGTTGCTGATAAACTTACCGGCAAGGGCGTTTATTTCGGCAAGTGTAATATTACCGATGTTGTTCTTGTAAAAATTATATTCAAACTCGATACCGGGGATGGCTTCGTCCTGCAAAAAGTTTTGCTGGTATTCCTGCACATAAGCGGCCGATTTGGTTTTGTCTCGTTCTTTATAAACGTTTTCGTACTGCGTTAAGCTGTTTTGCTTGGCGCGATCCAGTTCGGTTTGGGTGAAACCGAATTTGCGGGCACGCTCAACCTCGTCCAGCGTGGCTTTAATGGCGCCCTGCAGCTGATCTGTCGACTTGGCTACCGCTACGGTAGTAAAGGCGTCCAGGTTGCCTAAAAAGCCTGCATAGCTGGCCTGCGCAAACAGGAACGGCGGGTTTGGCTTTTGCAGCAATTCGCTTAAACGGGCGCTCATCATTTGGTTAAACAAATTAACACGTACGCTTTGCAGGTAATCTGTTTCGGTACGAACAGTAGTTTGCGGGTGCTTTACTACAATCTGCGCCAGGGTGTAAGGGAATTCCTTATCGGTAACAATTTTTACAGCCGTGCCTGGTGTAGGCGGAACGGTGTATTTGGTACGCGGCTTTTCGTTAACCGGATTTTTTAGGCCCGAAAAGTTTTCTTTGATCAGTTGTTCCACACGTTTCGGGTCAAAATCGCCTACGGCAATAACCGCCTGCAAATCCGGGCGATACCAATCGTGGAAAAAGCTTTTGATGGTTTCGGGCTTAAAGTTCTTTAAGATCTCTTCTTTGCCGATAGGCAAACGCGAAGCGTATCTTGAATTATTTAACAGCACCGGGATAGTTTGCTGCTGCATCCGTTGCGACGCGTTTTTACCACGCAGGCGCTCTTCTTCCA
Source organism: Mucilaginibacter sp. GW821-FHT07H05 (assembly GCF_059418485.1). Classification (NCBI taxonomy): domain Bacteria; kingdom Pseudomonadati; phylum Bacteroidota; class Sphingobacteriia; order Sphingobacteriales; family Sphingobacteriaceae; genus Mucilaginibacter; species Mucilaginibacter sp. GW821-FHT07H05. Next base: position 82,427 of record NZ_JBWKPY010000008.1, read on the forward strand.
GTATTACACCGCGTTCGCTGTCAATTTCTTTAGTATCGAAAGTAAGCTGGCTGGCCCAGTTAGACAGGATAGTGAAGCCTTTTTCAAACAGCTTAACGCTATCGGTAGGTAAAGGCAACTGGTAAACGGTTTCATCAAATGAGGTATAGGCATTTAAATCGGCGCCAAATTTTACGCCCGATTTTTGCAGATAGTTTACCAGCTCGTTCTTTGGGAAATCCTTAGTGCCGTTAAAAGCCATGTGCTCGGTAAAGTGTGCCAGTCCCTGCTGGGCATCGGTTTCCAGTATCGATCCGGCTTTGTTAACCAGGTAAAGTTCGGCCCGGTTTTTTGGCTCAACGTTTTTACGGATATAATAGGTTAAGCCGTTAGGCAGCTTGCCAATAATCACGTTCGGATCAACCGGCAGCAGATCGCCGCGCAACTGGTGGACCGGGTTCAGCGGCCTGTCGGGAGCCGGGGTTGGCTTGCGTTTAACCTGGGCAAAAACGCCGCTTGCCGCTATTAACAGGGTTAACGCGGCTACAGAAACTTTTCTGTTTAAATTCATATGTTTAGTTAAAGAGATTTATCACTAAGATGCAAAACTGACGTGTTAGTTACAACGACAGGAGGTAGATTATTATTTTGCTGGCAATGCCTCCGGCCCGCGCTTTACATTCCAAGTCCTCGCCAGGCCCCTCAGTACCCTGCCGGCTGTGGGCTTTCCATTACAATCGCTATCGCGGAGAATACATTTTATGTTACTTCATCACATCCGCTATCATTTGCTGTAATTCATCCTGATGGGCCATCACCGCTTGCTGGCCAATGTTCATACCGGTTTGCATTAGTATAGGTTGCTTTTCGTTTAGTTTGATACCGAGCGGGGTTTTATAGAATACCGTCAGCTGCTTTAACTCGGCTTCGGTAAACTCACGGGCATACATTACAAACAGGTCCTGCTTTAAAACATTCCAGCTACAGTATTTATTTAAAAACGTGGTCATCACCGTTACAAATTTCTCGCGTTTATCCGCCGGCATCTGCGCACTGTATTGGTTAATAATGGTACTGATATTTTTATCGAATAGCGTACTGGTACCCGATGCGATCAGCATTTCTTCAGCAGCTTTTAAAGCGCCGGCCGATGGTGGCGTACCCGTTTGCGCCTTAATATCCGTAAGGCAAAAGGTTAGGATCCCTGCAAGCAGGATGATGGTTGATTTGATTTTCATAAGTTTATTGTTTAAATGCCTCAGCAAGCTCTTGTTTATGTTCACCAATAGTTTGGCTGACTAAAATTACGATCTGTTGCCCCATTTCAATTTGATTATTAGCCATTTTTTGCCCTAATGGGGTTTTGTAAAAAACAGTCATTTGTTCCAATTCGTCAATTGTATAATTCTCGGCATACATTTGGATTATCTTGCCCTTAAAGGCATCCCATTTAGCATATTTTTCAATAAACGTTTTAGCAACATTAATATATTTATCTTTTTTATCAGCAGGTACACTCGCCCTGGCCATATTAAAAACCTGGTTAAAAATGGAAACAATTTGCATGTCCATATGCTGAGCTGCCAACATCCGTTCAGCCGCTTTTAAACTTTCAGGGGTTGTCGTCTGCGCAACTGATGGTGGATCACCTAACTGCCCATAGGACTTAATGAAAAAGCATGAAAATAAGATTATGGTAATGGTTAGTTTGATTTTCATAAGAGTAGCATTATACTTTAATATAGATTTTCTTTTTATACAGCCAGTACATAGGCAGCCAGGTTAAAAACACATAAATAACAGCCCGCACCAGCGATGCGTTAAACGGCGCGAAGTAAGGCTTAATGCCATGCGCATATAACCACGTTGCAGCCGGTGTGCCGCCAATATGTACAAAATTAATAATGCCCTGCAATATCCCGCTCAGCACGTAGCCGGTAATGGCATTCATGCCAAATACTACAAATATCCACATGCCTTTTTTGTGGCCCTGTATATCAACCAGCCAATAGGTAAAGGCCAGGGCAATGGTGGCCAGTCCGCCGGTATATAGCACAAAGCTGCTGGTCCATAAAGCCTTGTTAATGGGGAAAAACAAATCCCATATCAGTGCTACCACTACCGCCGCTATGCCGTAAACAAACAACCAGGTTACCTTTACGCTGCTTTCGCGATCGGGGCGTTTTAGCCAGGTACCCACCCGGATGCCGAACAGACCTGTACCAATGGCAGGCAGGGTACCCAGTATCCCCTCGGGGTCCCAGGTTTTTGATTCGCGCCATAGGTGGTTACTGCCAAATACCAGCCTGTCCAGCCAGGCGCCCATATTGGTTTCGGGGTTCAGGTTGGCCGCGTTGCCATCCGGAACAGGGATAAAACACATGATAACATAATAGCCAACCAGCGAAAACACCAGCAGCCAGTCGCGGGTTTTTTGCGAGCATTTAATGTATAGCACACTGCATATAAAAAACACCAGGCCAATGCGCGGCAGTACGCCCGGGAAGCGCAGGTTGGCAAAACCCCTATCGTAATGATAAAACAACTGGATGCCCCAACTGATCAAAATCAGCAAAGCCATACGTTTCAAGGCAATCAGGATCATTTTACCGTGATTACGCGGATCGGCCTTTTTGGTTTCCATGGCAAACACAATGGATACGCCTACCATAAACAGAAAGAACGGGAAGATCAGATCGGTTGGGGTACAGCCGTTCCATTCCGAATGTTCTAACGGGGCATAAATATGGCCCCAATCGCCGGGGTTGTTAACCAAAGTCATGGCGGCTACGGTAGCCCCGCGCATTACATCGAGCGAAAGCAGGCGTTGTTTAGCAGAAACGTCGTCCATTTATAAAGGGTTGTTTGATGATATGTTACGATGAAACAGGTAGCAATTTAGGAATTTTATTGGGATTTATATGGTGTGTTATGTATACCAAAATGTCATTTCTAAGCCGTTTCAAGCGTCCACGCTTGAAACTTATCCCGGGCAAGCGTCCACGCTTGCGAAACAAATTAAGCGTGGACGCTTAATTAGAATTGCAGTCAAGCGCGGACGCTTGACTGGGCGGAGATATTGAACAGTTCCCTCCCACGGGGAGGGGTGCGAAAGGCTTTGTGGTGGCAGGGAGGGGTTTAGGTAATTGCATCGTGGCTAAACCCCTCCCTACACCCTCCCCGTGGGAGGGAATCGCACAGGCCCTTTTGGCGCACCATGTCGATAATTCCAAGCCGCACATCCTGCTTTAAGCCTTGTTCATCGCTATTTTTATTTTGATATTTATTTATAACTATATTTATATCAGGGATTAAAACCTTTTCCTACCCCATTCTTTATTTATGCAGGTATGTTAAAAACCAATGCCATGAAAAAAGCCTTACTGCTCCTCACCATTACCCTGTCCGCAGGCAGTGTATTCGGACAAAGCAGTCCTCAGACTGCACGGAGGGCCCCGGTATCCATCACCTTAAAACAAGATACCATTGTTTATCGTATCGACCACAAAAAGGTTAATTATGGTCGGGTAGAACAATTACTGCGAACGATGCCGGCTTTTGAAATTAGCACAGATGGTTCGGTTAAACACGATGGTGAAATTGTAAAGAAAGTCACCATCAATGGGGAAACTTATGCGGGTTTAACAGCGCTAAAGATTATTCAGAGATTACCGATTGGTGCAGTGGATAATATTGAAATGATTGATGATTATGGAGATCGGCCGATTATTCACTACAAAACCCTCCCTGACAAACATCTGAACATCACCATCCGTACCGATGCCATAGCCGATATTAACTATTACTTATCCAACCGCCCATCAAGGCCAATTAATGGCCAACGCGGAAGATATGATGACCCGGCCTTATACGGCGATATCAACTATATTAACGAACGTAACCCTTTAGACCGTCAGGTGAACCGCGCAGTTCGCAATATGCTGGCCATAAGCGATCAAATGAACGAAGTTGACCAATACGGCGATCAGATACCGCATTTCCTGATCCCTACACCCTACCCGGTACGGGATGTTTATTTAAAAAGGGATAAAGCAGTCGTTAATAATCCCACCCCAAAAGCGCTTCAGGTAATTCCATAAAAAGCAGGCAATGAAAAAAAGCATTTTACTTTTAATGACCATCGTATTTGCTGGATCCGTGTTCGCGCAAAGGTCTATCGCTATAAACAAAGATCCAATCATTTATAAAGGGGATACTACAATATACCTGGCTGACAAATTTAAATTGGCTAAAAATAGCACTGTATATAAGCTATTAAAGGGATTAAATGATTTTAATTTTGGCAGCAACAATTTGCTTAGTTATAAAGGCCGACCTGTTAAAAGAATTGCCATAAACGGAGAAAGCTACAGCGACCTGGATATTGATAAGGTGATAAAAACATTACCTGTCGATATGGTAGAAACTATAGAGATAAGTGATGGGTACAATGGTTTATTACTTTGCGGTTTTATGCAAAATGATTTGGATAAACTCCTTAACATCACTGTAAAAAAAGATGCGATATACGTGGTTAATAACCTATTAGGCCTAAAACAGTCCAATAGTAAGACACGGACTTTAGATGACCTTCTTAAACAAATGGAGGGCATAGATGTGGATGCTGCGGGGAACCTTACCTATAAAGGCAAACCTGTAATTAAAATGCAACTCCACGATGGTGACTCTGATAGCGACACATCAAAATCAACAAAACACACCCTTACTATACCAAAGATCACAAAAATTGTGCTGAATTGCAGGGATATTATTGCCGAAGAAATAGCGCAACTACCGATAATTAAAGACATGGCATCCACTCCTGATATTGACGATTACGGCGACCAGGTACCGCATTTCATCATCAAACCCCTACCCGGAACCTGGATAAGCAAGGCTACCAGCTATTAAACTAATATAAAAGCAAAAGGCCCCGATAAAATCAGGGCCTTTACTTTTTATGTAGACTTAAGACTTTCGACTCAAGACTTAGTACTTATACAAGTAATCTAACCGGTTCTTCCAGCAACGCTTTCAGTGTTTGCAGGAAGGCAGCGGCCAGGGCGCCGTCAACCACACGGTGGTCGGCGCTTAGGGTTACCTTCATGATGTTACCCGGAACAACCGCGCCATTTTTAACAACCGGTACCGCTTGTATGCCGCTTACCGCAAGGATACAGGCGTTTGGTGTATTAATAATAGCGGTAAACTCGTCAACACCAAACATCCCTAAGTTTGATATGGTGAAAGTTGAGCCTTCCATTTCGGCAGGTTGTAATTTTTTAGATTTTGCTTTGCCGGCAAAGTCTTTCACCTCTAACGAGATATGGCTTAACGATTTGCCATCGGCAAATTTAATAACCGGTACCAGCAAACCTTCGTCAACCGCTACGGCTACGCCAATGTGCACATGCTCGTTGGTGCGGATCTTATCGCCCAGGAAAGATGAGTTAATGGCCGGGTGCGCTTTTAAAGCAACCGCGCAGGCTTTAACCACTAAATCGTTAAACGAAATTTTAACCGGCGCGTACTCATTCATTTTAACGCGTGCCGCCATGGCCGAATCCATATCGATAGACATGGTTACGTAGAAATGCGGGGCAGTGAATAAACTTTCGGACAAACGGCGACTGATCGCTTTACGCATTTGTGTAACCGGGCGCTCGCTGAATTTCTCTTCGCCGGTATAAGTTGGCAAAGTAACGGCAGGTTTTGCCGGTGCGCCTGCAGCAGGTGCTTCGGCAGCCTTAGCTTCCTGTACCTGCTGGGTTGAAGGTGTAAAGCCTTCAATATCTTTTTTAACAATACGGCCACCATCGGCAGTACCTTTAACATCGTTCAGGTTAATGCCTTTTTCCTTAGCTATTTTACGGGCTAACGGCGATGCTTTTACGCGGCTGTCATCAGCTGATGAGGCAGCAGCAGGAGCAGCTTCGGCAGTTGCAGTTGGTGCAGCTTCGGTTTTAGCTTCGGCAGCAGGTGCGGCTTCAGCAGCCGGCGCGTCGCCGGTATCTTGTAATAAAGGAGTGATATCAGTACCCTCTTTACCAACTATCGCAATAATAGAATTTACCTGGGCGGCTTCACCTTCTTTAACACCTATGTATAATAGTGTACCGGCTTCGTACCCTACCACTTCCATGGTAGCTTTATCGGTAGCCACATCGGCTAAAGAATCGTCCGCTTTTACTTTATCACCTACCTTAAAGTTCCACTTTTCAATGGTGCCTTCAGTCATGGTATCGCTCAGTAAAGGCATACGGATAACAGCGGCCGGGATGCTCGAAAGGTCAACTTTTGGTTTAGCTTCGGGGGCTGGGGTTGCAGCAGGTGCGGCAGCTGCCTGCGCGGCTGGTGCAGCCTCTTTCTTTTCTTCGGCAGGGGCAGCAGCCGGGGCGCTTGCGCTTTCTAAAAGGGCTTTGTAATCTTCGCCATCTTTACCCAGTATCGCTATAACAGCATCAACCGGCACAGATGAACCTTCCTGTACGCCTACATAAAGCAGGGTACCATCCTGGTACGATTCAAAATCCATAGTGGCTTTGTCAGTTTCAATCTCGGCCAATACATCGCCCGATTTTACTTTGTCGCCTACTTTTTTATGCCATTTAGCAATCACACCTTCGGTCATGGTGTCGCTCATTTTAGGCATTTTAACTACTTCAGCCATATATTTTTGATGAATAGTTGGTGTTTATATTGATAGATAAGATAAATGGTTAGTCGCGAATGTATGGGTAATCCTGTTGTACATACACATCGGTATACAGTTCGGATGCTTCAGGCCATGGCGATTCTTCAGAAAACTGTACTGCTTCGTCAACAATGCCTTTTATTTTTGCATCCATATCTTCAAACCATTTCTCATCTGCATAACCTTCTTTTTCAATGGTTTGTTTTACCGATTCGATAGGGTCTTTTGCTTTATAGCTTTCCAGCTCTTCTTTAGTACGGTACTTCTGCGGGTCGGACATCGAGTGGCCCTTGTAGCGGTAAGTACGCATTTCTAAAAAGGTTGGGCCTTCGCCGGCACGTGCGCGCTGGGCAGCTTCGTCCATGGCGTTGTGTACCGCAACAGGGTCCATACCGTCAACAGCCGATGATGGGATACCGTAAGGCAGGCCTAATTTATAAATATCGGTTTGCACGGTGGTACGCTCAACAGATGTACCCATGGCGTAACCATTATTTTCGCAAATAAATATGCAAGGCAGTTTCCATAGAGCGGCCATGTTAAAGGTTTCGGTCAGCGCGCCCTGGCGTACTGCACCGTCGCCCATATAAGCAACGCTCAAAAAGTCGGTACCTTTATATTTTTCGGCAAAAGCGATACCGGCACCCAGGGGAACTTGTCCGCCTACAATACCGTGGCCACCGTAAAAATGGTTTTCTTTATCAAACATGTGCATCGATCCGCCTTTGCCTTTAGAGCAACCGGTGGCTTTGCCATACATTTCGGCCATTACGGCCCTTGGGGCGGTACCCATTGCAATGGCATGCGCGTGATCGCGGTAAGCGGTGATCATACTGTCACCTTTTTTCAATACAGACATGGCGCCGGCCAAAACAGCTTCCTGGCCTATGTACAGGTGGCAAAAGCCCCTGATCTTCTGTTGTCCGTATAATTGTCCTGTCTTTTCTTCGAACTTCCGCATTAGCAGCATCTGTTCATACCACATCAGGTAGGTATCTTTTGTAATAGCTATTGAACCCATTTGTTAATCGACCAATCTTTATTGAGAAAGCGCAAATCTAATTATATCCCGCAATATATCGAAACTGCAACGGCCTTGTTATAAATATTTATTTAACGCCAATTTAACCTGCGTTTCGCTCCGAAACCGCATGTTTAAACAAATGCAAAATAAGATTCTGAATAGCAGGGCTTAGTGTGTTGAATACAGTGGTGGTTTGTTTAAATTGCGTAATAATCTTTTATTGTTAAAGCTGGTAATATATGTCATAATAACATTCATTTATGCCATTTTTTGTGGTATTAAACCATGCCTGGCCATAATTTCGCCCGCCTTTACCGGGTCGGGCGGTAAGCCGGGCTGCATCAGGGCGGCTATCTCCCTAAAATAATCCGGGCCTATTGATGCCGGGCTTAGTACGCATAATGTTTTAGTAGTTTGGCCAGAGATATCATTATGATGATAATGCACCGCACCGCGGGGGATAAAAAGCCTGTCGCCCGGATGGGTTGCTATCGTTTTGCCATCGACAATAGATGTAAGGGTGCCTTCCAGGCCGTACAGCATTTCATCTACCTCTAAATGATAGTGCGGCACTGGTACTTTCGCGCCAGGTTGTATCAGCATTTCAAACATTACCATTTGGTCGTTAGTATCGTCGCTATCCAGTAAAAAGCGGAGTTCTATGCCGCCAATTTTTATAATTTCTTTAGGTGTTTGCATGTAAGTATGTAATGGTTTCTTAAATATATGCAGCGCTTATCCAAATACATACGGGTAGGTTAAATTTATCCTTTTTGATTAAGTTTTGAGAAACTTTATTAACAATAGTGCAAAACTTTATCGCATTTAACTATGGAAAAAGTTTTTTTCAGGATTTGGTAATTTGAAATATTTGTATAGTTTTGTGCTCATCAAACAATGATGGTGTATGAATTAACACACACATTGCGTAATTAACCCGAACAAACTAAGGATTAATGAAGAAATTTACTCTTGTTATTGCACTATTTTTCAGCATCTTAGCTGCACAGGCGCAAACAAAAACTGTTCCAACTCCCACCCCTGATAAGTCTGACGATCAGGAGAGTTTAGCAAAAGATTACATGTCGCAAATTATGGGCGTAGCGTTAAATGCTACCTCAAATGTTAAATTATTCCAATTTGTTTACGATTGGATCGGCACTCCTTACCGTTTTGGCGGTTCATCAAAAAAAGGGATTGATTGCTCGGCATTTACAAAAGAACTTTACGAAAAGGTTTTCGATCTGGATATCAAACGTAACTCGCGCGATATTTTCAGCATGGTTACCCCGGTAGCCAAGGATGACCTGAAACAAGGCGACCTGGTATTTTTTAAGATCCACAGCCGCAGCATATCGCACGTGGGTATTTATTTAGGCGATGGCCGTTTTGCCCACGCTTCATCACGCGGGGTTGCTATCAACAATATCAGCGATTCGTATTACAGCCGTTACTTTTACCGCGGCGGCCGTATGCTGGCCTCCTTTAAAGAGGAGCTGACGTCGGGCGCGCTGGATAATAAAGACAGCCAATAAAGGAAAAAAACACTATATTAATCCCTCCGCTGATACGGGGGGATTTTTTTTGAAATGAACATTCGTTTAACTATTTCCGGGATGCTGCTGCTACAGGTGTTATCCTCCTGTTTTTTAAACCCTGCCAACAGCCCTGCTTTAAAAACCGGAAAAATTAAATCGGTTAAGGTTGGCCCCCACCTGGTTAACAAGCCACACGATACCCTTTGCATTGCCGCGGTTGGCGATATTATGCTGGGCACATCCTATCCAAATACCAACACCTTAGCGCCCGACAGCGCCAGGCACAGCTTTGATGCCGCCCTGCCCTATCTGCAGCAAGCCGATGTAACTATGGGTAACCTGGAAGGCACCCTGTTAGACGGTGGCAGCCCGGCACATTATAAAACACATTTAAAAAGCACGGCCTACCTGTTCCGCATGCCATCGTACTATAGTGGTGTTTTAAAACAGGCCGGTTTTAGTGTACTGAGCCTGGCCAATAACCACACCGGCGATTTTGGCGAGAACGGCCGAGCCAGCACCATGCACATCCTCGATTCGGTAGGGATTGCCTATGGCGGGCAGGTATCACACCCTACGGCTATTTTTACGGTTAAGGGTGTAAAGTATGGCTTCTGCTCATTTGCGCCTAACAGCCAAACACTGCCCATACTGGAACTGCAGACTGTAAAACAAATAGTGGCCGATTTAAAAAGCCAGTGCGATATTGTTATTGTATCCTTCCATGGCGGCGGTGAAGGCCCCGCGTTTGAGCATGTAACACGCAGGATGGAATCGTACATGGGCGCTTTGCGGGGCAATGTGCATGCCTTTGCACATACGGCTGTTGATGCAGGCGCGGATATGGTTTTAGGCAACGGCCCCCATGTAAGCCGGGCCATAGAACTTTACAAAAGCCGCTTGATAGCCTACAGTTTGGGCAACTTTTGCACCTATAAAAGTGTAAGCGTAGAAGGCGTAAGCGGCCTGGCGCCATTGCTTAAAATATACGTTAACAAAAAGGGCGAGTTTTTAAACGGCCGGTTGCTGGCCTTTAAACAAACCCATGCTGATGGATTGGTACGCGATAGCAGTAATAAAGTAATTGTACGGATAAAGTATTTAACCGATATAGATTTCCCACAGTCGGGGTTAAATATTGCTGAAGATGGCGTAATTACCCCTTTGCCGCAAAATGTGGTGGTAGCAGCCGGGATGCAGTAGCAATTACTCTTCCGGATACAAATTGCATCCGGAAGAGGTATATGTAGATTTATTTGGCGGTATCCGCAGTGTTGCGTACCAAACTAATGCCCTGGAAAAAAAACAGGATCGAAATAATGCCAACTACAACAAGCATGGTAACCTGTCCGCTATGCTGTACAACACCAACCCCTGTATAGATCAGTCCGGCAATACCTAATACAGTAAGTATTAATCCAAATGTGCGTTTTAAGTTCATATATGTGGTTTTTTTGTTTATGTGAATTTAATAACGCAAATTGTACACCAATTAATTACCCCTATATTTATTTATTAAAATCAACCTCATTATGGAACCATCGCATATTTTTCTGTATATCATTATTTTCATTGTTGCTATTACCTTTTTAACCTCGTTTGTAACCATTAAACAAGGCACCGTGGGTGTGGTAACCGTATTTGGCAAATACCGCCGGGTTTTAATGCCGGGCCTTAACTTTAAGCTGCCATTTATCGAGCAGATCTACGCCCGCATCTCTATCCAAAACCGTTCAGTTGAGCTGGAGTTTCAGGCGGTGACGGTTGATCAGGCTAACGTTTACTTTAAAGCCATGCTGCTTTACTCGGTACTGGACCAGCAGGAAGAGACCATTAAAAACGTAGCCTTTAAGTTTGTGGACGACCGCAACCTGATGCAGGCGCTCATCCGTACCGTTGAAGGCTCTATCCGCGCCTTTGTAGCCACCAAAAAACAAGCCGACGTACTGATACTGCGCCGCGATATTGTAGAACACGTAAAAGAACAGCTTGACCAGATCCTGGAAAGCTGGGGCTATCACCTGCAGGACTTGCAGCTGAACGATATTACGTTTGACGACGTGATTATGAAATCCATGAGCCAGGTGGTAGCATCGAACAACCTGAAAGCCGCTGCTGAAAACGAAGGCCAGGCCCTGCTGATCACCAAAACCAAAGGCGCCGAAGCTGAGGGCAACGCCATTAAAATTGCCGCCGAGGCCGAGCGCCAGGCCGCCCAGTTGCGCGGACAAGGTATTGCCTTATTCCGCGAGGAAGTGGCCAAGGGTATGACGGTTGCTGCCAAGGAAATGCAGGGCGCTAATATGGATACGTCAGTGATCCTGTTCACCATGTGGACTGAAGCTATCAAGCACTTCTCGGAAAACTCGCAGGGTAATGTGATCTTTTTAGATGGATCTACCGATAGTATGCAACGCACCATGAAGGAAATGATGAGTTTGGATCAATTGCATAAGGATACTTTGAAGAAGAAGTAGGATCCCCTCCTGTCAATTTTTGCGGCGACACCAATCGCTAATCATTCGTGGTTTTATTCCACAACCTGTGCCAGCCCAAATTAACAGCGATAATTAGGTGGTTAAACAACGTTGGCACAAGGCCGTAGTGCCGTTTCATAATGTCAAAACGTTCCTGTAAACTTTGGCGGTGTTTGGTTTTAGACATGCCCCCTACCAGGTACTTAGCCACATAGCCATCAACCTTAACTATTTTTTTAGCCTTTTTGGCCGCACGGATGATCCAGTCGATATCCGCGCTTAGCTGGTAGCGGCGATCGTAAGGTTCGGCTAAAGCGCGGCGGATATAAATGGCCTGGTGGCTTATGCTCATACCGTAATTAAAGCTGCGCCAGGTAAAGTTTTCGGGCGCTTTATGGCGGCGCCGGCCAAGGCTTTGCAGCTCATGGTTAAGCATTTCGGTTTCGCCGTAATAAATATCCGCATCGGGCGCGGTGGTAAATACTTTTGCAACGGTATTATTATCATAAAACTCATCGCCGCTGTTCATATAGATCACGTAATCGCCGGTAGCAACGGCAAGGCCCTTGTTCATGGCATCGTAAATACCCTCGTCCTTTTCGCTGATGAGTTTGCCGACACGATCTTTGTACTTCGCTATTACATCCAGCGTACCATCGGCAGACAGGCCATCCACCACAATATATTCGATATGGGGATAGGTTTGACCGGTAACCGAAAGTATAGTGCGCTCAATATCCCGCACATTATTGTACACAATGGTAATTACAGACAGGGTTGGGTTAAACTGCGCCATTGGTTAATAAAGATTGGTAAAGGGCGATGTATTTATCGGCTACAATTTGGTTGGTAAAATTTTGCAGCACCTTGTCGCGGGCATTTTGGGCTAATATTCCGGCAGCACTGTTATTCAGTACAAAGCTAATCCCCGCTGCAAAATCAACCGCCGATTTAAACTCGGCCAGGTACCCGTTTTGCAAATGGTCTATCATATCAGGTATCCCGCCGGTATTAAACGCTACCACAGGCGTGCCGCAGGCCAGGGCTTCCATTACCGTATTGGGCAAGTTATCTTCAATAGCCGGGGTTACAAAAACATCGGCCAGGCTATACAGTTCGGCCATACTTTCCTGCTGGGTAATAACATCCATTTCATACACCTTAAACGGCAGCATGGTCATATCAAAAGCTTTGTTCTTGCCAAAAACAACTATCTCTACCTCATCGGTATAGGTCTTTTTTAATTCTTCCAGCGCCTTTACCAGGTAAATAATCCCCTTACGGCGATCCATTACGTTAGCCGCGCCAAACAAAATGATCTTTTTATCAGGAGCTATCCCCCATTTTGCACGCCCGGCCAGCTTGTCACCAGGCAAAAAAATAGCGGTATCAATTGGATTAGGGATCGTTTCAATACGATAGCCCTGCAGCAGCGAACTTTGCCGGGCCACATCCGCCAGCCAGTTGCTACAGGTTACAAATACAATACTTTCAGGATCCGAAAACAAGTGCATTTTGCGCAGCCAGCCTTTGTTGGAGATATCTTTGGCATCGGGATCAATCAGCATCCAGCAATGGCCGCACTGGTGCATAAAGTGGTTACAATCGCCTGCATAATGGCAGCCGCCTGTAAAAGCCCACATATCGTGCAATGTCCACACCACGGGTTTACCCAGCCGGGTTAACCTGATGAGGTTGTTGATGGATAGAAAGCCCTGGTTAGTCCAGTGCAGGTGCAGCAGATCGGCCCCCCGGACGATAGGTTGCTCCGAAACATCGGCACCCGTAACGGCGGTTGAGAACGCGAACCGCAACGCTTTGGTATCCGAGTTAAAAATAATGAAAGGGATCCGCTCACGATAAAACCTGTACATGGCCCTCAATTTCCCCATCAAGCCCGATGCGATTGACCGTACCCGCTCATCACCTGTTTTTTTGTCCTGTACCAGCAAATGGGCATCGGTTTGCCTAAGTTGCAGCGCCTTTAACAGGCGCATACAAGCTGCAGGAGCCCCGCCGCCGGCATCAGAAGTATTAATGAGCGTAACTTTCATGCAGATAGGTGTATATTACGGACAATTATAATAATTATAAAAATGAAAATTTTACTTTTGATGCCAGGCATCATCAACTATCAAAATAATAACCACAACGAGTAAATGAATTTCTTCAGCTATTTGTTCCAGGACTGGAAGGCAAACCGCGGTAATCCTAAAGGTAAGCTGGTGTTGCTGATGTTTCGCCTGGTGCAGTATGTTAATCAATATACTATTCTGAAGATCATCTTTATCCCGTATTTAATATGGTACCGTTTTTTTGTAGAATGGGTGCTATGTATTGAATTGCCACGAAAACTAACTATAGGCAAAGGGTTGATATTATATCATGGCCAGGCATTGGTAGTAAATTTTAAGGTAGTGATGGGCGATAACTGCGTGCTGCGCAATTCGGTAACCATTGGCCACAAAAAACTGCCCGACGGTACCATGAGCGGCTGCCCGCGCATTGGTAATAATGTTGATATAGGCGCCAACGTGTGTATTATAGGCGATGTAACTATAGGCGATAATGTAGTGATAGGCGCGGGATCGGTGGTGGTGAAGGATATACCGGCCAATAGCGTGGCAGTGGGGAACCCGGCGAGGGTGTTGGGGTAAGGCCTTGTGGCGATTAACTCACCCAGTCTGCGCTGCGCTGGACCACCCTCTCTTCGCCTTTGGCGGAAAGAGGGGTATACGGTAATAGACTTAAGAGGTTTAAAAACCTCGTAAGTCTTAAAGTACTTCCGCCCTCTTTCCGCCAAAGGCGAAGAGAGGGTCGACGAGTGAAACGATGTCGGGGTGAGTGGATAGAGCGATAAGTATTAAAATTAATGGAGCAAAATTTAACAGACCGTAACTTCTGGAAGGCTTTTTGGGAATCGAAAAAAGACCTGATATTTCATATCAAACCCGATTATTATTTTGGCAGCATTATGGCCAAACTGATAGCCGATAAGGGCGTAAAAAACGCTGTAGAACTGGGCGGCTTTCCCGGCTATTATTCTACCTATTTGAAGAAATACCAGCATTTAGATACTACGCTGTTTGATTATTATATTGATGAGGATATCATTAACCGCCTGCTGGAAAAGAACGGCCTGAAGCCGGGCGATATCCATATCATTGAATCGGACCTGTTTACTTACCAGCCCGAAAAACTGTATGATATGGTATGCTCCTTTGGTTTAATAGAACACTTTAACGATACCAAGGATATCCTGAAGCGTCACCTGCAGTTTTTAAAACCCGGTGGTGTGCTGTTTGTCACCCTTCCTAATTTTAAAGGTGTTAACGGCTGGGTACAACGCCAGTTCGATCGCAGTAATTACGATAAGCACTATATTGAAAGCATGAACCTGCAATTGTTAGCCGATTGCTGCCGCGACCTGGGCTTAAAAGAAGTAGAATCTTATTACCACGGCAAATTCTCGGTATGGCTGGAAAACCGGGCCGAGCAGAACACAATTGTAAAATCGCTCGTAAAAGGGATTTGGCTGGCTGGTAAGATCTTCACAAAAATTGTCCCTATCGAAACAAAGGTGTTTTCGCCATATATTGTATTGAAGGCAATTAAGTAAATTGCAAGGGGCAGGTGCGGGCTGTGCAGGCGCAGTTCGCGGGGATTAGTCTGATGCGCGTATCGTCCCCATCCGTACATTATTATTATTTGAAATTATATACATCATATTTATTCAGCTTATGAGAAAATTGTACCCTTTCTTGTGCGCCTTGCTGTTGCCTGCCTTTATGCAGGCCCAAAGCCGCGAAGTTTACTTCACATCTAACCCAACCTTAACGCCCGACGGCAAAACGGTGATCTTCAGTTTTGAAGGCGACCTTTGGAAAGCCGACGTAAGCAACCCCGTAGCAACCCGTATTACCGGCATGCAGGGCGAAGAAACCAGTCCGCGGGTATCCCCCGACGGGCAGTGGCTGGCCTTTTCATCTAATCAGTACGGCAGTAACGATGTTTATGTAATGCCGATGGCCGGCGGCGATATCAAACAACTCACCTTTCACGATGCCAGCGACGAGGTAGATTCCTGGAGTTGGGACTCAAAATCCATTTACTTTACATCCGGTAGGTATAACAGCTTTTCGGAATATAAGGTAAGTCGCGACGGCGGTACGCCATCCCGGTTATTCGCCAATTATTTCAATACTATACACGGCGTTGTAGAGCACCCCCAAACCGGCGAACTGTTTTTTAGCGATACCTGGGAAAGCTATCGTTTCCCGCAGCGTAAATATTATAAAGGCGCTTATAATCCTGACATCAAATCGTACAATCCCAAAACCAAAGCTTATAAGCAATACACCGATTGGGCGGGTAAGGATTTCTGGACTACGGTAGATCAAAAAGGCAATGTTTATTTCGTATCCGACGAGGGCAATAAGGAGTATAACCTTTACACTTTTATCAATGGCAAAAAAACGGCTTTAACGGAGTTTAAAACATCTATTAAACGCCCCTTTGTAAGTGCTAACGGCGCAACGGTGGTATTTGAAAAGGATTACCAGCTATATACTTACGATGTAGCATCTAAAAAAACTCAAAAGTTAAGCTTTAATATCTTCCGCAATAATGTATTGCCTAAGGAAC
The DNA here is from genome assembly GCF_059418485.1 of Mucilaginibacter sp. GW821-FHT07H05. Classification (NCBI taxonomy): domain Bacteria; kingdom Pseudomonadati; phylum Bacteroidota; class Sphingobacteriia; order Sphingobacteriales; family Sphingobacteriaceae; genus Mucilaginibacter; species Mucilaginibacter sp. GW821-FHT07H05. The sequence continues at coordinate 98,783 of NZ_JBWKPY010000008.1, forward strand.
AGGAATTTGAGATAGCCGGGCATATTGAAGCAATGGATTTATCGCCCGATGGCAAAAAAATGGCTTTTGTATCGCGCGGGGAGTTATTTGTGAGCGATGCCGAAGGTAAATTCATCAAGCAGATCCAGCGTGGCAACAGCGAACGGGTAACCGAAGTAAAATGGATGCCCGATAACAAATCGCTGATCTACTGCCGCACTTTTGGCGGCTACCCTAACCTGTTCACCATAGCGGCTAACGGTTTAGGTACCGAAAAACAACTGACAACCGATAAAGGCAGCGACCGCCTGATGACCGTGAATAAGGACCATAGCCAGGTGGTTTACCTGAGCGGCCGTAACGAAGTGAGGCTGATCAACCTGAAAACACTGGAGAATAAAACCCTGGTAAAGGATGAGCTTTGGGGTTTTCAAAACTCGCAGCCGGGATTTTCTCCCAACGGCGAATACGTGATCTATACCGCCATCCGTAATTTTGAGCAGGATATTTTTGTGTATAAGATCAGCACCGGGAAAGCCATTAACCTAACCAATACCGGCGTAACAGAGAGCGAGCCGGTATGGTCGCCGGATGGCAAGTATATTTTCTTTGCTTCATCAATTACCCGTCCGCAATACCCTTATGGCGCAAGCGATTCACATATTTACCGGATGCCGCTGCAAAAGTTTGATGAATACTTCAGGCTGAATAAGTTTAACGATCTGTTTACCGAAGCTAAAAAAGACAGTACCCCGGTTGAAAAGAAACTGGCCGCTACTAAGCCCGAAGACAAAAAACCATCGATGCTGCCTACACCCAAGCCACCTGCAGATATTGTGATCGATACCGACGATCTGATGAAACGCATTGAGCGTATTAGTCCGGCGTTTGGCATGCAGCGCTCGCTGGATGTGATCCAGAAGGGCGAGAAAACCTTTGTGTACTACGGATCGAACCATTCGGAAGGGCGCGGCGCTATCTATCGTACTACTATCGAGCCTTTTGAAGCTAACAAAACCGAAAAGGTAATGGGCGCCGACTTTTTTGGGTATGATATTATCAGGGCCGCCGATAAGTATTATATGCTGGCTAACGGCACGGTTTATAAGCTAAACCTCGACCAGAATAAGGTGGATAAAATTGACATGAATATCCATTTTGACCGTAACCTTGCCGGCGAATTTAGCCAGATGTTTGATGAGGCCTGGGCCGGACTGGACGAGAATTATTACGATGGCGATTTCCACGGCGCCAACTGGGCTAAAGTGCACGATGATTATAAAACCTTTGTGCCTTATGTAAACAACCGTGCCGATCTGCGCCTGCTGCTGAACGATATGCTGGGCGAATTAAATTCATCGCACCAGGGCTTTAACTCGGGTGGCGCTGAGGAGCGGGCGTACCTGCGCTACCGCACCATGGAAACCGGGATAGTTTTTGAAAACGATGATCCGTACAAAGTGGCAGGCGTACTGAAACTAAGCAACGCCGATAAAAAAGGCATAGACGTACAGGCGGGCGACCGCCTGAAAGCGGTGAATGGTGTTAGCGTTAATGAAAAAATGGACCGTAACTACTACTTCACCAAACCATCGCTTGATCCTGAACTGGAACTAACCTTTGACCGGGCCGGCAAAAGCGTGAATGTAAAGATCCACCCCGAAGCATCCGGGCAGTTTAGGGGCGACCTGTATGATGACTGGATAGACCATAACAAAAAAGAGGTGGAGCAAAAAAGCAAGAACCGCATTGCCTACGTTTATATGAAAGATATGTCGGGCCAGTCGCTGGAGAAATTTATGCTGAATATGGTAGACGACGCGTACAAAAAAGACGCGCTGATATTGGACCTGCGCTATAATACCGGCGGTAACGTGCACGATGGTGTGCTGCAATTCCTGTCGCAGCGCCCTTACCTGCAATGGCAATACCGCGGCGGCGCTAAAACTTCGCAGCCAAACTTTGGCCCGGCCGCCAAGCCCATCATCCTGCTGGTGAACGAACAAACCCTAAGCGACGGCGAAATGACCGCGCAGGGCTTTAAAGCATTAGGCCTTGGGAAGATCATTGGTACCGAAACCTACCGCTGGATCATTTTCACCAGCGCCAAAGGATTGGTTGACGGTTCCAGCTACCGTGTACCCGCCTGGGGCTGCTTTACGCTGGACGGACAGGATATCGAGAAGAATGGCGTAAAACCCGATATCAACATCAAAACCGGCTTTACCGACAGGCTAACCGGGAACGACCCGCAACTGGATAAGGCGATCAGTGAAATTATGGGACAATTGAAATAAGTTAAACAAAGAAGGGGCGTTAAGCCCCTTCTTTGTTTTTCACCGCGCCGTTATTGCGAGTTATCAAATCCTGGCGGGACTTTAAGGGTGTGGATGACGTCAAAACCACGATGTCATTTCGATAGAGCAAGGGCAGGGCTTGCGGGGAGGGCGAAAGAGAAATCTTATACGAGCGATGACTACGCCGTATAAGATTTCTCCTCACTCACTTCACCACCCATCCCTTGTTCGTTCGAAATGACATTGGGTTTAAAAGAAATCTATCATGGGTAGCCCGTCGAAGGGTGCGCGCGGGCCTGCCCTCCATGGTTCTACAGGTCTGCCTGCAGGCAAAACAGGCCCACCAGGGCACCCTGCGCCTACCTGTAAAGGGGGTTAACACGACTTAACACAATTCAATTTTATAATTTATTAAGTAATTAATAATCAGTAACTTAACTACTTTTCGGGGTTAACATAAAATGACTTAAATGTCAGCATCTTGTAAACGAACGTTCAGCATTTCATGGCAGCCGGTAGCCCCGCTTTCTGTCCAAGTTTTGCCCCTCCGCGCCGGCTACCGCAAGCAAAAGCTTTCCCGTCAATCGGGTTTAGGGGTGTGGGGTTGGGTGTGTTAAGGGTACATGGCTGCAGGCGTGCGCCCCATTAGGGTTTCAATTTTTTTTTAATAAACGCTAACCCAATATCTTCGTTATATTGAATTGCAGACTCCACAGCTGTTTTCGCTATTTCTAATAATTGCTCACTTTCAATCTTCAATTTAAAACTTTCTTTTATTGATTGAGAAATTTCGTTTTGCGCTTGAATAGCTATAATGGGAACTGGTATTTTGATAAAATCGCTTTTGTTAACAGCCGTCAAAATAGTTCCTGAACTGTGCTGTTTAAGAATGTTTTGCATAGGTTCCGACTTAAATAAAACTAAAAGTGTTTCTGAGTTTATCTTATCGGATTTAATAACATAAAAGCCTGTTGAACATAATGCATTATCATAGTCAGATGTCACCAAAGCACAACTTGGCAAGGACCCTTCGATTGAAGATATGATTACATCGTTAATATTTACCTTTCGTCTTGCTCTTGTAGGTAAATTTTCGCCGAAAGCTACGGTACAACCGGTTACTTCGCCCATTATTCCAATATTTGATAGCTCGATATACTTGTACTCGACTTCCTTAACAGGTGAAAAGTTATTGTCTTTTAAATCACAAACTACCTTTAATAAATCGTATCCATTTATATACTCAGTAATCAAATCGGAATAGCTTTCGTATTTTTTTTGATAATATTCCGCATCTAAGCGCTCCGTATTTAAATAAGAATCCTTAAAAGATTTTATGTTTACAGCATCGTTGTTCAACTGTAAATTTTTTATGCCAATTTCATCTAATAATCTATTTTCTGCTTTAGTATAAAGTACAGTGGATTCTGATAAATACTGATATGCTCTATCAAATAGGGATTTGAGCATATTCTGGAAATCCATAGAGAATATAGGAATTTGAATCGCCTTTACCTCTTCTGGATTTACGTTAGTTTGATTGATTGAATGCCTGGCTCTTCTCTTAATATCCCAAATACCATATTTCGTATTTAGAAATGTAGTTAAATACTCAGGGAGTATTTGCGTTTCATCGGGCACAAATCGGACCAAATATGATGCGAACGTAAATTTTTTATTTTTTTGTTGCCTGTATAATCCAGTCCTTCCCACCCATTCAAATGAATTTGTACGGTTAAATAATACATCCCTGTCTTTTAATTCAAATTTTTTGAATTCATCAAATGATATGTTAGCGGACTTACTAACTTCGAAGTCACAGAACATATGATGTATTTCGTTCATTCTATAAATCGGATAGCCATTACCATCTTCATTCATTTCTATAGAAATACCATATTGTGAATCTTTCAGTATAGAGCCGATAGGTCGATATTTAAGTATTGGGTTTATTTTGGGTGCTTTAGTGTAAAAGTCGCTATCGATTCTAAAGTCTTTATTTTCATAAGTTGTAGATAAATTTATTTCAGTTATTTCGAGCCCTTTTAATAACACCGAGTATTTGGTTTCATTAAAAGGGCTATTTAAAAAAAACTTAATTTCTCTTTTTTAGCAAATTCTTTAAAAGCCTCAGCAATTCCATCCTTCGTCAAACCATCATGATTAAACAAATCATGTTTAACAATTAAATGACCATGAGTGTCTAATAAATATTCTTCTAAATCTTGCGGAGGAGCATCATAGTGATCTATTGGTTCGGCAACAGCATTGACATGAATCTCTTGTATAGCAGATTTTGGAAAATCCTTTTTCCTGACAAATATTTTCTCACCGCTATTATCTTTGCTGGGCTCTCTCATGGTGGCAAAAAATATGGGGTAATCATCAACTTTCGGGCATAAAGCAGGATCCCATTTTTGCACAATTAATACACTTGTTTTGGTGCCAGTATGGGGCTTGAATACATTACCATGTAAGCCAACAACAGCAAGTATTCTACAATGCTCAGCAACAAATTCACGGATTTGCTTATCACTACTGTTATTGAAACGGCCCTGTGGTAAAACAACTGCCATACGACCACCGGGTTTTAAAAAATCAAGGTTTCTCTCAATAAATAAAATATCTCTTCCAACTGTATTTTGATATTTTCCGTCCGCCCTTTTTCCTAATTCATATTTAGCTAATATCCTGCTTTCTTTTATGTCCCCAGCAAAAGGGGGATTAGCCATTAAAATATCAAATTTAAAATCCCTATTACTACTTTTGTCAGCACGTAATTTCTTTAATTTTTTCCAGCCCTCATTATAAATATCTATCCAATCTTCATCATCAGTCTTTTCGTCCCATCTTTCATAATCTAATGTATTTAAATGTAAAACATTAGTTTGCCCATCACCAGCTATCAAGTTTAATGTACGTCCAACCCGTACAGCCTTTTCATCAAAATCAATCGCAAAAACTTTATTAACAACGTAATCTTCATATCGTCCTCCTTTTTTATCAGTTGTGAAGAGTTCATTGATTTTCTTACCTTCAGATGTGGAAATGTCTTTCCAAACTTTAAATATGCTGTGTACTGGAAATCCACAACTTCCAGCGGCGGTATCAATAATAGTTTCACTCTCCTGGGGATTTAGCATCTTTACACACATGTCTATCACATAGCGTGGTGTAAAGTATTGTCCTTTTTCGCCCTTGCTGCTTTTATTTATTAAATACTCGAATGCCTCATCAACAACATCTAAATTAGAGTTGAACAATTTGACATCCTGTAATGATGAAACACACACAGACAGATGTGAGGGAGTAAGCATTAATTTGGCATCATCTGTGAATACGCCTCCCCACTCATTTTTAGCTAAATCAAACAATCGCTGTATTTTAGTTTTCAATTCGCTTTCTGTATCTCCATAGTTCCTAAATTCGAGATATCTTAACTTATCTCTGCCGCTTTTCATTTCATCATACAGCTTGGCGAAAATTAGTTTAAATAATTCCTCGAAAACATCCACCCCGGCGTTCGCTAAAACTTCATCTTCCATTTCCAAGATTAAATCTTTAAGAGACTTCCGTTCATTGAACAATTTGTCTTTTAGCATTAACTCATCAATAGTCCAGCGCTCTTTAAGAATTTCTGATAACTTTTGATCCGCACGTGGGATGGCAGGTATATCTTCAAAATAATTGGGATCCTTTCGATGGTAAAATGATATAGAATCACCATTACTCCAAATACCAATAGGCGCGCCTGTAGCGTTGCAATAAGATTTAAGTTGTTCTTTACCATCTTTAAGTTTTGGTTTTTTCAACTCAATCATTAAATACGGCGATGTTACTATGTCTTTATCAAATACTACAATGTCTGCACGTTTTTTTTCCCTTCCAAATGTCACAGCGTATTCCAACTCCATGCGGTCTGTTGGGTAGCCAAGGTCTTCTTTCAGTACCATAACGTATAGTTGCCTGATCACTTCTTCCGGCGTAAGCCGTACTTCTTTTTTCCTTACTAAGCAGTTTACATAGGGTATTTGATTTTCTTTTACTGTTCTTAATGTGATGCTAGCTTCAAGGGCTTTGATTTTAGCCCTGTCATCGTGTTCAAATTGAGTAAGTTTATAATTGGAGTCTTTTAAAATATCTGAAAGTTTCATGGGTATAGGTTGTAAGAATATGTAAAACCTGTCTGCAAATTAAAAGTAATTATTCTGAAAAATATTTCATTTATGAAGTATTTTTCAGAGAAGTTATGATTAGCTAAACCCCTCCCTGCCGCCGCACAGCCCACCGCACCCCTCCCCGTGGGAGGGAACTTTAAAAGCAATAAAGCGCGGGCCTGTCAAAAAAGCGGGGTGGCGTTGGCGGGAATGCCCTTGGCAACCGCCTCCGGCGTGGAGTTGCCAAGGCAGGGAGCGTGGAAGCATTTTTTTGACTTGGGTTTTTGTTACTTTTGGGCCCAAGCCAAAAGTAATAGGCCCCTGCGGCTATGAGCAGACTGCCGATGAATGACTAACTGCCCTGCTTAATTCGCGATTGCTTCGTACCTCGCAATGACAAGGTGGTTAGGATTAGGGCTAAACCCCTCCCTGCCGCCGCACAGGCAGCCGCACCCCTCCCAAGGGAGGGAACTTATTAGCTGCTCTGCTTGTGGGGTGCCGAAATAAGTTCGGCATGATGTGGTGGTGGTTTGGGTGGCAGTAAAACAAGAAACCCCGGCTGTGTTACAACCGGGGTTTCTTGTTTTGCAGATCTGCGGACTTATCTTACTCCGCCGCCCAGGCTGCCTACATAAGTTTTATACTGGCTGCTGATCTTTTTATTCAGCTCGTCCTGGTGGAAATCCTTGGTCAGTGTTTCCAATCCATTCAATACCGACATGCTCAGCTGGATATCGCGGTTATTCAGATCACCTGATCCGTTTTGCGAAGCCTTGATGGTATAATCCATCAGGTTGGTAATATAATCATCCATTTGGTTTACCCATTTGTTAGCCAATTGGGTCGAGCCCAGTTTATAGGCAAATTCAACCAGGTAATATTTACGGGCTATTACATCGCTGTAAGGCACCAGGTCGGGCATTACATCATCATACCTTTGCAACACCTTGCGGGCCAGTTCGGGTTTACCTTCCTTCATTAAATGATCGGTCAGTAACGAGAACTGCTTTAAGATGATCGGATAAAACATGGTTTGCGATTCATGATCCAGATACTTAGCATTTTTCATGTTACCCCATTTAAACTTGTTCATCATGTTATTATACATGATCATGGTATTTGATGCTTCCAGTTGCTGATTGGCCACCGTATCGGGCTTTAAGGGCAGCAGGCGGTACGCAAAACCTTCGTTGTAAAGGTATTTATCCATACCCATCATATTCTCGGTACCAACGGTAATGGTAAAGTATACCGGGCGTTTCCAGTTGTTATGGGCCAGGATATCCATCATAGCCAGGTTATCCTTGGTTACATAGTTTGATGGATATTTCCATTCCATAGATGTCAGGATCTTGTCTTTATCGGCAGCAGGTACCGTACCTTCCTTCACCAGTTGATCCGGGTTAACGGCCATTTTCAGGTCTTTGGTAGGCAGGTAGTTCATGGTCGGGCTGTTTTCAAACAGTTGCGCTTTAGCAGCTTCATCGTCCGATGTAATAAAGTCGAACAGTTCCTTCAATTCGGTAGCGCCTGCAATTTTACGTTCGCTGTAGTAGATTACATCACGCACACCGGCCTCAAATTTCTCGTCGGGCATGGTGATAGGCAGCGGTGCCGATTCATTCATCTTTTGCTTCATCTGGCGGATATACCAATCGGTACCCAGCAGGCTCAGGTTAACAATACGCACATCCGGACGGATGCCTTCCACTTCCTGCGCATACCATAGCGGGTAAGTATCATTATCGCCATAGCTGAATAAAATAGCATTAGGCGCGCACGATTCCAGGTAATTGGTAGCCATATCGCGCGGGGTAGTTTTGGTAGAACGGTCATGATCGTCCCATTCCTGGCTGGCCATCAGTACCGGCGCAGCTAATAAACAAACTACGGTAGCTATAACAGCGCCCAGCTTAGGGCTCATTTTTTTGCTCAGCAATTCGGCCAGGGCAAGTACCCCCAGGCCTATCCATATCGCAAAAGCGTAGAACGATCCGGCGTAAGCATAATCACGCTCACGTGGCTGCAGCGGGTCCTGGTTAAGGTATAATACAATAGCCAAACCGGTAAAAAAGAATAGTAAGCCTACAATGCCCGCATCCTTTTGCCTGCGGATAAAGTGGAATACGGCGCCTAATAAACCAATGATGAGCGGCAGGCCATACATGCGGTTATAAGCCTTGCTTTTGGTTACCGCGTAGGGATAAGCTTTGTTAGGTTTAAACGGATTAGTCCAGTTGCCATCAATACCGCTGCTGTTGTTTTGGCCATCCATTTCGTTGGTACGGCCAACAAAGTTCCATAAAAAGTAACGGGTATACATTTGGTTTACCTGCCAGCTTAAAAAGAAACCCAGGTTGGTAACCAGGTTAGGGCTTTGATCGGGCGCCATTTGCATCCAGTCTTTATAAAACTGTACGGCATCCTGTTTTTCGCCTTTATACATCCGCGGGAAAATGGTATTATGATCATAAATAGTTACCTGTTTATGGCCGGCAACCTCGTATTGCGTTTTGCCGCGGCGGTAAATATTGGCGCCATCTTTTTGGTCGATAGCCTTAGCGTCAAAATACTGGCCATATAATAATGGGGTATCGCCGTATTGGTCGCGGTTAAGATAGCTGTTCAGGGTAAAGGCATCCTGCGGATCGCTGTTATTCAGGTTAGTGCCCGCTTTAGCACGGATCACCAGCATTACGAACGAGCTGTACCCGAATAAAATAAACAACACGCTGATGAGCGCCATGTTAAGCACATACCGCTTGCGGCGTACTTTAACCACATATTCAAGCAGGGCCAGCACAGCGCCGCCCACTATAAAACCAACCACACCGCCGCTAATGGTACACAGTATCATTAGTATAACAGCGGCTGCAATAATGTAAGCCGTAACCGGCTTTATGGTATAATAAATACCTAAAACAATGGCGGTAATCAGCAATACAAAGAAAACCACCGCACCGCTGCCAAAGCCAAATTTAAGCGTATTAACAAAGAACAGATCGAAATAGGCAGCGCCTTTTACCGAGTACTGGATAACGCCCCAAAGTACCGAGCCCAAAGTAATAATGCCTAACAAAAATGCCCAGATAGTACCCGAAGCAGTAGCTTGTTTTGCACGACGGAAATAAACCAGCACCGCAATAGCCGGGATAACCAGCAAGTTTAACAAGTGGATCCCGATAGAAAGGCCCATAATATAGGCGATAAATATCAGCCACCTGTCGGCATAAGGCTCATCGGCATGGGCATCCCATTTTAAAATGGCCCAGAAAACGATAGCCGTACACAACGATGATTGCGCGTAAACTTCCGACTCGACAGCCGAGAACCAGAAGGTATCAGACCAGGTATAAGCCAGCGCGCCAACCATACCGGCACCCATAATTAATATGGTGTTAGTGAGGTTATAGTCGCCTTCTTTTTTGATCAGGATTTTTTTAGCCAGCATGGTAATACTCCAGAAAAGGAATAAAATGGTAGCGCCGCTGGATAGGGCCGATGCAACGTTGGTCCAGTAGGCCACTTTATGCACATCGCCCATGGATAACAGGGAGAAGGCCTTACCTATCATGGTAAACAGTGGGGCGCCAGGCTGGTGGGCTACCTGCAGGCGGTATATACAGGCAATAAATTCGCCGCAATCCCAAAAACTGGCCGATGGTTCCAGTGTTAAAATATAGGTAGCCGACGCTATGAAAAAGGCCAGCCAGCCGAAAATGTTATTGGTCTTAGTATAATTCATGTCGAAGTATTACAATATGGTGCTGATTTAGTTGGACGAAAGTAGTAAAAACTTAAAGCAATCGGTATAGTTTAACATATTTTAACGATGGGTTGCAGCGCCTGTAATAACAAATGTTTGTTATAAAACTTATCTTTACTTAGTATCTATCAGCCAATCATATGAAGTTTTACATAACCCTTATTTTTATCATCCTAATATTTGGTTGTGCATCGCCTTCGAAAACTCCAGCCTACGACTCATTTAAAAATATAAATGGGTTCATTTATTTTTCTTATCCGGAAACAGGAGGTACAATTACAGGAGTGTTTGTACCCTATAACAAGCAAGCAAATCATAGTATCGATGATATTTTCACTTCAAAATATTCGCCTGGGATAAAGTTTTCGACAAACCGACCGAGTGTTTTTAACCTGTTAGCCCATTCCATGAATAATTATGGCTACGTGACAAATGATAGCTCACGCAAAGTATACATTGTTCCTAATGTGGGGATCGGGTATCATTTAAGTAATGCTAATAAAAACAGCTGGTTTAAAACAACATTAAATTTTGATACATTGCTGTTAAAAAAACGCTCCCTGGCAATATTATATTACTTTTCTTATGTTGAAATAGACACTATCATTAAGCAGTAAGTCTGTAACCAGGCAAATATGGGTGTATCTTTATCCTTCTGTTTATATATAACTTATTATAAAAGAGCCAATAAATGGCGGAAACGCACTTTTTAAGTATAAATTAAGCCCCCAAACATTTTTTTAAATTAAGTTTTCGATTTAAAATTATCGTCTTATATTTGCAATCCGTTTCAAAAGGTATCTTTTGTAGGGTGAATTGCCTGATAGTATAATGGTAGTACGACGGTTTTTGGTACCGTTTGTCTAGGTTCGAATCCTGGTCGGGCAACAAAAGTGATTTCGGATTTCGGATTTTCAATTTCGGATTTGTCTTGAATTGAAAGTTTGAAATCCGAAGTCGTTTATTAAGGTTTTGAATTATTAACGCTACGGAGCAATCCGCAATCGAACATCCGAATTCCGAAATAAATTAAAAAATGCCTTTACAGTTTAACACGGTCAAATTATTTGCAGGCTCGGGCACAACGGCGCTCGCTGCCAAAATTGCTGAAAAATATGGCCATGCACTGGGCGACGTTGTTCTTTCACGTTTTAGCGATGGCGAGTTTCAGCCGCACTTTAATGAATCGGTACGCGGTTGCGATGTGTTTTTGATACAAAGCACTAACCCGCCGGCCGATAATTTACTGGAACTGTTAATGATGACCGATGCCGCACGCCGTGCGTCAGCCCATTATGTTACCGCTGTTATCCCTTACTTTGGGCTGGCAAGGCAGGACAGGAAAGATAAGCCACGTGTGGCTATCGGATCGAAACTGGTGGCTAACATTTTGGTGGCAGCAGGTATTAACCGCATTATGACCATGGACCTGCACGCTGCACAGATCCAGGGCTTTTTTGATATCCCGGTAGATCACCTGGATGCCGCGGTAATATTTGTACCGTATATTAAAAGCCTGGGGTTGAAAAACCTGACCATCGCATCGCCGGATATGGGCGGTTCGTACAGGGCGCGTACCTTCGCCAAGTTTTTTAACGCCGAGGTTGTGATTTGCGATAAGCGCCGTAAACGCGCCAACGAAATAGAATCGATGACGGTAATTGGTGATGTAACCGGGCAGGATATTGTGCTGATAGACGATATTTGCGATACAGCCGGTACACTGGCTAAAGCGGCAGGACTGATTATGGAGAAAGGTGCAGCGAGTGTTCGCGCGGTATGTACACACGCGGTACTATCGGGCAAGGCTTACGAAACGATACAGAACTCGGTTTTATCTGAATTGATTGTTACCGATACCATCCCGCTGAAAGATCAGGAAGTATGCGACAAAATAAGGGTACTCTCAACAGCCAGCCTGTTTGCCAGTGCCATTATGAATGTGAACGAGCATGGGTCGATCAGCCAGTTGTTTAAGGTAGATTAAAAACAAGTCAATAGTCCATGGTCGATAGTCCATAGACTTTGTAAAAAAGAGAATTAAAATACTGTGGCATTTAGCCACGGACTAACAATAAATAACAAAAATGAAATCAATTGCTATTAGCGGTTCTCCAAGAGAGAACGTAGGGAAAAGAGACGCTAAAGAGCTGCGTTACCAGGGTTTAATCCCGGCAGTTCTTTATGGTGGGGCTACACAAACCCACTTTTCAGTGTCTGCAGCTGATTTGAAACCGGCGGTTTATACCCCCGAAGTTCATTTCATCGATTTAGACATAGCCGGTACAAAATCTCAGGCTATTATTAAGGACATGCAGTTCCACCCGTTAACCGAGCAGATGCTGCACGTTGACTTTTTATTACTGGACGCTGCAAAACCTGTTACTATGGAAATTCCAATCCGCTTAACCGGTACTTCGCCAGGTGTTAAAATGGGTGGTAAATTAGTGCAAAAGCTGCGCAAACTGCGTGTTAAAGCTTTACCTAAAGATCACCTGGATAACATTGAAGTAAGCATCGAAGGTTTAGAAGTAGGTAAATCAGTACGTGTAGGCGAAGTTAGCGTACCTAACTTAACCATTACTAACGCTCCTGAAGATACTATCCTTTCTATCACCACTTCACGTGCATTACGCCAGGCAGAACAAGAAGCGGCAAGCGGTAAAAAATAATTGTTATGATTTCACCGATTTGGTGAATGATTACACCGATTTTTGGAAAAGCGATGAGTTTAGGCTCATCGCTTTTTTTGTATAATTGCAAAAAATAAAATAGCTCCCCCTTTAGGGGGCTGGGGGGTTTATGAAATACTTAATAGTAGGTTTAGGAAACATAGGCAGTGAATATGCCGATACACGCCATAACGCCGGCTTTATGGTGCTGGATCAGCTGGCTAAAGAAGAAAGCCTGCAATTTTATAATATGCGCCTGGCCTACTATACCGAAATGAAGTATAAAGGCCGCATGCTGCACCTCATCAAACCCACCACCTACATGAACCTGAGCGGCAAAGCCGTTAATCACTGGATGAAGGAACTAAAGATCCCTATCGAAAATGTATTGATAGTAGTAGATGAGATAGCTTTGCCATTAGGTACCTTACGCCTTAAACCCAAAGGCAGCGCCGCTGGCCACAATGGCTTAAAAAATATTGAACTGGCCCTGGGTACCGATCAGTACGCCCGCCTGCGTTTTGGCGTTGGCGACAACTTCCCTAAAGGCCGGCAGGTTGATTATGTGCTGAGCGGCTTTGATGACGATGAACTACCCGAAATCCCCGCGCTGATAGACCGTTCTATCGAGATCATCAAAAGTTTTGCTACCATTGGTACCGAGTTAACGATGACCAAATTCAACAACAAGTAATAATTCTATTACCATCCCGGTAATATAAAACTAAATTCTTAGTTTCGCTGCCTGAAATTATTTAAACCAAGGCTTGCTGCTTACTACTACAAATTATATATGACTAAATTTTGGCTGGCAGCGTTATGCTGCTGCTTTTACGCTTTTGCACGGGCACAAAATACGCCGGCTAAACCTATCGTAATAAAAGGAACTACTATCGATTCATTAACCGGTAAACCGCTGGGCTTTGTAACCATTGCCCTGGCCGATGCCGTTACTAAACTGCCCGCTAAAAGCACACTCACCAAAGATGACGGCAGCTTTACGTTGAGTGGCATTCCATCCAAAAAGTATACGCTTTCTTTAATTTATGTGGGTTATAGAACTAAAACAGTTGCCATTAGCGGTGCCGACGCGGTGACCAACATTGGGTCGGTGAATATGTCGGCATCAAGCAAGCAGTTGAAGGAAGTTGCTATTTTGGCGGCCAAGCCGTTGGTGAAACAGGAGATAGACCGCCTGAGTTACGATATACAGGCCGACCCGGAAAGCAAAGCCCTGAACGTATTGGAAATGATGCGTAAAATACCACTGCTATCTTTAGATGGTGATGATAATGTATTGCTGAAGGGTAACTCTAACTACAAGATCTTTATTAATGGCAAACCATCAAGCCTGATGGCGCGCAGTCCAAAGGATGTAATGCGGGCCATGCCGGCATCCAGTATCCAACGGATCGAGGTGATCACTACCCCGCCGGCCAAGTACGACAGTGAAGGTTTGGACGGGATCATCAACATCATCACCAATAAAAGGGTTGATAATGGCTACAATGGCAGTCTTACTTTAAACGAACGTTTTCCGGTTGGCGGACCCTACCAGGGTGGTTCGTTGACGGTTAAGCAAGGCCAGTTGGGTGTATCATCGTATTTCGGCAATAGCTATTCCAGGCAGCCCGATCAGTTTAATAACCAAACCCGGGTAACTACCGGCGCCAACCCATCGCGCTTAACGCAGGATGCCTTTAATCATTCTAAAAGCCATTTTAGTTATGCCGGCATTGAATTAAGTTTTGAGGTAGACTCGCTGAATTTATTAACGGCAGAGTTTAACCCAAATGGTGGTAACTCTACCTCGTTCAATCAAAATACATCGCTTAATATTTTACAACCCCAAAACATAGGCTATACCTTAAGCAATAATGGCGATAACCGGAACGGCGGTTTTGATGCGGGTTTAAACTACCAGCTGGGTTTTAAAAAAAGCAAGGACAGGCTGCTTACCCTCTCCTACCGTTACAGCCGTTTCCATAATAATAGCTTTAACGATATTGATGTTTTAAACCCTCAGAATTATACCACGCCCGATTATAATCAAACCAACAAGGCTAACTCCAGCGAGCAAACCATACAGACCGATTACGTGCACCCCTTAAAAAAACTAACCATCGAGGGCGGCTTAAAAGCCATCTTACGCGATAATTTTAGTGATTTCCGTTACGATTCGTTAAGCGCGGTTACCCACCAGTTTGCCGAGAACCCTTTACGCACTAATACTTATCACAACAACCAGTACATTATAGGCGCTTACAACGCCTATACTATTAACCTGCAAACCTGGGGCTTTAAATTCGGCGGTCGTTTAGAGCAAACCATTGTCAAAGCCGATTTTTTGAGCACGCTATCGGCCGTTAACCGCAATTACCTTAACCTGGTGCCATCGGTTAGTATTAATAAGCGCTTTAAAAACATGAGCAATATTAACTTTGGTTATACCCAGCGTATCCAGCGGCCCGATATTAACCAGCTTAATCCTTACGTTGACAGGTCTAACCCCAACTTTATCTCAACCGGTAACCCCGATCTTAAACCGGTAGTGGCCAACAACTTTCAATTAAGTTATAGCAAATACAAAAAAGGTTCCATTACCATCGGCATCTATTATGGGTTTGCAGATAATAACGTACAAACCATAGCGGTTTACGACCCGGCGACTAAAATTACCAGTACTACCTTTAGCAATATTGGTAAAACCCGCGCGGTTGGCAACAACATCAGCTTTAGCTATCCTTTTATTAAAAACATGAACTTCAACATTAATACTAACGTCATGCATTATTCAATAGAAGGCGTAGTTGGTGGGGTCACTACTAAAAATAACGCCTGGCAAGCCATGTTTTTAACCGGTTTAGGCTATAAGTTTAAAGATGGTTTAAGGATTAACAGTAACGTAAGTTATAGCAGTCCCACTATAACATTGCAGGCTAAATCAAATTCATTTGTTAGTTCGGGCTTTAGCGTGAGCCGGGATCTGATCAAAGACAAGCTATCCCTTGCAACCAATATCACTAACCCATTTACCAAATACCGCCATATAGAACGCGAAACATCCGGAACCAATTTTGTACAATCAAACTTCGCGCAAAACTACTTCCGGTCGTTTAGCTTTAGTCTCAATTACCGCTTTGGCAAACTACAACAGGAAATTAAAAAGAACAAACGGACTATCAGTAATGATGATAAAAACAGCAGTACCGGCAGTAATTAACCGATAGCAAGTATGGCGTTAAACAATGTTAAATATTTTCGAATTATTGTAACGCTTTGGTAGGTTTAAGCGTCTTTAAGGGATATATATGAAGAAACTAATCCTCACCGCACTTTGCTGTACCCTTTTTATATTTTTATTTGCACAAACACCTGCCAAAACCATTGCTATTGAAGGTACGGTGATTGATTCGGCCACCAGCAAACCTTTGGGTTTTGTAACCATTGCCATAATTGATGCCGCTACCAAAAAGCCGGTTAAAAGCACGCTGACCAAAGACGACGGCAAATTTGAAGTTAAAGGTTTATCCCCAAAACCCTATCTGCTTTCGTTGATATACGTCGGCTATCAATCAAAAACGATGCCCGTTGAAGGGTCGGATGATTTCCATTCGGGCCCTGTTGTGCTGGCGCCATCTAACAGTCATTTGAAAGAGGTGGCCGTTACCGCTTTAAAGCCGCTGATGAAACAGGAAGTTGACCGCCTGAGCTATGATGTACAGGCCGATCCCGAGAGTAAGGCCATCACCGCGCTGGATATGATGCGCAAGGTGCCCCTGATATCTGTAGATGGATCAGACGAGATCAAACTGCGGGGCAGCGGGAGTTATAAAATACTGTTGAATGGTAAAGAATCGGCTTTGATGGCCCGTAACCCATCGGATATATTAAAAGCCATGCCGGCCAGCAACATTGTAAAAATAGAAGTGATCACATCGCCGCCGGCCAAATACGAGGCCGAAGGTTTGGCGGGCATCATCAATATCATCACCGTAAAAAATGGCGCCCAGGGCTATAACGGATCAGTCAACAGCAATTATAATACGGTAAACGGTTACCGCTTCAATTTAAACTCAACGGTTAAGCAGGGCAAATTTGGTTTGAATTTCTTTACAGGATATCAAAAGCGCCCCGAAATGGCTAACCCTTTTGATAACGCCACCAGCTTCACCCAATCTAAAACATCTCTTTACCAGTATGGCGATAGGGTAAACGGCAACCGCAACAATTACGGAAGCGCCGAGTTAAGTTATGAATTAGATACGCTTAACCTGATAACTGGTACAATTAATTTTTTTGGTAACAAAGGCACCCAGGGAGCCGATCAGTACACGCAATTGTATGATGCTAATCGCCTGCCCACCACATTTTACAGCGCTATTAGTAATGGTTATGCAAACGGAAATGGATCAGATGTAGGTATCAATTACCAGTTGGGTTTTAGAAACAATAAAAACCAGTTACTAACGGCATCGTACAAATACAGCAATAACAATAGCACCCAGTTTAATGATGTGGTGACCACCCAGCCGGGCCTGGCTAACTACCGCCAGTATAACAACTCGGGGGCTAAGGAGTATACCACCCAGTTAGATTACATCCACCCATTAAAAGTATTAACGTTTGAGGCCGGCGGTAAAATGATATTGCGCAACAACTTCAGTAATTTTAATAGCGATACGCTAAGCAGTACCGGTTACCATACCAACCCCAGGCAAACCAACAATTTCACTTATCACCAAAATGTATATGCGCTGTACAACTCGTACACGTTTAAACTAACCAAGTGGGTATTTAAGGGTGGCCTGCGTTTCGAACGGACCAATATCGATGCTAATTTTGCCACATCCGGCGGTGGGGTGTTTAACCAGTTTTATACCAATGTAGTCCCTTCGTTTTCGATGCAGCGCGTGTTAAACAACGCCAGTATTAACTTTGGCTTTACCCAGCGCATCCAGCGCCCCAATATTAACCAGCTTAACCCTTTTGTAAATCAGTCTAACCCGCTTTATGTAAATGTAGGTAACCCCAATTTAAGGCCGGCGGTCAATAATAATTTCGAGTTAAGTTATGGCTCATCCAGTAAAGGCTCGGTTAACCTGAGCGCCAGCTACTCGTTCGCTAATAATACCATCGAAAATGTGAGCAGTGTTAATGGCAACGTAACTACCCAAACATTTGCCAACATTGGTAAAAAGAAACAACTGGGGCTGGATTTGAATATGAATTATCCCCTAAGCAAAAAATTAAACATCAACGTTAATGGCGAGTTATTGCACATTTGGCTGGAAGGGGCCTATAACGGGCAGCTCTATAAAAATAATGGTTTCCAGGGGCACATGTTTGCCAATATGGGCTATAAGTTTGATAGCGGGTACCGTGTAGGTTTTAATCTTGATTTTGATAGCCGGTATGTATTGCTGCAGGGGATTGATAACTACTGGCTGGGCGGCGGCGCCAATGTATCAAAAGATATATTTAAGGGCAAAGGCAGTATTGGAGTAGCAGTGAGGAATCCGTTTAAAAGGTTTATCCAGCTCGACTTTTTAACCCGCACCAACGATTTTGAGACTATGGCCAACAACTACATGTTATTCCGCATGGTTGGCGTTGGTTTTAACTATAAGTTTGGTAAGTTAAATAGCGAGATCAAAAAAAATCAGCGCGGAATTAATAACGATGATGCTAACGGTGGCGGCCGGAATTAGTAATTTAGCCGCATGAAAGTTTACGGAATTACCAATTGCAATACAGTAAAAAAAGCACTCGACTGGTTTAAGGCCAACCAGGTACCTTACGAGTTTCACGACTTTAAAAAGCTGGGCGTAAGCGCCGAAAAACTGGCCGAATGGGAACAGGCTGCAGGCTACGAAACGGTAATGAACAAAAAAGGCACCACCTACCGGGATCTTGAACCTGAAGTGAAGGCAAGCATTACCGGAGCCACACCCGCTCTGAAAATATTACAGGAGAAAACCAGCATGATCAAACGCCCGGTTATTGAGGATAACGGTTTCTTATTTTTTGGGTTTGATGAAGCTGTTTATAAACAACATTTCCTATTAAATCGATAGACTATTGTATTAGTAACAATCGTTTTACTGTATTAACACTTTGGCAATTTTAATATATACTTGTGTTTACATTAAACATAAACTATACATTAAAATGAAACTTACCCTGGTTGCCGGTTTATCGCTGGCTTTACTGGCAGGTAGCTATGCCGCGGAAGCACAAACCACACCGCCGCAAACACCGCCAACAACCCCTCCGGCTAACGGCGCCGGGCGACGCGGAAATTTAGCCCCCGTTGTTGACCCTAACGCTCCGGCAACAAATTACAGTTATAACGAGCTTTGGAAACCTTTCTTTTATACCAAGAATGGCAACGAATTCCGCGCGGCTGATGGACAACCAGGCCCTAAATACTGGCAAAACCGGGTTGATTATAAAATCAACGCCAAAATAGACACCATTAAAAATGAGATCACCGGTTCGGAGATTATCAATTATACCAACAACAGTCCGCAGAAATTAGACTTTGTTTGGATGATGCTGGATCAAAACTTGTTTAAGTTAGATTCGCGCGGGAACAAACAGGTAGTTTTAAACTCGCAGGATGTAGCTACCAGCCGTAACTGGGGCCGTGGCCAGGCATTTGATGCAGGCGATAAAATTAAATCGGTTAAAATATTATCTACCGTAAAAGGCAAAACCACCGAGGTTGAAGCTAAATTCCTGATCAACGATACCCGTATGCAGGTGTTTATACCTGAAGGTATTGCAGCCGCGGGCGGCAAGATCCAGTTTAAAATAGATTGGTCGTTCATCTCTCCTGATTATGGGTCGGACCGTATGGGGATCTCTTATACCAAGGATGGAAAGGTTTATTCGGTAGCGCAATGGTACCCGCGCCTATGCGTGTATGACGACCTGCAAGGCTGGAACACCCTGCCTTATACCGGCGAGAGCGAGTTTTATTGCGAGTATGGTGATTTTGATCTGTACATCACCGTTCCTTCAAAAAACATCGTAGTGGCATCAGGCGAGTTATTGAACCCTACTGAAGTATACACACCCGAGCAAATAAAAAGATGGGCACAGGCCGCTGCCAGCGATAAAACAGTAATGATCCGCAAAGCCGACGAGGTATATAAAGCCACTTCGCGCCCGGCAGGTAAATCTGAATTAACCTGGCACTTCCAGATCAAGAATGCACGCGATGCATCATGGTCAACTTCTTCGGCTTTTGTTATCGAAGCTGCTAAAATGAATTTGCCAAGCGGTAAAAAATCAATCGCTATTGGCGCTTACTCGGTATCAGTTGCGGCACGTAATACACGCGCGGCCGAGTTTACTAAAGCCTCTATCGAGTACAACTCTAAAAAATGGTTCGAATATCCTTACCCTGCTGCTACCACCGCTGTGGGTGCTGCCGGCGGTATGGAATATCCGGGTATTGTGTTTGTTGGTTCAGCTAACTGGGGTGTAACCGACCACGAGTTTGGCCACACTTGGTTCCCGATGATCGTTGGATCAAACGAGCGTTTATACGGCTGGATGGACGAAGGCTTCAACACTTTCATTAACACGCTTTCAACCGCGTACTCATTAAACGGCGAGTTTTATCGTCCTGCCGGTCAGCCAAACGCGTTAGCGTTTACCCGCCCAAGCCTGGAGCCAATGATGAGCAACCCGGATAACCTGAAAGAGAACAACAATGGCACCCTATTATACAGCAAACCAAGCGCCGGATTAGTTATGCTGCGCGAGCAGATCTTAGGCCCTGAGCGTTTCGACTTCGCGTTTAAAACCTATATCCACCGCTGGGCCTTTAAGCACCCCGCTCCCGATGATTTCTTCCGCACCATGGAAGCTGCTGCCGGCGAAAGTCTGCAATGGTTCTGGAGAGGCTGGTTTGTTAACAACTGGCAGTTAGATCAATCGGTACGTGGTGTACGTTATGCAGGCGGCGATGCTACAAAGGGCGCTATTATTACCCTGGATAACTTAGAGAAAATGGCTATGCCGGTTACCGTTGAAATTAAAACCGTTAGCGGCAAAACCGACCGTGTAAGCTACACTGCCGAAATATGGGAACGCAACGTAAGCTTCTCGTTCAAGTATCCATCTACCGAAGAAATACAATCGGTAACTTTAGATCCCGACCATAAATTACCTGATGCTAACCAGGCCAACAACGTTTGGACAAAACCTGCTCAATAATATATACCCCCTAAAGGGGGAATAGTAAAAACATCAGTTAAATGCGTAAGGCCCCGGAAATCCGGGGCCTTACGCATTTAAATTTCTTTCCATTTGCACATCTGCATATCTATGCATTTGCACATTTATTCCCCCTTCAGGGGGTTAGGGGTTAACTATCCCCTCCCCATCAGCTCATCATTCTTATTCCGCTCGGTTTGCAGTTCGCGGGCCAGTTTCTTTTCCTTATCGTTGGCTTTGGCTTTATAAGCGGTAAACTCTTCGCTCAGTTCTTCATATAGCTTAGTGCGGTATTTAGCTTCGCGGCTGTTGCTCGATGTTTTAAGGATCACAATCAGCAGTACCAGCGACAGTCCTATCACCAGCCCCCACATCAGCAGGTTATAGGCGGTTTTAGACATGTAGATCCCCATCAGGCTGATAGCATCCTGGCGCGAATTGGTTTCGGTAATCGTTTGGTCCTTGGTTTTCACATCATTTTGCAGGCTGCTGATCGATTGGTTTTGCGCGGCTAATTTACTTTGCGCATCCCTTAAGGCCCTTTTAGTTACGTTAAGCGAATCGTTAATATTTTTCCATAAGGCCGCAATCATAGGTTGCTGATAGTGGTAAGTTTTGCTTAATACATATTGATACTGGCCGTTCAGGCTTTTATCGGTACTGGCCGGGGTTGGTGCGGATGGGTTTTGTTGTGCCGGTGTTTGGGTTACCGGAGTTGTGCCGGCCGCCTGGGCATTTACAGGTTTGGCCTGATAGGGCTTACCCGCATATGATTGCCCCTTGTATTTTACCGCGCCGGGTTTAACGGGCAGCGGCGCTACTATAGGTTTTGTAGTTTTTGCTTTTATACTGTCTTGCGCGTAAATCATAGTCCCGCTGCCTAAAATGCATAGCGTAAGGAGGGATTTTACTAAAAATAGCTTCTTCATCATGTTTGTAGCGTTATAATTTAACAAAAGATAGCATCAACAGTTTGTGTATTATTGATATAACTATTGCGAATATAAGGTTTCATAGCAGATTTTTGGCAGGCATACTTATATTAGCACCATGAATATCGGATTTATTGGACTGGGCGATATGGGTAAGCTGTATGCCAAAGCATTTGCCAAAGCTGGCTATACCGTTTGCGGCGCCGACCTGCCCGCCAACCGCGAAATGCTGGAAGCTGAACTAACCCCGCTGGGTATTACGGTAAAAGACAATGGCCGCGATGTATCCCGCATCAGCGATCTGATCATCTATTCTGTCGAGGCCGATAGTATGGAGAAAGTTGTGGCCGAGTGCGCGGTAGCTACCAAAGCCGGGGCTATTGTGGCCGGGCAAACATCGGTAAAGCACCCCGAAATAGCTCTGTTTGAAAAATATCTTCCGGATGATGCGCAGATCATTACTTTCCATGCCATGCACGGCCCGGGCTTTGAGCCTAAAGGCCAAAAACTGATCCTGATCCCCCACCGCAGCACACCCGATGCCTACCAGCGCATGTACGACCTGTTTACAGCCGTTGAGACCGATATTGTAGAGATAGCCGACTATCACGAGCATGATAAGATTGTGGCCGATACGCAGGCTGTAACGCACGTTGGTTTCGAAAGTATGGGGACTGCCTGGAAGGCTGCCGGTTTTTTCCCCTGGGAAAATGCCTCATATATTGGGGGCATTGATAACGTAAAGATACTGACCACCTTAAGGATCTTCAGCTATAAGGCGCACGTATATGCCGGACTGGCTATTTTAAACCCTTATGCCAGGCAGCAGGTAAGGCAGTACGCCGTATCCGAATCGGAATTGTTTAAGCTGATGATCAAGGAAGAAGCGGCCGCGTTTAGGGACAGGCTCTACAAGGCACGTGATTTTGTTTTTCACGAGAGCCGTAAACCCATTATGCTGAATGATAGTGTAATGCGGGAGTTTTCGCTATCTGATAACGAGCATTTGCGCAAGCCCAACTCGCACCTGAGTATATTAAGTATGGTTGATGCCTGGTACCATTTAGGTGTAAACCCCTACGATAACCTGATCTGCCAAACGCCGCCCTTCCGTTTGCGTTTGGGGATTGCCGAATACCTGTTTAAAAACGACGAACTGTTAGAAGAATCGATAGAAACCGCGCTGTATGATAAAACCATCCGCGGCGACGATCTGGAATTTCACTCTGCTGTGCGGGAATGGTCGGCTATTATTGGCTATGGCGATATGGAAGGCTATAAAAAGCATTTTAACGAGGTACAGGCCTTTTTTGCCGACCGGCTGGAAGAAGGCAAAGCCCAAAGCGCGGAACTGATCAGGCGGTTAATGGAGTAAGCTACGTGACTATATAAACAAAAGAAGCCGTTGTTTAGCAACGGCTTCTTTTGTTTATGATATTTTTTATCTAAAATTAATCGTTTTCTTCTACCACACCCATGCTGCAGAATTTTTCGATACGCTCGTTCACTACGGTAGCAATATCCATTTCTTTAAGTGTTTTCAGTTCCTTCAGCAATTGCTTTTTAAGGGTTGACGCCATAGCAACCGGATCCTGGTGGGCGCCGCCAAGTGGCTCTTTAATCACACCGTCAATCAGCTTGTTCTTCAGCATCTCGGTCGATGTTAGTTTCAGCGCTTCCGCCGCGCGCTCTTTATAGTCCCAGGTTTTCCATAAAATAGTCGAGCAATTTTCGGGTGATATAACCGAATACCAGGAGTGTTCCAGCATCAAAACCCTATCGCCTATCCCTATGCCCAATGCACCACCCGATGCGCCTTCACCAATAATTACACATATTACCGGCACTTTCAGTACCGACATTTCCAGCAGGTTGCGGGCTATCGCTTCGCCCTGTCCGCGCTCTTCAGCTTCCAGGCCGGGGAATGCGCCGGGGGTATCTATCAGGGTAACTACGGGTTTATTAAATTTTTCGGCCAGTTTCATCAGGCGCAAGGCCTTGCGGTAACCTTCGGGGTTAGCCATCCCAAAATTGCGGTATTGGCGTTCTTTGGTATTTCTCCCTTTTTGGTGGCCGATAAACATCACCGTTTGGCCGTTAAGCGACCCAAAGCCGCCCACTATCGCTTTATCATCGCCTACGGTACGGTCGCCGTGCATTTCAATAAAATCATCGCACATCAGCTCCAGGTACTGTAAGGTATACGGGCGTTCGGGATGGCGGGAGATCTGAACCTTTTGCCAGCCGTTCAGATTGGTGTAAACCTCCTTTTTAACAAGTTCCAGTTTATCCTCCAGTTCGGTTAACGTGGCAGACATATCTACCTGTGTTTTATCTTCAACCTGCTTCACCTTATCAATCTGCGATTGCAGGTCGGCCAGCGGTTTTTCAAAATCAAACGTAATTTTCATACAATTTTTAACGGGCTGCTAAATTACATAAATCAAACGGCAAATTGTGGCAATTTAACCACAAAGCCCACAAAGAAATAATTGTAATGGCTAACACAAAGATCACAAAGCCTTTCTATATACTATTTTAGCTCTGTGCTCTTTGTACAAAATCTTTGTGGCCTTTGTGGTTAATTTAAAATATCCTACTTAATATCTAAAGCTTGTTTCCCTGCTTTTGCAAAGCTTCAAACTTCTTTATCTGCCGCTCGGTTAGTAGTTTTTGGGTTTTAAAACAGGCGGTTAAAACGGCCGCACGGTATTCCCCTTCGTATAAGCCATAGCGGTTACCATAAAATATAATAATGCCTTCGTCTATCTTTTTGGTACGGAACAGGCTATCCAGCAGCCGCTCGTTACGGATAACCGACGCGCCAATTTCCAGCCGTTTCATTTGCAATTGCTTTAGTATAATACCTATACCGTTCATCTGCGCGGGGCTCAGGTCAAGCTCCTTTTTGTATTGCAGTAATTTGTCGGGCAGGGGATAATGGTTCAGTTCGGCTACATAGGCTTTGTTGCCTACATCCATACCTTTTATATAAGCGTTGTATTGCTGATCGGTTAACGTCCGTACCGGCGATTTTTGTAAAGTACTGTCGGCAACCTGTTGTGCACGTGTGTTGAAAGCAAAAAGTAGAGCAGGTAAAAAAAGTAATGTTTTCTTCATGTTTTAAGTATCGGCAAAAAAATCCAATTACATAAATAACCCATAAATGGACTGGATGTTTAGCCGAAAAATTGAAAATAAAAACACCGGCAGCTTTTGCTATTTTTTTGCAAGAGTATATTCACCCCAAAAATCAGTTGTGGAATCTAAATCCTGATCAACATCAATGGCTTGGCGATCCAGATATATAAACCTTGTCACCAATCCGCTTTTGGGTGCGGTCAACCTGCTTTCCAGTCTCACATTGTAAGTGAATTTTTTAAACTCGCTAACCAAAAGCCCTAAATATTTAAGCGGAATGGCCAACTCATACGTGTAAACACCGTTGTTATTAAATGTGGCTACTGCTTTTATGCCCTCTTCGTTGTAAATAGAAATGGCAGGGTCGGTAATATCTTTAATGCCTTTTACATTTATTGATTTGGCATTAACAGCAAAAAGGCTATTAGCTATCGCGACTAATGAATCGGTATGCACTTCAGAATATTTAGTAGTATCAGCGATTATAGGAGAACTATATGCAGGTTTTGCCTTTGCGCCCGCATACCAAAGCAGCCGCTGGCCCGCGCGATGGTCAATTACCGGATAGGTGATCAATACATTACCTTCATCGTTAATGTTTTTTTTACCGTTGGGATTAATGATAAGGGTAAGCCCTACTGAAATTATTTTCTCAATAGTGCGGGGCTTGCTGGCTTGCACCAACAGGTAAAAATTTTCCGCATCATTAGCTATTGTATAAGAAACATCGGTAGCTTTATTGTAGGCCTGCAATTGGGCCCCCCATTCCGCAGCCTTACCGTTAATCTTTATGCCTGCAGGGGCAAATAAGGGCGATTCCTGCACATTGGGTAATTTTTGAGCCGTGGCTATAAACGCGGCAAAGCAAAACATCAATGCGGTTAAACATTTTTTCATAATATGGATAGGTTAGGTAAAATATGAATTACAACCAGCAGGTGGCTACCCCTACCAGCACCGCATCGCTGTTCAATTTGGATATGCAAACCGGTATCTCTATATCCAGCTTGGTCAGTTGGGCTTTATAAGCCGGTAAAAAACAATCGGATGCTTTGGCGGCTATATCACCGCTCAGCACAATGATCTGGGTATTGGTCCCCTTTACAAAGTTGGCCGTAAACAAAGCCAGGTTACAGGCAAATTCTTTAAATACATGTTTAACCGTGTTAGAGGTATTGTAGAACGACGACAGCTCCTTTACATCCACCACGTTAATTCCCGAAAGCTCGTAATAGCGTTTCAGGAACCATCTTTCCGACAGGTAATCCTCGGCAATGCTATCTAAAAATGGCGACTCCCACAGGCCGGCGTCCTCTGCCAAACCATCGCTCAACCTGGCTGTACCCAGGCCGGTGCCCAAAATCAGGCCCACCACATCATGGTATCCCTGCGCTGCCCCGGCAAAAACTTCGCCTTTTAAAAAGCCGGCGGCATCGTTAAGCATACAAATGCTGCCTACCGGCACATTCAGCCCTGCGGCAATCATTTCTTTTACATTTAAACCGTAAAGGGCTTCGTGTTTTTTGTTGTTATGAATGTAGGATATCCCTTTGTCATAGTCGAACGGACCAGGCATGGCAATACCGATGCGGGTTAATTCTACATCATTTGATGTTAGCGCCTGTTGGATCACGGCACAGCACGAGTCGATAATTTCCTCCGCAGTACCCCTGGAATTAATAGGTTTCCGCTGGTATGATGATTTTAATACGGCGCGTGTGCGCAAATTTACAACCAATGTGGTGATATGATAACCACTGATATATACGCCCAGTACGCTCTCGTCGCCGGAAAAATCTGTATTCATGAAAAAAAGTTGAAATCAAATTTAACAATTGATTTTAAAAAAACGGGTATGTTGATAAAATAGGGCTTAGATAGTTTTCAAAACGAAGAAACCCAGCTTTGGGCCGGGTTTCTTCGTTTTATCATACTCCCCCTTTAGGGGGCCGGGGGGTTAAACCCCTAACAATAATCTTGCAGGATCTTCCAGCAGTTGCTTAACGCGTACCAGGAAGCTAACCGATTCGCGGCCATCAATGATACGGTGATCATACGACAGGGCCAGGTACATCATCGGGCGGATCACTACTTGTCCGTTTACGGCAACCGGGCGCTCAATAATATTGTGCATACCCAAAATTGCCGATTGCGGCGAGTTGATGATCGGGGTCGACATCATCGATCCGAACACACCACCGTTGGTGATAGTGAAGGTGCCGCCGGTCATTTCCTCTAAGGTCAGTTTGTTTTCGCGGGCTTTGCCGGCTAAAACAACAATGGCTTTTTCAATTTCGGCCAGGCTCATGCTATCCGCGTTGCGGATCACCGGAACCACCAAACCTTTAGGGGCCGATACCGCGATGGAGATATCGGCAAAATTGCTGTACACCACCTCCTCGTTCTCTATACGGGCGCCAACAGCCGGCCATTCTTTCAAAGCCTCGGTAACCGCTTTGGTGAAGAACGACATAAAGCCCAGGCCAACGCCGTGTTTTTCCTTGAATTTATCTTTGTATTTACCGCGCAGTTCCATAATCGGCGACATATCCACCTCGTTAAAGGTAGTTAGCATGGCGGTTTCATTTTTAACAGCTACTAAACGGCGGGCTACGGTTTTACGCAGGTTCGACATTTTTTCGCGTCGCTCGCCACGGGCATCCGGTTTAGATGGCGCAGCGGTAGCGGCCGGTGTTGCAGGCGGAACAGCGATTTTAGTAGGTGCCGGCGACGGCGTAGTTTGCGGGTTCTCGTTTACTTTATCAGCAACTATGGCATCACCTTTGGTAATACGGCCACCTACTCCTGTACCATTTACTGATGCAGGGTCGACACCTTTTTCGGCTAATATTTTACCGGCAGCTGGTGATGGGGTACCGGCAGCATAACCGGCAGCAGTTGCAGTTGGCGCAGCAGATGCTACAGCGGCAGCCTCGGCTTTTGGAGCAGCAACAGCAGCGCCTTCGCCCGCAGTGATTGAACATACTACAGCGCCAATGGCTAAAACATCGCCTTCTTTAGCAATGGTTTTCAGCGTACCGGCCTGTTCGGCGGTGAGTTCAAAAGTTGCTTTGTCCGATTCCAGTTCGGCAATAGCTTCATCCATCGCTACCTGGTCGCCGTCTTTTTTGATCCAGCGGGACAGGGTAACTTCGGTTATAGATTCGCCAACGGCGGGTACTTTAATATCAAGTGTTTTGCCGGCGGCTGGTGCTGTTGGTGCAGCGGCGGCGGGAGCAGCAACCGGTGCCGGTGCAGCCGAAGCCGCAACAGGTTGCGTGGCCGGAGCCGGGGCAGCGGCGACAGGTGCGGCGGCGCCTTCGTCAATTTTAGCTACGGGGGTACCGATAGCTATGGTATCGCCCTCGGCTACTAAAGTGGTTAATGTACCTGCTTTTTCGGCGGTTAATTCAAAAGTGGCTTTGTCTGATTCCAGCTCGGCAATCACTTCGTCCATTGCCACCACATCGCCGGTCTTTTTTTTCCAGCTTGACAGGGTTACTTCGGTAATGGATTCGCCTACCGGCGGAACTTTGATCTCTAAACTCATGTTTTTCGGTTTTGTATTTAAACAGAATGTGATGACTGGATGTTAAGGCAAACTAATCTCTAATCACCAATCACTATGCTCTAATTAATCGGCAATTGCTTTAGCCATTTTTGCCGTTGTTCTCTTTATCTTTTTTTCGCTTTCGTCGGCCACAGGCGCTTCAAACGCTTTGCCGATGATATAAACCTGTTGCGATGTATGTTGTTTTGCATAACCGGTGGCGGTGCTGCTGCTTTCCTTACGGGATATTACATCCAGGTTCAGATCGCTGTTGCGGAACTTGCGCAGCATATATGGCCAGGCGCCCATGTTCTCGGGTTCTTCCTGTATCCATATAAAATCGATAGCGTTGCTGTATTTGGCTTTTATTTTTTGCATTTGTGTAACAGGCGTAGGGTACAACTGTTCTACACGTACAATAGCTACATCCTTGCGCTTGTCTAATTGCTGTTTTTCCAGCAATTCGTAATACAGCTTGCCCGATACAAATAATACGCGTTTCACTTTTTTAGCCTCGGCGTAAGTATCATCAATCACTTCCTGGAATTTGCCTTCGGTAAAATCCATTAAAGGCGATACGCAGGCCGGATGGCGCAGCAAGCTTTTTGGCGAGAAGATGACCAGCGGTTTACGGAAATCGCGTTTCAGCTGGCGGCGCATAATATGGAAGAAGTTGGCCGGGGTAGTACAATTGGCTACCTGGATGTTGTTATCCGCGCAAAGCTCCATAAAGCGCTCTATACGGGCCGATGAATGTTCGGGGCCCTGGCCTTCAAAGCCGTGCGGCAGTAACATCACCAAACCGTTACCGCGCTGCCATTTAGTTTCGGAACTGGCAATGTATTGATCAACAATAATCTGCGCGCCGTTCAGGAAGTCGCCAAACTGGGCTTCCCAAATGGTTAAGGCATTAGGGTTTGCCAAAGCGTAACCATATTCAAAACCCAATACACCGTATTCGGATAGTAAAGAGTTGTAAATGCTGAATTTGGCCTCGGTACCCAAAGTATCCAGCGGCGTATATTCTTCTTCCGAATCAACCAGGGTCAGCACCGCGTGGCGGTGCGAGAATGTGCCGCGTTTTACGTCTTCGCCGCTTAAGCGTACCGGGTGTCCTTCTTTTAATAAAGTACCGTAGGCTAATAACTCGCCCATGGCCCAGTCAAAAACTTTAGTCTGGTCAACCATTTTACGGCGGTCTTCAAACAGTTTTTCTATCTTTTTAAAGAAAGCTTTATCCTTAGGCAACTCGGTTATTTTACGGCCTATTTCTACCAGCTCTTTTTCTGCAACAGCGGTATCCTGCGTGGCAATCACCTCTTTTTCGGTAGGTAAATGCAGGCCCTGCCATGCACCAAGGAACATGGGCTTGCTTTCTATAAACTTATCTTCCGATTTACTTTCGTCCAGATCTTTTTGCAGCACCGCGCGGAAATCAGTTTCCACCTTTTTGGCGGCGGCATCATCCATTACCTGTTCGGCAATCAGTTTTTGCTTGTATATTTCCAGCGTGTTAGGGTGCGCGTCAATAGCCTTATATAATACCGGCTGGGTAAACTTAGGCTCGTCCGACTCATTATGACCGAACCTGCGGTAGCACAAAATATCAATAAATACATCGCCGTTAAATGTTTGGCGATATTCCATAGCCAGGTTAATTACGTAAGCCAGGGCTTCCACATCGTCACCATTTACGTGAAAAACGGGTGCTAAAACTGTTTTGGCTACATCGGTACAATAGGTACTGCTTCGGGCATCTTTATAATTGGTGGTAAAACCTATCTGGTTATTGATCACCAGGTGAATGGTGCCGCCGGTACGGTAACCGTCCAGCTTTTCCATTTGCAATACTTCGTAAACAATACCCTGGCCGGCAACAGACGCGTCGCCGTGGATCAGTATCGGCGCTATTTTATTATAGTTGCCTTTGTATTTAAAGTCGATTTTAGAGCGGGTCAGGCCTTCTACAATCGGGTCAACTGTTTCCAGGTGCGATGGGTTGGGGCAAAGGCTAAGGTGTACCTTTTTACCGCCGGCGGTTTCAATATCTGTTGAGTAACCCAGGTGATACTTCACATCGCCCCCATGGGTCGAATCCTCATCATAGTTTTTACCCTGAAACTCGGAGAAGATCTCTTTGTACGATTTCTCCATGATATTGGCCAGCACATTCAGCCTGCCGCGGTGGGCCATGCCGATGGTAAATTCTTCGATACCCAGTTCGGATCCTTTTACAATAACCGAATTAAGGGCGGGGATCAGCGCTTCGGCACCTTCCAGCGAGAAGCGTTTCTGGCCCAAAAACTTGGTACCCAAAAAGCTTTCAAATATTACAGCCTGGTTAAGCTTATTTAATATCTCCTTTTTTTCGTCGGATGTAAAGTTTGGGGTATTGCGCTTCAGCTCCATACGCTCCTGGAACCATTTTACCTTAATAGGGTTGCGCATGTATTTATACTCGGCACCTATGGTTTCGCAATAGGTTTCTTCCAGCATCTGGCGTATAACGCTCAATTTTGCCGGGCCCATACCCAGTTCAACACCGGCGTTAAACACAGTGTCCATATCGGCGTCGCTCAGGCCAAAAGTTTCCAGTTCTTTACCCGGGAAATACTGGCGGCGCTCGCGCACCGGGTTAGTTTTAGTGAACAGGTGGCCGCGCGAACGGTAGCCATCTATCATGTTCAGCACGTTAATTTCTTTCAGCACATGCTCGGGAGTTGATCCCGCTGCTCCTGCTGCCGCACCTTCGGCACTTTGGCCAAATTCAAACCCTTCAAAAAATTTCTGCCAACCAAAATCAACCGACTCAGGGTCCTGTTGATACGCTTCGTATAATCCGTTGATGTAGGCTGCGTTCCCGCTATTGATATAATTTAGACGATCCATGTAGAAACTGATCTTTAAACCCTGCAAAACTAAAACATTTAACCCAAACCCTGAAAAGAATTATTGTATAAATGACGGAAATAAATGGCAAATGCACCTGTTTTTCAATATTTAACAGAGTAATATACCGATCGGTTTATTTTAAGCCGGTACACTAAGCTAAATTATCAGACACGATGACTGTAATCTATCAGGCAGGAAGCCTGCTTGCATAACTAAAGGGTTTCAGATTATAGACAAACGCCGCCGGGCAGAACGCCGGAACGACTTACAACACTTCAAAACGATAGCCCTTTTCACTCCAGTACTCCAAAGCCCGGGGCAAGGCATACTCCAGCCGTTCAAAAGCTTTTAAACTATCGTGAAAAACAACTATAGATCCGTTGCCGGTATGTTTCAGCACATTCTTCAGGCAGCCTTCGGGCGATAGCTGCTGGTCAAAGTCGCCACTTAGTATATCCCACATGATGATCTCCAAATCGGGGTTAATATTCTTTAGGCGCTTCACCTGCGAGTTTTTAATACGCCCGTAAGGCGGGCGAAACAAGGTGCTATGCAGCAGGTCATCGCATTTTAAAAAGTTAGCGGTATAGGTATCATCGTCGGTTTTCCAGCCTTTCAGGTGGTTATAGGTATGATTACCGATGCGGTGGCCATCGGCCAATATGGCCTTGTATATATCAGGATGCTTGTTTACATTGTCGCCAATACAGAAGAACGTGGCACGGGCATTAAACTGTTTTAAAATATTTAAAACAAACGGTGTAACAATCGGTATAGGTCCGTCGTCAAAGGTGAGATAAATGCAATGGCTACCGCGGTTTTTGTGCCAGGTTAGGGCAGGATACAGCTTTTTAAGCAGCCAGGGAGTTTTAGCCAGGTACATTTTGCAAATTAAGTTAAAAATGTGTCATCGCAACTAAACAAATATCACAACAAATAACGTAGCCTAATCAGTAGCGTTGTGCAATAAATAACATGAAACAACTATTATTAATATTTAAAAAAACCGGTATTTGCGCGCTGCTTGTTTGCGCCATAACTGTTACAGCCAATGCCCAGGAAGTAATTACCCTGCAAAAGGCGGTTGATCTGGCATTATCGCGCAACCTGACTATCAAACAGGCACAGTTTACCGAAGCTATTGATAACGAAACTTTAGAGCAATCTAAACATAACCGCTTGCCTAATTTAACTGCCAGCACATCGCCTACGGTAAATTTTGGCCGTAATATTGATTTTACCACCAACCAGTTTGTTAACCAGCGCGTGTTTGGTTTTAATGCTACTATGAGCTCGCAGGTAGTGCTTTTCCAGGGCTCGCAGTTAAAAAATCTGATCATCCAAAACAAAATTTTACTTGATGCCGATAAAAGCAATACGGCCAAAGTAAAAAACGACCTGGTGTTAAACGTGGTTACTACATTTTTACAGGTATTAAGCAACCAGGATTTGGTAACTGCGGCCAACCAGCAAATAGAGATTGCTAAAATAACACTGGACAGAACCGAAAAAGGTTATAAAGTTGGTAATTTAACCAAAGCCGATATGGCCCAGTCTACCGCCCAGCTGTCAACAGCCGAACTTAACCAGGTGAATGCCGCCAACCAGTTGGAATCGTCTATATTAACGTTAAAACAATATATGGAGATGAACCCGGCTACGCCTATTAAGGTAGACCGTCCGGATATCAGTCAGTTAACAAACATTAAAACTTCATATAATCCGCAGGAAGTATTTAATTCGGCCATGGCGGTTAACCCCGATGTGCTGTTAGCCGATATCCGTAAAAATGCCAGCGCTCAGGCCATCAAGGTAGCTAAAGGCGCTTATGCACCAACGGTTGTATTATTTGGCCAGTTAGGTTCAAATTACTCGGATGCTTCACGTAATTTACGGGGCGAATTTTACCCCCTGTTTTCGCAAATCAATGATAACTTTAACCAGGCCGTTGGTATAAGCTTACAGATCCCTATTTTTACAAGGTTTAATACCCGTACCAACGTACGTAAAGCGCAAATAAACTTCCAGAATGCCGAAGTTACCGCGCAACTGGCTAAAAACAACTTAAATAAAATTATCTATCAGGCCGTTTGGGATTTGCAGGCTTCACAAAAACAATATCAATCGTCGCTGCAAACGTACGAGGCCAATAAAGAGGCCTTTAATGTAACACAGCAGCGTTTTAACGTTGGTTTGGTAAACTCGCTTGATTATAATACATCGCTTACCAATTTAAACAAATCGCAGTTTGATATGATCCAGGCAAAATACATGGTGGTATTTCGCAGCAAAGTGATCGATTATTATCTGGGCAATCCTATCACATTATAATAGTATAAAAAACAAAATCAATCACACCCCATGGGAAAGACTACTAAATACATACTTTACGCTGTTGGCGGACTTATTGTTCTACTGATCATCGGCAAAATGACCGGGATCATCGGCAAACCCAAAACAACACAGGTAGCTACCGAAAAAGCCGAAACACGTGTTATTAACGAAACCGTATCGGCCAGCGGCAAGATCAAGCCTGAAGTTGAGGTAAAGATCAGCTCGGAAGTATCGGGCGAAATTGTTGAGCTGCCAATTAAAGAAGGCGACGTGGTTAAAAAAGGCCAGTTACTGGTACGTATCCGTCCCGATATTTTAAAATCGGGTTACGAACGTGCCGTGGCATCGTACAATACCCAAAAAGCCAGCGTGGGCAACTCTACCCAAATGCTTAACCAGGCTAAGGCTAACTTCGAAAACTCCGAAGCCAAATATAAACGTAGCAAGGAGTTGTTTGATCAGAAAGTATTAACCGCTGCCGAATTTGATGCCGCCAAAGCTGATTACGCCAGCGCAAGGGCAACTTTAGAAGCGGCCAAGCAAAACGTAACCGGCTCAAACTACGGCCTGGCACAATCTGCCGCATCGGTAAAAGAAGCATCAGATAACCTGGCTAAAACCAGCATTTTTGCCCCTGTTGATGGCGTAGTATCTAAACTATCGGTTGAACAAGGCGAGCGCGTACTGGGTACTGCACAATTTGCCGGTACCGAGATCATGACGATATCTGACCTGAGCCAGATGGATGTAAACGTAGATGTGAACGAGAATGATATTAACCGCGTGGTTTTAGGCGATTCGGCCAAAATTGAGGTCGACGCGTTCCTGGGTAAAAAATTCACAGGCGTGGTAACCGAGATAGGCAGTTCGGCCAATGTGGTAGGCACCAATGCCGACCAGGTTACCAACTTTACCGTTAAGGTACGGATCAATCCCGAATCGTATGCGAGCATGATCAATAAGGATGCTAAAAACCCTTCGCCTTTCCGTCCGGGTTTAACAGCTACTGTTGATATACAAACCAACCGCACTACCTCATTGTCGGTACCGATACAATCGGTAACCACCCGCGACGACAAGAAAGCTGCGGCCGCAGCCGATAAACCTAAACCGGCTGATGAGAAAAAAGTAAAAACCACCAATAACGAGGTTAAAACATACGTATTTATATACGAGGCCGGCAAGGTAAAACAAGTAGCGGTAACCACCGGCATACAGGATGATACCTACATACAGGTACTAAGCGGCCTGAAAAGCGGCGACGAAATAGTATCGGCCCCGTTTGAAGCGATCTCTAAAACACTGAAAGATAAAATGGAAGTAGAGAAAGTAGATAAATCGAAGCTGTTTAGCGGCGATGTGAAGAAATAAGCCCCCTAACCCCCTGAAGGGGGAATAAGAATTTTAAAAAGACTGTCTCAAAAAGATAGTCTTTTTTTGTTTAATTATTTTGCTCCCCCTTTAGGGGGTTGGGGGGCTTATTATTTTTATTAATTTTGTCCTCCTATCAAACTCCCCCTTTAGGGGGTTGGGGGCTTCATGCACGAGAAAAGAAACACGATAGCCGTTATAGGCGGGGGCAGCTGGGCCACCGCTAATATTAAAATGCTGGCCGATAACACATCGCCAAAAGATATTTTTTGGTGGATGCGCAGCCAGGAAGCGGTAGACCATTTAGTTAAGTTTAAACATAATCCCAAATACTTAAGCTCGGTTGAAATTAATGTGCCTGCGCAGCATATTGGTACCGATTTAAAGCACATCGTTAGCCAGGCCGAGTTTATATTACTGAACGTACCCGCCGCTTTTTTAAAGGATGCGCTTGACGGCATTACCCCGCAGGACCTGGAGGGCAAAAAAATTGTATCGGCTATTAAAGGCATTGTGCCTGATGAAAATCTGATCATCGGCGAATTTTTAAACCAGCGTTACAACATTCCTTTTAACAACCTGCTGGTATTAAGCGGCCCCTGCCACGCCGAAGAAGTGGCGCTTGAAAAACTATCCTACCTCACCATTGCATCGCCGGATACAGAACTGGCCGCGCGTTTTGCCGGGTTAATCAATACCCGCTATATTAAAACCATCGTGTCTGATGATATTTATGGCACAGAGTATGCTGCCGTGTTGAAAAATATTTACGCTATTGCCAGCGGCATTTGCCATGGCTTGGGGTATGGCGATAATTTCCAGGCGGTGCTGATATCAAACGCTATCCGCGAGATGGAGCGTTTTGTTGAGGTGATCCACCATATCGACCGGGATATTAAAGAATCGGCCTACCTGGGCGATCTGATGGTTACCGCCTACTCGCAGTTTAGCCGCAACCGTACATTTGGCAATATGATAGGCAAGGGCTATACCGTAACATCGGCCCAGTTAGAGATGAACATGATTGCCGAAGGCTACTACGCCGTAAATTGCCTGTACCAGATCAATAAACAGCACCATGTATTTATGCCTATTTGCGATGCTGTTTATGCTATCCTCTATCAAAAAAGGTCCCCTTTTTTGGAAATGAAACATTTGGCAGAAAATTTGAGTTAAACAAGCGTAAGAATATTTAACTCTAATTTATTTTGCCATGAAAATCATGTTTAAAACCGCATTGTTTGCTGCAAGTTTATTTGTAGCCGGTCAATCGCAAGCCCAAACCACGCATAAAGATTCTACTTTAGGCCATAAAATAAGCAAAACAGCCACAAAAGTAGGTAACACTACAGCTACAACCGCTAAAAAGGTGGGGAATAAAACATCAGAAGTAGCAGCCAAGGGCGCCGCTGCCGTAGTTGATAAAAAGTACGATGGGATGGTAGCACCGGGTGGACAAACTGTGTATATTAATAAGCACTCTCAGTATTACTACGTTAATAAAAAAGGCCACCGCGTTTATTTAAAAAAATCGCAGCTGGTTCATAAACCTTAATCAAATAATAACGTCAAAACAACCAAAGCCGCCCGTTACAGGGCGGCTATATTCCATATCACCATGAAAACGTTCTTCCTTATTTTTATCCACCTGGCATCGGCAATTGTTCTGTTTATCGGTTCATGCTCGCACTCGGCTAAAAATAAGCTGAAGGGCGAGTGGAAATCAAAAGACGGGAAGATCCGTTTAAGCATTACCGCCGATAAGTTTACCGAAGATACCGGATCGCCCGTTACCGAAGATTACTTTGTGAAAGGCGATACCATTTTCACCTCGTTTGAAGGTAACCAGCCCTATACCAAATTTGTAGTACAACAGGTTGACGACCATAACCTTAAACTGCTCTATCCCGATTCGGTATCGGTGGCTTTTGTAAAGTAAATTCAAATAAATCTGCTATTATTCTTCAATTACATGCCATTTTGCTTTTGATGTGGTAGCTTTGCGCGGCAGCCATATTAAGCTTGCCAAATCATCAAGCCAAATCTCATGTCATCCTACCACATCGTATCAACTATTGGTAACACTCCGCTGGTGCAATTACAAAAAATTGTTCCTGATGGCAGCGCCAATGTATTTGTAAAGCTGGAATATTTTAACCCTACCGGATCATACAAAGACCGTATGGCCTACGCCATGATAGATGAGGCGGAAAAGCGCGGCGACCTGAAGCCCGGTATGACGGTGGTGGAATATACCGGCGGCAGCACCGGCACATCCCTGGCCTGGGTTTGCAGTATTAAGGGTTACCAGTTTATAGCCGTATCATCCAACGCTTTCGCGAAGGAAAAGCTGCAATGCATTAAACTTTTTGGCGGCGAACTGGAACTGATCCACAGCCCTACAGGCGAGATCACGCCCGACCTGATCCCGCGTGCCATGGCCCGCGCGCAGGAGATCTGCCAGCAGCCAGGCACCTTTGCCACCCGCCAGTTTGAAAATGCCGACGCCGTTGTTGGCTATAGCCAAATAGGTAAAGAGATCCTGGAACAATTACCCGGCCCTATCTCCGCGTTCTGCGGCGCTGCGGGTACGGCCGGAATGATCAGCGGGGTATCACGCGCGTTAAAAGCCGCGGATATGAATACGAAGATCATTGTACTGGAGCCTGCATCGTCGGCAGTGATATCCACCGGGGTAAAAGGCAGTCACCGGGTAGAGGGTATTGGTTCGGGTTTTGTGCCGCCTTTATTAAAATTAAAAACAACCCTATACGATGAGGTACGCGCTATCGACGAGTTGGAAGCCCGCGCGATGGCCCGCCTGCTGGCTACAAAAGAAGGTATATTTGCCGGCACATCTTCGGGATTGAACGTAGTTGCGGCTTTGCAACTGGCAAAGGAGCTTGGCCCGGGCCATAATGTGGTTACCGTAGCCTGCGATTCGGGGATGAAGTATTTAGCGGGCGATCTGTACGCCTAATATCTTCAAAGCTGAAGCGTCCTTACACCGCCATCTGGTAAGCATGGGTTACCCCTATTTTGCTTAACTTATTTTTTAGTATGGTGCGTGCGCGGCAAAGCGTTGTGCGCGATAATAGTTCGGTCATGCCCAGCGCACTGCCAATTTCCTGGTGCGAGTAGCCTTCAATGGCGTACATATTAAATACACTGCGGTAAGTATCAGGCAACTGGCGGATGATCTTCATCAGGTCCTGCGCCTCCAGCTGATCGTTATTGTAAGTGCCGCTAAAGGTTTCGGTATACATATCATCGCACAATACAATTGGCCTGGCTTTACGATAACGGGATATGGCCGAGTGCACCATAATGCGGCGCATCCATCCTTCCAGGCTGCCTTCGCCGCGGTAGTTGTGGCGGTTTTTAAAAGCTTTTATAAATCCTTCCTGCAAAATATCCTGCGCCTCATCGCGGTCGTGAGCGTAGCGCATGCATACGGCCATCATGCGTGGTGCCAGTGTTTTATAGAACAGTTCCTCTTGTTTGCGTTCATTTTTTAAGCAGCCCGCCCATATCCTCTGCAATGTATCTTCTGTTGCCATGGTATTGTTGTATTGATTTGATACCACTATGCCAAAATTGGCACCACTTATATAACACGCTAATTATCAAGTAAATAAATTTTAATTACTATTTAAAACCGTACGGTAACGTACAGTAGGCGTACAGGTGCAGACAATCCCCCCCAACCCCCTGAAGGGGGAGTTATAAAACAAAGTCTCCCCTTTAGGGGAGATTTAGAGGGGCTTCACTATCTTTGCCCTATCCGGGATAAAAACCCGGCAACATCATGATCAAAGAAACCGAAATAGTTTGCTCCCCCGAGGTGCATGAGAACGAGGCTGAGCTTATCAAAATAGCCGCGACGGACTTAAGGCTATCCCCCACCCGCATTACCGGGATTAAAATCCTGAAACGATCTATAGACGCGCGTGGCCGAAAGGTAGTTTACCGTATGCAGGTACGTGTTTTTGTAGATGAACCTATCCAAACCGAAAGTTATACCGTTAAATATCCAAATGTCAAGGACGCCAAACCGGTCATTATCGTAGGTGCCGGTCCGGCGGGATTGTTTGCCGCCTTGCAGTGTATCGAACTGGGCTTTAAGCCGATAGTGATTGAGCGTGGCAAGGATGTAAAGCAACGCCGTCGCGATCTGGCCGATATTAACAAGCAAGGCATCGTAAACCCCGAATCTAACTATTGCTTTGGCGAGGGCGGGGCGGGAACTTACTCCGACGGTAAACTCTACACCCGGTCGACCAAACGGGGCGACGTAAATGCGGTGCTAAAAGTATTTGTAGCCCACGGCGCCTCCGAAGATATTTTGGTGGATGCCCGCCCGCATATCGGAACCAATAAGCTGCCGCAGATCATCACCACCATGCGCGAAACCATTATGGAAGCCGGCGGCGAGGTATTGTTTGACACCAAGGTAGTGGGATTGATTGTAGAATTTGATAAAATAAAGGGCGTAAAAACTTTAGCGGGCGATACCATTAAATCAGATGCCGTGATACTGGCCACCGGCCACTCGGCGCGGGATATATTTGAGATGCTGCACCGGCAAAATATACTGATAGAGGCCAAGCCCTTTGCCCTGGGTGTGCGCATAGAACATCCGCAGGAGATCATCGACCGTGCGCAATACCATTGCGATACCCGCGGCGAATACCTGCCGCCCAGCTATTACAGCTTGGTAGAGCAGGTGGAAGGCCGGGGTGTGTTCTCGTTTTGCATGTGTCCCGGCGGTATCATCGCCCCCTGCTCAACCGAGCCGGGCGAAATAGTAGTAAACGGCTGGAGCCCGTCTAAACGGAATAACCCTTATGCTAATTCGGGTACGGTGGTGCAAATTAATTTAGAGGATGTGGTTGGTGATAACGCCGATCCTTTTAAGCTGCTGAATTTTCAAAAGCAGGTAGAGCAGGCAGCATTTGTGGCGGGCGGCGGCAGCTTGGTAGCCCCCGGCCAGCGCATGGTTGATTTTGTGGAGGGCCGTTTATCTGCCGATCTACCTAAAAACTCGTACCTGCCCGGCACCAAAAGTGTGGAGTTGAAAGAGGTACTACCCGGCTGGATCAACGAGCGATTGCGCAAAGCCCTGCCGGTATTCGGTAAAAAAATGAAAGGGTATTATACCAACGAGGCGATATTGGTGGGTGTGGAATCGCGCACATCATCACCCGTAAAAATACCGCGGGATAAAGAAACATTGCAACATCCGCAAATTACGGGGCTGTATCCCTGCGGCGAAGGAGCTGGTTACGCGGGTGGCATTATTTCTGCTGCGATAGATGGCATTAACTGCGCTGTAGCGGCTGTAAAACTGTTATAAACACCTGTCATTTCGAACGTAGAGAGAAATCTTATGCTTGCGATGAGTATTGCCGTAGAAGATTTCTCCTCGTACCTCGTTCGAAATGACAAATTCAAAAAATATAAAAGCGATGACAACAGGAGAAAAATTAGTACAGGAATTTGAAGAAGTATTTTCGGGCCACCCATGGTATGGCGATCCGATATATGACATTTTTGGCCGGATCACTTTTGAATCGGCTTACGAAAAACCATCGCCCGCGGCACATAACGTGGCCGAGATATTGCTCCACATGCTAAGCTGGACCGAAGAAGTAATGGATCGGATGAACGGCATGACCGCCAGCGTTCCATCCAGCGGCGACTGGCCCCCAACCGGCGCTCCCGATGAAAAAAAATGGGCCGATTGGATAGATGATATCAAACTGGCCAATGTTAACCTGGTGAAGATCATCCGCGATTTCCCGGAAGAACAATGGGATGAAAAGATAGATGATAAACGTGGTTACGAGCCTGTTGCCACCTATAAAGAACTGGTACGCGGATTCATCCAGCATCAAATTTATCATGCCGGGCAGATCGCTATTTTAGTGAAGTAGTACCCCTCCCAACCCTCCCCGAAGGGGAGGACTACAAAATTGTCATTGCGAGCGATAGCGCGGCAATCCCATAGGACAAGCAAGTAGGACCTGCCTATGGGATTGCCACGTCGCTATCGCTCCTCGCAATGACAAAATGGAATATCAATACTCCAACTCCTCGCATCCAATACCTACACCGCGCAAAACCGTTTCTACATTACGGGGCGACAGGCCATTGGCTACTATCCGCAAAATTTTATCGCAATCTTCCAGGTCAAAGTTCCATTGCTGTATGGTGGGGAAGGATGTAAGTAAGGTGCTCACTTTACTTGCTTTCCGTTTACTGGTTACGTCGGTTTTAAAAATTAATACGTCCATTGTGCTGTTGTTTATAGGTATATCGATTAAGCCTGCCCAAATTGGACAGGCTTAGGTATATTTT
The DNA here is from genome assembly GCF_059418485.1 of Mucilaginibacter sp. GW821-FHT07H05. Classification (NCBI taxonomy): domain Bacteria; kingdom Pseudomonadati; phylum Bacteroidota; class Sphingobacteriia; order Sphingobacteriales; family Sphingobacteriaceae; genus Mucilaginibacter; species Mucilaginibacter sp. GW821-FHT07H05. The sequence goes on from NZ_JBWKPY010000008.1 coordinate 140,463, forward strand.
TTATTCTGCTTGCTTAGGCTCATCTTTAGGCTGGTCCCAATCAAACCGGCCGAAGCGGCCCCCGCGCGGACCGCACATGCGGTCACCCAGTTTTTGTTTGAAATGCTCGCGTTCCTCGGGGCTCATATTGCGGAACTTTTCTTCCATTTTGCGGCGCATCCAGGGATTTCCGTCGTGGCCACCAAAACCACGGCCGCCTTTACCAAACCCAAACAGGATCTTGCTTAGGATAAATATGCCCATGGCCTGCCAAAAATTAATGGTGCCAACGTGTAATATTTCGGGCAGCAGGTGGTTCCAAAGCTGCATCACCACAAAGCTTACAGCTGATAAGCAGGCGGCTACCGCTATCGGGATAAATATAAACCGCCCTTTATAAAATACTTGTTTCATTTTTTATGTCTTTAATATTGTGTAATTTCTAAATACAATTGTCGCAGCCGGGTGCGCAGGTGCAGTACCGCGTAGCGTTTGCGCGATACCAATGTTTGTATAGGCACGCCGGTGTTCTCGGCCATTTCGGCAAAGGTCATGTCCTCCATTTCCTGCCAAAGCCAAACCTGCTTTTGCTCTTCGGGCAATTCATCCAGCGCGCTGAATAGCTGCTCCCAAAAAAGATTGCGCAGGTATTCGGTTTCGGGCGTAGTGGCTTCGGTCATCAAAATGGCGCGGAAGTTGTCGCCTTCGTCCTCGTCATCATCATCCAGGAACAGGTCGTCCAGTAAGGTTTCCGATTTTTTCCGGTATTTATCGGTTATCTTATTGGTAGCTACCTTGTACAACCAGGCCCCTGTTTGCTCAATCGGCTCGGCATTCACCACGGCGCTTAACTGGTACCAAACATCCTGCAGGATGTCTTCGGCATCGGCATCGCTCTTTACCCTGCGGCGAATAAACGACAGCAGGTTTTTCCCATAAGCCTTTATGGCTTGCAGGGTTCGGCTGTGGTTTTCATCTGGCATCAGGGCTGTTATCAATGTATTATTTTATGTTATATTAAGGTAGACGATTGTGCTGAGAAAACATTTTAAATTATTTGAAAATATTTTCGATAGTGGTGATTTAACCACAAAGGGCACAAAGAGGGAAATCACAAAGGGCACAAAGTTCTTTTTAGATAAAATATTTAGGCTGATGTTACATGGTAATAAGCAATGGCTTTGTGTTCTTTGTGGCAAAACTCCCTCATAAATCTTTGTGAACTTTGTGGTTAAATCATCACCAATCGTTAATTTTACTTATGAAAATAGCCTTAGCTTCTCCCCCCTTTCCAAAATCGCTCGATGATGCTTTACTACAGGTAGAAAAACTGGCCAAAGATGCTGCAAGCCAACAAGCCAAAATCATTTGTTTCCCTGAATCGTATCTGCCCGGTTATCCTTTAATTGAATACGAAGTTGAAAAGTATACAGCCGCCGACTTACAAGCAGCGCTGGATAAAATGTGTAAAGTTGCCGCCGATAATTCTATAGCTGTCATTATCCCCATGGACTGGTACCAGGGCGATGAGATCCTGAATATCGCTTACGTAATATCCGATAAAGGCGAACCCTTAGGCTATCAAACCAAAAACCAGTTAGACCCTACCGAAGATAACTTTTGGATCCCCGGTACAAAACGCCGGTTGTTTGAAGTAAACGGTTTGAAATTTGGCATCACCATTTGTCACGAGGGCTTCCGTTACCCCGAATCGGTACGGTGGGCAGCACGCAACGGGGCGCATATCGTATTTCATCCGCATTTGGCCGGCAGCGATGTAGAGGGTAAGGTACCGGTACAATGGGGCAGTATGGACAACCCTTATTACGAGAAGGCCATGATAATGCGGGCCGCCGAAAACACCATCTATTTTGCCAGCGTGAATTATGCCATGAAATATCCCGAATCGGTCACATCATTGATCGCGCCGGATGGTAAATTGCTTGCGCATCAGCCTTATGGCGAAGCAGGGGTTTTGGTTGTAGATATTGATCTGGATAAAGCAACGGGCTTATTAGCCAAAAGGTTTAAGCCTGAGTTGTATAGTTGGTAATTTAACCACAAAGTACACTAAGATTTTGCACAAAGGTCACTAAGGCATTGATGGGTAATATATTCGTCCAGTAAGAAAACTTTGTGCTCTTAGTGATTTCTCTCTTTGTGACCTTTGTGGTTAAATCTACACAACACCAACAATAGTCAAGATAATTGGCACACCTTTGGCTGTTAATACTACATGGCAAATAAAAAAACACTGGTTTTAGGCGCTACGCCCAACAGCAGCAGGTATGCTTACCTGGCTGCTAACCGTTTGGTACGCGCCGGTCACGATATTATTAATGTTGGCCTTAAAAAAGGCGAAGTAGCCGGCGTGCCTATTGAGCCGGCCGAAGATATCCATACCGATGTGGATACCATTACCTTATATGTTGGCCCGCAAAATCAGCCGCCACTGTATGATTATATCCTGAACACCCATCCCAAACGCATCATCTTTAACCCAGGGACCGAAAACAGCGAACTGCGTAAAATGGCCAACGAAAAAGGCATTGAAACCGAGTATGCCTGTACGCTGGTGCTGCTGAGTATTGGGCAATATTAAATAAAAGCATGTCATTTATTAAGAGAATTGTCATTGCGAGCGTAGCGCGGCAATCTCGTAGTACGTAGAGCAAGCTACGAGATTGCCACGTCGCCCCATTTCACAAACCTTCCCCGCTCCTCGCAATGACATGGTGTTTTGTTTAAGAAAACGAGATGGGAAATTACTTAAAAAAACAAAGACCCCTCAATTTTCATTGATAGGGCCTTGTTAAACTAAACTAAAAACTGTCTTTATGTCTGGTGATTAGAGATTAGTTAATTAGAGATTAGTCATGTAGTATGGCCTAATCTCCAGTCTCTGATCACCAATCAACTAAAATCTACGTCTGCGTTCGCCGCTGTTGCCTTCTTTGCGTTTGCCTGAGAAATCGCGGAAACCGCCGCCTTCGCGACGTTCGCCGCCACCGGCTGGCCTTTCCCTGCGTTCGCCACCGCCGCTATTACCGCCACGGTAACCACCGCCACCACCATAGCTCCTGCGTTCGCCACGCGGGGCGCCACCTTCACGGCGTTCGCTGCTGCCTTCGCCCGATACCTCGATACGTACATCTCGGCCCTGGAAATCGGCACCTTTAAAGCCAGCGTTCACTTTCTCCACATCCTCGTTTGGTACTTCAAAGAAAGAGAATACACCCTTCACATCAATTTTACCAACGGTACGGCCGCTAATTTTAGCCGTGTTGCAAATATAACCTAACAGGTCGCCGCGGCTAAAGCCGTCAACCGAACCCAGGTTGATAAACAAGCGGGTAAACTCGCCACCGCCGCCATTACTGCGGAAACCACGCTCGCCATCGGCACGATTACCGCGTTCGCCACGCTCACCATCACGGGCGAAACGGTCGTCAGCAGGCGCGTTCAAATCAGGCGCGTTCTTGTAATACTCCAGGAAGCTGTTAAACTCCAGGGAAGCAAAACGTTTGATGATATCTTCTTTGCTTAAATCGGCAAACTCGTTCATAATACGTGGCAGGTACTGCTCAATCTGTTGCTCGTTCACCGATACGTTGTGTACCTTGTGAATTAAAGCAAACAGTTGTTTTTCGCAAACATCAAAACCGGTTGGAATCTCTGCTTTAACGAATTTTTTACCAATCACACGCTCAATCTGGCGGATTTTACCTAACTCCTTAGAGTTGATGATAGCGATAGATACACCAGATTTACCGGCACGGGCTGTACGGCCGCTACGGTGGGTGTAGTTCTCAATCTCGTCAGGCAAGCTGTAGTTAATAACGTGTGTAACGTCGTTAACGTCGATACCACGGGCTGCTACGTCGGTTGCTATTAACAACTGCAGGCTGCGCTCGCGGTAGCGCTTCATTACCTTATCGCGTTGTTGTTGCGAAAGATCACCGTGTAAGCTATCGGCATTGTAGCCGTCTTTCATCAGCGCTTCGGCAATTTCCTGGGTTTCAATTTTGGTACGGCAAAATACAATACCGAAAATTTCAGGATTAAAATCAACAATGCGTTTAAAGGCAGCATATTTATCGCGGGCACGCACTACATAGTACTCGTGTTCGATATTTACGTTGCCGGTATTTTTTTCGCCCATGGTTAACTCAAAAGGGTTATCCATGTATTTTTTGGCGATACGACGAACTTCGGAAGGCATTGTGGCCGAGAACAGCCAGGTCTTCTTCTCGTCGGGGGTAGTGGACAAAATACTGTCAATATCTTCCTGAAAGCCCATATTGAGCATTTCATCAGCTTCATCCAATACTACAAACTGCACCGCCGAAAAATCAATAGCCTTGCGGTTAATGATATCTAACATACGGCCGGGTGTAGCCACAACAATTTGTACGCCACGTTTAATGGTGCGTAATTGATCTGAAATACTGGCGCCACCATACACTGCTACAACATGTACGTTGTGCATATTTTTGGCGTAATTTTTCAGGTCGTTAGTGATTTGCAAACAAAGTTCGCGCGTAGGGCACAGTATTAGCGCCTGTGGATGATTTTCTTCGAAATCAAGCAATTCCAACAATGGCAGGCCAAAGGCAGCAGTTTTACCGGTCCCGGTTTGGGCTAATCCGACAAAATCGTTGCTGCCTGTTAACAATACCGGAATTGACTGTTCCTGGATTGGCGTAGGGTTTTCGAACCCTAACTCAGAGATGGCATTAACAATATCATGACGGATTCCCAGATTACTAAATGGGTTCATGAATTAAAATAACGGACTTGGCAACATCGCCAAATCGGCCGCAAAGGTAAGGTTAAAAGTTTGATTTTACAAACAAGGGACTGACAATTGCTAAAGTGGTGGTATAATGACAGTTGAATGATGGGTAATTGAACATCGATTTGGGGCTAAAGCCCTTGTCTTGTTGACTTTATCCGTTGGCTAAAGCCAACGGCAATGATATTGTGTTCAATTCATTGCCGTCCCATTTATGGGGTGGAGAATAAAGTACTATTAGTGGCTTTAGCCAAACCCCATATTTCAAATCATTTTTCTATTTTCACCCTCATGCAAAACCCCGAAGAAAATCCCTGGAAAATCGTATCGCAAAAAGAGATATATAACAACCCGTGGATACAGCTAACCGAGTACCAGGTGATTAACCCATCGGGCAATCCGGGCATTTATGGCAAGGTGCACTTTAATACGGTAGCCATTGGCATCGTTCCGCTTGATGAAGATATGAATACTTACCTGGTAGGCCAGTACCGCTTTGCCCCTGATGAATATAGCTGGGAAATCCCCGAAGGGGGCGGTGCGCTAAACATTGAACCACTGGAATCGGCCAAGCGGGAACTGCTGGAAGAAACCGGTTTAAAGGCATCGCATTGGCAAGAGGTACAGCGTATGCACCTTTCCAACTCGGTTAGCGATGAGTTATGCATTATTTACATAGCCCGCGGACTGGAACAACATGAAGCCGAACCGGAGGATACCGAACAGTTAATTGTGAAGAAACTACCTTTTCGGCAGGTATACGAAATGGTTTGCCGTGGCGAGATATTGGATTCGGTAACCGTTGGCGCGGTTTTGAAAGTGCAATTGATGATAACCGAAGGGAAGATTTAGCCCCCCGCCCCCCTAAAGGGGGAGTAGGATACTCCTACGAACAAAACTTATTATTATTTTTGCATCAAAATAAATCACTCCCCCTTTAGGGGGCTGGGGGGCTTCATGAGAAAACTATTAGGCTACATACTTACACCGTTTCATTACATGGCCTTTGCGCTTGCGCTGGTCATCTTTCATCCCATACAATGGATCAGTTTTAACTGGTTTGGCTATACGGCCCATAAGCGTGTGGTTGATATCATGAACTGGTTTTTAATGGCCAGTTATTACTGGCTGGGCAATACGGTCACCTTTGTTAATAAGCAGCACTTGCCCGTTGGCCGGCCCATTATTTTTATGGCCAACCATCAAAGCACTTATGATATCCCGCCTATGATATGGTACCTGCGTAAATATCACGCCAAGTTTATATCTAAAATAGAGCTGGCTAAGGGCATACCATCCATATCTTTCAACTTACAGCATGGCGGCGGCGCCAATATCGATCGTAAGGACTCGCGCCAGGCCATCAGCGAGCTGGTTAAACTGGGTACACGTATGAAGGAGAATAACTGGTCGGTAGTAATTTTCCCAGAAGGTACACGCAGTAAGGACGGATCGGTTAAGATGTTCCAGGGTGGCGGGATTGGCGCGCTGCTAAAAAAATGCCCTAACGCGCTGATCGTACCCATAGCCATCAGTAACTCGTGGAAAGTTATCCGCTACGGTAATTACCCTTTAAACACCTTTATACCCATGCATTGGGAGGTGTTGGAACCAATTGAGCCCGGCGATATGCCGGCCAATGATTTGGCGCTGATGGTGGAGGAGCGGATAAAAGCAACGATACCCCCCAGCCCCCTGAAGGGGGAGCAGGAATGAAGCTCCTTAAAAGAAACAAAAACGGCATCCCGAAATTCAGGATGCCGTTTTTGTTTCAATTCTATTCCCCCTTCAGGGGGTTAGGGGGTTTTTACTTCACCAAAGTCCCAATCGCCTCGCCTTCGGCTATCTTCATGAAGTTGCCGGGTTTGTTCATATCAAATACGATGATAGGCAGTTTGTTTTCCTGGCAAAGGGTAATGGCGGTCATGTCCATTACATTTAAGCCCTTATCGTATACTTCCTGGAAGCTGATCTCATCATAACGGGTAGCCGAGGGATCTTTCTCCGGATCGGCGGTGTAGATGCCATCCACACGGGTACCTTTTAACACTACATCGGCTTTAATCTCGATAGCGCGCAACGAGGCGGCTGTATCGGTAGTGAAATAGGGGTTACCGGTACCGGCGCCGAAGATCACAATTTTACCCATCTCTAAATGGTGCATAGCGCGGCGGCGGATATAAGGCTCACAGATCTGCTCCATTTTAATGGCCGATTGCAGGCGGGTTTCTACCCCAATAGTTTCCAGCGCGTTTTGCATGGCCATACAGTTAATTACGGTGGCCAGCATGCCCATATAGTCGGCCTGGGCGCGTTCCATGCCCGATTTCTCGGCGCTTAAGCCGCGGAAGATATTACCGCCACCAACTACAACGGCTATTTCAATGCCTTTATCGTGCACATTTTTTATATCGTGGGCATATTGCAATACCTGGTTGTTATCAATACCATACTGGCGTTCGCCCATTAAGGATTCGCCGCTTAATTTTAATAATATCCGTTTGTATTTCATCAGGTAGGATTTTGTCAAAAATATAGAAATATAATTACTGTTAAAATTTTATGTCGACATTGTTAAATGCATGTTCAAACTTGTCATTGCGAGCGTAGCGCAGCAATCTCGTAGTTCGTTTACAAGCGACGGGATTGCCACGTCGCGCCTCGCTACAACCCTCCCCGGCTCCTCGCAATGACATGCTCTATTTTTTCTTAAACAGACATTGTTAAATGCCCGTTCAAGCTTGTCATTGCGAGCGTAGCGCGGCAATCTCGTAGTTCGTTTACAAGCGACGGGATTGCCACGTCGCGCTCCGCTCTAACCCTCCCCGGCTCCTCGCAATGACATACTGTGTTTTTTCTTAAACAGACATTGTTAAATGCCCGTTAAGCATTACGTCTTGCACTTCAAAAGCACTGTTAAACACCAATATATCCGCATCATAACCTGCCTCAATTTTCCCTTTAGTTGTTAAGCCTGCCAGTTGCGCCGGGTATAGCGATGCCATGTTAACGCTTTCGGCCAGCGAAATGTTAGCATGAGTAACACAATTTTGTACCGCCTTCAACATCGTCAGGCACGATCCTGATAGTGTACCATCGGGCATAACAAACCTGTCGCCGGTAAAATGATGCTGGTAGGTCCCTTCACTGGCTTCGGCAACGGCATCGGTAATAAGAAAGAGCTTATCGCCTAATTCGCGCTTGGCCAGACTGATCATGGTAAAATTGACATGGATGCCATCGGCCACTACGCTGGTATAAGGCCTTTCTTCAAATATTGCCGGGATAATACCCGGTTCGCGGTGGTGCATTTGGGGCATGGCATTGTATAAATGCGTTATTGCCTTTACGGGATGATGGATAAAGCCCTTTGCCTGCGCATAAGTAGCATCACTATGGCCGGATGACAGGATAATGCCCTGCTCATCCAGGTAAGTCAGCACTTCGGTATCCTGCAATTCGGGGGCAATGGTCATGATCCTGATCTCACCTTCGGCCATTTCTACCCAGGTTTTTACTTCAGCAAGGGTGGCTTTTTTAATATATTTTTCGGGATGAGCGCCGCGGCGTTTGGGGTTAAGGTACGGACCTTCCAGGTGCAAGCCTAAAAAGTTACCCTTAGCCTGCGGGCGATAAGCCTTTGCAGCCGCTATGCCGGCTTCTACCACATCATTACTGTTGGTGGCAATGGTGGCCATAAAGCCGGTGCAGCCCTGGCTTAGCAGGTCTGCTTCCATCCCGGCAAGATTAACTACCGATGGTTGCCCGCCAAAGAAATATTGACCGGTGCCATAAATTTGCAGGTCGATGAAACCGGGACTGAGATAAGCGTTGTTGAGGTTGATGCGGTTAGCGTCAGCCGGAATTGCGTCCTCGTCAACAATAACCTTTATTTTACCATTTTCAATTAATACCGCTTTTCCGGAGATAGTTTCTCCATTGGTGATGATTTGAGCGTTATGTAAGGCTGTTATCATAATTCTTTGTCATGCCGAATTTATTTCGGCATCTCATCAAACAGGTTATGTACGCGTTGCCTTTCGTATGGGGTGCTGAAACAAGTTCAGCATGACATGCTTTAAAAACAAAAGGTCAAAAAAAATCCCTCCCGAAATTCGGGAGGGATTTAAATATTAAGCTCCTAAAGCTACCCGCTTAAATGCGGTTACTGTAAGGCCTTTTTCAACAGTGGCCAAAAACTGGGCAACTGTTTTAGAAGAATCTTTTACAAACTCCTGGTTTAACAGGGTGCTGTCTTTGTAAAACTTGTTCAGTTTACCTGCAGCAATCTTTTCAACCATTTCTTCAGGTTTGCCTTCCTGGCGGATCACGTCTTTAGCAATCTCTAACTCACGCTCAATAACTGATGAATCAACACCGTCTTTATCAACAGCGATAGGGTTCATCGCAGCAATTTGCATGGCTACGTCTTTACCAGCTTCGTCAATACCTGCAGGTGCTGCAGTTAAAGCTACCAATACACCTAAACGGTAGTTACCGTGTATGTAAGCAACAACTTTCTCGCCGGTGATCACTTCGTATTTAGATACGCCGATCTTCTCGCCGATGGTACCTGTTTTTTCGATAGTGGCATCAGCAATAGTTTGGCCATCAATAGTTAAAGCGTTTAACGCTGCTAAGTCGGCAGGGTTTTTCTCAACTGCTGTGTTTGCAATGCTGTTAGCAAAAGCAATAAAGTCGGCATTTTTAGCTACGAAATCTGTTTCGCAATTCAGCTCAATAATAACACCGGTTTTGCCATCGGCGCTGGTGCGTGCAATCACAACGCCTTCGTTGCTTTCACGATCCTGACGGCTTGCAGCTACTTTAGCTCCTTTTTTTCTTAAAAAATCAACTGCAGCTTCAAAGTCACCATTGGTTTCGGTTAAAGCTTTTTTGCAATCCATCATGCCTGCTCCAGTTTGCTGGCGCAGTTTATTTACATCCGATGCAGAAATTTGTACTGTGGACATTTTGTTTTTGTGTTATAAGTTAAAAGTCGTAAGTCTAAAGTCCGAAGTCATCAAGACTTACGGCTCAAGACTTACGACTATAAAAATTTATTCTTCTGTTGATTCAGCAGCGGTATCGGCAGCAGCAGGTGTTGCAGCAGCTTCAGCCTCGGCAGTTACGCGCTTGCGTTTACCTTCAACCGGCGCAGCTGGAGCCGCAGCTTCAGGAGCATCAATTTTGGTTTTAGCAGCAACTGCTTCTTTTTCAGCTTCATCTTCTTTTTCGCGCTTGCGCTCGTCTAAACCTTCCTGTATAGCCTGGATGATGATACCGGTAACCAATGAGATTGATTTGGTAGCGTCGTCATTTGCAGGTATAGGGAAATCGATGTTTGAAGGGTCTGAGTTGGTATCCACCATAGCAAAGGTTGGGATATTCAATTTCATAGCTTCAGCTACAGCGATGTGCTCTTTCTTAACGTCAATTAAAAATAATGCAGCAGGTAAACGGTTCAGATCAGAGATACCACCTAACAGGGTTTCTAATTTGATACGCTCGCGCTGGATCATCAGACGCTCTTTTTTAGAAAGGTTACCGTAAGTACCGTCTTTAGTCAGTTTATCGATGTTAGACATCTTTTTGATCGACTTGCGTACGGTTGCAAAGTTGGTTAACATACCACCTAACCAACGTTCGGTTACGAAAGGCATATTTACGTTTTTTGCATAATCGGCTACAATATCCTTAGCTTGTTTTTTGGTAGCTACGAATAATACCTTGCGGCCCGATTTTACTATTTGTTTGATAGCTGTAGCAGCTTCTTCAACCTTTACTAAGGTTTTATTTAAATCGATAATGTGGATACCGTTGCGCTCCATAAAAATGTACTGAGACATTTTTGGATCCCATTTGCGGGTAAGGTGGCCAAAGTGTACACCTGCATCCAGTAAATCCTGATATGTTGTTCTTGCCATTGTTGTTGTCCTCCTAAAATTTTAACGTTTACTGAATTGGAATCTCTTACGTGCTTTCTTGCGGCCTGGTTTCTTACGCTCAACCATACGGTCATCGCGGGTCATGATACCTTTAGCACGCAGCGCTGGTTTCTTTTCAGCATCCAGTTCAACAATAGCTTTAGCAATAGCTAAACGAACGGCTTCTGCCTGTCCTTTTACGCCACCGCCTGCAACGTTTACCACTACATCATACTGTCCGGCTGTGCCCGATACTTCAGGTGCCTGGGTAATAATGTATTGCAATGGCAATGTTGGGAAGTACTCTTTGTAATCTTTACCGTTAACGGTAACAATCCCGCTTCCTGCAGTCAGGTAAATGCGGGCAACGGCTGTTTTTCTTCTGCCTGAAGTGTTAGTTGTTGGCATTTTCTTTCTCCTTTAAAAATTAAATGGTTGTTGGATTTTGTGCGGCATGTGGGTGTTCTGCACCTGCGTAAACATGCAGGTTACCAAATAATGCACGGCCCAAACGATTTTTAGGTAACATACCACGTACAGCTTTTTCAACTACACGGGTAGGATGCTTTGCCATTAACTCCTTAGGAGAAATGAAACGCTGACCACCTGGATAACCAGTGTAAGAAACATATTGCTTTTCGGCAAATTTGTTTCCGGTCAGTTTTACCTTGTCTGCATTGATAACAATAACGTTATCGCCGCAGTCTACGTTCGGGGTGAACTCTGGCTTGTGTTTTCCACGGATCATCATTGCGATCTTAGAAGACAAGCGCCCCAAAATCTCGCCTTGTGCGTCAACAACAACCCATTGTTTGTTAACGGTTTTTTTGTTGGCTGAGACAGTTTTGTAACTTAACGTATTCACTTGCTTTGAATTAAATTAATTAAACTTTATTAATACCCCGTATTTTCGGGACTGCAAAGATACGCCTATTTGTTTAATTTACAAGTGGGTGTGGCGGAAATTGTTAAAAAAGTTAGATGAGTAGGTGATGGCGATTTAACCACAGAGTTCACGGAGAGAGAAATCACAGAGGACACAGAGGCATAATCGGTGAAATCATTACCAAATCGGTGAAATCATAAAAAAGCTTTCCGCCAATCCGGGTTTAGGTTGAGAAGCCGGTTTAAATAAAAAGGGGCTGTACTCAAATATGAGACAGCCCCTTTTGCTATTTTATCGCTTAACTTATTTCGCTTTCGCGTAAAGTTCGGCTACGTGGTTCCAGTTAATTACGTTCCAGATAGCGGCCAGGTAATCCGGGCGGCGGTTCTGGTATTTCAGGTAGTAAGCATGCTCCCAAACGTCGATACCCAGTATAGGGGTACCTTTGGTTACTTCGGGCAGGTCCATTAACGGGTTATCCTGGTTAGGGGTTGATGTTACGGCCAGTTTTTTGTCGGCAGTAACAATTAACCATGCCCAGCCCGATCCGAAACGGGTTGCACCGGCTTCAGATATTTTGGTTTTTAATTCACCAAACGAGCCGAATGTACTTTTAATAGCTTCAGCCAGTTCGCCGGTTGGCTCGCCGCCGCCATTAGGCGATAACAAGGTCCAAAACAGCGAGTGGTTATAGTGGCCGCCACCATTATTGCGCACCGCAGGCGGGAATTTTGAAATGTTTTTAATAATGTCCTCAATTTTGGCTGTTGCCTCGGGTTTGCCTTCTAAAGCCTTATTTAAGTTGGTAACATAAGCCTGGTGGTGTTTACCATGGTGAATTTCCATAGTCATTTTATCAATGTGTGGTTCCAGGGCGTCGGTAGCGTAAGGTAACGCCGGTAATTCAAATGCCATAATGGTTATTTTTTAAGGTTAAATATCAATGTATTGCTGCAAATATAAGCGATGAGGATTAGTTTTGTTCTAAATTAATGTCAGAATTTGACCATGATTTTTAGAACGCTATGATGATTTAACCACAAAGGGCACAAAGAGGGGAACCACAAAGGACACAAAGTTGTATTATCGGGAAATCATAATCTCATCGGTGAAATCCCAAAATAACTACTTCTTCTTAACCAACAACAATCCGTTAGCTGTAGCCACGTAAATACCCCCTTTAGAATCCTGCGACAACTGAAGAATATCGTGTCCCGGAACGGTAGAATTATTGTTATGATAGTTTTCCCAGCCATTTTTTAAATCGAACCTTACCAGGCCCGATTTATCAGTGCCCAGCCACAAAACATGTTCAAACTTATCATATAACAGGGTGCTGACATGGTTAGCCGGCATACCCGAATTTTCATCGTTATAGTGCGTCCATTTGCCATCGGCGCTCAATACGGCAAGGCCCTCCTCGTCATTATTACCGGTTTGCTTTTTAACGGCATTCATAGAGAAGTACAGATTGCCTTGTTCATCTTCCGTCATATTGGTGATACACACATTGTCAAGCGGCGTTTTTGAGCCGTTAAACATGGTTGTTTTTTGTTTTTTATTGATCATGATACTCCCCTTATCAGTACCTATCCATAAGCGGCCCCGGCTATCATAATAAGCATAATACACGTTGTTTGATGGCAGCTCTAAAATAACCTGGTTATCAATCAGCCTGAACTTGCCGTTGCGTAATATCAGCAGGCCTTTACTGTTGGGTAAAAAAAGCTCGCCCGTGGCTGTGGTAATAATGCGATAGGGTTTTGAGATGCCAAACTGCGCCGGGTTAAATAACTGCCAGCCTGTATTATTATACATATATACATTGCGGTCGGCATACAGCCATTTATTATTATCCTTATCGGTAGCCATAGATGATACTTCGGGCGTTAAGGCAAATGGCGAGTTGCCCCCGTTAACGGGATAAAAATACTTGCCATCAAACTTGATGATCCCCTTTGCTGTAGCATACCACAGGGTATCGGCCTTATCTACAAGCGAGGCCTGGCTCATGTTATCGGGCAGGGGCGAATTGTATTTAGTCAGCACCGTAAAGTTATAGGTGCTTAACGATGGATTGCTGTATTTATATTGCTTATTGTAAACCGTAGCGCTGTCCGGGGCTTTCAGTTCATCCAGGTCCATCCGCAGCATTTGGCCCGAGATCCTGCCGTTAGCAATAGTAAACATTACATTAACCGACGCGTTTACCGGCTTGCCATCAACCATAGCCGGTTTCCAGATACAGGTATTTAAACTAACGATCAGTTCGGATGTGAGCGGACTGTTCGAAGCATCATCATGGCTTAGCACACAGCTGTTGCCGGCAGGGTCAACCAATACCTGGAAGGTGATACTGCCCGAGCCGCCTCTGAAATTATACCGGTGGTTGATCCTGTCGCAAATGGTGGCCAGTACAAACGGATCGCAGGTGGCTTTTGGTGTACCGCAATCCATGCAGAATTTCACATTGCTGCATATATCCAGTTTTTCCTGGAAAAGATTTTGCCCGAAAAGTACGGCGGATGACAGAATATTAAAAAGGGAAACAAGCAACAGGCGGCGGAAGTTCATAGGGTGTATTTAGCGCTAATATGGCAATCTGTTTTAATTATATAAAGGTCCCCTATAAACATAAAAAGCAAACGGCTAATTTATTTAATAATTGCATGAAAACATTTAATGAAATGTTAAAGTTACATGCCGATATGTTAAATAATATTTTCGCCGCTAATTAGGTTCCCTCCCATGGGGAGGGGTGCGGTGGGCAGTGTAGTGGCGGGGAGGGGTTTACACGATTTGCAAATCTATTTAGGCGCCCGCCGGGTTAAACCCCTCCCTCCACCCTCCCTATGGGGGGGGGAATCGCGCAACGCCGCCGCTTCTCATGGTTAGCCACCTACCCCTTCAACCGCTTCTTCCTGAAAAACTCCTTTACCAGTTCCGAGCATTCGTTTTCCCTGATCCCCCCGGTAATAACGGTTTTAGGATGGGTGATCTTTTGATTTAAACGCCCGAAACCCAGGCGGGCATCATAAGCGCCGAACACTATTTTACCTATCTGGAACCAATAGCTTGCGCCGGCGCACATTACACAAGGTTCCATGGTTACATACAGGGTACAATCCTTCAGGTATTTGCCGCCTATATAATTGGCCGCGGCGGTAAGCGCCTGCATTTCGGCATGGGCAGATACATCGGTTAACCGCTCGGTGAGGTTATGCCCGCGGCCTATGATCTTCCCCTGGCAAACTACTATAGCGCCGATAGGGATCTCATCTTCGGCTAAAGCCAGGCGGGCTTCACGCAGGGCCTCGGCCATAAAAAAATCATCGGGCGATACAGTATCCTCACCCTCAAAATTGATATATCTCATTACTATCTGGCGTCAAAAGTTTTTTCCAGGTGGCGTTCTGTCGCGCTCATCATGCTGATAGCGCTACCCATAGCCGATGCTAAAATCAACACGAAAGATGTAATCGACCTGATCTTTTCGGGCATTGGGATTGTTTTCACCAGTAAGGTAACCAGCACGCCGGCAACTAATAATATGGCGCCGGTTTTGATCATCCTTATGGCCGAATAGCGGTTAGCCTCGTCCCAAGTCTCCTGGTTTTTTTGGGCGGCCGGGCTGCGGTAGCCATAATAGTTATTGATTTTTTTTGGCGGGGATACTTTTTGAATATAGCCGAAAAGCAAAAACACCAAACCAATAATCTGCGGGCCAACTATCCATTCTACTGCTTCCTTCATACTATATCAGTTTACTGCCATCGGGCACGGGTTTATCAATAGCCGAAAGCACAATATCACCGTTCTCATCGGCAAAGCCGGTCACCAAAAACTCCGACATAAAGTTGGCGATCTGTTTTTTAGGGAAGTTCACCACGCCGATGATCTGCCGGCCAGGCAGTTCTTCTTTGGTATAATGCTTAGTGATCTGCGCGCTTGACCAGCGGATGCCGAAATCGCCAAAATCAACCTTTAGCTTATAAGCAGGTTTCCGTGCTTCGGGGAAATCCAGCACTTCTAAAACCGTACCGGTCCGCAGTTCTACCCTTTCAAAATCATGCCAGGTGATGGTATCCATTTATTAATTTATTTATTAGGTTATGCTGATTTGCTTGTTTTTCATTTTCCCTCTTGAGCGCGTAATAACACACAAATAAGCAAGGTGGCAAATTTCACCAGACGTTCCTATGGAACGCAATGGCTTTTGTTGCTTTTTTCTACCAACCAAACATCCCTACGGGATGAACTATGCATTGCGTTCCGTAGGAACGACTGGTTGGTAGCATATCACATAGGCAAATCTTTCGTTCCATAGGAACGTCTGGTGCAAGCTACCTATTGGTGGGCTATTACTTTGGAGAGGGGAGTCGCACAAACCCTCCGCTTCCTGTGTTATTTAACCTTTAAAGTCCGCCAGGATTGAAACCAGGCATGACGGAGGTTATTTACATGTTTGCTATTACTTACGGTGCCGGTCTACGTAATCCTGCAGCATCTGCTTATGCGCCTCTACACCAAAAAGGTCCTGTATCCTATCGTATTTTTTAAAATCAGTAGTGTATTGAAAGGCATAAATAGCGGCTTCATATTTAGCATCTTCGTTCATCTGGTGCATCAGGGTAATTACCTGTTCAACCATAATGCCTTTATTTTTCAGGCTGTCTTTAAATACCACCAGCTTCTCGGCATCGGTAGCCTTGCTGCGTATACTATTCAGTATAACCGTCAGTTGCTCTTTGGTTATGGCTGTTTTGGGGTGTATAATTTTACCATCCTGCCAAACAGTATAATGGCTTGCCGCAGCTGCATTTACGGTAGCGATCAAACCCGATACCATCAGGAAAGATAACATGATATATTTTTTCATAACATTTTATTAGGGATTTAAAATTAGGAAATAATTATCATTTGTAGCCGAAAAGAACTTCGCTATTTGCTAAAACTAAATGAACATCCATTTGCACCAGGATTATTAAATAATTTTTTAATCACCTTTATGGAATACCATGCCTGCCGGCATCTTACCTGAAATGCCCGGATATATCTTATGAAAAAAACTTTCCTTTTAATGCTGTTTTCGGTTGTTACGGTTGGGGCGCTGGCGCAAAAGCCGCTGAGTAATAGCCGCATCAGTGGATTTTACACTTATATCTACCCGCTGGACGACGCGGCGGCAAGGCTGTTCTACGCCAATAAACCCCAGCTCATTAACGATCAGATCCTGCGCCTGCCGGTAGATTCGTTCCCGGCCGATAAGCCCAAAGCCCTGCACCTGCCCGCGGGCAATTACCTGAAGGTAACCGCTGTTGAAAACCGTTTGCAATACCAGTTGATAGAGCAGCGCACGGCCTGGTTTAAGCTGCTGGATAACCACCGCGATCTGCAATTTGTGCTATTGGACAGCGCCCATCAGGAGGTGGCTGACGCCTTGGTATACAGCGGCAATAAACAAATTATGTACGATACCGGGGCCCGCTTATATCATACCCCTAAAACAAAAAAGGATACCCTGTTGCGCATTAGCTACAGGGGCGTCAGCAATTTTTATAAGGTAAAGGAGCAGGTTTACCGCCCCTATCAGCGCAATGATAACCGGAGCTGGCTGGCTAAGTTTTGGGCAAAGATTACACAACCCTTCCGCAAACTGTTTAAAAAAGAAATACCTAACCGCTATGCCGACCCTAAAACAAACCCGGGCTACCTGGTATTTAACAAGCCAAAATACCGCCCCGGCGATACGGTTAAGCTGAAAGCATTTGTAGTGAGCAATGGCGGCAAGAAACCCATAGGCGATAGCAAGGTGATTGTTCGATTAAAGGATGACAGGTGGGCCGATGGCAAGATCATTGGCTATGCCACGCCCTACCGCAAGGGCGGTTACGAATACCGCTTTAAACTAACCGATAGTATGGATTTGCGGCTGGACAGGGATTACTACATCAGTTTGGAATCTTTATCGAGCAAAAAATATAACCTGGATAATTACGATGGCGATAACGAGGAAGCTTACCTGGCCAGGCGTACGGTATACCAGCAGGGCGTGTTCCGGTACGAGGATTATGAGCTGACCACCAATAAATTCACCGTCAGGGCCGATAAAGCGGAGCATTCGCCGGGGCTGCCGGTATCGTTGTATTTCCGCGCGACAGACGATAACGGGTTGGATGTACCCGATGGGCGGGTGGAAGTTGTGCTGCAGGCGCAAAACGCTTATGACTTTAAAGGCGCACATGTTTTTGTACCCGATACCCTGTGGAAACATACCATGCCGTTGGAGCAGGTAGGTGAAACTAAACTCACCCTTCCCGATTCGGTATTCCCCAATGCAAGGATATCCTACATGGCCCGCGTAACGCTGCTTAATAGCAATAACGAGCGCCGCGAGCAAACTAAATATCTCACATATATTAATCAGCCGGGCAAGATACTCAACAAGCTGGATGCTGATACTCTGAAACTGAACTACCAAATACTGGGGCGCGAACAAAAAGCCTTAGCCACCCTTTACACCCTTGGCGATCATAACGATACGCTCTCAAAAGCCGGCATTAATTTACCGGCCCGGTTAATCATTGATCCAGCGGTAAGTACCTATATAGTTAAAGCCGACAGCATAAGTACAACTATCAATGCATCGCAGTTTAACGCGGGGATCAACGCGTCGGGTTACCGCACTGCCGATTCCTTATTTATTAACGTTACTAATCCGCACCGGGCCAAGTTGTGGTATACTATATTTGCCGGCAACCGTGTAATGGAAAGGGGTTGGGGTACTACCCTTAATTATGCCAAACCTTTCCCCCACCGCGAAAGCGTATCCGTACTGATTAATTACCTGTGGGCTGGGCGCACCCAGTACCAGGAGATCAGGGTGCCTTATCAGGATAAATATTTATCCATAGGTGTAAAGCAGCCGGTCACCGTTTTTCCTGGTCAGCAGGCGGATATTACCATCAATATTAAGGACGACCAGGGCCGTCCTGTACAGGGCGCCGACGTAACGGCTTATGCCATCACCTCAAAATTTGAAAATTATCGCCTGCCAAATATCCCTTACCTGGGCAAAATATATCCCGACAGGAAATACGGCAACGCCTTAAATATGCTGCAGCCCGGCAGCAACGGCAGCTTAAAGCTAAACTGGCTGCGCTGGAGCAGGCAAATGGGATTGGATAGTATTGAGTATTACAAATTCACACACCCGCTTACCATATACCAGCAAGCCGAGGCCAACCCCGACGACTCTACCCAAATAGCGCCTTTTGTGATGAAGAATGGCGACATTATCCCGGTACATATTTTGTATATCGACGAGGTGCCGGTGTATTTCAGCAAAACAAGCGATGTGCAGCGGTATAGTTTCAATGTAAAACCGGGCGTACATACGCTGCGTTTCCGTACTGCCAATCAACAAATCCAGCTGCGGGATGTAAATGTGCCTGTGCATAAAAAACTGATCTTATCCTTAAATGCTGATACGCTAAAAAATAAAGCCGCCGGGTTTAAGACGATGCCGGATACGCTCACCACTTACGAGGCAGACCTGATCAGTAAATACCTGATTGGCATTGTGCCCAATTATGGCGATCGGATGGCAACAGTTAAGCAGGATAACCGCATCTTTTTGCTGAATGGTGAGAACATGGGTTACGCGTATTATAACAGATCAAGCCAGTCTAACCTGCTAACCATTGGCCCTGTTAGCGGTAACCTGGCAACATTTAGCCCAAAAGGCGGGGAAGCCTGGTATTTTACGGCCGAAAATGGCTACTCATACCAGTTTGAACCCGGGTTGATCAGGCAAAAATCACTCCCAACCAGGTATGGTTTCGGTAAAAACTTAAACACATCTAACCGGCTAACCGATTACAAGCAATACGCGCTAACCCAAAGGGCGGTGGATACCCTGTGGCAAAACTACCTCGATCTGCGCAGCAACACAACCGAACTTTTTCCTGTCAGCTATAATTATGGCAGCAATGGTGGCGAACTGAATATCACTGTTGGTAAGCTGGGTAATGGCAGCAGCCCCTTTGTAAAAAATGTGATCGTATATAAAAATAATGATCCGGATTTTATGAGCATTTTTTCGGGTAACCGCACCTATTTAGGCCGTTTTGCACCGGGCAGGTACCGCATCCTTTATTTGCTGAAAGGCAATACTTACTTTTTGCAGGAGGATGTGATGATTAAACCGTATGGTAAAAACTTCTACCATACAGGCACCATCAAACCGCATGAGGCCGATAGCATCAGCAGGAAGATTGCGGACATTATTGATAATTACCAGCGCTATGCCGGTAACAACGCACAGGTGGTGCAGCAAATAAAAGAAACTTTTAATGACAAATACCTGGATGTTAGCCAACTAAACGGCGAGATGGACGGCTACGTTTATGCGCAGGATGATAAAATGCCCCTGCCGGGCGTAACCATAAAAATAAAGGGTACATCAACCGGTACAAATACCGACCGCAATGGATATTTCCGGATCAAAGTACCTGAAAACGGTAAGCTGGTGATCAGTTACATCGGATACATAGTGGAAGAAACTCCTATCCGTAAAGGGCAGCGCGTTAAAGTATATTTAAAACCCAGCTCCCAATCACTACAGGAAGTTGCAGTGGTAGGTTATGGAGTGCAAATGAGGCGCGATGTTACAGGCTCCGTCTCCAGCATCAGCACCGCACTGGCGGGTAAAGCAGCAGGGGTAAATATTATGCTGCGAGGCAATAGCAGCATCCAGGGAGGAAGCGCGACGAAACCCGTTGTAGTGGTTGACGGAGTAGTTGTATCATTTGATATGAGCACAATGGACCCGGCGCTGATTGCCGATATCCAAATTTTAAGCGGAGCTTCGGCAACAGCCTTGTACGGAGCAAATGCTGCAGCGGGCGCTATCATTATCACCACCAAAAAAACAGCAGGCAAGGGTTTAGCTAACGATGCGGCCCAACCGCAAACATTGCGCAAAAACTTCTCAGATTACGCTTACTGGCAACCCAAACTCATCACTAATGAACAGGGCAACGCTACCTTTAAAACCACTTTCCCCGATGATATTACCAATTGGCGTACCGTGGTGGCTGGCATGACTGCTAACAGGCAATCGGGCGTAGCCGAGGGCAGCATTAAAGCATATAAGCCATTGAGCGCTAACTTTACCGCGCCGCTGTTTGCCATCAGGGGCGATGTGTTGAACCCTATAGGCAAGGTGCTGAACTATACCACCGATACCGTAAAGCTGCAACGCGTCTTTAAATACAACGGCGTATTACAAAGCGAAAAGGACATCACTATAAAAAATTCGCTGATAGATACCTTTACAGTAACTGCTACCGGAAAGGACAGCCTGAGTTTTGAATACACCGTAAAACGGGCCAATGGTTATTTTGATGGAGAGAAGCGGAATATCCCGCTATTTGAGCAGGGCACATTGGAAACCAAAGGCACCTTCGCGGCGCTGGATAAAGATACTACCCTCATCATTCAGCTGGATCCTAAGCTAAAAGAAGGCACTTTCCGGGCCGAAGCATCGGTACTGCCATCGCTGTTAGATGAAACGCAGCGCCTGCGCGATTACGAATACCTGTGTAACGAACAGCTGGCATCTAAACTAAAAGGACTATTAGCCGAAAAGAAGATCAAGGCTTATCTGAACGAACCTTTTAAGTACGATAAAAACATCAGCGAGATCATTAAAAAGCTACAGGAGAACCGCCGCGCGCAAGGCACCTGGGGCTGGTGGAAGGATACCGACGAAGAGCTGTGGATCAGCCTGCACGCGGCGGAGGCCCTGCTGGAAGCCGAAACGCAGGGCTTTAAAACGCTATTGGATAAGCAAAGGTTGATAGATTACCTGCTTTACCAATCGGCCGCTTATAAAGGGGAGGACAAGCTAACGGTAATGCTGTTGCTTAAAAAACTGGGCGCCAAAGCGGATTATGCAGGGATCATCGCCGCTTATCAAAAAGAACTTAGTCCAAAATACAAACCCAGCCTGTACGATAAGCTGCGCCTGATGCTAATAAAACAGCAGAACGGCCAGCCCTTACAGCAGGATAGTTTAATGAAATGGATGCACCAAACCATGTTTGGCAATGTATACTGGGGCAACGCTAACTACAGTTTTTTCAGCAACTCGATACACGAAAGCCTGTTAGCTTATCAACTATTAAAAACGGAAGGCAAACACCCCGATCTGTTAGCCCGGCTGCGCAATTACTTTTTAGAACAGCGCGGGGACGGTTACTGGCGCAATACTTATGAATCGGCACAGATACTGGAAACCATACTGCCTGATCTGCTGATTGGAGGTAAAAAGCCCGGGCCATCGGTAATTACCCTTAGCGGGAATAAGAACGAAACCGTTACCAAATTCCCCTATACTACAACCCTTAGCGGGGATGCGGCTTTGACGGTAAAAAAGACCGGCACTATGCCGGTATACATTACTGCTTACCAAAAGTTTTGGAACCCCAAGCCCGAAAAAGTGAGCAAGGATTTTACCGTTAATACCCGGTTTGTAAAAAACAGGGATACCATTACCACCGTAAAAGGCGGTGAGGCAATTACCCTAAGAGCCGAAGTTATTGCCCGGGCCGATGCCGACTATGTAATGGTAGAGATACCTATCCCGGCTGGCTGCAGTTACCAAAACAAGGAACAAGCCTATGGTAATAACGAAGTGCACCGCGAGTACTTTAAAAACAAGGTGAGTATTTTTTGCCGCAAGTTATACGCCGGTAAGCATGTTTTCACCCTTACGCTAACGCCACGTTATGGCGGCACCTACCAGGTAAATCCCGCCAAAGCGGAAATGATGTACTTCCCTGTATTTTATGGCCGGGAAGGAATGAAGATATTAAAGATAGACTAAACCTGAACCGATGCGCAAAACGCTGGGCGTAGCGGGGTCAAAATCCCCGCTTACGCACCAGCTTTGCCGAAAACTTTTGCTCGCCTTCGGCCTTAGGCTTAGCCTTTACCCCCTCGGCGCCGTAGCTGCGGGCCATTTTGGCTACCCGTTCTTCCAGCGTTTCGGTGGTTAGTTTTTCGCGGCCCAGGCTATCTACCATTATCGGGAAGGCAAAGGGCGTAGGCCGCTCAATTTGTTTGAGGATGACCGTTTGCTTGCTGATACGCTGTAAAGCTGCCCTTAGCCTAAACTCTTCTAACTGAAAGGCCAGCGCCTCGTTATAAGCCTGACGCACCAGCAGGTTATCCGGCTCGTACTCGCTAAACACCTCGAACAGTAAGGAAGTTGATGCCTGCAAATGCTTGTTCTTCATCGTTTGTCCCGGGTAACCGGTAAACACCAGGCCGCCAATATGCGCTATATCCCTAAAACGGCGCCGGGCCATTTCGTTGGCGTTCAGGCTGTGCTGGATATCTGCCAGCAGGTTGTTAATGCTAAACAGGTCGTCGGTCTCCAGGGCGGCTTCAATGGGGATATCCTCGTCGGTTAACAGCTCAAAACCATAATCATTCATGGCGATAGAATAGCTGGCGCTTTTAATTTTAGAGATGCGGTAAGCCAGCAGCGATGCCATCCCCTCGTGCACCAGCCTTCCCTCAAAAGGATAAAACAGTAAATGGTGCCCATCCGGCGAGTGGAACGATTCGATCAGAAATTCGTGACTTTGCGGCAGGTGCGATAAGCGTTTCTGCAACTCAAATAATGGTTTCAGGGCAATCACTTCTTCATCCTTTTCAACCCCATGCGCCACCTCATCCAGCTTATCCCTGAACACCGCCGAAAGCTGCGACGATAACGGCATCCTGCCCCCTGCCCAGCTGGGGATGAGCCCTTTTTTTGCGTTCGATTTTTTCACATAGGCCGTCATTTCCTTTACCTTAATAAACTCCACACTGCGCCCCGCGAACCAAAACACATTGCCGGGTTTTAATCGGGAGATAAAGCCCTCCTCTATCGTACCCAAACTGCCGCCGCTCAGCCAGCTTACCCGCAGGCTTAATTCGCTGGTAATGGTACCAATGCTTAAACGGTGCCGCATGGCCACCCGGCGGCTGTTCACTTTATACAGGCCGTCGGCCACCTCTACTTTCAAAAATTCATCATAAGCCGCCAGCGTTTTGCCGCCGTTGGTAATAAACTCCAGCAGTTTGCCAAACTCATCGCGCCGTAAATCCGCGAAAGCGAAGGTTGATTTTACCTCGGCATATAATTCCTCGGCCCGGAAACCATCCGACACAGCCAGCGTCACCATGTATTGGATCAGTACATCCATGGCCAGCAGCACCGGGTCGCGGCTTTCAAATATGCCTTGTTTTATCGCCTGTTTTAAGGCCGCTCCCTCCAGCAATTCCAGCGAGTGGGTCGGCACAAAATAAGCCAGCGATGTATCACCCGGGCGGTGGCCGCTACGGCCGGCCCTTTGCATAAAACGGGCCACCCCTTTGGGACTGCCCACCTGCACAATGGTATCCACCGGGCGAAAATCGACCCCCAGATCCAGGCTCGATGTACATACCACCACCTTCAGGGCCTCGGCATGCAGGGCCTGCTCTACCCAGTTACGCAACTCGTTATCCAGCGACCCATGGTGCATGGCCATAATGCCGGCGTATTCGGGGTAATTATCTAAAATAGCGTGGTACCAGATCTCCGACTGCGACCGGGTATTGCAAAATATCAGCGTGGTTTTACTGCGGGCCACTATTTCCATTACCTGCGGCAACAGCTTGATCCCGATATGCCCCGTCCACGAATAACTCTCCACATCATCGGGAATAACCGATTTAATCACCAGTTTTTTATTTACAAAAGCACGCACCATTTTCACCCGGTCGGGTGGGAAGGTATTACCTAAAAGCACCTCGGCGGCTTGTTCTAAATTACCGATGGTGGCGGAGATCCCCCAGATTTTAAGTCTGAAGTCGGGAGTCGGGAGTTCTAAGTCATCTTTTTTAACTTTCGAGTTCGGGCTCCCTACTTCAGACTTTAAAGGAACTTCAGACTCAGAACTTAAGACTTTTAACTTGGAAAAGGCCAACTCCACCTGTACCCCGCGCTTGGTGCCCAGCAACTCATGCCACTCATCGCACACTACTACTTCCAGGCTTTGGAACAGTTTAGGATATTCTTTTTGGGCCAGCATCAGGTGCAGGCTTTCGGGGGTGGTGAGCAGCACTTCGGGCAATTTGGTTTTCAGGGCGGCTTTTTGCGCGGCGGATGTATCGCCGGTACGGGTCATAATTTGCCAGGGCAGGCCAAGGTCGTTACATACCTCCTGCATGGCTTTGCGGATATCGTTGGTGAGCGCCCGCAACGGGGTAATCCACAACATCATTAAGCCGTTATTTTTTCGGGTAAGATAAGTTTCGGGATAGCGGTTAATATAAGCCGCCAAAAAGGGCAGGAACAGCGCGAAGGTTTTACCGCTGCCTGTCGGCGCGTTCAGCAGGCCCGAAAAGCCCGAAAGATAAGCCTGCTCCATCTCTTTTTGAAACGGAAACTGCTCCCAGTTCTTTTTAAGATACCATTCGCGGATGACCTGCTGACCAATACTATCCATGCTGCAAGTAACAAAATTAGGTTGATTTGGTTAGAATGTTCTGGTTTTACTCTCCCGACTAATAATCTAATAAAAAAACGGGAGAACCCTTCTTTCTGCAGAAGACTTCTCCCGTTCGTTCGAACTGACATCGTGTTTTAAATGATATTACGCGTAAGTCACGTTCATAGTAATCGGTACGCTTAGTGCTTTGGAGATAATGCAATTGGCTTTAGCGCCTTCGGCAATCTCTTTAAATTTGGCTTCGTCAACACCTGCAATAACACTGCCTTTTAGTTCCAGGTGAATATTGGTGATGCTGAGCGCCTGCATATCCAGGTCGAGGATGGCGTCGGTGGTCAGGTCGCCGGGAGTAAAGCCTGCCTGTGTAATGGCCGCGCCAACCGCCATGGTAAAGCAGCCTGCATGAGCGGCGGCAATCAGTTCTTCGGGGTTGGTGCCAATACCATCGGCAAAACGGGTTTTAAACGAGTATTGGGTTTTGTTAAGCACAGTGCTTTGTGTGCTGATCTCGCCCTGGCCGGCCTGTAAAGTACCGTTCCAATGTGCATTTGCTGTACGTTTCATGGTTTTTGTATGTATGGTTTTATTTTCGAATTTAGTATTTATTTATGCCATTTGGCACGCTCATATTGTACGGGCCATTTTATATCATAACCTAACTGGTGCGCAGCCCTTAACGGGAAGTTTGGATCGCGCAGCATTTCGCGGGCCAGTATCACCAAATCGGCCTGGCCTGCTTGTAAAATGGCTTCGGCCTGCTCTGCTTCGGTAATTAAACCAACAGCCCCGGTGGGGATACCGGCTTCCTTGCGAATCTGTGCGGCAAACTCAACCTGGTAGCCCGGCCCAACCGGAATTTTTGCACCGGCAACATTACCGCCTGTTGAGGTATCTATCAAATCAACGCCTTTTTCTTTCAGCAATTTAGCTAATTGTACCGAATCATCAATACTCCAGCCGTCTTCGGTCCACTCGGTGGCCGATAAGCGGACAAGCAATGGCAGTTCATCGGGCCAAACCTGTTTTACCCCGTCAATAATTTCCAGCAGCAAGCGCACGCGGTTATCAAATGCTCCGCCATACTCGTCGGTACGCCGGTTACTCACCGGCGATAAAAACTGATGGATCAAATATCCGTGCGCACCGTGCAGTTCAATCACTTTAAATCCGGCTTTCAGCGCACGGGCGGCGGCGGCCTTAAAATCGCCCTTTACTTTTTCAATGCCAGCCTTGTCTAATTCATCCGGCGCTTCTTCATTTTCGGCAAAGGGGATAGCGCTTGGGGCTACAGCCTTCCAGCCGTTCGGCTCATCGGATGGGATCTGTTTGCCGCCGTTCCAGGGTTCAACATGGCTGGCTTTACGCCCTGCATGTGCCAGCTGTATGCCGGCTATGGCGCCATGCTGATGAATAAAACCGGTAATCTCCTGCAGTTTTTCGATATGTTCATCTTTGTAAATACCCAGGTCGGCAAAAGTAATGCGGCCCTCGGGCGATACGGCCGCGGCTTCGGTAATGATGAGGCCTGCGCCGCCTACAGCACGACTGCCCAAATGCACCAGGTGCCAGTTGTTAGCAAAACCGTCGGTACTGCTATACTCGCACATGGGCGATACAACAATACGGTTACGCAGTGCTACAGATTTGATTTTAAATGGAGTGAATAGTTGCGGTATCATGCGTCAAATGTATCGTTGTAATCTTGCATTTGAGGTTATGGTTTTGTCAAAATATCATGAATGATAGATTATGATATTGAGCGGACAATTTGTGGTGACGAATTAACCACAGAGGAGACAGAGAAGGGAATCACAAAGAGCACTAAGCTCTAATCAGTCATCATGATAATACTTTTAACTTTGTGCTCTTTGTGCAAACCTTTGTGAACTTTGTGGTTAAATCGCCACCTGCAATACTAATGACTGATGACCAGGGCTGATGACTATTCCTCATGTTTCATAGGCACTACCAGTACCGGTATTTCCGAATGGCGCACTACATGCTCGGCTACGCTGCCCATTAAAAAGCGGTCTATACCGCTGCGGCTATGCGTACCTATAACGATCAGATCAGCCTTAAAATCCTTACTGCAATTAATAATGCCATCGGCAGTATCGCCATATTCGGTAAAGTTGGTGATCTTCATATCCTCACCGTATTTTTTTATAGTCGCGGCTATCATATTGCGTGCACGTTCGTCCTGTATATGCATTAATTCCAAAGCCATCACCTCCGATCCGCTATCAACGGGCATAGCCATGCCAGGGTCTACCGCTGTATTGGTTATTGGGGTAACAACCGGTTCAATAATATGCACCAGGCCTACTTCAGCTTTTAGCTGATGCGCCAGGTTGAAACCATATTCGGTGGCATACTCGGCAAATTTGTTGTCATCCAGGCCGATTAATATCTTTTTCATTTTCAGGCAGATTTATTTTGTGATAATGTTACTTATTAATAACGCTATTAAAGATAGATATGTTTTACTTATAATTAACGTCGCTGCGCACTATAAATCCCCACTTTGCCGCTGCACAAATAAGCTACAAAACAAGCCACCGCGTAAAACACCACAAAGCCGCCGCCAAAAAGCTCCATCCCCATAATGGTGCAGGCCAGGGGTGTTTTAGTCGCCCCCGAAAAAACAGCAATAAATCCCAGTGCCGCAAACAGGCTAACCGGCGCGTTTAAGATCCCCGCCAGGGTATTGCCTAAAGTAGCACCGATATAAAATAGTGGCGTCACCTCTCCCCCTTTAAAACCTGTGCCTAAGGTTATCACGGTAAAAATCAGTTTCCACAGCCAGCTAAAAACATCGGCGCCGCCTTGCTGAAAGGCCGATACAATGGTTACCGCGCCGGGATATTCGGGGTTAACCCCCAGGCTTAAATAATCGGGCTTGCCTATAAGGTAAGTTAAACCAATGATGATCAATCCGCCACAGATGGGTATCATCCAGCTGATTTTGATCCATTTATTAAACAGGTTTTTAACCCCATGTGCCGCTTTGGCAAAAGCGTAACTTGCCAAACCGAAGATGGCTGCCGCCGGGATAGTTTTTAAGATGAGCCAAATATCAAAATGGAATTGCCTACCGTAAAACAGGTATCCGCCGGGGATGTTGTTGATATGATAAGGTGTATGTGCCACGTGCCAGGCCGCAACGGTATAATCGCCAACAAAACCGGCTATTAAACAGGGGATCAGGGTATCATATTTCAGGCGGCCGACAGTCAGTACCTCCAGCGCGAAAATGCAGCCGGTAAACGGCGTACCAAACACCGCCCCGAAGCCGGCGGCAATACCGGCGGTTAATACCATTTGCTTATCGGCTTCGTTCAGCTTAAACCAGCGCGAAAGCAGGTTGGCCAAACTGCCGCCAATTTGTACGGCCGTACCCTCGCGCCCTGCCGAGCCGCCAAACAGATGGGTAATTACCGTGGTGACCAGTATCAGCGGGGCCATGCGTTTGGGCACACCCGCTCCGGGTTGATGGATCTCGTCAATAATGAGGTTGTTGCCTTTTTCGGATGAACCACCGTACCATTTATACAGCAGATGAATCACCACGCCCGCCAACGGCAGCAAATACAGCAGCCACGCATGCTGAAAGCGGAAATGGATAGCCCAATTGAGCAGCACTAAAAACAGCGCCACCATACTGCCAATAGCTACAGCAACAGGTACCGCAACAAGCGCGGGCCGGATAACAGATGTTGAAATAATTTTTTTAAGCATAACCTACAGGCAAATAAATATATATTATTTGGGTAGGCGTCATCAGCTTTGCAGCGGTTCAATTAGGTGGTACACCATCACCTTTGTTAGGCAAATATAGTTAAAAGTCTGAAGCCGCAAGTCCAAAGTCGTTTTTGTGATTATCAAGATAATTGCCTTAACTTCGGACTTTCGACTTACAACTTCAGACTTATAATGAGCATCTCCCCCGAAATAGAAAAAAGAATTGCCCAGCTACAGGAAAAATATGAGGCCATGGGCCAGGATATGTCGTCGTACCTGGATGGTTTGTTGTACGCTGATTTTTTAACTTATTGGGATTATATCCACCTGGATACATTGCTGAGCCTGCAAAGCCCTAAAACGCCATTCCCCGACGAGGAGATCTTTATCATCTATCATCAGATCACCGAATTATATTTTAAGTTGGCCCTGCACGAGTGTAAACAAATTGCAGAGGCACAACCCTTAACCGCCGATTTCTTCACCGCGCGTTTAAAACGCGTTAACCGCTATTTTGAAGCGCTGACGCAATCGTTCGAAATTATGGTGGACGGGATGGAGAAAGAGCAGTTCCTGAAGTTCCGCATGTCGCTGCTGCCGGCCAGCGGGTTCCAGTCGGGCCAGTACCGCATGATAGAGATCTACGCTACCGATTTTATTAACCTGGTAGCTAAGGATAAGCGCGAAGAACTGCGCGGGGCTACTATCGAACAACAATTTGAACACATCTACTGGAAATTTGGCGCGACCGAATTAGCCACCGGAAAGCAAACCCTTACGCTGAAACAATTTGAAAAAAAATACGCCAAAACCTTTACCGAACTGGCACAAGCTACCACTACGCTAAACTTTAACGCGCTATATAACCAGCTTAAAAGCGCCGGGCAAGCCACCCCGCAAATGGAGCAGGAACTGCGCAACCTGGATGTAAACGTAAATGTGAACTGGCCGCTATCGCACTATAAATCGGCCGTGCGCTACCTGCACCGCGAGCCCGAAGAAATTAAAGCCACCGGCGGTACCAACTGGCAAAAGTACCTGCCTCCGCGTTTCCAGAAGCGGATATTCTATGCACAACTGTGGAGTGTTAATGAGTTGGAGGATTGGGGCAAGGCTTGGGTGGAATTGGCGTTAAAAGGCTAACAACCACCATCGCCAATTACATTTTTCTGCCATATAATTTTATTACCTTGTTTTAAGGTTATTAGGGCACGTAATAAATAATACTCATCCCCCGCTTGTTTGTAATAGGTGTTTTTAATACTTAGGCTGAGATCTTTGTATTTATAGGTCCCTAATTTTTTGTTACCTCCCCTTATTTGCTTAAATTTTACAGGTTGGTTATTCAGGTATAATAATATGTCCTGAGAATTGTCTAAAATCAAAAAAAGGCCGGCTTTCATGTCTGCTTTAGATAGGTAATAAGAATCACCACATCCCATCATATCATCAGGAATATTCTTAAAGGTCGTTAATGTAACACCCTTGACCCATGGTTTATTCTGAGCATGTAGATTAACACTAAAACATGCGGCTATCACCATTAATAGTATAAAAATGCGTCTCATAATAAGCTAACCTATTATAAATATATGTTTTAATTAATGAATTTCCTAACTTGCCACTTTTCGAATTATATATCTATACGCCATGACTGAGACGCTGGACATTAAGATCACCAAAACACAAAATTCGCGTTTATCGCAAACGGATTTTAGCAATTTACCTTTCGGACACATTTTTACCGATCACATGTTTGTGGCCGATTACGCCGATGGCGAATGGAAGAATTTTGAGATCGTCCCTTACGGCGAAATTGGGTTAAGTCCCGCTATTTCGTCTATCCATTATGGACAGGCATTTTTTGAAGGGTTAAAAGCCTACAAACACGCGGATGGCACCGTTACGGTGTTCCGCCCCGAAAAAAACGCGGCACGTGCTAACAAATCGGCCGAACGCCTTTGTATGCCAACTATCCCCGAAGACCTGTTTGTAAACAGTATTGCGGCACTGGTTGACCTGGAGCGCGACTGGATCCCTACCCAGCCTATGCACTCGCTGTATATCCGCCCGGTAATGTTTGCTACCGATCCATTTTTGGGGGTTAGTCCGTCAAAAACCTATAAATTTATTGTGTTAACCTGCCCGGTTGGCCCTTATTTTTCTAAACCGCTGCGTGTGAAATTTGAAACGCATTACACCCGTGCGGCCGAAGGTGGTTTTGGTTATGCCAAAGCAGCAGGTAACTATGGCGGCAGCATGCTGCCATTTAAAAAAGCGGCCGAAGAAGGTTTTGATCAGATTATCTGGACTGACGCTAAGGAACATTTATATGCCGAGGAAATGGGCGCCGCCAATGTAATGTTTGTGCTGGATGGCAAACTGATCACCCCTTCAACCCGTGATACCATTTTAGATGGTGTAACCCGCGATACCGTTTTAACATTGGCCCGCCATTGGGGTATGCCGGTTGAAGAACGCCGCGTATCTATTGCCGAAATTGTTGAAGGTGCTAAATCGGGTAAACTAACCGATGCTTTTGGCGCCGGTACCGCCGCTACAATTGCCCCTGTGGGCGCATTCCATTACGATGGTGTGGAATATAAGCTGAGCGATCCCTTAACCCGTGAATTTTCACAAAAGGTGTTAAAAACGCTGGATGCCATCCGTTACGGTAACGCGCCGGATGAATTTGGCTGGAATTATATTGTGGCTTAAGGGAGATTTAACCACAAAGGCCACAAAGAAAAGAAACCACAAAGGGCACAAAGTTGATATAACTTTGTGCCCTTTGTGCAAAAACTTAGTGTACTTAGTGGTTAAATAACCCCTTACTTCACCTCTTTCAAATACTTCACCATATCATCACCCAAACCAATATTCAATTTGGTAAGCTTGGCTATGTAAAACGCCCGCAAGGCCGGCCACGTATAGTATGGGAAAGTGGATGCGGGCAAACCGCTTAGCTTAACTTCCTGTTCGTTCAGCAATATCTTTACCAGCAAGTCGTTACTGCCGCTTTTACGATAAAATACCCATTGGATATTAGCGCTTAGCGGAATAATTTCCGACGACCACCAGGCCGCGCCCAAATTGGTAATATCAGTGCCTACTTTATCAGCCTTTGCTATCCCCAGCAAGGTGGCAAACGGCGATATGGTTTCGGCATGGGCAAAGCGCAGCTGGGCGTTTACCGGCGCGCCTTTAATAAACTCGTCGGTAGTATTTATAAAATCTACCAGCAGGGGTGCGGCAATACGTACCTGCAGGCCGTTATTATCAGCGCCCGGGCCTTTTTTCAGGTAATCATCGGCCATGTCAATCCTGCTTAAGGTTATTAATTCCGAACAGCTGAACAAATCGTCAAAGTCCACCTCAGCCGGCTTAATACCAGCCTTTGGCAATTCAGCTTTTAAGGATGGCACAATGGTGGCAAAACCAAACACATCGCTCACCAGCTTATCCCTATCTTCGGGTTTAAGCGTTTTAGCAAAATCCGGTTTTAGCCATTTTTGGGCAAGTTTGCGGTTAAGCTCGCTTATCTTCAGCTTTTGCTGCAGTTGTGTCATGGCGGTTTGCCAGCTGCCGTTTTCTTCAAACGCCAGGTAGGCCGGCGATGCATCATAAAACCGCAGGCCGGTATCATCTGTGTATCGTTTAATGCCGGCGCTATCTTTAAACCCTGCTTTCAGGCCAGCTAAAAAAGCATCGGCACTTTGCCCGGTACGCACCTCTTTGGTAATGCCCACCCTTAGCTTTGGCGCTACGCTAAAAACCTGCGGGTAATGTTTAAACATCCGCTCGCCTATGCCCTGTAATTCGGTACGCCCCTCGGCCGATATGGATTTTATCTGGCCGCGTTCAACCTTATCCAGCGCCAGCACCATTTGTTTTAACTTTTTACCATCATTGGTTAAAGCCTTTGCGCTATCGGCCTGCATTAACAGCCTATAGGCGTAGGCGGTAGTTACATCCTTAGTTAAATGCCTGGCGCCATGCCTGCCCACATAGTTAATAAATACCGGCGCATAACCTGCGGGGGCCGCCTTTACTTTATCAGAGGGGGCTTCGTAAAGCGTTTTGGTACCTAAATAATTGTAGCCACACTTTTGCGCTTTACCGGCAAAGGGCAAAAGCAACAGGCAGGCAAAAGAGCTTAGTTTAATATATCTGGACATCATAAGGTATGATACAAACAAACTCAGGACGGCAAAACCATCCTGAGTTACGTTTTTATTTGTACGGATAAACCTTAGTGTTGGTTACCGGTACCATCACTTTGGTAAGCACCTATATCTTTACCCGGCAGCATAACATTGGCCCCTAAGGCACCGGTTGAAGTTACCGCTTTTAAGGGTGCAAAATCGGTTTTGCCTTTACCTATGGCCGGAGAACCTGGCTGCAGGCGGAAGTTAGATGCACCAACAGTTAACAAATATAAAGGCTGCGCCGTATATGATACCGCCCCGGTTTGTGTACTGTAATCAAACTTATCTACATCAAAACCATAAAATAAGGGATTGTTTTGCTTGGCGGTGCCATGTATATCGTTAGCTTTAAAAGTAGATACCCCATCGGTTGCCCTAAACTGGGCTACAATACCGGCCGAGTTGCCATAATCGTAATTATTATTGTAGGCAATGTTAGGCAGATCGGCATCGGTAGTAACCCGCAAGCCAAAACGGCAGTTTACCATCAGGTTATTGTAAACCAGGCCACGTGCCCCCTGCTCGTAATTGATAGAGCCGCCACGGCCGGTTTTGGTTTGGCGCCAGCCACCGTTAATGATGGTATTGTTATACATGTTTACGTTACACTGTATTACCGTGGTACTGGTGTTGGCCGCCTTAAGCGAGTTGGTAGCCGCGCCTATACAAAGGTTATAAGCTAAATCGCCTACGGTACCGCTTTTCATGTTAAAGAACTCGCCGCCGGCTTGCCCGCACGATTCAAACGTGTTGCGCATAATACTGATATTGCCGCCGGTAGTACGTATGGCATCATCCTTACTGCCGTAGATCCAGCAATCTTCCATAATAAAGTTTTTGTTCAGGTTGGCAAACAAGATCAGGTAACGCGGATCGCCTGATGCATATGGCGGGTTACCAATGCCCGACGGGCCGCCGGCGAACTCGATGTGCGTCCATTTTAAAATCAGATCGCCGCCCTTATATGGGTTGGGCTGATTGGGATCGGGTGCGGGTGCCGGGGCGCAAACTATACCACCCCAAAGGCCGGCAAAAGCGTTAGCCTGTATGCGTTGCGCATCGGGCACTGTTATCCAGTTTGGGTCGGTTTGTGTACCTAAACTAATAAAGGTGCCGTAAATAGTTAATTGCGGGCTTTTAGCCGCCGATGTACCATCGCCTATGGCAATAAGCTTCACGCCGCTTTGCATTAGCAGGGTATCGCCGTTGTTTACGGTTACATCGCTTTTAAAATAATACGTTTTACCGCTTACCATGGTGCCTTTTACACTGCCTTTCAGTGTGTCGGATGTGATAGCCGCGCCGGCTTCAACCGTAGGTTTCGAGATATTTACAACTTCCTTTTGATGGCAGGCCGACAGCAAATACATGCTGCTGATAATAAGTGCCAGGTTAATAATTCTTTTCATATCAGTATGGGTATATGAGTGTAATACTTTTATAATTTATAGCGTAAACCAAGCAGGTAAGTCTCTCCGTACCTATCGCGGCGCACAAATACGTTTTTACCGGGCGTTTGCAGTTCAACAGGCAATACGGTTGAAGCCGGATTGTATGCCCTGTGTAGTTCTAACTGAAAAGGTGTATTTAACAGGTTGGCCGCTTTTACATAGCCGTAAAAATGCTTGAACAGTTTTTTCTCCACCGAAACATCCAGCTGCGTTGATGCCTTTTGCCAGATATCATTATCCAGATAAGGCGATACCGAGTTAATGCGCGAGCCGGTGTATACCACTGCTATCTGCGCATCTAAACCTGCCTTGGCGCTTTTGTATAGTAAGGATATGTTGCCGATGTTTTTAGATTGGCCTTGTAACGGACGGGTTTGCATTTCAGCGCGTTGGGTTAAAAAGCCGCTGGCATCGCGGTAACGCACATATTTTGAGGTAGTGATCTTTGAGTTAGTGAACGTATAATTTGCCCTGATACCAAAGTTGTGTACATACTTGGTAAAATCCAGCTCGAAACCATAGTTTGTGCCGGTACCAAAATTATTGGCCTGTAACGAATAACCGGTAGCGCCGCCTGTATTTGATGTAATGGCAAACTCAATAGGATTATTAATCTGCTTGTAAAAAGCGCCTACTAATAATTGATCGAGCCCTTTAGGGAAAAACTCGTAACGCAGATCGTAGTTATCGGCGGTTACGCGTTTCAGATTGGGGTTACCGATCTCGGTATAATCGGCATCCGGGTCGCCGCCGGTATGTGGCACCAACTCGTAAAAACCAGGGCGACTGATACCCGAATAATAGCTTAGGCGCAGGTTTTGCTTATCATCCAGCTTATATTTAAAGGCAAGGCTTGGCAGCACATCATAATACTGGATATAGCCTGTTGTACCTGCCAGTTTTTGCGACGCGCCGGTTTGCCAGCTTTGGCGGGTATACTCGGCACGTACGCCGCCAACCGTTTGCAGTTTACCTATCTGAAATTTAAACTGGCCATAATAAGCGCCAACTTTCTCGTTAAACACATAGTTCAGTGCATCGTCCGATGTACCCTGGGTATTGAAGAGCTGGAAGGTATTATTATCAATATTATCAGCTACGGTTTGGGTTGATGGCACCGGCCTCAGGCTGTAGCTATCGTAAATGCTGGTACGGTCTTTATCGCGAAACATGCCGCCCGCGCTAAAATCTACATCGGTGCTGAATAATTTTGGCGTGTAGGTAAAGTTTAAATAAGCTGCTTTATCCCTGTCCGAGTTTTTGGCCCAAACATGTTGCTGCCCGCCCAAAGCATCAAAGGTAGGGGCTATCTGGGTGCCGTTAGGCAATACACCGGTTGATATTTCCAGGGTAGCACGGTCGGGCTCGTTAGCTTCGGCTTTTGAATACACCAGCGACCAATCGGCACGCAGTTTATCCATTAAAGTATGGTTACCTTTCAAAGTCAAGTTATAGATCTGCTGAACGCTGCGCGCGCTCCGTTCGTTGATCTTTACACGGCCTACCCCCATGCCGGTACGGCCCAGCACCAAATCGGTATCTGATGCAAAACGGTATTGGTTTTGGGTAAGGTTAAGGTATGCGGCATACAGGTCTATCTTGTTATTACCATCAAATTTGTAATCAGCCTTGGTATGGATACCAGTACGCTGTTGTTGGATGCTATAAACGCGGCTTTCAATATCCGAGACCACGGGCTCGTTATTGGTACGGTCTACATCGGTACCAAAATAAACGCTGTTGTTACCACGGTAGGTGTTTTGGTAGCTTAATGCTGCCAGCACACCCAGTTTTTTATCGGCGGTACGCCCACCCACGGTTAAGCCCAATATAGTTGATAGCGGCTTGTTTGAGTTTACTTTATAACGGTTGGTACTAAAATCGGCATTGGTTGCCAGGTAGCTATTGCCGTTGGCTATACGTGGCGATGAATTGGCTGATGAGTGGTTAAAGTTAATAAAGTTCTGATCAAGCACAATTTGTGAATAACCCGCACCAACATTAGCATTAACGGTAAAATTATCTGGCGCATCTTTTAATACCAGGTTCACCGCGCCGCCAATAGCATCAGCCTCCATATTGGGGGTAAGTGATTTGTAAATCTCCAGGCGGTCAATAATATCTGCCGGGAAAATATCCAGTGGTACATAACGGTTCTTGTTATCAGGACTGGGGATTTTAACGCCATTGATCAGCGTACTGATATAACGCTTCTCCATCCCGCGGATGATGGGATACTGGGCTTCGCCATTGCTGCTGCGCTCAACCGATACGCCCGATACACGCTGCATTACGTTGGCTACCGTAATATCCGGCGATACCTCAATGGTACGGGCCGATACGGCATTCAGCACCTGGTCGGCACGCTGTTCAATACGGCGGGCAGCCTGGTCGCTTCCGCCGGCACTGCGACCGCCAATTACAACTTCCTTTAAATCGTTCCCTTTGGCTTCCAGTTGCAACCTTACAGTGACGATAGCACCATCGGTTACAGTTACATCTTTATCTTCATCCTTATAGGAGATGTATTTAGCCTCCACCTCGTACTGGCCGGCGGGGATGTTTTTAAAAGTAAAACTGCCATCTAAACCAGTGCTGGTTGCAGCCTTAAAATCTGTTTTTTTGTTTTTGATATGTACAGTGGCGCCAATGAGTGGTTCGCCACTTTTTTTATCGGTAACATTTCCTTTAATGATACCACCGGCATAGGCAAAGCCGGTTAACAGGAAAAGTATAAAAAGTGGGGTAAA
This sequence comes from Mucilaginibacter sp. GW821-FHT07H05, assembly GCF_059418485.1. NCBI lineage: Bacteria > Pseudomonadati > Bacteroidota > Sphingobacteriia > Sphingobacteriales > Sphingobacteriaceae > Mucilaginibacter > Mucilaginibacter sp. GW821-FHT07H05. Next base: position 177,753 of record NZ_JBWKPY010000008.1, read on the forward strand.
GATTCGCTTCATATTATACGGTTGAATTTCCCAGCAAAGGAAAACTAACAGTATAATCAAAACATCAAATAGCGATTAAGCTATTGTTAGATAAACTTTAAAAGCAGGTTTAAAACCAGCTGCTAATTAACATTAAAATAAAGTATCGGTTAAGGCAGTGTTAACTACCAGCCTTCCTGACCGCGATTGGTTAAATGTTACGTATACCGACAAATAAATCCCCCGTGCAATTTATTCAACCGAAACGGTTAAACCTTCCTGCTGAAGGATCTTGCGGTAGATCTCTACTTCGGTGAACGAACCTTCCAATATGGCGCACTTGCCCTCGTTATGTACCTTCCAGGCAATTTTTTGGGCCTGCGGTTCAGAATAGTCCAAATATTTGATCATACAATGGATCACATGGTCGAATGTGTTATGATCATCGTTCCATAATATCAGGCGGTGCATCTCCTTTAGCCCCGCCAGTACTTCCTCAAGCGTGAATGTTTCTTCTTGTACCTCTGTTGGCATATGTAAAAGCAAAGTTACTTAAAAAGCAACAATAAATATGTTAAAATAGTGTTGATACAGCGCATAAACAACGATTTTTTTGTTCAGCAGAAATTAAACTAAATACCCCAAACCCACCCCGACATGAAAATGCCCTTATCTTTTATTTGTACGATCAGCCTTTTCTTTTTAATGGCCGCTTCGGTTAATGCGCAATCAAAAACACAAGCCAATACATTACAGCCGCCACCTGCTGGTGTTAAAATAGACGGCGACCTGAAAGACTGGGGCGATAGCCTGCGCTATTATAACGAAGAGAAAAAACTAAACTACAGCCTGGCTAATGACAATGAAAATATTTACATGGCTATCCGCATCAGCGATCATACCGAACAGGTCCGCATTTTAGGCGCGGGTTTAACGCTGAGCATTGATACTAAAGGAAAAAAGAAAGCCGCCTATACATTAACCTTCCCCGTAGCGGAAACAGGTGCAGACAATAAAACGGCGATGGAGGCTCTGGCCCGCCGCAAGCCCGGCGAAGAGAATGTTACCCAGGAAGACCGCGACGCGCTGTTACGTGCCCGCTTAACCAAACTGCGCGATATTAAAGTAAGCGGGTTTAAGGATATAGAGGGTGAGATGATCACCACTACCAATACCTACGGTATCCGTGCGGCTATTAATTACGATGCCGATGGTTACCTGATTTATGAAGCATCCGTCCCGTTAAAATTCTTCGGCGATTTTAAGGCTGATAAAGACCAATGGGCCTTTAACTTTAAAATAAACGGCCTAACCAAACCCGAGCCCGGCCAGGGTGGCGGCGGACAGCGTGGCGGTGGCGGCCCCGGTGGTATGGGCGGCGGAATGGGCGGCGGCGGAATGCGTGGCGGCGGCCGACGTGGCGGCGGTGGTGGCGGCATGCGCCCTTCAGGCGGCGAAAACCAATCAACCGACAGGGCCGAACTTTTTAAATCAGTTGATTTTTGGGAAAAGTATTATATCAACGCCGCCCGTTGAAAATAAGCAATGCATAGCCCACTAAAGGAGTAGCGGGCTATTGCATTGCTTTACCTGTCCTGGTGTAAACTCAGGCGGTTTCCGTCAGGGTCTATCACCGCGGCAAATTTACCCCATGGGGTTTGGTCTATCTTGCCCACAGTAATTCCCTTAGCCGTCAGTTCTTCGATTTCCCTGGCCAGGTCATCCGTTTTAATAACCAATCCGTTAATGCAGCCCGGCGGCATATTATCAAACCAGGTTACCAGCGTAATGCTCACATCACTGCCGGGAAGGCCAAGCTGCACCCATTGGCTTCCTCCTCCAAACGGCGCCTCTACCAACAGGCTGAACCCTAATTGCAAATAAAATTCTTTTGAGCGGGCCTGGTCGGTCACCGGGATAGAGATAATTTCAATTGATTTCATGGTATTAGTTTCGGATGATTTACTCTACTTTATATCTAAAAACCTGCCGGCCTAAATTACCATCGCTGTCTATTCCCTCTATTACTACCCTGTAGGTGCCTTTGCCATCGGCGTTAAAAAACGCAACGGAAGCATTGCCTTCCTTATCGGTAACGATATTGGGTTTCCAGTAAATGGTGGTGCGCAGGTCGGCTACATTGGCATTGGTTTTGGGGTCGTCATACTTGGGCGCATAAAACTCCCTTGAACGGTAGTACCCTTTAGGCGCGTAGGTAACAATGCCCGGCGCGTACCGCACCAGGTCTGAACTTGACCCGCCCCTTTTTGTGGTGATCACCAGCACGCCGCCGCTGCCCCGCATTCCGTACATGCTGGTGTAGGCAATGGTACGTAATACTTCCACGCTTTCCACATCCATCGGACTAATATTATCCAGCGTAAAATCTTCAGACATGGTCATCCCGTCGAGCACAATCTGCATTGGCTTGTTGGGGCTCCGGGTAGAGTATGCCATACCCTCTCTGAATATGACAAAGCTTGCCCGTCCCTGCAGGCACATTTCCAGCGTTGGGCAACTGGATAACTGGTCGCTTTTGATAACCTGGTCGGCATTGCCGGGCCCATTAAGGTTGCTGGAATTTTCAATAGGCAATTTCTTTTTCTCGGTAATCACCACCTCTTTTAAAGCGGTTACATGGTTACCCAGGCCGTACTTTAACTGTTCCTGATACTGACTTTTACTGTTTTTCAGGTAGCTGCTTAATACACTGCTGGTACTTACCTGTATATCGGGCGCGTTTTTATTTTTGGTAACAATGGGGATGCCTGCGTTATCCAGCTCAATCTCAACATCCTTGCTGTTTTTAGCTGTACGCGCCTGCACCACAAACTTGATACTATCTTTAAACACCAGGTTCTTAAATGCGAAACGGCCCTGGTCGTCCGCAAGGGAATCCATTAAAAAGAAACCTCCCGAAGTGGTAAAGATGGTCACCTTAGCCTTAGGCACCGGCTTGCCCCCGCTGGTTTTTATAGTGCCGGATATGCTGAGCGATTTTTCGGGCTGGAAAGCCTGCGCCGGGAAGGCATCGTTCAATACCTGTTTCCATACAAAGCGGCGGTATCCCTGAGTAAGCATCAGCGCGTCCAGTTCGGCCTGTGTTTGTTCGGTTGGGTTTGTAAAGTAGTAATTAGGCTTTTCTACATAGCCTTTCAGGTCGGATGTAAGCAGCAGATGGCTAAGTATGGTGGTTTCCGCGCTTTCATCAACCGGCACTTTTGTTTCATCCGTTACCGCTACCGAAAAACTGCCCACTATGGGCTTGTCTGCCGCGTCTTTTGCACTAAGGCCCAGTTTTACCTGCTGGCGCGGACCATAGCTTTGCTTTTCGGTTGTTATAGCCAGTTTAAGCAGATCGGGGTTTTGTATAAATATAATACGTTCGGCCAAAGGCTCGCCTTTGCCCGAGAATAAGGTAAACTGCACGATGCCACTGGGGAAACGGCTTTTTGGTATCACGGCCGCGAAAGAACTCTTGGTAATTTTGGTTTTTGCCGCGTAATAAACTTTCCCGCTTTGCTGTGCCACCACGCTAATCTCGTCGCCCTGGTCCACCAGGGTTTGGCTGGCCCCTATCCTCATCATTAAATTGGCGGCATCAGTGCTGATCACGCTGAGCGTATAACCCACATCGGCCGCCACGGGTAAGGCTACCGTGCTTTCCGAGCCATCGGCCATCGTTAATACCGCCTTGTAGGTTTTACCACTCTCGGGCGCAAACACTACATAACCCATACCAAAATGCGATGAGCCTAACCTGGCTACATCGGTATTGGTATTATCCTTCACAATCCCTTTAATATCAACACCCAACCCATCGGCCCCGGTAGCTTTAAACGCTACTTTACCGCGCAATCCGTTCACCATATTACCGCCTTCGGGGAAAAACTGCACATCTACTTTATCCGATGCCGCCTTTATGGCCAGTGTTTGTGTACTTGTTTTTTTATCGTCGTATTTTATGCTGGTGATAATACGGCCGGCCTTTAACATGCCCGGCATGTTATTTACAAAGCTTACGTTCAGTACGCCGTTAGCATCGGTTACGCCCTTGCCCTTGGCTATGCTCCTGAAATCCAGCTGAACATCATAACTCACCTCCTTATTGGCATAAGCAATCCCATTTAAATTGGTATAGGTAATAGCAGCGTTTATTTTTGGCTGCCCGTTTTGCGTAGTATACTGGTAGTTTACATTGGTAAAAATATTATTGTTTACCGAATTGCCGATGACAAAGGTTTTATCAAAAAAATACTCGTCGCCGGCGTTGCGCATATAATTGGTATAGGCGCGGATACGGTAATTACCGGCTTTCAGGCTATCGGGCAGGGCAAAATCGCCCCAGGTTACGCCGTTAGATACGGGCAGTTTTACCGATTGCTTAACCGAGTCCTTTTCGTTAATAAGTTCTACATTCAGCACCGCGCTCAGGGCCGATAGCTGATGCTTTTCGCCAATAGTGATATAGGCTTTAAACCAGATATCCTCGCCCGCGGCGTAAAAAGGCTTGTCCATATGCAGGTACACTTTTTCCTGCGGATCGGTATCGGTCCATTTACTCAGTTGGGTAATGATCTTTTTAATGGGATCGTCGTCCGCGCGGACAAAAGCAAACATTACCGCAACACACAAAACAGCAATAATGCCGGTGATTATTTTTTTAGGCTTCATTGGTAAAAATAAATACTAATCTACGCAAAAATTAGGGTAAGAAGTTACAGGAAAGCTTTTGATACTGAACGAATTCATTAATTCTTCATGCGCCTCTAATATTCGCCCGCATAGGGTTAACACAACTTAACACAATTCGGCAATTTTTCGACTCAAACATTTGACAATCAGAATATTAACTTTTTATCGTGTTAACCCTAAATAAATCATTATTTTATTCATGATAACTTGGCATAAGTTACTCATTTACAAATAATTAACACAGATCAAGCAGTCGCAAGGTGGTTTGTGGTAACGCCGGGGTGGTTATACTGTGTTGCTCTGCTGATCGGGGATTGTTCGCTATCGCTCACCATGACGGGGTGTTCATACACACGCTTAAAGTCCCGACGGGATTTCATAACTCAGAATGACAAACTATATAATATAATAAACGATAAGCACGCATCAGTGATTTCCTAAAACTTATTCTTCCACATCATACTCTCAACCGGACGGGTGGTAGGGTTATTGTATTTGGCGTTATCCTTACTGTTGTACAGGGTCTCAATATCGCCCTCCACCACAAAATAGATCAGCTGACCAATGGGCATACCGGCGTAAATGCGTACGGGTTGCGCGCAGGAGATCTCCAGCGTCCAGGTATTGCAAAAGCCTACATCGCCCTTGCCGGCGGTAGCGTGGATATCTATCCCCAAACGGCCCGTGCTCGATTTGCCTTCTAAAAAAGGTACGTGCTTATGGGTTTCGGTGTATTCCACCGTTACGCCCAGGTATAGCGTACCCGGTTGCAGCACAAAACCATCCTTAGGGATCTCGAACGAGTCTATCTCGTTATGCACTTTGGCATCCAGTACGCGGCTGCGGTAATTGGCCAGGTATTTGCCTAAATGCACATCGTATGAATTGGTTCCCAGGCACTCGCGTTTAAACGGTTCGATGATAATATTACCCTTATCAATCTCTTCTAAAATGCGCTTGTCTGACAAAATCATATTCCTTGGCTTGTGCTGACTAAAATAGAATTATTTGGAGTAATTTTGCCATGCTAATTGTAATTAATATTTATGGCTATAGCCTACAGCAAACAGATAGATGACGATACCGAATTCGCCCTGTGGAAAATAGAGGAGAATGCTGAAGACCTGTACGCCCAACTGCAATTAGATGAGGGCGAAAAAGCCTTTGTAGAGCAACTGCGCCACGGCAAACGCTTTTTACACTGGCTGGGTACCCGCGTATTATTACGCACCATGTTGCGTACCGACGAATATATCGACTGTAAGATTGATGCCCATGGCAAACCTTACCTGGTTAACCTGCCCTATCATATCTCGCTCAGCCATTCGTTTGATTACGCCGCGGTAATGATCAGCAAAAAAGCCCCTGTTGGGATTGATATTGAACAGATCCAACAAAAGGTAGAACGCATTGCCCCCCGCTTTTTAAACCCGGGCGAACTGGCTGCCGCCATGCAGGATACACATCGGGTAAAAGCCCTGTACGCCTATTGGTGCGCTAAGGAAGCGGTGTATAAATGCTATGGCCAAAAAGAGGTTTCATTTGCCGATAATATCAGTTTGCAGCCATTCGGCTTCACGCCGGAAGGCAGCATACAGGCACGATTAGAAAAAGGGGATATAAAGTTAGATTACACCGTGCGGTATTTACAGTACCAGGATTATATAGTGGGCTACGTTAAGGGAGAATGATATGAAAAACAAACAGGTATTTTTCCACGATTGGGGGATGGTTGATTACCAGGAAGGCTGGGATAAACAGGAGGCTATTTTCAGCGAAACTGTAAACCTGAAGATTGCCTTGCGTAACCAGGCCTTAGCCATAGCCGGTGATGAGCCTGCCGAAGAAACGCTGACGCCCAATTATTTGATATTCTGTGAGCATCCGCATGTTTATACCTTAGGCAAAAGCGGCCACCCCGAAAATTTATTGCTGGACGAGCAGGGCCTGAAGGAAAAGAAGGCCACCTATTACCAAATTAACCGCGGCGGCGATATTACCTATCACGGGCCGGGGCAAATTGTGGGTTACCCGATACTGGACCTGGATAACTTTTTTACCGATATCCACCTGTACCTGCGCACGCTGGAAGAGGCTGTAATACTAACTCTGGCCGATTATGGCCTGCAAGCCGGCCGCTATCCCGGTTATACCGGTGTTTGGTTTGATGCTGATAATGACCGTGCCCGCAAGATCTGCGCGCTGGGCGTACGCTGCAGCCGATGGGTAACCATGCATGGTTTCGCCTTTAATGTAAACCCCGATCTGGATTATTTTAAAAACATTGTACCCTGCGGTATTGATGATAAGGCCGTAACCTCCATGCAAGCCGAGCTGGGCCGCGAGGTAGATATAGATGAGGTTAAAAAAATCCTAAAGCACCATATTTCCGTACTTTTTGGTATGGAGATAGCAGGATGAAAACTTTATTTTTAATATGTATAGGGATAGGCACTTTATTGTCCTGTTCAAAAACCATAGCGCCAATACCCGAGGATATTACCAACGCACCTGTTAACATACCAATTATGCCTGCTGTAACACCTAATACCATCAGTTATCTTGCCCTGGGCGATTCCTATACCATTGGCCAGTCGGTTGATCAAAAAGATTCGTTCCCATACCAGTTGAGCGCTAAACTAACTAACTATGGCGTACAGCAACCCACTATTATTGCCCAAACCGGCTGGACCGCCGATAACCTGATAGCTGCCATTAACAGCAGCGGCATAACAGCCAATAAATACGATATCGTTACCCTGTTGATTGGGGTGAACGACCAGTACCAGGGCTTAAGCCAGGCCAATTACCGCATTAAGTTTGTGCAATTACTCAATACTGCCATAGGCTTTGCTAAAGGCAATAAAAACCGCGTGTTTGTAGTGTCCATTCCCGATTATGGCGTTACGCCATTTGCCAACGGCGCCGGGGCAACCATCGGTCCGCTGATCGATCAGTTTAACGCGATAAATAAAGAGGAAAGCGATAAGGCGGGCGTAAATTATATCAACATTACCCCCATATCCAAACAAGCCGCTACCGATAAAACCCTGACCGCTATTGACGACTTACATCCGTCGGCAGCCATGTACGCGTTGTGGGTAAATGCGATTGCGCCGGTGGTGATTGAGAAGATTAAGAGTTAGACTGCTAAAATTGCTACCCCATATTACACTTTTAACAATAAAAAACTTCCTACTAACAGGGCTATGCTTAACCCAATTAATATTTTCATTGTTAATCTATCTTTAGTGCCTCCAACCCTGTCTTCGATTTTACTACGGTATCTATAAAGAACGCCTTTACCGGCAGTAAGAGGAATAAATTCCGGTAATTAATTACAACGCTGACCAAGAAGAGAATTGAGAGAATGCAACAAAGCACCTAACAAGCACTGGTGCTATATGGTATCAAGGATAAGAATAAAACACCTGTAAAAAGCTAAATTATTTAAATCCCTTAAATGCTTTTTTTAAAGAATCTGTTATGGATTTCTTAGCTTCTTCTGCAAAGACCACTTTGGCTTTATTTAAAAGTGTTGCTCTAAATTCCTCACAGCAGCATTTAAAATCAAGTTTTGAGCCGTTTACGGCTATTACTGAATGCTTGTGATGCATTGGACAACTCAATCTTTCTAACTGAGTTTTAATTGATGATAATGATAATCCCATACTCTAATATACAGGAATTGCTAATATAAGTAGCTAAATGTTTATGACTTACCCCGTTGTTAATAAGTTCTCTGTAGTAACTAATACTATTAGTACTAAATTTACATCAACCAATTAGCAATGTTGTTGATTGTAATTAAACGCCCAATGAGTGTAGTTAGAAAAGTCGGTAGAGATTCAGGCAATGGTCAATTTGTCCCTATTAAGGAAACAGTTAAACATCCTCGGACAACAGAAGTTGAAAAGATAAGATACCCATCTCCTAAGAAATAAGCTGGTATTCTTTCAAACTAAATTTTATGGAAATTAATTAACTGCCCCTCACGAAGAGTAAGGGGCTTTTTTTATGCTAATTACTTGCCATGTAGAGCGGATAAAAAATATGTTTGTCAGGGAATACCAATGTGAGTTTACCGCTTGTAAATGAAAAGAAACCATCCCCGCCTACAATTTCCAAATTGTTATTATTTAATTTGCAGGTAAAAGTTTCGTATAATTCATTATCCGCGTAACACTTAACCTTTATCGGAGAATACCGAAAACATTTAAATCATAATTATGGAAACTATTACTATAAATATACCTGCACCAGATTTTGACTTCTCAGAATTAACTGAAAGAAAAGCACAAGAGGTTTGCCAAGACGACTTAGATTCATACGCATTATTATGCTTTGGTAACCAGAATTCAGATGACTATCGTAAACTCAAATGGAGACTTGAAAGTTATTTTATTGAGTTGCCCGATGATTCACAACGATTGAATTATTTATCATTTATATTAACTCATTTAATGGATGAAACAAACGAACTTAAAAGTCAATTTGAACAGAAGCAGATGAATGAGCCAACCTATAAAGATTTACTTAATCAGTTAAATGCAGCTAAACTATTCTTCTATATTCAAGCTAAAAGTATTGGTTATAATTTTAATAAAGATGCTTTCTCAATCGAAGAAATTGCTAATATCAAAACTAAGCTAACTCAAATAGTTGATACATTAGAACAATTGAAGATGGGTCAAGAAATCATTTACGACAGATTTGATGAATTTGAACACGAAATCACTTCGTTAGAAACAGATTTTATATTTGGCAAGAAAAAATGGTATCAAAGGTTAACGGGGGTTTTAGTAGATTATTTGGGGGAAGAAACAGCCAAACAAATTTTAGATGCATTAAAGCCTTTATTGAAAGACCTATTTGTTACCAAATTACCAAAGTTATTATCTTCACTTTAGTTCAAAGGCAAATATGTCCCCGCCTGTAGGATATTCAACGATATAACCCTGTTTTTCCAATTCAATCAAAGTCTCGTCTAATTCCTCGTTGGTTAGATTAGTTTCTTTTTTCAATGTGATGAAGCTGGCAGAACCCTTATTATTATTACCTGCAAGTAATTCGAGTTGGCTTAACACTTTACCTAAATTGTCCATATTCATATCAAATAACAAAACTAATAACAAATAATAAGTTTTTGCAAATTTACTTTATCGTAACTCTTAATTCTCTTCTTGGTCAGCATTGTCATTAATTACCTAAATTCCCTATCATTTATATACCAAAATGCTAACCTGATGATGTGATACAGGAAGAACATCAATAAAGGAAAAACTGATAAAAAGTTTATATTGTTAATTAATAAAGCTAAACTCAAAAGTAACCATACAATAGAAAAATAAATACTTCTAAACCTTAAACCAAAATGTGTAGTTCCGATAAAATTAAAATTTAGGAGAGCTATTATAATTGTTAAAGTCTCTCTCGTTTTTTCAACCTTAACCATGTTTTGTGCAATCACTAATCCGGTAAATGCTACAATGTATAGTAGATCTTGCCAACTTAGTTTTCTTATTTCTAAATGAAATATGGTAAATCGGCGCATTTTATTAAATTATTCGAAGTAATAGAAGATGCTCAAACAACTTGCTCTGTAGCAGCATCTTTAGTGTCGGCCTGCAATGCCTTCTTGATCTCTTTTAGATCGGTCTTGAGCGTATTTAGATCAATAGATAGTTCATTCATAATTTCACCGCCCGATTCTTTAAGCAGGATAAGGTCGTACATCAATTTTTGCCGGTTAGACAATAGATTGAACCGGGATTTTGCCGGTTTCTTCGATTTACTTTGCTCAATTTCCTTTATCCAATCATCAACCCTGGCCATTTTCAGCCTCACGCTGGCAGACAGGCATACTAAAATAAGGATCACTAAGGTTAATACCCCTAACGAATAGTTGCTCCATAACCATTTAGGTTTTAACCCATCAATGGTGAAAGCAATTGAAAAGCACAATAATAGCACGGCCGCTAAATCCAGCTTCCTGCGATGTCGATATAATCTGTTATTCATTGTTTATCCTTTAACACTCCCTGCTATTTCCGTTATCGCTTTTACCAGCTTATCCAAATCGGCAATGGTAGTGTACACGTGCGGGGTAATGCGCACGCAGCTAATGTTTTCTAATACGATGGTGGTGGTATGGATCTTATACTTGCTAAACAGCGCGCTATCCAGGTCACCGGGTTTCATGCCATCAATACTTACGCCGCAAATAGCGCATGAATACTCGGGCTTTAACGAAGTGTGCAGCTTTACACGCGGTACTTTTTGAACCCTGCTGGCCCAATAATTTTTGAGGTAACGGATCCGGTCTTCCTTGCGTTTGCTGCCAATAGCCAGCTGAAAATTAACAGCTTCGCCTATCCCCTGTTCTATCGGAAAGCTGCGGGTACCGATGTTCTCGAACTTGCGGATATCGCCGCTAAGCGGATTATCATCGCACAACAAAGTCCACACCTTGCTGATCTTCTCTTTTTTGATCCACATCATCCCGCTGCCAATTGGGGCCGACAGGAACTTATGCAAACTGGTGCCAAAGTAATCGCAATTGAGGTCGGGGATCTTAAAATCCAGCAGACCGAACGAGTGCGCGCCATCTACAATTACCTCAATACCTTTGGCATGGGCCATATCGCAGATCTTACGCACCGGCATAATTTGCCCTACCCAGTTAATAATATGGGTTACGTGGATCAGTTTAGTCTTGGGTGTAATGGCATCGGCATAGGCTTTTACTATTTGCTCATCATTCTCAATCGGGAAATCAAAACTGATCTGCTTGTAAACAATCCCCTCGCGCATTTGGCGCTGCAAATAAGCCTGCCGCATGTGCGGGTAATCCTGCCGGGCGCCTATCACCTCGTCGCCCTTTACCAGCGGCAACCCGAAAATGATGGTATTGAGTGCCTCGGTGGCGTTACGGTTTACGGCAATTTCTTCGGGCGATGCACCGGCCAGCAGGGCCAGTTTCTCGCGCAGGGGTTCGCGGCCCTGATCAAGGATGCGCCACATATAGTACGATGGGCCCTCGTTAGCCAATTTATTATACCGCTCTACCGCCTCCTGCACCACAATGGGCGATGGCGATACGCCGCCGTTATTGAGGATCATGATATTAGTGCTTACGCTGTAAGCCCGCTGGATCACACCCCAAAAGTCTTCATCCTGCGCTACCTGTTCGGGTGTAAGGTGGGCAATCCGTTGTTCGGCATTGCGCCAGGCTTCAGCGTGGGCCTGGTTAAACAAGCTGGTAGCCGAAAAAGCGCCCGTAAGCACGGCGGCCTGTTTAATAAATGAGCGGCGGTTGTTGGTCATGTGAACGAATTTAGGATATTGCCCGGTATAAAACAAGTGCTGCCGGTCAGGCCAACAAATGGTCATACAGGAATCATCAACTCCACAGGTTCGTTCGAAATATCATCGCGTTTAATTATCAGTGCCCGTTTAACCATACTCCCTTACTTTTTAGCTAAAGTATAGGTAGCCTTCAGATCGGTAGGACTAAATATATCGCTTCCAACAGGCGAAACACTGATACTCGTAAGGCCACCGCCGCCGCCACCACTAAGTGATGAGCCACCTACAACAATAGTCCCCTGTGGTAATTTTTCACCGTTCACAATAATGCTGTAATCAAACGCTGAGTTTTCATCCAGCAAATGTTTAATATATTTTAGCGGCAGGCAGTATTCAAACGTCATGGTACGCGTATTATCGGTTAATACGGCGGCTTTTAGTCCAAATTCGTTGTAGATCGAAACATCCGGATCGGTTATGTCGGTAAAGCCTTCTATCGCTATTTTCTTGGCCGATTTACCCAGCCATTGGTTAACTACAGCAACTACGCTATCGGTATTATTATTTTTATCGCGCAGCGGAAGCACAATTTCTGTCCGTTCGTTTAGGGTAACCAGCGGGTAGGTCATTTTAACAGGCTTTATTTTTTTATCCTTGTGGCTTTTAATAACCAGACTAATCCCGCCGTAAAATATTTTACCAATGCCGTGGGTAGGATCAGCCTGTATGGTTAAGTAAAGGTTCTCCTCATCGTTGGCCATTACGTAGGTGAGTAATGTTGCCGAATTATAAGCCTGGAATTTACCAGCCCATTCGGTAGGTTTGCCATCTGTTTTCACATTAGCCGGCGCATATATCGCTCCCTTTTGTTCGGATGGCAGTTTTTGCGCGGTAACATTTAATGTAATGCCCAGCAGCAGGGCGGTAAACAGGTATGGTTTTAAATAATTAATCTTCATGATAAATTGATTTTAATGGTTAATAAAATAGCACGAAGCTAAACTACGAAACATTCGTAATAAACTACGAACTTTTCGTAGTTTATTACTGTAACAATTTTATGGGGTATAGGGCTGGGGAGCAACAGGTATAGTTACCGTGCGTATTGTTCTACCATTCCCGCTACAATCCGGGCGGTTTCATCGGGAAAGTTTACTTTGATGTTGTTATCGGCAGCGAGCCAGTTGTTTAATGCAAGGCCAAAATGATCGTTAATTTCATGCACAACCGGCACGCCCAGCTTTGAAGCTGCCAGGGCATTGCATTGTTGCTCGTACTGGCCCTTCATGGGTATCATCATTACTTTTTTACCCAGGTAAAGCGCTTCGGCCGGGCCTTCAAAGCCGCCGCCGGTAAGCAGGCCGCTGCAACTGGCCAGGCTGTTATTAAAGCTTTCGTTATTTACGGGCATAATATGCACATTGCCATCGCGGTAAGCGGTTTTCTGCCGCTTGCTGAACACATGCCACTCTACATCCGTTTTTTTAAGGTGATGGGCTAAAAACTTATCATCATAAGCGGGCAGGTAAACCGTGTAGTGGCCTTTATCGCTGGTTTGCATAGCTCGGATCTCGCTGCGGATAACCGGGGTATGGATAAAATCAGCATAGCGGTCGAAATGAAAACCGATATGATAGGTAGTGGGCGAATAATGCTTAAAAATAAACTCCGCGAAGCCTGATTTACCCACGCGGGGCGTATTTGGCGATACAAACGAGCATTGATGGCTTAAAGATACCGATGGGATCCCCCTTAGCTTGCAGGCCCAGGCGCTCACCGGTTCAAAATCGTTGACGATGAGATCGTATTGTTTTAGCGGCAACTGGTACATATCTTTAAACAGGCGTGGTAGATTCATCAGCTTAAAGGTGGCCCAGTTATCAACCCCGCCGGTAGTACCAAACACAAAGCTAAAGCCATGAAATTTATATTTAAGCGGTTGCGATAAGGATACTTCTGCCTCGGTACCGCTTACCAGCAGGTCAACATCGCCATACTGCTGTAGCAGCGGCACAATTTCGCGCGCGCGGCTGATATGCCCGTTTCCTGTACCCTGTATGCCGAATAGAATTTTCATTGGTTGATATAGTGGGGCAATATAGGAAAGAATTTGTTTGGGTTTGATGATGATTTAACCACAAAGGGCACAAAGTTTTTTCGCAAAGGTCACAAAGAAAAACAGGTAAATGATTTAAGTAATGCCTTTGTGAACTTAGTGTTTATATTCTTTGTGGGCTTTGTGGTTAAATTGCCCACACTGTTCCTATCTACACCTCCTGCCTGAAGCGCTCCAGCAGGATATTTACATCCAGTTTGGCTTCCAGGTCTTCGGTGTCGGTTTTATCGTCCTCGTCGGGTTCGGTGTTAAAATCTTCGGGGCGATAATTGAAGATCTTCCATTCCTTGTTATGATATTCCAATGCGCTCAGGCTTTCCACCCAATCGCCCGAGTTAAGGTAAAGTACGGATCCGGAATCTTCTGTCGACTGTATGGTACGGATCTCGGCGTGATGGATATGCCCGCAGATCACATAATCGTAACCTTTATTTACGGCCAGGTCGGCGGCGGTTTGTTCAAAAGCGTTGATAAATTTTACGGCGTCCTTAAATTTAGCCTTTACCTTTTGCGAGAAACTCATTTTAGGCCTGCCTATTTTAGTCAGCAGCCAGTTGGTCAGGCTATTGATCAGGATCAGGGTATCATAGCCTACGGCCCCCATTTTGGCCAGCCATTTGGAGTGCTGCATGGTTACATCGAACACATCCCCATGGAAGATCCAGGCTTTTTTGCCATCCACATTCAGCACCAGCTTATTCAGTAACTGGAAGGTGCCCAGGTTAAAATCGGCAAACTTGCGCAGCATTTCATCGTGATTGCCGGTTAGGTAATATACAGGGGTGCCTTCGGTAATAAACTTCATAATGCGGCGCATTACTTTCATGTGCGCCTCGGGCCAGTACGATTTGCTGAACTGCCAGATATCAATAATATCCCCGTTAAGGACGAGTATTTTGGGCTTAATGCTTTTCAGGTATTTCAGCAGCTCTTTAGCGTGGCAGCCGTAAGTGCCCAGGTGCACATCGGATAGGATGACGATATCTACTTCGCGCTTCGCCATTAAAATTGAGGGGGTGTTTGTCCGCCCGGCTTAAAAAACCGGTATAAATAAATATGGGGTATTTGCTGCCGACTATTCGTCTTCGTCGTCCTCATTGGTTTTAAACTCATATGGGCTGGCGTAAAACAGGAGTACAAACAACAGCAATCCTACAACAAGCAGATAATCAAAATGCATATCTAACAAATTTTAACAAAGTTCTTATTCTTAAATTATTATAGTGTTAAGACTGTGTTAAATGTTAAAAGTAACACTAATGCGAAAATTTATTTTCGATCCGCTGTAATTGTTTTAAATGATGTTGCAAATGGATGCGGATAAACTTAAGCCATTGCCCGGCATTCAGCATCCCCAGGCGCGGGTGCTTAATACGTCCGTTGTTTTCGGCGCCGCGCATTAACGGTATCATATCATCCAGCCGCTGGCGGCATTTAATGATCATATTGCGGGCTTCTTCCTTACTGATCTTAAGCGCCGGCATTTTTTCGGTCATTTTGTTAGGTTCTTTAAGCCGCGCTCCCGGTGGAAACATCCCGAAGAACAACACCAGTTTACCTAACCAGTTAGCTTTATCGGTAGTAGGCTTGCAATTACTTTGCGTGCACCGCTCTAACGCGATAGTTGATGCCAGGGTAGCCTGCATAATATGCGAATACACCTCGGCGTATGACCAGCCGCCGCCTGGCGGGGTTTCCGTAAACCGTTCATCGCCCACCTTATCTATCCAGGCACGATAGGTATCTAAAACAGCTTCGGTCTTTTTACGCTCGGCGGCTATCTTCATAATATCAAAGTTAACTCCTTTAAATGAGTTATTTGCAAAGGCACTTCATCGGGTTTTTCTAACCCCATCGGGTTAAAATAAATGGCATCTATGCCAAAGTTAAGGGCGCCCATTACGTCGGCTTCCAGGCTGTCGCCTATCATCAGGCTTTCGGCTTTGGTGGCCCCGGCCAGGTTAAGCGCGTACTGAAAAATGGCCTGATCAGGCTTATTGGCCCCCACCATTTCGGATACCACCACATGCTGAAAGTATTTGCCGATACCCGTGTTATTGATCTTTACCGACTGCGATTCCTTAAACCCGTTCGAAATTAAGTGCAGGGTATATTTAGCCTGCAGATATTCCAGTGTTTCGTGCGCGTGGGGGAACAGGTTGGTTTTAGTGGGGCAAAGCTGCACATAGGCATCCTCAAAGCCATGCGGCATTACATCAGGATGTACGCCCAAATCAAGAAAAGTTTGTTTAAAGCGTGCCTCGCGCAAGGTTTCTTTAGTGATATTGCCCAAATGATATTCGCGCCAAAGCTTGTGGTTATTGGCGGTATAGGTTTCGATAAATATATCGGCTGAGGTTAGGCCGATATCATTGAGCCGGTGGATCACAAAAAGCTCATGCAGGGTTTCCTCGGCGTTTTTATCAAAATCCCAAATGGTATGGTCAAGGTCGAAGAAGATGTGGGTGTATTTTTTCATTTCGGGTATCAAAACCCTGTCATTGCGAGGTACGAAGCAATCGCACACCCAAAGAGCGGTTTTGCATCGTTCGCGATTGCTTCGTACCTCGCAATGACAGGGTGGTTATTTCAAGACAAAATTGCGAAAACAATTTCGCAATTGACATTCCGACTTCCGCATTTTCCTACACCTTCTCCCCAAACGCCAGATCTCCCGCATCGCCCAAACCGGGGACAATGTAGGCCTTGGATGTCATTTCTTCATCAACCGCGCAAACCCACAGGTGGGCTTTGGGCAGGTTGGCACGCACGTGGTCAATCCCTTCGGTGCTGGCAATAACGGCGGCTATGTGCAGGTTTTTAATATCGTAAGTGGCCAATAGTTCTTTGCATACCTGTACAATACTTTGCCCTGTGGCCAGCATGGTATCGGCTAATATCAGGGTACTGTCATCTAAATTTGGGGTGCTGATATGGTCTATCTGGATCACAAAATCGCCGCTCTTTTTCACCTTACGGTAAGCCGTGATAAACGCCCCCGGCGATTGATCGAAAAAATTCAGAAAGCCTTGCTGAAAGGGCAGCCCGGCACGCAGAATGGTACCGATAACCGGTTGCTCGGCCGGGACGTTTACATTGGCAATACCCAGCGGGGTTTGCACTTCAACTTCGGCATATTTTAGCTTTTTGCTGATCTCGTAAGCCAGGATCTCGCCTAACCGTTCCTGGTTGCGCTTAAAGCGCAGGCGGTCCTGCTGGATGTTTACATCGCGCAGCTCGGCCAAAAATTTGTTGGCTATGGTATTGGTTTTATTTAGGATGAAAAGCATTTGTTTGTTTATCAGTGATTAGAGATTAGTTAATTAGTGATTGGTGTGCCCATATAACATTATCTGCAATTTAATGTTCAATACAAAATAAAGACAATACTACTGACATAGGGTTGTCGTTAGCTATCGCTTTATTTGTAAGGTGATACGAAATGGTGTTTAACAGCAATGTAAAACTAATCACTAATTAACTAATCTCTAATCACTAAACCGTATTTTTGTTTAATACATGGATTTTAAGCTCACCTCGATATATAAACCCACCGGCGATCAGCCCGAAGCTATCCGCCAACTGGTGGAAGGCGTTAATAATGGCGACCCGTTTCAAACCCTTTTGGGCGTTACCGGATCGGGTAAAACCTTTACGGTGGCCAACGTGATACAGCAAACGCAAAAGCCAACGCTGATATTAAGTCACAATAAAACCCTGGCCGCCCAGCTATATGGCGAAATGAAACAGTTTTTCCCCGACAACGCGGTGAATTACTTTGTATCGTACTATGATTATTATCAGCCCGAAGCTTTTATCCCCAGCAGCAATACTTATATTGAAAAAGACCTGCAAATAAACCAGGAGATAGAGAAGCTGCGTTTGCGCACCACTTCGGCATTAATGTCGGGGCGCAGGGATGTGATCGTGGTATCGTCCATTTCGTGCATTTATGGTATGGGTAACCCCGAGGATTTTGCCAACTCGGTATTTAAATTTGCGGTAGGCACGCGCATTAGCCGCAACGCCTTTTTGCACCGTATGGTAGAGATATTATACGCCCGCACCACCGCCGATTTTAAACGAGGTACTTTCAGGGTAAAGGGTGATAACGTAGAGATCTTCCCGGCCTATATGGATTATGCTTACCGCGTTTCCTTTTTTGGCGATGATATTGAAGAACTGAGCACCTTTGACCCGGCCAACGGTAAAACCATCGAAAAGATGACACACATGGTGGTTTATCCCGCTAACCTGTACGTTGCCCCGCGCGAGCGTTTTACGCAATCTATCTGGGCCATACAGGAAGAACTGGAGATGCGCAAAAAGCAATTTATTGCCGACGGCCGTTTCCTGGAAGCCAAGCGATTGGAAGAACGAACCAATTACGATCTGGAGATGATCCGAGAGTTAGGGTATTGCTCGGGCATCGAGAATTACTCCCGCTTTTTTGATGGTCGCGAGCCGGGTGCAAGGCCTTTCTGCTTATTAGATTATTTCCCCGAAGATTACCTGATGGTGATTGACGAAAGCCACGTAACCGTGGGACAGATCCGCGCCATGTACGGCGGTGACCGGTCGCGTAAGATCGCTTTGGTTGATTATGGCTTCCGCCTGCCTGCCGCGCTGGATAACCGTCCGCTTAACTTCCAGGAGTTTGAGCGGCTGGCCCCGCAAACGCTGTATGTGAGCGCTACCCCCGGAGATTTCGAACTGGAAAAATCGGGCGGTGTGGTGGTTGAGCAGGTGATCCGCCCGACGGGATTATTAGACCCTGTAATTGATGTGCGCCCGGTGATTAACCAGGTAGATGATCTGTTAGACGAGGTTGATAAAACCATTAAAATGGGCGACCGTGTGCTGGTAACCACCCTCACCAAACGCATGGCCGAAGAACTGGCTAAATACATGGACCGCCTGGGTATCAAATGTCGCTATATCCACTCGGAGGTGAAAACCTTGCAGCGTGTAGAGATTTTGCGTGGCCTGCGTTTAGGCGAGTTTGATGTATTGATAGGGATCAACTTACTACGCGAAGGTTTGGATTTACCCGAAGTATCGCTGGTCGCGATTTTGGATGCCGATAAAGAAGGCTTCCTGCGGTCGGAGAAATCGCTGATCCAGACCATTGGTCGCGCTGCCCGTAACGACCGTGGTCGGGTAATTATGTACGCTGATAAGATAACCGACTCGATGCGCATTACCATGGACGAAACTAATCGCCGGCGCGATCTGCAAATAGCTTATAATACCGAACACGGCATAACCCCAATGACGGTAGGCAAATCGCGCGAGGCTATCATCGAGCAAACATCGGTGATGGACTTTATAGGCGGGGTACAAAAAGCGTATGTGGAGGCCGATTCGGTAATCAACGCCCTGGCCGCCGACCCGATCGTTCAGTACATGAGCAAAAAGGACCTGCAAAAATCTATCGATAATACCAAAAAAGAAATGATGGCCGCGGCCAAGGATATGGACTTTTTATTAGCCGCCAAACTGCGCGATGAAATGTTCGCGCTGGAAAAAATGATGCTGGAAAAATTTTAATTAATGTGCAAATATGCAGATACGAGGATGTGCAGATGATTCTTTCATACGCACATATGCATATTTGCACATTCGCACATCAAGAACACATTTGCACATCCTTAAATATCACATTTGCACGTTTAATTCGTTAATAACTTATATTTGCACACAAAACTAAAATCAGATGATACTTATCCGCTTTCTGATCATATCCATTTGTATACTTTACATTATACGCAGCCTGGTACGCTGGTTTTTACCATCCATACTACAAAGCGTAATTAATAAAGCCGCGCAGCAACAGGGCCATCAGCAAAATTACCAGCAGCAACAACAGCGTAAGCCCGCCGAGGGGTCGATTAAAATTGACCATATCCCGCAAAATAAAAAGAACTCGGTCCCCGATTCTGAAGGCGATTTTGTAGATTACGAGGAAATTAAATAACCTACAACCATGTTACCCGAAGAACTTTATAAACGCAGGCATTACGGTACGCCCGAATCCATTATACTAATTATAGTTAATTATGTGGTAATGGCGGTAGCGATTGAAGTATTTGCCATGTGTACCAAAATCAACTGGTTTTTTTGGGTAATTGTGGCCGGTCTTGCTTTTTATAATTATTACACCATCCGCCGTAACCGCGACGAGTACGCTAAAAATAACATCATTGGTTATGTAGCCAGTCTGGCGGGTTTAATACTCATGTTTGTCCTGTTCAGACTGAAGGCGCAGCCTTGCTAATAAAAATCCGGAAAGTTTAGACAGAGGATGTCACCCTGAGCCTGTCGAAGGGTCGTGCGTAGGCCTGCCCACCATGGTTCGACAAGCTCACCATGACACCCTACCCGCTATCTGTCGTGCTGCTTGAGCCTTTTTTAAGCATTTCCCTACCGCGTTAACTATTATAATTCCTATTCTCGCTCAAATTTCTATTTTTGAGGATTATATTATCATTCAAAAACTCAAATGAATAACTGGTTCAAGCAAAATGGTGTCCACCTGGCCATCATCGGGATTTTTTTAGGAATCTGCTTTTTTTATTTTACACCTGCCTTTAATGGAAAAACGCTTGGACAAAGCGATGTTGTAGGAGCGCAATCCACCCAAAAAGAAATAAACGACTACAAAGCCAAAGGCACCACTATTTTGTGGACCAACCAGATATTTGGCGGTATGCCCGCTTTCCAGATATGGGCGCCGTATCCCAACAATATTACTACCTGGGTGGTTGGCGGCCTAAAGGCCACATTCCCCAATCCGGTTGATACTGTATTGCTTTTAATGCTGGGAGCCTATTTACTGTTCTGCGTTTTAAAGCTTAACCCATGGCTTGCGGCAGCAGGTGCCATAGCCTTTACCTTCTCATCCTACAACATTATTTTGCTGGTGGCGGGGCACTCAAACCAGGCTTTCGCTATCGCGTTTTTTGCGCCTATACTGGCAGGGATTATACTAACCTTGCGTGGCAATTACTTTACAGGCGGTGCGTTAACCGCGCTTTTCCTGGCCATGGAGATCAGGGCTAACCACATCCAGATGACCTATTACCTGATGCTGGGATTGGCCATTTTATTAGGTATTGAGCTTTATCATGCCATTAAAACTAAAACCACTGCGGCTTTTTTAAAATCGATGGCATACCTGGCGGGTGCATTAGTGCTGGCCTTATTAGTTAACGCATCGAGCTTATGGAGCACTTACGAATATAGTAAGGATAGCTATCGTGGTAAATCAAACTTAACCAAACACACCAAAGCGCCTAAAGACGGCCTGGATAAAGCTTATGCTTATGATTGGAGCCAGGGTGTGGGCGAGTGCCTTACTTTCCTTATCCCTAACGCTTACGGCGGTGGTTCGGGTACCGAAACGCTTGATCAATCGTCAGAAACTGTTAAAACCTTTGTAGCTAAAGGCATCCCTGAAGACCAGGCTTTAGGCGCCACCCAGCAGATCTCCAACCTGCAGGGTCTGTCCCTATACTGGGGCAACAAACCAGGCACGGCCGGCCCATGGTATTTTGGCGCGGTTATCTGCTTCCTGTTTGTATTTGGTTTAATTGTAGTGAAAAACAGGTTAAAGTGGTGGATACTTGGCACGGTTGTATTAACTATGCTGCTGTCTTTCGGTCGCAATTTCCCTTATGTATCCGACTTGTTCTTTAACTATTTCCCGCTGTATAATAAGTTCCGCGCCGTTGAATCTATTTTGGCGGTAGCCAGCTTATGTTTCCCTATCCTGGCCTGTTTAGCCGTTCAGGAGATCATTACTACAACTGATAAAACCGCCATCTTTAAAAAATTAAAGATCGCGCTTTATATCACCGGCGGTTTAACGCTGATCATGATCGCTATGCCCGATGCCATTCTGGATTTCCGCTCGTCCGATCAGCCGGCGGCAGTTGCTAACCTGGCCCGCGCGTTAAATAACGATACTGCTTTTGCCACCACCATAGCCAACGCTTTAACCCGCGACAGGATTGCCCTGGAACGCGCGGACGCTATCCGTACCCTGGTATTTATCCTGATCACGTTTGTTTTGATCTGGGCATTCATCAAACAAAAGATCAATTTAACCATGGTATCTGTTGCCCTGCTGGCATTGGTGCTGATAGATATGTGGCAGATAGATAAACGTTATTTAAAGGAGACCAGTTTCCAGGAAAAAGCAGATGCCGAAGCCTTAATAAAACCACGTGAAGTTGACCAGTTTATCCAAAGAGATACCGACCCGGATTTCCGTGTATTTGACGCATCGGCTAATTTAAAATACGATATGTTTAATCCGTTCTTCCATAAATCCATAGGCGGTTATTCAGCAGCGCGCTTAAAACGTTATGACGAACTGATAGATAACCAGTTTACCAGCGGTGTTAACCAGGATGTGCTGGATATGCTGAACACCAAGTATATTATTACTACCGACCCTAAAACCGGTACTGCCAGCATGCATGTTAGTTCCACCGCTTGCGGCCATGCCTGGTTTGTAAAAAAGGTAAGCTTTGCCGAAAACGCCGACCAGGAAATGCAGGCCATCAGCGCCTTTTCGCCAAAAGATGAGGCGATGGTTGATCAACGTTATAAAGGCAGCATTGATGAAAAAACATTAGGTACCGACCCCGCGGCGACGATCACTTTAACCAGTTACGCGCCCGATCATTTGGAGTATCAAAGCGGTTCAACGGCTTCACAAGTGGCTGTATTCTCTGAAATATATTACGAAAAAGGCTGGAAAATGCTGATAGACGGCGTAGAAAAACCCTACTTCCGTGCAGATTACGTGTTGCGCGCCGCGCAGATACCTGTAGGTAATCATAAAATTGAGTTTATTTTTCATCCTACCTCCTACTATGCCGGCGAAAAGGTATCCCTGGCAGGATCCATCCTGTTAGTATTAGCTTTAGGTGGCGCTGCCTATAGCGGCGTTAAGAGGAAGAAATAAGCTGATTAGATCCACAGATAAAAACGAAGAAAGCCGCTTAAATTAAGCGGCTTTCTTCGTTTTTGATTTTTGGGGTTATTCCTTTTCGGTGCTGGCGCCCTGGTTAATCGAGCCTTCAGCAATCTGGGTTAGCAGACTATCTGTTTTTTTCTCTTCCTGCAGGGTAGCATCCAATATTTCGGCCGCTTCGGTATAACCTAATGTAACAGCTAAGGTTTTTAAAGTACCGTACGATGCAATTTCATAATGCTCCACCTTTTGCGCGGCTGATATCAGGCCGGCATCACGGGTCATGCTGCCATCTTCAGTGTCTTTTATAATTTCCTGGCCTTCCTCTATCAGGCCTTCCATAGCCGGGCATTTTTTGGCTACTGCTTTTTCACCTATCGAGTCAAACACATTTTCCAGGCGGGTAATGTGGTTTTCGGTTTCGCCCTGATGAGTTTCAATCGCTTCTCTTAACTCATCAGATGTGGCGGCTTTAGCCATTTTTACCAATGCCTTGGCTAAGTGTTTTTCGGCCCAATAAATATCCTTTAATTCGTCGATAAATAATTCGTTCAGGGCCGATTCTGTTACCTTGGTTGTTGATTCGGGTTGTGTTGATCTTGATGTTCTCATGGTTTGTTATATTTAAGTTTTGATGTATGATAATAACCACCAAACACAACTTTAGTTTTTAATTATTTCTTAAAACTTAAATAAATTTCTTCCAGTAGCTGTTTTCGATTTTTTCAATTAGCTATTATATTTAAAAAGCAACCCGTTAATTAAGGCTTATTCTAATTAGCCTATTGTTATCAATACCGTATCCAAGGTTTTTCAGCGGAAAGCTGATGCCTCTTAACGTTTCAAATTCTGTAATATCTGTTTTAGCCGTCCAGGTGCTGCCGCCATCCACAGTAGTATATATACCCGGATAGTAATGGCCAAAATCACCACCTGAATAAGAGCCTAAACCAAACCCTACACCTTGTTGGGCATCAATAAACTGCAAGTAGAAGATATTGGCAAATGAGTTTGACAATTGCTGCCAGGTAACCCCGTTGTCGGTAGATTTGATTACCTTTTGCTGCCCCGAAATATAGGTGTACCCATTGCCTGTAGCTATAGCTGCATATCCGCTTGTGGCTGTTGTGGTAGCGACCTGCCAGTTAGCGCCGCCATCGGTAGTTTGTAAAATTTTATTGTGGAGGCAGGTAACGTAGCCATGTTGGGAATCGGTAAACTTTATATCGCTCATAATACTACCAAGGTTTGCAAAAGCGGTAGGCGACCAACTTAAACCGGCGTTGGTAGTTTTATAAATGGTATTATAACTGATGCAAAATCCCACGGTTGGGCTTGTAAAGTAAATGGCACTGATCAGCGTTGGGTCAATTACGTTAAGCTTAACCCATGTTTGCCCGCCATCGGTAGTACGCAGGATATATCCACCCGGCACTACGCAACCGCTACCAGCGCAAACGCTTTCGCCCCCAGTGGCAAAACCGGTAAGCGCATCTGTAAAAAAAATGGCCCTTACAGCCGTATTAACCCCTGTATTTTGGCTAACCCAATTTTGGCCTGCATTTGTGGTTTTATATATCCCACCGTTTACGCCGCCAACATAGCCCACCTGTTCGTTCAGGAAATGTACGGCATTCAGGGTTTCGGTAATGCCGGTTGTAATTACCCTGGTTTGTACATTAAGCGGTGTAGAAACGGAATCGGGGGTTTTGTCTTTTTTACATCCTGGTACGATCAGGAAAAGCACGATAATAATACACGCTGTTTTATAAAATTTGTGCATAACAATTTAAGTAGGTGGTGTAAATAATGGGGTGATACTTTTTAACTACCTATACGCACTGATTGTGGATTATGCTACAATGCAAAGGGATAAAACATGGTATATGACTTTATAATATAAGCACATATATCAGGCCCCTTTTTTACTACTTAAACTTTGCATCAATTGATCGTACAGATCATCGCTTTTAGTTTTACGTGGCTTTAGTTTTTTAATAGTTGGCCGTTTACCTTTTGCTTTGGCATGGATGATCTTGAGCAGTTCATTGTGGTAATCATCTTTAAATTTCGATACGTCAAATTTCTCGGCATATTGATTGATCAGGGCCAAACCCACCTCCAGTTCTTTTTTACTGACCTTTACATTTTTGGCCACGTTCAGGTCTTCGGCGCTGCGGATCTCCTGCCCAAAGCGGATGCGGGTTACCACCATCACATCATCAACCGGGTGTACAATACACAGGTTTTCGTTATTGCGCAATACAAAGCGGGCCAGCCCGGCCTTTTTCGATTCTTTCATGGCCTGTATCAGCAGCGAATAGGCTTTATTGTTTTTGGTATCCGGTTCGGCATAATAGGAGGTTTCATAAAACATGGGGTTCACCTCGTCTATATCAACAAAACTTTCTATTTCGATGGTCTTGCTTTTCTCGGGCGCGGCGTCTTCAAAGTCCTGTTCCTCCAGCACTATGTAATCGTCGTCCAGCTTATAGCCCTTCACAATTTTATCGTAAGGTACCTCCTTATGGGTATTTTCATTCACCCGTTGAAAACGGATACGGGAATGATCGCGACCATCCAGCATATCCAGATCGAGCGAGCTTTTTTGTACTGCCGAATATAATTTAACGGGGATGCTAACTAACCCAAACCCAATAGAACCTTTCCATATCGATCTCATAACGCGCTGATGTTGATTTGGTATAACCAACGAAACGGTTAAAGAGTTTGGAGTTCATCTAAATCTCACAAAAGCACAAGCAATAGGTTTAATTATCAGAATTACTTATTTTTAATAAACTGACTTGCACAAGCCCATTTAACAACCTAAAAAATGAATTACTCAGCAATTGCCTTTACCAATGCGGTAAAGGATCTACAGGAAAAATATGGCAGCCGCGCCGGTTACTTACGCAGGGAGGCACAGCATTATACGGATGGCTTTACAGAAGCTGAGATAGATTTTATTGGTCAGCAGGATAATTTTTACATGGCTACTATTAGCGAAAGCGGTTATCCATATATCCAATTTCGCGGGGGACCGAAAGGTTTTTTAAAAGTGCTTGACCACGAAACACTTGGTTTTATTGATTTTGGCGGCAACAGGCAATATATATCCGCAGGTAATTTGGCTACGCATAACCAGGTTTCGTTGTTTTTGCTGAACCAGGCAACCAGGGAGCGGTTAAAAATATTTGCTAAAGCTACCATCCTATCTATTGATGAAAACCCTGAACTATATGAACAGCTTAACCTGGGCGAGTATTCATTTAAGCCTGAAAGAATAATTATTTTAAAGGTTAGTGGCTACGACTGGAATTGCCCGCAACATATTACTCCGCGGTATACCCTTGAAGAAATGCAACAGGGGTTTGAGCAGCAACATGAGTACATCAAAAAACTGCAAAAAGAAAACGCCGAATTAAAGGCGCGCTTAAAAATTTAATACCTAAGATAATCTTCAGCAAAACATTATCCTCTCCCGGGCGAAATCTTATACGCGTGATGAGTTGCACGTATAAGATTTCTCTTTCGCCCTTCCGCTCAGACCCATTCTTGCTCTATCGAAATAACATAGGGTTAAAAAAATAGCGAAGAGCCTACCCATGCAAAGCATTACTGTAGGTTCTTCGCTATCGCTCAGAATGACAAGATAATATGGGCTGCCTTACTTACCAGCTACCCAGGTATTATTCTTCATATCGGCATCCATAAATATGCCGCCCTCAAGGGTGATATCTTTAACCTCTTTAGTAGTTTTAATCTTTACTGAAATATCTTTCTGATCCTTTTCCCAAACTGCAGGGGTTTGATGGAAAGACTCGGTAGTACCGTCGGTATAATTAACATTTACATCAAACGGGGCGGCAAAGCCGCCAATGTTTTTAATAGCCAGGGTATAACCGCTGCCCGATTTATCGGCACCTGTTAAAGCCAGGTCTATATATGATGGCGTGAAGAACCAGTTGTAAAAGAACCAGTCCAGTTTTTTCCCCGATCCGGTTTTCATCGAATTAAAATAATCCCATGGAATGGGGTGCTTACCATTCCAGTTATCCATATAGGTGTGCAGCGCTTTTTTAAACAGCTTATCGCCCAGCAGATCTTTTAAAGCCAGGTAACTTAAAGATGGTTTACCGTAAAAGTTATTGCCCGCGCCAAATTTCGTATCGGGCGATGGGGTAATGATAGGCATTTCCTGTGTATGCGGACGGGTAGCCCAGCCTACCACACGGAATTGTTTGTAAAAATTATCTGCCGCTTGTTTGCCTTTCTCTTCAATACCTATCAGGTATTCCAGCGTGGTGGCCCAGCCTTCGTCCATAAAGGCGTAATAGCTTTCGTTAATGCCCATATAAAAAGGGAAATAGGTATGCGCCTGCTCGTGGTCCTGCACCAATTGGGCAAAGCCAAGATCTTTTTCGTGGCTATCGTTTACCATCATGGGGTATTCCATATCGGCAAAGCCTTGTACAGCGGTGCTTTTTGAAAATGGATACGGCACACCCGGCCAGTTACGCGAGAACCAGCCCAAAGCATAACGGCTAAATTGCACCGAATGGTGAAAATCATCAGAGGCATCGGGGAAGGCTGCCTGCACACTTGCACGGCGGTTTTTGGCATCATCAACCAATACACTTCCTGCATCCCAAACGTAAGTATTACTTACAGCCAGGGCTACATCGGTAATATTTTTGCAGGTAAATGTCCAGGTGTTGGCCGCGTTTTGAGCGGTCACCTGTTTACCAGCTACATCCTGCGCGGTTGCCACGTGGATGGTAGAATCGCTGGTCATTGATGTAGCTAAACGTTTGGCATATTCAGGCTGTAAAACCTGAGTTGGGTTTTGCAGATCGCCGGTGGCCCATACAAGATAGTTTTTAGGTACGGTTACGTTAAGGGTATAATCGTTAAAGTCGTTATAAAACTCCAGTCCGCCGGTATGCGGTTGTGTATCCCATCCTTTATAATCATCATATACCGATACGCGTGGGTAAAAGTAAGCCAGATAATAGGTAGTTGAATCAATAAAGCCTTCGCGGCCGCGGCCATTTGATAATTGATAATGCCAGGTGATGTCCATTTTTACCGAGTCGTGTGGCATTAAGGCTTTACTTAAGGGGAACATGTAGTTGGTGGTGTTAGCCGCGTTATTGTCCCAGTCGGCTTTTGTGCCGTTAACCAGTATCTTATCTACCTGGATCCCGGCTTCAGGGTTTGCAGCACCTCCCCGGCCGCCAGTGCGGTGCATGTTCATGATCAGTTTCATGTTCAGGCTTTTCAGCGTATCGGGACTGTTATTAAAATAGGTGATCTGCTCTACACCGTTAATCAGTTTATTTGGCGGCGACATGCTGATCGATATATTATACCGGCCATGGTTTTGCCAAAAGTTTTTGCCGGGCTTGCCGCTTTCGGTGCGGGTGCCCTTAGTATAGGCGCTTTCGATATGGGCCGGCATGGTTAAGGTTTGCGCGTTTGCCCCTAAAAGCGCAACACACAAAAACGAGGATAGGAGTATTGATTTTAACATACGAACTGTTTTTGAAGATAATATCAGGCTAATATAAGAAAGAATAGCCTAAACCGATAAGCAGATTTTCAGTTCCCTCCCACTGGGAGGGGTGCGGCTGATAGTGTAGTGGGAGGGAGGGGTTTCTGCACATTGTCAAGAAACCCCTCCCTGCACCCTCCCCGTGGGAGGGAATCGCACATCCCTTGCTTTTTCTAAGCAATCGGGCTCAACTCAAACAACCCGGCCAGCAACTCGTAACTTCGCAGCCTGTCTTCAAAATCTTCGGTAATGGTCACGGCCATCAGTTCATCCACATCATAACTTTCGGCTAATTGCAATAGGCGTGTTTTTACCATCTCGGGACTGCCCGCTACCACACGCTGGCGATTATAGCGCATCCGGTCCTGCTCGGCATCGGTATAAACCACATCCTTCACATCATTGTAGGATAGCGGTGTGATCACCCCTTTTTCAAATTGCAGGAAACGGGCATCCATCACCGCCTTATGCCGGGCTACCTTTTCGGGATCGTCGGAACAGAAAACAAAGATGGCCATATTAGCTTCGGGCCGGGCCAGGTCCTGCGAGGGCTGAAACCTGTCGCGGTACACTTTAACCGCCTGCGGGCCACCCACCGGGTTAATAAAATGCGCGAACGAGAAACCCATGCCAAAATGGGCGGCAAACAAACCACTTTGTCCGCTGCTGCTCAGCAGCCATTGAGCGGGTACGGTATCAACCTGCGGAATAGCACGGATGCTGCGCTGTATGGTACCGGGATCGGCCGTATCATGCAGGTAATTTTGCAGGTCCATCAGTTGCTCCACAAAGTCCTGCTCGCGGAACTGGTTAGACGGGTTGAGTACACTGGCCGTAATGCGGTCGGTACCCGGCGCGCGGCCCATGCCCAGGTCTATCCGGCCCGGCGCCAAAGCTTCCAGCATGCGGAAGCTTTCGGCTACCTTCAATGCGCTGTGGTTAGGCAGCATAATCCCGCCCGAACCCAACCGGATAGTTTTGGTATGCGCGGCCAAATGCGCCAGTAATACATCGGGCGACGACCCGGCCAGGATGCCGGTGTTATGGTGTTCGGCCACCCAATAGCGGGTATAGCCCAATTTTTCGGTCAGTTTGGCCAGTTCAATAGTTTCCTGAACGGCCTGTATAGCGGTAGCCCCTTTGCGTACCGGCGATTGGTCGAGCACGCTGAGGCGGATATTTTTTGTACTCATCATTAATATATGAAATACAAATGTAGGTAAGGGGTTGTGGATGGATTGTCAGGAGGTGGATTATGGCAGTGGGGTGATATATTGATTAAACGTGTGCCGTATTCGAAGTAAAATTTCACTAATTTTAAATATTAGATTTTACTATGATAGAAAAAAGTTGGTGGCTGGAAGACGCTACTGCAATTCAAAAAGAATCACCTTATACATTCTACAAACCATCTGATACAATTATTGAAAAATTAAAGGTTGGAGATATTGTGAAATTGATCTTTGGGTTTAAATCCGACGATCCTACTTTACCCATAGCCGAACGCATGTGGGTGATTATTGAAAGTATAAATGGGGGATTATTTTCAGGAAAATTAGACAATGACCCTTATCACATTAAAGACCTAACAGCAGGTGATACAATACCCTTTAGTAAAGAACATATTATTCAATACGATACTATTGATGAATTGGATATTGTAGACGAGAATGATGATGATTTAGAGCCATATTTCAAGAGATGCTTTGTGTCTAATCATATATTAAATGAAGATTACCCAGTTGGCTATTTTTATAAGGAAGAACCAGAAAACGAAAAAGAAACCGGATGGACTTTTTTAAGTGGTTGCGAATCTCAGGAATATGTAGATAATAGTGATAACCTACAATATATAGCCATAGGTAAGGTTTTAAATTTGGATGATAGCTTTATTCATTTATTAGATGCGCCGGTAGGTTCTGAATTTGAACGGGACGGCGATACGAATACTTTTCATCAACTTTTATAGCAGGCAAATGAAACCCCAACTCATAGGCATTGCCCCGCAACTCCGTGTACCCGATGTAGTTAAAACAGCCGACTACTACATCCACGTATTAGGCTTTAAACTCATCAGCTACTTCCTTGATCCGCCGGTGTATGCTATGGTGGAGCGCGACGGTTTCCAGGTTCATTTTGGAAAAGCCCCTGCCCACCAATTGCATACCAATCTGGTAGCCGGCAGCGAGGTAACCGACTTTGTGATCTGGGTGCCCGAAATCGAATTGTTTTACAATGAGGTAAAGTCGGCAGGTGCCGATATCAAACAAGAAATTATGCAGCGCAGCTACGGCCGCGAGTTTTTGATCAGCGATTGCGACGGTCACGTAATTATGGTTTGTGATTAATAATCTGATAGAGATTTTTTGCAACCATTTTGCTCACGCGCATTATACAAGCAGTTGTGCTACCCCGCAATATTGTTACAACAAATTATTTTCAATATCTTAACTTCGTCATACCGAAAAAATTAACTGATTGTCATGATAAAAAAAATCACCAACCTTTTACTGATCGTGTTGCTTTGCTGCGGCGCGGCGATGGCCCAGGGCACTAACACACTTTCGCAGGCATCGCTTGATGCGCAATACATCAGGGACCATTACACCAAAATGGAAAAGTACATTACCATGCGCGATGGTAAACGCCTGTTCACCTCCATTTACCTGCCTAAAGATCAAACGCAGAAATATGGTATTGTAATGACCCGTACGCCGTACACGGTTTCGCCTTATGGTACCGACATGAAGGGCACGCTTGGCCAAAATATGTTGTTTGCCAGGGAAGGTTATATTTTTGTGTACCAGGATGTTCGCGGCCGGTATATGAGCGAAGGCGATTTTGTAAATGTACGGCCTCAACTTGGCGAAAAACATGGCCCGAAAGATATTGATGAAAGCACCGATACTTACGATACCATTGATTGGCTGGTTAAAAACCTGCCCAATAATAATGGCAAAGTAGGCATTTTAGGTATCTCCTACCCTGGCTTTTACTCTACAGCGTCGTTGCCTAACGCGCATCCGGCGCTAAAAGCCGTATCGCCGCAGGCCCCGGTTACCGAGTGGTTTAAGGGCGATGATTTTCATCACAAAGGCGTATTTTTTGAAATGGATGCTTTTGCATTTTTAACCGGCTTTGGTGTACCGCGCCCTAAGCCGATACTCCCAGCCGATATTAAGAACCAAATAAGGGTTAATGTAAAGGATAATTATAAATTTTACCTGGAGCAGGGCGCACTGCCAAACCTGAAAAAGAATTTCCTTGGCGATTCGGTAAAGTTTTGGAACGATATGATGGACCATCCCAACTACGATTCGTTTTGGAAAGCCATGAATATTTTGCCGCACTTAACCAATATTAAACCTGCGGTAATGACCGTAGGCGGATTTTTTGATGCCGAAGATGCTTATGGCGCGCAGGAAGTTTACAAGGCTATAGAAAAACAAAACCCGCAATCGGTTAAAAATACGCTGGTATTAGGGCCATGGTTTCACGGTGGTTGGGAACGTGGTGACGGGGACTTATTTGGCGATCAGGATTTTGGACAAAAAACAAGTGTATATTACCGGGAGAACATTGAACTGCCTTTCTTTAACTATTACCTGAAAGGTAAAGGCACCCTGGATTTGCCCGAGGCTTATATTTTTGTTACCGGCAGTAACCAATGGCATAAATTTGAAACCTGGCCGCCCAAAAACACGACCGAAAAAACCCTGTACCTGCAACAAAATGGCAAGCTAAGCTTTACCAAACCAACCTATGCCGATAGCTTTGACCAATATGTGAGCGACCCTGCCGCACCCGTGCCTTATCAGGATGGCATACAAGCCCGCCGCACCCGCGAGTACATGATAGACGATCAGCGCTTTGCTTCGCGCAGGCCGGATGTGAAAACTTACCAGACAGATGTACTGACGGATGACATCACCCTAACCGGCCCGCTGATGGCCGATCTGTTTGCATCAACCAGCGGTACCGATGCCGATTTTGTGGTGAAGCTGATCGATGTTTTCCCGGACGATGCGCCAAATCCGTCGCCGAACCCTAAAGGCATTATCATGTCGGGTTACCAGATGTTAGTGCGCGGCGAGATCTTCAGGGGTAAGTTCCGCAACTCGTACGAAAAACCGGAGCCATTTGAGCCCGGCCGGATAACCGAGGTAAAGTACGATTTGCCTGATGTTGGCCATACCTTTAAAAAAGGCCACCGTATTATGATCCAGGTGCAAAACTCCTGGTTCCCGCTGGCCGACCGTAACCCTAACCAGTTTATGGATATTAATAAAGCTACCGATGCCGATTTTAAACCGGCAACCATGCGTATATTCCATGATAAAGCCGCGCCGTCGAGTTTGAAGATTACGGTGCTGGAGAATTAAGCCAAATAAATTACCATAGCGAGGGGTTTTGCCTCTCGCTATTTGATTCTAAATATAGAATGCCAAAGCTCCGTTTGCTTTTACTACCTGGTTTGTTGTTGAGCAGCACACTAATTTCCTTTGCGCAGTTAAAAATAACTACGCTCGATAAAAAGGATATACCGGCAACTATCAAATACGCCGGCCATATCATTAATGCGGTACGGTATACAGATGTTGCGGGTGATCATTTAGTGCTAACTGCCGAAACGGGATTAACGCCATCGAAAGATAAAGAAATTGACGGCAGGGATGCTGCCTTGTATGCCTATCATTATAAAGTTACCGGTAACGATTTTAAACTGACCTGGCAAACCTATGATTTTATAAAGGACTGCCCTGTTGATTTAGCTGCCAGGTACTTACCAAATACTTTTGCCATTACCGACTTGAATAAAGATGGAAAGGCTGAAGTATGGCTAATGTATGTAACCGTTTGCCACGGCGATGTAAGCCCAAGTAACATGAAGATAATTATGCACGAAGGCGATAAAAAGTATGCCGTTAGAGGTGAAAATCGTGTGATGGCAACGGACAAGGATTTTGTGGGTGGCAAATACACCTTTGATGATGCATTTAAAACAGGCCCCGAAGTGTTCAGGCAATACGCTGCTAACCTTTGGAAGAAAAACATCATGGAAACATGGAAATAGATTTAAACAGATAAATTTGAAAATGAAAACAAAATACCTGTATCACATTGCTTCGATACTTATTGCAGTATTTGCTTTTGCAAGAAACGCGCAGGCGCAATTATTAACCCCTCGCGCGAATTTCACCCGTGCCGATTCGCTGCATGGCAACCAGAACGCGCCTTTGCGCACCTGTTACGATATCAATTACTATCACCTGGATGTGAAGTTTGATATCGAAAAGAAATTCATCAGCGGCAGCAACCTGTTTAAATTCACCGCTACACGCGATATGAAGAAGCTGCAATTTGACCTGTTTGCCAACCTGAACATCGATAAGGTGGTTTACAAAGGCAAGGAGCTACCCTATAAACGCGAGTTTAACGCCGTTTTTCTGGAACTGCCTAAAGACATTGTTAAAGGCACTAAAGATGAGTTTACGGTTTACTACTCGGGTAACCCAACTATTGCCAAACGCGCCCCCTGGGATGGCGGTGTGGTATTCGCTACCGATTCGCTGGGTAAACCATGGGTGGCTACCGCCTGCGAGGGTGTGGGTGCCGCTATCTGGTGGCCTAACAAAGACCAGCTGACCGACGAGGCGGATAGTATCCTGATCAGCATCAGCGTACCAACCGGGTTAAAAGATGTATCTAACGGCCGCCTGCGCAAGGTAACCGACCTGAAAAACGGCTATACCCGGTTCGATTGGTTTGTATCGCAACCCATTAACAACTATAACGTGGAAGCCAACATAGCCGATTACGCGCATTACAGTGGCATCTACATGGGCGAAAAGGGCAAGCTGGATATGGATTTCTGGCCTTTAGCCTACAACCTTGATAAGGCTAAAAAGCAATGGGGCGCCAATGTTACGCCCATGCTAAAGGCTTTTGAATATTGGTTTGGCCCCTACCCGTTTTACGAGGATAGCTACAAACTGGTAGAAACCCCTCACCTGGGGATGGAACACCAAAGCGGTGTGGCCTATGGCAACAAATACCGCAACGGCTACCTCGGCCGCGATCTTTCGGGCACGGGCCATGGTTTAACCTGGGACTTTATAGTAGTGCACGAAAGCGGGCACGAGTGGTTTGGCAATAACATTACCGATAAGGACAATGCCGATATGTGGATCCACGAAGGGTTCACCAATTATTCCGAATCGCTGTTTATCGAACATTCTACCGGCAGCAAACTGGCCGGGCAGGAATATGTGCACGGTACCCGTCGCGGGATAGCTAACGATGAACCTATTATCGGTATCTACGGTGTAAACAAAGAGGGCAGCGGCGATATGTACCCCAAAAGCGGCAACATGCTGAATATGATCCGCACCATCATTAACAACGATGAAAAATGGCGCGGAATCCTGCGCGGGTTAAACAAAACCTTCTATCACCAAACGGTAACAACCGAGCAGGTGGTAGATTATATTAACACACAAGCCGGCATAAACCTGACCAGCATTTTTGATCAGTACCTGCGTTATAAAAACATCCCTGTACTGGAGTTCCGTTTTGAGAACGGCCGTGCAGTGGCCCGCTGGATAGCTGATGTAAATGGCTTTAACATGCCCGTACGCATCCGCGCCAAAGGCGGCGAGTATAAATTTGTTAACCTATCAACCCGCTTTGCCCCTGTTGAGCTGGCCGGTTTAACCAAAGAGAATTTAGAGGTGGATACCTTTAATTATTATATCGGGGTGCTGGTAGATTGATGTCCCCCTTAATGCCACTAAAAAGCCCGGCGTGTTTGAAAACACGCCGGGCTTTTTACTTACCATCCCGTCATTGCGAGGTACGAAGCAATCCCCGGCAGGCAGAGTGGACTTGCAAAGTTGACCTTAACACCGAGGATTGCTTCGTACCTACCCATGACGTAGCTGTTTTAAATACCATGTCATTTCGAACGAACCTGCGGAGGTAATGGGTTGGGGTGAGGAGAAATCTTATACGATTTACCTATCGCGCGTACAAGATTTCTCTTTCGCCCTCCCCGCAACCCCTGCCCTTGCTCTATCGAAATGACATCGTGGTTTTAACGTCATCCACATCTTCAAAGTCCCACCGGGATTCTAAAACTCGCAATGACAATCCCTTATCAACCCAACTTCGCCAACATGCCTTTAGGCAGTTTCGCCTTAACCAATTCGTACGATTGGCGGATATAATGCTCCCATTTATCTTTGCTAAACCGGTCTTCCGCGCTTACAAAGATCCATTTATACCGGGCCACGTAAGGAGCGGGGATAATATCGGGCGTAGTGCTTAACTCTTCAAACTCATCATCCTTTACTTTAAACGATACCCCAAACGGACCGGTTAACCCGGTTACGCAAAACATTTTAGCGCCAATGCAAAAGCAAAGGTCGTTGCCCCATTTTACGTCCTCGGTAACGGATGGCAGGGACAGGCAAAAAGTGCGGATTTGTTCGATGTTCATAATCTAAGGTAAGTAAAGTTTTGCTGTTGCGGCCGTAGCCGTGGCGATAAACAGTTCCCTCCCATGGGGAGGGGTGCGAAGGGTTCCGCGTTGGGAGGAAGGGGTTTATACGGTTGCATGGTGATCAAACCCCTCCCTACACCCTCCCCGTGGGAGGGAATCGCACAGGTCTCCCGCTTTCGAAAAGCCCATAAACAAAAAAATCCCGGCATCGCGCCGGGATTTTTCATTTTTTGGATCTATAATTTAAGTTTACACTTAAGCGTAACTATTTAACATTACCGGCATTACCAGCATCAGCACGTCTTCGTTTTCGTCGCCGCCTTGTGGTAATAATAGTCCGGCCCTGTTAGGGGTACTCATGTGGAGGGCTACTTCTTCGCCGCTCAGGTTTTTTAACATTTCTATTAAAAAGCGGGCGTTAAAGCCAATCTCCATATCATCGCCTTCGTACTGGCAGTTCAGGCGCTCGTGCGCCTCGTTGCTAAAGTCAATATCTTCTGACGAGATATTTAACTCGCTGCCATTAATTTTCAACCTTACCTGGTGCGTGGTTTTATTGGCATAAATAGCCACACGGCTTAATGAACCTAAAAACGCCTGGCGGTCAATCGTCATCATATTAGGATTATTTTGCGGGATAACCGCTTCATAATCCGGGTAACGCTCGTCAATTAAACGGCACACTAAATTAATGTTACCAAATTTAAAGAACGCGCTGGTATTGTTATACTCAACCGATACATTCACATCTTCGGATGGCAGGGCCGATTTCAACAGGTTCAAAGCCTTTTTAGGAAGGATGAACGATGTAGCGCTTTCTGCTTTAGCATCCTTACGGCGGTAGCGTACCAGTTTATGCGCGTCGGTAGCAACAAAGGTGAACGATTGCGGGGTTAACTGGCAAAATACACCTGTCATTGCCGGGCGCAATTCGTCATTACTCACCGCGAAGATGGTTTTGTTGATCGCCTCGGCCAATACCGATGACGGCAGGTTAACCGACGAGCCATTTTCTACTACCGGGATCTTCGGGAAATCGTCGCCGTTTTCGCCGCTTAGCTTGTATTTACCATCGCCTGCATTTATCTCAATAGCGAAAGTTTTATCATCAACCGAAAAAGCGATAGGCTGCTCAGGTAATGATTTTAGCGTATCCAATAAGATGCGCGATGGTATAGCTATGCGGCCGTTTTCCTTTGCCTCGCTTAACGTAAGGGAGGTGGTCATGCTGGTTTGCAGGTCGGTGGCCGAAATGGTCAGGTTGCCATCTTTTATTTCAAATAAAAAGTTTTCCAGGATCGGCAATACGGTACTGTTGCTAAGCGCACCGCTTACTGATTGTAGTTGCTTTAGTAACGTAGACGTCGAAACAATGAATCTCATATGAAGGATTTAATCTACCAAAAATATAAAAAATTAGTGCGCATACTTGCGCTTCCGCAAATAATGTTGAAAAATAGCGAATATTAACACCAACAGCAACGGTCCCACGGTATTTATCACCTGCCAGTACAGCTTTTCGTTCTTTATCCGGGCACGGTTAAGCAGCCGCAACTGGATCTCTTTGTTACGCAAGGCAATCAGTCGGGCATCGCCGGTCAGGTAATCGGCCAGGTTAAGCAGCAGGTTGCGGTTACCGTAATTGGTGCCCGTGTAATGATCAAAGCCTAAAGGGTAAGGCGTACCATCTTTGGCTATCTGATTTTTAAAAATATCCCCATCGCTTAACACCACCATTTTTGTGGGTTTGCTGGCCGCCAAAGGCTGTATCTGCCCGGTGAACCCTTCGGGAACAGGCCTGTTTAAAAAGGTAGACTTAAAACTCCCTTCCAGTAGTACGCCCACTGTTTTTGGCACACTCTGGAAAGTGGCCGGATCGGGATCCTGCTCCAGCAACTGCAGCGACAGCATGTATGGCGTATTAAACGTTTTATTAAATGGCG
Source organism: Mucilaginibacter sp. GW821-FHT07H05 (assembly GCF_059418485.1). Lineage (NCBI taxonomy): Bacteria > Pseudomonadati > Bacteroidota > Sphingobacteriia > Sphingobacteriales > Sphingobacteriaceae > Mucilaginibacter > Mucilaginibacter sp. GW821-FHT07H05. Next base: position 215,835 of record NZ_JBWKPY010000008.1, read on the forward strand.
ATGAGGTAAGCAAAATGGTTTTACTTACATTTTTTATACCGATGGTATCAATCGTACTGGCAAATTCGCTGCGGATACCCTCCAGGTTTTTAACCGCAGGATGTTTGGACATGGGTAAAAACAGCGGGTAAAACAACCAGTGCAGCATTTGGATCTGCGGGTTACCGCCTGTGCCGCCCGTGGTAATGGGGATTTCGGCGCAGTTCATATCGGCAATCAGGTCGTAATTTAAACGCACGCCGTAGGTGAATAGCTGATCGTCCAGGTTTAGTTTTTTAGGAAAAGCCAGTTGCTCGCCGCCATGGCCGCGCAGGCTGTCCAGTTCGGCGCTCACCTGGTCAAGGCTCCATAATATACGGCCGCCGTTCATCAGGTATTGGTCTATCTTAAATTTCTCTAATTCGGTAAAAGGCAGATCGGGTTTGGGGATAATGAGCAGACTGATCTTTTTCAACCCGTCCATCGATATCAGCTTTAGATCAACCCGGCCCACATCAAAGCCATCCGTTAATACGCGGCGGGCATCATACATTTGCAGGTCGGTTAACTCGTTATGGCCTTCGGTAATGCCAATGCGCTGCCTGCCGGTGGTGGTTATTTTTTTAATGGCCGATGTAAAAGCATATTCCAGGTTTTGGATGGAGTAATTCAAGGCTTCTTCATCGCTTGCGCCTTCGCGGGTTTGCAATAATCCCACAGGTAACTCGATATTATTGGCGGTCACCATGGCCGCCGGGAAAATGATCTTTTGGCTTTGCCCGCTCTCCGTTTTCACGCTCAGGTTAATGGGATCGATACCGCGGCCTTTCAGGTTTTGTATTACGGTATCCTGTTCACTTTCGGCCAGGTTTTTCAGCGGGTCTACTATATCAAACTGCAGTTTACCGTGACTGTAAGCCTGTAAATCGCTCAGCATATCGCGGGTGGCATATTGCAGGCGTTTCATCCCGGCAGGGAAGCCGTCGCCTTTTAAAAACACGGTTACCCTAACCGGCGTGGTTAAGCTGTCCATCACGTTGCGGCTGATGGCCGATATGGTATAGCGTTTCTCCTTAGTAAAATCAATCCGGGTGAAAGAGACTTTGGATAAGATGAGTAAAACGATCAACCCGGCTAATAAAGCGCCGGTTGCTTTAACATTAATTTTCTTCTGCCTTTGGCGAATAAGGGCAAACAGCGTAAGCGCGATAAAAATAGCAGCAAGGATGATAAAGTAAGCCAGATCGCGTGTATCCAGCACACCGCGGCTAACCGATTGATAATGCTCGGTAATCCCTAAATATTGAATAGAATAATCCTGTAAGGAAAGCAATCCGCTTAGCGAATCGAACCCGCTGAAAATGAAGAAGCAAAGAAAAACGGCCAGCGCAAAAGCGATGATCTGATTTTTGGTGATAGCCGAAGCAAAGATGCCAATAGCCGCAAAACCGCTGCCTAATAAGAACAGACCGATATACGACCCGATGACGCCGCCGGTATCTACATTGCCCTGTGGGGTGCCTAAGGCATACACCGTCCAATAATAAAACAGGGTAGGTAACAAGGCACAAAGCAGCAATAATACACTGGCAAAATACTTGCCTAAAACAATCTGCACATCGGTTAACGGGCGGGTTACCAGCAACTCAAAAGTACCCTCTTTCCGTTCTTCGGCCAGCGAACGCATGGTAATGGCGGGCACCAGGAACATGAACAGAAAAGGCGCTATGTTAAACAGGCTGTCCAGCCCGGCGTAACCGTAATCCAGTATACTGCTATCGGGGAATACCCATAAAAAAAGGCCCAGTACCAGCAAAAACAAACCGATGGTAACATAAGCAACCAGCGAGCTTAAATAGGACGTAATTTCTTTCCTGAATATCTGATACACCTTGAATACGCTATGAATGCCGAAATTACAAACAAATTGCTTAGATAGAAAGTACCGGCCAGGTTAATTGTGTACATGGGGTATATAAAACAAACAGGCGCCTGTAAATGCAGGCGCCTGTTAACAGAAACACTTATGAAAAAACAGTTAATATACCATCACATCAAACACCAAACCTATTGATGATATAGTGAGGTAAAATTGCGCAAAGCATAGCCGCGCACAAAGCAAGCATCGGTGAATGGGCCTTTTGTATGGATGAACGCGGTAAATGCGGCATTATGCAGATATGCACGGATGGAAAAACCGACGCACTTTCAGTAAACATCTGACGGTTGTTTACAGGCCGCTAATCGTCATCATCATCTGTATCATGGCCGGCCATTTTATGCGGATAAGGCTTCTTAGGTTTGGCTGCATGCCAGATGATGCGGTTCATCAGGTCATCGTTACCGCCATCAATATGGGCAAACTCGGGCCTTAACGACATTTTTGCAAAATACAGGTCCTTCCCTTTCAGGGCGGATAATTTGGCATTCATTTCGTTAAGCGGGACCTGGTTGGCTACATGGGTATAAATAAAGTTATCGGGCCGCTGGCTAAAGCAGGTGAACATAGGCAGGGCCGTAGCATCAATGGTATTCATAGGCGGGATCCCTAAAATTTGCTCAATAGTGCGTACCATACAGGTTTGATTATAATTGGTATGCACGGTTGATTTAAGCCTGCTGTAGGGACTAATAACAAACCCTGTAGTACGATAAGCCGATATATGGTCCCACCCGGCTTGCGAATCATCCTCCGTCACAAATATGACCGTGTTTTTCCAGAAACGGCTCTTGCTTACCGCTTCCACAATGCGGCCCAGGGCCAGGTCATTATCGGCCACCATGGCACGTGGCGTAGGCAGGCCAGGGCTTGTGCCCCCGGTATGGTCAGACGGTAAACTCATGATCATCAATTGGGGGAGTTTGTCGCCGGGTTGTCTCTCATATTCATTTAGTTCCTTAATAAACGCGGTTGCCCTCACCTGGTCGTTAATCTCGTGGTTATCATATCCCGGGTAATTAGGGGATAGCAGGGGCCGTACCCGTGCAATAGTGGTGGTATTGGTAAAGCTAAACGGTTTACCAGCCAGGTAATCGTTATAGATCTGTGTCCAGGTCATCCCCTTTTTAAAATGCGGGGTGGCCGCTTCGCCATAAATGCGCACGTTTTTACCATGATCGGCGGCGTTATTCCAGATAAAGCCTTTTTTATCGTACACTAATGCATCTGTTTGTGTATGCGGATAACTGCGGAACCAGCCACGCACGCTTTTTTCCACGTAATCGGTCACCATGGCGGCATCTGTCCACTGATGCCCTTCGGCCGATGATTTACCTGAGGCGTAATAATTATCCAGCAGTAAAAAATCTTTAGCTATCTGATGCTGATTAGGGGTAATTTGCTCGCCAAAAATGCATAGGTCGGGGTTGCCGTTGCCGGCTTTCATATCGCCTAAAACCTGGTCGTAAGTGCGGTTTTCTTTAATAATATAAATCACATGCTGAAATACAGATGGCTCCCCTATCCGCTCGGGAACAGGCACCGGGGCGATATTTTTACGGGGCAGCAAGCGGGCTAACTGGGCACGGTAGGCCAGGTTCAGCTGGTTTACCCTTTGTGTGTAATCAGCCAGTTGCTGATCATCCGGCAGGGGAATAAACGAAATAGTGGCCAGTTGCCGGTGCGAATTAAAAAAATCTGTTTTAGTAGCAGGCACATCTGTCGGTCGCCTTTTCATGTCTTTGCCGTTCAGCCTCGATCCTTCCCCTTCCAGGTTGGTTACCAGCAGGGTGTTATTTTTAATAGCAAGGCCGCCGGGATAAGCTTCGGTAGGGATAAAACCTTTGAGGCTGCTATTGCCCGAGCCATGTGTGGCCGCCTTGCTGCCTAAATGAATAACCGCCACGGCATTATCCAATCCGTTGGCTACATACAAGGTATTGCCATCCGCGCTTAGTGCCAGCGCGTTAGGCGTATCGCCAATAAAACCCTTATCGCCGGCGTGCAGGCTTACATCAATGGTTTCAATAACCCTATTATCCGCCGTCCTGATCACCGAAATATTATCACTATTACCGTTAGCTACATAAACCTGCTGGCCATCTGCACTTGCAATTACATCGTTAGGGTGCAGGCCGGTCGCCATTTCTTTGATCAGATTGCCGCTCCCGCTTTCAAAAACAGATACCGTGCCGCGGGTAGTGGCACCCGTTTTAGGATCGGTATAAACCTTGCCATAAGGCACCCCCGCGGTTTCGCGCCCGACAGTATCGGTAACCTGCGGACCGCCCCAATTGGTTACATACAGTTTATCACCGGCCTTTGCCAGTCCGTAAGGCGCTACGCCGGTTGCTTTGCTCCATATTACAGCTTGCTTGTCCCAGTCTATTTTAACCAGTTGGTTATTGCCGTTTAAAACTACGTACAAGTAATTTACTCCGTTTTGTTTATCCATCAGCAGCTCGTTAGGCAAAGCCAGCGGCGATTCGCCCTCGGGCTTAAAAGCAAAGCTTTTGTTAACCGATAATTTTTGCCCGTCCCATCCCGCTTCCAGTACATACGATTGGTGATTACCGCCATTGGCCGCGCTCCACAAGATCTTAATTTCTCCCGTTTTTGTTTGATAAACCTCCAGGCCAGAGAAGGTGCTCATCATCCCCCGGTATTTGGTATCGGCTGTATACAGCCACCTGTCGGTTATCTTTTGGGTTTCTATATTCACTATGGCTATACCGTACCTGTCTTCCACTGCCATCAGGTTGGTGCCGGGTATCGTTTTCAGATCAAGGCTATGATTTTCCTGGGTTTCCTCGCCGTAACGCAAAACGGTACCGGCCGGGTCAATGATGCGGTTATAGGGCATTAATAGCGGCAATGCGGTTTGGTGCAGGGTGCTGTCGTCGTAACTGCTATGCTGGTTTACCTGGCCGGCATTGCTCATAGCAGGTGTACGCCTGGGCTGATGGCAGGCCGCCAGCAACAAGGCCGAAACTATAACAACAGGGGTAATGCTCGATCGTATCATTTATTAAATTTTATGATGGCATAATTTTACGAAAAAGAAAATAAGGCAGCGAATTAGCCATACGGATTGCATATTATTTTATCATTAAAATTAAAGAAGCTAACCAGTAAACTGGTTTGATTTAAACACAAAAAGCCGTCAAAATTGACGGCTTTTTGTGGAACAGGCAGCTATTAACGCGATTCATTATAAACTCCAAACTCGGCAATTGATGGTGGTTTATTAAATGTTTGAATAGCTATGCGCACTTTTTCAGCGCTAACTTTTTGAAAGCGGTGAAGCTTCATCCTATCCAGGTTTTCGCCCTCGAAAATTGTTTTCCAGGTTTTGTTTGCAAAGTATTCCAGTTTATACTTTTTAATATTAGTGGCACTTTCAAAAACCGTGATGGTATTAAAGGTTTGAGGGGTTTTGAAATCAATTTCATACCAGGGTTGCTTTACTTCCGGATTAGATTGCCATGACGAATGGAAATTATCATCATTGGCAAAATCCATAATATCCATATCATCGCTCCAGCTTGAATTGGATGGCTGATTTTTAGCCAGGTTGCTGGAAATAATAGGGGCGCCCGTATTTTTAAATTTTGCCGGGGCGCCTTCATTTTTGTAATACGTTCCAATTTCTTTCAGGGCGGCAACAGCATTATCATCAAACAGGCCATCGCGATTGGGGGCCGCATTCAAAATAAAATTGCAGTTTGCTTTGTTCAATGGTATTAAGGTTTCGTTAACCAGTTTGGCCGGATCTTTCACTGCCGTTTCGGGGAAATTGGTTTTCCAAAACCAGGAGCTTTGCAAAGGCAAACAGGCCAAAGCCGGCATTTGGTTGGTTTCTTTAGATAACCGCTGCCCTGCCCCCATCTCGTAGGTTTTGATATCTGTATAATAAAGCCCGTCCGATGGATATTTGGCGCCATTTAAATCCATCAGCACACAGTTTGGCTGAATAGATTTAACCAATTTATAGATCTGCTCAAACGGAATATCGTCATAAGAGATCCTTGACCATGGCGCATCCCAGCCATCGATAATAAGCGCCTCAATTGGGCCATAATTAGTCAGCAGCTCGGTAATTTGCTTTTTCACCATATCAATGTGCCTGGGCTTAATTTCGTGCGGGCGCAGTTTATGATGGGTATCTAATATGGAATAGTACAGCATTACTTTTAAACCATTTGCCCTAAACGCTTTAACAAACTCCTTCACTACATCCCTTTTAAAGGGACTATGCATTACGCTATAATCTGTTGTTTTGGTATCCCAGATACAAAAGCCGCTGTGGTGCTTGGTTGTGAGGCAGCCATAACTCATATTTGCCGATTTTGCCGCTCTGGCCCATTGGTCGCAATCCAGTTTTTGGGGATTAAATACGGCGGGGGATGCTTCGGGATCGGGCCAGTCCTGGTTAAAATATGTTGGGATGTTGAAATGGATGAACATGCCAAAACGGAGGTCTACAAACGACTGCTGCAGTTCTGAAAGCGGGCGCCGGGCTTTAGCCGTAGTTTGCGCGTACAGCTTTATGGAAAGAAAAGAACACAAGAAAAATGCGGCGATGACGGTTTTTGTTTTCATAAGTAATGTTAAAGCAACATAATACTCAATTTTTAATAAATATGAAATATAAATTATGATTGAGATTCCCCTATGGCCTTTGTGGTTAAATTCGACTGCAATTGTGGCTAATTTCTGACCCAATAATTGTATTTTTGCACCTCAAAATACGATACTAATGAGCCAGAGGACTAAAATTAAAGCATTGTTAACCGGCACACAAACCGGCACCGAAGTAACTGTTAAGGGATGGGTACGCGCATTCCGCCAAAATAGGTTTATCGCTTTAAATGATGGCTCAACCAATAATAACATCCAGATTGTTGTAGATTTTGAAAACACCGACCCTGCGCTGCTGAAACGCATTACTGTTGGCGCGGCTATCAGCGTAAGCGGCATTTTAACGCCATCGTTAGGCCAGGGGCAAACCGTAGAAATACCGGCAACAAGTATTGAAATATTAGGCGATTGCGACCCGGAAGCTTATCCTATCCAACCCAAAAAACACAGCCTGGAGTTTTTAAGGGAAAATGCCCACCTGCGTTTCCGCACCAATACTTTTGGCGCGATATTCCGTGTGCGTAATACCCTGTCGTTCGCCATACACCAATTTTTACAGGAGCGTGGTTTTGTGTACCTGCATACCCCGGTAATTACCGCAAGTGATGCAGAGGGCGCCGGCGAGACTTTCCACGTTACCAATTTCGATCTGGAAAATATCCCTAAAGATGATGCCGGCGAGATCGATTACAAGCAGGATTTCTTTGGTCGCGCTACCAACCTTACCGTATCCGGTCAGTTGGAAGGCGAGCTGGGCGCTATGGCGCTGAGCGATATTTATACCTTCGGCCCAACTTTCCGTGCCGAAAACTCTAACACTACCCGCCACCTGGCCGAGTTTTGGATGATTGAGCCCGAAATGGCTTTCTATGATCTGAAAGACAACGCTGACCTGGCCGAGGCCATGCTGAAATACGTGATCAGTTACGCGCTGGATAAAAACCGGGACGACCTGGAGTTTTTAAGTCAACGTTTGGCCGATGAAGAAAAGCAGAAGCCACAAAACGAACGCTCGGAAATGAGCCTGCTGGATAAGCTTCAGTTTTGTTTGGATAACGATTTTGAGCGCATCACTTATACCGAAGCTATCGATATCCTGCGCGAATCATCGCACAATAAAAAGAAGAAATTCCAATACCTTATTGAGGGCTGGGGCGCCGATCTGCAATCGGAACATGAGCGTTATTTGGTAGAGAAACACTTTAAAAAACCGGTGGTACTGACCGATTATCCTAAAGAGATCAAATCCTTTTACATGCGCCAGAACGAGGATGGCAAAACCGTGGCCGCCATGGATATCCTGTTCCCGGGTATTGGCGAGATCATCGGCGGTTCGCAACGCGAAGAGCGCCTGGATAAGTTGGAACAACGCATGGACGAGTTAGGCATCCCTAAGGATGAGCTTTGGTGGTATCTGGATACCCGCCGTTTCGGTACCTGCCCGCACGCCGGCTTTGGCTTAGGCTTTGAGCGTTTGGTGCTGTTTGTTACCGGTATGGGCAACATCCGTGATGTGATCCCTTTCCCAAGGTTCCCGAAGAACGCGGAATTTTAATGGAGTGATTCCACCGATTAGGAATTGATTTCACCGATTATAAAAAAGCGCCCCGGTAACCGGGGCGCTTTTTACTTTTATGCTTATTCTCCAATCAACTAATCTCTAATCATTCCCGCAGGGCTTACCACCTGCCATGGCCACGGCCCCTGTAATAACCGTTATGACGGCCATTATCGTGCCTGTAGTAGCTACGGTAAACCGCCGGGCGACTATAGTAACTGCGATAAACTACCGGGCGGCCATAATACCTATGATAAACTACCGACTGATAGTAGGGCTGATAAACAGGTTCGGCATAATATACCCGGTGCATTGGGTAATAATTACCGGCGCTTACATGTACGCCGGGCGTGTTTACGCTTACATGGAAACGGGTTTGTGCATGAGCTAAAGTAAGCGAGCCTATTGTTAATATTAAGGCTGCAAATATTGATTTCATCGTTTTCATAATCCTATTTTTAGTTAAATAATTAACCGCTATTTGTATATATAGACGATAATTATGCCAAAAGGTAAAATGCGGATGGGCAAAAATTGGCTTACGCACTGAAAATCAGGAAGATTTTTTGTTAAAAAAGGGTAGTTAATTACCCCTACGGTTTTAAAAAATTGTATCATTAGGGCAACAATCCCGAATAGTATGAAAGGCGTAAAGGTATACCTGATCTTAACCGTATTAGTGGCGTTTATTAACCTGCCCGGTAGTTTAGCGCAGCCCAGGGCCAAAAAGCTAACGGCTGCCCTTATAAACCAAACAAAAGATGATAAATTACTGCAACTTGTTTTTGATAACCTGATCTCAAAAATGGCAAAAGACCTCTCTGATGAATACCCGGTTATAATATCGTTAAACAAATCGCAGCAAGCCATTTACATGATTGGGGTATTGCAAGCCGAGGTAGAGAATGGCGGCTTTAACCAGTACTATTATAACTCGGCCGGGAAATTTGCAAAGCTAACACCCGGCGCCCTGATGCTGGTGGGCGCAAACCGGTTTGCCCAATTGGTAAGCCGGGCCAACAAAACATTTGAAACTGAAAACAAGAATATCAAAAAGCACCAGGACGGTACACTGGAGGGTTTCAGCAAATCGTACAATAACAATCCGCTGAACAAGCTTGATAATGAATTTTATGCCCTGGAAAAGAAAGAAAATTTAGAGTCTCTGCAAATTGCTTATATCAGGAAGCATAAAGAGGATTTTACAGATAAGTAAGGCTGTTAAACCGCCATGCCGTTACGGTTAATTTGTTTTTTTTATAAAAGGCTTTGTTTAGGCAGGCAATATTTTATATTTGACACTAAGTATAGCGTATCGCCGTTTTGATACAGAATGGCTGACGGTACATAACAACAAACATTTTGCACATTTAGTGGTTTAATTGCCATTTAAAAGCATAGCATCTTCATGAAAAAACGGATCGCCATTTTTGCTTCGGGATCAGGCTCGAATGCTCAGAAAATAATGGAGCATTTTAAACGCAGCGCCGATGCCGAAGTTGTACTGATATTAACCAATAACCCGCAGGCCTATGTGCTGCAGCGGGCTGATAATTTTGAGATCCCCACCCACATTTTTACCCGGGCCGAATTTTACGATACCGACGACGTTATTAAATTATTGAAAAACCTGCAGGTAGATCTGATTGTGCTGGCGGGCTTTCTTTGGCTGGTACCACCATCGTTATTAAAGGCTTTCCCCAATAAAATCATTAATATACACCCGGCCCTGCTGCCCAAATACGGCGGTAAAGGCATGTACGGCGATCATATCCACAAAGCCGTACTGGCTGCGGGTGAAGAAGAATCGGGCATTACCATCCATTTCACTAACGAACACTTTGACGAGGGCGAGATCCTTCACCAGTCTAAATTTAAAATTGAACCCGGCGATACGCTGGAGGTGATTAAATTTAAGATCCAGCAGTTGGAGCATCACCATTTCCCAAGGGTGATAGAGAATTTGTTGAAGAAAATGAAGAGTTAGGAGTGATTTCTTTCTCGTTAGTTGGTTCGTCTATGTGTATTCCTACGGTAAGACGTTAAATCAAAATACTACAGAACTGTGAATTATGCGATAAACAGTCAACCTATCTTTTTTGATCTTAAATACAATGACCCAATCATTATAATGTCCGCAATTATAATTTAAACGAGCTAACGCTGCATTATTGCAAAGCGCATATTGAACATTTGGTTGCGCCAGTTTTTCTATCGCTTTTTTAAATTTATCAGCGTATCTCTTGCCGCTACCTGGAGTATTTTTCGACTCGACAAATTCAGCAACAGTGTTTATTACAGCAGTTGCTTTAGGATAAACTATAATTTTCAACTATGACTGGCTGGCGGTTGGTCTGAATATTTAGCAAATGCGACCTCAATGTCTACCGGTTCTTCATCATCATCAAGCATCATGTATTCTGTTAATTCAGCATCTGTTGCCTTTCTTCCAAATCCAAATGCTGCATCTTCAACAGTCAGCACCCTATGCTCATCTGTTTTAACAGTTAAGCCATGCTCTACCGCAAACTGAAGCAACAATTGGGTTGTTTGTTCCGAATCCGATTCTATGGTTACAATGGTCATTATACTAAGTTACAAACTTTCTGTTATAACTCAAAAACAGAGGGCAAATTGTAAATCCAATCATTTACCAACCCATACAAACACGGTTGAACAACCTTCAATACAAAGGATAGGACCATTAGGGCTCATTTGCAAAGTATCGTGCCTGATGGTATAGCGATAGTTTTGCCAGGTGGTTTTATCTCTTTTGGTTAGGGTTAGGTTTACACTGTCTTTTAAGGTATAAGTGGTATACCCGTTAAAGGCTGTGCCCGCTACAGAACCATCGTTATTAAACTGCACATAATCGTAATCGGCTTTTACGGGCACCGGCGTGTAAAACATGGCCGAACCGTTACTCATGTAGTTGCCAACCAGCTTCCATTTACCTTTAATTGTGATAATGGTTGTTGCATTATCCTTTTTACAGGCGCCTGCAAAAAGGGTTATCAATAAGGCCAGGGCTAAAATATAGGTTTTCATATCGCGGGTTTATAATCATTACGTTTTCAACTATTTAATTGCTACAATGTTTAATTGTATTTTTCTTAAAAAAACTAATCTTCAATCACAAATCTCTAATCTGTAATCCCTACCTTTGCGGCTTAAAAAAAGCCCTGCCGATGAGCCAGTCTGTCCAAATAAAAAATGCTTTAATATCAGTTTATTATAAAGATAATCTTGAGCCTATAATTCATGCCTTAAACCGCCTTGGTGTAACCATTTATACCACCGGCGGTACCGAAACATTTATCAAAAGTTTAGGTGTGGATGTGATAAAGGTAGAGGACCTTACATCGTACCCATCCATCTTGGGCGGGCGTGTAAAAACCCTGCACCCTAAAGTATTTGGCGGCATTTTGGCCCGCCGCAGTTTTGAAGGCGACCAGCAGCAGCTGGCCGAATACGCCATCCCCGAGATTGACCTGGTAATTGTAGACCTGTACCCTTTCGAAGAAACGGTAAAATCGGGCGCCGGGCAGGATGACGTGATCGAAAAGATAGATATCGGCGGTATTTCGCTGATCCGCGCGGCAGCTAAAAATTTTAAGGATGTGGTGATCGTTGCTTCAAAAGATGATTACGGCACGCTGGAAAACCTGCTAACCACACAGGAAGGTACCACCACTTTCGATCAGCGAAAAACCTTCGCGGCAAAAGCATTCAATATTTCATCCAACTACGATACCGCCATCTTCAACTATTTTAACCAGGAAGAGGCCGAGGCGATCCCGGTATTTAAACAGAGCATACAGCACAGTAAAGCGTTACGCTACGGCGAAAACCCGCATCAATCAGGCGTATTTTACGGCAATCTTGATGCCATGTTTACCAGTTTGAGCGAGAAGGGCAAAGAACTTTCGTACAATAATCTGGTAGATGTTGACGCTGCCGTGGCTTTAATAGATGAGTTTACCGAACCTACCGTAGCTATTTTAAAACATACTAACGCCTGTGGCGTAGCCACGCGCCAATTTATTAAAGAAGCCTGGATAGATGCCCTGGCCTGCGATCCTGTTTCTGCTTTCGGTGGTGTGATTATCACCAATGCCGAAATAGATGCGGAAACCGCCGCCGAGATAGATAAGTTATTTTATGAAGTGTTGATAGCTCCGGCTTATACCGATGAGGCTATAGCTATACTTACTGCCCGTAAAGGCCGCATTGTGCTGGTTCGCCAGCCGGTTGAGTTGCCGGTTAAGCAATTTAAAACCTTGCTGAACGGAGTGATAGAGCAGGATAAAGACCTGGTAATTGAAGGCCCGGCTGATATGAAAACCGTTACAGAACGCCAGCCGACAGAGCAGGAATTAAAAGACCTGTTTATTGCCAATAAGATTGCCAAAAACACCAAATCTAACGCCATTGTACTGGTTAAAAACAACCAGATGCTGTCCAGCGGTGTGGGTCAAACATCGCGCGTGGATGCCTTGCAACAAGCCCTGGCTAAAGCCGCGGCATTTGGGTTTGACGTTAAAGGTGCTGTGATGGCGTCAGAAGCCTTTTTCCCGTTCCCGGATTGTGTAGAAATTGCTGCCGATGCGGGTATTATTGCTGTGTTGCAGCCCGGTGGTTCTATCAAAGATCAACTATCTGTAGATATGGCTAATCAAAAAGGGATCAGCATGGTCACTACAGGTATACGCCATTTTAAACATTAATACATTACACCAATTGAGGTACACGAATTTCACGAACTAAGCAAACCGGGTGCGAATTTTCACTGATCAATAGGCACTAATTTCACAAAATTTGAGTTATTAAAAATACTAATTCGGGGCAATTAGTATAATTCGTGAAATTCGTATCATTAAAACTTAATTCGTATTCATTATTAATTAATTCGTTTTCATATTCGTAACATTACTGTTCATATTTAGTTAGATTTGCAGATTATTTCGAAATACACACCACATGGGTTTATTTAATTTTTTCACACAAGAGATTGCCATAGATCTGGGTACCGCAAATACCCTCATTATACATAATGATAAAGTTGTAGTTGATGAACCGTCAATTGTAGCTTTTGACCGGACAACAAATAAAGTTATCGCCATAGGCCGGCAGGCCATGCAAATGGAGGGTAAAACCCACGAGAATATCCGTACCGTACGCCCGCTGAAAGATGGTGTAATTGCCGACTTTAACGCGGCCGAGCACATGATCCGCGGTATGATCAAGATGATCAACAAAGGCAAAGGCTGGTTTTTCCCCTCGCTGCGTATGGTGATCTGTATCCCGTCGGGTATTACCGAGGTAGAGAAACGCGCCGTGCGCGACTCGGCCGAGATTGCCGGCGCTAAGGAGGTTTACCTGATCCACGAGCCAATGGCTGCCGCGGTAGGTATCGGTATCGACGTAGAGGAACCTATGGGCAACATGATCATCGATATCGGTGGTGGTACTACCGAGATAGCAGTTATCGCTTTATCGGGTATCGTATGCGATCAATCCATCCGCGTAGCGGGTGATAACTTCGACTCGGACATCGTTCAGTATATCCGCCGCCAGCATAATATTATGATTGGTGACCGTACTGCCGAAAAGATCAAGATTGAGGTTGGCGCGGCACTGCCCGAACTGGCCGATCCACCGGCTGATTTTGCCGTACAGGGCCGTGATTTGATGACCGGTGTACCCAAACAGATCACCGTATCGTATACCGAAATTGCGCATTGTTTGGATAAATCTATCTCCAAAATAGAGGAAGCGATATTAAAAGCTTTGGAAATTACCCCGCCCGAACTTTCGGCCGATATTTACCAAACCGGTATTTACCTGACAGGCGGCGGCGCCTTGTTACGCGGCTTAGATAAACGTATTGCCGCTAAAACCAAGCTACCCGTTCACGTCGCCGAAGACCCGCTTCGCGCCGTAGTACGCGGTACCGGTACAGCGCTTAAAAATATTGGTAATTTTAAGTTCCTTATGCAGTAATTTTTTAGAGATCAGAGATTAGTTAATTAGAGATTAGGCTTTAAATGTACTATCCCAATTAACTAATCTCTAATCTCTGATTAACTAATCACTAACAAGATGCGCAACCTCCTGATATTTATCACTAAGTACAACGCATTCTTTTTATTCCTGATTTTTGAGATCAGTTCGCTGGTTATTTACGTCAAATACAATTCGTTTCAAAAGGCCACCTTTATTAATTCAACCAATCAGATTACAGGCACCCTGTACGCGCGTTCGGATGAATTGAAAAGCTACCTTTCCCTGCGCGAGGTGAACGATCAACTGGCCCGCGAAAACGCCGCGCTGCGCAATCAGCTAAAATCATCTTTTTATGTAGATACGCTGGCTAAGCATATGGTTAGTGATACGGCCTATAAACTACAGTACCAGTATATCACCGCCAAGGTGATCAATAATTCCATTAACCACCGCAATAACTATTTGACCATAGCGCGCGGATCAAACGATGGTATTGCTGTAGGCATGGGCGTTATTAGCGGTAACGGAGTAGTTGGGGTGGTTAGGGTGGTAGATAAGCATTTAGCGCTGGTGCAATCTGTTTTACACAAGGATACCCGTTTAAGCGCTATGCTGGTTGATAATAAAGCCATTGGCTCGTTAATTTGGGGCGATGACCTTGATCCGCACCGCGCCCAGCTGATAGATGTAACCAACAACGTTAAACCACATATAGGCGAACAGGTAGTAACGTCAGGCTATTCTTTATTCCCGGCGGGTATACCGTTTGGTAAGGTGGTAAGCCTGCACACCAAAAGCGGTGGCTTTTTCCTGAACATGGAGGTTGCCCTTTCGGTTGATTTTAGTAAGCTGCAATATGTTAACGTAGTCATAAATAAATTCGCACAAGAACAAGCGGGACTGGAGGCGCAGAAAAAGAAAGATGAGTAGAACGATCCTGATCAATTTTGCCCGCTTTGTGGTACTGATATTTGTACAGGTTTTCCTGCTCAAAAATATCACGCTGTACAACCTGTCTATCCCCTACCTGTACATCCTGTTTATCCTGTTGCTACCTTTCGAAATTCCGAATATACTGCTGTTCCTGCTGGCTTTTTTAACCGGGCTGATCATCGATGCGTTTTACGATACACCAGGCCTGCATGCAGCGGCATGTGTACTGCTGGCATTTGTACGTGTACTATTCATCAGTATAACCGTACAAAAAGATGGCTTTGATAACGACCCTGAACCAACCCTCAGCATTATGGGCTTCAGGTGGTTTTTAACTTATGCTACTATCTTAACTTTATTCCATCATTTCTTCCTCTTCAACCTGGAAGTTTTTAACCTGTCCGAAATACAATATACCTTATCGCGTTTCTTATTAAGTTCAATTTTTACAGTATTTTTAATGCTGGTTACAGGTTTATTATTTTTCAGGAGAAAAGAACGTAAATGAACAGTTTTTTTGCGCGGCGCTACGTTATTACAGGTATTTTTATTACGATTGCCCTGGTACTGCTGGCAAGGCTTTTCTATATCCAGATTATTGACGACCGCTATTACCTGTTTGCCAAAAACAACGTATTAAGGCGCGAGATCCAGTACCCCGCCCGCGGACCAATTTTAGACCGCAATGGCAAGGTAATGGTTGAGAACCAGCCTGTTTATGATGTAATGATTACCCCTAAAGAGGTAAAACCATTTGACACGGTAGAATTTTGTAAACTGATAGGCATCGATAAACCCACTTTTGATAAACACTACCAAAAGGCTGTAAGCTATTCGCGCTACCGCCAATCTTTATTTGAAGGGCAGTTACCCACCACGGTAGCCGCTACTTTGCAGGAAAGGTTGTTCGAGTTCCCCGGCTTCGAGATCGTATTACGTACCATCCGCCGTTACCCGGATTCTATTGCCGCTCACTTTTTAGGATATATCGGCGCGGTGAACGATGCAAAAATCAAAAAATCAGGCGGTTATTATCAACAGGGCGACTACATCGGCATCAGCGGTGTGGAAAGCGCCTACGAAACCGAATTGCGCGGCATCCGTGGCGTACAAAACCTGATGGTAGATTCACGTAATGTACAAAAAGGTCACTTTGCCAACGGGGCATACGATACCGCCGCGGTAGCCGGCGAACGGTTAACCTCATCGCTGGATAGCCGCATCCAAAAGCTGGGTGAACGGTTAATGGCCAATAAGGTGGGCAGTATAGTAGCTATTGAGCCATCAACCGGCGAGATATTATGCTTTGTGAGCAGCCCTACTTATAACCCCAACCAATTGGTAGGCCGCCAACGGTCTGAAAACTATTCGAAGTTAAACCAGGACCCTTATAAGCCTTTCCTTATCCGCCCTATACAGGCCCGTTATCAGCCGGGGTCATCCTTTAAACCGCTGGATGCACTTATCGCCATTCAGGAGGGGGTTATTACGCCACAAACCACCTACAATTGCCCCGGATACTATATTGCGGGTAACCGCCGAATACAATGTTTCCATGGAGAAGTGCACGGTACAGTTAACCTGGCCAGTGCCGTGGCCCACTCATGCAACGGTTACTTTTTTATGGTGTTTGAAAAACTGATCAATCAAAAAGGCCCTAAGTATACCGATACTTCATTTACAATATGGCGGGATAAGGTACTTAAGTTTGGTATAGCCACTAAACTTAAAATTGATTTGCCCGGCGAAAACAGCGGCTTTTTAGCTACAGCGGCTTTTTATAATAAATGGTATAAGCGTGGCGGCTGGCGCTCCAGCACAATTATATCTTTAGGCATTGGCCAAAGTGAAATATTGGCCACCCCTTTGCAACTGGCCAATATTGAAGCCACCATTGCCAATCGCGGTTTTTTTTATAAACCTCACTTAATAAAAAGCATAGGGGATAAGCAGATCATCAAAAAAGAATATACCGAAAGAAATTATGTGGGAATAGATTCGGGCTACTTTGCCCCGGTTATTGATGGTATGCAAGCGGTTGTTGAGCGCGGCACCGCGGTAGGATCGCGGATACCGGGTATCATCATGTGCGGCAAAACCGGTACAGCGCAAACCGGCCATGGCGAGGATAACTCGGTATTTGTAGCATTTGCCCCGCGCGATAACCCTAAAATAGCCATAGCGGTGGTGGTAGAAAACGGCGGACAAGGCGCCACATGGGCCGCGCCAATTGCCAGTTTTATTGTGGAGAAATATTTGCGCGATAGTATCAGCAGCCGCCCATCCGGAATAGCGCCCGATTATTATATGAATAAAAACTTGTTGCCCGCAATTGTTGCCAAAACCCCGCCGGGTAAAAAGCCATCGGCCGATAGCTTAAAGAAGGCAGCGGCGTTAGACTCACTGAAGCGATTAAAACAAAAGTCGGCAGCAAATGCTAATAAAAAGGCCGCACTTTTAAAGCAGGCGGCCATGCTATATAAACATAAGGGAAATGAATAACCAGCGCAGCTTTTTCTTTAATGTAGATTGGATAACCGTGTTTATCTACCTGGCGCTATGCGTAATTGGCTGGTTTAATATCCGTGCCGCCGTGTTCGATCCGGAGCATGCCAGTTTTATAGATACCCACACCCGCTATGGCAGCCAGTTTATATTTATGATGATAGCCTTTGTGGTAGCCATTGTGATATTACTGCTGGAAAGCCGTTTTTTAAGCGCGCTTGCCCCGGCATTTTATGTAATAACGGTGTTGTTGCTGATAGTAGTGCTATTACCAGGAATTGGTCGAAACGTAGGTGGTAACCAGGCCTGGATTGATCTGGGCTTTATGCGCCTGCAACCATCCGAGTTTGCTAAATATACCACCTGCCTTTTATTAGCCAGGTACCTGAGCGGCACCAATATTAAGGTGACGGAAATTAAATCATTCCTGGTAGCGGGCGGTATTATTTTGCTGCCTATGCTATTAATAAAAATGCAGCCTGATGATGGCTCTACCCTGGTATTTTGTTCGCTGATATTTGTGCTATACCGCGAGGGCTTATCGCCCTGGTTCCTCATTGTAACAGGCCTGGTTATCGCACTTTTTGTGCTGTCGCTCATCATCCCTAATCAATGGTATTTGATCAGCGCGCTCATCGCTTTAAGTATATTGCTGATCTACATTTACAGGCGTAACCGGCAAATGATGCTGGGCTTACTAATAGGCACCATACTTTGCATCGGCTTTGTTTATGCCATCAGGCCTATTTATCAGCATAGCTTAAAATCGCATCAGCGCGAGCGGATTGATGTGGTGCTGGGTATTACCAACGATACCAAGCATGTGGGCTATAACCAAAATCAATCAAAAATAGCTATTGGCTCGGGCCGGATGTGGGGCAAGGGTTATTTGCAGGGTACGCAAACCAAATACTCGTTTGTGCCCGAGCAAAGCACCGATTTCATCTTTTGCACCGTTGGCGAAGAATGGGGTTTTGCCGGCTCGGTAGTGGTAGTTGGCCTGTACGTTTTCCTGCTGATCCGCATTGTTGCGATAGCCGAACGGCAGCGGTCGCCTTTTTCGCGCATCTATGGTTATGGTGTGGCCTCGGTTATCTTCTTCCACTTCTTCATCAACATCAGCATGACCATTGGTTTTATGCCGGTAATAGGTATCCCGCTTCCGCTGATCAGTTACGGCGGTTCATCTTTATTAAGCTTTACCATTTTGATCTTTACCCTCATCAAGCTGGATTCGAATAGGATGGGGATAGTGTAGCCCCCCGACCCCCTAAAGGGGGAGGATTCCTTTACTGTTCCCCCTTTAGGGGGTTAGGGGGTATACCTCCGCTGCAGCAAGGCGTAAAACTTATCTACAGTGGGCTGCTTATCTGCCCAGTTATTTTTGGTAGCGTAGCTGCCTTTTAAAAAGGTCTCGGCTTCTTCAAAGCTTTTTGCACGGTTCAGAATATCTATCGCTTCGCTGTAGGCCAGGCTATAACCGTTAAACAATTCTTTAACATAAAGCATTTTATCGTTGAGAGTAATAGCGCTTTTCAAATCGCTGATCGGTTGGCCATGTAACTGATCGGACATGCGGCTGGCCGCCATTTGCGCCGACATGCGCTGGTTAAGCGTTATTACCTGATCTTCCTCAACCATTATCTTAGTATGCGTTGTCGGCGGGGCTACAGGTGCAGGCACCGGCTCGGCTTTAACTTCGGGTTTTGCTGCCACGGTTTCAGGCTCTGGTTCGGGCTCAATAATGCCGGGGATAACTTCCGCTTTAACCGGTTCGGGTTCCAGATCAATATCTTCCACTTCGTCATCCTCATCCCAGTCTTCGCCAATATCTTCCAGCGTCAATTCGTGGCGAATGGTTGGTTCAGGTTCGGCAGCAACCGGCTCTTCTCCAGGCTCGGGCAATTCTGCTTGAGGTTCTGCCCTGTTGCCAATCTCAAATTCAACGGTATGGGTATCTTCCTTAGCCGGGCCTGTTTCAGTCGCAGGTTCCTCTTCCTCTGCTTCCTGCTCCATTTCAGGCACAAAGTAGCGGGGCTCGGCGGGTTTATCTTCGGCAACAGGCGGGGCTGCAACAGGCTGTGGTGTAACTGGTTTATCTTCGGCTATAACCTGGGGCTTAGCTGCCGTCTGTGCTTTTTCGGCATGCGAGGTAATCTTTCTTAAAATCTCTATATGGTCGGATAAAAAGTGGGCGTTAGCCGCCAACAACTCCAGTTCAAGCTCGTTAAATACCTCATCTGCCGATTGCAGGTATTCATATTGTTCATTTATTTCCCTGATGATACCACCTATCTTTTTAAATACTTCCTGTTGCTTCATGGATATAAATTGGTAAAAATGACACTCAAAAATAACATTAAATTCTGATATTAGCCGCCGTAAGATAATTGTAGATGCTGTTTAACGAAGAGGTTTTTAAAAGGCGAAGCGAGCTTGGCGGTAGTATTGAAGTGATATGCGGATCGATGTTTTCGGGGAAGACCGAAGAACTGATCCGCCGTATGCGGCGCGCGCAGATAGCCCGGTTAAACGTAGAAATATTTAAGCCCAGAACCGATACCCGCTACCACGAAACCGACGTAGTATCGCACAACCACAATACCATACCATCAACCCCGGTAGATAGTTCGTCGGCTATATTGCTGTTGGGCAGCCATGTGCAGGTGGTGGGGATTGACGAGGCCCAGTTTTTTGACGACGAGTTGCCTTATGTTTGCAATAGCCTGGCTAACAGAGGTGTAAGGGTAATTATTGCCGGACTGGATATGGATTTCCAGGGGCGCCCCTTCGGGCCTATGCCCGCGCTGATGGCTATTGCCGAATCGGTTACCAAGGTACATGCGGTATGTGTTAAATGCGGTAATGAGGCACTATTCTCGTACCGGTTGGTACCTAACGATGCCAAAATATTGTTAGGCGAAATGGAAAGCTATGAACCGAGATGCAGGAATTGCTTTGGGATTGTAGATTAAAATTATTCTAATATTCGTTTTCACGGATTTCAAAATAAATTCTGTACCCCGTAGGGCAATGTCATTACTTAGGGATTTTGGAACCTCGGAGAGGTTCAAGCTTTGTAGAAAAACAGCAAAAAACGAGCAACGCCGTCAGGTGTTGAACCCCATTTGTTGAATACCTACGGCATATTGACGGTTAGTCTCAAGTCGAAAGTCTTAAGTTCTAAGTAAAAAAGAGCGAAATCCGACTTAGGACTTACGACTAAAGACTGTTGACTTGACAGCAGCCGCACATTCTAAACCTGATTGCAATGAAAACCCCGGAGCGCACGCAGACTGTTAGCAGGGCCTGGCGAGGAGTTGTAATGAAAAGCAGGACTATCTGAACCGAAGCATCACTACCGTTCATTTTCAAAACATCCTGTACACAAAAAACAAAGTATTGCGCCCGCGTCTGAATAGCTTCAAATCACAGCATTTTCATCTCTTTTTCATAAAAAACGCTGTTTACTAAAACAAAAGGCCTATATGCTGTTGTTTATAGTGTACCGGGATTGTTGGGTGACGGCCCTGTACACCCGGTAGTATGCATCTTTTATTTATTTCGTTTGTATAAGGCCATGGCTAAAAAAATACTGGTAATTGAGGATGATAAAGACATAAGGGAGACGATAACCTACGCCCTGGAAGATAGCCAGTTTGAGGTAGTTGCATCGGAAGATGCCAAGATATTAAAGCAGCTTGATACCATTAAGCCTGATTTGATATTGCTGGATAACTGGCTAACCGACTGGAAAAGCGATGCAAACGGACAACAGATAAGCAAAGAACTAAAAAACGACCCCAAAACCAGGCATATCCCCGTTATTATCGTATCGGCGGTAAGCAATATCAAAGAAATTGCCGAGGCCGGCCAGGCCGACGGCTACCTCAAAAAACCTTTCGACCTAAGCGAACTGGTGGCGACGGTGGAGCGCTTTGTATTATAGCTTAGTGTATCGGGATTTGCTATTCTTTGTAAAAAACATATGTACATTAGGCCCTTTTAGCGTTTTGATACTTTATTTTTAATTAATTTTATCAAAACATTTAAAAGGCATTAATGAAGGCGCAATTACTTAAGGTTTTTAACGGGCTTTCGCATTCCTTTACCATACGCGAGGATATTGGGCTGCAGGCAAATAAAAACTGGCACTATCACCCCGAGATAGAGTTTATTGAGATAAAGCAGGGCGAGGGTACGCATTTTATTGGCGATAGCATTAAACGTTTTAAAGCCGGCGATATCTTTTTAATTGGTAGTAACCTGCCGCACTTTTTCAGGTTTGATGATGTTTACTTTCACGAGGAAAACAACCTGCTGGCCAATGTTTACGTAGCCCAGTTTAGCGAAAACTTTTGGGGCGACCGCTTTTTATTACTGCCCGAAAATACTATCCTGCGTACTTTATTAGACAAAGCCAAACGGGGCATCGCCATTTCTAAAGAAGTGCGCGAAGCGATATCGCCCAAATTAAATAAGCTTTTACATACCGAAGGGCCCGAACGCATTATCATGCTGCTGGAGATATTAACCACCGCCGCCGGATCACGGGAGATCCAGCAGTTATCGTCCATCGGTTTTAAAAATGAATACGCCGGGCAGGAGAATGACCGCATTAATGTAGTATACGATTACTCGTTCACCAATTTTAAACGGAAGATTGAACTGGATGAGATAGCCGCCATAGCCGGTATCAGCCCCAACTCGTTTTGCCGTTATTTTAAGGCCCGCACACAAAAAACATACTCGCAGTTTATTATTGAAATTAAGGTAGGTTACGCCTGTAAGCTATTGATAGATAATAAATACAGCGTAAAACAGATCTGTTACGAAAGCGGCTTTAACAATTTTGCCAGCTTCCATAAATACTTCAAGCTCATTACCAATAAAAGTCCGCTGGATTATAAGAAAGAGTTTATTACGGCGTAGGGCTTGCGGTTGGTCATTGAGTCATTACGCTGCGCTGTCATTGAGTCATTAGGTCATTATTTTTCAATCTTGCGCTCGTCTGTGACGAGTGCTTCATACTGTATAGCGATTGTATCGCAAAAAGGCGTCACAGACGCCAGACCACTTTAAGCACTCGTCACAGACGAGCGCAAGATAGTGCGAAGCATAATGACCAAATCCATTCCCTACTAAATTCATATACATTTTACCCTTATTTTTGCTAATTTTGCGCTTTATTTCGCGCGACAATTACTATGGACTATCAATTTAAGGATATAGAACAAAAATGGCAACAGTTTTGGGCAGCCAATCAAACTTTTAAAGCTGATAACCAATCGGCTAAGCCCAAATACTACGTATTGGATATGTTCCCCTACCCATCAGGCGCAGGGCTGCACGTGGGCCATCCGCTGGGCTATATCGCTTCCGATATCTTCGCGCGTTATAAAAGGCTGAAAGGTTTTAACGTTTTGCACCCCATGGGCTACGATTCGTTTGGCTTACCGGCCGAGCAGTATGCTATACAAACCGGTCAGCACCCGGCCGTAACTACCGAAGCTAATATCGCCACCTACCGCCGTCAGTTAGACCAGATCGGTTTCTCGTTCGATTGGAGCCGCGAGGTGCGCACCAGTTCGCCCGATTATTATAAATGGACGCAGTGGATCTTTATGCAGCTATTCAACAGCTGGTATAATAAGGATGCCGACAAGGCCGAATCGATCAGCAAACTGGCCGACCATTTCGCGCAGAATGGATCGGCAGGCGTGAATGCCGTGTGCGATGAAGAAGTAAGCAGCTTTACCGCCGGTGAGTGGAAAGCCAAAACCACCGAAGAACAACAGGAAGAATTATTAAAATACCGCCTCACCTACCTGCGCGAAAGCACCGTAAACTGGTGCCCGGCCTTAGGTACCGTATTGGCTAACGACGAAGTTAAAGACGGCTTTAGCGAGCGCGGCGGCTACCCGGTTGAGCAAAAGAAAATGCGCCAGTGGAGCATGCGCATCACGGCCTACGCCGAGCGTTTATTGCAAGGCCTGGATACCATAGACTGGCCCGAGCCGCTAAAAGAAATGCAGCGCAACTGGATTGGCAAAAGTACCGGTGCATCGGTACGCTTTCCTATTCAGACTTCAGACTCCAAACTTCAGACTCAAGACTATATAGAAGTTTTTACTACCCGTGTGGATACCATCTTCGGGGTAACCTTTGTAGTGCTTGCCCCTGAGCATGAGTTAGTATCCGGGTTAACCACCGCCGACCAAAAATTGAGCGTGGAAACCTATATTGCCCAAACCAAAAAGAAA
This sequence comes from Mucilaginibacter sp. GW821-FHT07H05, assembly GCF_059418485.1. NCBI lineage: Bacteria > Pseudomonadati > Bacteroidota > Sphingobacteriia > Sphingobacteriales > Sphingobacteriaceae > Mucilaginibacter > Mucilaginibacter sp. GW821-FHT07H05. Next base: position 239,659 of record NZ_JBWKPY010000008.1, read on the forward strand.
AGCGAGCTGGACCGCATGGCCGATACCAAAACTGTATCGGGCGCGTTTACCGGCAGCTATGTGACTAACCCGCTGAACGGGCAACCCATTCCTATCTGGATTGCAGATTACGTATTGGCAGGCTATGGCACCGGCGCGGTAATGGCCGTCCCATCGGGCGATCAGCGCGACTATTTGTTCGCTAAACATTTCAATTTGCCGATAGTGCCTATTATCGATATCCAAAACATCGAAACCGAAGCCGACCCGACCAAGGAAGGAAAATATATCAACTCGGATTTTATTAACGGGCTGGATTATAAAAATGCCACCGCATTAGTTGTGGCCGAGCTGGAAAAAATTGGCGCAGGCAAAGCAAAAATCAACTACCGCATGCGCGATGCCATCTTCGGTCGCCAGCGTTATTGGGGCGAACCGGTGCCGGTATATTTTAAAGGCGACTTGCCCTACTTGATCAGCGAAAAAGAGTTGCCTTTAATATTGCCCGAAATTGATAAATACCTGCCGACTGAAACCGGCGAACCGCCTTTAGCACGTGCGGCAGATTATAAACATCCCGAAGGTGAATACGAATTAAGCACCATGCCTGGCTGGGCCGGCAGTAGCTGGTACTGGTACCGTTATATGGATGCGCAAAATGATCAGGAGTTTGCATCTAAAGAAGCTATCGCTTACTGGAAAGATGTGGACTTATACATTGGCGGCAGCGAGCATGCTACCGGTCACTTACTATACAGCCGTTTTTGGAATAAGTTTATGAAAGACCTTGACCTGGTGATTGAGGAAGAGCCTTTCAAAAAGCTGATTAACCAGGGGATGATACAGGGGCGCAGTAATTTTGTTTATCGGGTGATAATTGAATACAAAGACGATACTAAGTCAATATATTATTTATCAAAAGGAATATTCGACGAATTTAATTCAAGAACAATAGGAAAAAATTTGAGTTTACCGGCGATTGCTGATGTTATAAGAACGTTAGCCCCCGCTATTAATATCAAGGGGTCTTTATCGTCTGTATCAGTTCATGGTTTCCATGTTGATGTAAACATAGTTGATAATGATATTCTGAATATCGCTAAGTTTAAAGAATGGCGTCCAGAATATGCCGATGCCGAATTCATCTTAGATAACGGCAAATACGTTTGCGGTGTTGAAGTTGAAAAAATGTCCAAATCAAAATTCAACGTGGTTAACCCCGATGATTTGATGGGGCGTTACGGTGCCGATACCCTGCGCATGTACGAGATGTTCCTTGGTCCGCTGGAGCAAAGCAAGCCGTGGAATACTAACGGTATTGAAGGTGTGTTTAAATTCCTGCGTAAGTTTTGGCGTTTGTTCCACACGGCCGACTGGACCTTTAACGTATCGGATGCCGAACCAAGCAAAGCCGAATTAAAATCGTTGCATAAAATCATCCGCAAGGTTGAGGAAGATGTGGAACGTTTCTCGTTCAACACTTCGGTATCCAGCTTTATGATAGCCGTTAACGAGTTAACCGATCTGAAGTGCAACAAACGTGCCATCCTGCAGGATTTGGTGGTGGTATTATCGCCCTACGCCCCGCACATTTGCGAAGAATTGTGGACACTGTTAGGCAATCCCGCAGGTACTTTATCCTACACCGCCTATCCAAAATACAATTCGGCTTATATGGTTGAGGATGAGTTTTCGTACCCGATATCTATCAACGGGAAAACCAAAACTAATATCAACATCTCCTTAAGCATGGACCAGGCCGCTGTTGAGGCCTACATCCGCGAACATGAAGATGTGAAGAAATACCTGGCCGGCGCCACTATTAAAAAAGTAATTGTAGTAAAAGGCCGGATTGTAAATATTGTGGTATAAGGCTTGCTGCCCGTAATACGTCATTACAGAATACTGTTTAAACTATTTAAACAGCTCGTTCGGGAAAGTATTTAGGAGATCAATATGAAAGCAATAGTTCTTGAATCGAAAGAAAACCCGGTGGTATACAAAGATGTACCCAAACCCACCTTGCAGGCGGGCGAAGTATTGGTACAAATAAAAGCCGCCGCGCTAAACCGCCGCGATTACTGGATCACCATTAACAAATATGCCGGCATTAAGTACCCAACTATATTAGGTGCGGATGGATCGGGCGTGGTAACCGAAGTGGGCAGCGATACCGACAAGCACTGGATCGGCAAGGAAGTGATCATTAATCCATCCAACAACTGGGGCGATTCGCCGGATTTCCAGGGCAAGGATTTTAAAATATTAGGCCTGCCCGATGATGGCACCTTTGCCGAGTACGTAAAAACCGAAACACAATACCTGCGCGCCAAACCGGCCCACTTAAACTGGGAGCAGGCCGCGGCATTGCCATTAGCGGGTTTAACGGCTTTCCGCGCATTGTTTGTCAAGGGAAGGGCTAAAAAGGGCGACAAGGTATTGATAGTTGGCGTAGGCAGCGGTACGGGCACCTCTGTGCTGCAATATGCCGTAGCGGCGGGCTGCCAGGTTTTTGTAACATCGGGCACGGGCGAAAAGATAGAGCAAGCCCGTTTATTAGGCGCCAGCGCGGGTGTAAACTATAAAGCGCAGGACTGGGCCGAACAACTGCATCAGTTAGCTGGTGGCTTTGACGTGGTGATTGACAGCGTATTGGGCGAAAGCTTTGGCAAGATCCCCGATCTGTGTAACCCCGGCGCGCGGATTGTTACTTTTGGCGCTACCATGGGCGATACCCCGCCTTTAAATGGCCGCAAAATATTTTGGAAGCAGTTGCAGCTGATAGGCACCACTATGGGTACCCAGGAAGATTTTACCGCCATGCTGGCTTTTATAGCCGAACATCAGATCGTCCCGGTAATTGACGAAGTTTTTGCCCTGGCAGATGCTAAGCAGGCTATCGACAAAATGGGCAGTTCATCGCAGTTTGGTAAACTGGTGTTGCGGGCGTAACTAATTTGGTGATTTACCGGGATGCCGGCAAGGTACTATCAGTAAAGCAAGGCAAACCTCGGAGAGGTTAAAGCTTTGTAGAAAACAAGCAAGAAACGGACCTGCTCCGTAGGTGCAGCACATGAAGTTGCGCACCTGCGGAGCGCGAAAAGATGAATTAGACATTTCCTACAAAGCTTATACTCCTATCGGAGTAAACAAATTTGTCGAATGGCTCATTACAACAAAAAGGCTTCCCGGTATCCCGCGAAGCCTTTTCTATATATAATTGGTCGGATTTATGATTTAAACGCCTTTATCCAGTATTTCTTTTTTCTCTATACGGTAAGAAAGTACCAGGCCAGCGCCGCCAAATATGGCAATTAATGAGAAGTAGATAGCCGGGTTGTCTTCGCCAACATTGTTAAACAGCGTCCGGTCCAGCAGAAAGGCTAAAAATAAGCCCAGGCCCGCGCCAATGAGTAATAAACCCCATTTTAAATTCTTGTAGGGAGCGGGTTGTATCTTATAAGCCCGTGGGTCCATACCGCGCTCAATCATAGCCATTCTTTCCCTGTTGTGTAAATAAACGATGCCAAAAATCATGGCAAACAATCCCAGTGATACGAAAATAGGGATTAACATTTCTGCGTGTTCCATTGTATTAATTTTTTAATTGGTTAATTTTTATATTCAATTGTTATGTTATATCAGCTATGACCACATGATTTTTAATCAGGTTACACCCCGTTGCACTTTTTTGTAAATAATATTTAATGGAGGTCGGACAGATACCAGAATGTCGTTTCGAACAAACCGGGGAGGGCCTGTATGATAGCGTGAGGAGAAAACTTATATGTGCGATAAGCATCGCGTAAGACTTTTGCTCCCTGCATACCAAAGACCGCACGTATAACAAAAAAAGCCCCCGCAAATGCGGGGGCCCCTGGTAATATAATTTTTAAACCTTAACGGCCGCCGCCGCTATTGCCACCATTATTTTGGTCGCCTTGTTTTAAGTCGTCGTTCAGGCCGTTCTTTTTAGGGGCCAGTGGGTTATCCTGTTTAAAGGTAACCTTACCAAAGTTGTAGCTAAACGTTAAACCAACCGAGCGGAATGGGAACGCGGTATGGCTGGTTTGTACAAAATGCCTGCTGGTGATCTGCTGGTCAAAGTCGATAGCGTTTTTAAACGGCGATAAGGTATTAAGACCGATAGACGCTTTCTTTTTCATGATCTCTTTACGCACACCAAAGCCGATAAAGCCAAACGAGGGATTTTTACCTTGTATGGTACGTGTAGGCGAATTCAGGATAGCAAAAGTTTCGGCAGTAAAACCACCGCTTAAAGTTAATGCGCCACTGCCAAAAACATTGTATTGTAAATAGCTGCCACTGCTTGATTGTACCGATGCAAAAGCCGAGTTGGCACTACCGTTATAGGTATAAACGTTTGCACTGGCGCGGAAAGTTAATGGCTTAATAGGTGTTACCGACCCAAAGAAGCTGGCGCCTACCGAGTTATTAGTCCCGATATTAGCGTAGGTAGTGGTATTAACCTGTCCGGATGATACAATACTTTCAATAATATTATTGGTGCGTTTGTAGTATACAGAAGCATTAATAACCGATGAGCCAATATAAGTTGAATAATTCAGTTCGACAGTTTGTGCAGTTTCAGGCGATAAGTTAGGGTTACCCTTTGTTATGTTTTGCGGGTTGCTTTGATTAACAAACGGGTTTAAAAACTGCAGGCTTGGGCGTTGGATCCTTTTGCTGTAGCTTAATTTAAAGGTTTGTGTACCGCCAAACTGTTTTGATAAAGCAAAGCTGGGTACAAAAGTAGTATAGCTGTTATCAAACGGCTGCAAGCCCAGGTTGGTATTGGCTGATTTACCATCTATCTGCGTATTCTCTACACGTACACCTGTTTGCATACTCCAGCTTTTAGGCAGGGTAAAGCTAAATACGCTATAGCCGGCATAAACGTGTTGGTTATAATCGTATACGTTTGATATAGCCGGGTTATATACATACTCCGTCTGCGAGGCGGTTTTGGTAGAGAAATCAGAATTACTGCTGATGATCCTGGATATGGTTTTAGCACCCGACTCCATTTTTACTTTTTTGCTGATAGGCAGGGTATAATCAATCTGGGCGGTGTACTCGTTATTTAAGCCACCGTTTTTAGCTAACTGGCTGGCGTTTACAGCCGAAAAAACGTTGTTATAATCTACATCTGTTTTGCTGTGGCTCCATTCGCCGCTAAAAACCAGCTCATGGCCTTCCTGCTTAAATTTGTGGGTATAATCAGCAATCCAGTCAAAACCGCCAAATACTGTTTTGGTATTGTTAATGGCGCTGTAGGCTAAGTTTTGTGTTGGGGTAATTGTGCTGTAATTGGTTGTACCATCTGTTTTAAAACCACCCTGGTTAAACCTGATGGATGAATGGATGGCGTTATAATTATTAAAATCATAGTTAACCTCGCCCGAGCCGGTATAAGCATAACGCTTGATCCTGCGCGACGAAGTTTGATCATTAGTGATCAGTAACGAATCGTTATAGCTATGGAAGATGGTTGGTGTTACCTGTGGCCAGGTAAAATTGCCGCCAAAATTGCCGGTAACGCTTAAACGGTTTTGCTTGATATTTAAGTTGGCGTTACCATTGTTTTGACGGGTACCGATACCGCCGCTGATAGCGCCGCTAACACCCGAAATGTTTTTGCTTTTGGTAATAATGTTTATGATACCGGCAGTACCTTCCGCATCGTATTTAGCCGATGGCGAAGTAATTACCTCGATGCTTTTGATCTGATCGGCAGGGAACGAACGCAGCACATCGGCCAGGTTGTTTGACATGGCTCCCGATGGTTTACCATTGATCAGCACTTTCACATTCTGATCGCCGCGCAGGGATACGCCGCCGTTAATATCAACAGCAACCAGCGGTACTTTACGCAATACGTCGGTAGCGTTGCCGCCTTGCGCGGTCAGGTCTTTTTCGGCATTATAAACGATCTTGTCAATTTTGGTTTCGATGATCGCTTTCTCGCCCACTACATTAACCTGGCTTAACGATTTTGCACTGGGTGCCAGGATAATGGTACCCATGTTGTTATCGGGTTTTGATAAGGTAGTTTCAACTGGGTCGAAGGTTTTTGACGGGTAGCCAATAAAGGTTACCGTAATTTTGTACTTACCGGGAGGCATGTTATTTAATTTAAAACTGCCTTTTTCGTCGGTCAATACACCGTTAATAGGGGCTTTGCCGCCACTGCGGAAAATGCTTACTGTGGCATAATCAAGCGGTTTTTTTGAAATGGAATCTACCACCGTACCCGATATTTTACCGGTAATGGTTGAGCCGCCGCCGCCGAATTGCGCCTTGGCTGATAGTACAGAGCAGAATATTGCTAAAAGTAAAATTATACGTTTCATTTGTGATTAATTTGGTAATAAGAGTATGTTTTTGCTGAAATGTTACAGGCCTTTTAAGTTTTTTACCTTAAATATGATGTAAAAATAGGGCGCACTAAGTGATGCAACAACAGATTTTAGCTGAATGGTATGATATGTAAGATGAATGGTTAAAATGGCCATAAATATTGTGGCGGCCCTAACATGACGGGTGTTATGATCTAACCACGAAACGCCTGGCTATGCCAGGCGTTTCGTATGATAAATCGATGAAATCACCATTTAACCGGTGAAATCCTGGCAATATTAAATATGTATAGGCCTTTTATCCGTAGCCGCTAAACAAGCTTCCCTCATCGCTTCTGTATACGTAGGGTGGGCATGGCTGGCACGGGTTACATCCTCGGCACTGGCACGGAATTCCATCGCTATAACCGCCTCGGCAATCATATCGGCCGCGCGCGGACCGATCATGTGTACGCCTAAAATTTCATCGGTGGTGGTATCAGCTAAAACTTTTACAAAGCCATCCAAATCGCCGCTGGCACGGGCACGGCCGCTGGCTTTAAACGGGAATTGGCCCGCTTTGTAGCTAATGCCCGCTGCTTTCAGTTGTTCTTCGGTTTGGCCTACGCTGGCAACTTCGGGCCAGGTATAAACTACGCCCGGTATCAGGTTATAGTTAATATGTGGTTTTTGCCCGGCAATTTGCTCGGCCACTAAAGTACCTTCGTCTTCGGCTTTGTGGGCCAGCATGGCACCTTTAATTACATCGCCGATGGCATAAACGCCTTTAACGCTGGTTTCCAGGTGATCATTAACAGTAATTTTGCGGCCGCGTTCTTCAACGGTTAGGCCAATGTTCTCTAAACCTAAACCATCGGTATAAGCAATCCGGCCAACAGCTACCAGGCAGTAATCGCCTTTCAGTTCGCCTTTTTCACCTTTAGGGGTATCAAAAGTAACGGTCACTTCTTTACCTTTTACGGTAGCGCCGGTTACTTTGTGGCCCAGGTAAAAGTCCATGCCCAACTTGGTCAGTACCTTTTGCAGCTCCTTGCCCAAACCTTTATCCATAGTAGGGATAATACCGTCCATATATTCAATAACCGATACCTTAGCACCTAAACGCGCGTAAACCGAGCCTAATTCAAGGCCGATAACGCCACCGCCAATCAGTACCAAATGCTTAGGTACTTCGGTTAAGGTTAAAGCTTCGGTTGAAGTAATGATGCGTTTTTTGTCGATTTTCAGGAACGGCAGGCTCGATGGCTTTGAGCCGGTAGCAATGATCACGTTGGTAGCCGTAATCTCGGCCGATGTGCCATCCGCTTTTCTAACTACAATGGTATTTTTATCTGTAAACGAACCCACGCCTGTGTGTACGTCAATTTTGTTTTTCTTCATCAGGTAGGTAATGCCGCTGGTATTGGCATCAACCACTTCCTGCTTGCGTTTGATCATCCGGCCGAAATCAAATTTCAGGTCTTTCAGTTTAATGCCATGGTCTTCAAAGGCATGGGCGGCGTTATGGTAATGTTCGGACGAATCTAACAAAGCCTTGCTTGGGATACAGCCCACATTTAAGCAGGTACCACCCAGGGTATTGTATTTTTCAACAATGGCAGTTTTTAAACCCAACTGGGCGCAACGTATAGCGGCTACATATCCACCCGGACCAGAACCTATAACGATAACATCATATTGCATAGCAGAAGTATTTTTTAATTTGCCAAAGTTAACATTCTAATAAATAAAGCGGGACACAATATCATCTGTTATGGGTAAAATTTTAATGAGTTTATTTTACTGATGATCAGGGATTAACAAATTAATCTTATTTTAGAGCATCACAATAAACCAACACTGCCCGTGACTGCAACCAACACCCTGACCCAACCCTGGTCGCCGGCCCAAAAATGGGGCTTCCGTTTTTCGCTGTTATTTTTTGTATTCTTTATACTTTGCAACCCCAACGGCGCGGTGCCGCTGCTCAGCAATTATGAATCCGTTTATCTTATACCGGTACAAAAGCTGGTGGTATGGGGCGGGGCGCATATCCTGCACCTGGCGCAACCCATCACCGCGTTTACCAATGGCAGCGGCGATACTACTTATAACTGGGTAGTGATATTGCTGATAACTGTCATATCCCTCGTTGGTGCCACTATATGGTCGTTAGTAAACACCAAACCCATGAGTTACGATAGGTTGTACTATTGGCTGCTGGTAGTATTGCGCTTTTATGTAGGCTTTACAATGATTGGTTATGGTGCATACAAGGTAATCAAGCTGCAATTCCCGTTGCCCGGGCCTGGGCGGTTGTTGGAAGCTTATGGTGATTCATCGCCCATGGGTTTGGCCTGGACGTTTATGGGATACTCCAAAGCCTATAATTACTTTACCGGCATTGCCGAACTGGCTTGTGGTGTATTGTTGTTATTCCGCAAAACTACACTCATCGGCGCTGTGATAGGATTTACCGTGATAGCTAATATTGTAGCCATAAACTATTGTTTTGACGTGCCGGTGAAGATTGTATCAAGCAGTTTGTTGCTGATGGTGATCTTTATTTTACTGAAAGACCTAAACCGGATCATCAAATTCTTTTTCCTGAATCAAACTGCCGAACCAGCTATTCTTACCCCGCGGCGTTTTCAAAAACGATGGAAAAACATTACGCTGATCGCCACCAAATACCTGCTGATTGCCTATGTGGTATTGAGTACAGGCAGTAGCGTAATGGCAAGCATGCAATATGGCGACGATGCCAAACGCCCAGTATTGTATGGCTTATTTAACACCAAAACTTTTGTGCAAGGCAAGGACACTTTACCACTGCTGTTGACCGATACTACCCGCTGGCGCAGGATCATTATTAATGGCTTTGGCTCGGTAAAAATAACCACCATGAACGACAGTACCCGCAGCTACAGCTTTAAAACCGATACGGTTAAAAAGCAGATTACCATCGGTTCGTTTAAGGATACTACCCGCAAATATGTTTTTAACTACAACCTATCTAAGGATAGTATATTGCAAATGACCGGCAAAGGCCCTAATGGCGATATGAGCGCCACACTAAAACGTTATAACGAAAAGAAATTTTTGCTCATGCGCCGCGGTTTCCATTGGGTAAATGAGTTTCCGTTTAACCGGTAAATAACCATTTAACAGCCCGGACCGGCACCAAAAACACGCCGGCCCGGGTACTGAAAATGTTTTACTTAATCGTATAGCTGGTCAGTTCGGATATAGAAAGATCGCCTGCGGGGGTAGTGCTGTAAATGGCTATCATACCAATACCTTTAGCTACGTAAAATTTAAAGGTAAAGCCGGTTTGAAATACATTATTAACCTTATACTGCACCTCAACCTGGCTGCGTGCCACATTATTATAGGTTTTACCTTGTATAGTTTTGCTGATGCCTACCTCCAGTATAGTGGTTTTTAATTGGATTTGCATAGAGCTGCCGGTAGTATTCACCGGGGTTATCCAATTAGTGCCGGCTGCAGCTCCATCTTTTAAATATGGGATATCCAGGTCAATGCCGGTTTCTTCGTCGGTTTGGCGGATGCTGTAAATTTTATCGTTCAGGCCGTAAAATACGTTGATTTGCTCGGTGCCGGTAACAGATTTTGCCTGGTGATAAGTTTTATTATCCATTTGGTAAAGCATCTGCGTCATGGTAATCACACTGTTTTCCACTTCGGTTTGGTTGGTGCCGGGTATTTCTACTTCGGTACGGTATTCCCATTTCGAGTCGCGGGTGAAAGGTTGATAAGTTGCATTGTTTTTGCCGCCGTCAATCGGGATAATAGAAACATCGTTTTTACACGCGGCTAATGATAAAGTACTAATTGCGATTAAGGTTAAAAATTTGTTTTTCATTGTGTTAAAGAATTAAGACGGCATCCCGCCGTTTTTTTTGAATAAAATAGTGTATCAATTGCCGATAACGGGCGGGGGTACCACCGCCGTTTTCAGCAAATTAAAATCATAGACGAAAAATGTAATGGAAACGTTACAAGCAGGGTGCTTTTTTGTGAAGATAGGGCTGCTTTGGTGATTATCGCTTATTTATCCGTATCAAAACGCAGGCGATAAGCCATGCCTAATTTAAAGTAATAATTATTTTGCATACCCAGGTTTATGGCATTGCCACCGATTTGCCCGACCCGTATTTTGCGGGAAACGGTGTGGCCTATCTCGGCATTAAATATCAGGCTTTTTGCGATGTAAAAGTCGCCGAAAAGGCCCGGCTCATATTCATTTATCCTAAGATAGGAATTACCGGGTTGGCGATACGAACTGGTAAACGAAGCGAAAACCAAACCATAATAAAATTTAGGGTTAACTTTATGCTCGTAGGTCAGGTTTCCGGGCAATACGCCAAATAACTTATTACGCGGACTGATGCGCCAGTCGATCCCAACCAGCGGCACAAAAAAGTTGCCGAAAAACTCTTTATTATAATACAAGCCCAGTTTATAGGCTAATAATGGCTTAGCCTGGTAGGTGGCTAAAGCCGCGCCACCTAACTGCGCAATGCCCCCCGAGTTGATATTTTGATAATTTACCCGCGGTATAAACGAATAAAGCATTTTAAATTTTGGAGTATAAGCATGAACAAAGCTTAAGGGCAAAGCCATAGACGAGTAATGTGTATCCGGCACACCGCTTTGGTCGTAACTGAAGCTCCATTGTTCAAAAAATGGGCTGGCAATAAATACGTTCTTTAAATTGGCCGAGCGGACGGGCAGGTTAACGCCCGCTGTAAAATAGGTCATGGAATAGTTAGGCGCACCGGGCGTATTGATCTTGCCGCCCGGGCTGCTATAGTATTTTACATTGGCCAAATCAAGATAGGGTTGTGCTTTTACTACTAATATAGAAACTGCGAATAAAGAAACAAGCACCAGTTTTTTCATTTCGTAAAATACTGATAATTAATCAATTATTCGCGTTGCCACTTATCGCATCCCAGTGGTATAAACCGGCAGGAAAATTAGCCGTTAAAGTGGTACAGAAACACTACTTCGCCGGTATAGGCGGGTTTTTTCTCGCCGTCAATTTCCATAGTTACGCCAATGGTTGCTTTGGTAATGCCCCGTAAATTAACAATGGCATTTAGTTTAGCAATAAGCCTCACCTGGCTGTTAACCGGCACGGCCTGCGCAAAACGGATGTTTTCGATACTGTAATTGATCTGCATTTTTAAATTCTGCACATCGGCTATCTGGTGCCAAAAATAAGGCAGCAGCGAAACCGTTAAATAACCATGCGCAATGGTTGCCTTAAAAGGGCTTTCGATTGCGCATCTTTCAGGGTCGGTGTGGATCCATTGATGGTCGATAGTAGCCTCGGCAAACTGATCAATCTGCTGCTGGGTAATGGTATGCCAGCCGGATGTGCCGATCTCCTTACCCAGGTAAGCCTCAAATTCGGTGTGGTTTTTAACGGTTATCATAAATGTATAACAGGTAGGGTTTATATTTGTGAGGTAAAAATAATAAACCTTAGCACATTTCATAGCGCCGGCAATCATTAGCGGATATGATTATTAATAATGGGGCGCTTTACCATTAAATTACCGGCTGCCCGGCCTGTTAACCCGGCGCTTTGTACCCGGCAATCACATATTGGTTAAACAAACTCGCCAAAATTCCCTATTTTTGCACCTTTTAATAATATACCCACAACAACAATGAGTATTGCCCTATCCGAACAGGAAATTATCCGTCGCGAATCGTTACAGGCTTTGCGTGCCTTAGGCATCAACCCCTACCCGGCCGAAGAATTTAAGGTAACTAACCTAACCCAGGACATTAAGGATAACTTCGAAAGCAAACCCGACGAATATAAAGAGGTAGTAATTGCCGGCCGTATTATGGGCCGCCGGATTATGGGCAGCGCCTCATTTTTTGAATTGCAGGATAGCAGCGGCCGTTTACAGGTTTACCTGAAACGCGACGACGTTTGCCCGGATGAGGATAAAACCTTATACAATACGGTATTTAAAAAACTGCTGGATATCGGCGATTATGTGGGCGTTAAAGGCTTCGCGTTTTTAACCCAAACCGGCGAACTGTCGGTACATACACAGGAACTGACCATCTTGTCAAAATCCTTGAAACCTTTGCCGGTGGTGAAGCGTGATGATGATGGCAATACCTTCGACGGGTTTACCGACCCCGAAATGCGTTACCGCCAGCGCTATGTGGATTTAACGGTTAACCCCGGGTTTAAGCAGATCTTCATCAACCGATCAAAAGTGATTAGCGCTATGCGCGGTTATTTTAACGATCAGGGCTGGATGGAGGTGGAAACACCGATACTACAAGCCGTACATGGCGGCGCCGCGGCGCGTCCGTTTATTACGCACCACAATACTTTGGATATGCAGCTTTACCTGCGTATTGCCAACGAGTTGTACCTGAAAAGATTAATAGTTGCCGGTTTCGACGGCGTTTATGAGTTTGGCAAAATGTTTCGTAACGAGGGCATGGACCGCACACATAACCCCGAGTTTACCGCTATGGAAATATATGTGGCCTATAAAGATTATATCTGGATGATGGCCATGGTAGAGGAATGTTTGGAAAAGGTGGCCCGTGCCGTTCACGGCGTACCGGTGGTACAGGTGGGCGCCAACGAGATCAACTTTGCCGGTCCGTATACTAAATTGTCGATGTATGATTCTATCCTGAAATATACCGGGATAGATGTATCGGCCATGGACGAAGCCGCTTTGCGCCAAACCTGCCGCGATCTGGCTATTGAGGTAGATACCACGATGGGTAAAGGCAAACTGATCGACGAGATCTTCAGCGTTAAGGTAGAGGCTAATTTAATCCAGCCTACTTATATTACCGATTACCCTATTGAAATGACCCCGCTGGCCAAAAAACACCGTACTAAGGATGGCCTGGTTGAGCGTTTCGAACTGTTTGTGAACGGTAAGGAAATAGCCAACGCCTACTCGGAGTTGAACGACCCGATTGATCAGCGCGAGCGTTTGGAAGATCAGTTATTATTAGCTGGCAGAGGTGATGAGGAAGCCATGGCTATGGACGAAGACTTTCTGCGTGCCCTGGAATACGGGATGCCGCCAACATCGGGCCTGGGTATCGGGATAGACCGTTTGGTGATGCTGATGACCAATCAGAGCACTATCCAGGAAGTATTGTTCTTCCCGCAAATGCGTGCCGAAAAGAAAGCTAAAGTAGCCACAGCCGATGATTTTATTGCCGTCGGTGTATCTGCCGAATGGGTGCCGGTATTAAATAAAATGGGCTTCAACACCGTTGAAGAACTAAAAGCCGCCAACCCCAACAAAGTATTTAACGACCTTGGCGGCATGCGTAAAAAATTGAAACTGGATATCACCATGCCAACTAAGGAAGAGGTGATGAGGTGGTTTGAGTAAAACCCTCCCAACCCTCCCCGACCGCGTGGCGCTTTAGCCGTGGCGCAAGGCGAGGGTTTTAGAATAATATTGTAGAGGCACATACTTGTGCCTCTTTTTTGTTTGTGCTATTTGTTGGTTTGGTATTTCATTAGGCTTAGTAAATCAGTTAATGCAAGTCAGTGGATGTTACTTTCTTTTTTCGCAAAAAAGAAAGTAACCAAAGAAAAAAACCGCGGCTTGGTTATCTTCTACGAACAGTTTGTGCTTTGGCAAGGACAGTGGTACCCGAAGATTCCCGATGCCGCATTTAGGACGGTTATTAAGGGCTTGGTGCGGCAGTAGCAACAACTCCAATCGGCCTTCGGCCGATTGGAGTTGTTGTCCTTTTTATTCCCGACAGCGGTACGGCTTCCGGAAAGATCAGGCAAAACGATGCTGGCATGTGGGTGGAAAAGGGAAGCGGATTTGCCTGAAGCGTAGGAAATGTGCGGTCAGCGGCAAATTCTTGCGTACCGTGGTTTTGCATGATGCGGGCAACGGCAATGTGCGGCAAAGGAAGCATTTCCGCTGTCTTGATTTATTCACATATTATTATTTTAATAGGCGTTCATGAGGTCGCTATCGCTTAGTTTTTGGTTACTTTTTTATCAAGAAAAAAGTAACAGCCCTCCGCGACAATTGAGCGGACTGACGTTCATATACTCCAAACGGTTAATCTACCATCAACACCTTCAAAGCATCCTCTACCCTATCCTCTCCCAACAAACTCTTAGCCTTTAAATGCAACTGCAATTCGCGTGTATGGCTATCGCCGATGGTAGCATCCAGAATTTCTTTTACTTCATCTGTTTGGGCAAATTGCTCTACTTCATCATCCGAAGGCAGCACGGTGAGGTTACCTAATCTACCTAAATCATTCCCGCTTAATACGGTTGAATTCCGTACGTGATAAGGCAGCGCATCTACACCAATACCAATGTGCCGGTTAGGCTTTTCAACCATAAACAGGTTATCGGTAGTTACACGGCAATACCAATCGCCGCCAAGGCGGGCCACCTGGTCCATTTTGGTTTGGTCTATTTTACCGTCGGCGCCTAAAACAGCCTCGTTAATGTGCATCAGCTTGATCTCGGCAATGATGAGGTTCCCCGCGCCCGGGCCATCCCCCAGGCTGATGATATCGTTCACCACACACTCAAACTGCACCGGCGATTCGGCCACGCGTGGCGGCTTCACCATTTCGGATGGCAATTCGGTAAAACCGGCTTTTATAAACTCATTTACCCCCTGTGCATATTCTACGCTGCTCAGCGATGTTTGCTGTACCATATTATAGGTAACGACATTGATCACCAGTTCGCGCACTTCCAGCAGATTTTCCAGGCTGTGTTTAGTGGTATTATCCCGCACCCTCCGCGATGGTGAAATAATACATATCGGCGGATTAGTGCTAAACATATTAAAAAAGCTGAAGGGGCTCAGGTTCACATTACCGTTTTTATCTATGGTACTGGCCAAAGCAATTGGGCGCGGCGCTATGGCATATTGCAGGTAATTCTGCAGTTCCATGGGCGATAGGTCGGCTACTTTAAGGGTTAACATACAGTGATAAAGGTATAAATTTTAGTGTGAATGGAATTGTGACACTAAACAGAACATAGTTAAAACTATTTTGTCAACCTTAGCGTAAAAATAAACTTAACATAAACTTAACATTAGTAGTTTAGCTTTGTTGGGACAAATTCAACCGCATGCAATCAAGCCTGTTTAAATCAGCATTCCCCAATTACAACGAGATTTTTTTCTCGCACTTTAACCAGGCGACCGAAAATGTTAGTACCATGGCCAAGCTACTGTTAGAGGCCATTACTACAGACGACGAGCAAAAACCACAATACAATACCATTAACCGACTGAGGGCCAAGAGCCAGGAAATTACCCACCAGGTTTTTACCGATTCGGGCAAGGCCTTTATTTCGCCGTTTGAGCGCAGTGATATGTGCGATTTGGTAAAAGCCATTGATACCGTTGCCGGTTATATCAATATTTCATCGCGCAGGATTAACCTGTATCAGCCAACCAGTATTACGCCGCCTATTAAAGAATTAGCCGGTCTGATTGTAAAAACCTGCGCCGAATTAGAAAAATGCGTGAAGCTGTTAGGCAACATTAAAGGCACCCAGGCTATTACCGACTCTGTTAACAATATAAAAGCGCTGGAACATTATGCCGATAAGGTGTACAACAAAGCTGTTGCCGCCCTGCTGGTTGATGAACCTAACGCTATTGAACTGATTAAGTTTAACGAAATTCTGCTGGCCCTTGAAACCACCACCGATAAATGCGAACACGTAACCAACGTGGTAGAAAGCATTGTGGTGAAGAATAGTTAATTTTTGAATGTGCATATATGCAAATGTGCGTATGTGTACATTTGATTTTGAACGCAGTAAATTTCATCATTTGCACATCTGCATATATGCACATTTGCACATTATCCCTATCTTCACATACGCACATCTACCCATTTGCTTATGTATTTCAAAAAAATATTTCTGCTTGCGCTGATTTTTGGCGCCATTTTCCAACTACAAGCCGAGGCTCAGCAAGTCAACCGTTTTTATAAATTAAAGGGTAATAATTTTGTACAATCAAAAAACTACTACCTGCTTACCTTGCTGCAAACCAATATTGCGGTAAAAAAGCTATTGGAAGCCGACCCCGACCTGGCCAAACTCGCAGCCACAAAAGTGGATGCGTTAAAGGCTTCGCTTAATTGTAAGGATGCTTTATGTTATACCGTTCAGTTGAAATTCAGCCCAGATGAGATAAAATCAGTAAGCGATAAACTGGCAAAGCTATACCAGCCCGGTAATGCCTTAGGCTTACTGGTAAAAACCGACCTGATCCCCTCCGGATCATACATTTTAAATAAAGAATTATCGCCCCAACAGCAATTGGTAAAAGCCTGGGAGCAGGATGCCGAAGGGGTAAACTATGCCATCAGCGTTTATGCCGATGGTAAAAAGCCGCGCTATGCGGATATAGATTCTATCAGCTTTAATGTCAAAGCTAAATCTTACACCAGCGTATTATTTGATGCCGCGTCGGTTATGATAGATGAATGTAAAACCAGCAAACTTTTTTTTGAACCGGTGCTGACTTACGCCCTGCAAGCCATGGAAATAAATGGCCGGCACGATGCCGCCAACTTTGAGCCATTGACTGCCGGCATTAACAAAGCCGCCCTGCAAAACATCAAACAAACCAATTGGAGCAAATACAAATACCCCGCTATCCTGATCTTGGGTGCAGGCCCCGGCGATTTAAATACTTCCATCAGTGCTACCGGTATGCTGCGCTGCCGTATGGGTGCCAGCAGGTATTTTGCAGGCTTAGCGCCATTCATTATCGTATCGGGCGGGATGGCGCATCCTTATAAAACCAAATACTGCGAAGCTTTGGAAATGAAGAAATTCCTGGTGAATAACCTGCATGTACCCGCCAACGCCGTTATATGCGAGCCCCAGGCCCGCCACACCACTACTAATGTACGCAACGGGGTACGCCTCATCTATCATTACGGCATGCCGGCTGAAAAACCTTTTTTAACCGTAAGCAGCAAAAGCCATATCGAATCGACAGCAACGGCTATGGCCGAACGCTGTATCCGGGAGTTGAAATATGTACCCTACAAAGTAGGTAAACGAGTTGATGACAACACGCTGGAGCTGTATCCCGTTTTGGATGCCCTGCAAATTAACCCGCTGGAACCTTTGGACCCGCGGTGACTCACCGGTCTACGCTTCGCTGGACCACACTCTCTTCGCCTTTGGCGGAAAGAGGGTACGTGCTTATTGGATACACCTCCTGCCCTCTTTCCGCGCAGCGAAGAGAGGGCCGACGAGCGGAGCAACGTCGGGGTGAGTCAAACTATCCCCGTTCACAATTGTTAACCTAACAAATAACCCAATTATGGCAACGTTCGCTGATCTGATAAAATCCGACAAACCCGTACTGATCGACTTCTCGGCCGAGTGGTGCGGCCCATGTAAAATGATGGCCCTTATCCTAAAGCAATTGAAGGATATGGTAGGCAATGGCGTGAAGATCATTAAAGTTGATGTAGACAAAAACCCCGCGGCAGCCAGCGCTTATAACGTGCAGGGTGTGCCAACGCTGATACTGTTTAAAGATGAGCAGATTAAATGGCGTCAAAGCGGGGTAGTGCAGGCGGCGCAATTAAAACAGGTGGTGGAGCAGTATAAATAGTACGAAAGGTATTACCATTTTGTCATTCGATAGAGCTGGGGAGAGAATGTGAAGTGGGGCGAAAGAGAAATCTTCTACGTGCAGCCTTATCGCTTTTATAAGATTTCTCACTATCGTTCGAAATGACATGCTCCTTGCAGTCACTCGGCTCCAGCCGAGTGACCGCTATTGTCCGGCCTCTGGCCGGTGTAAATAACCTGATTTCATAGTTCACAGCGGCCGGAGGCCGGGAAATAATCATCACTCGGCTGGAGCCGAGCGATTGCATTAGATTTCGTATCGGCTAATACACCAAAGCCAGCGGCCCATCCTTCACCACCAAAACCGACCAGCCTGGTTTTGATCCTGATGTAATACTGGCAATAAATTTACCGCGGATGGAGATACCCACCTCTATCAGGCTATCATTAGGCGATTCTGTCCATTCGCATCTGATCTCACTTTCGTTTTTAATAGGAGATATTCTGGCATCAGCATTTAGGTATTCTATCGGGTTAAGATAGGGCGTTGACTGCATGGCCCAGTTGCTATTGCGGGGCGCTTCGTCTTGATTATAGAGCCATACATCGCCAATAACATCACCATATTCCAGCAGATAGGCGTAGGCTACACGGCCGTCATCTTCAATCAGCACCGAGTAGGTGTCGTCAAATTCGCAGGATATCTGTAAAAGGAACTCCGACATCTTATACTAAGCCGTTTTCTACCCGATACTCTTTTTGTATTTCCAGCAGACACGATGCGCACAGGCAGCCATCATACAATTCACTCACATACTGCACCTCGTTCAGGGTTAACTGCACAGTACTGCACTGGCACTTGGTGAATGAATTGGCTTTACATTCAAAAGTAGCGCGGCAGCGTTCGCAATGGATGATCTCGTGTTTGTGCATATTAGTCCGAAAGTCGGGAAGACCGAAAGTCCGAAAGTTTATTGTGATATGGAAAATAATATCAAAATATGACATATAACCACCACGTCATCGCGAGTTATCAAACCCTGGTGGGGATGACAGAGGGGATGTCACCCTGAGCCTGTCGAAGGGTACGCGCGGTGGCCTGCCCGCCATGGTTCGACAAGCTCACCATGACACCCTACGCTCAATCTGTCATGGGTAGGAACGAAGCAATCCCCGGCAAGCTGTGCTACTCTGCTTGCCGGGGATTGCCACGTCGCTGATAGAAGCTCCTCGCAATGACGGGGGGGATAAAACGAACGGGCGGGATGCATTTGCAACCCGCCCGTTCGTTATTTTAACTTTAGACTTCAGACTAAAGACTTTCGACTTAAGCGCTGCAAGTCACGCAACCTTCTTCCATTGAGCAGCTTGGCCCGGCTGGTATTTCGTCGGCAATCTGGTCAACTAATTCTGGTATAACCGGATCCATGTTTTTACCGCCCTGGTTTTCTACGGTAAATTTAACCGCTTGCGATGCTGCTTGTGTGCGCAGGTAGTACATACCTGTTTTCAGGCCTTTCTTCCAGGCATAGAAGTGCATCGAAGTTAGTTTAGATGCGTTTGGCGAGTTGATGAACAGGTTAAGCGATTGCGACTGGCAGATATACGCGCCACGGTCGGCAGCCATATCAATGATGTTACGCATCTTAATTTCCCATACGGTTTTGTACAGGTCTTTCATATCCTGTGGTATCTCGGCAATATCCTGGATTGAACCGTTAGCGCTGATGATCTTATCTTTCATGGCGCCATCCCAAATACCGCGGTTCACTAAATCGCGCAGTAAGTGTTTGTTAACGATTACAAACTCGCCGCTTAATACACGGCGGGTGTATATATTAGAGGTATAAGGCTCAAAGCACTCGTTATTACCTAATATTTGTGATGTTGAAGCGGTTGGCATTGGCGCTACTAACAGCGAGTTACGCACACCATGGTTCATTACATCTAAACGCAGGTTTTCCCAATCCCAACGGCCGCTATCAGGCGATACATTCCACAGATCGAACTGGAATTTGCCTTTAGATAATGGGGAACCTTTAAAGGTTTTGTAAGCGCCATCCTTAATAGCCAGATCTTTAGAAGCCGTCATCGACGCGAAGTAGATCGTTTCAAAGATCTCCTTGTTCAGTTTACGGGCTTCGTCGCTTTCAAACGGCATACGCAGCAGGATGAAAGCATCGGCCAAACCTTGCACACCTAAGCCTATCGGGCGGTGGCGCAGGTTGGAGTAACGGGCCTCTTCAATCGGGTAGTAATTATTGTCGATGATCTTGTTCAGGTTCAAAGTAGCCTGGTAGGTTACTTCGTACAGTTTTTGATGATCGAACGCCCCATTGATCACATAACGCGGCAAGGCTAACGATGCCAGGTTACAAACGGCAACTTCTTTATCAGATGTGTACTCGATGATCTCGGTACATAAGTTTGAGCTTTTAATGGTACCCAGGTTTTGCTGGTTTGATTTACCGTTAGCAGCATCCTTGTATAACAGGTAAGGCGTACCGGTTTCAACCTGACTATCTAACACGGCAAACCACAATTCCTGCGCCTTAATAGTTTTACGGGCGCGGCCCTCTTTCTCGTATTTAGTATACAGGTCTTCAAACTCCTTACCCCAGCAATCGGCTAATCCCGGTGCTTCGTGCGGACAGAACAGGCTCCAATCCTCGTTGGCTTCCACACGCTGCATAAACAGGTCGGATACCCAAAGGGCGTAGAACAGATCGCGGGCACGCATTTCTTCTTTACCGTGGTTTTTACGCAGGTCAAGGAATTCAAAAATATCGGCATGCCATGGCTCTAAGTAAATAGCAAAGGCGCCTTTACGCTTGCCACCACCCTGATCTACATAACGGGCGGTATCGTTAAACACGCGCAGCATGGGGATAATACCGTTGCTGGTGCCATTTGTGCCGCTAATGTATGACCCTGTTGCACGCACATTGTGGATACTTAGGCCTATACCGCCGGCGCTTTGCGAGATCTTGGCAGTTTGTTTCAGTGTATCGTAGATGCCGTCAATGCTGTCATCTTTCATGGTTAATAAAAAGCATGATGACATTTGCGGCTTGGGGGTACCTGCATTAAACAGGGTTGGCGTAGCGTGGGTGAACCAGCGTTCGCTCATCAGGTGGTAAGTTTTGATGGCGCTTTCGATATCTTCTTTATGGATACCAACCGATACGCGCATAAACAGGTGCTGCGGGCGCTCGGCAATTTTACCGTCCAGCTTTAACAGGTATGATTTTTCGAGGGTTTTAAAACCAAAGTAATCAAAGCCAAAATCGCGGTCGTATATAATACTACTGTCCAGTTCCTCAGCATTATCGCGGATGATCTGGTAAACATCATCGGCCAGTAACGATGCCGGTTTGCCATTTTTAGGGTCTATATATTCATATAGGTTCTTCATGGTTTCCGAAAACGACTTGATGGTGTTTTTGTGCAGATTAGATACTGCAATGCGCGACGCCAGCAAAGCATAATCAGGGTGTTTGGTGGTTAACGAGGCTGCTGTTTCTGCCGCCAGGTTATCCAGTTCAGACGTGGTTACGCCGTCAAACAAACCTTCAATAACTTTTTTGGCCACGTCGATCGGGTCAACCAACGGTGGAAAACCATAGCACAGTTTCTCGATGCGTGCGGTGATCTTGTCAAATTTTACGGATTCTTTTTTACCGTCTCTTTTAATTACGTACATGTTGTGTCCCCCTCTTTTTGTTCCCTTACCGGAACGTGATTGTTTCTGTTAATTTAATTTCGATATGTGTGTATGGTTTGGTTTCAGGTTGTTGGGTAGCCGGGTATTAAAAGTCCTCGTCTAATGAGAACGATTTGCTGTCGGTACCAGTATTCAGTACGCCGCTTTTTTGATAGTCGCCAACACGTTTTTCAAAGAAGTTGGTTTTGCCCTGCAGCGATATCATCTCCATAAAATCAAACGGATTTGATGCGCCATAAAATTTAGGATAACCCAGTTCGCCCAGCCAGCGGTCGGCCACAAACTCAATGTACTGGCTCATTAGCTTAGCGTTCATGCCTATCAATGCCACCGGCAGCGCGTCGGTAATAAATTCTTTTTCCATTTCTACCGCGTCGGTGATGATCTTGGTAGCAACTTCAGTGCTTAGCTTGTTTTCCAGCATGCTGTATAATAAGCAGGCAAATTCACAATGCGAGCCTTCATCTCTTGAGATCAACTCGTTGCTAAAGGTTAAGCCCGGCATTAAGCCGCGTTTTTTCAACCAGAAGATAGAGCAAAAGCTACCCGAAAAGAAAATCCCTTCTACCGCGGCAAAAGCCACCAAACGTTCGGCAAATGTTCCGTTGTTAATCCACCGCAAAGCCCATTCCGCTTTTTTCTGTACACATGGGATAGTATCCACGGCGTGGAACAGGCGGTCTTTTTCGGTCGGATCTTTAATATAAGTGTCTATTAATAAAGCATAGGTTTCGGAGTGGATATTCTCCATCATGATCTGGAAACCGTAGAAACAGCGGGCTTCGGGCAATTGCACCTCGCTCATGAAGTTTACAGCCAGGTTTTCGTTCACAATACCATCGCTGGCAGCAAAAAACGCCAGGATATGCGATACAAAATGCCTTTCGCCATCATTCATGTTATCCCAATGCTTCTGATCGTCCGAAAGATCGATCTCTTCGGCTGTCCAAAAACTGGCTTCGGCCTTTTTATACATCTCCCAAATAGCTGGGTACTTAATAGGCAGAATTACAAAGCGGTCTTTGTTCTCTCTTAAAAGCAATTCGTTTTCCTGGCTCATTTTCCCTATGTTATTTAATCTCTCGCGTTTCAAATAAAGTCGACAATGCCGCCCTGCTCTTTTTTGGTGTTAAAAGCAGTTAAAGAACCTGTCTTCTAATAAAGTTTTATATGTATTCGGTCTTTCGGCTCCTTAATTTTATGTTAACCTGTGATTTACACCGCGTTAACTTATTATCGGTAGTTATTTGCCGGGGCTGAAAGAATTGTAACAAATGTAACAGACCAATCCATTGGTTTTACATCGAAGTTTTAAACAATTAGCCGACTTATAAACAATTCGACATTTTATTTTTAACAAAAATTGGTGCAAAACTTTTTTACATTTTTTTCGAACAACCTGATGGAATATTCGTAAAGGTTAACCCTGTTTAACCGGAATGGATTGCAGTTTGCGCTATACGATTTCAGCAAGCGAAAAAGGTCTAATTGTTACACCCTCATCATTTTGTCATTGCTGAGTTATCCCGATAACTATCGGGACGAACTATGCAAGACTGCTCTTTGGGTGTGCGGTTGCTTCGTACCTCGCAATGACAAGTAGTAGGTTTTAAGCCAGCGGCACAAACTTCATCGATACCGAATTAACGCAGTGGCGGGTGTTTTTTGGGGTTAAATACTCCCCTTCAAAAACGTGGCCCAGGTGGGCGCCGCAATTGGCGCAAAGTATCTCTACCCGCCGGCCGTCGGCATCTACCTCACGGTGTACCGCGCCGGGTATCTCATCGTCAAAACTCGGCCAGCCGCAAAACGATTCAAACTTATCAGCCGAATTGTACAAGGGCGCATCGCAACGTTTACATACATATACACCTTCGGCTTTGTTGTTCAGCAACTCGCCGGTAAAGGGGCGCTCGGTTCCTTTATAAAGTATTACCCGCTCTTCTTCGGGTGTTAGTTTATTGTATTCCATTATGTAATTATTGAATTATTGATTACGTGAATTATTGAATTTCACTTGATACAATATACGACAATTTTGAGCGATCGAAGTTTTGCTACGCTGATGTTTACAATAGGTTGACCGAGCGCAGGCTTGTCTCAAATCTCCTAACTAACATCTCGGATCTGAACTCACATAGCCAGCACTTTTTGCCAGATCTCTTCATCAACGGGGATACCCTCTTTCAGGTTGCGTTCGCGGGTTTTCAGTGTCCCTTCGCCGGGGTATTGAATTTGTTTACCTGCTTCAACACGGCTTGTTTTGGTGTAATCAATGATCTGCTCAATGAGTTGAGCTGTTAACTCATCTCCATCAGGCCTGATACAGATAAATACCTGAGATACGCCCGATTCTTTTGCTTTTTGGGTGATCTTTTCGGTAGAATTGCCCTGGCTTAAAACCGTGGCCAGCAGATCCAGCACCAGCGATAATCCCGACCCTTTCCAAAACCCAACCGGCAGCGGCCGCTGCGATTCGATAATAGCCCCCGGGTCAGTAGTTATACTGCCATCTTTATCATAACCTCCCGGTAAGGGTAGCTGCTCGCCGGCTGCCTTGTATTGATATAGTTTCCCGAAAGAGTATTGCGTTATCGCCATATCCAGTATAATATGTCCATCCTTACGCGGCACCGCAATTACCAGCGGGTTATTCCCTAACCGCGGATCTATCCCGCCCCATGGCGGCAGGTTGGCAATGGTATTAGTAAACGATATGCTGATATACCCGGCTTCTGCAGCTTGCCAGCCATAGGTACCGCCCCGCATCCAGTGATTGGTATTACGGATAGCCACGCAGCCAATTCCGTTTTCCTTAGCCAATGCAATGGCCCTGTTCATACAACACTCCGCGTTTAATATGCCCGGACCAAGGTTGCCGTCCCAGCGCTCAATAGCGCCCATTTGATCAACCAACGCCGGTACGGCATCAGGGTTAATCAAACCTTCCTGCACGTATTGTACAAAAACCGGGAAGCGGTTTAAACCATGAGTATAAACCCCATCGCGGCTGTTCTCTGCAAAAATGCGGGCGCAGGCACCGGCCTTAGCTTCGTTAAAGTTGAGTTTAAGCAGTACGCGTTTAAATTCGGCTTTGAGTTGATGGAAGGGTATAAGCATAAGGGTAGAGATTTTTTTTAACCACAGAGCGCACAGAGGGAGAACCACGGAGTACACGGAGGCAAAGTTGATAAAATCTTTGTGATCTCTGTGAAAAATCTCTGTGATCCGTGTGGTTAAATCGCCACTATGCCCCTTCTGTATTTAAATATACTTTCCCACCCGCATTGCACGTTAATAGGTTTTACTATTTTTGCAGTGTTCATGAAAAATAAATACCCTTTACTTTTTCTGTTAGGATTAATCGGTGTTGCCGTATTCAGCAATTCCTGCAAAAAAGACACATCGGGCACTGTAGAAAACCTGCTGGCCCGCGGTACCTGGCAACTGGCGTCGGTACAGGTGTTTAATTACGTAGGCAGCAGCAATACCAGTACCAATGTTTTTAATACCACCTGCACGCTTAACCAAACTTTTACTTTTAACAGCGATGGTACTTGTACCTACAAAGATTTTTCGTGCATTAACCAAACCAATACCGGGAAATGGGAGTTAACCGAGGATAAGCTCACCCTAAAATCAACCCTTAGCTGCCAGGATACTTTAGCAGGGGCTACCATTAACAACGCTACGCCTTTTAAAACCGCGCGGATAATTAACCTGGGGCAATATTCAATGGTATTGGAAACCGGCGATTTAAGCTCGTACTACCTCTCTACCGATAAGCGGCACATTAAGCGTTACGGCTTTATCCGGTACTAATCATCGCCCCGGATCCGGTACCCTTACCGGCAATGATCAAATATCATTACAACAGATCAAACCCGATATCTTTCCTGAACACCATGCCATCATAATAGATCCGGCTGGCATCGGCGGTGGCTTGTTGCAGGGCTTCAAACATGTTATCCTGCAAGCTGGTTACCATCAGTACACGGCCACCGGTGGCTATTACTTCATCGCCTTGCAGGGCAGTCCCCGCCTGGAACACCTGCGACCCGCGCATATTGTCCAGCCCGGTAATTACCTGGCCTTTCATATACTCGCCGGGATAACCGCCGGCCACACATACTACGGTTGCGGCGGTTTTTGGAGAAATGGTTAACGTCTTTTCGTGCAGGTTGCCTTCGGCTACGCCTTGCAACAGATCTACAAAATCGCTTTCAATGCGCATCATTACACTTTCCGTTTCCGGGTCGCCCATGCGGGCATTGTATTCAATGGTAAAAGGTTCGCCGTCGCAATTCATCAGGCCAATAAAGATAAAGCCCTTATAAGGGATGCCTTCTTTTTTCAAACCTTCTACAGTGGGGATCACAATACGGTCTTCCACCTTTTTCATAAACTCCGCACCGGCAAACGGAACCGGTGAAACCGAACCCATACCGCCGGTATTTAAACCGGTATCGCCTTCACCTATGCGCTTATAATCTTTAGCTTCGGGGAGTATTTTATAATTACTGCCATCGGTCATTACAAAAACGGAGAGCTCAATCCCCTGCAAAAACTGTTCTATCACTACCTTGCTGCTGGCATCGCCAAACTTAGCTTCGGTCAGCATTTCCATCAGCTCTTGCCGGGCTTCTTCTAATGTCAGGCATATCAATACGCCTTTTCCGGCAGCTAATCCGTCGGCTTTTAATACGATGGGTAGGCCCGCGGTGGCCAAATATTCAAACCCTTCCTGCAGGGTATCGCGGGTAAACGTACGCGATGCCGCGGTTGGGATGCCATGCCTATCCATAAACTGCTTGCTGAAATCTTTGCTCCCCTCCAACTGCGCACCCTCGGCCTGCGGACCAATTACAGGCACATGCTTAATGGCATCGTCATTCAGAAAAAAATCGTGTACTCCTTTTACCAGCGGTTCTTCGGGGCCAACCAATACTAAATCGATAGCCTCGTCTAATACCAATTGCTTAATGCCTTCAAAGTCGGTAGCCTTAATATTAACGGTGGTACCAAACTGAGAGGTGCCGGCATTACCGGGAGCGATAAACAATTTATCGCATTTGGGGCTTTGGGCAATTTTCCAGGCGAAGGCGCTTTCCCTTCCGCCCGAACCAAGGATCAGGATATTCATAGTGAGGGCAAAGATAGCTTTTTTGTGGGAGTCGGAAAGTCCGGAAGACCGAAAGTCGGAAAGATAGAAAACAGGCTGCGGGATACCGTTTTTAGTATTTCCAAAACTTTCGGACTTCCCGACTTTCGGTCTTCCGGACTTTTTCCTAACTTCACTCCATGTCCCGTAGGTTACGTAAATACGAATTGTTGCCCGTTTATCAAAAGTCGCAGGAGTTGTTCGACCTGGTGGATGTGATATCCGATGCCCTGAAGGAAGACGATATGAAGGAGTCGTTATCGGTACAAATGGTGAGCAACGCGGCGCTCATCCAGGCCAAAATCGCCGGGGCCGAGGGTGGTGGACTGTACTCGTTACGGATGCAGAACGCGGTACTGATCAAACTGGCTGTGCAGGATATGTTTAACGCCGTATCCTTTGCCAGCATGGTAAAAATAAACGAAGAAGACTACGTGCAACTGATGCGCGATAAGGTAGAGGAATTTCGCATTGTATTTGTAGAATGGATCCGTGGTTTTGATAAAAGCTACGATATCCCCGATAACTGGGCCATCCGCTTTGATACCAGCACCCCCGAACAGGAAAAAATGGAAGAACTGATGTTTGACGAGGACAAGTTTTTTGAAGGCTTTGATGAAGATGATTTTGAGGGAGATGATGAAGGGGCCGATGATTTGGACGATAAGTAGGGTTGTTGTTAGAATTTAACTACAACTTCATCATCAAACATCACCACAACTCTCGCCCGGTCAAGCGTCCCCGCTTGACTGTAATCCTGATTAAGCGTCCACGCTTAATTATTTCGCAAGCGTGGACGCTTGCCTTCGGATAAGTTTCAAGCGTGGACGCTTGAAACGGCAGCGGGCAGCGGGAAATTAGTTGAATAAGAAAACCTCCGTGTCCTTTGTGGGTTCTCTCTTTATGCCCTCTGTGGTTAAATCACCACAACATCATCATCAAACATCACCACAACCCACTCTTTCGGACTTTCCGTCTTTCCTTCTTTCGCACTTTCCCTACAAAACCGTAACTTCGCCTGCCATTATGACTTTACGCAGACCAATGGAACAATTGTTGAAGTCGTATTGGCAATATATCACTGAGAGAGAATAAATCATGCTGAATTTTATAAGCAAGCTTTTTGGAAGCAAATCGGACAGAGACGTCAAGAGCATACAACCTATAGTTGAAAAAGTAAAGGCCGCCTATGCCAAGCTGGAAACGCTGAGCAATGATGAATTGCGCCAGCAAACCCTCACCTTTAAGGAGACCATCAGCAGCGGACTGGCCGCTATAGACGGCGAATTACAGGCCATAAAGGAGCGCATTAACACCGAACTGGATATGCCGGTTGATGAAAAGGTAGCCCTGTATACCGAGCAGGACAAACTGGAAAAAGACCGTAACAAAGCCCTGGAAGTGATATTGATGGATATTTTACCGCAGGCTTTTGCCGTGGTGAAGGAAACTGCCAAGCGCTTTAAAAACAACGCCACTATTGAGGTAACCGCCAGCGACTTTGACCGCACTTTAGCCGCTAAAAAAGCTAACGTAGTAATTAAAGGCGATAAAGCCATCCACCATAATACCTGGCTGGCTGCCGGCAACGAGGTTACCTGGGATATGGTACACTACGATGTACAGCTGATAGGCGGTATTGTATTGCACCAGGGTAAAATTGCCGAAATGGCCACAGGCGAGGGTAAAACGCTGGTAGCCACGCTGCCTGCTTACCTTAACGCGCTTGCCGGACAGGGTGTACACATTGTAACCGTGAATGATTATCTGGCCCGTCGTGACTCGGAGTGGATGGGGCCGTTGTACGAGTTCCACGGTCTTTCGGTTGATTGTATTGATAAGCACGAGCCAAACTCGCAGGAACGCCGCGATGCTTACCTGGCCGATATTACCTTTGGCACCAATAACGAATTTGGTTTTGACTACCTGCGTGACAATATGACACGTAGCCCCGAAGAACTGGTTCAGCGTAAATCGCACTATGCCATGGTGGATGAGGTTGACTCGGTGCTGATTGACGATGCCCGTACCCCTTTAATTATATCAGGCCCTATCCCGCGTGGTGACGAGCACGAGTTTTATGATTTGAAACCACGTATCGAACGCCTGGTAAATGCACAGAAAAACTATATTAACGGCGTACTGAACGAAGCCAAGAAATTGGTGAACGATGGCAAAACCGATGCCGATACCGGCGGTTTAGCCTTATTGCGAGCCCACCGTGGTTTGCCTAAAAATAAAGCGCTGATCAAATTCCTGAGCGAGGGCGGCAACCGTACCGTGCTGCAAAAATCAGAGAACCACTATATGCAGGACCAGGGCAAGGAAATGCCTAAGGTAGATAGCGACCTGTTTTTTGTGATAGACGAAAAAAATAACCAGGTTGAGCTGACCGAAAAAGGGATCGAACTGATCACTACTTCGGGCGAGGATCCAAGTTTCTTTGTGATGCCTGACGTAGGTACCGAAATTGCCGAGATTGAAAAATCAAACTTAAGCGCCGAAGAAAAAGTAGCTAAGAAAGATGAGTTGATGCGCGATTTCTCGATCAAATCAGAACGGATCCACTCGGTTAACCAGTTGCTGAAAGCTTATACCCTGTTTGAAAAAGATACCGAATACATCCTGGATGATGGCAAGGTAAAAATTGTGGACGAGCAAACCGGCCGTGTGCTGGATGGCCGCCGCTACAGCGATGGCTTGCACCAGGCCATCGAGGCTAAAGAGAATGTAAAGGTAGAGGATGCATCGCAAACCTTTGCTACCATTACCCTGCAAAACTATTTCCGTATGTACCACAAACTTTGCGGTATGACGGGTACTGCCGTTACCGAAGCCGGCGAGTTTTGGGAGATCTACAAACTGGATGTGGTAGAGATACCAACCAACACCAATATCAGCCGCGATGACCGCCAGGATTTGGTTTACCGTACCGTGCGCGAGAAATTTAACGCCGTTGCCGACGAGATCACCGCTTTAACCCAGGCAGGCAGGCCGGTGCTGGTAGGTACCACCTCGGTTGATATATCCGAATTATTGAGCCGTATGCTAAAACTGCGCGGTATCAAGCATAACGTACTGAACGCCAAACTGCACCAAAAGGAGGCCGATATTGTGGCCGAAGCCGGTAAGGCAGGCACTGTTACTATTGCCACCAACATGGCCGGCCGTGGTACGGATATTAAATTAGGCCCCGGCGTTAAGGAAGCCGGCGGTTTAGCCATTGTAGGTACCGAGCGTCACGAATCGCGCCGTGTCGATCGCCAGTTGCGTGGCCGTGCAGGCAGGCAGGGCGACCCGGGTTCGTCACAGTTCTTCGTATCGTTAGAGGATAACCTGATGCGTTTATTCGGATCAGAGCGTATCGCCAGCCTGATGGTACGTATGGGTATCGAAGAGGGCGAAGTAATTCAGCACTCGATGATCTCAAAATCTATCGAACGTGCGCAGAAAAAGGTAGAAGAGAACAACTTCGGCGTACGTAAGCGTTTGCTGGAGTATGACGACGTCATGAACTCGCAGCGTACCGTTATTTACGCCAAACGTAAAAACGCCCTGTTTGGCGATCGTTTGGATGTAGATATCAGCAATACCATTTATGATGTGGTGGAAGATATCGCTACCGAATACAAAGAACAAAACAACTACGAAGGTTTCCATATCGAAATGATCCGGGTGTTCTCGGTAGATGTGAACAGCTCGCAGGAAGAATTTGCCGCTACCAGCATTAACCAATTGGTTGATGATACTTTTGCCCTGGTAAGCGATTTTTACAAACGCAAAGCCGAAGGCATAGCCAATCAGGCTTACCCGGTATTAAAAGATGTATTTGCTAACCGCGGCGGCGTGGTTGAAGATATTATTGTTCCGTTTACCGACGGTATCCATGGTTTACAGGTTGTTGTTCCGTTGAAAAAGGCGGTAGAGAACCACGGCGTAGAGGTATTTAAATCATTCGAAAAGAATGTGACCCTGTACCTGATAGACGATGCCTGGAAAGAGCACCTGCGCGAAATGGACGAGTTAAAGCAATCGGTACAAAACGCCGTTTACGAACAAAAAGACCCATTATTGGTTTATAAATTCGAAGCTTTTGAACTGTTCCGCCAGATGCTGGCCAATGTGAATAAAGAACTGGTAAGCTTCCTGTTCCGTGGTATTATCCCGGTTCAGCAAGATCCGGACGAAGTGCGCGAAGCCCGCCCGCAACCACCAAGTATCGATATGCGCAAAATGCGTACCTCGAAACCTGAAATGGTAAGTGAAAGCGGTATGCCAATGGACGATTTTGATACCCGCGAGCCACAAAAGCAAATGCCCGTAAAAGCCGAACAAAAAATTGGCCGTAACGATCCTTGCCCATGCGGAAGCGGTAAAAAATATAAAAACTGCCACGGCGCGTAACAAATGTGCAAATGCGTGGATATGGAGATGTGCAAATGATATAAAACTATTTGTCATTGCGAGCAAATGCTGGCGCAAGTTTAAGGGCAGGACTGTACCGTTGGATTAACTTGTGCCTGGGATGCCTGAAGTCTGTGACTTCAGTAGCGATACTGACCTAACATGGCTTACGAAGTTTTGAAAACTTCGTAAGTCTGATGAAAAATAAAAAGAGATGGAGAAAACAGCATCATATTATCCAGCATTATGCAGATTAATAGGATGCTGTTTGTTTTTTTTAGCGGCATCAACTGCCCATGCCCAAACCCGTGGTACGGTAGAGGTAATTAAAGACCCACGTATTGACACCTTGCTTGCCCGCCGTTTAGAACATGGCCGGGGTAATGTTAATGCCACAGGAGGCAATACGGCAACCCCATCGGCCGGCAGCAGCTATATTTCTACGAGCGGTTATCGTGTCCAAATCTTTAGTGGATCAAGCCGTGCAGCTGCTTATAATACCCAGGAAAGATTAAGGCAAAAATTTCCCGACGTGCGTACCTACATCACCTATCGCGAACCCGATTTCAGGGTGCGTGCCGGCGATTTCCGTACCCGGCTGGAAGCCACCAAATTTATGCAGGATGTCAGGAACATGTTTTCCGGCCTGTTTGTAATATCAGAAAAGATCAACCCGCCCGTTCAATGATAAAGGAAAAAATACAAGCTATAGCTAAGGATATTTTTAACGATGTAGTGGCCAACCGCCGCCATTTGCACAGTCACCCCGAATTAAGTTTCCACGAGGTAGCAACATCGGCTTATGTGGCTGCCAAACTTGATGCCCTGGGTATTCCTTATCAGCGCATGGCCGATAACGGCTTGGTGGGCTTAATACAAGGCACAAAGCCCGGCACCGGCGTAGTAGCCCTGCGCGGCGATATGGACGCGCTGCCGATAACCGAGGCTAATGATGTGCCCTACAAATCACAAAACGTGGGCGTAATGCATGCCTGTGGGCACGATGTGCATACCTCGTCGTTATTAGGTACTGCTACTATATTGAGCCAATTGAAAGATGAATTTGGCGGGACCGTAAAACTGATCTTTCAGCCGGCAGAAGAAAAACTGCCCGGCGGCGCCAGCCTGATGATTAAAGAAGGTGTGCTGGAAAACCCTAAACCACAGGCCGTGATTGGTCAGCACGTTATGCCGCTGATAGATGCCGGTAAGGTAGGTTTCCGTTCGGGCAAATACATGGCATCAACCGATGAGTTATATGTCACCATTAAAGGCAAAGGCGGCCACGGCGCGCAACCGCAACAAAACGTAGACCCGGTAATTATCATGGCGCATATCCTTACTGCCCTGCAGCAGGTAGTAAGCCGCTTTGCCGATCCTAAGAGTCCTTCAGTACTGTCATTCGGTAAAGTAATTGCCAATGGCGCTACCAATGTTATCCCTAACGAGGTCTATCTGGAAGGCACCTTCCGCACTATGGACGAGGCCTGGCGCAAGGAAGCCCATATTAAAATGAAAAAAATGGCCGAAGGCATAGCCGAAAGCATGGGAGGCAGCTGCGATTTTAATATTATGCATGGCTACCCCTTCCTCATCAACGAGCCTGTACTAACGGCATCAGCCCGCTCACATGCCGAAGATTATTTGGGTAAGGAGAACGTGGTCGACCTGGATATCTGGATGGCTGCCGAAGATTTTGCTTACTACTCGCAAGTGGCCGATAGTTGTTTTTACCGCTTAGGTACCCGTAACGAAGCTTGCGGCATCACTTCATCAGTACATACCCCCACCTTTGATGTGGATGAATCGGCATTGGAGTTAAGCACGGGTTTGATGGCCTATATCGCGGTGAAGCAGTTGGAAGGGTAATCTTTACCAAATTGTCATTGCGAGGAGCAGCAGGGGATTGTGAGAGGGGGCGACGCGGCAATCTCATAGGCAGACCACTGCTGGCGCAAGTTTAAGGGTGGGTTTATGCGATGGATAACTTGTGCCTGGGAATGCCGGAAGTCTGAGACTTCCGCAAACATAGCCACAGGTTACGCTACGCTAAACCTGCGGCAGCACATAGTTATTTACTTATCGATGGATTGAATACTTATAAAATCTCCATCATCATAGCCGACAGTGACAAACAAGGATTCCTTAGACTTGGTAAAAAACAATCCTTTTTTATATTTAAGAAATAGTAATTTGTTAAGCCGCCTTTCAATTATATCAGATACTGTTAGTGCGGTATAAGCTATTGGCAAGATCCAATCAAGAAATGAATAGTTATTGCGATCAACAGCAATGATGTGATCAACTGAATTTAAAACTTCGGAACTGATATAACAGTTTGGCGGAAAGTAAGCCGGATCAGCAGCCCAGTCGGCATCTTCGACATCATAACTATCCGATCCTGCTAAATACATGCTGTAATATTCTTTACTTTCCTTCTCATCCCATAATTTGATTATTCCTATCCATAAAGCAATAATATTTTCAGGCATGGGAGAGTCAGTTACCACTCTCTCTAATTGTTTTAGAATATTATCCTGATCCGCCTGCACATTCAAGGTTCGTAGTTGTGCCCAATAATCGGCCGGTACCAAATCCGATTCAAGATCAATTATCTTATTCCAGGAATCATTTATAGCTAATTTCGAGTTCAGAACCGTTTCTAAATTTCCCCAGGCTTTGTCATGTGATTCCATTACATCATTTGTTTATTATCGAATATAGTTATTAGCGTTTATTAATACATCAAATTAATTTTCCGAAATTCGCCCACATCAACAACGCCTCATGTTACAAATCCAACAAAACGTCTCTCTTAAAAACTTCAACTCTTTTGGTATCGAAGCTTCGGCCAGGTATTTTGCCGAGATCAGTCACGAGGATGAACTGGCGGAGTTGTTTATGGATCCGCTGTGGCTGACTATGCCGCGGCTGGTGATGGGGGGCGGCAGCAATATGCTGTTGCTGAATGATTACGAAGGGTTGGTGATCCGGATGAATATCCGCGGTATCGATCATCGTTTAAGCCATAATGACGTATTTGTAGAAGCAGGCGCTGGTGAGGTGTGGAACGATTTGGTGAACTATTGTGTAGCCCACGAATATGCCGGACTGGAAAACCTGAGCCTTATTCCCGGTTCGGTTGGCGCATCGCCTATTCAAAACATTGGCGCCTACGGTGTGGAACTGAAGGATGTGTTTGAAAGCTGCCGGGCATTTGAAATTGCTACAGGCACCTTTAAAACCTTCAGCAAGGAGGATTGCGGCTTTGGTTACCGCGAGAGTGTTTTTAAAACTACGCTGAAAGAACAATACATTATTGTGTCGGTGAAGTTCCACTTATCGCTGATCCCAAATATCAACCTGCGTTATGGCGCTATTGAACAGGAACTGACTAACCGCGGCATTACCGCCCCTACTATTAAAGATGTATCGCAGGTGGTATCGCATATCCGCGTATCCAAACTACCCGAT
The DNA here is from genome assembly GCF_059418485.1 of Mucilaginibacter sp. GW821-FHT07H05. Lineage (NCBI taxonomy): Bacteria > Pseudomonadati > Bacteroidota > Sphingobacteriia > Sphingobacteriales > Sphingobacteriaceae > Mucilaginibacter > Mucilaginibacter sp. GW821-FHT07H05. The sequence continues at coordinate 274,398 of NZ_JBWKPY010000008.1, forward strand.
CCGTCTACCATTGGCAATGCGGGAAGCTTTTTCAAGAACCCGGTTATCCCTGCTATGCAGTTTGCAGGCATTCAGCAAAAATTTCCTGATGTAGTTAACTACCCCGCCGGTGAAGGCTTAATTAAACTGGCCGCCGGCTGGCTGATTGAGCAATGCGGCTGGAAAGGCAAAACCGTTGGCCATACCGGCACATGGAAAAACCAGGCGCTGGTATTGGTAAACCACGGCGGAGCCACCGGTACTGAAATTTATGCACTGTCGTCGCAAATCATAGACAGTGTGTACACTAAATTTGGCGTTTTGCTGGAGCGCGAGGTGAATATTATTAGTTAATATATTTCATTTATAAATAAATAACAAAAGCTTAATCTGCTTGTTTAATATAGCAATCACCTGCCCGGTAATTATACATTTCATCTGCTTTTTATATTCAAATCGCTCTTTTTGAGCGATTTACGCACAAATTACAAATCCCTTACCCTAAATAAGTCAAAAACAAAATCTGTTGTAGCGAAGGCCCGGCATCCGTTCCGGATTACTGAACGGTGACAAAACGGTATCCTATTTGCCTTAATGTTAGCATCAAACATTAACTGGTATGACAAAGATTGAGTTTAACACATTAGTATTACGTCAGGCAAGTTCACTACGTTCTTACGCCTTACATTTCACGCACGACGCGGACGACGCTAACGACCTTGTACAGGATACAATGTTAAAAGCGATAACTTATTATAATAAATTTAAAGAAGGCACTAACCTTAAAGGCTGGCTGTATACCATTATGAAAAATACTTTCATAAATAACTACCGCCGCTTTATTAAGATGAGCACTTTTGTAACCAAATCTGAAGAGATTTCATCGGCTAACCTGGTATTCAGTTCGACTAAAAACCAGGGCGAATCGAAATTTGTGATGGATGATATCAAACGGTCATTAGATAAGCTGCCCGAAGATTATTACGTGCCTTTCACCATGTATTTTGAAGGACATAAATATCATGAGATAGCCGATCATTTGGCTATCCCCATTGGTACCGTAAAAACACGGATTCACGTGGCCCGTAAAATATTAAAAAAGAGTTTAAAGGCTTATGATAACGGTGTTAAAAAGCCGATATACGCCGAAATGGATTGATCATAAACAAAGAATTAAACTCAATATATAGTAAAACGCTCCCGGTACACCGGGGGCGTTTTTAGTTTTTAGAGATGTTTGTGATGATTTAACCACAGAGGGCACGGAGAAAAGGAATCACAGAGGTTTTACTAACACGCATTATTACGCAATAGCTTTGTGATCTCTGTGTAAATCTCTGCGCCCTCTGTGGTTAAATCGCAAACTTGTTATCCCTAATTTCTGTCTTACAATTCCTGTATCGAAATATCTGCAAATTTCAGCGTTTCATCTCTGATGTATTCCGGGCTTTTCAGGCTGCGATAGATGCCCCATTTAGGCCGGCAGAACGAAGTATTATCGCGCCACAGGTCTATGTTAGGATTGCTGTAGTTCAGCAGCTCTTTGCCATCGCTTATCCGTTTAATGCTGATGCTGTATGTACCCTTGGTATCATAGTGCAATTGCTCGGTTACTTCAACCCAGGTGCCTTTAAACGGGGCCAGGTCTACTTCCACCAATTTGCCTTGTGATGACGCTTTTGACGCCCCGGTATGGATCACCTCCATTTTATCGGGTTTGCCAAAACGCGGCGTAAGCGTAATAATTGGCGCCCCTGCATCACCATCGCCAGCCTTTATCTGGTGGATATGGGTAAAGGTGGGTTGTGCCTTAAAATTGCTATCCAGCTTAAACTTCCACTTGTAAACTACCGTCTCGTTCAGTTCGCCTTTTAATTTTGCCGGGGACGGACCATAGGTTTTTATTTCCAGCCGCTGGCGGTCAAAGCTTTTACAGCGGTCGTTATCCTGTTTAGCATGGATATTAAAAACAAACACATTTTCTTTGAGCTGCGGGTCAAACTCCTGGGTAATGTGCTTTACGGGATGGCCGCAATCCGGCACTTCGCAAGCATCGCCGCCAAGCGTTTTTGAGATAAGCGCATAGGCATCGCTTTTACCATCAGCCTTTAATACTACTTGCGCGCTGGCCGCTCCCCCGGCGCAAAGGCACAACAGGGCTATACTTAAAATTCTTTTCATGTTACTTATTCACTAAAAAATACACTATTCTACAAGCCGTCCCCTTCGATTTTTCATGATGCTGATCGCTAAGTTCCAGTTTCAGCACATGATTGCCCGATGTTAATCCATCACCTAAAATCAAATACCAGGGCAAATGCAAGCCCTTGCTCCATTGCGTATACAGTTCCTGTTCAGGCTTAGCCACTCCGTCGATGCTATATTTAATACGCCCGGCATCGGGCCCGGCAATTACGCTGATACCAATGGCACGACCTGTAAAAGGCAACTCCAATGATGCACCCGGTTGTTCAGCAACCAAAACCGGAATGTTAACAAAGCCCGCGCGGGTATGGGTGCTGTCTGCCGGTTTCCAGTTTTCAATCAGCGTAAAGCCTTTTAATTTTGTGGCACTGCTAATATCCAGATAAGCGCCATGGCCATAGTTAAAGTTGTCTGCTGCTTCGGGCAAGTTAGCCGGCACAGGTTTTTCGGGAACTGGTTTGCTTAATTCACCCGCTAACAAAGTCCTGATGCTCCTGAAATAGATCCCCTGTCCAAACGGCGATGGGTGGACATCTTTAAAATCGTCCTTCCAGTTAAACTCAGCGGCATCAATCCTATCGCTTACTTCTTTAGACAGGTTAATGAACGGGAAGTGGTATTTAGCCGCTATATCCTGATGTACCTGTACTTCAACGGGTATCTTCCCGGCTTTGTAATCCTTTATCTTATCCTGATCGGCAAAAGCCATCAATATGATGTTCGTATTGGGATTAGCCGTAAGCGTATGCCTTACTATCCCCTCTAATGCCCGGCGCTGGGTTTGCTCGCTGGTTCCGTTGGTACGATCGTTCACGGCCGATTCCACAAAAAGCAGGTCGATACGGCCCTTGCTCAGCACATCCTTATCTAAACGGAAAGCATGCGGCAAACTACCCAATGACGGAATACCGGCGTTAATAAAAGTAAAGCGCGTGCCGGGATAGGCTGCACTTAAATATTTGCAAACCATATCTCGCCAGCCTGCCATGTTAGTGATAGAGCCGCCGAAGAAAGCTACCGTGATATTCTTCTCCGTCTTTATCTGCAGGTTGGTATTATCCAGGTTGCCGAAATGAGAGATATAGGCTTCGCTTTTCAGGCTATCAATGGCGGGCGGGGTCTGGGCGGAAGCCGCAAAACCAATCAGTATAAAGAATAGCGTAATTCCTTTTCTCATTTTCAAAAACAGCATGTCATTTCGAACGAACCCGGAGAGCCTGTGTGGGGAAGTGAGGAAAAATCTTATACAGCATACACTTCGCATGTAGAAGATTTTTTCGCTCACTAAAGCCTGACACCACCCGCTCAAGAAAGTGTTCTCTTTCGCCCTTTCCCACATCCCACCTCATGCTCTATCGAAATGACAATAGGGGTAATTGCACTACTTCGCTTTTCTTAAACTCACCATCACCACGCCATGCTGGGCCACATCGGTTTTAAACTCGTTATCAAATGTGCCTAAATCCTTTTGACGCCACAGGTCGCGGACAATGTATTTCCCGCTTATGCCCAGGTCTTTCCAGCTCAATACCATATTTTGCGTACCGGTATCGCCGGGATTAAATAAGCCTACTGCTTTTGAACCATCGGACAGATCCTTGGCCATAATGCCCGATTCACCCTGCCTTGCTATCACAGTAGCCTGCTTACCCAGGGGATCCTGGTTTACAGCTATCACTTCATCGTTTGTTAACAGGCTTATGGTAAAGGCATCCAGTTTGGTCAGATCGTTACCCAACAGCAGCGGTACCGACATCAGGCACCAGGCGCTCATGTGGGTGTATTGCTCATCAGGAGTTAAGTGTGTTGGGTACGGGCCTTTGCCCCAGCCTACGTATCCTACCACCATCATATCCGGATCGTTCCAATGGCCGGGCCTTGCATACGGGGCCCATTTATCCTGTGCCAGCACACGGGGTTTCAGGCTTTTCCAGTTATCACGGATATCGCCACCGGTGCGCCAGGTATTAGATACTTTAGACAAATCCGCAATTGAGGCGAACGGCGTGCTGTTGGATAAACTGAAAATAATATCGCGGCTGCCTGCACGCAGGGCATCAAACATCTTTTTGGTTTCGGGCAATTCGTTAGGGCTCCAGTCATACTTCAGGTAATCAAAACCCCATTTATCAAACTGTTTTACATCCTGCTCAACAAAGGTATATTGCCCTATGGCAAACGGCTTCATCTTTTTATTACGCGGGATATTCTCAGTTGCTTTAGTAAATACCCCTTCCGGGTTATCGGCCGAGCCACCCACATGGTGACCGTACGATTCTATCCATGGGGTAGAGTAAATACCGATATGCAGACCCATGGCATGTACCTCGTCGGTTAAGGCCTGCATGTTGGGGAAGGTGGTAGAATCAGGTAAAATGGCATGGAATTCTCCGCCACGCTTGCCCTGCCATACGTCGTCAATATTCATATAGCTCCAGCCGTGGTTAATCAGGCCCGAGCTTACCATAGCTTTAGCATTAGCCAGCACCAGGGCCTGGGTTAATTTAGTAGCGTAAATATTCCAGCTATTCCAGCCCATAGGCGGGGTTAGGGAAATCTCCTCGCCTACTACCAATTTAAAATCCCGGTTGGCTGTTCCTAAAGCGTTTTTAGCCGATAGCGCTATGGCATAAGTGCCTGGTTTATTAACCGTGCCGCTCAGCATGCCTGTTTTACTATCCAGCTTTACACCGGCAGGCAGGCCTTTAGCCGTAAAAGTAATAGGGCGGGTACCTGTAGCTGCAACAGTAAACACAATGGGGTGCCCGGGCCTTACGCCAAAAACTTTTGCCCCGTTAATTTGCGGTGTTGGCTTCTCTTTAGGTGTAAGGATGTATTTTGCCAGGGTATCTTCCTGCGCCATAGCCGTGGTACTTGCGGCTACGCTTATTGCACAGAAAACAAGGCTGGGTATTAATTGCTTAAATTTCATTTTTAAATTATGATGAGATTAGTCTATCGATCCTGTTTTCATTTTACCGTTGGCATCGGTCAGCTGGTTTTCCACCTTGCCCTTTAAAGTCACTTTAATTACCGATGCAATTGCGTCAGGCGCTTTTGACGGAACATTAATAACCAGTCCGTCGGCTGTAGCGGCTGTTTTTAAAGCAGTACCACCGGCTAACATTTTGGCAGATACAACAGCGTTCTTAACACCGGGAATAGTCAACTTACCGTCAGCCGGCCAGTTAAATACCGAAAAATATAGCGTAGTATTTGCTCCAGTTTCCTTACGGGTGCAGCGGCCCCAATCCATCGGTTTCAGCGGACTGGATTTAGTGGCGTAGATAGCTTCGCCGTTCACTTTTGTCCACGCACCTATAGCCTTCAGGCTTTCCACACTTTCTTTAGGGAAATTGCCTAACGCGTCGGGACCAACATTCAGTAAATAGTTGCCGCCTTTAGATGCGATATCACATAGATTGCGGATCAATGTTTCGGGAGTTTTCCATTTATGATCGTAAACTTTATAGCCCCAGGTACCGTTCATGGTCATACAGGTTTCCCAATCCATGCCATCCAATTCGGCCTGTGTGGGGATCTTTTGCTCGGGCGTTTTGGTATCGCCGGGGAAATTAGGGCGTTTCAGCCTGTCGTTAGTGATGATATTAGGTTGCAGTTTTAAAACCTCGTTCAGCTTATTGGCGTATTCGTCGGTCATATTGGTTGGGGTATCCCACCATAACACCGCTACATCGCCATAATTAGTTAGTAATTCCTTTACCTGCGGTACGGCAACCTGGTCAATATATTCGCCCATGGTTTTGCTGGTTTGGGCAGGATCCCAGTGCCCGCTATGTGCTGCGGTATAAGCATCAATCTTAGCCGAATCGGGATTAGCCCAGCCTTCCGAAGTTATCTTACGCGCGGCAGATCCGCCGGGGTTATTCCAATCCTGGGCCTGTGAGTAATAAAAACCCAACTTAACACCGTATTTTTTGCAGGCGGCAGCCAATGGTTTCAGCACGTCTTTACCATAAGGGGTGGCATCAACAATGTTCCATTTGCTGGCATTGGTTTTAAACATGGCAAAACCATCATGGTGCTTGGCGGTAATAACAATGTATTTCATCCCGGCTTCTTTGGCCAGGCGCACCCATTCGTCCGGGTTGTAGTTTACCGGGTTAAATTTTTTTGCTTCGGCCTGGTATTCGGCTACAGGGATTTTCCCGCGGTTCATAATCCATTCGCCGCCGCGGCCAACTTCGTGCCCGTGGTACATGCCCGCCCATTGCGCGTAATCGCCCCAGTGAATAAACATGCCGAAACGGGCTTCGCGCCACCATTTCATCCGTTCGTCGCGGGTCAGTATTTTCTGTGCCGAAACCGTTTGCGCCAAATAAACCAGCGCTAAAAATGCCATTAGTAGCTTTTTCATATCAAAAATTGAGTAAATGTTTTGCAGGCAGAAACATTCCATCTGCCGGTTAATAATTGTGAATGTAATTAAGTAAATATTTAGCTTTCGCGGATACGGCTAATTGACCATTCATTAAGTTATTTTGGCTGCCTGACCAGCTAATTTTTTAATTATTATGCTGATAAAGCTGAATAACCCTGATTTAATTATTTAACTTGAACCTTACTCGTGGCACGATGCCAGACCATAATACGGTATTTTTAAACCAGCCTATGTAATGACCGGGATTCCCGTCTCTTCTTCCTATGCTTTTTAACCGGTTACCTTTGTTCCCGATGCCGTGTATAATATCTTTTTCAAATAGTTTATCCATGCATCCTGTTTGGATAAACAAATGATTACACCTATCTTCGATTAGCCCGCCTAATAGCTGAAAAGAAGGGCTTACCAATTAATTTAGGAAACCAAAAAGAAAGGCGATTAGCGTTGAAACGGGCAAATCATGTTCACCCGTCGCTTACAACTGTAAAACCTTTCTGGAAACCAGCATATTATATACCAAATCTTATTACCTATGTCTGTTACCGACTACTTTGCTAATCATTATGACCGCGTATTTAATAAGGAACAGGAAATCCTCGATCGCACCCGCGTCCGGATCCTGGCTGTCTGCCTGCTAACCTATATTGGCTTAACAAGTTCCCTGCTGACCCTGTACCTGTTCCAGGAGCATAATTTTCTGCAGATCAGGATGGCTATTTTTCTGGCACTTTTAATCACAGGCCTGGCTTTGCTCCTGTTCCGCCGGCCCTGGAGCGTAGCCGGGCACTTTTTTATCATTTGCGTTACGCTGATGATCTGGTCTGGTATATTACTGTTTCGCCAAAGCGTCAATGTAGCAACGGCCGAGACGGTGCTGCTGGTGGTGTGCAGCGGTTACTATGTCCTTGGCAGCAAATGGGGCACTATTTATTCACTGATCAATATCGCCCCGATCATCGGCTATGTTATCCTGGATGATTATATCGGGCTTTCGCTGCCCACCCAACGGCTTCAGATCAATCATCATGGGTATATGCTGGGGCTGGTTTGTAATTTTTTGCTGCTGCTGTATATTCATTACGCTTTTTTCCGGGCCTTTAAAAAGTCGCAGTTTAAGGAGCATGAGTTGCGCGACCAACTGCAAAAAGCCCTGCTGAAGGAGCAGGAACAAGCAGCCGCCAAAACCAACTTCCTGTCTACCATGTCGCATGAACTGCGCACCCCGCTGAACGCTGTGGTAGGCATGACCCATATCCTGCAAATGGAAGGGCCGCGCCCAGACCAGCTTGAACATATGAAGGTACTCCAGTTCTCTGCCGATAACCTGATGGCTACTGTAAATGATATCCTGGATTTCAATAAGATCGAAAGCGGCGCGATTGAACTGGATAGCTATCCCTTTCAACTGGCCGAACTCCTGAATAACGTTTGTGGTTCCTTCCGGGCAAGGGCCGCGGAAAAGGGGATCGGTTTTTCCTGCCATATCGACACCGGGGCCAGCGGCCTTACTATACAAGGCGATGCCAACCGGTTAAGCAATATTCTGTTCAACCTGGTTGGCAACGCGGTTAAGTTTACCGCTGCCGGGCAGGTGCGGGTAGAGGTGCGACTTTTGAACCAAACCGAAACGATGGTTAATCTGCGGCTGCAGGTGGAAGATACCGGTATCGGCATCCCGCTGGACCGCCAATCACTGATCTTTCAGCCCTTTACCCAGGCCGTGTCCCGTACCAACCGCCAGTATCACGGAACTGGATTAGGCTTAACCATCGCTAACCGGCTGCTCCATCTGCACGGAAGCCGCCTGGAACTGCACAGCTCTGAAGGCATAGGCACCACCTTTAGCTTTGAGCTGAGCTACCCGCTGGCCGAACAGGCACCGCCGCCTGCATCAAAGGAACCAGCCGCCATTCCCGTGCTCCGTCTCCGTGTTCTGGTGGCCGAGGATGAGCCGATCAACGTACTGGTCATCACAAAGATCCTTAATAAATGGGGTATCGTACCCGAGGTAGCCGGCAATGGCAGCGAAGCCGTGGAGATGGTCCGCAAGCATGATTTCGATGTTGTGCTGATGGATATCAATATGCCTGTGATGGACGGACTGGAAGCCGCCAGAACTATCAAAGCCCTGCCCGATCCCCGCAAGGCCGCGGTACCAGTGATAGCGGTCACCGCGTCTATTGGCACAGCCATGGAACAAATCAAGAGTTATTCTTATATCGACGACTGCCTGCTCAAACCTTTTAAGCCGGGAGATCTGCTGGAGAAACTCCAAAAGCTGGAGAAGGCCAGTTAACAGAAACAATAATTGCTAAACAAAAGAGAAAGGGATTGCATCTTTAAAATGAGCCCGCTCATTAGAATGGAGCAATACCACTTTATTTCATTTTAACAACAACCTTTCCTTTGGCACGGCCGCTTTCAACATAGCTTATCGCTTCCTTGATCGATTCGAACGGGAAAACTTTGTCTATAACCGGCACTATAGTACCTGAATTTATAAGGGAAGTGATCTCTTTTAACTGATCTCCGTTTGCCTTCATAAAAAGAAATGAAAAACTCACATGAAGCCGTTTGGCTTTCCTCCTTACCCCAAAGCTCAGAAGGCGCATGATTAGTTTCATGAACCAGGGGGACCCGATTTCTTCCGCAAAGTCCGGATCAGGCGGGCCGGAGATCGAGATGAGTTTTCCACCGGGTTTTAACACACGCAGCGATTTTTCGAGCGTCTTTCCGTCCTGACTATTCAAAACCAGGTCGTACCCATGCAGCACTTTCTCAAAGTCATCTTTTTTGTAATCAATAACCACATCTGCGCCGAGGCTTTTTACTAACTCAATATTGGCTGCACTTGTAGTTGTAGCCACAGTAGCGCCCAAATGCTTCGCCAGTTGAATGGCAAATGTGCCTACGCCACCGGAACCTGCCTGGATGAATACTTTCTGCCCTTTCTTCAGGTTTCCCTTTTCGATCAGTGCCTGCCATGCGGTCAAACCTACCAGGGGAATGGATGCGGCTTGTTCCATGCTCAGCTTATTCGGCTTAAGCGCTAAATCAGCTTCCTTAACAGCAATAAAATCGGCAAACGTGCCAATGTGATGATCTGCCGGCCGTGCATAAACCTCGTCTCCCACTTTAAATTGTTGCACACGGGCCCCAATCTTAGTTACAATACCTGCCACGTCATGACCTAAAACAAACGGGGTTTTATAAGGCAAAATGAGTTTGAACTCCCCGCTCTTGATTTTGGAATCCAGTAGGTTGATACCGGCAGCGTGTACTTCCACCAATACTTCATCTGCCTGTGGTTCCGGTACAGGCATTTGCCCGATGCGTCCGCCATCCTTGCTTTTATACTTGTCTATAATGAATGCTTTCATTTTTATACTTGTTAAGAATAATTTCTATGATGCTATTAACTTATAACTTTTCTTAGGATTAGCCAAATTAAACGTCAGTTTTGGGAAAAGCCGGTTCAGTATATACACTACTTTGGTATCGCCTATACGGATAGTAAGCTGATCCTTTTGAAGGGCTGCAATAAAGGCTTTCACCATATCTGCCGTGGTCATTTTTTTGCCGTTCATATCAGTTGTCATTTCTGTGGCAACAAGCGGCGGTAAAAGTTCAAAAACCTTTACGTTGCTGTTCAAAATTTGCAGGTGCTTCCTAAGCGCTTTGGTGTAAAACTGCAACGCTACTTTGGATGCGGCGTAGGTGGCTTCCAGCAATGACGGAACATAACTGAGTAATGAAGTGGTGTTGATGACCGCGCTTTCTTTCCTTGATTTCAGCATATCGATAAACAAATTGTTAAGCCGGATCACCGCCAGGTAATTGATGTTTATTTCGTACGCCGCATCTTCAAAATGCTGATCGTTTGCTGTTCCGAGGTTGACCGGGTCAGTTAACACTCCTGCGTTATTGTATAAAATATCTATACCGCCCAGTTGCTGTACCTGGTTGAAAAGTTTTTGCGCATCATCTGCATCAGACACATCACTTTTAATAACTGTAATCGTTGGATATAGTTTCCTTGCTTCATCTAATTTTCCCTGGTTTCTGCCGGTGATGATCACGCTGGCGCCATTGGCCAAAAATTGTTTTGCTGCTTCCAGCCCGATACCTGATGCACCTCCTGTGATCAATACCGTTTTTCCTTTTAATTCCATGATTTTAATTTTTGATATTAATTCTATTTTGAAGCGTTAATTGATTTCAGAATGGATTTCTCGAAAAACTTATAGGCGAAATGTTGAAGCAGGAGTACAATTGATGATCCTTTCCCGACAGGGTAACCAAACGTTGGATTTTTTTCCTTCACTGCCCGCAATAAAGTAGCGATAACCGGCGCAGGATCGGGTGCCTTATCAAATGCCGTTTTGGTATACGCGGTGACCTTTTGCCGGAACTGATCATAATCTGCGATCGTTCCTTTTGCTACAGTTGCACTTTCGCCTATATTGGTTTTGAAACTGATTGGCTCAATCATAACTACCTTGATGTTAAACTGGTTCAATTCAAACCGAAGTGCCTTAAAATAACCTTCGAGGGCATGTTTGGAAGCCGAATAGTAGGACGTATTTGGAAGGCTCACTAAACCCAGCAGGGAACCAATTGTGATTATTTTTCCATGTTTTTGCCTCCTGAAGTAAGGCAGCAACTCGTTAGTTAATTTGATCGTTCCCCAAAAGTTGGTCTCAAACTGCTGTTTACCTAACGCAATAGGGGTCTCCTCGGCAAGTCCGTTTACCAGGTAACCCGCGTTGTTGATCAGCACATCTAACGTTTTTATCTCACTGAATAGCTGTTTGCCAATAGATGCTATGGAATGGTCATCATTTAAATCCAGTGGCAGTAGCTTAAATGGTAATTTTGCCTGGTGTTTTTCCGGATTCCGGCTTGTGCCGATTACCTGGTAGCCATTTTCGTGTAGCTTGTTGGCGACAAGTAGTCCGATGCCCGATGAGGCACCTGTGACTAATACTGTTTGTTTCATTTTTTTAATAATTAAGTATGCGTAATACCGTCCTTTTTTATTTTATACTTTTTAGTATATTTTGGTATAAATCTGAGCCGCGGAATGTTCTTTCCCGCCAACTTTAATTTTCGGATCTGCTCATTCCCTAAGACCGTTCTTAAATCTTATATTTAAAATATACTAAAAAGTATATTTTAAATGAAAAAAAAATTTAAGGCGTATAGCTTTCCAGCTCCGCTTTCAGGTTTTTAATCAAACCCTGCATTGGCTTAGCCGTATTCATTGTTTTGCACAATACAACTGCGCCCTCTACAGCAGCTATGGCTTTAAAAGCATATCCGGCAGTATCAAGCTTATCTGTAAACTCACCATTCCTTATGCCTTGATTTAGGATACTGACAAACAATTCCTGTCCCTGCCGAAGTACGCCCGCCACCTTTTCTTTAATAGCAGGGTTATTATCGTCAGCTTCTACAGCCATATTGAATACCGGGCATCCGCCTTTAATATACGTTTCCAATGGATTTTTGTAATAATCAAGGTAAGCAAACACCTTTGCTTTAGCTGTTTTGCCCCTGTTGATGTTCATCATCAATTTTTCTGAATTACTACGCAGCATGTAGTCAACAACCTGCAAGGCCAGATCTTCCTTGCTTTCAAAATGTCCGTATAAACACCCTTTGGTTAATTGAGCAGCATCCAGTACATCGTCTATATTAGCGCCGGATATCCCCTTCCGGTTAAAGATAGGGGCTGCTGTTTCCAGGATAAATTGTTTTGTTCTTTCTGCCTTCGTAAGCATTTTATTAATATTTACGGTACAAAAATATACTAAAAAGTTTATTTCAAGAAATAAATCTAAACTTTTCTTTACTTACGATCAACCAGGACGAGGTATTTCTTATCAATAATCGAAAAGAAAAAATATACTATACAGCCATTGCAGATGCCGATATATTTTTAAATATTTGATACTCATTTGTATTGCAAGCTCCACCGAATGATATAAACCGCTGTTTAGTTAAGTAATACGAAGCTATCTTATGAATAAATGCTTCTTCCTGGTATTTCTGTTTTGCGCGTTGACCTTAGGTGCTGTTGCCCAGGCTACCCGAAACATTGAGAAAAGATTACAGAAAGGACAACTGACGGAGGAAGAGATTATCAAATATCAAATGCAGGTTCAGGAAAATAAACTTTCTCTGGACCAGGTTGAAAGCATGCTAAGTGACGGGGGATTTACGCAGGCAGAGATTGACCGGGTGAAAGCCCGCATCGGCACATCAAAGAGTGGCAATACCGTGGTTACCGGCTCCGGGCCCAGAGGAATGACCGGAAGCGAATATAAAACATCGCTGAAGATGTCATCGCCGGGGAATATATATGGTTCCTCTTTTTTCACTTCATCGTCCTTATCATTTGAGCCCAATCTCCGTATCGCCACGCCTGCAAGCTATGTTTTAGGCCCTGATGATGAACTACTTATCAACATATCGGGCTATCAGGAGGCAACGATCAAGGCGCAGGTACAGCCGGAAGGAACCATAACCATCCCTCAGGTAGGCGTAATTAGCGTTTCGGGGCTCACCATAGAGGATGCGACGCGCGCGATCAGGGGCCGCATGATTCAAACGGCTTACCCCAACATCCGAAACGGCCTCACCCGCCTCAACATCACTCTGGGTAAGATCAGGAGCATCCATATTACTATTATCGGCGCCACAAAGCCGGGGAACTATACCGTTTCGTCGTTAACTACGCTGTTTAATTCGTTGTTCATTTGCGGTGGACCGGATTCCATCAATACTTTCAGAGAAATAGAACTGATCAGGAATAATAAGGTAGCGCACAGGATTGACCTGTACCAATTTCTTTCTAAAGGAGATCTTTCGGGGAATGTATTATTAAGTGAAAACGATGTCATTAACTTCCCGGTCTATAAAAAACGGGTAACGCTTTCAGGCGAGGTGAAAAGGAAGGGTATTTTTGAACTGCTGGAAGCCGAAACCATGGATAAGCTTCTGTTTTATGCCGGCGGCTTTACTAATAGCGCCTTCACAGCAAGTATTAAGGTAAAGCAGGTTACTGAAACCGACAGGAGGGTTAGAGATATTCCTAAAAGTGAGTATTTAAGCTATCGCCCTGCAAACGGCGATGAGATCATCGTTGAACAAATCCCCGAGCGAATTGAGAATGCTGTGACCATCTCCGGTTCGGTTTTTATGCCCGGGGCATTCGAATTTTCGGAAGGACTGACCGCTGGCGCACTGATCAAAAAAGCGGGTGGGCTAAGGGAAGATGCCTTTCCCGACCGTGGAATGATCACCAGGACCCGTGACGATAAAACCAGGGAAAACATCCCTTTTAAGGTTAGCGATATGGTGGCCGGCAAAGCCGACATCCTTCTGAAAAAACAGGACGAAATACAGATCTCTTCATCAACAGCTTTTAGAAGTGAATATACCGTATTTATAGAAGGCGAAGTCAGAAAAGCCGGATACTATCCTTACAAAGACAACTTATCGGTAAAAGATATCCTTTTCCTTGCCGGAAGCTTCACTGATGCGGCAACATCATACAATATAGCGGTGAGCCGGCGTATTACTACAGAGCGCGCCGGCCAGCCGGCCGATTCCATTGCCCGGGTTTTTTTTATCAATACCGGGAAGGATCTTTCTTTCACAGGCGATGCATTTATCCTTCAGCCCTTCGATATTGTGACGGTGCGCCGCAACCCGGGGTATAACGAGCAAAAACGGGTGACGATAAACGGCGAGATCATGTATCCGGGACTGTATACCATTTCAACAAGACAGGAACGCCTTAGCGACCTTTTTAAAAAGGCAGGCGGACTCACCCCATCTGCCTATATTCAGGGAGTATCGTTAACAAGGAAAGTTAAGGAATCTTTAAAGCTTAACGATACGATCAGAAAAAAGAACATCGCAATGATGCAGAGCGGTATAAAGGATCTTAATTCAAAAGTGATCCGCGATGTAGATGCGACTACGGTGAAAATCGCTGTTAATATGGATAAAATACTGGCTGAACCCGGTTCTGAGGATGATTATATTCTTGAAGAAGGCGATGTGATAAATATAGCGAAATTTGACCCGCTTGTTAAGCTTAGCGGCGAAGTGCTGTTAGGGACTAAAGTTAATTATGAAGCGGGACGATCAATGAAATATTATCTCAACAGGGCCGGTGGAATTACGGATAACGCCAGGCTCTCTAAAATATATGTTGTGTACGCCAACGGGCAGCTCGACAAAACTGATTCACATTTATTCGGGCTGATACGCTCATACCCTAAGATAAAGGCAGGGGCGGAGATTGTGGTACCTGCTAAAAGCCCGAGACGGGGATTAAGCGCCGCGGAGACAGTCGGTATTACATCGGCCATTGTATCGATCTTCGCTGTCGTTGTAGTCACTTTGAATTCAATCTCTAAATAATGACAAACTTGTTCGATAGGATTTTAAAAGATTGGGAAGCCATTGCACGGGACCTTGCATGGTTCCTGTGGAAAAAATGGTATATCCTGCTGGCATCGTTCGCTATAGGAGGCGCGGTTGGGTACTGGTATATTCATCGCCAAAAACCGGTTTATACGGCAACCATCAGCTTTGTTCTGTCTACCGAAACCAAGCAGAGCGGGAATCTCATGAACCTGGTAGCACAGCTTAGTTATGATGCTGGAATGAGCGGCTCGGAAAATATTTTCACAGGGGATAATATCATTGAACTTTTTAAGTCGCGTAAAATCATCAGGAGCGCTTTATTCCAGCGACTGCCTGACGGGCAGCGCCTGCTTGATTTCATTGCCAAGGCACAGTATGGCTCGGTCCGTTTTCCCGAGGATACGACGAAATTCACGGAGAGCCAGAAATACATGTT
Source organism: Mucilaginibacter sp. GW821-FHT07H05 (assembly GCF_059418485.1). Classification (NCBI taxonomy): domain Bacteria; kingdom Pseudomonadati; phylum Bacteroidota; class Sphingobacteriia; order Sphingobacteriales; family Sphingobacteriaceae; genus Mucilaginibacter; species Mucilaginibacter sp. GW821-FHT07H05. The sequence continues at coordinate 289,862 of NZ_JBWKPY010000008.1, forward strand.
GGGGGGGATCGTATCGCGGGTAGTGAACTCGTTCACCGTGTTTAAAAAGAATGATCTTGTGTTTTATTATATCATGGCCACATCAGAGGATCCCTGGGTAGCGCAGCATATCGCTAATTATGTGCTGCAGCAAACCGCATCCTATTTTATCGAGACTAAAACACGGGTGGCGGCCAGCAGCCTCAACTTACTGAAAAAAGAGGCCGACAGTCTGGCTACTGTATTAAGCCAGCTTTACCGGTCGACCGCCAGTGTGAACGACCGGACCTATAATATCAACCCGGCTGTCATGTCTCAACGATCGGGGATGTTATTTAACCAGGCTAAAGCAACTGCCTTAAGCGCTGCCTATATCGAAGCGGTGCGTAACCTGGAGCTCGCCAAGATCAATGTGCAAAAAGAAACCCCATTGTTCAGGGTAATTGACGAGCCTGACCTACCGCTGGCGCCGCAAAAAAAGAGCGCAACCCGGTATTTGGTATTGGTAGGATTAGCTGCCACAGCTTTTATTACGGTTATCCTGCTGTTGTTCCGTTTGATATTGCTTTTACGAAAAGAGCCGGCTGTTAAAGACTCCAGCCCCGCTCTATAGAAGGAGTTTTCCTGACTACAGTCGCCCATCGGTACTTATGATCGGGCAGCCGGTTGTTGGGGAGGCTGGCACGATGCTCTTTGCCTGGTATAATACAATGGCTCTGTTAAAAGGTTGAGATCACTGGAATATTTCTTCAAAAACACCCGCACTTACATATTTTGCCCCGAAAGCTGATAAATGATGCGCATCGCTGTAGATAAAATGGCCATCCTTTATAAAAATAAATTTATTACCGGCCAGCAGTTTATTTTCCAGGTGCAGGATGGTAACGTTATCATCCTGTTGCACCTGTTCAAATATCCGGGTCACCCGTTCAATAGACAATCGATACTCATCCAGCGTTTGGGAAATATCTGTTTGATCTGACTTGAAAAACCGGTTGCTGATCCTGTTGGCAGTATACCACCGCATATCATTTTTGGTCTGCGGCAGTTCATTCACAATCACTACCCTTCTATTTAATGCTATGATCCTCGCAATGGTTGTTCGCAAACCTTCCCGCAGTGCACTATTATCCATTCCATGTTTCTTGGGGCCATGCTTTGGCTTGTCTGTTTCTAAGCCCATTTTAAGATAACTCTTCCAGCGGGCAACCAAAATAACCGTATTAATTTCAGGGTGATGCCTGATAAAATCCATGACCTGGTTATTAAACACAGCGAAATCTGCATCGTTGGGCCTGATTAACCCAGTTAGCGGCGCGGTAGAATTACGGGTTAAAATATATCCTTTTCTTTTTTTTACCCGCGCAATAGAATCCACACCCGGGGCCAAAGCTATGGCATGCGAATCGCCCCATAATAAAAAGGATGCAGGCTGATTGTTATCCCCTATAGACGGCGGCACTTTTCCAGCTGAAAGCAGGACTGCAGAATTTAAGGTTGCCGATCGCCAGTATTTAAGTTCCGGGCTAAAAAACGTTTCCTCCAACGCCTTATTTTCAGGATATCTGCCCGGTAACCCGTCTTTCCAGTAGATCCAAAAACTGGTTCCACCTACCACTACCACCAGCAAAGCAGCTGTTGAAAAAACTTTTGCATGGGCATATCCTGCAGATCTTTTTATACGAAAAGGCCTTTCAATAAAATAATAGGAAAGAACCGACAACACAGCTATGACCGCTAAAAGGAAGATCTTTTCTGAAGCAACCAGGGCATCGCCAAGCAAATACCCGGCGAAAGCATATATGGGGAAATGCCACAGGTATAAGGAATAGGATATTTTGCCTGTAAATACAACTGGTTTCCAGCTTAATAAGCGATATACCCATCCGTTTTGATAGATTCCGCCGACAATAATCAGGCTCGCGCTAATAACAGCACATACAACGCCCGGGCCGGATGCTGTCTCTGACGGTTTAAAAAAAGCCAGGCTTAATAACAAGCAAATTACTCCGCCGGTCTGAATGACAGTTACCGCCAGCCGGGGAATATTTTTATTAGTTATGGCAACCGCGATACATGCGCCGGCTAAAAACTCCCAGGCCCTTCCCGGACTGAGAAAAAACACATAGGCTGGATAAAAGACCGCCGCCAGAATATAAATGGTCAGCGACAGGATCAGACAACAAAATAAGGGTATAAATACCGGCCGCCTTCCCGTTTTATGCAGGAAAAACAGCAGCAGCGGAAAAAAAATATAAAACTGTTCTTCAACAGACAGGGACCAGGTATGCAGGAATGGCTTAAAGGAAGTTGTAGCCAGGGCAAAATAATCGGGACTGGTCCTTTGAAAAAAAATGTTGGAAAAAAACAGGCTGCTTGTTGCTATACTTCCTGCCAGGTTCTTATACGTTATGTTCTCAAAAAAAAGATAGCCGGCTATCAAAAAAACGATACTTGTAAAAAACAGCATGGGGAATATGCGCCGTATGCGTCTCTCATAAAAATTCCATATGGAAAATTCGCCCGTGGAGATCTCTCTGACCAGGATTGATGTAATTAAAAAACCCGAAATAACAAAGAAGATATCTACTCCGACATAACCTGCAGAAAATCCGGGAATATTAAAATGAAAAAGAATTACAGCAAGCACGGCAACTGCTCTTAAACCGTCGATATCAGGGCGATATTGTATATTCATATTGGATTAGCTTCTATGAATATACAGTTTTTTGTATATTGACAAAAAGGCTAAAAGCCATAATTGTATCTATCAAAAACTGCCAATCGCTGAAAGAGGGCTAAATATAATGCCCCGCAACAAATTGAGCAGGACAACATTGTTAAAACAAAGAAAAAAGGAACACATCCTTAGTTCTATATCACACTTATACCACCTCATGAAGCCACTAAAAGCGTTATTGATTTTACTACACCTGTTTGCTTTTTCATTCTGGTCTGATGTCCAGGCCCAACCTATCCGGCTTATCAATCTGAAGACCGAATACACATCCGTGCCGCTGGGCATTGACGTTGCCAGGCCAAGGTTTAGCTGGCAGATGGCATCGGAGTTGCCGGGTTGTTATCAAACGGCTTTTCAAATTATTGTAACTGATGAGGCAGGTAACACAGTATGGAATTCCGGAAAAAAGCGGGAGAGTGGATCATTGAATATCAGCTATGATAAGTTCTCCCCGATAGCATTTACAAAGAATTCGGCTATAAATTTATTTTCATGTAATTCTGCATCCGTTTGGAAAAAATTTGGAGTAACGATGACACTTAGCGAAGCTATGGGATTTGCAAACAGTAAAGGTAATACTGTTTTTAGTTTGACTAATTCGGTCCCTCAAGCGAAAGTAACCGGTTTAATTGGTCAGTTTCAATATGGGCCTGTCAGAAGTGGGTTACTGCCAGCGCCTGGGCATACAGGGGGAAACTATAGCCCTCGCATTAATGGAAGTAAGGAATCACCAGCAATACAAGTAACAGGACAAAATGGAACAGTATAAGAAAACTAAAACTATTTTATCAATAACATTTATCGGAATAGCCCTCAGTTTAGGGTGTCGGGGCAAAATAAATGATGCCTCATTTACAGACAGTAGTTTAAATGATAATTTATCCTATGACGTTAAAAATGCATTAAGCGTAAAAATAAAACATGGCGATTCAACCAATTTGTTACTCCAATACGGAGGTCCAAGTGTTTTACATGATATTGACTACAATATCAATGGGAAAAATAGCTTTCATATTACTTTTGGTAAAGATGATATTTCACATCCAGCATTTCTTTCAGTGCCTCATTTTGAAAAGGATACTATTCAGATGTTATACAGGTTTGACGGGAGTAACGGTATTATAAGAGAAATTCAAAGAGCGCAGAATAATAACAATAATGGTCCGTATTATTCCTTTGACAGTGAGGGTGCACTAAAAGTGTCGGGCTTTTACAAAAATGGATATTATTCAGGAATATGGCGCTTGTATGATCACAACGGGAATATTTTAGAGACCGTTAATTCGGATTCAAATAAAGTAGATGTGCTCAAACATTTCAAAATAATAGAGTAATATATTTTTATAGAAGGGCCAATACTTGCAGGGGGTACTTGGATACCCATGATAGGATCATCACGAATGATATGAAAGCATTTATAATTTTCGCTGTTCTTTTTTATAGTTGTAGTAATAAGTTGAATATTCCTCACAAGCAACATGATGAATGTAAAAGTCAGTATGATTCTAAATTGAAAAAGAACATTTATGAAACAGTTGATGAAATGCCGGAGTTTGTTGGGGGTACAGATGAACTAATCAAATACATATTAAAGAATACAGTTTATCCAAATCAGGAAATTGTACAAGGTTCAGTTAAAATAGTTTTGATTATTGATACCGATGGTAAAGTTAGAGATGAAAAGATTGTCAATAAGGCAATAGGTGATTATACACCATTAGATAACGAAGTTCTCAGAGTGATGCAACATATGCCCAAATGGAGAGCTGGTAAGTGTAATAAAAGAAAAGTGCCTGTACGAGTGTTTATACCAATACGATTAAGCAGATAATACACATTGCCTATATACCCAACGTTTAGCAGCAATAAGACTTTTTATTGCCATCTTTCTTTTATAGCAAACTCATTTAAATACTTTTCATAGTTTTCAATGTATGCATTAAAACGTAATGCAAGTTTCTTAAAAGATTCCTCAGTTATATCGTAATAGAACGCATCGTTTAAGTCCATATACTGAAATTGGGTTTAAATTCTTCTCAACCGACAACAAACCCGACAACAAAAATCACAAAAGCCCCTCTAATTGCTTAGAGAGGCTTGTTTTGTGATCCCGCTGGGATCATGTGTATATGTCAAAAAGCGCTTAAAAATGCTGTATTCGATCTTTCTACTCAACGAGGGCACCACTTTGGGCACCAGTCATTTTGGAACGCTTTGATACGATTTAAAGAACTAATTTGTGTTACTTAAAATTACGATTATTAAATTACAATAACAAAAAAATAGAAATTACAATTGGGGTTCATAACCCTCAGGTCGGCAGTTCGATCCTGCTCCCCGCTGATTACAGTTCTTACCATGTAGTCGTTTACGATACAATTAGCGGTAGAAAAATAAAGGGCGTAACCCACCAGGGGTATTCAGATAGTTCCATGTGGGCGCGTGGACAATCGTGGGCCATTTATGGCTTTACCATGTGTTACCGTGAAACACACCAAGCAGAATTTCTGGATTTCGCTCAAAAAGTCGCTGACAGGTACTTACAAGGTCTGCCTGGCGACCGGATCCCGTATTGGGACTTTAATGATCTCTTAATACCCAATGCGCCGCGCGATGCTTCGGCAGCCGCCATAACAGCATCCGCATTGCTGGAGCTTTCCGGCTTTGTACGAGACAAGGCCAAAGCAAAAGTGTATCTTAAGCAAGCCATCGCCATGTTAACCACGCTTTCCTCCTCAAAATATCAAAGCCGGGCAATGAACCCGGCATTTTTACTGCATTCAACCGGTCATTTCCCTGCGGGAACAGAAATCGACGCCTCGATCATCTATGCGGATTATTATTATCTGGAAGCATTGCTGCGATTAAAGAAAATACAAGCCGAAAAAAACTGACTGCATGAAGAACCAGAAAAGATTTCAGTCCTCATTTTGTCCACAAATATGATGCTACAAAATATTAAAACGGGATCCGTTCGCTCCTTTAAAGGTTAGCTATTATTTGAGATAGGAGGCGAGCATCCAGGCCATTTTTTCATGGGCCGATATCAGCCCAGTTAAAAAATCACTGCTGCCATAATCCTTATAACGGGTGGCGAATACATCTATATTTTCCCTTAATGTAAAAATGATACTCCGGTGGTCTTCAAGGATGTTAGCGATATAGGAAGATCCGGAATTCCCACCGCCGTCGTCTTCCGAAAGACGGGTCAATTCCAGAAAGCTCTTCAATGAACCGGGGGAATAGTGGCCAAGGGAACGGATGCGTTCCGCAATACTGTCGATCATTTCATCCAACTGGCCGAACCGTTCCTCGAAAAAAATATGCAGGCCATGAAAACCGGGGCCTTCCAGGTTCCAGTGCGCGTTTTTCGTTTTGGTAAAAAGAACATATTCGTCCGCCAGTATTTTTGATAATTGATTGGCCACTTCCTGGGTATTGGCCTCGCTGATTCCGATGTTATTTTTCATGATTTAAGACTTTTTTGTTTGCTATTCTCAAAATATGCCAGTAATCGCAGTAAATAAAAAATTCCAGCAACAGGTTAATTATTCGGTAAAGTAAACGGGAACTATTAAAAAGTGCTTAATAAATAATTAAACCAAGTTTTAATCAAATGAATTTTATAAAAAGTAACCCGGAGCTTTGCCTGTGGATCAAATCTCATTTTCCGTGCTTACCGGTGATCGCCTTTAGTTGCGATAACGCGATCAGCGAACAATTCCATTCCGCAGGTTTTGATGCTTACTTGAAAAAGCCATTTGATCTGGAGGATTAGTATAGCCTAATCCGCAAGTTCATACCGGGTCACAAAAAACATGGAATGGTAGAAGAGGAAATGGTTTGTTAAGAATTAGCCTGATTATTTTTGCGGTTCAAATAAGCTTCCACGGCTGCCGCCGAAGGGCCGACGGCATTGATCGCCGCCTTCAATTGGACCTTGGTTACATTTAACCGGTCTGCCCATGCCCGAAGTTCCGCGTCATTGGTATTGTTGGCCTGGTTTTTAGAAACGCTGATAGCCGGTTGCGGAGGACTATGGAACTGCATCATGAGCCTTTGATTTTTATTGGAAGTAAAGGTAGATTATCCTTACGTTAAATTCATACTATCATTATGTTAATCACGGCCAGGAATGTTAAATTTGGTCAGCGCACCGCGCTCCGATCTTTTCCCATACCGCACGCAGGTCATACTTTGCTTTTTCCAGCATATAATCCAGTTCCTTGATATCTGAAAGCAATATTTGCTCCTCTGCCAGGAGCAATTCGCATTCGGTAGGGTCCGCCATTGTCCCGTTTTTTAATGTTTACCTAAGTTAGGTGTTTCCTTGCAATCCCGCGCTTTGGCTGGCCTTTGAGCAGGCGGGTTTCCAGCACGGACTTCCGGATGGCCGCAAGTTCTTCTATGATCCTTTCATTGACAAACTCCAGCGAGGGATATTTTTCATAGGTTGTTTCAAAGGTGGTGATGATCCCGCAAATTTCGTCGAGCAGTTCCGGTCGCAGCAAAGCATGATTATCCAGTTGTGTGCAGTCATTTCGCCCCAGGGATTTGCTTAAATAATAAATATCGCTGTTTAAAAGCAGGCCGTAGATCAATTTATCACCGGCCTGGCGGGTAACATGAATTATGGAGAAAAAATAAGTGGCGCTGTTGATATGAATTGGGATCATGCCGGATACGGTTAGGTTCGGAAATAAACATGGGCGTGGATAAGCTGGGTACTTAAGGCAACGCTGTTCCCGCCCAATTGTTTGCTTAAATCGTATCCGGTGTCGGCTCATCGTGATCCTTGTCATCCTCCGGTTGAAGTTCTGATTGGATCAGGTCTTTTTCAAATATTTTTTCATCCTTGCGGTTTCGCTTGACCAGCCAGGTCACCAGCAGGATCACCAGGACAATAAACAAGCCGCACCACCAATAATTAATACCCGTAAGCTGAGTCATCATTTTGTTGATTATCAATTATTTATGAAACTTCATAAAGCCTTTTTTCTTTCTGATAAAACTCTGATAAAACTAAATCTAAGCCAAAGCATATATAAACTGCTATAAAAAGATGGTCTTTACCAAGTTATTTTAAGTTAGGATAACCCCAAATGAACTACGCTCTTAAATTATAAATGGCGAATTGCGTTAGTTAGTTTTATCTTGCCACGTGATAAAACTAACTAACGCGCATATTTTAATGTTCAGTCGTGCGGGCAGCGGGCACCAAAAGTGTTGGCTTTATTTTGGTTAAATTTGAACTATAATTATCTTATTGCGCCAAAGATTGCGCAGGGCGATTTTGAAGTAGTTCTTTATCATTTAATTAGCCGTTTATATCATAGTTTATGCAAGCTACCAATAAAAAAAAGCAGTTTCTTTTGGTGACGGAATTTCTTGATTTGAATCAAGTATCCTCTAAAAAATGGTCATTAGTTTTGATAACATAACCGTTAAGGATACCGGAAATTTTCTTTCAAAAAAAGTAATTGCCGATGCAGCGGCGATTTTTATGTGATTTTTCTCTTTTAATGGCGCACTTTTTTCACTTATGATGGCGCTAAATGCTATACTTATTACGCCCGGCCCAAAAGGCTGCTGACGACCCTTTTGAGAAGGCTGATCGTCTATCAAAATTCATTGAAGTGAAATGATTTAACGTTCATCTTTTCCTGAATTTGCTGTAACCTTATTTGCTGATCTTCGTCTTACCGGTAAATAGTCCACTTAAAAATCTGTCAATCCCTTTTTCCTATGAAAAAATACCTGGTAGTTTGTTTTGGTCTGATTTTATATTTTACCGGATTTTCAAACGCCGGTGCACAGGTAAAAACCGGTACACTGCCTGCGCAGATCGATGCCATTTTTAAAAAATACAACAACCGTACAGGTCCAGGATGTGCCGTCGCCGTTATTCAAAACGGCAAGGTATTGTTTCAAAAGGGTTACGGACTGGCTAATCTGGAATACGGGATACCCATCTCACCAACGACCACTTTTGACATCGCTTCTGTATCGAAACAGTTTACTGGACTGGCCATATCGATGCTGATTCAGGAAAAGAAAGTAGCATTAAATGAAGACATTCATCGCTATCTGCCCCAACTGCAGGATTTCGGCGAACCTATCACCGTAGCGCAATTACTCTGGCATACCAGCGGTATCAGGGACGCTTACGATGGGCTGATCGCAGCGGGTTGGCGCTGGACCGATGTGTTGTCGTTTGACGATATGATGAAATTCACCCGCTATCAAAAAGAGCTGAATTTTACGCCGGGTTCCGAATTTTCGTATTGCAATACGGAATATATCCTGCTGCAACGGCTCGTTGAAAAAGTCAGCGGAACATCGTTCGCCAAATTTGCTGATTCAGCTATCTTTAGACCGTTCAAAATGAATTCTTCTTTCTTCTTAGACAATTACGCCAGGATCATCCCTCATCCGGCGAACCCATATACTACTACCGATCATGTGTTTGAAAAACAGGAGCAGCAAACCAGCGGCATCCCGATGTTCTCCACCCTTGATGATCTTTGTAAGTGGACCATTCATTTTAACCGGATGATCGCAGCAAAGAACCCGGTTTATACCCGGATGGCAGAAGAGGGCATCCTAAACAACGGACAAAAAACGGATTATGGTTTCGGGCTGATGTTAAGCGAAGACCGGGGCCTGAAGATGATCTGGCATACCGGTGCATGGGGCGGTTACCGGGCGGTCATCAAAAATTATTATACCGAAGGATTATCCATTATTATTTTGAGTAACGGGAATGATGATGTCATGAACGTAGGCTACTCATCGAAAGTTGCCGATATCTTTCTTAAAAATAAGTTTCGCGAAGAGCCAAAGATCGATGCAGCCAAACTGCCGGATGTAAAAGTGGACAGTGTATTATTAAAACGATATACCGGCACCTATAAATTCGGTCAAGGGGAAATTGCCATTACTTTAGAGCAAGGGCAACTGATGCTGCAATATACCGGCGAAAGCAAATACCCGACTAAGGCGATGTCAGATTCCTCATTCCTGGTCGTCGTCGCCGGGTTGCCACTCACCTTTTCAAAAACACCCGGCGGCCACGTGAACACCTTTACTTTTCGTTCTATTATGGGCAAGCGGGTCGTTCCGTTCAACCTCACTACGGAACAACTCGGTGCCTATAGCGGCGCGTATTACTGCCCGGAACTCTTTGTAGAATATACGGTGGACGTCCAACAGGGCAAGCTGTTTATTCACCATTTCCGCCGTGGTGATTTTGAACTTTCCCCTGATGCCCAGGATACGTTCAGTTCTGATATCGGCGATATTCATTTCCTTAGAAACGGGCAACAGCAGATCATAGGCTTTACCTTATCGGGAGAGCGGATTAAGAACCTTCGTTTTGAAAAAACTAAACCTTAATTTCTTGACCTTGTATGCATAGTCAGTTTGTGATAGCAACAGCCCACCGCATAGTGCGATACTGCCATCTGCGGTTTGTCCGATTATACCCAATCTAAAGAGTTTAAAAACGCTAAAAACAAGGAGCGGTGCCATTATAAGTGGAAATAGTGTGCCGCTAAAAGTAGAAAATCTGTCAATAACATCTTATGATGTCTCACATTTACATCATTTACCGTCCGTTTGCGTTACAAGAGGCATGCGGTTTAGCACCAAAAGTTTGTGTACTCGTTTAAAGGTGTCAAAAAGAACGGCGCTTTTAACCTATGTCATTACAACTCCAATACGCTTTAGGCATTATCTCCCGGAACACAAGACAAGCAAATCGGGATGACAAATGACACGAAAGCAGAGGCTAACGACAAAGCGTGCAACTCATGCAGGGAAGACAAATTTGTAGCAGGCTTAGCGTAAAATACGCTGCTTTCGTCAAAAAAATAAAGATTTCCCTGTCATGCAACTTTGTAATAACTCATGTGTCTTTTAAAATAATGACCGGCTCCTGAGTTACCTTGAAAAGGTACCTATTAAACGACAATCGAATGAAACCATTTTTATTTTTTTTAACGCTGAGTTTAGCTATCCCGGGATTTTCACAAATAAAACCGCCTAACGCCGATACCAGGAAGCATTTGCGACAACTGGCATCAGAACTTGAGCAACTCCGGCAGGTTTTAAAAATTCCTGGAATGTCGGTGGCTGTCGTTAAGGATCAGCAGCTGATCTGGTCTAAAGGATTTGGATTTTCCGATCTGGAGCAACACATCAAAGCGACACCAAATACACCGTACCGTATCGCTTCCTTAACCAAACCAATCGCTACCACTTTATTTCTTCAATTGTTGGAGCAGGGAAAGGTGGCGCTGGATGATCCATTGAAAAAATATTACCCCAAAGACTTTGAAACCGAAAGGGTGCATGTACGCCATATTCTCACACATACTGCCGGCGTAAACGTTGCGGGAGGAAAACCGGGAGATCAATATGCGTACAGTGGTTCCTGGTTTGGCTATTTGGGATTTGTTATCGCAAAAGGTGCAGATAAGCCATTCCGGGATCAATTGGCTACCCAAATTCTTGAACCCCTCCATATGGATCATAGCGTGCCGGGCCAGGATGTTTTGACATTAGTGCCCTCTCCGGCAGATGGCTACGTGGCAGGTACCCGTCAGCGTTATGAACAGGTGTTAAAACAGCTTGCAAAGCCTTATACGCTGTATGGTGCCGATGAAAATATTCTTTCGCCCTACCCGCCAAAGATGATCAGTTCTGCCGCAGGTCTGATTTCAACCGTAACCGATCTCGCTAAGTTTGATGTGGCGATCGATCAGCACCGCTTGATTAAAAAAGAAACTCAGGAACTTGCCTGGACCCCATCGCTCACCAATGATGGCAAAAAGATACCGTATGGGCTGGGCTGGTTCATACAGGAATTTAAGGGGAATAGATTGATTTGGCATTATGGGCAGTGGCCCGTTTTCTCCGGGCTGATCTTAAAAGTGCCGGAAAAAGGAATCACGCTGATTCTGTTAGCCAACAGTACTGCTTTAAGTGCACCTTTTGACCTGGATAAGGGCGACATTTTGAAATCACCTTTCGCACTGGCATTCCTGCGGGCCTTTGTGACCAAAGATAAACCATTGCCGGATTGGACGCTTTTGCAGATAGCGGCTGATTCATCGATACACCGTTATCTTAATAGCAGGCTGGCAAGAGTGCGCAACGAAATAGCGTTAGACTCAGGGAAACTCGACCTTTATGTAGGAAAATACGCGCTGGGCAGCACACAACAGGTCGTGATCAGCAAGGTAGCGAACAGGCTTTTGATAGCATACCCCGGTCAAACACAGAGCCTAATAGCGCTTTTCGCTGAATCAGATGCGCGGTTCTTTGCAAAAATTGCTGATGTACAGGTATCTTTTGAGAAAGATCAGACCGGAAAAATCAACTCGCTTATACTGGTTACCGGGGGGAAACAACAACGAGCTATAAAAATGTAATGGATCAACAAGGGCGGCCTGAATTCATTTTGGAGCTTTTGAAAAAATAATGAACCATTATTAACAATTTCTTGCTGAACTCATGATAACTTTGATCCGCATTTAACGTGAATAATCTTGTACGCTGATCACCTCTCTGTTTGTAACCTAAATTTATCTCCATAACAACTTCGTACGTTTCTGGAAATAAGTCACAGCATTACCTCCAATGTGACAGTAAATGATGTAAATGTGAGACATCATAAGATGTTAATGACAAAATCACATTTTATTTCAGACCATAGAATATTGACATAGGGGTAGCAATGCAGTTAGTCGTCTCAGGGTGAAAAACTAAAAAATGAAAACTAAAAAAACTTGTTGCATCTTCCTGCTATTCGTAATTGCGAGGATTGCCGCGCATGGTCAACAGCTTTCTGCAAACCCTTTTCAAACTGCTACTATCCAGCGCCCACCCATTTCCGGATTTGATTTGATTCATGTAGCATTGGATCTTAAGGTTGACTACGAAAAACGCTCCTTCTATGGAACTGTTACTAATATAATCGTTCCCCTCCGGGATACGCTATCAAATATCAGACTACACTGCGGAGCGAACCTGAATATAGCAAGCATTGATGTTTCAGGACAAGAGGCGACCTTCGTCCGCTCAGGTGACCTTCTAACGATCACCCCCGCACAACACTTAAAAAGTAAAAAACCAGCCAGGGTAATTATACACTATTCAAATGTTGTTGGTAAGGGAAGCCGTAATTTTTATTGGATAAAACCGACTGATGGCAATCCTCAGCAGGTAGGATTCTGGACCAGGGGAGGGTCAACCGGAAATCGCCAATGGTTACCTACCTGGGACTACCCAAATGATTTTGCTACAAGTGAAACCCGGGTTACGGTTCCGGCCGATTGGTACGTGATTGGTAATGGAATACTTATTTCAGACAGCCTAAACAACGATAAAAATACCAGAACATTTCACTGGAGAATGACTCAACCACATGCCACTTACCTTATTTCTTTAGTTGGAGCCCCATTAAGTATAAGCCGTACGACATGGAGAAGCATTCCCTTATTATACGTGGTGCCAAAGGGAAATGAAAGTAAGATCAATGATACGTTTGGAGAAACACCCAATATGTTATCGTTTTTTTCAGATATTCTTCATGTAAAATATCCGTGGCCAAAATATGCGCAAACTGCCATAGCAGATTATAATAGCGCGCAGGAAAATATCTCGGCAACAAGTTTTACATCATCGTACCTCACGGATAAAAGAGATGGTTTTCACCGGTTCGCAGATGTCGGCTCACATGAACTTGCTCATCAATGGTTTGGCGATCTGGTAAGCCCCAAAGACTGGAGCCAACTGTGGCTGAGCGAAGGATTAGCGACCTTTTTCCGATACCTATATATGGAACACAGCCGGGGAAAGGATTACTACTGCTACCAAATCCGGGACAATGCGGATGCCTATTTTTCGGAAAGCAAGAGTTATAAACGCCCGCTCATTGCTACACGCTATCCCCAGCCTTCCCAAATGTTTGACAATCACACCTATCAGAAAGGAGCCGCCATTGCACATTCTTTACGTCGTTTTATGGGTGACAAGGCATTCTTTAAAGGACTAAAAAATTATTTAGTGACCTATAGCCATCGCCCTGCGGACACGGAAGACCTGCGTAGAGCTATGACAGATGCAACAGGTATTGACCTTTTACCGTTCTTCAACCAATGGATGTATAAACCTGGTCACCCGGTTATCGACTATTCATGGAAATGGGATCAAAACGATAAACAGGTCATATTAAAGGTACGGCAAACGCAGGATACAGTAGGTGGAGTGCCTGTATATAAAATGAGGTTAAAAGCAGGTTTGATAATAGCCGGCAATATCGTGCTGAAAACGTTGAATTTAAACTCAACTGATCAGGAGTTTCGTTTCCATACAATCAGGAAACCAGGTGCTGTACTGCTCGATCCAAATCATGATTTCTTAATTGAGATACCTGTCCTTCATTGGGATGCTAAAGAACTATTTTCTATTTTTCAGTATGCACCAAATGCTGTTGATCGCCAGCTTGCCATGGATAAAATTCTGGCTGGAAATCCCTCAGATGCATCAATTAAAAGCATCGTGTCGGTTTTAAAGACAGATATGAATTTATTTCCGAAGTTTCATTCCATAGCTCGTTTAGGAGAATTAAAAAGTGCCGGTCTACACGATTTTTTCCTTGCGCAGATTAAACATCCTAATGACGACCGTAAGCAGCAGGCCATTCATGCATTGGGTCAGCTTCCCCCCAATGCTGGTGATTTACAGGCAATACGCGCTCTTACCGGTGACAAATCAAGCTATGCAGTAGTTCTTGCTGCCATAGCAATCCTCGCAGACTGGGATGCTCCAGGTAACCGCGATATTTTCCAAAAATCCGTACAGTCGCCGTGGCCGAATAGCGTATTAAGGTACGAAAGTTTGCTTGCTCTAAGAAAAGCCGACTTCATGGCAGGAAAGGCTCCAATGGATCCCGATACAATAATAACCAACCGGATAATGAAATTTATGTCAAATTTCACTAAAGGGATTAAAGATCCTACCTCTATGAGCACGGGTTTGATAGCGCAGCTGCCGCCTGCCGGCGATAAGGGTTATGCAGAAGATTTGAGCAGGCTGACGTCCTTTTCATATATTTTCAGGGAAGATGTGAGCAGTCGCAAGATTATATCGCACGGCGACCCGGTAAGCTATATTTATTATTATAAAATGGTCCCTACAAACCATGTTCATTATCTCAAATTCTACCTGACATCTGAAGGTAAAATCACGGAAATGCGGGACTAAACACTTGTTAAAAATTGTTAATATTTTGATCGAAGAAATTATAACTATCAAAGAGTTCGAATTTTTTTTCAACAAGCATTATGCTGCTGTGTTGAGGTATTGCGCGACTATAATAGCCAATTACGATGACGCAAAGGATATTGTTCAACAGGTTTTTATCATCTTATGGCAAAAGCGAGAAATCGTTTCAATTACAAATTCCACAAGGGCGTATCTTTATAAAGCCGTTTACAACGCCAGTCTTGATTATTTAAAGCATGAAAAAGTCAAAAGCAATTTTGTGAACCAAACAAGCTTTGGCAGCACAGCGGTTGTGTACCAAGCAGACATATTGGAAGCAGAAATTCAAGGGAGGATAGAAAAAGCTATAACAAAGCTTCCTGAACAATGCCGGAAAATATTCACGATGAGCAGGACGCATCATTTAAAATATAAAGAGATTGCAGCGGCGCTTAAAATCTCTGAGAAAACGGTCGAAAATCAAATGGGAAAAGCGCTCAGGCTATTAAGATTGTCCTTAAAAGGGTATTTGAACATTATATTGATTCTTATAAAATTATTGTCATGACAGAAGAATTGATAGCAAAATTTCTTGCCGGTGAAGCTTCACCGGAGGAAGCGGTCATGATTGAAGATTGGATGAACGCATCAATTGACAACCAATCTTATTTTGACGAACACCAACGAATTTACAAAACAACAGGCTCGCCAACCGAAATAATAGAAACTTTCGACGCATGGAGAAAAGTGCGGACGGCAATTGATAGTTACGAACGAGACAAAAAAATACAGTTACATCGGAGAATAGTCGGGCTTGCAGCCTCCGTTGTGCTAATAATCGCTACTATCCTACTTGTTTTTCACATTAAGGGAAATTCAACACACCTGGTCGAATACCGGACAGATCTGTTACAACGAAAAATTCACTTAGTAGATTCATCTGTGATTACACTTGCCCCAAAATCAAGTCTAATAATCGATAGCGATTTTGGTAAAAACGAGCGTCGTATTTTATTCAAGGGATCAGCTTTTTTCATTGTGAAACATGATGCTGGAAGGCCTTTAATAATCGACATGCATAAGCTATATTTTGAAGATATGGGGACAAAATTTTTCATACACACTTCTCAGAACATTGATACCGTCTATATCTATGTAACGAAAGGCAAGGTTTCCATGTTTGACGATTTCGGTTCAAGGACAATTTTAAATGCGGAGGAGCGGGCATTTTACGTGCGATCTGCAAAAAAAATTGTTACGCTGCATGATAAGCCTGTTGTTACCGAAAGTAAAGGCGATGTTGGCGAAAACGTTAGTAAAGTTACTAAATCAGTTTCGTCTTCTTCGATAAACAAAAAATGGAGCCATTTCATAAAGGACATTTGCGATACTTGTAATACCACCTTTGCTGAAACCGGTTTCTCAGCAGACACCGCCCTCCCGGCTCGCAAAGCAAAAGCTCCAGCTGTTGGTAAACCCGCTGCAACTACGAAGAGTCCCATTCCCGCCAGACCAAGCAATGCGTCGCGACCGGCTAAACCACCAAAATAATACAAATTTGTCGAATTGATTTTGGTCAAGTGGATAAGATGACATGGGATTTATCTGTAGCTCCTGAATTTCTCACCTTAAAATTGATACATTTTTAAGGTGAGTACAATATCTCACCTTAAATCGATTAAGGGCTACACCAGCGCCTGATTGATGGTTTCTGTAATAAAGATTTAGCTATTTGCATGAAATTTGTAACCGGTTGAAATTTGCTAAAAACCCGATGGCATACAAAATCGATGCCAATGCAGGCGGTTTCAAAAAATGAAAAAATGACAAACCGGCTTTATACCCCCGTTGTTGTAACAATATAGCCGGGATGTTCCGGTTAGTAAATAATTGAAGGAGGGAAAGTGATGGCCTTAGTAAAATTCAATGAGGGGAAAAACAGGGGCGGCCTGGTGCGCCCGGGGTTTGATGACATTTTTGAATCTATTATGAACGACACCTTTTTATCCGACCGGATGATATCGCGGGTGCCGGCGGTGAACATTTCTGAAACCGACGGGCATTACCATATCGAACTGGCCGCACCGGGACTAAAAAAGGAAGATTTTAAATTGAACCTGGACCGGGATGTACTCACCATCTCCGCCGAACACCGGGAAGAGCAAACCGAAAACGACAAAAAATATAATAAGCGCGAATACAGTTATAGTTCGTTCGTCCGCTCTTTTACACTGCCCGACTCGGCGGATGACGAGGGGATCGAGGCCGAGTATACCGAGGGGGTATTGAAGATCAATGTGGCTAAAAGGCCGGAAGCCAGGCGCGAAAGCCGCCAGATCGAGATCAGGTAGCTGAAAAACAGCATAATGGTTTAACCGGGCGCTGCTCACGCAGCGCCTTTATTTTTTCAGGCTATCTGCCAAAATCATATCAGGCAGGAAAATTGGTAGAACAAATGGTTGATCGGTTATCCTGTAATTACGGCATCAGGACTTAATGATACTTTCGCTATCCCTGGTTTTTGCTTCGATCTCCCTGATGATGGCATCCAGCCGGTCCCCGGATTTTTTGATGCCCTCAATAATGATTTTCTGATCTTCATCGGCATCATCGGGGTAATTGAGCAGCTGGACCAGGCCCAGGATATTGACGACCGGTGAACGGACCTTATGGGATTGTATCCAGGCGATCTCCTTCAGCTGTTCGTTCTGCTGCTTCAGTTTTTTTTGGTCTTCCAACGCGGTTTCCAATAACCTGCTGTTTTCCAGCGCCGCCAAAACCCGTTCATGATCATCCATCAGGTAAGCCAGGACAGCATCCTTATCGTTAACCTGAATGGCCTGTGAATACACATGGACGTAAAAAGTTTCCCCGTTTTTCCGCCGGTGGCAGGAGTTGCCCAGGTCATAAAATCCGCCGGCTGTCTGTGCATCCAGGACGATGCGCAGTTTCATACCCCGGTGGATCTCGCCATCCACCCGGACGTCCGGCAGTTTCATCGCCAAAAATTCATCCCTGCTGTAGCCGTATTGTTCGACCGCCGCCTGGTTGACCTCCAGGAACCGCATGTTTTCCTTATCCAATATCCACATCGGGCAGGGGCTTTCTTTGAAAAGTACGCTGTAATAATCTAATTCGAGGTTCATATCGGTTTCGTCCATCGGATGGGCCGCCAGTTCATAAACATATTGCTTTTAAACGAAAAACAGGTTGCATTGTTTATTTCCCGGTTATTTTGCTCACCATTCGCGCGAAATGGCATTTTAATTATACCCGGAACATTGTTAGCTGCTTTCGCTCCATCCGGCATCATTTGATCAAAAGCACCAGAATAACCATCGCTTTTTTTCCGGCAGGAATAGTTTTTTATTAAATTTGGTTCATAAATTTATAGCTTTAACCCTTAATTATCAAGGATATAACACGCAGTTTTTCACCCGGATTAATTTAACCCCTATCAACCCTTTAAATCCCGATTATGGAAGTTCCTATCAATTACCTGGCCGTAGCGGCAGCAGCGATTGCCAGCTACATGATCGCCGCCATCTGGTATGGCGCGATCTTTAGTAAATTATGGCAGCGGCTCACGGGCGTTACCGACATGAAACCAGCCCCCCTGAACATTGTACTGGTGTTGATCGCCTGCTTTGTCATGGCCTATGTGCTGGACCATTCGATCATCTTTGCCCAAACCTACCATAAAGAAAGCGGTCTGTCTTGCGGGCTCACCGCCGCCTTTTTCACCTGGCTGGGATTTGTAGCGCCTGTAACTTTATGCACCAAGCTTTATGAGAAAAAACCCTGGGGGCTTTGGCTTTTGGATAATGCTTTCTGGCTGATCGCCATGTTGGTCATGGGCGCCATTCTGTCCGTTTGGGCCTAAGTGGTTACGCATCAGGATCATTTCAATGCTGGAATTTTGATCAGGGGATGGCAGGAAAGGTGCCGTCCCCTTTGTTTCAGGGCGTTCGGATCGGGACACCTATATTTTTTTCCGGTTCAAATACGCTTCAACGGTCTTAGCGGAAGGGCCAACGGCATTGATTGCCGCCTTTAATTGAACTTTCGTCACATTCAACCTATCGCGGTGACCTGCCCGATGCACGCGACGTAAACCAGGTCGTAAAACAGCTCCAGCCAGCTGATCCTGCGCTCATTTTGCCGGTCCTCGAAGCGGGCTGGCGGCTGCCACCATGTCTTTTTGCGCATAGCGCTACCGGTTTTCTATCCAATCCACCATGAGCTTACGTTCGGCAAAGAGCCATTTCCCGTTTTGCTTTACAAAGCGGTCGTGATATTTAATATGGGCGATCATCAGTGCTTGAACCCCGTCCTTGATGGTTTGATGATGCGCAATGCAATAGGCAATACCGGTTGCCGTGTCATCGTTCAGTTCCAGCACGGTACTTTGACCATTAAAATGCATGGTGGCCCGATAAGTATTCAGGTTATCAAAGACCGGAAAAAGGTCGGCCCGGTTATGGATCACCTGCGATGGTTCTGCTGATTGAGCATCCATGAAAACAATAAAACTGGTATCTTCGGTAAACAGCGCCATTTGCCCTTGTGCATCACGGGTGTCGGCACAATAAGCATATTGGTCTACCAGGTTTCGAATGGCCAGCCTGTCGGCTGCCTGCTGCAATTGTTGTTCGGTATTCATGGGTTAGTTTTTTTAAGGTTATGGAATGCTGGCCGGCGTTACGCCAAATTTTTGTTTGAAAGCAGTATAAAAATGGGAAAGGTTCTCAAAACCTAACTCCATATAGATATCTATTGGTTTCCGCTTTTTTTGACGGATAAGCTCATAAGCTTCTGCTAATCTTTTTTCCTGTAACCATTTGCGCGGCGGGGTTTGAAAAACCTGGCTGAAATCTCGTTTAAATGCGGCCAGGCTTCTTCCCGTGAGTTTCGCGAAGTGTGCTACCGGCACATTGTAATGATAGTTTTGCAACATGAATTTTTCCAGGTCAATCTTATAGGGTTCTGAAGAATCGAATAGAAAGTACCGCAAATCAGGGTCTAAATGCAGGAGCAGTTCAATGGCTTCATTGGTTTTAATAGCCGCCAGTTTTTTATTGGTTTTTTCAAATTCCTCCACATAGGGCAACAGTGATTGGAAATAGCTTTTCAGCAAGGTATCCGGTTTGAGTAAAAGATTTTTTTCGCCGGTATAATTTTTGACTTCGTGGATAGAATTGGCTAAGGCATATTGCCGCAAAGTGGTATCCGTTAGGATGACCGAGATACATTGGTATACCTTATCTGCGGCCGGGATTTTGACCGATTTGGCCAGTTGATTTTTTTTGGTCAACAGGAGTTGATTCTTTTTTAAGACCAGCCTGCCGTTTTGATGCTGGATATGGGTTTCCCCCGAAAATTGAAAAGACAAAACGTGATAGGGGATAAACTGTTCATAGCTGCTGTATTGCTGCTCATAGGTACAGGAATACACAAAACTGTCTTCCAAAATCCGTGTTACCGGCATTATTTTTTCGTTCATGGTTTTCCGGCAACTAAAGTTTGGTGATATTCGGCGTTTCTTGCCCCCGTATTACTGTCGATCAGCATTAATACCGCCATCAAGGCAATGGCCGTGATGCCAACAGCCCGCCAGGTGGGTGTATTGACAAAGATGATCAGCAAGGCGGCTGCCATAATGATCAGGGGAAGCACCTTGAAAACCAATGCCAGGTCATGCTGCGATTTGGCGGTACGCTGTATTTCCGTCCGGACAAATGCTTTCGCATCGGTTTGATAAGCGGTTTCAAATTGTGTTATCCGGGGTTTGTTGGCAAAACATAAACCTGCCGACACAGCGATCATGACTACACCGGCCACCAGCATGGGCCAAACAAAAGCCCTGGCCATAGCCGTTTTGCCTGATTGGCCAAAGCCGACCGCTGCTAAGAGAAACAACAGGCTCAACAGCAAACTTATTTTGGCGGAAAACACCTCTGCCCTGGCCCAATCTGTACTTAATTTTAAAATATCCATTGACATCAAAGTTGGATTTTTTTTCGCACATTCTCATTGCTGTACAGCTCAAATACGAGTTGGTGTATGGCTCATCCCGGATTTATTTTTTTCCGCTATTCGGAAAATTCACACCCGGCCCAAAATAGCAGTCGTACCCGGTGATCTTGCCATCTTTGAACTGGAAATATTCCGTGTTCCGGAAGACCCGGCCATCATTGGTATAGCCATTGTAGGTCACAAAGGCATCCCCGTTTCCCATGATCACTTTTTCCAGGTCGACTTTTTGGTGTTTGGCAGTTCGGCCAGCACCGGGCATGATGGGTCTCCAGGCTGATATGATCGTCAACGGGGCTGCAGAACCGGAAACCGGGGCTTAAAATTGATTTCAACAGGTTCCAGTCCTTCTGCTCATCAGCGCGGTAATACGCTTTGACCAGCAGCTGGTTTTTGGATTGACTGTAGCCGCTGCCCACCAGCGCTAAAAAGCCAAGGATGAGTAATATTTTTTTCATAAACACCATTTAGCGATTTGTCCCGGTTTTTAGTGGCGGCATGATTCTTGTTATTTTCCTGTAAACACCCGGCAAAACACCATGAAAAAATAGCTGTTGCCTCGGGAAAAGCCATCTCTAAAAAAATGACAAACCAATATCCGGGGATTTCATTTTTACAGTTTTAACACTTAACTTCATGGGCAGCAAAGCTCCGCACATGAAAAAATACCCTCTCCTGTTTGGCTTCCTTTTGATCCTGACGATGGGCTACGGGCAGAAAAATATCCCGTGGCCAGTCTCTTCCCCGGAAACACAAGGCATGAATGCTGCGACACTGATCGATGGCATTCACAAGCTTAAACTGGATCATACGAATATCCACAGCCTGTTGGTGATCAGAAATGATCATATCGTCCTGGATGCCAGTTTTTATCCCTTCCAACCGGCCTATGCACATGATATCGCCTCGGTGACCAAGAGCATCATGTCGCTGTTGATCGGTATCGCGATCGATAAGGGGTTGATTAAAAATGAAGAGGAGCCAGTATTGAGCTATTTCCCGGAGTATCCCGTAAACAATGAACAGCTAAAAAAACTAAAGATAAAGGACTTGCTGAATATGGCCTCCGGTTTACAATGCAGCTGGGATGACCATGAAAAAGAACTGGAGCAGATGCAGCAGGGTACTGACTGGGTAAAGTACATGCTCTCGCTACCCTTTGTTTCGGAACCCGGGGGAAATTTCGCCTATTGCAGCGGTAATTTTTACCTGCTGGCCGAGATCCTTCAACGAACGGCCAAAATGACCTGCCATGAATTTGCGCGGCAATACCTGTTCGGCCCCTTACAATTTGGGCCAACCTATTGGGAAGCCAACAGCAAAGGCGTTAATCATGGTTGGGGCGATCTGCATATGCGCCCTTACGATCTGGCCAGGATTGGCTGTTTGCTCCTGAATGATGGCAAATGGCAGGGGCGGCAGCTCATTTCAAAGGAATGGCTGAATAAAATAAAACCCCTGTACTATATACACGGCACGGAATCCTACGGCTACGGCTGGTGGCTGGATAGGGAGAATCCCGACGAGATCCAGGCACTGGGAAGGGGTGGCCAGCGCTTGTTTGTGCTGAAAGCTGAAAATACCGTCATCGTAACGACCGGCGGCGGATTTGATGCGGGAGAAATGGATAACCTCGTCCTGGAATCGATCAAGTCGTATACTAAAAATGAAGATCATAGCGCGGACTTAAAAGCACTGCTCAAAACCATTCGGTCTCCCGGCCCCCAAAGCCCCGCTAAAAATGGTTTTTCCGCTAATATGTTAAACAGGACTTTTCATTTAGAAAAAAATGACCTGGAGTGGAAGACCGTTCGGTTTGAAAAAAGAAATAAGGCCCGCGCGCTCGTCATTCATTTCACAGATGGCGCCAAAGAAGTGCACCCCATCGGCTGGGGCGGCCAATATCAATTATCCCCTGAACATCAATTTGGTTTGCCGGTCGCGGTTAAAAGCCAGTGGGAAGGCCATCAATTGGTCGTGGATTACAATCAGCTCAGCAGGATCAATCTTTACCAGCTCCGCTTTGTTTTCCATCAGGATAGCCTTGATCTGGCTATTCATGACCTGACCAACAAGCAACGGGCCTCAGTCAAAGGAACGGCGATAAAGTAAACGGCCATGCGAATAGTTGGTGCCGGTATCAGCGGCATCCAGCAGTTGCTGGTATAAACTCTTCATGTCCTGTATAGCCCTATTTCAAATAAAAATAGCGCAAATTTAGGGTAAGCCCAATAGCGTATTTTATTCCGTTCCTAAGCCGATCTTACTGATGCTGCGGCCATTGGAACTGATCTTTAAACCGTTCGTCTTCCAGGGGCTCCGGTTCCACTTTCTCGGCGGGCAGGGCACAAATATTGGAGGCGAGCTGCGTCCATTGGCCCTGTTGTTGCTTCCCATAAATATCCATAGACCTGAGCTGATAGGAACCTTTTGTTGCGCCGTCCTCCCAGGACAGTTCTGCAATATAGGTCACGATGCCAGTCTGTTCGTGAAAAACAAGGTCATATTCCAGCATTTTGTACCCTACGAGGTGCCAGGTATTTTGCTTGTTCAAGCCGCCCTGGTTTGCTGCCGCCGCCATATAGTCATCGATGCCCCTTAGCACCTTTCTGGAATAAGTCAGGAAGCCGCGCCAGTTAGCGGCATGCAGGGCCCTGACCTGCGCTTCGTCTTTAGCGATATAAGCCTGGAAAATGCGGTCAATATGCGCGCGGATCGCCCGCTCATCTTCCGGGCCGCCCGCTGGCCGGGAACGGAGTACACCCGCGCTAAAGTTCAGGGAAATCAGCGCCGCCAGTACCAGCCCCAAACAAAAGTTACGTCTGTTTTTCATAATTTTGCTTAAAATTAACCGCGTGCGGGGAGGCAACAAGTATTTCTGATAGTTAGCCGGCTTTGCGTGAAAAATCGACGGTTTTTGATGATGTGCGGCCAGCCGTATCGTTTTTAATCTGCGCGGTTAAACCATTGCATCACCGGGTCGATCCATGCCTGGTATCCCTTGAATAAAAACCCGTGGCTGAGCCCGGTGTGAAGGACAACTTCTTTAAAGCTGCTGACCTCTGGCCTCGGGCTAAAGATCGCGGAACAGGTACAATGCGGATCGGTTTGTTCGATAATGGAAAGAAAATGACCGGGTAGCCGCACGTTTTGGTAGATTTGATAAGTGTCCGGCCAGCAGGCGCCCATGATCACATAATTCATTTGCTTGTTTTTTAATGTTTCGGCAACGCTGAGCGTGATGGCGGATCCCGCCGAAGCGCCGACAATCATAAGGTGCCGTACAGGTACACCCCCCCGGAGCAGGGAGTCAACCTGTTTGACCACTTTGTTCACATATACTTGGTCATTGATCCCATGCGCTCTTTTTTCACTGATGACATGTACCCCGCGGCTGCGCAGCGAATCTAAAATATTGAAATACTCGTATGGCCCCCACTGCGGCATGGCTGCGGTAATACCATTGTTTCCTTTTTCGGTCACTACACCGCCATGCAAATAGAATAAATAATTTTCCGCCGCACTGATTTTTTTAGGGAGCGAGGAAGATATGGTCTGTCCGAAACCCCGGTTAGGAATAACCGTTAGCAGGACCAGTAAAATCAAAAACAAGCTTTTCATGGGTTAACTCCTTTGATTACACCGGCTAACATCGATCCTGAAATACGGAGCCCGGCTTTTACTAAAGTGGCTTTAGAAGCCGCATTATCCTTGTCGCACCTGGCCGCAGGTATTCTTCCCCGCAGGTAGGATTCTTTTTTTACTTCCTGTAAAAGGAAACTGCCGGCCCCTCTTTTCCGGTAGCCGGGATCTACCTCCATATACAGGTCTGAAAATGGCCGGTTATAATGTAGTAAAAACCCGCCAGTGGCGATGATCTTCCCACCAAATTCGATCACAAAATCTCCTTCCGGTTCCGACCGATGTTCAAAAAGCTGATCGTCTTCTTTCCTGGGCCGGAAAACCATTCCTGGTACAGCTAAAGCGGTCACCGCCTGGTCACTGAATAATATCACATCCGCGGTGACTTCGCCGGCAAACTCATACAGCAGAGGCTGCAATATCTTGTCGTTGCTTTGACACTCGATATATTTTGCGGTAGCCACCTGAATAAGTTGTTTAAAAAAACGGGAGGCCAAACTCCGATAAGCCGGTATGATATAAAATTCAAAGATGCAATCGCGCTCAGTGGTATCCTGCGCTTTGACCGCACCATAGCCGACAGGAACAAGGTTGATTGTTAAAGCATATACGGTTGACCAGCCGCGCTCATGACAGGCATTGTACCTGATCTGCGTATTCATTTCCTGGAGATACAGCTCACGTAAAGGTAAAATTTCAGCTAAAGCAGTACGGGTTACTTGCAGGACCATACTTAAAGATAGGGTTTTAACCGGATAATCAAGCTGGTGATCAGCGTTTCAATAAGCGCTGTTCCACGACCTGCATCAGTTTGTCCCGGAAGGCCCGGCTCACGGGGACAGCTTTATCACCGATGATGACCTGATTGCCTTCAATGGCTGTTATCCGGGAAAGATTGACAATAAACGATTGATGGACCTTCATAAACTCCTGCGGTGCCAACTGGCTTTCCAAGCTTTTTAAGGTCAGGTAGGCGACCAGTTTTTTTTCAACGGTAAAGATGTTGATGTAATTACCCGTGCTTTCAGCATATAAAATAGCCGCTAATTCGATCTTTTCGATCCGCTTTTCGCTGCGGATAAATAAACTGGCGGCAAAGGCACCGGGCAGGTTCGTCCGCCGCCTGTCGGCATATTCCGCTGCTTTCTGGACTGCCTTTAAAAAGCGCTCAAAAGCGATCGGTTTTAACAGATAATCGATGATATCGAGTTCATAGCCTTCCAAAGCGTAACTGGGAAAGGCGGTGGTCAGGATCACCATAGGCTTGACCTCCGTTTGCTTCAGCCATTCCAGGCCGGACCTTTTGGGCATTTCGATATCCAGCAGGATCAGGTCCGTTTCGTTTTGCCGTAAAAACGCTTCGGCCTTCGCCACGTTCTCCACCTGGCCGGCCAGCTCCAGGAAAGCGGTTTTGCCAATAAATTCCCGCAGCACCTTGCGGGCCACGGGTTCATCATCCACGATCAGGCAGCGCAAGGTTTTCATGTCGCCAGGGTTAAGTGAACGGCGTAAAAACCATCGGCCTGCTTAATGTCCAGCGTATGGCGGCCGGGATAAAGCAGTTCCAGCCGCCGCTTCACATTGCCCAGGCCGATACCTTCACGGCCCGTGTCCTGTACCTCGTAGGAATTACGGCACTCAAATACGAGTTGCCCCGCGGTTTGCGTTAAGCTAATCGCAATGCTGTTCGCCTGCTGATCATCCCGTGTACTGTACTTAAAGGCGTTTTCGACAAAAGCGACGAAGATGAGCGGGGCTACCAGTACCGTTTTGTCGGTCATGGTTATTTGCAGGTCAATGGATAAGTTGCTGTCACTGCGCGCCCGTTGCAGCGCCACATAGTTCTCCAGATAAACCGCTTCCTTATCCAAAGTGATCCAGTCCACATCCGCTTCGTATAAATTATAACGCAGCAGGTCGGAGAACTGTACCAGGATATCCCTGGCCTGGGTATTTTCGATATCAATGGTGCCATAAATGGTATTCAGCCCGTTGAATAAAAAGTGCGGATTGAGTTGGGCGCGTAAGTATTTTAATTCGCTGTGCAATTGTGCCACCTCGATATTTTTGACGCGGTCCTGCTGCCGGCTCCAGCGCAGGCTGAACAACAACAGCGTCGAGATCAAAATAGACCAGAAACTGTCGAACAGGTTCCATTTAAAGTAATCCCGCAGGGGCATGAGATCCTTGGGCCAAATGATACTATCATAGTGTTGTTTGCTCAAGGCTTTCAGCCAGGTATTCAGGACGACTAAGGCTAATACCGCGATGAGGTAAAGGGCGATCCTTTTTTTATCCAGCAGTTTGGGGATCAGGAGAAAGGCGTTGACATAGATCAGCATGGCCAGTAATAAGACCGAGATCGCCAGTGGCGGCAGCGCGAACAGCCAGCCTTGCTTACGGATATAGTCCTCCACATTCATCAGGTTGTACACGCCGTATACCAGCCAAACGATCAGGTGGAACAGGTAACGTCGCTGGAAGACCGGGCCCAAATACTTCATGAAACCAAAGCTAAAAAACATTCCCGGGAAATTTAACCGCCGAAATCTGCCAGTTACGTAGCTTTTCCGGCTAATTATCCGAAAACCAAGCAGGTTTGTAACCTATGTGAAAGAAAAACGTCTTTTATCTAAACCCCTGGTCATGAAAAGTAGCCTTACTGCCCTGATCCGTAGCTTGTTCGCGGTAATACGTCATTCAAAGCAAGGCAGCCCGCGACCCGCAGAACGAAGCCCGGAAGGGCGGGAAGAACTGACCATCCGGGAAGCGGCCGTTACGGATATCCCGGCTTTAGCGGAACTCTATAACTTAGCCCGTTCAGCAACGCGCGGAAACGTCCGGAATCCTACTAAGGCAGAACAGCAACAATTGACAGTCACTGTCGGCACCTTTTTCTGCCTCGTGATCGCCAACAAGGAGGGGGACCTGGTCGGTTTTGCCCAGGGAAAAACGCATCAGCGCGGAGGGCTGCCGGCCTGTTCCGGCGAACTGGACCAGCTTTATTTACGCAGCGCCTACCACGGCGTGGGACTGGAACAAAGACTGATCGACGCGGCTGCCCGGAAGATCCTGGCCATCCGGCTCAGTCCGGCTGATCCGCCTGCCTCACCCGCGGTGACCTGATCTCTTTTTTACCGAACCGGTAAGCCAGCGTGAGCCGGAGGTTCTGGTTCTGATAGCGGGAGGTTTGCAGCTGTTGGTACGCACCGGTGCTGACCGCTTCATCGATATAGCTATAAGGCGTCAGGAAAGCATCCAGCCGGAGACTGATATTGAAACGTTCCACCAGTTCAGGATTCTGCAAACAAGGGTCATTCTTTATTTGCCATTTAAAACCGAACGTACTGATGTCCGGTATGATGACAGATAATTAGTGCAATTGAGACGTAATTTACTTTATATTAGAATTTAGTAATTTGGAACAGGAAATTGGAAGTGATAAAATCAGTTGAACGCATATACTTTTCATATTAGCCCCTATGACCTCGCCTTCCTGGGGGCGATATTTATCGGGCTGACTTTTACCCTGCTGCTATGGTTGACCAAAAGGATCAACCGTACTGCAAACTGGTTTCTTGGCCTGGCCCTATTCACCATCGTTTTGTGGTTGGTTTGGGTATTGGCTTCTGACATCCGGTTGGGGGCTTACTTTCCCCGCTGGAGTTGGTTGCCGCTGCAATTTTCGCTCGCAATTGGCCCGTTTATCTATTTTTACGTACTCAAAATGACCAGACCACGGTATAAACTCCGTTGGAAGGACTTGCTGCATTTCAGCCCATTGGTTATACAACAGGGGATTTTGGTTTTAGAGATCAAGGAGGGCATTAAAACGGGCGCGGCAACTTATGATACGCTGATCTTTCGGCAAATGAACCCGGTTTTGCAGCTACTGGCGGCAGTTTCGATACTCATTTACCTGTATTGGTGTCACGGACTGTTTGAACACTTTTATAATCAACAGGAATTCAACAGCGTTAATGACCGGTACCGGTTTGCGTGGCGCTGGCTGCATCGCTTACTGGCGGGTTTCGGCCTGCTGTGGCTCATGTGGATACCTTATACCAGCGTTGATTATTTTTATTACCATCACCCGTCAGGATTGCAGACTTACTATCCTTTTTACCTGCTTTTAGCGATCATGATGATCTGGATTTCAGTGGTCGCTTTTTTGAGGCCGGAGACTGGCATGTCGGCAGAAGCGTCTTCGTTTCCAAGACCGGTATCGTCGGCAGAATTGAAGCAAAAAGGTAACTGGTTGAAAAACATTATGAAATCCAATGCGTATTATCAGGACCCGGAACTCAATTTAAGCTCACTGGCTGAAAAGCTTGGCTTAAGCCCCCATGAATTGTCCCGAATTATTAATACAACGCTTAAGAAAAGCTTTAACGATTTTGTTAATGAATACCGCGTTGCGGATGTGATCCGGAGGATGCAAGATCCCGGTTATGCCCACCTCAGTCTACTGGGCATCGCGTATGATGCCGGCTTTAACTCAAAAAGCACCTTTCACCGCATTTTTAAGGAGATGACCGGGAAAAGCCCGGCCGAATATAAGATAGGTCTGGAAAAAGAACTCCCATCTTATAACTTGGGACATCATCTACGTTTTGCGCCCGTAATTTCGAACCAGGAAACCACGCCGAAGTGGTACCATCAGAAATTTAACCGCAACTTTATGTTTAATATTAACCTCAAATTTGCCTGGCGAAACCTGCTTAAACACAAATTCTTTTCATTTATTTCGGTTTCAGGACTTGCTATTGGTTTATGCGCCTGTATCCTGATCATCCAGTATGTAAATGAGGAACTGAGTGTTGACCATTTCCATACAAAACTGAATAGCTTGTACCGGGTGGTAAATGACCGATACCAACAGGGTGTGCGGGTACAGCACAGTCCCATGACCTATTCCGGAATTGGCAGGGCCATGAAACAGGAGTTGCCTGAAGTAGCGGAATACTGCCGTGTGACCCCTTACCGCGTCGAGGTTATCTCCTGGGCTGATAAGAAAATAGCAGACCAGCGCGCTATTGCGGTGGATGCATCTTTCCTTTCGATGTTTACTTACACACTGTTGGCGGGTGACAGGCAGACTGCTTTACGGGAACCCAATAGTATCATTATTTCGGAAAAAATGGCGAGGGAACAGCTGGGCGTCAAAGAACCGAGGTCATTGCTCGGGCAGACGCTTGTATTCGATACGGATTCTCTGCCTTATAAAATAACAGGTATCTGCAAGGATGCACCGGCTAATTCCCAATTACACTTCGATCTGTTGCTATCTTATATTTCACTCTACAGCAATACAGGCAACAACCGGTTCACCGCTGCCGACTATGATTTTGTACAACCTTCTTTCTGGCAATACATTCAGTTGAAGGAAGGTGCCGATCCTGAAACAGTAGAACGTAAGCTTGCAGTACTGACTAAAAAATATTTCCCCAAAGCCGCAGCAGCCCGTATCAAAGAAGTGTTTTCCCTGCAGCCCTTGCGAAAAGCTTATCTCTATTCCGATTTTGAATATGAGATCGGTAAAAATGGCAATTATCGTATTGTTTGGAGTCTGTTGGTGATCGCGTTGTTCATACTGGTACTGGCCTGGATGAACTATATCAATTTATCTACCGCCAGGTCACTGGAAAGAGCAAAAGAGGTAGGTGTAAGGAAAGTAGCCGGTGCATCAAGGCTGCAGTTGATCAAACAGATCCTGACCGAAGCGCTATTGATAAATATCGTGGCAGTCATCTTAGCGGTTATCCTTACACTGTTGTTCCAACATGAGTTTAACCAACTGGTGAACCGCGACCTGTCTATCGGTATGTTGTTTTCAAAACAAACGGCAGATACCGGTATTACCCTCCTCTTTGTACTTTTTTCAGTTGCAGGTATTTTGTTATCCGGTTTTTATCCGGCATTTGTCCTTTCGGCCTATCACCCGCTAAAAGTATTGAAGGGAACGTTTACGCGGTCTGTTTCCGGGGTATTTCTCCGGAAAAGCCTGGTAACCGCACAATTCGCCATCAGCATATTACTAATCATCGGTTCTTTTGTGGTATACCGGCAACTTCGGTTCATGACCGGGCAATCGCTGGGATATAATATGGAGCAGATGATCATCTTACGTAAACCGGTGCTCAGTAACCAGGGTAATGCTTTCATGACCAATGCCGACGGATTTATCAATACCGTAGAACAGCTTGCGCATGTGAAAGGCGCCTCCGTTTCCGGCCGGATACCGGGGGATGAATTGGGCAAGATCAATAATGTAAACCGGACGGATATGGCGATGAATAACCAGGGTACCATGACCAATATGGGTGTGGACGCGCGGTTCATCAATCTTTACCAGATGAAACTCCTGGCAGGCAGGAATTTTTCTTCCCTGGATTATAACAACGATTTGGCAAAAGTACATACGCTGATCATCAATGAAACCGCTTTACGGCAACTGGCTTTTAAATCACCGCAGGAAGCGGTCGGAAAATCGGTAACGGCATTTAATCGCACCTGGGATATCATTGGTGTTGTGGCTGACTTTCATCAGAAATCATTGAAAAGTGGGTTAGAACCGGTGTTGCTGTTGCCTACCCTGCAGGGGCATTACAGCCAGTTCTCTGTAAAAGTGGATCCGCGGCAATTACCCGCAACCCTTGAAGCCATTCAGAAAGCCTATGCCAGGTATTTCCCAGGAAATGTTTTTGATTACTATTTCCTGGATGAAAAATTCAACCGGCAATACAGCAACGATTACCTGTTCGGTAAAGTGTTTGGCCTGTTTGCGGCACTGGCCATCCTGATTGCAGGCCTGGGATTGTCAGGTCTATCGCTGCTGACTACTGCCCAGCGAACCAAGGAGATCGGTATTCGGAAAGTGCTGGGCGCTTCGGTAACGGGTATCGTACTGCTCCTGTCGAAGGATTTTATTAAACTGGTACTGCTTGCGGTCATCATCGCTTCACCTGTTGCCTGGTATATCATGCATCTCTGGCTGCAGGATTTTGCTTATCGTGCTGAAATAAGTTGGTGGATATTTGCAGCGGCAGGTTTGCTTTCACTAACTATTGCATTGCTGGTAATCAGTTTTCAAACCATACGTTCAGCTGTTGCAAACCCGGTAAAAAGTTTGCGCACCGAATAATCAGTCATTTTCCCGCTGCCGGATTACAATCGTTACCTCACAAAAAACAATCCTAGCACATAATCCATTTCTGACATGAAATTTTTAAACGCCGTTTTAATTCTCTGCTGCTTGCTAATATTAAGCAATGCGCAGGTATCGCAAGCACAACTCACTGGCTTGCTTACAGACAAAGGTACCCCAATAGGTGTTTCGATGCGGACACAGCTCATACAGGGCAAAAGGGCCATCAGGGTGGTCGTAGATTCGACTATCGCCAAACCCAATAGTCCAACGTTCGTCAAATTCAAAAGTTCAGAATTCAGGAATGGAACCATTGAAGTAAAAATATTGAGTAGATTGCTCGATCACACTTTTAGCACCGCACGTGGATTTATCGGCGTGGCCTTCCGGATTAATGAGGATAACAGCCGGTTTGAAGGCATTTATATCCGGCCAACCAACGGAAGAGCCGATGATCAACTCAGGCGCAATCATTCCACGCAGTACTTCTCTTATCCGGATTATCCATTCAGTCGCTTGAGAGCTGAGTCGCCTGGTGTCTACGAGTCTTATGCGGATATGGGCCTCGATGAATGGATAAAACTGAAGATAGTTGTAAAGGATGCCGGCGCAAAATTGTTTTTAAATGGCAATAGCCAGCCTTGTCTCGTTATAAACGATTTAAGATTAGGGAGCAACAATTCAGGTGCTATCGGGCTTTGGGTGGATTTTGGTACCGAAGGATTTTTTAGTGATCTTATCATTCACGCTGAAAAACAGCAATAAAAAACGAATTAAAAATTATTTTAATAGGTACTTTGAAATGCAAAGTGTTTTTATCTAACTTTGTACTTCAAAGTACTTTTAATAATTACTGCAATGAATAAGAATATCTTATTGGCGTTATGGTTCATGACGATGTTGACCGGCAGCTATGCCCAAACCCTCGACAAAGCCAAACTCGACCTGTTGTTTGACCGCCTCCTGGAAAAGAACCAGGGCATGGGCAGCATTACCCTCGCCAAAGACGGAAAAATCCTTTATACCCGCTCTTTCGGCTACGGCCAGATCACGGAAACCAGCAAGAAGCCGCTGACCGAAGCGACCAGGTACCGCATCGCCTCGATCACCAAAACCTATACCGCCGTAATGATCTTTCAGCTGATTGAGGAAGGGAAATTAAGGCTGGACGACCACCTGGATCAGTTCTTCCCGCAGATCCCGAATGCCAGCAAGATCACCATTGCACAGATCCTTAACCACCGCAGCGGTATCCCCGAGCTGACCGTTGAGAACGGCTGGCGGATGCAGGCCAGGACACATGAAGAGGTCATTGCCGCTATGGCCAAAGGCGAACCACTTTTTGAGCCGGATAGCCGGCATCTGTACAGTAACTCCGGCTATGTGCTTTTAGGGTATATCGTAGAAAAAGCCGGCGGAAAACCATACCAGGAAGCGCTCAGGCAACGAATCACGGCTAAGATAGGCCTGAAAGATACTTACCTGGGTGTCGGTAACACCAACGTCGATCATAACGAATGCCTTTCTTACCGGTACCTGGGTGCCTGGAAGGAAGCACCGGAGATGGATTTCAGCGTTCCGGCCGGTGCTGGGGCCATCGTTTCCACACCAGCGGATATGGCCAAATTCATACAGGCACTGTTCGACGGGAAACTGGTTGCTCCAAGCAGTCTCGACCGCATGAAAATGATGCGTGATGGGGAAGGTATGGGCATGGAACCCTTTTCCTTCGCCGGCAGAACCCTTTACGGGCATACCGGCGGTAGTAATGTTTCGGGATCATGGCTGGCCTATGAACCCACCGAAAAACTGGCCATGGCGTATACGACCAACGCCAAGATCTACCCGGTAGCCGATATCATCGCCGCTGTTTTCGACATCTACTGGAACAAGCCGTACCAGGTGCAGACGTTTGAAGCGCTGGAGGTCAGCCCGGAGATACTCGACACTTATGTTGGCGTATATGTAATAGCCGGAACGCCCGCGAAAATGACCGTGATCAGGACCGGCGCAACCATCTCCATTGAGAATGGCGGAAGGACGATCCCGCTGGAAGCAACCGCACGCGATAAATTCAAGCTTGCGCCCGGCGTTACCGTTGAATTCGATGCGGCGAAAAAACAAATGACCATTAAGCGCCCCCAGGGCGAAGGCGTTTTTACCAAAGCAAATTAAAACAATAGATTAAATTTTACAACTAATGAAGATCTCCAGAATAAGATTTGTGATCATTTTTGTCGCATCGGCGTTTGCCTTTATGATGGTCACTAATTTACTGCTGCAACCCGTAAACGGCGATTGGTTCGCCGGAACTCATTCACCCATAGCCTGGAAGCGTACCTTAGCTGCTATCATCTATCCGGTTAAACTCGTTTTATTAGGTCCCCTGCCACAAATTTTAAACGATCCTGACCCGGCACCACCCATCCGGGGATTAGCCGGTGCTTTATACTTGTCCATCGTAGCCATAGTTCTTCATTTTATCCTCAGCAAAATTATCCCGCGTAAAAAAAATGAATAGATTGGAAGAACTCTACCAGGAGGCCAAAACTGACCAATGGTTGAAACGCTTTGTGGTGTTTTGCCGCTTCGCTTTAGCCGCGAGCTTTTTGATAGCAGGTTATACTAAAATAATAGGTGAAAGGTTCGCCGCCGGCCTGCCCCACAATAACCCTTTAGGACATTACTTCGATGCCTTACAGCTCACTGGCTATTACTATACCTTTATTGGAGTTGCCCAGATCATCACCGCTATATTATTGCTGATCCCGAGAACATCTCTTCTCGGTGCAATGCTCTATTTTCCCATTATCGTTAATATTGGTGTACTCACTTATGCGACCCGTTTTGACGGTACCCGCTTGGTCACGATGATGGTATTGGCCTCTTTGTTTTTATTAATCTGGGACTATGACCGTTTAAAACCGATTTTATCATCGGCAGGAACACCGCCTCCCGCCTTATATCGGCCTGTCAATAAAAGACTCCGGTTTTTCTTTTTTGGAGGGTGCCTGGCCGTGGTGGCTTTGATCATCATCGGTACTTTCTATTTATATGAGATCGTGCCTGGTAACTCGGAAGCCGAGTGCCGCAATCAATGTGCTTCCAGCAAAAACCCCGCAGCTTGCGTAGTTTTCTGCGATTGCATTTATAAACAAGGCCAGCCGCTGGATAGTTGCCTGGCCACTTTACACCAGGCGGAAGGCCGGCACAGTAAATAGGCTAAGCCTTTGGTTTTTGCTGACAATTTTATAATTTAGTTCACCCATGACAACAGGCGAAAAGATAGCGGCATATCGCAAGCGAAAAGGAATGACCCAGGAAATGCTTTCCGACGGGTCCGGCATATCGCTTCGGACGATCCAGCGAATAGAAAGCGGCCGTGCCGCGCCCAGGGCCTTCACCTTGAAAACCCTGGCAGGCCAGCTTGATCTTAGCCTGCACGAGCTGCTGGAGAGCAGGGAGTCCCCTGTGGTGACCGTCAACCCCGCACCTGTCCTGCTCCGGATGAACGCAGCCGGCTTTACTATCCTGTTGTTGCCCGTATTACCCCTGCTGATCACCTGGCTCCTGTGGCGGGTCCACCACGAAGACCGGGTCATTGATGGTATGGGCAAACGGATGATGAGTTTTCAAATCCTTTGGCTGGTGTTGACGGCCTTTGTGCTGGTAGTTACCCAGGTGGCCTATTACGACCTCACCGGCGCTCACCTCATCGGCCATGCTTCCCCTTTACTGGCCGCCTACTTGCTGATGCTGTCGCTTTATTTGATCGTCGTGATCGCTTCGGCGTTCCTGCTGCAAAAGCAAGCGCCGGGCCTTTACCGGATGCTACCCCTGCTTTTCTGACCATGGCGCAAGAATGTCGCAGGAATGTCGGCTGTTTTTCTGCCAAACTGCCCTTAGCTTTGGCATCAAAAAAATATGAAAAAATTCATCCTGGCCCTGATCATCCTGTACACATCGGTGTCTGTCGGGAAA
This sequence comes from Mucilaginibacter sp. GW821-FHT07H05, assembly GCF_059418485.1. NCBI lineage: Bacteria > Pseudomonadati > Bacteroidota > Sphingobacteriia > Sphingobacteriales > Sphingobacteriaceae > Mucilaginibacter > Mucilaginibacter sp. GW821-FHT07H05. The sequence continues at coordinate 325,654 of NZ_JBWKPY010000008.1, forward strand.
GCGCAGAAAAGCAGCCGTACAGACAGTTTAGTGTTGACCGAACTTTATGCCAAAGCGCTGCAGGAGAAAAGAAGGATCGTCGTTCATTTGCCCTTGAACTATACCAAGGAAACGCAGAAAAGATACCCGGTCATGTACGTGCTGGATGGGGGCACCCTGGATTTTGACCTGGCTGACCGGCTATTTACTTTCGCTTCGGCAGGGACTTTACCGGAATGTATCACTGTAGGCATTTTGAATGCGAAAAACAGCCGGGAAAGGGACCAAACGCCCCCGTTTATGCCAACGGATACCGTAGACGCTACCAGCCCGCTTGGCAAAGCAGACCGCTTTCTGGAATTCATCCGCGCCGAATTGATTCCCCTGATCGACAGCAGTTACCGGACCTCGGGCTATCAAACCATCAGCGGCCATTCCCGGGCCGGTTTATTCGTGCTTTATACGCTGCTGGAGCAGCCCGGCCTGTTTAACGCCCGTTTTTGTTATAGTGCGCCCGCCTGGCGTTTCGATAACCTGCTGATCAACACGCTGGGGGACAGCCTGCGCCGCCACCCCATGACCAAAGAAAGTTATCTTTTCTTTAGCGTTGGTGAAAAGGAAAATGCCCACATCCGGGCCAGTTTCCAGGCGATGACCGAGTTGCTCAAAAAAATAAAACCCAAACAGTTGAAATGGGACAGTTATTTAACCCCGCTGGCCGATCATCAAAGCAATCCTGTTTTCAGTTCCGCCAAAGCCATGGCTGCCTGGTCGGCGTACTGGAAAAGGTCGGACTTCCCGCTTCATGGGGCTCCACCGCGGCGGTAACGATAGTGATCTGCTGTTGGGACAGACGATACAAAAGCTGCTGAAACCCGCGCTGCCAGTTACGTAGTTTTTCCGGCTAAATATCCTGAAATTCGGTTTTAAGCGCACATATCTTTATTTTAGTGTCCATGTCCGATCTACTTTTTGTTTCGCCTTTTTTTATCGTAGCCGACCTGCAAAAATCGGTTGATTTTTATGTGCAAAAACTGGGTTTTGAAGTACTCTATATCGCTGAAGAAGAAGGATATGATCCTTATTTTGCAATGATCGGCCGTGGGCCCGTATCGCTCATGCTGAAAGCCAGCGGCGAACCAATACCCAACCATACCCGCTATGATTGGGCGGGCTGGGACGCGCATATCGGCGTAGCTGAGCCGGATACTTTATTTGAAGAATTCCGTTCCAAAGGGGTTGAATTTTACCAGGATTTGCGGAACAATACCGATAATCTTCGCGGTTTTGCCGTTACCGACCCCAACGGTTACCGTTTATTTTTTGCAAGGCCCCTATGAAAATTAAACAAATGAGCCCGCTGTTGCTGGTCACCGATCTCGAACGCTCCCTGGATTTCTATACGACCCATTTGGGCTTTGAGATCGATTTCCGGTACGAGGATTTTTACGCCGGTATCCGCAACGAGGCGCATCGTATACATCTCAAATTGGGCAAGCCCGTACAAAGCGGCGAGGCCGAACACCTCGACCTGGTTTTTGCCGTCGAAGATGTCCGGGCGCTATTTGAAACTTTCAAAGATCAATCGTTAACGATCATCCAGCCCCTACGGGAAATGCCTTACGGCAAAGAATTTTATATCGCTGACCCCGACGGTTATATTTTAGGTTTTATAGCAGAAAAATGAAAAGCAGCCTCAATCTGATCTTAGCGTTGTTAATGGCGGGCGGCATCGCCAATGCGCAACCCGCCTTAAGCCTGAAAAGGGCCGACGGGTTAACGGTAACCGTGATCAACAGAACTTACCCCTTACTAAAAGTACTGCTGCCGGGACAGCCTCCGACAGACCGCGGTATCGAGGTGGAATTTCCGGAACATGTCACCGGGTTAAACTTAAAAAACAACCAGACAGAACACCTTTATCTTGTTTCCCTGGGTACCAGTAACAAAAGAACGATGCCCAAATGGACCCTAACCGGAAATACCATCAGCTATGAAAGTAATTTAGACAGCGTAGTAACCCTCACCGCCCGCGTCACCCTTGAAAAAGATGGTTTGCGGTATACTTACCAATTCGTCAATCACTCCGGCCGTGCTTACCAGAACTTACAAGCCGTCACCTGCGTCAAACAATACGCCGTTTTCGCAGACACTTTGCTGGAGCGTACCTACGTTCATCATCCTAATGGGTTTGAACTCCTGGCCTCGGAAACGCCCCAGCGCCTGACGATGGGGCTCGGGAAATGGCTGCCCTGCCGCTACCTCGTTTCTTATACCTGGCCGGTTAACCCCGTTCCGGTACAAAAAGACGAAGACGGGATCACGAGGTATAACAAGTCTAAGAAAGCGGACATGCCGTTCATCGCTACTTTGTCGCATGACAAACGCTGGATAGCAGCCACCTATACCAGGGAAACCGGTAACCTTTGGACCAACCCCGAGCGGAGTTGCCAGCATGCTGATCCTGCGGTCAACCTGGGTCCGCATGAAACTAAAATACTGGAATTAAAGACCTTTATCATCAAAGGAGATCTTGATCAATTATTGGTCCTGGTTAAACGGGAAAAGAAATGACCATATCAAATGACCGCATGAAAAATCCAGCCGAAAATCCATGGACCGCGCTACGCCTGAGCGCCGCTATCGCTTTTGCCGGCGGGATCATCACGCCGGCCCTGGAAACCGTCCGGCGCTGGCACCAAATGGCCGATCCGCATTACTTTATCGCCTGGTTCGATGATTACCTGATCGGCAGCTTTTTAATTTTCGGAGCCTGGCAGGTCTGGAAATACCGTGCCGGAGGTCAGCGTTATTTAGCCGGTGCCTGGGGTTTTGCCACCGGGCTGAGCTTTTACAGTTTTTTCGGGCAGTTGCAGTCGCTGGACAAACCCGACCCGGCACCCGTGTCGCCGGTCGTCGTCGTTTCGGTCAAGGGTGTCATGTTCTTCATTTGCGTGGTCAGCCTGTTGATGGCGTTCCAAAAGAGCAGGGAGGAACAGCCATGATGTACGATCAGGCAGCTTATGAGATCAAGGCCGAATGGGGGCTGCGCGGCCTGGAGCAATTGCTGCCGGTCTCCGATGTGATCATCATTGTCGATGTGCTTTCCTTTTCCACCTGCGTGGATATCGCCGTCAGCCGGGGCGCGGAAGTTTTTCCCTATCCCTGGAAAGACGAAAGCGCAGTTACTTTTGCCCAATCAAAAGGCGCGATCCTGGCCGACTTCAAACGCAAATACACCGGCGGCTATTCCCTTTCACCTACTTCGCTGACCACCTTGTCCATAGGGGCAAAGATCGTCTTACCCTCGCCGAATGGTTCCACCCTTTCGCTGGCCACCGGCAACGTACCGACCCTTTGCGCTTGTCTCCGCAACGCCGACGCGGTAGCCGCCTATGCGATGACCATCGGCAACCGCGTCAGTGTCATCGCGGCCGGTGAGCAATGGGCAGACGGAAGCCTCCGGCCGGCACTCGAAGACCAGCTGGGTGCGGGAGCGGTCATTGCCGGCCTCCAGGGCAGCCTTTCACCCGAAAGCCAGGCCGCGCTGCAGCTATTTACCACTGCAAAAACGCAATTGCCGGAACTGATCCGGGAATGTATCTCCGGACGCGAACTGGCGGAACGCGGGTTCGAAGCGGATATTGAACTGGCCTGTGCGCTCCATGTCAGTAAACAGGTGCCCTTATTAACTGCTCAGGCTTTCCGCACCACGCAGGATACGTAGCTTTTCCGGCCAAGTATCCGGATATTTTCATTTGAACATTTACCTTATTAACTTAGGATATGCAATTCATCCCTTTATTCAAGGTCCGCGATATGCGGGCAGCGATCAAACATTATACGGAAGTACTGGACTTCCGAATGACCTGGCCGGAGGATACCCCCGATTCACCCGTTGTTGATCTTGGCCATGAAGAAATGGAGTTCCAGATCACCACCCATGAAAGCGAACGCCTTTTCGGCTCGGTCGCCTACGTTTATGTGCCGGATGTCGACAGCCTGTTCGCCAAATACAAAAGCCGCGGGCTGGATAACGATAAACCCAACTCGCCGGTAGAGCAAGGGCCGACCGACCAGACCTGGGGGCGGCGGGAATTTTACGTGAAAGACGCGGACGGCAACACCCTGCGTTTTTGTCAAAATATCAACTAAATGAAAAACCGGCGATTTCCTTTTACATATAACGGAACCGGACACCAGCTTGAAATGGTCCAGGTCAGCGGTACAAGGGAAACCCCGTTTATATTCGGCGGCGAACAGGAGATACAAATCCCTGATTTCTATATCGCCAAAACTGAAACCACCCAGTCACTTTGGAACTATATCATGGATGAAGACGGCAGCCGCTTTATGTATAAAGGCAACCAGCAGCCCGCCGAGCATGTTTCCTGGGATGATTGCCAGGTTTTTATGGAAAAGATGAACGAAAAATACAAACAAAAAGCTTCGTTCCGCCTGCCCACCGAAACCGAATGGGAATACGCCGCCCGTGGCGGTACGCACTGGCGGGACGGCTTCCATTTTGCCGGTAGCAACAATATGGCGGAATCCGGCTGGTTTGAAGGCAATGCCGGGCCTTATAAGGACATGGCCATCATAACGCAATTAAAGAACCGCGATAAGTTAACGATTGCCCATCCGGTAGCCCTGAAACAACCCAATCAACTGGGTTTATATGATATGAACGGTAATCTCTGGGAATGGTGCCAGGATTGGTTTGTCCGGGACACGAACCTCATCCCCAAAAACGGCAGCGCTTATCAGGTCCCGACCGGTAATAAAGTGCTGCGCGGTGGCTGCCACCATAACGGGGCCATTCATTGCACCAATACCAAACGTTATGAGATCCCGCCGGATAGCTTTGACGGTTGCATCGGTTTTAGAGTAGCTTTTTCAAAAAACAATGACTGAAATAAAAAAATATAGCGAAGAATACCTAAAGGCCAGGTCGGCATTTATCGGCGCCGCCATCTGGCATGGAACCGCAGACGAAGCGGACGAACTGCTGGTCAAATACCCCCGGCTCAATTCCGGCGATATCTTTACCGCCGCTATTTTAGGGGATGAGGAAAGCGTGGCGCATTACCTGGCCGAAGATCACAATAACGCCATGGCGACCGCTGACCCTTATGGCGCAACCGCTTTGGTCTACCTCTGTTTGTCGAAATACCTGCGGCTGAAAAAACGCCCGGAACACGGTTTTTTAAAAGCCGCTGAAATGCTGCTGGACGCGGGCGCAGACCCCAGCGCCGGCTTCTGGAACAAGGGGGAATTCGAGACCGCGCTCTATGGTGCCGCGGGGGTTGTCCAACACGGCGGCCTGACGCAGCTCTTAGTGGATCGCGGGGCGGACGTCAATGATGAAGAAGTTTGTTACCACTCCCCGGAAACCTGGGAGAATGCGGCGCTAAAGGTCGTAGTGGATACGGGCAGGCTGACCGGAGAAAACCTGTCTATGATGCTGGTCCGCAAACATGACTGGCACGATTACCAGGGCGCCAAATATCTCCTGGAACATGGCGCTGATCCGAATGGCAGCCGCAAACACGGCTGGTACCCCCTGCACCACGCATTGGAAAGGATCAACGGCCCCGATATGTTCGAGCTGCTGCTGGATCACCAGGCTGATCCTTACCTGGTCGATGATGGCTTGACCGCGATAGCGCGGGCAGCAAGTGAAGGGCGTGCGGATGTGCTGGAAATGATCAAAGAACGTGGTTTTGATTTTAAACTGGAAGGCACGGATGAACTGATCTGCGCCTGTGCGTTGGGCGATGAGGACCAGGTACGGACACTCGCGACCAAAGAACTTAAACAAGCGCTAACGGAAATAGCCGGAACGTTGCTAGCCAAGTTCAGCGCCGGGGGTAACGTTACCGGTACCAAATTATTGCTGGACCTCGGCCTTCCGGTCAATGCGCCCTACATGGAAGGCGACGGTTATTATGGGACGCCGCCGAACAGCCTGCCCATCCATGTCGCGGCCTGGCACAATTACCCAAAAGTGGTTCAATTACTGATAGACAATGGCGCGGCAGTTCATGTGCCGGATGCCAACGGGGACACGCCAATGATGCTATCCGTAAGGGCCAGTACCCAATCCTATTGGACAAGGCGGCGTTCGCCCGATGCCGTGGCCGCGCTCCTCAAAGCCGGCGCGTCGACAGCCGGGGTAAATTACCCTTGCGGCTATGATGAGATCGATGTTTTATTAAAACCTTACCAATAAGATGATCAGGCCATTGGAAATGAACCTCGGGCTGCCGATGGAAGTAGCTAATAAAGTCATATCGACCACGGACAAGGTCTGGGAAATATTGATGGCCAGCCGGGACGGCGACCTCGAAAAAGTAAAACAACTCACCGGCGAATGCCCGGAACTGATCTACGGGCAATATAATTATACGCCGCCGATTCACTTTGCCGTAAGAGAAGGGCACACCGAACTCGTCAAGTATTTATTGAATAATGGCGCCCATGACCCTGATTATAAGATCTACCCATTTTTGGATAAGCTGGAGGTGCTGGCTGATGATCGGGGCTATACGGAAATTGTCGGATTATTAAAAGATTACGCCGCGCATCCAGAACGCCAGCAATATTTTGGCGATAACGGCAGGATATTTTTCAAGCGGACGCCGCTGCAAATCGCGTTCGAAAAAGCCGTCGACCGGGAGGACCTGAAACAGACCGGGCGAATCCTGATAGACCATCCGGAATTCGCTTTGGACGAAACTTATTTTTGGGGCGAGGGTATCCTGACCTTTGCCGCCAAATTCAATAACCGGCCAATGGCCGACCTGCTCCTGTCTTACGGCGCGAAAGTACCGGACCTCCTGAAATGGATACCGGCTTATTATTTCGAGCGGCTGGACGGCGCGACTTATATGCTGGAGAAAGGCATGAACCCCAATACCATGAGCTGGCACCACGTGACGATCCTCCATGATATGGCGCAAAAAGGCGACCTGGCCAAAGCTGAATTATTATTAAAGTATGGCGCGGAGATTGATGCCATAGACGAAGAATACCAAAGCACCCCGCTCGGCATGGCAGCCCGTTGGGGGCATTTGGAAATGGTCAATTATTTATTGGAGCAGGGCGCCAATCCTCAACATGCCGGGGCGGACTGGTCCACGCCATTGGCCTGGGCGGAAAAGAAAGGGCACCGGGAGATCATTCATACCTTAACACAATGGTTAAAATAGCAGCCTGCCAGTTACCCGAGATCAGAGAAGACAGGGATGCAACCTTATCTTTGATCAATGCCTATGCCACGCAGGCCGTGGACAAGGGCGTACAGCTGCTTTGCTTTCCCGAATGTTTCCTGCAAGGCTATTTACTGGAAGAAAGTATGGCCTGGAAAAACGCGCTTGACCTGGCCGCGAATCAATTTAAAAATATGCTGAGAACTTTACCGGCACACAGCCCCGTATTGGTAATTGGCTTGATCGAAACTGAAAATGGCCGCCTCTATAATTCCGCAGTTGTCGTCAAAGACCGGCAGCTGCTCGGCGTTTACCGCAAGACCCATTTGCTCGGCGGTGAGCGCATTTTTAACACAGGTACCGCTTATCCTGTGTTCAAAGCCGGTGAGTTGACCTTCGGCATTAATATTTGTTACGATACCAGTTTCCCGCTGGCCGCCCGCACGCTGGCTGACCAGGGCGCACAGCTGATCGTTTGCCCCGCCAACAATATGATGGGCCGCCAAAAGTCCGAACATTATAAGCATATCCATAACGCCGTCCGTGCGGAGCGCTGCCGGGAAACGGGCCTGTGGCTCCTTTCAGCCGATGTGGCCAGTGAACAGCCCGGCCGCCTGTCTTACGGCCCTACCGCTTTGATCGATCCCTCCGGCTGCGTAAAAGCACAATTACCGCTGCTGGAAACCGGAATGTTGGTCGCCGATATTGAACTCCACCCAAAAAGAGTATACGATGAAAATTGAATCCGTGATCCCTATTTTGTATTCGGACGATGTCGCCCGGAGCATCCGATATTATACTGAGGTCCTCGGCTTTAAAGAAAGCTGGAGCTGGGACGAAGCGCAGACCTTTGGCGGCGTGGTCGATGGCGACACCACCATCTTCTTTTGCCGGGGCGACCAGGGGCATAAAGGCACCTGGCTGGCACTCAACGTTGATAATGTCGATGAATATTACGAAGCCATCAAAGCCAAAAGGGCAGACATTCTCAGTCCCCCCGATACCAAACCCTGGTTTATGCGCGAGATGCTGGTTAAAGATCCTGACGGCCATATCCTGCGTATCGGCCATAACACGAATTGTGATTAGCGGGAAAGCAGGACCTTATCGAGGTCATCCTTAAAATTCCGCCCGATAGGGACCTGGTACCCGTCGAGCAAGATGCAGTTCCGCTCCAATTGGGTGACTTTTTGCAGGTTAACTATAAATGATTTGTGTACCCGGACAAAGCGGTCCGGCGGGAAAATATCCAGCATCGCTTTAACTGAGCCCTTGAGCAATATCTTTTTGGCTGGTGTATAAATAACGGCGTAGTCTTTCAAGCCCTGGATATGCGTGACCTCACTGAACTGTAGTTTGAGCCGCTGGACACCGCTTCTGACAAAAATAAAATCACTGTCGCCGCTTTCGACCGCTTGTTCTTTCAGCGCCAAAAGTTCCCTGGCCTTGCCAATGGCCTGTACAAAGCGGTCAAAAGCGATAGGTTTTAATAGAAAATCGATCACTCCCAGTTCGTATCCGTCAAAGGCATAATTACGGTAGGCCGTGGTGAAAATCGTCAGCGGCGGGTCGGGTAAGCGTTTAAGAAATTCAATACCGCTCATTTCCGGCATTTCAATATCCAGCAGCAACAGGTCGGGCTTTGTTGTTTTTAAACCGTTCAAAGCTTTCATTGCGTTGGGGAAAAGCTGCACCGGTCCAATCCCAGGTATTTTTTTTAAGTAGCCTTCCAGCACCTCACGTGCCAAAGGTTCATCATCTACCACGATAATGTTTAATAAAGCGTCCATCACAACTCTATCTTTAAGATCGCCTGATAAGTTAGTTCATGGTCTTCCAGCCGCAGTTCATGCCTGCCCGGGTACAATAGTTCCAGCCGCTTGCGCAAATTGCCCAGCCCGATACCGCCTTTGGATAGCAAGGCAGATGCAGCAGGTTTGGTGTTTTCTACCTGTACGGTTAAAGTAGTACCATGTAGGGCAATAGCGATATGTAATGCGCTATCCTCGGTTTGCCGGCTAAGTCCATGTTTAAAGGCATTTTCTACCAGCGGTAACAAGAGCAATGGGGCGATCATCTGCCCGGTGTTTTCCGGCCCGGCGCTGAAAGTGATGACCGCGTTGCCGTTAAAGCGCAGCCGCTCCAGTTCCACGTAGCTGCGCAGGTAGGCCAGTTCTTTATCTAAAGATACCTTTTCATCATTGCTGTCATAGAGCATATATTCCATCATCGCGGATAGTTTAAGTACCACGTCCGGCGCTTGCTGTGATTTCTTGAGGGTCAGTGCATAAAGGTTATTCAGGATATTAAACAGGAAATGCGGGTTGATCTGGGCGCGCAGAAAATCGACTTCAGCGTTCAGTTTTTCGACCTGCAAGCGCTGGATGAACAATTGCTGGCCGTACCAATCCAGGCTGAGTTTAAGCGAGAGCATCAGGGCCAGGTACCAAAGGGTGCTGACGAAATTATAGGACACTGATTCCCATATATTGCTGTTAAAGCGCGGACCGACAATGTAACCATACAAATAATAGTCATATAAACTTTGGATGACCAAATAAACGAGCACGGACAGTAAAACAACGGTGGTATAAACGCCATAGCGTTTTTTGCTCAGGTATCTGGGCAGGAAGACGTGCAAATTCAGGTAGGCGATAGCGATCAATAAAATGACCCTTACCCCAACGCAAGCCAAAAAATAAGGCATATTGGCTTTGTAGAGCAGATATTTTTTCTCGTACAGAAAAAAGCCGGTCACCAAAACCCAATAGGCGCTATAGATCCATGTTTTCAACTTCATGCCGTAAAGCAAATCAAAAATAAAGGGGCCGCCAAAAAACGTCGACGAACGACCGGAATAATAGAGGAAGATACGCATAAAAAACGGATGTCGATTAAATGCGCCGCTCGTCTACTAATTTTTAACATGCGGAGCGACCTGGCTACCTTCATCAAAAAAAAGATATGAAAAAGTTAATTGCAGGTGCGCTCCTCACCTTAATCATGAGCAGTTTCGTTACCCGGTTTGGACTGGATGCCTATGACATTTACCTGAACAGCAAAATGGTGATGAAAGGCTATGTAAACCAGCCGCTGGATGCCCGGGTCTTGTTTCTGGACAAGGCTACAACTACAGGACAGCTTGGGGTTGTTTACCGTCATTGCCGGCTGAATAACGGGCCGGGCAGCGGGCGGAACATTACCTTAAAGGACGAAACGGGTAGTTTGTTACGCAAATGGGATTTCGCGGATAACCAAACGATGAATATCCCCGTCAAAGATTTGTTGCAGCCAAAAGGCCATCAATTGAGCCTGTACTACACCGCTCATGAACTGGATAAAGGCGAACTATTGGCGATGATCCGGTTTAAATGAAACAGGCTTTTTTCATCTTGCTGTGCCTGGCGGCGTTTGCCGCGCAGGCACAAAAGCGGGATAGCGTAAAAAAAGATTCGGTCATGCTAAAGACCGTGACCATCCGCGGGCAGCGACCGGTCATTGAGCGGCGGGTGGATGGTATTGTCTTTACCGTGGGCAGCCAGCCGGCAGGCGCCGATGCAGCGGATGTTTTGCGGCAAGTACCGATGGTCAGCGTGGATGGCAATGGTAATTTGCAGGTGCGCGGCAACGGCAACGTGAAAGTACTGATCGATGGCAAACCGTCGGAGATCTATGCGGCCTCAGTGGCGGATGCCTTGCGTGCTATTCGCGGGACGCAGATCGCAAAGGTAGAAGTGATCACCGACCCCTCGGCGAAGTATGATGCCGAGGGTACAGAAGCAGTGATCAATATCATCACCAAGAAGCTGCGGCAGAACAGAACGAGCGGCGATCTCGGCGGGCTGCTGGGTAACCGGGCGGAAAATGTGTTGGGCGACCTGCACCACCAGCAGGGCGCCTGGCAGGTTCATGCGGATGTTTTTGAGCAGGTTTACCGGAACCGGAACGGGTCGGTTTTGTTGCGTGATGCGGGTAATCAAACGCTGCGGCAGTCCAACGAAACCCGGCAGCAGGGCGACTATTTCGCGGGTGGATTAAGCCTGATCTACCGCCTGGATTCCCTGAATACTTTTTTCGCGGGTTACCGTTTAAGGCCGCAGCACAGCCACAGTAATAGCACGATGGCAGCGTTCTCCTTTCAGCGGGATATCGACACGCGGGTCAGCGCTGACGGCCATACTTATAATGCGGGGTTTAACGGGCAGTCCCTTGATAAAAAGTCCGAATATGCGTTATTGGGCTTGTATGTCCCGCAAGAAACCCATACGGATTACCTATTGGCACAGGATAATGGTTACCGCGAAGCTTTTAAAGGCACAGTGCAAAACAGAGATTTTACCTTGCAGGGTGATTACGCGCATAGCTTTACCAACTGGAAATGGGAAAGCGGGGTTAAACTGACCGGCAGACAGGTGAACAATAACAGCCGGTATGACCCGGATGGGGGACGCTCCGCGGTATTTCATTACCAACAGCACATTTATGCGGCCTATACCAATCTCAGCGGGCATCGGGGTAATTGGGGTTGGAGTGCCGGGCTGCGTTATGAACAAACTCAGGTAGAGGCAATCAATGTTCAGCAATCTTTTGGCAATTGGGTACCACAGTTTTTGTTACAGCGGACTTTAAACTCCGAAGCCAGCCTGAAGTTCAGTTACGCGCAAAAATTGGTACGGCCCTCCGTTGCTTATCTGGATCCGACACCAGTCACCAGTGACTCGCTGACGGTTCAACATGGCAACCCGGATTTATTACCAGAACTCACCCGGCGCTACCAGTTGAGCTATGCGATCAGTGGCGCCAAATTATATAAGGATGTCACCTTTTTTTATAACGATAACCACAACTCGATTGAAAATATCCGGACACCCTTACCCAATGGCCGCCTGGAAAGTACCTGGGCAAATATCGGGCAAAACCGCCGTCTGGGCCTGTCGGTCACGGCCAACTGGAAACCGCTGGCCCCTCTGCAGCTGGGCGGTACGCTGACGGGGCAATATGTGCGCCTCTCGGGTGGCGGCCTGCAAAACCAGGGTTTTCTCCGGCAATTGACCGTCAATGTCAGTTATCAATTGCCCGCCGGGTATAGTTTGGATAGCTACGGTTTTTTTGCCGGCGATAACCTCAGTTTCCAGGGCTACACTCAAGGCTGGAAGTTTTATAATATGACGCTCAATAAAAAGTTCAAAGGCGACCGTTTGACCTTGAGCCTGCGCACCGAAATGCCGTTTACGCGGTATACTTATCTTGAAGAAGTCGTTACCACCAGCGGCCAGATGCAGCTTCAAACCAATCGTTACCAAAACCAAAGTATCCGCCTCACCTTTATCTGCAAATTCGGTAAAAAAGAAGTAAAAGCGCCGCAGCTCAGCAGTATAGATCAATAAGTCCTGAGGTCAAAGACCCGGACGGCCATATCCTGCGCATTGGCCATAACACGAATTGCGATTAATTAGGTATTTTTGCCTTAAGAGATCGTCTTCCTGACTTTCTTTTAAATCTTGCCAACTGCAGCCGGCCGGAATTTTTACATCCCTTTCCTTTGCGATTTTCAAAAACAATAGATACGTAAGTTCCTCGATGTAGTCGCTATAGTCTACTCCTTCATGTCTTAAAGTATGGCAAAAATTCCAAAGTTTATTGACCAAATCCATGTTTAAAGGTATTACTAAAATTTTATGTAAATAAAATATAAAATATAAAAGCAATAAAGTATTAATAATCAGCGGTGAGTTTTTTTATTTACGAAACGAGTGGGATAAAACTTCTGATTACAGAGTCACAAATACGAGGAAGATACGCTAGTGCAAAGTTATTTAAGCAGTCTTCTTAATCACCAAATGCGATAAGCCCGGATCACTTAGCAACTGCTCCATCACTTCCTGGATGATCTCAATGTCAAACATTTTTGATGATTTTCAAAGCATTTCACAATTCATAAATAGTGATAGTTGATAGAGCAATTAAGTTATTAGCAACTCATCACTTCAGAACTTGGGAAGGTGGCCGTGAAACTTACTACTATTATGTTGATGAACATACGCTAAAAGCGGTTAGTAAGATAAAGGCTGGACAGCCCGAAGTTGCTATTTCAGAACTGAAAGCAGCACCGAAAACTTAGAGGTAGGAAAACCATCGGATGATGATAGAAATGCAATGATTTATTATTTTATGGGACAGGCTTATGATGCTTTAAAGGATAGTAAGAACGCGAAGGAGTGCCACCAAAAAAGTGTAGCTGCAAAGAACACCGCTAAATGGCCTGATTTAATTTATTTTCAAGGGAAATCTTATAATAAGCTTGGAAATCAGGAAAAGGCTAGAGAACTTTTTAACCAACTCATCGAAGAAGGAAAAGCAATCGAAAATAAGGGTACGGCAACAGCGGGTATTGGTGTAGGCGAGCGGGTTTCAAACAAGGTATCTACCTCTCAGGCCTATTATTTGCAAGCATTAGGAAATAAAGGGTTACACAACGAAGCTAAAGCCGATGCGTTAATAAAAAAATCCTTGGAGATCTATCAAAATAACCTTTGGGCAATAAATCTTAATGATTACTAACTCTACTTAACAAAAAACAGGTTGCTGACACAATGTGCTGATACAGTTTAAGTTGGTCAAATATTAGTTCATATCAATGGACAAATTAATTGTTCTTTGGTATGAACCAAATAACGATTTAAACGCGCAACACTATATTTTAAAGTTGCTCCGGCGATTTCAGGAATTTATACAGGAACCCATAAAGCCTACTGTGGTACCGTTCGTAAACCTCCTTAAAGGCAGCGTTATCCCCCTCCCGCAAAAGCGGGAGCAGATCTTCGTCGCTTGCCTTTTTTAAGCTATTCATGCCAACAGTTTTAAAACGAATATATTAATTTTTTTTCGCAAAAGATAAATGATGCCGGCGTTTTCTATAATAGGTGTCCTTTGAAGTTGTCGAAACGTTGTACCTGAGCTCTTGAAAAATTTAAAGCTTCTCAATTATAAAGATTTATTTTCTAAATATGCTGAGGGTGTTTTTCCAGTTTGTTTTTTGAATTCCCGACTAAAATATTTACTGTTTTCATAGCCAACCATGTATGCTATCTCATAAATGGTATAACGCTTTTCCTCTAAGAGTGAACATGCTTTCTTTATGCGGAGAGATTTGACGAAGTCATTAGCACTTAAACCCGTTATGGCTTTTATCTTTTTAAACAGTACTGGCTGGCTCATACCAACTTCTTTGGATAACATCATAACTCCGAAATTTGAATTATCCAGATTGTTTTCGGAAATCTTAATAAGATTATCTAGAAAGGTTTGATCCATCGGATGTAACCCATGCACACCTTTTTCATCTCGGGTTGCCGGCAAAATAGAGATGGCATCAATAGAGGGGATTAAAAAAGTCCCTTTCAATAGTTCCGATATATTCGTGCGTACACGTTGCCTCGTGATTAAAAGATTTCGCACTTGAAGTGTAAGTAACTTTAAACTGAATGGTTTAGTTAAGTAAACATCGGCGCCCGTTTGCAGTCCGCTCGCTTGGCTATCCTCCGAATTTTTCGCCGTAAGTAGGATGACTGGAATATGGCTTGTCCTGATATCGCTCTTTATTTTTGAACATAACGTAAATCCGTCCATTTCTGCCATCATAACATCGCTGATGATAATATCAGGTATGTGTTCTATTGCCTGTTCCCATCCTTGTAATCCATTCCGGCTCTCTAAAATAGTATAGTTACTTTGCAAGGCATCTTTTATAAAGCCTCTTATGTCATCATTATCTTCTACAAGCAGAACAGTGCCGGGGTATTCTGTCCCGTTTTCTATATTTACTGCTGGAAATTCAATTAGTTCAACAGAAGGATTTATTATTGTCGAATTATATTCAGTTGTATAATTGACAAGTTGATCCTCAGTAAAATGCCCCGTCCCTGAGCGAAGTACAACTTCAAAAGTAGTATTGTAAACCGGGGCGGTTTCAAAAGGAGAACAGCTTGCCGTGATGTACCCGCGATGCAAGTCCACAATCGCCTTAGATAAGGCAAGACCAATTCCGTAACCTGTGTTCTGTTGTCCGGTATCTTCCTGCTGGAAATAGTTATCAAATATTTTATCGAGATTTTCTTTCGCAATACCTTTGCCGCTGTTACTTATTTTTATTGAGATACCTCCGTCGATTACTGTAATATCCAGGCAGACACGGCCTTTCTCGGGAGTGAATTTTAATGCATTCGACAAAAGATTATAGATAACCTTTCCTATTTGAGTGGTGTCAAACCATACGTATAATGGCGTGGCATTGTACTTTTTTTCGAAAACGATCTGTTTTGTATTTGCGACTTCCGCAAACGAATCACAAATATGGTTCATAAAGGATTTTAACTCATTCTTTGATATTTGCAATGGTAAATGTCCGGTTTCGGCCTTGCGAAAATCCATCAATTCATTAACAAGTTTCAAAAGATCTTCAGTATTGTTCTTTATTGTTAGTAATTGACGCTTCTCAGCGCCATTACCATCTGATGCTTGCATAAGCTTCTCTACCGGAGCCAAAATTAGCGATAGGTGCGTGCGAATTTCGTGAGAAACATTCGTGAAAAAGTTGAGTTTAAATTGAGTAAACTTATTTGTTTTTTTTAGAAGCTCCTGAAGAAAGAAGTAGCGTGTTATGATGAAGGTAATGATTAAAAATATTACCGCATACAATGTGTAAGCGTACCAGGTCTTCCAAAATGGTGGTTTAATATGAATTAGAAGCACGGTGGGATTACCCCACAGCCCATCGTTATTACTGCCTTTGGCTAAAAAGCGATAATCTCCGGGTGGCACATTTGTGTAGCTTGCTAATGGCGATGAGGTATTTACCCATGCTTTGTCATACCCTTCCAATCGGTAAGCGAATTGATTTTTCCCCGGTTGAATAAAATTGAGTGACGCAAATTCAATCTTAAATACGTTTTGATTATACTTAAGATCAATGCCATTATTATTGTTGCCAGCAAATGTGTTTTTTAATTCGCCATATCCGTCTACTGAAAATTTGGTGATCTCGAATGGGGCTGCAATCGTGTTTTCTTTTATGCTTTCAGGATTAAAGACGACCATGCCGTCATAACCACCGAAAACCATTTCACCTGAAGCAGTCTTATAAAAGGCATTTTGGTTAAAATTATTACCCGGCAATCCATTGTATTTGTTATACAGCAGAAAGTGTCTTTTAGCAACATCAAATTTAGCTACGCCAGATGCTGTACTAATCCATAGATTACTATAGGAATCCTTTAACGCACCTAGAACATTATTATCTGGCAATCCTGAATTTTGTGTAAATACAGCAAGCAATTTACCACTGCTGTCCAGTTGCATCAAACCACCTCCATCTGTACCCACCCAAATTGTATGTCGTTGTCCTTCCAAAAGACAATTGATCCTGTTTATGCCACATGCCAAAACCTTTCTTACTGAATGTTTACTAACTATTTTAAGCCCCTCGGAAGTTCCAACCCACAAATTCCGATTATCAAATTCGGCAAATACTGTAACTGATGCGCTACTCAATTCATTAACGATTCTATTATAACTTAAATCAGGATAAATTTTTGAACCTTCCCTTTTAAAAGCTTTCAGGCCTTTAAATTCAGTCCCAATCCAAAGAATACCATTATCGTCCTCAAAAATAGAGGAGATTTCAAGACCCGGAGAATCGCCATTTACCTGGTCGTAAAGATATTTTGTAAATGAATAACTACTTCCCTTTTTCGTGATAAGATTGATTCCACCGCCATGAGATCCAATCCATAGATGTCCATCTTTATCTTTATAGATAGTTTTAATAAGATTTGAGCTTAGGCTATTTTTGTTCCCCGAGTGGTTTTGAAAGTATTTGACAGATCCGGATTTTCGATCCAGCAGATTCAATCCTCCTCCTTCTGTTCCTATCCAAAGTCTACCATGTTCATCTTCGCAAATCGTGCTTATGATATTGTTTGAGAGGCGACCAGTTGTTGAATGATTTGAATACGTTTGAAAATTGGAATTATAATCGGAATACGAGTTGACCCCTCCAAAAAATGTACCGATCCAAATTGAGCCACGATTGTCTTTATAAAGACTATGTATAGAATTCTGGCTTAGGCTAAATGCATCAAATGGATTATTGATGATATTGGTAAAGTCTTTCCTGCTGCTATCTAAAATGGACACACCTTCCTGGGTTCCGATCCATAGCCTGTTATGATTATCCAATAAAATTTTACGGACATGGTCGTTAACTAACGAGTTATCTTCCTCAGTTTTATGAAAATTATTCTTAAATTTTTCGCTAACGTTATCATAGGTAACAAGACCTGCATTTAAAGTACCAATCCAGAGCAAACCCGTCTTATCTTCGACAATACTAAAAACCGCGTTATCAGGAAGACCGTCACTGCTTTGATTCTGGAGAAAGAGTTTGGCTCGGAAGCCGGCTCCTTCTTCGTCAAGCTTGAGGAGACCGTTACTTCCTCCTATCCAGAAGTGTCCACGAGAATCTTGGAAAATGCAATGTATAGTACCCGAATCCCATTTCAAATTAAATTTTACCTCTTTCAATACGGCTATATGATCCCGAATCGACATTTGAAAAATTCGCCCGTTTGCGGCTACCCATATTCGCTTTTGCTTATCAGTGTAAAGACAACTGATACTCATTTTAACGTGATTTAAAATAGTATCAACGAAACGAACACTTGCAAATTTGTCTCGGCCAGGAAAAAATCGATATAAGCCATTCCTTGTACCTACCCAAAGATTGTCATTAACGTCTGCTGACAAAGCAAGAATATAATTATCTGCTAAACCGTCTTTTTGACCTGGCTTGCTTTCAAATGAAATAACATTCTTAGCGTCATAGCGATTTAAACCTGAACGTGTTCCAAACCACATAAAACCCTTCTTATCTTGCGTAATAGAAAGTACAGAATTTTGCGAGAGTCCATTCTCCACGGTTAACCGCGTAAAATTTATAACCTGTGCGTTACCCTTGATCCATAAAAAAACCAGCATAAAGCACAATTGCTGCAAGTGTTTCACTCGTTTAAACATATCGTCATTAATATTTACAGCTTTATTTGGTTCGAAGCTGAATTCAGGTTATATATTACAAAGCTAATCGTATAAAGCTACTCTATAGCCATCATTTTAAAAAAGTGCCCTATTTAGTCGATTTTTTGCCCCTTCAATCCACCCTTGACCCTATACATTTGTCTTAGTTACCATTCAAACCAATTATTAACTAACATTCATCTTAAACAATACAAGATGTATTAACCACAGTTGTATTAAACTATATCAACACAGTTAACTATTATGATAAAAAATACCTTCTGCTCAATTTTCCTTATCGGTTTAATTATTTCTATAAGCTCAAGTGCTCAACACAAGAGTAACAATATGCGAAAACTAATATATGACGATTTTAAACTGGCTGCCGAACAATACAAAATTTTGATAAATACGGTACCGGCAAACGAGATGCCCCGCAGTTATGATAAAGGTCTTTTAATTACTAGCAATACGGAATGGTGGTGCAGTGGATTTTACCCAGGATCACTACTATATATATATGAGGCCACCGGAGATAAGATGATATTGGACGAAGTAAATAAACGTCTTTCTATTTTAGAAAAAGAAAAATATTACACGGAGCAGCATGATCTCGGCTTCATGATCTTTTGCAGCTTTGGTAATGCCTACCGGATTACCGGTAAGAAAGAATATAAGGACATTGTTGTTACAGCAGCCCAATCGTTGGAAACCAGGTATCGGCCCGCTGCCGGAATTATCCAATCATGGAATGCATCGTCAAAATATAAATGCCCGGTCATTATAGACAATATGATGAATCTCGAACTCCTTAATTGGGTTTCTCAAAATACGGGTAATGAAAAATTCAGGCAGATTGCTGTTAATCATGCCAATGCTACTTTAAGAAACCATTTTCGTTCCGATTATAGTTCCTTTCATGTGGTAGATTATGATCCAAACACAGGAAAGATTATAAAAAAGGTCACCGCGCAGGGTGCATCTGATTCATCTTCTTGGGCGCGGGGTCAGGCATGGGGCTTGTATGGCTTTACCATGATGTACAGATACAAGAAAGATACAACCTATCTGAATTTTGCGAGACATGTTGCGCATTACATCTTATCTAATCCAACTTTGCCTGATGACAAAATACCTTACTGGGATTTTAAAGCGCCAGGAATACCTAATACTAATCGTGACGCATCAGCTGCTGCTGTAATAGCTTCAGCTCTACTTGAATTAGGACAATATACGGATGGCCCGGAAAGAAAGCAATATTTAACTGTCGCAGAAACGATCTTAAATCGTTTATCATCCAAAGACTACATGGCTGAATCTGGTACAAATGGTGGTTTTATTCTAAAACACAGCGTAGGGGCGCTACCGTTGAAAAGTGAAGTAGATGTGCCGCTTACTTATGCAGATTACTATTTTTTAGAGGCGTTACATCGATATTCCCAATGGTATCTTTAACACGTTAATTGTCAATAAATTATAAGAGAATTGATTCATGATATACAAACGAAGAAAGTTTTTAGAAAATACAGGGAAACTGATTGCTGGAAGCATGTTGTTACCAGTGAACGGAATGGCTGAGACCATTTTGACAGAGACGCCACAAAATAATATACCTGCGAAGTTAAAAGGAAAAAACATTCTATTAAGGTCAGGTTGGCAAACGTCAAATATCGGTGACATAGGCCATACGCCCGGGACATTGCATGTGCTGGAACAATTTATCCCAAATGCCCAGGTCACACTTTGGGCAGTTAATGTTAATAATGAAATCGAGCAGATGTTGCTTCGCCGGTTCCCAAAACTTACCATCATCCGTGGCTCACTTTCGGGCGGAAAAGATGATAGTCTCGGCGATCCGGTAATTGTAGATGCGATCCGGGACACAGATTTCTTTATTTACAATTCAGGTATGCATTTTAATTTCGGACTCTTCAACTACGACTGGAATGGTGTTGTGAAAGGAGTATTATCCTGCCTCAATGCGTGCCAGTCTTTTAATAAGCCGTACGGCTTATATGGGCAGTCATTTGATAAATTCGCTCCACCTTCACATTTTGTATTCAAACCTGTATTAGACAAGGCGGCCTTTATTTATTGCAGGGACAGTGTTTCCCTGGCCTATCTTAAACAGCATGATATCAAGGCTCCTATTATGGAATTTGGCCCGGACGGATGTTTTGGAATAGATGTTTTCGATGAAAAAAGAGCTATGAACTACTTATCGTCTGAAAATTTGGCTGACGGAAGTTTTATGGCTTTGGTCATCCGCAGCTACACACCTAAATTGGAGGCAACCGCAGCAACTAATGATGTGCAAAGTCCTGCTAAAGCGACCCCGGAACAGATAGAACTTGATAAAAATCGTTATCAGAAAGTTAACGCCCTTGTGACTACTTGGGTGCGCCAGACGAAGAAAAAGGTTTTGCTTGCCCCAGAGGTGGATAAGGAAATCAAGGCGGTAAAAGAGTTAGTATACGATCAACAGCCTAATGATGTAAAACCTTACCTGATCCATCGCACGACCTTTTGGAATGCAGATGAGGCGCTCTCCGTCTATAAAAGAGCAGCACTTGTCATCGGTATTGAACCTCACTCTTTGATTATGGCATTGACCGTAGGGGTTCCTATTCTTCACCTCTGTCCTTTTAACTTCGGAAATAAAGGATGGATGTTCCGTGACATTGGATTACGCGAATGGCTTTTCGACATTGATAAGGATGATTCGTCTCGTATGGTAACGGCTATGATAGATATTCATCAGCACCCGGATACTGCGCGTGACAAGGTAAAAAAAGCAATGGAATTTGTTAGAAGCACTCAAGCAAAAGAGGCAAAAGCCATTGCCAACTTGCTTTAACAATCTAACCAACCCAAAATAGACCAATTCAAAACGTTACACCCAATTATAATATGAGAACAGAATTTTTGCATGGGCCATAAAAAGACATTGTCACTGAATAAATGACAATAACATCCTTGAGCAAGATGCGCCGCTTGGTGTGAGGCAATGCCTTGCTTAGAATATGAAATAAATAAACCAATTATAAACATTTCTTGATTTTATATGAGAAGACTTTACAAAGCCGCTTCGTCACGAAGTTTATTGCCACTCCATAAGCGCGCAACCTTTTATGGCTTTTTAATCTTGCTATTGTCGCCTATTATTGCGTTTTCGCAAAATAAGATCAGCGGCACTGTTAAAGATACTACTAACATTACTTTACCCGGAGTAACGGTAACTGCCGAGTATGAAGGCAAAAAAACCGTAACAATTACTGATAACGATGGTAAATTTTCATTAAGCGTTGTGCCGGGAACCGTATTGATTTTTACGTCAACGGGTTATCAAAGTTTTCGTCAAACTGTTGATACCAAAAGTACTTACAATATCGTAATGAAACCTCAGCAATCTCAACTAAATGAGGTTGTCGTGATCGGTTATGGCTCAACAACAAAAAGGGATCTGACAGGATCGGTATCAAAGGCACCGATCGAGGATATGCAGAAAGCTCCGGTTCGCTCGTTTGATGAGGCTTTGGCTGGGCGTATTGCCGGTGTGAATGTATCTTCCGTAGATGGACAACCGGGTTCAGCTATTAACATTGTTATCCGAGGAGCTAATTCGGTTACCCAAAGCAACGCTCCGTTATACGTAGTAGACGGATTTCCGCTTGAAGACGCGAATAACAATTCAATTAACCCTCAGGATATTCAGTCCATCGAGGTGCTTAAAGATGCTTCGGCAACGGCAATTTATGGTGCACGGGGAGCCAACGGTGTCATCATGATCACTACTAAAAAGGGGAAGAAAGGCCCTCCGTCCATTTCGGTCAGCACATCAACCGGGTTACAAGAAACCATCAAACGGATGGAATTAATGAGCCCGTATGAATTTGTAAAATACCAATTTGAAAGAGATTCTATCGTTGCTCGAACAACTTATCTCACTGGCGGAAAAACGCTTGATTCCTATAGAAATGTACCTGAAGTTGATTGGCAGTCGCAAATGTTCCAAAAAGCTCCTATTACAAATTCTTCCTTATCTATCAGTGGTGGAGACGACAAAACTAAATACTATATTTCAGGCAATTTAATAAGCCAAGACGGAGTCATTATTAATTCAGGGTATAAACGATACCAGGGCAGAATAGCGCTTGATCAAAATATAAGCGCTAAACTAAGAACAGGGATCAACGTTAATTATTCTTATCTGCAGCAGACAGGAATATCTCCTTCGAGCAGCACCGGCAATGCAACAACCGCCGCTTTATATAGCGTTTGGGGATATCGAAATTTTACCACTTCCGGTTCTCCAGAACTACAAGATCAGTTATTTGATCCTGCAATTGACCCCACGCAAGATTATCGAATCAATCCGGTTATTAACCAGCAGCACTTGTTACGGCAGAATAATAATACAAGCACTATCGTAAATGCTTATGCGGAATATTCCATTTTACCTAACCTTAAATTACGTGTTACCGGTGGTATCACGAGCGGAATCACCCAGATCAATCAATTTAACGATACCCTCACCATTTATGGCAGCCCTAAAACCGCAGTTGGGGCAACAAATGGTGTCAATGGCTCTGTAAATAATCTTAAAACGAGTACATGGATAAATGAGAATACATTAAGTTACGTTCAACATTTTGGTAATAATCACACTTTAAATTTGTTAGGAGGTTTTTCAGAATCTGGAAATCACACATCTTCTTTTGGTGCAAGCGCAACTCAAGTACCCAACGCATCTTTGGGAATAAGCGGTTTGGATGAGGGTACACCGCAAAAAATCAACTCTACAACTTCGTCATGGAATCTGGCTTCTTTTCTGGCACGAGCTGAATACAACTTTAAATCAAAATATTTCCTTACGATGGGTTTTCGGGCTGATGGCTCATCAAAATTCGTAACAGGTAACCGATGGGGGTATTTCCCGTCCGGCGCATTTGCCTGGCGATTTGCCGAAGAGAATTTTATTGATAAGCTGAATATATTTTCTGATGGTAAACTTCGGGTTAGCTATGGCGTTACCGGTAATAATCGTGTTGAAGATTTCGGGTACTTATCTTCCATCGGCGTTGCGGCTAATCCACAGGGATATACATTTAATAATGTAACTTCATCAGGTGCAATAGTAAATAACTTTGGTAACAACGGCCTAAAATGGGAAACAACTGCTCAAACCGATATTGGTTTAGATGTGGGTTTTCTCAAAAATCGAATAAGCTTATCTGCAGATATCTACCGTAAAAAAACAACAAACTTATTGTTGCTGGCCAATTTGCCCTTGTCACTGGGATATTCCCAAGCTTATCGGAACATTGGCAGTGTGCAAAATCAAGGTTTAGAACTCACTGTAAGCACAATCAATGTTAAAACGAAATCTTTCACATGGAAAAGTGACTTCAATATTTCCTTCAATGCTAATAAGTTACTTGCATTAACCGAAAATCAGACCTACCTAACATCTTTTACGGCTTTTGATTCCGGCTTTCGCAACATCCCATCCTACGTTGCACAGGTAGGTAACAGTCTTGGTATGATGTACGGTTACATTTGGGATGGTGTCTATCAATATTCAGATTTTACCAAAACGACAACCGGTGCCTATCGTTTAAAGGACAATGTTGCGGGTAACGGAAACCTTCGAACTGCAATTCAGCCCGGTGATATTAAGTTTCGGGACCTTAACAGCGATTTAAATATCGACGCAAATGATTACACCGTAATTGGTCGCGGCCTTCCGATTCATACCGGTGGTTTCAGCAATGATTTTACTTATCAAAACTTTGATTTAAATCTTTTCTTTCAATGGTCGTACGGCAATGATATCATGAATGCAAATCGGTTCATTTTTGAAGGGAATATGTTTAATAAAAATAATTTAAATCAATTTGCCAGTTACGAAGATCGTTGGTCGCCCACAAATGCCAGCTCAACCAACTTTCGGGCAGGATTTGGAGGCTTCGGTCCTTCTACTCCTACCGGAGCCAACTCCAGGGTCATAGAAGACGGTTCTTATCTGAGATTAAAAACAGTGTCTTTAGGATATCGACTTCCAGCAAGCTTACTGAAAAAATTAAACATAAAAAGCGCAAGATTTTACTTATCCGGACAGAATTTATTGACGTGGACGAAATATACAGGTATGGATCCGGAAGTAAGTATTTACAATTCGGTATTGACCCCGGGTGTTGATTATTCTGCTTATCCGCGTGCTAAAACATTGACTTTGGGAGCAAGTGTTAATTTTTAAACAAAAACATTATATGAAACCAATAATTATGGCAACGATGGTAATGCTACTAGCACTTACATCATGCAAGAAATTCTTAGATAAAAATCCGACCGACTTTGTTCAGCCGGCTAATTATTACAATAATGAAACAGATTTAAAACTGGCACTCGCAGGATGTTATGACCCTTTGGGGGATGTTAATTATATCTATGGAAGCGCAATCTGGTTCCGACTTGGAATTTGCACCGACGAAGCTTTTTATCCATTTAGCTCCAATGCGTTCTCCGCGCCAATGTTTTATCAATTTGATAATACTAACGAGTTCATTACGGGCCTTTGGCAGAAGTGCTATGTGGGAATTGAACGATCGAATCTATTGATTGCTAATATTGGACAGGCTACGATTAGTGAGGACAAGCGCCAGGTTATTTTAGGGGAGGCATTATTTCTCAGGGCTTACTATCATTTCTTGCTTGTAAGCAATTACGGAGATGTTCCTTTAAAACTTACGCCCACAGAAAACGTCAATAGCGTTAATATCCCGCGAAATTCTGTCAAAGAAGTATATCAGCAAATATTAACTGATATGCAATCGGCAGAGCAGAAAGTTAGCACTATAACAACTTTGGGTAGTTCGAGCCACATCAGTAAGACCGCTGTTGAAGGGATCTTAGCCAGAGTATGTTTATATATGGCAGGCAATCCGCTTAAAGATGTTTCTAAATATGCTGATGCTTTAAGTTGGGCTAAAAAGGTGGTTGCCAATGGCGAAAATGATCTATTGACTACCTATAATGCTTCTTTGACTAATTCGGCTTATAGTCAGATTTTTATTAACGAAGCACAAGATATTTATAACATCAAGGAATGCATGTGGGAAATAGATTTCAATGCTAACGGTGGTAATTCTGCTTATGCTGAATATGGCCAACTTGGATCAATTAATGGAATTGCCTGTACGAATATAGATACCGGCTATGCCTCTGCCAATGTGCGTTCAACAATAAAACTCTACAATTCTTATGCTGCGAGCGATAAACGCAGAGATTGGGTAATAGCGCCCTTCACCTTTGTAACTACAGGAACTACACTTACAAGATCTCCATACGCTGCCACTAATATTATCGGTCGCGCATGCGGAAAATGGAGACGTTTTTACGAACCAGCTCCAAAAATCAAGCTTTACACCGGGCAAAATTTCCCGGTGCTTCGCTATTCCGATGTCTTGCTGATGTTAGCTGAAGCAGAAAATGAGGTTAACGGCCCCACCACCACAGCTTATGACGCCATCAATAAAGTACGGAGAAGAGCATACGGTTTGCCGATAATTACCGCTAGCTCCGTGGCCGATTTAGCAAGCGGATTATCAAAAGATCAATTTCGCAAGGCTATTATGGATGAACGGGCGAGAGAACTTTGTTTCGAAGGATTGCGCAAACCTGATTTGATTCGTTGGGGAGTTTTTAAGCAAACTATGCTGGATATGGTGACAGAGATTAATGCGTCCAATGCTACAGCTGCTAATAAAGCATTATGGTCGTTAGGTTATGTAACAGCATCGTCTTCCGACAAATTTCTCTTGTTGCCTATTCCATCTACAGAAATAAGCGTAAACAAATCAATGACACAAAATCCAGGCTGGTAATAATTAAAAAAAATATGAATAAGTTATATATATATTGGGGGATGGCACTAATTATAATTGGGGCCGGATGTAAAAAGGACTTCAGTAATCGTTCGGGCAACTTTGAGGTAAGCACAGCGAAAACAAATGTCGCCGTGGGAGATACTGTTGTTTTTAATATTAGCGGATACCCGGACATACTGAGCTTCTATTCCGGCGAGGTAGGTAAGCGCTATGCATTCATTAACAGAAGTACTGCTGATGGTAAGCCCGTGTTGAAGTTTAGAACAACCAGGGCAAATGGTAATCAGGCAAACTCATTAGCTCTTTTAATTACAACAGATTTTCCGGGAGTGGCAGGTGTCGATACTGCGTCAACGCTAAAAAACATTACCTCAACTAAGTGGATAGATATTACAAGCAGAGCCGTTTTATCCACAGGAGGAACATCAGCTGTGGCCTCGGGGGAAGTCAATCTGTCGGATTTTGCGGCGCTGAACAAACCTGTTTATCTGGCTTATAAGTACACCGCACAAGTTGGATCAGTTCAAAGTAAATGGACTATTGATTCTTTTACCATTAACAATATACTCAGTGATTCAACAAGTTATGTAATTGCTAATTTATCTGCGGACAACACGACATACACTAACTATGGTGTTGCTTCATTCAGCCCTGGATTTGTAAAATATGTAGTTGCCGGACCTTATAACTGGGTGGTAACCAATGGGACATCGCTCGTAATTACCGGGGCTACAAGTACCGCCACTGCAACTTCCGCTGCGGAGGCGTGGACAATTATCGGCCCGATTGACTTGAAAAAGGTATCACCGGACGTTGGTACCGCTATCAGCACTATTGGATCGGGATTCTCGGACATCCGATATACTTACCGGTATACCGTTCCAGGTACTTACACAGTTACTTTCGCAGGGGGCACAGTAAATAAAAAGGAAAACAGAACCAGCACCCAAAACATACAAGTTATAGTTCGGTAATAACTGTTTTGAAAATTGTGCAAAAGCCGATAAAAGCAAAATAATATATAATGAACTCCAAGTATGAAAAGTCAGATTTAGGCCTGCTGTTATCGTTGCCTGTTGTTGTCGCAGCGCTCGGTTATTTTGTAGACATTTATGACTTGTTGCTGTTTAGTATCGTTCGAATACCCAGTCTGAAAAGTATGGGCGTAAAGGACAACGAATTATCCACAATCGGGGCGGCCATTTTGAACTGGCAAATGACCGGCTTGCTTTTGGGCGGCATTTTGTGGGGGATTTCAGCAGATAAAAAAGGTCGATTGTCCGTGTTATTTGCTTCCATATTAACTTATTCGATTGCTAACATTGCTTGTGGTTTTGTTCATTCACCCGAAATATACAAATTACTACGCTTCATCGCAGGCGTAGGCTTGGCCGGCGAACTTGGTGTAGGAATAACGCTTGTTTCCGAAACGCTCCCTATAAAACTTCGTCCTTTAGGGACTTCGCTTGTCGCCGGAATCGGGTTATTAGGAGCGATATTCGCATACTTGTCAGTAGAGCTTTTTGAAAGCTGGAGAGCCGCATACTTTATAGGCGGAGGTTTAGGAATCTTACTTCTATTGCTCAGAGTCAAAATTTTCGAACCGGAAATTTTCTCAAAAACGATAAAAAATAACATTGCAGGCAGAGGGAAATTTTTAATGTTTTTTGAAACCCGACAACGTTTCTCTCTATATCTGAAATGTATTTGCATTGGACTGCCGACATGGTTTGTTATCGGCATTCTTACAACTTTCGCAAATGAATTTGGTCAAGCTTCCGGAATAGCTGAAGAAATTCAACCTGGGCAGGCCGTTATGTGGTGCTATGTTGGATTGGCCGCAGGTGATTTTCTTAGCGGTTTTATAAGCTATGCCCTCCGTTCCAGAAAAAAAACTGTAGCAATCATGATGGTCTTTACAGTTATCGGAACTTCGGTTTATCTATCCGGACACGTACATAGCTCGTTCATTTTTTACATGCTTTGTGCATTGATGGGTCTCGGGATCGGTTATTGGGCCATGTTTGTTACCATTTGTGCTGAGCAATTTGGGACAAATCTCCGGGCCACAGCTGCCACCACACTACCAAATATGGTCAGAGGTACTGTCGTGCTTATGACATCATTATATGGCCTAGCAAAACCACTTGTCGGAGTTTCAATATCAGCAATGATTGTTGAGATACTGTCTTTTATCCCCGCCATTTATGCAATACTGACAATTCCTGAAACCCATGGCAAGGACCTTGATTTTTTTGAACAATGAAATAATAAATGACCTATTAAAAATTTACGCCATTATATCTGATTCTTATGTATAAAATAGATTTCTTCAAATTATCGCTACTATCTGCTGTATTCGTTTTTTGTTTGACTTCATCAGGAATGGCCAGCAAAAGCAGCCCCGTTGAACCTGAGCTGATCACCATGGATTATTCAAGCATGGTAAAAATCCGTGAAGCCATTCGCAAACATGAATCCGGATATGAAGCAGCTTGCCAAAAGCTCCTGAAAACGGCGGATTCTGTACTTCGAGTGGCGCCCGAGGCAGTTACAGATGGTGACCTGCCACCAACAAAAGACAAACATGACTTTTATTGCATAGGAAAGTTCTCGTGGCCTAATCCCAAAACTCCCGATGGTCTTCCCTATATCAGGGGGGACGGCAAATTCAATCAGGAAGCATTTGGCGATAGGTATGATATGACCCGATTCGAGAAGACCATTTCACGGGTAAACACCCTTTGCCTGGCCTGGTTCTATTCGCAAAATGAGCGCTATGCGATAAAAGCAAAACAATTGCTCAATGTATGGTTCCTAGATCCGGCCACCGCGATGAATCCCAATATGAATTGCGCATCAGCTCTGCCCGGGGTTTACAACGGCATGAAGATCGGCATCATTTTCACCGTAGTGATGATCAAAATGACCGATCATCTCCAACTGTTAAGACTTTCTCCTTCATGGGATGAGAAAACGAACGAAGGAATAAAACATTGGTTTACTCAGTATATTGATTGGCTGGAAAATAGCCAATTCGGAAAAGATGAAGTTAAGGCTCCAGATAATCATGGCTGCTGGTATGACTCCCAGGTTGCGGCCTATTCGCTATTCGTCGGCGATAAAAGTAATGCAAAAGCACTATTTGACCGGGCCAAGTTACGCGTTGACGGACAGATCGCATCGGATGGAAGCCTCACCTGGGAATTAAAGCGTGCAGAGGCTTTTCACTATACTATTTATGGAATAAGTGGAATGGCTACTATGGCCCGATGTCTGGACGTCATGGGCTATGATCTATGGAACTATCAATCAGCTGATGGAAGAAGTATACAGTTGATTTACCATTTCATCAGCCCCTATATTCTTGATCAGAAAAAATGGGATCATGCAGGTGTTGATGAATTATCTATCAGAGCGGAGATCGTTGATAAGATTGCAAAAAAAAATACGGGTGTTAAAAAGGCTTCCTCCAGTGAAAGAGAATTTATGCAAACCGTAATCTGGGCTAACCAGAAATATCATAAACAGGAATTGACTGATATGATATCTTACTTGCAACAAGATTATCTAAAAGAAAAATCCATTGACAAATTATATGTTCTAATCGAATAATGGGCAGGGCGAAGTCAAAGTTTTCAAATTGCGTCTGCGTATCTTAAATTCTTTGGAATAACATAACTATTCTATCACCGGTAATCCACACCATAATTAAAAAAAATGTTCAATATCAGGCTAATATTTCTTTTTTATATAATAATCATAGTGCTGTCTCCCGTTACTGTTTCCGGGCAGGCGTCTTTGCACCCAGGCATCGATTACCCTGCCGAAATCGAGAACCCCGAACTATTGGGGATCAACAAAGAACCTTATCACGCGGTCTTAATGCCTTATGGCAGTTTAAAGGAAGCACTCACCGCTAACAGGCATGCCTCTTCATTTTGCCAAAGTCTGAACGGTCAGTGGAAATTTCACTGGGTACCCAGCCCCGAACAGCGTCCGACAGATTTTTTTAAGCCGGGATACAATGTTTCTGATTGGAAAGAAATTAAAGTACCTTCTAACTGGGAAGTACAAGGTTATGGCACCCCATTTTATCGAAACTACGGCTACACGATCAAAAAAGATTTCCCGCATGTTATGAGCGAACCCGATCCCCGCTATACTGCTTTTAGGGAACGTAATCCAGTGGGTAGTTACCGGCGAGATTTTACGATACCAGGGGGATGGGAAAAACGCAGGGTGTTTTTAACTTTTGACGGTGTTGACAATGCTTTTTTTGTTTGGATAAACGGCCAAAAAGTTGGATTTAGCGTGAACAGCCGTAATGCTGCCGAATTCGATATCTCATCCTATTTGAAAGAAGGCAATAATACACTGGCAGTTGAGGTTTACCAGTACAGTTCGGGTACATGGCTGGAAGACCAGGATATGTGGCGTTTGCATGGTATTTTCAGAAATGTGACCTTATGGAGTACTCCGCAAACGCATATTCGGGATTTTTTTATCCAACAAAGCTTGGATGAGCAATACGCAGATGCCACTGTAACAGTTTCTGCAAAAGTCAAGAATTACAGCGAAAAGCCGGGCGGAGTTGCTGTGCTTAGAGCAACATTATATGACGAAAACGGCAAACTTGTTGCACAGGAAAGTGTGCAGGGACATAAGTTATCGGGAAAAACTGAAGAAGCGCTGGCTATCAGTTTAAATGTTAAGCGCCCCGCCAAATGGACCGCCGAAACTCCTTATCTGTACACCATGGTCATATCTGACTCAGAGGGAGAGATTCTTTCATCAAAAGTCGGTTTTCGAAAGCTGGAAATTAAGGGCCGGGTATTTATGGTCAATGGCATTCCAATAAAACTCAAAGGTGTTAACCGCCATGAGCATTGGTCGGATGCGGGTCATGCCATAACAGAAGAACAAATGATTAAGGATATTCAGGTTATCAAACGAGGAAACTGTAATCATGTGCGCACCTGTCACTATTCCGACGATCCCCGATGGTATGAATTATGCGACGAATATGGAATTTGGTTGGTGGCGGAAGCGAATGTGGAAGATCATGGCTATGGAACGCGTTTCGACGAAGAACCCCTAATGAAGGCCGCCATAATTGACCGTAACGTGGCGAATGTGGAAAATTTCAAAAATCATCCCTCAGTTATCATTTGGTCCTTGGGTAACGAGTCCGGTATTGGAGGAACTAATTTTAAAGCGGCAATGGCTGCGGTAAAAACCATAGATCCTTCACGTTTTGTCCATTATGAGCGTTTTGGTATTGGTCCAAACAACCCCGCAGATTTGGATGGTAAAATGTATGGCACGGCGGAGGAATATCTTAAAATTGCGAATCAGACTGATTTGACTAAACCTTTTTACATCTGTGAATTCGTTCATGCCATGTTCAATTCTATGGGTTCGTTAAAAAGTTATTCAGACCTTTTTGATCACAACTCGGCAATTTTAGGCGGAGCTATTTGGGAATTCCAGGACCAGGGCTTATGGAATAGAAGGGATCCCAAACATCCAATTTTAGCTTATGGCGGAGGTTTTGGGGAATACCCGAATGATAACTACTTTATTCATAAGGGCGTGGTGTCATGGAACCGAAGCAACGACAAACCTCATTATGGAGAAATGAAAAAAGCTTTTCAGTGGATCGGACTAACGTTAAGCAATCCCGCAAAACATAAAATTGACATTCAAAATAAATATCAATTCATTTCGCTGGATGACTTCGATGGCGCCTGGACTTTATCAGAAAATGGTAAGGTAATCGAAAAAGGGACGATAGTCCTGCCTCAAGTCGCACCTTTTGCCAAAAGCTCGGTCACCATACCTTATTCAGTAAGTTCACCAAAACCTGGTGCGGATTATTATCTGCGCGTTTCCTTTACACAGAAAAGAAAAACGCTATGGGCGGAAAAAGGATTTGAGGTTGCTTCAGAGCAGTTCAAGCTACCTGTGAAAATCGCTCAGAATATGGCACCAAAGGTTTTTGCGAAGGTTCAACTGATTGAAGGCAAGCAATTTTATAAAATAAAAGGCGGGACGTTTGAAGTTGATTTTGATAGGACTACAGGATTTATCTATCAAATAAAAAATGGAAATACCGATCTGTTGAGTAATGAAGCAGAGCCCCAGCTACACTTATGGCGTGCCCCACACCGTAATGACGATATGTGGGCATATAACACATGGACAAAGTATGGCATTACGGGTTTGAAGTTTAAGCTGACAGATATCCAGGCGCAGAAATTAGATAACTCTGTCATCAAAATAACCAGTAAGACTAAGGCAGAGGGAAAGGATGGTTTCGGCGTAAGTCACACAGCTGTCTACCTGATTAAGGGAGATGGCAGTATATCGGTAGACAATGATGTTCGTTTCGACGGACCAAGGATCAATTTGGGCCGGATCGGAATTCGCTGGTTTTTGAACAAAGCACTTGACCATATGACCTATTACGGACGTGGCCCGGTTGAAAACTATGACGACCGTATGGATGCCGCTGACGTGGGCTTGTATAGATTAGCTGTGGATCACCAATATGAGTACGAGAAACCAATGGAATACGGTAATCACCAGGATGTTAGATGGATCAAATTATCCGGAGATCATGTTCCTTCATTTTCTATCGAAGCTGATAAAAATTTGATGCAGGTTTCCGCCTTGCCTCATTCCGATGAACAAATGCAACCTGTAGAATATAAAATAGATCTTCCGAAAAGTTCATCTACCATATTATGTGCTTCAACCAAGACACTTGGAGTGGGTTCTGCAAGCTGCGGACCTGAGCCATTGGCCCCTTACAAAGTATGGTCAGACCGGACTCATTTTTTTTATGTAATCAAGCTTTTAAAAAGATAAAACTACCTGTATTTCATCTTTAGATCGGTATGAACAGCTATAAAACGCGACGGGAATTTATTAAGATTGGAAGTTTTGCTGCCGGGGGCTTGCTGCTGGCCGGCTCTGCTTCCGGCACTGAAACCGGCCCTGAAATTACGGAAGCCGTATCAGGAGTATTACCGCAAAATCAGCATGATCTACACGTTTCAGCTTTAAACCTATTAAAAAAATGGGGAAAAGGTTTGCTAGCTCACCAACTTAAGGATGCTCAATTGATAGGCAGTTATGGCGCTTTGCTCTGCCCAGCCTGTGCGGCAATTCATGGTCGTTGTGGAGATGCAATCCTTCCGTTAATGTATTTAGCGCATCAAACCGGTGATCCGAAATACAAAGATGCGGCCCTGCGCTTGTTCGACTGGATGGAGAACACCGTAAGCATGGCCGATGGATCGTGGTTAAACGAAGTTAACCTCAACGATTGGAAAGGTATATCTGTTTTCACTACTGTAATGCTTAGCGAAACACTTATCCACTTCGGGAAATTACTTAACGCAGAGACAAAACAAAAATGGGATGACCGTCTCCGCAGAGGCGCCGAATTTCTCGATCACTATTTTACAATTAATACAGGTACAATCAATTACCCGTTAACCTGTTGTTATGCGCTCGCTTTAGCTGGAACTTACTTTAAAGAGCAAAAATTCCTGGATAAGGCGAAGTCGCTGATGAACGAAGCGATGGAGCGTTTTACGCCGAACGACCAATTCATTTTTGGCGAGGGGCACCCCCTTCATGAGCCGACTTCCGGAGGCTGCTACGCGGTGGATTTAGGATATAATGTGGAGGAGTCTTTACAATCAATAGTTTTTTACGCCGAGCTTGTAGGCAACGAGAAGTTACTTAGTGTAGCACTTAAATCCATGAAGACGCACACCCGTTTTATGTTACCGGACGGTGCATGGGACAATAGCTGGGGCACCCGGAATTTTAAATGGACTTATTGGGGAAGCCGAACCAGTGATGGCTGTCAACCGGCATTTGCATTAATGGCACGTTTTGAACCGTCCTTTTACCACGTTGCGCTAATGAATACCCGGTTGATGGATGAATGCACCCATCAAAATTTGTTGTATGGGGGACCACATTATCTGCAAGCTAATATATTGCCTTGTATCCATCATACTTTTTCTCACGGCAAGGCTCTTGCTCTGTTATTACTCAAAACGAACCCTCCGGCGACGCTGCCTGATAAAGCGGCTCAAAATGAAGATAGCGTGGAGTCATTTCAGGATATTAAAACTTGGTTGATTCGCAAAGGCCCCTGGCGTGCAACGGTCACGGCATTTGACGAAGAGTACATAATGAAATCCGGACACGCCAGCGGAGGAGCAATTAGCATGCTATGGCACAAGATGACAGGTCCCATATTGGTTGCCAGCATGACTACCTACCAGTTAGTCGAAAATTTAAATCAGCAACCTGACCGGGATCCCTATTCGATGAGTTTGACGCCACGTTTGGAAATGAATGTTCAAAATAGACTCTATACTAATGTACATGATTTGAAAGCAGTGGTAACCTATAAAAAAGATACCGACAGCATAATATTTTCGTCCCGATCAATATTGGTAGATGAGAATCAGTTAGCACCTCAATCTCATACAATTCGCTGCCTTATGGAATATGGGTTTACAAATGATCAATTTACTTTAATAGCTGAATGCTCTCCCAATATTGGTACTCCAGTAAATTTGATGCTGCCGCTCGTCGCCGCAGCAGACGAGTCTTTGCAAATTTTGTCTTCTAAAACTCTACAAATTAAGAAATCAAAGGGTATTCTGCGAGTAGAAACTAGCGAACCATTTAAAATTGAACCGACCAACAATGGTAGGATATTCAATTATGTGCCCGGCTTGCAGGCGATACCGCTTTCATTTCAAAGTAACAAGACGCAAGTAAATATTACAATTTTTAACTATTGATAAAAAATTCTTTCAACAAATTAGATTATTACTCACTAAATCCATTAAAGCTATGAAACAACTTATTTTTCCTGCTATTTACGCTATAGCAGTTATAGTGTGTTCCTGTACAAAACCGATTGACGCTAATTTAGAGAGAGCCCATTTAGAGAGTGCTAACGCGTCTACTACATTGGTAGCAAACTCTACAAGTACTGATGGTTACATAATTAATACGGATTCGGTTATCGCCGATCTAACCAATATTGGTGTCGGGTTAGCCGTGAATCACTATACCGAGGCGAACAGTGTTGTCCGTTCAAATTCATTTAAAGATGTCGTGATTCAGATGAAGTTAAAATCTCTTCGTTGGCCTGAAGGCGAATGGGGTGAAACATTGTTATGGTCACAACCGCCCTATACAGCTCCAAATCCTACAGCTACGATGTGGGGAAATATTTGGCCTTTCAGTAGTCCACTCTACTTCGATCAAACGACCTACAAGCCTACAGATCATCTAAATTTTGATGATTTCATGATGTTATGTCAACAAACGGGTACAGAACCGTTTGTAATCGTTCCAATCGATGCTGTGAAAAAACCTGATTTGGCTACATGGTATGTTTCAGAAGCCCAGACGATAGAAAGTGCTGTTCAAATGGTACATTACGCGAAGCTCAAGGATTATCATTTAAAGTATTATGAAATTGGCAATGAAAACGATTTGACAGTTAAAGGCGGATCTTCCGCAGTAAAATGGACAGGACAGGAATATGCTGACTTTGTAATTAAAATATCGCGTCTGATGAAAGCAGAAGACCCGACCATTAAAATCGGAGTCAACGGAACAGTGAGCATGTCATGGTGGAAAACTGTAATACAGACGGCAAACGCCGATATTGACTATATAATTACCCATCAATACATTCCAAAAGAATCATTGAGCGGAGGTACAGGCAATTGGTATGATAATTATAGAAACAGAATGGCTAGTGGTGTAAGTCTTTTGGAAAATGTAAATCGCGCAGTCAAGGCTATCCACGATTATGGTACACCGGCCGATCAGTCACGACTAAGAATAGCGATTACAGAAACAAGTTCATACTGTCCAGGTGCAACGGCCAGCAGTCCATATCCCGACCTGAATTGTTTTGGCTCTGCCCTAATTGCCTATGAAATGATGCGAGACATGTTAAAAACGGATAAGATCATTACATTAGACTTTTGGGCATCACATTACGGTAATGTAAATACAGTTAGAAACGCGCTAAGCCCCAACAATGGACTTTTGCCGACTGGTAAGGTGGTAAGATTAATGGCCGAATCAATCCTTCCTAAAATGATAAAAGTCAAAACTTCATTATCATACGTGCCAGATACAAATGTGGATGTGTCAGCTTATTATGACCCTGCGCTTGGACAATTGAATATAATAGTAGTAAACAGAGACAGCTTAACAAAAACCGTTAATGCAGCTTTACCATCAAATTATTCCTCTAAAACTTGTCAAAAGGCCATACGTTTTAAAGGTACATCACCAACAGATACAGACCCAACTTATCTTGCAATAGGAAATGTGACCACCAGTGCCAGCGGAATGCTAAGCATAAGCCTACCCGCATATTCCATTTCGCATTATGCTTTTAAAATTTAATTGTTTTTCTCAAGACGCTATCCGATAAGAATAATAGCCTTGAAAGTTGTCTGAGATTCACCTGAAGGAAAAGAATAGGAAAATTAAGTAATCATAGATGGTTTCTAATTGAAATTTCAACCGGGCTAAACGATGATGTCAACAAGGAGAATAGGTCGTAAAAGTCTTATAAACAAGTAAAGGCTGTGAAGAAAATAACCTTGCTCATCGTTACTGCCTGTCTTGTTCATTATGCTGGCGCTCAATCTCTTTCAAAGGCAAGTCGGAAAATTGAGCCTCTCGATGGAAAATGGCAGGTCATAATCGATTGGTATTCTAATGGAAACGAGGATGACATCGCTATTAACAAGCAGGCGGCTGGGAAAGATGACTTCCTGGAATTCTCTTTCGATAACAGTCAGACGCTTACCGTACCTGGCGACTGGAACTCCCAGCGGAACGAATTGAAATATTATGAAGGTACTGTTTGGTATAAACGTGAGTTTAACTATACCGAAAGCGCAGATAAGCGTACTTACCTGCACTTTGATGGTGTAAGCACCCGTTGTGTGGTTTATCTAAATGGCAAAAAATCAGGTGAGCATGAAGGCAGTTTCACTCCTTTCGAGCTTGATGTCACTACTGATGTCAAATCGGGTAAAAACCTTTTAGTACTTAAAGTGAACAACGAGCGCCGGGAAGATGGCATACCTGCGCGGAAGTTCGACTGGTGGAACTACGGGGGAATTACACGCAGTGTTTATCTTAAAACTATTCCTGATGAGCACATTGACGATTACTTTGTCCAACTCAAAAAAGGTACCCATAATGTCATTTGCGGTTGGGTGCAGTTAAACGGAAAACAACGCAAGGAAGTGACCTTGGAGATAGCCGAAGCCCATATCAAAAAAACACTAACACCAGACAGCACTGGACGCGCATGGATCAGTTTACCGGCTAAACTTAGTTTATGGTCACCGGGAAAACCTAAGCTTTACCGGGTGAAAATGTATACGCAGTCCGACACGGTTACGGACCTTATCGGTTTCCGTTCCATTGAAGTAAAAGGCACTCAGATACTGCTCAATCAAAAACCGGTTTTCCTGCGCGGCATCAGCTTCCATGAGGAAATGCCCCAGCGTGCAGGCCGCGCCTATTCAGAAGCCGACTCCCGCACGCTGCTGACCTGGGCCAAAGAACTCGGTTGTAACTTCGTGCGCCTGGCGCATTATCCCCAAAGCGAGCAAACAGTAAAACTGGCAGAACAAATGGGACTGATGATGTGGGAAGAGATTCCACTTTGGCAGGGCATACAGTTCAGCAACCCTGAGATATTGGCTAAGGCGAATACGATGTTACTTGAAATGATCGAGCGGGATAAGAACCGCTGTGGTATCATCATCTGGAGTATCTCTAACGAAACCACCCCAGGTCCGGACCGCAATGCCACGCTCACCAGAATGGCGAAGGATGCCCGCTCACTCGACCCGACCAGGTTAATATCCTCGGCTTTTGATCATTTCAAATACAACGGGAACGAGATCCTGATCGACGACCCGCTCAGCGAAAGTCTCGATGTGCTGGCAGCGAACAAATACATGGGCTGGTATGCGAAATGGCCCGCTCAACCCGGCAACCTGATTTGGAAAAGCAAGTTCAATAAACCGCTCATCATCTCGGAGTTCGGCGGCGAAGCACTTTACGGGAACCATGGCGCAATGGATACGGCCAGCCTTTGGACCGAAGAATACCAGGAAAAGCTCTACCGGGACAATATCACCATGTTCAACAACATCCCATTTTTAGGCGGGGTATGTCCCTGGATACTGGCTGACTTCCGCAGTCCGTTCCGCATGCAAGCTCAGTTCCAAGAAGGCTGGAACCGGAAAGGACTGTTGTCAGACAAGGGACTAAAAAAGAAAGCCTGGTACGTGATGAAAGAATATTACAGACAAAACTTTAACAGATCAAACCAGCCGAAATGAAAAAGAAGAATTTTTATGGGCAAGCTATTTATTTAAGCAAAAACAATCGTTAAAAATATATTCTTTTAATTAAAACCCTTAATTCCCCACTAAAGAGTTTTTTGTCCGTTACCTTCGATTTAAATCAATATTATTTTTATGGACAATTTAATCAATAGAACATTTAAAGACTTTGAGCGGAATTTACCGAAAAAATTGGCTTTTATGCAAGGTGGGCATAAATATAAAATAAACGAAGATTCACCAGTTTATTATATTATGTCATATTTAAGTGGTAACAAAAATCATCCTTTTTTTATCACTAAATATATCAGCCCCGGATCGCTTAACAAGCGCTCCATTTCTGATTGAATAATATCCTGCACATCCTCTTTCACCTGCAAGTAATTGCGCTGCACTATACCTGCATTGATCGTGCGCACTACCGGCAACTCTTGATAAGCGGCCACCTCTTTTTTAATCGCCTCATGGTCATTAATGATCTCGCAATGAAAGGCCTTCAATTCAATTTTTTCTTCGGGGTTATCGGCCACCAGGCCCACGAATTCGCCTGAACTCAGTGCCGATATCCGCGACGGCGGCACTGCCGCCTCCAGTTGCTTCGAACGGCTGATTGACGTATCCTGGCGATTGATGGATAAACTCTCCCGGTACTGCATAATGCGCCCGATCTTTTCCGAAACGTTTTTAGCCGTATCACCTGACACCTGCCCAACCACCATATTGCCCGTAATATTCATGATCACATCCGCCTGCTCTCGTCCATGATCTTTGCGCAGTTGGCTCGCATCCTGGATACCCAGGCAGGTTGAAACGCGGTTACCACGTGCAGTGGCTATCGTTGGTATGATATCGGTCATGATTGTCGGGAACTCATCCAAGATCAGGCTGGTTTTTAATTTGAAAGGTTGATTGATGATCTTCAATAACCGGTTGCTGAACAGCGATAAAACCGCCCCGTAGATCTGGATCTTTTGCGGATTGTTGCCCATGCAAACAATCTTCGGTGCCGCGGGGTCATTGATATCCAGCGTAAATTCGTTACCGGCCAATACATAGTATAATTGCGGTGAAGCGATCCGCGCCATCGTGATCTTCGCCGATGCGATCTGCCCCTCCAGTTGCTCCACTGCATCCCGCAGATAAGCGCTTACAAAAGGATTGATCAACACATCAATTTCTTCCTCGGTACGCAATACGGTAAACAGTTTATCGTAATCCACCTGCATCAACTCGATCACATGCGGCAGGGTACAGTATTCGCCATCCTTGTATTTACGCAGATACCAGATGATCGCCGTCAAAAAATTGATCGGGCTTTCCACAAAGAAATCACCCTGTTTCTTTACCCACTCGCGATTTAAGCCCAGCAAAATCGTCCGCGCCGATTCCACCGCATCGGTTATATCCAGCATCGAAGAAGGCTCCAGCGGGTTACAGCGGTGGCTGCGGGACAGGTCATCGAAGTTGATACAGTAGAACTTCGGCTCAACCTGATACACCTGCTTGTATTGCAGCCAGGTATTATAGGCGATCACCGACAGATCCGGCATCTTAAAGTCGTAAACGAACATCGCAAAGCCCTTGCGGATATGCTGCGTGATTATATGCCGGATGACGAAGTACGATTTACCCGAACCCGGCGAACCTAAGACCAGCAAACCCCTAAACGGATTGATGATATTGATCCAGCTAGATCGCACCTTAGATTTAAGCTTATACCGTGCCGGCAGGTTCACCGAAAACTCATTTTCGATCAGCCGCTCCTCCTGCGGGAAAGTCTCATTCTCGCTGTTAAAAACATCATCCGCCAGCCGATCCCGGATGATCTTCGACAGCATGGTGCCACCGCTTAGAAAAAGCAAAAAGCCCAAGCCCGTGACACCCATATAGAGTGAAGCGATGATGGTCAGCTTGCCTGGAATGAGCAGCAGAAAATAGCTTAACCAATAAAAGAACAAACCCACCACGCCATACAGCAGCGCCGTCTTAAAATGCTGCTTTTCATCCTTGCGCCCCTTAACACCAATCAGCGCGATAATAAGGAAACCTAAAGCGATCAGCTTTGCTTTATAAAAGTTATTGAGCAACCCCGTTCGCAAGATATTACGCAGCAACCGGTCACCCAAAGGCGCCACCAAATGCCACTCCACAAACGCCCCGTAACATTCCTTGTAAAAATGCATAGCCAGGATCACTATACTGATCAGCCTGGTCATATCCAGGATCTTGCGCATCGCCTGATCGTTCTCTCCAGTCGTTGACATAAAACAGCCCCTCCCAACCCTCCCCGGTAGGGAGGGCTTTTCTAATCACCCTCACTATACCCTCGCAAACTGCCGAAGGCACCCTATCAACCTCTATTTTTTTCCTCACCAGCCCGCATTCAGGCTATTCCGGAGCTATCCGCTGCCGCTTTTTTTTCTTCTTTTTTCGCTTCAGTTGCCAGTCCATCAACTCCGACTGGTATTCCGGCTCCAGCAGCGCTTCGACCAAACCCATACCCGTTGTGTTTTTTTCCTCACCGGCCGCCATTTGTTCCCATTTTGCGCCTTGCCGTTCCGCCTTTGCCACCCTGCTTTGCGCCGCTTTTTCACCCTCGCCGATTTTGTTTTTTCCCTCACCTCTCACCGTTTGTACGCAGCGTTCCAAAATAGCTTTGGCACTGTAGGTTTTACCCAACTCACTACCATTGAATACTGTTTTTTTAATATGATCAACATAAGTAATGCCGTAAACCACCCCATCAGCATTTTGCCGCACTACCATATCGATGCCCGCTTTCTTTAACTCAGCCGCTAAACCTGCTAAATCCATGCGTCCCTTCAACAGCGCGAGGTCAACCGCATTACGGATATTCGCCCGGTGCTCCGGCTTTTTCGCCGCCTCCTTCTCCGTAAATTTCTCCTGCAAATTCTTCAGCGTAGGCTTACCGAAAAAATCACTTGCCCTGATCGGAACACCCACCCGGTTACCCTGCTCGTCCAGGATCCGGTAAACCAAACCGTTGTGCTCCCGGATCCGAGAACCCTCGTTACCCACATCGGCCGTTATATTGTATAAGCCCAACACCGCATTCAACTGCGCCAGCGAACTGAACCTGTAATTTTTAACCACCGAATTCAGCACCCCCGCAATGGCCCTTTTCGTTTCCATTCGCCCGTATTGCGCCCGTTGCACATTCACCGGTTTCAGGTGGCTAACTTCCCGTTCCTCTTGTTTGGTAGCCCTCACCAAACCATAAATCACTTCCAGTTCTTCCCGCGCTTTCTTCGCCTGAACGCTACCTAAATTATGCAGATTGATGGCTTTCCCATCCGGCTTAATATTCGTTGTAATCAGATGGATATGCGGGTGCCCTGCATCGAAATGCTGGTACAATAAATAAGGTTGGCCGCCAAAACCGATCTTCTCTAAAAAGACCTCGCCGATCTCCTTCAAAACACCCTCCGATAAATTCTCCGAAGGATGAAAGTTCAGTGAAAAATGAACACTGTTGACCTTTGTTGTTTGGTTTAATTCCGTTAGCTTTTCAAGCCGCGCCAGCTTCTGATAAAAGTTCAGATCGCTCGCATCCATCGGATAATAACCCGCATCCAAACAACGTGCATGCCCGGTCTTTACTTTCTGCTCGTTATAGTTTAAACAATTGCGCAAACTGCTCGACTGATGCATCACTGTAACCATTGCTCACTAATGGAATTGATCTTTGATTTGATCTCATCGGCCTTTACAAAAAACACATCCTTGTCCCGCATAAACACCTCCACCCAAAGCTGCATTTGCGGCGAATGATCCAGCATATTCAGGCGATGTACCGCCTGGTTAAAATTCACGCCGATGGCTTTCAGCTCCCGTCGCAGCAATACCAATTCGGCCATCAATTCATCCAGCGATTGATTACGTGTATAGACCGTAACCGCCTTGCCGAAAAGCACCCGGCGCACATACTCGCTCAGCTTTTTGACCGTGCTTTTTTTCCAGGCTTTCTCCAATAAATTGTATTCATCACCCGTCAAACGCAAGC
This sequence comes from Mucilaginibacter sp. GW821-FHT07H05, assembly GCF_059418485.1. Lineage (NCBI taxonomy): Bacteria > Pseudomonadati > Bacteroidota > Sphingobacteriia > Sphingobacteriales > Sphingobacteriaceae > Mucilaginibacter > Mucilaginibacter sp. GW821-FHT07H05. Next base: position 368,267 of record NZ_JBWKPY010000008.1, read on the forward strand.
CAATAATTCTAACCCTACCCGTTTTCTCCGCTGCCATCACACATCCTTTCACCAATCAAGAACACGTATTCATCAAAAAGCTTTGCCTTTTTCTTACCCGCCCCCGACTTCGGAGGGGGTGGCCAGATTTCAGTTGTTGTTAAACAACTGTACATCTGGCCGATCGCGCACAAGGCGATCTAACCCCCGGACTGGTGAGGGAAAAAGCGTAAAAACCATAAATTCATTGACCGCCCCCAGCCAACCGCAAACCCCGCCCTAACTGCGGTTTCTGAATTTCGCCCTTATTCATCAGCCATTCGTTCAAATCCTTGTGCTGGCTGTAAAAGCCGCTTTCATCCCGGTACTTACTTCCAAGCGATAAAGCATAGTGTGTATAAGCCTTACCCGTTACGTCCCTGTCGAGCCAAAGCCCGACCTGCTTGTGCTGTTCCAAAAAAGGCAGTGCGCGGTCAAACATCCCGGCACCATTCAGCACCACAAAATCAGTCTTACCCGGCTCCTGGTAGGGGTGCAAAGTTTGATAAGAAAGAAAGTCCATAAAGCCCTCAAAAACCTGCACCGAATCTGCTCCAAAACGAAACGTGGTAATATCCTTTGGCGAACTGCTTTGCTTGAAGTTTTTGTTACGGATCTCCCAGCCGCCCATGTTGTTTGGAAAGCCAAGTCCGTAATACTTTCCCCCGCCAATTTCATAGACCACTTCCTTGCAGTAAGCATCCGCTACTGCTATCGGAATAGACCGTTCATGCAGGTAATTTTTGAGCGGATAAGCGTACAGCGGTTTCACAAATCTGATGGCCAAACGGTCCTTTTCACGAGGCCTTTCCTGCTGCAGCCCAGGCTCAAACAAATAGAGCTGGTGAGGGGAAAAAGAAACATTAATTCGTTCCAGCATTTCCGCGATTGAACATTGGTAATATCGCAGTAAAAAGTCGACCGGATTACCACCCGTAGCCAGCCCGAAATCGTACCACTCGTTGTCCATGCGGTCAATATGAAAACTCGCTGTACGCTCGTTACGCAACGGCGACAAATACCACCAATCCGTATCATTTTTCTTCCTTGCCGTCGGCTCGTGGCCCAACATTTCCAAAAGTTGAGTAAGGTCTAATCCCCGTATCTGGGTAAGCGAAAACGTCCCATTTCTAAAATCCATTGCACCAATCCCTTTCACATTCTGAAACCAAAAGTAGGGCAGCCAAATGACATCCACCTATCCTGGCTAAACTTTGAACAGGATCGTTTGGATACAGGTAACTAACTTTACTGCCATTATTAACCATTAAAATGAAATAAATATGGCAACGAATGTGTTGAGTAAGGTCTACGAAACTTTATTATGTAGCCCAGGGATGAATGAAGCGGTGAAGGTCGATGTCAAGGTTAACCGAAAAGTGATCCTGCTGTTAAGCAACGTGATCGAAAACGGCTTAAAAAAAGATGCGGGGCAATCTTCCGAGCTATTGGAACTGATACCGCAGGATGATTTAAACGAACTGAAAGTATTCGGTGAAGAGTGTTTAAAGAAAGCAGGGTTGACGGAGCTCAGTGAAAAAATGAGGTCCCTTGCAACTAAGTAAAAGAAAAGGTCGCCGGCTTTTTCAAAGGATCAATCGTTATTGTTTTGGACAAGCAATTTAAAAGTTGATGATTATTCAATGATGAAAATTTGAGTAAATTAATAATAAATTGGTTCGAGAAACATCCACTGTCTATAGCAAGCGTGGCCTTACGATATCCTAAGGCCACGCTTGTTTTTCAACCAATTTCAATCTGCGTTTAAAGTGAATATAGGCATACTTTGGTTCGAATCTATGCTTCCCCTGGTATACTGTTGTCTCCCTAACATTTCATATAAGTGGATAATACGGTAGGCTTGACCAGATGACCTTGTGTGCTTTGCAGCATCGAGTTGTGTTGGCTTTAGGAAGCCCGCAATTATCCGTCAAGAAGTTAACGTGGTCAAAGTGCCTCGCGTGATCGGGTTGAGTTTACCATTACATGGCAGTTATTTTTTATATTCCCATTTTATGCCATCCGTTCTAAAGGGCACTGCCGGAAGATTTGCGTCATTAAAGAGATTGGAGCGGGCAATTTCAGTCCATGCAAAGCGAACGTTACGAGGTGATTTTATTTCCGGATTTTGAAGCACAATGGTTTGTCCTTTAATTTCGGCCCGCGCCTCAACAAACCTGCCGTCAGCGCTGGATATAGTAAAAAAGCTTGGCGGCTTCCCGTCACTCGTTTTCAAGCCGGTACTATTTTTAAAGTGAAGAATAATTTTATCCCCATCAATTTCCATTTTGGTATAAACAGGACCGCTATAAACAATTTTCTTAAAACCATAATCTTTATTCAAAGCCACCAATGAAAGCCGGCGCCCCACCTCCCATTTGTAAGAAGGATGAATATTGGTGAGATCATCCACCAGATCAGTGATGGTAATCACTTCCGTATTGGGGATCCGGGTAGACTGTATTTGCTGTTCCCAAAACTCGGGAAGGATTTCCCTGGAATACGGCGCGGGTTTTTTTCGCTTGGAATAATAGTAGGGTGCGATCAACACCGAGTAAAACGGGAGCTTATCGTTATTCCATTGACTGCGCCAACTGCCTATCAGTGCTTGCATTTTGTAGGCATAACTCATTTCCGGCTCGTTCGGCATACAATTTGCCTCACCCTGATACCATAAAAAGCCTTTTATCGCAAAAGGAGCAAGTGGCATTATCATGCTCTTGTGATAAGCGCCCGGTATGATGCTATCTGCCAACAGACTTTTTCGGGTGGCCTCCTGCACCATCGGCGGTAAACTTTCATAAGCTGACGGCGGTGTCCAGGATTCAATCCGGCTGCCGCTCCAGGTTGAACAGATGAGCCCGACCGGCACGTTTAATTTTCTTTGAAGATCTCTTGCAAAATAATAACCGACGGCCGATATCTGTTCCATTGCTGCACCTTTACATTCGTTCCAGCCGGTCGTGGTGACGTCCGGTAAACTCAATTTCCGTTCAACTTTAAACAAGCGAATGTTGGGGTTAACGTTACTTAGCTCTAAACCGGCGCTGTCAACGCCGGTTTGAGGGGCCGTTAGACTGCCGATTCGTTTCATATGGTATTCCATATTCGATTGCCCTGAGCAGAGCCAAACTTCTCCTACCAGGATATTGACTAGTTTGAGCACCGTGTTGCCGGCGCTAATCAGCAACTCTTGCGGTTCGTTGCTGGCGTCAAGTTTGTTTAACGTAACTTTCCACGAACCAGCCAGATCCGCCTGCGCAGTGTAAACCTGTTGCGCAAACTTAACTTCAACAACTAGACCGGGTTGGCACCATCCCCAGATCGGAACCGGCTGATTACGCTGTAAAACCATGTTGCTGCCGTTCACGCGAGGCAGTTTGATTTGTGCCCAAAGACTTAAGGGGATCAAAAAAAAGAAAATTAGGAGTACTTTGAATTTAAACATGATCACCACTATCGTTTATATCCTGGCACATCCTATTGCGGTAAAATAGGGGTGACGGGTATGGCTATAACCTGAACAACGCCATTAGTCGCCAGCAGATCGCTCGTTGCAACATTATAAGTGCCATTGATGACTAAAGGGTAATCTGATGATGTGCTCGGGGATGAATTGAGTACTTTCATCCTGATCACCGAATTTGGATTGCTTACAAATGTTCCCGGGATAATAAAGCTTGTCGTATTATTCGTGTAGGTCCCGGCAGGGGCCAATGTTGCGATATCAACGTCGTTGATTGGCAGATTATAATGCGAATATTGCCCCTGCAAAATTAAATATTGCAGATAGGACTTAATGTCGGCAGCCGCGTAGTCGCTCCACTTTTTCCCTGCCACTTTTTTAGCCGTTAAAAATGCAGCCCAGTAGCCGGTCGTCTTGGTTGTCACAGATACGTTCGTGAAAAAAATGAAGGTCCGGTTGGGTTTGGTGTATTCCAATGTATCTATGCCGGAAAATATGATCGCATCATACATTCTCCGAAATATGGTATCTGTCGTACTCCCATAGGCACGTGACTTTAAGTAGGCCCACGCAGTTTTATTTAAATGAGCATCGATTGTATCCGTTGTGCTGCGCTCATAGTTCCTTTGAAGCGGAAATTTATTGCAGCTGCTTAAAACTATGAGGCCGTATAATGCTGTCAATGTGGCGCAGAAAATAAGCTTTTTCATATCGTTAATAGTATGATGGGTTTTGAACTAATAATGGGTTATATTCTAAGTTAGCACGGAGTATCGGCCATAATATTTTATTCTGATCGGCGCCGAAGGAGCCGTTTGTTACCCCAAGTCTTTTGGCTCTGTAGTTGATAATCGGGTCCATGATGGTGTTTACCCGGCCGGTGCGTACCAAATCAAACCAACGTTTACCTTCAGCCATCAATTCATAACGTCGCTCAGCCAAAATCACGTCCTCGAATTTTTCGGTTGTCGATATGGAAGGGTCGTTGGCCAAAAGCGCTGTAAGGCCGGCCCGTACCCTGATATAGTTTAAATAAATGAGCGCGTTAGCTTTGTCTCCGGTGTAATTTAAAGCCTCTGCATACGAAAGATACACATCGGCCAGTCGGTACATCGTTAAATACACATTAAGTGCAGTCGGGTCAGACAGATAGGTGGTTGGTATACCCGTCGCAGGTAAATTATAATATTTATAAACTTTATCCTGATGCCCAACTCCTGTGCCGGTCCCACTGGTGTTAAACAACGTATCGATCGTTTTTAATACGCGGGTATCCGTTTTTGCGGCACGCTTCCAGGTATCGATAAACAACGAGTCCACACGGACGGCATTATTGATTTTCTGAGCGCTGATGGGTATACAGGCACAACCGTCGTTGGCATTATCCCAGTTAATGCTCCAAATGGTTTCAATACTGGATGCCGGCGTAATAAAATTGTTTTTCCAGTTCGCGGTTGTTTCCAGGTTGGCGGCGCCGCCGGTATAGAGCGCGCCGGTCGCGTTTTTTGCATTGAACAGTTTTTTTGTCCAAACGATCGCGTTGGTATAATCGTGCTGCCACATGTATACATCGGCGAGCATGGCGCAAATGGCCGCCTCCCCGATATACCATACCGTATTCGTTTGTCCTTTTTGGATCAGGCTATAAGCTTTGGTGAGGTCGGGGATAATTACATTATTGATGACCTCGTCTTTAGGTGTCCGCGCCTTGGCCGCAGGTACAGTGATATCGGTATACGGTTTAGTCCTGACTACGGCATCTCCCCATATCCTGACAATGTAGAAATAACATTCCGCACGCATCGCATAACATTGTGCCAAACTATTATTTACGACTGTACTGGTTACAGTGTTATCGTATTGCGGTGTTAACGGGACATAAACGATCGCTAAATTAGCCCTGTTGATCGTGCGGTAAAGGCCAGCCCATTCTGCAGAAGTATTCTGCGAGGTGAGTTGATTTAAAGCCAGCTCCTGCATCGTGGTGTTCGGGTAACGGGATACATCAAAGACATCCGAACGTGCGTCGCCCCAAAAATTAAATTTTGACGAGGTGGTTGAAACGCCGTCCCCGGTCATTTCTACCTGAAATGAGTCATAGATGCCCGCAAGCGCCGAGTTGATATCTTTAGCCGATTTAAAATAATTTGTTGAAATAACCCCGGTTAACGGCGTTTCTGTTAAAAATTTTTTACAGCCACACAAAAACAGGAGGCACAATAGGGCAACTTTTAATAAATTCTTTTTCATAATATTAATTATAAAGTAAGGTTAATGCCGAAACCAAATTCCCGCCTCTTAGGATAGCGGCCCAGATCTTCGCCAGGATTGAGAACATTCGTGGAAGTGAACTCCGGATCAAACCAACTGTATTTTGTAAACGTTAATAAGTTGCTGCCATAAACATACATACTCAGCCCGCGCAACTTGATTTTTGCCGCCAATTTCTTATCGAACGCATAATTGAGTCTGGCACTCGATAAGCGGATGAACGAGCCATCTTCCAAATACAAACTATTATAACCGTAACTGATGCTGCCACGGCTATCTTTGCGGGTAGCCAGAGGGTATTTTGAAATATCGCCCTGTTGGCGCCAGGAAGTCAGGATAGCATCCACTGTCGGCGGCGAAGTGCTGGAGTTCGCGCTGTTATTCTGGTAGTTTGCGGTTGTGTTATACACTTTATTCCCGATTTGCCCGTTAAACAGAAAATTCAAACTAAAACCCTTAAAGGTAATCGTGTTGGTTATCCCGAAATAATAATCCGGCAGCCCGTTGCCGACGATCTGTTTATCCTGATCGTCAATTACGCCATCATTATTGACATCCTGCCACATGGTATCGCCCCCCTGTAAAGTGATGCCATTCCTGGATAGTTGCTTGACGGACCCGGTATACGGTTGTCCATTTAAGGTGTAGCCGGAAGCGACAGTGCCGTTATTACTGATCCCTACGGGCGTCAGCAATTGCCCGCTTGCGCTATAAGCATTGGAGACATCGTAAGGGTAAACACCAAGATTTTTCCATAAGTAAAAATCGCCGATTTTACCGCCTTCCCTGATAATCCATTTGTTATTGGAGACAAAGGAAGTATGGTTGGCCAACTCTAAGATTTTGCCCTTTTGAAATGAGATATTGCCTTGTATCGTCCATGAGATGTTTTTGGACTGAACCGGTGTACCGCCTAATGTAAATTCCAGGCCAGTATTTTGGATATTGCCCAAGTTGACCGTGAACGCGGTGGCCCCGGTTTCTGCCGGGAGCGGGGTTGAATACAATAAGCCGGTGGTTGTTTTGATGTAGTATTCGCCTGTAAAGGTCATACGGCCTTTAAAAAAGCTCAGATCTGTTCCCCAGTTTGTTGTCGTGGTTGTTTCCCATTTAATATTGGGGTTGCCCAGCAACTGATTTGCTGAAGCGGTCTGGACGCCGTTATAATAATCTCCAAATACGAACGTGGTATAAGAATTGTAGTCACCGATCTGGTCATTGCCCGTCTGGCCCACGCTGAATCTAAGCTTACCATCATATAGCACGTTCCCGGCCCATTTCATAAATTTTTCGTCTGAAAACCTCCAGCCGACAGAGCCTGAATAAAAATTGCCGTATTGGTTGTCGAGGCCGAACCGGGACGACCCATCGCGGCGAAATGTTCCCTGGAGCAAATACCGGCTTTTATAATTATAGCCCAGTCGTGCAAAGATCGATTGGTCGCTATGCGCAGTGGAAGGGTAGCTGCTGGTGGTCGGTGTGTAAGTAGCTGCAGATGGATTCAAAATAGATTCTGATACATAGTTTTGCAGCCCGATGTTATAAGCGTCATCACGCCTGCTATCCAAACTGGTCCCGAGCATAGCTGTTACCGTATGGTTAGTTGCAAAAACATGGTTATAGTTTGCAAAAACCTGTGTTTCATAATAGAATTGATTTTTTAAAGCATTTTTCCCGGTAGCCAGCCCGGTACCGCCATTCGTGAGCGAAGATGGCGTGAGCTGCACGTTATTTAAATTATCCAGCTGCGCGTTAAAAAGCCCGGTTACCTGTAAATCCTTGTTAAAAAGATAAGTTAACTGCGTACTGTTCTGAGCGGTATAGTTTTTGTCAACATTGGTGGTAAATAAGGCCTGCGCCACTGGATTGCGCTTAGACTCCACATAACCTGCGTATGTTCCGTCCGGACGGTAGATAGAGGTCCAGGGGTTGCGTTCGAAAACCTGCCGCAACGTTTGGCTCAGGGGTACGGTGTTGCCGGTTTGATAAGCGAAACTGACGCTATTGAATATTTTGAACTTTTCGGAGCTCTGATAATTAACGTTTAATTTAGACTGTATTTTTTTAGCGTAACTGTTAATGAGGATGGATTTATCATCGGTGTAGCTAACTCCGCCATAGTAGGTTAAGCCTTTTTGGCCACCGCTGAAATTTAACGAGCCAACCTGCTTGATACCTGTTTTAAATAAAAGATCCTGATAATCGTTGTCGGCATTTAAATAGGTATTGACAGAATCCGTATTTGTGCCGTTAGTTCCATCCCTATAGGCTCGGTAAAATCTAAGCTGACTGGCGGATGCAGTAGCGATTTTATGCGCCAAATTTCCAAAATTAATGTAATAGCTACCATTTACGGTTGACTGTCCTTCTTTGCCGCGCTTGGTGGTCACAAGAATGACCCCATTTGCCCCGCGGGCTCCGTATATAGCCGCCGAGGACGCGTCTTTCAGTACTTCGATAGAGGCAATATCTGCCGGATTTAAAAAATTGGCATTGTCACTGATCACACCATCGATCACATACAATGGCCCCACACCTCCGTTGACACTCGATGCACCCCGGATCTGAACAGTGCCGGTACCGTTCGGGTCGCCATTATCCGTAACCACCAGCGCACCTGCAATTTGCCCCTGTAATGCCTCAACCAGGTTAGTGGGCTGTCGTTCTGTAATCTGTTTGGCCCCGATCGAACTGATCGATCCGGTAAGGTCGCGTTTTCTGATCGTTTCGCCGTAACCCATAACGACGACTTCGTTCAATTCGTTGCTGACTTCCGATAGTATGACATCAAATATTCCGTTAGCAACAGGAACTTCTTTAGTAACGTAACCAACGTAGGTAAAGACCAATACCGCTTTTCCATCAGTGATATTCAGGGTGTATTTACCATTTAAATCAGTTGCGGTACCTTGTTGCGTGCCCTTAACCTTAACCGTAACACCGGGCAGGGTCTGGTTTTTATTATCCTTTACAATACCTGTGATTTTCCTTACCTGTGCTATTAAAGGGAGAGTAAACAGGTTGATCAGTAAGAAAAGCGCCCATATTTTCAAACCCCGCGCCCTGGCGGGCCTAAACAGGGTTTTAAATAAAGTGTGAGTACATCTTTTTTTCATATTCTTGCGTTTAATTTGGTTTAAAAAATAGTTTAAATCGTTTTATCCTCCTGACGATGCAGGTCACTTGTCCCATGTGGTGTTCCGGTTTTACTTCTAAAAACATCGCACTATTTTTCACAAGCTGCGACAGACACTTCTGTAACTACTACAAAAAACACTTTTTAAAAAGGAAAAAATAAAACCTGGTTTAACTGGTTAACATTAATCCGGTACAAAAAGACCTGCACAGGATAATAGACAAATATCCACCTAAATAACATCAGTGGTTTTCATTGCTTTTGCTGATAGTTGAACTATATATACAGCGCTATTCGCCGGCAGGATAACCTGAAACAAGAGCAGCTAACCATTCGCCATCTAAAAAAACCAAACCGGGTGTTTTTCAAAAGCCGTAACCAAAAAACAGGCTGCATGTCGTGCAGCCTGTCCAGGTACCATTCTAAAAATTTTATCGGCTTATGATGGGCGGATCAAATCAGATGATCATCTTTCTTATAGTCCGGCACCATTGTAGCAACCCACATTGGGAGCCGTAGTTGCAGAAACCGAATTACCATAAAAGTCCCAGCCTCCGTTACCGGTAATCAGTGTCCCGGTGCCTAAAGCTACCGAACCGGTCAAGAGTTTATAACCGTTAACATCCCCGACATCCGGATTCGTCAGTTTAACATTACCGGTAATACTATTAGTTTGGCTGGGCTGACCGGTTGCCGTGTTATTGTAGAAAGCATTATAGTTAAACACATTACCCGTACTGGCACCGAGAGCATAACTTGAACTGGTGCCATAATTGGCTATGATATTGTTATAATAAGACGAATTGGCCGCGCTGTAAGTACCCCAAACGCTGTGCCATACGATTCTGATACTTGTTTGGTTTGAACCGATGTCGAATGTGTTATTATAAATTTGAGTATTGGTAGCTTTGCCCGAAATTTTAAAGATCCATTTGCCGCCGGTTCCCGATTGGGTAGTAATACCGTCCCTTTCTATAATATTATACCTGAACACCGTTCCGTCATTAAAATCGTCGATATCATGGCCACCGGTAACCAGTACGCCAAAGTCATTATCGTGCGAATAATTGTATTGAATGATCGTATTCTTCGCATCAAAATCAGAATCAAACCCACCCGCATCTGCATCGCCAACGTTCGCTTTGGTATACCGGCTTTCATTGTACTGCCAGGTAGCATAATCCGTATTATAACTAAAAGATGCATTCCCAGAACCTTTAATGGCGCAATGATCAAATAAGTTATGCTCAATTAACGGATGATCGGCAACGCGCACGATCAACGCATTGCACCCGGTATTATAAAATGTATTTGCACGGATGACTACGTTAACGGAAGGCGTCCATGACGTATTTGTGGTCAGTGTCCGGGTACCCCATGATGAGTTGAAAAACATACCTATACGGTCTACATCATGTATGGTACAACTATCCACTAAAATGTCATCATACCAGGTCGCCGTTGTACTGCCGCTGGACCTGAAATAGATGCCGCCATTGGCTTTTGTGGAATCGTTCTGGTTAATGCCGCCATTTACACCATGGACGTTTAAATTATGAAGATAAATATGGTGGACCGCACCTTTATTAACAGAAAAAATATAGACGCCATATCTTAACTTGTTGGTGTTATTATACTGAGCCGGTAAAGTGGCATTAGCATAATTGCTGGTATTGTTGGCTTCCCATGTAGCCAAACTAACTCCCTCCTCTGTGGAATTGAAATTTGTGATTTCTAAATTCGTGACTTCCCAATATTCCTGATTGCTGAGGTATACCGCACCAGCATTGACCAGGCCTGCGCCATTGATTACCGGGCGGCTACCGGTACCATACCGGCCAATGACGATCGGTGATCCGCTGGTCCCTGAGCCTAAAGGATGTAATTGGCCGGTCCAGGTTCCACCGGCCTTAAATAAAATCTGATTGCCGGCTGTAAAAGTAGTCGCATTTACTTTTGTCAAGGTTTTCCAGGCAGTGGCAGTTGATGTGCCATTGTTACTGTCATTACCGTTAACATCATCTACATAATACGTAGTAGTAACGATTCCGGACAACCGAAGTTGAACATTACCCGCGCCTAATTGGGGCGTTTCTGGTTGTTGTTGTACGATCTCGCTTTTTTTGCAGGCGCTCGCACCCAACAGGCATAGCAATGCCATGGCTTTAAAATTTGTTTTCATAAAAAAGGTAATTATTGGTTTAAAAATTAACGATTAAGCGTTTGGATTTATCCATGAGAAATGACCCATCTTTTCCCATTTGATGATTGAGTTCTTCGTCCCGATTAAGAACTAATTATTTCCGATTGTCAAAAAAATCGACAAGGGAATACATCTGTTTGTTTAGTTCGCTCATTTTATCCAGCAACGGTTGATAAGGCTCATAGTTTACATTGAAAATGCCCTTATTGCCATCAATATTTGATGGTTCGGCCCCTTTTTGCTGCGGATCGTTGTCCTGATATTTAAACCAGTGCCAGCCAACACAGGTTTTGGATTCGATGAGGCCGAGTACAAAGTTTTGATAAAACAGCCCCCGGTCGGCCTGGGTTTTTACTAAAAAGCCGGCCCCCGATGTGTTTGCCAAACCGGCGTCTTCGCCTTTAACATACCATTCGGTTGCCATAAACGGCCTCCCGCTCCACTTTTCCCAGTTTTGCATATCTTCCAATTTTGGAGTCCAGTAGTTATAGTAATTAATGGATATCACATCCACATAATTACCGGCGCTTTTTATCACTTCCGGAAAAAAGCGCTGTGTGGCATAAAAGCGACAACCGATATACATGTGGTTAGGGTCGTATTTTTTAATGGCAGCACTTACGGTTTTGAAATAGGTATCACATACGTATTTCAAAAAATCTTTTTTATTAGCATCCGTAAGTTTGGTGGAATCTGCATGGTTTTCCTCTAACCAGCGCTTAGCCGCCTCATAACCCGGTTCGGTATGGGGCAGGGCCAGATAGCCAGCCAGGTTGGTGCGCGCAAGCGGCATTTCATTATCAGAGAAATAGCCCATCAGGTTTTTATCATCCTTGTAATTGGTCAGTTCCCTGGCCCGTTCCTCGCAATAGCTTGCAAAACCGGGGTCAAACACAAAAATAACATTGTTTAAATAGCCCCGGTGCCCGGGCAGGCGGTGCGTGCCTCCCCGTTGCTGGCCATATCCACTCATAAAGTTAATGATGATATTATAAGCCAGGGGATGTGCCGCGTTCTTGTTGGCGTTTCGGATAGCTGTGATATCGCTCCAGGCAGCCGCGCCATTGAAACCATTATCGGTCAGCAGCTTCACGGTTGTTGCCGCCCAGTTTTCTTTGTTCCCGAACTTGCTTTTCGCCGCCGTCTTATTCTGTTCACTGCCTCCCTGTATCACTGTGCTAACCGCATTATGCAAAAACAAATTCCCATCCGGATCTACCACCCACCAGCGACCTTTGATCTTTTGCACATGGTAAAAACCGGTTTTTATGCCTTGCCTGTCCAACCTTCCTCCGTACAGGTCAGTTTCAATATGAACCGGTTTATAATTGGTTAGCTGGGCGATATTCCGGGTTCGATATTCAACCGGCGGGCCAAAGCTGCTGTTAGGCTTGGAACTATTGAGCGTTTTTCGGGCGGATACGATCAGCGAATATTCCATACTATCCGTAGCCGTTTCGTTTTTTTTAAGACCAAATTCACCACTTTGACCAAATGCTGATATAGTTGAATAAATAACAATCACTGATAGGATAAAGGCAATTCGTTTCATATGGATGACTTTACTTGGTTTGAGTTTTATTCACTATGGTGTATGGTTCTTCATTAATTGCTGCAGGCGTCCAACAAATACAAAATGGATTCATACGCTTGTCCGGTAGCGTCGGATAGCGCGATTTCACAGGTTTTGGATGATGAATAGTAGCCTTCGCACGGATTGGATTTCACTTCCACAGCTTCTGCCAGTGTAGCACTTCGGGTTAATTCCGGATGCAAAAAGCCCCGGTCACCGGCCATGCCGCAACAACCCGCATGAAGCGGTGAAATAACCATATCGGCGCAATAGGCAGCGATCGCCGAAAGTTTGGCTGCCGTGCCCGGCATTTTTTGCAGTGAACATACCGGATGTATCGTTACCCGGCCCTTTTTCACAGCAATCGTTATCCTGGGAATAATATAGTCGTGCATATAATCGATGCTGTCTATGATTTTTATCTTGTCATACCGGAGCTGGTTAACAGCAGATAAAACAGGACGACAGTTCAATAAAGTTTGCGTACAGGAACTAATGTCTACAATGACCGGAATCTCACCCTGATTTGTCGTGTTCCATAGCTTCTCGATGGTCTTATTTAAGGTATAATTCAAAGCCTTTTTAAAACCTTTGGAAGCATAGATCTGACCGCAGCACTGCTGTTCCAGTTGATCAGGTACAATAAGGTGAATACCGGCTTTTGCAGACACATCGAAGAATGTCCGGATCAGGTTTTTTTTATTCCCCGGCTCACCCATTACCCTGGATATGCAGGTCGGGAAGTACACCACAGACAGGCTCGGGTAGGGTCCATTTTGAGATGTTTGAACGGGTGCCGCTAAAGCCAGTCCATTTGACCACAAAGGAAACGATGGAATGATTTTTCTGACCAGCCCCGTAAACTTGATCATCGTTTCAGGGCCCATCACGCCATTGATATGTATGCCCAAGCCCAATGCCCACCTCACCAGTTTCGTCACCTGCTTGAAATTCCGGGCAGTAAGCAGCGCCAGATAATTGGCGGCGTTGGAATGACTTTCACGGCGAAGACGCTTGATTAAATCCCCGGTATTGATATCAACTGGGCAGGCAATGGCACATAGCCCATCCACGGCACAAGTCGCCAAACCATCATAACGGTATTCTTTCAACAGTCGGGTATATCGTTTTCCCTGGCCGTTTTGCTTTAATTTCAATAATTCCCGCCTGACTACGATACGCTTACGCGGTGTTAAGGTGATATTTCGGCTGGGGCACGTTGACTCGCAGAAGCCGCATTCTATACAGCGATCGACTTCCTCTTCAACCTGTGGTAATGTTTTTAGATTTTTCAGGTGGACGTGGGGATCGGCATTGATGATCACACCAGGGTTAAGCAGATTAAGGGGATCTACAACCTGTTTAAGCTCCTTCATCAGCTGATAAATCTCCTCACCCCATTCGGTTTCTACAAATGGGGCCATATTGCGGCCCGTCCCATGTTCTGCTTTTAAAGTACCCTGGTATTTGTGTACGACCAGATCAACCACGTCATTTATAAAATCGCTGTAGCGTTTTATTTCGCCTGCCGTTTCAAATGCCTGCGTAATTACAAAGTGGATATTGCCATCTTTGGCATGTCCGAATATGATGGCGTTAAAATAGGCGTGTTTCAAAAAAAGTACCTGCAAGTCTGCTATTGCGTCCGCCAAACTTTCTATCGGAAATGCAACATCCTCCAGAATCACGGTCGTCCCTCTCGCTCTTACGGCGCCGACGGATGGGAACATGCCCTTCCGTACTTTCCACAATAAAGCCTGTTCCACTGGGTCGCTTGTAAAAACAGCCGGGTGAAGTAACGACAGGTTCATGGCAAGTTCTTCAAATCGCTGATGCTTAACCTTTACTCCGATTAGGTCGTCTCCCTGGTATTCCACCAATAGTGCCGCCGCCTTTTCCGGCAGAGACCTGATCAAGGATGGCACCCCGGCAATGTCCTCTACGGCTTTTAATGAAGCCCGGTCCATCAGCTCTATCGCTTCCGCACCCGATAGCGACAAGGGCAAAATGCTTTGACATGCTGCGGAGATATCAGGAAAAAAGAGCAAAGCAGTGTACTTAAAAGCATGATCGGGCACCGTTTCCATCACCGCTTCTGCAATAAAGCCAAGCGTACCTTCCGCGCCGATCATGAGGTGTGCCAAGATATCCAAAGGATCTTCAAAATCGATAAACGCATTCATCGAATAGCCGACCGTATTTTTAGTAAGGTATTTCCTGCGAACCAAATCAAAAGTTGCCAGGTTGTTTTTTACCTGATCTCTTAACAGCGCGATCTTGTAGTAAATATGCGGGCACAAAACTTTAAAACGGTCGTAGTCCTCCTCGCATTCGGTCGAGAATATCATGCCGTTAGGTAAAACAAAACGGATATACCTGATCGTGTGATAAGCGTTTTTATGCACACCGCAGCACATGCCGCTTGAGTTATTCGAAATAATACCACCGATCATCGCCGAACTGATACTTGCCGGATCCGGACCGATCTTCCGTTTGTATTTTTTCAATAATGCGTTGGCATGCGCGGCAATCACGCCCGGTTGCATACGCACTTGTTCGCCATTGCTTTCGATATTGATCTTAGCCCAATGCTGGCTGAGATCCACCAATATGCCGTCGGTAATGGACTGCCCTGACAAACTTGTACCGGCTGCTCTGAAAACCAGCGGAATCTTGTATTGCTGCGAAAAGCTGAACAGCTTGATGATCTCCTGTAAAGAATCAGGTAACACAACGGCTTTAGGCAGTAGCGTATAGAATCCTGCGTCTGCTGAATACGCGACAAGATCGATCATCCTGGTTTTTATTCTCGATGAAGGCAAACAATCTTCCAGTAATTTTGCTATGGCTTCCATTTTATATTTTTTTCTATCGATTTCGGAGCGATCAGCTTCGGATGCGCTAAATCACCGTCAAGCCAACGTTCTTTGTATTGACCGAACTATTGCCGATCATAATCTGGTATTGCCCCCTGGACACCATCCACCCGTCATTCCAGCATTCTAAAACGTCAGGCCCAATCTTAAAACTCACAGTGGTCGACTGCCCCGCCTTCAAGGTAATACGCTGAAATCCTTTTAATTCTTTGACCGGCCTCACCGGTTTCGAATAGACGGCTGACAAATAAAGTTGTACAACTTCGTCACCTGCGACCTTTCCGGTATTGGTGACCGTCACCGTTGCAGTAGTTGTCCCGTCTGGTTTTATCTTGTTTTCGCTCAAAACAGGATCTGAAAAGCTGAACTGTGTATAGCTCAATCCAAATCCGAAAGGGAATAGCGGGGTTTTATCAGCTTGAAACAAATTTCTTGCCCTGCTCAAGGGAAGCTGGTTATAATAGCATGGTACCTGACCAACGTTGCGCGGATAGGTCACTGTTAACTTCCCGCCAGGATTATACTGTCCAAAAATTACGTCAGCGATCGCATTGCCCGTTTCCTGACCCAGGTACCAGCCATCGATGATGGCGTCCACATGTTCCGATATCCAGTTGATCGCCAGAGGCTGGCAATGTAATAGGACGACGATCACCTTTTTACCCAAACTCACGATGTTTTCGACCAATTGCTGCTGCCCCCCGGTAAGCGTGAGGTCATCCCTGTCCAGATTTTCCCTGGCGACCAATCTTGACTGTCCTAACGCCAGTACCACCACATCTGCCGCCTTAGCCAAATTCATTGCCGGTTCAAATCCCTTGGTTGAGTTATCCAGCATATTACAGCCTTCTGTATATCTTACGGTGACACCAGCGCCGGCTGCCCGTTTTATACCCTCAAAGATCGAAGTGTATTTTTCCGATGGCACCGAATACCCGCCCATGACTACCTCATTCGCATTCGGCCCGATAACAGCGATGTTTTTTACCTGCTGCTTGCTGACGGGCAAAAGATCGTTTTTATTTTTTAACAAAATGATGGCCTTTCTGGCGGATTCAAGCGCCAGTGCCCGATGCCCGGGTGATTTCAAGACGCCGGCTGCACCGGGCTTCGGCTTATTGAACAGCTTAAATTTTATCGTGTCTTCTAAGTCCTTTTCTTTGTTGGTTGGTATCGCCTTTTCGTTATACCCGCGGGCAAGTATGTCATAGTTTTTATCGATCAACGTTTTATCCTCAAACAGGCCCAGCATTATCTTTGCCTTTAGCACCCTTTTAACGGCGTTATCAACCAATTGAACGGGTATCGCGCCGGCTTTAACTGCTTCCACTAAAGGTGGACCATATAACTTCTTTTCTGCCCATACCGCGTTGATGATCAATTCCATATCGACTGTCGCTTCCAAAGCGAGCTTCGCTGCTTCCACTGTACTTCCGGCATATTTTAAATAATCATTCAGGTGCTTGATATCATTGTTATCCGATACGATAATTCCTTCAAAACCCAGTTCTTTTCTGAGTATTTCCACTAAAATATGTTGGTTGGCATGACAGGGGACACCATTTAGCGAATGATGGGCGGGCATAATACTACCCACATGGGCTTCCTGTACAGCGGCGCGAAAAGGAGGTAAATAAACCGTTCTTAAGGTATATTCAGAAACGTCCATCGCAGCACCGTTTGCGCCTGCCTCAGGCTGGCTGTCAGCCAGGTAATGTTTAGCTGTAGCCATAATATGATCCTGATCAAACCGTTGCCGATCTTTACCCTGGAGGCCGTTGATAAAGGCGACCCCGATCCGTGAAACCAAATGCGGATCTTCCCCATAGCATTCCTCTGAGCGCCCCCATCGGGGATCTCTCAGTACGCCCAGCATAGGCGCGTAACATTGATGAAAGCCTAATGCCCTCGCTTCGATAGCGATAACGGTGCCAATACGTTCGATCAGATCGGTATCCCAGGTACTTCCCAAGGCTATCGCTTGCGGGAACATGGTCGCGTCCTTGTACATTAATCCGTGCAGGCATTCGCCGGTGACCATATTCGGAATACCTAGGCGTACATTTGCATTGGGGAACTGGCTGGCCAACTGAACACATTTTTCTTCAAGCGTCATTTGCGCTAGCAATTCTTCTATCCGGTCAGCATCACTTCCCGTCAGGGCGATGTCTTGCGCCCAGGAGCCCTTAGGCAAAGCCAGTAAAGCTGCCATGGTGATACCCATCGTCAGAAAGTTCTTTCTGGATAGTGTGTTGGATTTATCGTTCATATTGATCGTACTTAAAGCGTAAATTCATCATGGTCTTGTAAGAAAATCAAGTTAGTTATTAGAAATATCCTCCGTTTTCTGTTATCTCCTGCACCGTTTTTCCGGCATGTACCCAACCGAAGATCTTCTTTTCATTTTCAATGATCTCCTCCGCCCGGACCAGTACATCATAGGCAATGTCCCGGGGAACGACCAACACACCGTCAATATCGCCCAGCAAGATATCGCCCGGTTTTACGGTGACGTCGCCGATCTGAAGCGTAACCTGGTAATGGGTGATCAGACACCTGCCCAGGCTGCCGTTGGAGATCCGGTATTTGTAAAAAACAGGGAAATCGGCTTCTAATATTTGGTGTGTATCCCGTATTCCACCGTCAATACATGCGGCCTTTACCTTTTTTCCTTTTGCTGTGGCGGTCATCACGCCTCCCCATAAGGTAGCCTTGGCATCATTGGTCGTATCCCAGATCACAAAGCTGTCTTCGTGCATGGCATCCAGCATTTGTGTACGAAACTCCATTTCGCCGCTTACGATGGCGTTAGGCGCGCTTTTTACGGTAAAAGCGAAGCCTGCTACGGTCCTGTATTCCCGCAGGGGGATGATGTGGCCCGGTAATGCCTGATTAAGCAAACAAAACTCACGCAATACATCGTTGATAGCTCCGGTATACATTTTCTCAAAACGAAGCAACAGTTCTTTTTCAGGGATCGGAAATTCTACAACAGACCTGCTTTCACGGGCTTTGATCAACTGCTCCAGGTTCATCATCCCAACTTCTTTTTTATACTGATCGACACTCATAGTTTATATTTTTTAATTAATCCTCGTTGATATTTAAAGCCGCCATAATTCCTTTCATGTATCCGATTCCGAATAAATTACCTTTCATTTCATAGCCATGTTCATTATTGTTTTCTCCGGCCATTGTCGGTACATGGTCTGACCGGATGGCTCCCGTAAAGCCGATCTCCTGATAAGCCCGGTACATTTCGACCATATCGGTTGGGCCGTTATCATGGAATGTTTCCCTGAAATCGTCGGCGGTGCCGACAACGTCCCTGATGTGGACAAAATATATTTTCCCGTTATGACCAAACTCATGAATGAGTTTTTTGATATCCTCACCCATGGTAACATAGGTTCCCTGGCAAAAGGTCAATCCGTGAGCGGGGCTTTTGGAAAGTTGAAGAGCCCTTCGTACCGACTCCGCACTAATGAATATGCGCCCGATACCTTGCAATACAGGCACCGGGGGATCGTCGGGATGCAAGGCCATTTTCACGCCCGCCTTTTCAGCTGCCGGTAAAACCTGGTTAAGGAAGTAGCGATAATTTTCCCATATTTTATCCGCCGAAACCTTGCCGTAAGGCGTATCAGGAAGGCTTTGTGCGTCCGTCGCATTAAAGCCGGATACTAAAGCACCCCCTCTTTCTGAGAGCTGTTTGTTGGTCCTGAACCAGCCGGTCGCCATGAAATTGTAGCAAAGAAGCCCGATACCGAGCCGGCCCATATTTTGGAGCATTAGCTTGTATTTCTCAATATCTTCATCCCGCCCGTCTAATCCCAGTTTGATACGTGTCATGTCAAATTGGTCTCCTTCGAATCCGATCATATCAAATCCATATTTGTTGAAGATGGCCTTCGACCGGCTTAAAGAATCAAAATCCCATGGGGGCAGGTCACCCGTCAATTCCGGGGCGAGCTTGACGATCGCATTCCGGATACCCATTTGACGTGCCAGCATCCATTTCTCATCAGGCTTATTTCCAAAAAATAAAAAACTAAGTTTCATATCAAATGATTAGGAGACATCAATGTCACTTTTCAGGCCGGACTGCCGGCTTGTTTTTACTGTTAAAAAACCACATGACCACTGCTAAGACCAGGCAGATGATGCCGGCCACGAAAGAACAAACGCCACTGGTATTGGATAAGGAAGGTATACTCATGACCATAAATAAGAAGCCGACCACCATCAATGCGACTCCGTATAAGCGGTTCATTGAACGCTGAAACCCCCAGTTCTCTACCGGCTTTTGCGCTTCAGTCAAAGGGGTTTTTAGTTTTATAAAAAAGGCGTTAACCCGGTTTCTATAGGCTTTATCCTTATCAATGGACAAGCCGCTAATCAGAAAAACAGCCACACAGATCACCATTTCGATCAGGGTGCCGGTCTCCCAGTTAATTGATGTCATGGAGTTTAACACCAGTCCGGTGATAATACCTATGATCACGGTCATCAGTGCACCGTTAGGTTTCGGCTTTTTGAGAATGATGCCCAAAACAAGGGGAATGGTCATGGGAAGAGCAAACAGACCGGTAAACAATTTATTGGCCTCAAAGGCGCCGCCGAAGCCACCGACAAACAATGCACCAACGGTGATCAAGCCTCCTAAAAGCAATGTCATCAGCCTGCCAACCCATAGCAATTCTTTATCGGAGGCATCTGCCTTAAACACGCGCTGATAGATATCCTTGGTAAGGACGCCGGCGGTCACATTATATTCTCCGCTAAGCACACTCATGGTGGCCGCAAACATCGCCGCCACCATCAAGCCCATAATGCCCTGGGGCAAAAGCTTCAGGCAAATGCTCACGTAAGCCATTTCCGGGTTAACCAGATCCGGAATGATCATTTTCGCTACGATAGATGGAAAGAGGAATATAAAAGGAAAAATAAAAAAGAAAGCGGCGCTGAGCAGCGCTTGTTTCCTTCCGGCATTCTCATCCCTTACGCTGTAAAAACGTTGAATAAATGTCCAATTTCCGCTATATTT
This sequence comes from Mucilaginibacter sp. GW821-FHT07H05, assembly GCF_059418485.1. Lineage (NCBI taxonomy): Bacteria > Pseudomonadati > Bacteroidota > Sphingobacteriia > Sphingobacteriales > Sphingobacteriaceae > Mucilaginibacter > Mucilaginibacter sp. GW821-FHT07H05. The sequence goes on from NZ_JBWKPY010000008.1 coordinate 388,857, forward strand.
GATCAGGATCATGATGTAGTAGACCATGATGTAAAGCGGCATCCCTTTCTTCCCATGGAACCATTGAAAGTGCTCCGGGATGCTTTGCATGATATGTTGAAGGCCTCCTCCGGCTTTGATGGTCAAGGGGAATAAAATCAATGTGGCCACGATCAGGATCACGAATTGAACGACATCTGTAATAATGACGGCCCAAAGCCCACCGGCTATGGTATAAAGGGCCACGATCATACCACAGGACAGGATGGATACTTCAAGCGTTATTCCGGTGGCTGCTTTGACAAAAAGAGCCAGGGCGTAAAGTCTGACCATATTGTCCAGTATCTTAAACGCTACACCAGACCATGAAAACACCTGGCGGATCAGCGGACTAAACCTTGTTTCCAGGTATTCCATCGGGGTAATGATACCTGCCCTGCGCCAGCGCTTTGCAAAAACTGCAGCACCAACCAGCGCAGGCAATACGGTACTCCAGATCAACGTAACAGCAACCATTCCGTCGGTATAGGCTATTCCTGCATAGGCGACAAAAATAAACGTGCTGAATTTAGTCATGAAATTGCTGATCGCGCCGGAGATCCAGGGGATCGAATTCCCACCTTTGAAATAATCACCGATATTTTTGACAAACTTTCCAAGAAAGAGCCCGATACCTGCCATAAGCAGCATATAAACTACGATCGCCAGATAGTCAAGTTGTTGCAGACTTTTCATCGATGTTTAGATTGATACAGGTGATGCCTGTTTAATTGGTTATGCATACAAATGTATTGTACCTTCCTTAAATTACTTACCATTTTATTTGCCTATAGTAGAACTATATTTGCCCACTAATGACAGGATATACCGAGTGCCGCAAAAATGCTTCTATTTCAAAATGCTCAAAACCTAAAAATTTCTTGTTTCCAGGTATTTTTCCAGGTCTTCACGCGTCATGGGCATTTTCCCTGTGTAGGTCTTTGTCCAGTTCCTGAAATCCTTCTTTATAATGTCCGTCCATTTGCTGTCAATTTCGCCAGCGGTATAGATCTTTTCTTTGATCCGCTGCTGCCCGAAAATGTCGAATAGCTCCGTGACCTCAGCAGTTAAGACAATATGGTCAACTAAATGTGCGGGTATAAAAAGAACCCCATCTGTTTTTGCCAATACAGCGTCCCCCGGTAAAACCGTAGCATGACCGATGCGGATCGGCGCATTGATGGTAATTAACATGGTCTGACGCATATAAGAAGGATCGGAACCTTTGATCCAGGCATTGAAGCCTTTTATTCTTCGGAGATCCTCCATGTCCCTTACGTTCCCATAGCAAATAATACCCCTGTGGGTACGTGAATAAACACCATTTCCTAAGTTAGAACCTATTAAGGTCCCCAGGTTTTGTTTTAAATAGGTATCTCCGACATAAATGTCGCCTTCCACTAAAGTTTTAATGGTCCATGACGTGGTGGCACGGGTGTAATCATGACCTTCGATCTTGCCTTGTTCCCGCACTTGTTTGTCCAGGTCTGGTCTCGTAGGAATAAATTGTGCCGTAACTCCCCTGCCCGTCATGGCCAAAGTATCCCCTTCATGAAGATGGTTCCATTCTCCCTCATATTGGTTTGGGTATCCTAATTCGATCAACTCGGCCCAGGCCTCTTCTAAGGTGATCTTTTTTAATCGCTCCAGCAGCGCGTCTGATACTTTCGGTCTTCCATCCGGGAATCGTTCGCCTTTCCACTCACTGGTTAATGCTTTGATATATTCAGGCGATTGCAGAATGTGCTGAGCATTGGAATAAAAAGTTGAAAACAACGCGATTGAAAATATAATGATCCTTTTTTTCATATCTTTTTTTAACTTGATGTGCTGATCAAAACTCGGTACTTTTTGATTTTTGCTCCACATAACTTTTCCAGTCTGCGGATGTTGGAAAGTTTTTGTTTTTCTCCCATCCGGCGCCGGCATAGTAAATAAAGGGGGTATTGGTCATTGTTTTAATGAGCATGTATTCATCTCCCTCATAATTCGCAAAGCCTACTATATGCGTTTTATTGGCCATTACAGCAGTTCCCAGGCTGCCGTTCGCGGTATCCATTTTTTCCCAAACAGTTAAGGTCCCCAGTTCTTTACTCCGATAAATTTCAGGCTTGCCAAAAGTGGATAGCCCGATCGCAACCGTCAGTTCAACATTCTGATCACTTTTCAAAATGCTGGTAACTTTAAACATATTGGTACCCATTTGCATTTCCACTTTTTTCAGTTCCTGAACTTTTAAGCCCGGCACATCCCAACTGTTGTATCCGAGTTCAAATTCGACCCTGTCATTTTGATTTTTTGTGATCTTATAAGAATCGTAGGTTTCGGAGGCATACGGTTTGTTATTGATCCATATCGCGAGCGCACCGCAACCAAGCCTCTTGTCCATATGGTAAAAATCGCAGCCCTCCCCGCGGTCGATATGATAATCGCTTCCCGCAGCATTTAATTTATACCATTTTTCAAGCACGGGATATTCAACTTTTTTAGCCCAAACATCAATACCGCTGCGAACCTTGTTTCTTACCGTAGGGCCGCCGTAGACGCGAAAACCTATGCGATCATTTTCCCATGCGACATCAACACCTCTTGCCTGCATGACATAGGTTCTCGGGCTATCCGGTGAATCGACCAAAGAAAACAGTCCCATTCTTTTTAGTGGAGTGATTTTATCAATTCCCATTTTTGCAGCTTGCGCAAAGGCCAGTACAACCGGGCCAAAAGCATGGCGGTCATTGTAAACCCAACCCCTGTTGATATAATCTTCCTTAGTTCCTTTGCCAGGTGCCAGGCAGCTAAAACAGGTATTGCTGACGGAGCCATCGCTGCCGATATACGAGGTATATCCGGCTAATCCAAGTTTGAAATTTTTAAGGGACTTTAGGTCAAGTAATTGCTTTTCTAATAAAATACCGATGCCATAGAGCAGTAATCCACTGCCTGAGGTTTCAACATAAGAAGCGGGATCTGTCATTTCCTGGTGCCACAGGCCATCTTTGTTTTGATAACGAAGCGCCGCGGTAAAAAACTGTTGCGCCAATTCGACCACCTCCTTTCTTTTAGGATGATTGAGGGGCAGATCTCTTACTAAAATGGCAAGCGCGAACGCTCCCCATCCGTTCCCGCGACTCCAGTTGTCATCAGATATGCTGCCGGCACCGTTAAAGCCTCTTGCCTGGTGGAGCAAGCCGGTCTTTTTGTCTTTTAATATCCTGAAAAGATCCAATGTTTCCTTAACAGCCAGATCGATGTATTGGTTGTTTTTGATTTTTAGCCCCGAGTACAGGAGGTAGGGGGTAACGGCGAAGGCGACGTCGATAAAGATCTGGTCGTCTTTTGCGGAACTTGCCGTCATCAAACCTTCAGAGGTACGTTTTTGTGATCTCACCATTTTGGCCGCAGTTGCGAGTACCTGGCTGTCCAATTGACCGGTCGCACCCCGCCAGGAGAGATAGGCCGCGCCGGAACCACCCGCTTCGTAAGAAATAAAATTGCCCTTTGACCGTATTGCGCCTGTTCCAAATTTTTGATAGGTCCCGATGACCTGATTTAATAAGGAATCATTTCCTGGCAAAACAGCGAACTCACTCATTCCATGTAACAACAATGATCCTGCATAAAGATCAAGTTCAGCATGTTGAAGCCCTTTTTTAAGAACCAATTTCGTTAGTCCGGTGGTCGATATTTCTTGAGCGAAACCGGTTCCCTGAAGCATCAGGAAAGAAATACAGAAAAGAAGCAGCTGTTTAATTTTCATAATTATTGTGACGTTATTTGTTCTTTTATAGGCACTTAAACATGTGTTGATCATAGCGGACAACTAACGAGATGAAACCTACACGATTAGAAAGAAATCCTGATTGAACACGCTTGTACTATATCCCTGCGGATGCCAAAAAACCCCCGTCGACAGAAATGGTCACCCCAGTTAGAAAGCCTGATGCTTTATCATCCAGTAAATAATTCATGGTTCCGATCAGTTGATCCGCCGTGCCGAATTTTCGCATGGGCGTTAAGTTGATGATCGATTGCCCCCGCTCGGTATAACCACCTTCCGGTGTAGTCAAAAGTTTAGTGCTTCTCTCATTTAAGAAAAAGCCGGGAGCGATCGCATTTACCCTGATATTTGCTGGCGCCAGGTATGCGCCCAGCCATTGCGTGAAATTAACGATCCCAGCCTTGGCAAAAGCGTATGCCGCAACCCGTGACAGTGCACGGAAACTACTCATCGAAGCGATATTGATGATCACGCCGCCGCCATTGCCCGCCATTGCCCGCCCAAAAACATAACAAGGCAGGATCGAGCCCATGGAATTTGTTTTGATCACATCAAAAAAACGGTCCATATCCAGGTTGAAGAAACCCCTGAAAGCCGGATCTTTATTACTTAATTCCTTGGAGTCGAACTGATTGATCGTTGTGATCGCTTCGGTCTGGTTTCCACCTGCGCCATTGATCAGGATTGAAATTACCCCCAGCTTCTCGGTAATTTCTACCAGCGCCCTTTCTAGGGCCTTTTGGTCGGTCACGTCAACACTTACAGAAATCGCTATCCCTCCAGCGGTCACGATCTCTTCCTCAACCTTTTTGAGCTTGTCAATGTCTCGTCCAAGTAAGGCAACTTTAATCCCCTGCGATGCAAGGGATCTCGCCATTGCTGAGCATAAAGTCCCACCGCCCCCCGTGATAACAGCTGCTTTGTGATGTGCTTTCATGATGATATATTTCCTTTGGTTATTAAGTTTTTAGCGTTGTGATAGCAAATGTTTTGTACCAAGTCCTTCAACGGGTCGATCTCAGCCGGCAGCAAACCTTTGCCCACCCATGAACCGAGTAATTCACACAATATCCTTCTGAAGTAAAAATGCCGGGATAAGGAAAGGAAGCTCCGTGAATCGCTGGTCATTCCGATAAAAGAATTCAATAAACCATAAGAGGCTACATCTGTCAGTTGCCTGATTATGCCATCATAATGATCATTAAACCACCATGCGGGACCGAATTGAATTTTACCGGATACACCGTCAGCAGCAAATGACCCGGTGAGGGTTGCCATCCGTTCATTGTCTGACGGATTAAGCGTATACAGTATGGTGTTTGGCAGAGCGCCGCTACATTCCAGCGAATCCAATAAGCGGCAGATACTGCTGATATCACAGGGGTCACCTATGGTGGCAAACCCGCCATATTTTCCCGCAATCTGAGAAAGACGCGAACTGGTCATACGTTGCGCTCCGATGTGTAACTGCATCGTTAATCTTCTTTTCCCGTATTCGAGCCCTAAAAAGTTAAACAGGTAAGACTTGATTTGAATGAGCTCATTGTCAGTTAGTGAAACCCGACTTAACACCTTTTTAAAAATAGCTTCTGCTTCGGATTGCGAAGCCGATTGGTAGGTAAATCCCGAATCCAGTGCGTGGTCGGTTAATACGCATCCTGCATTTTGAAAGACATCGAGTCTCAGCCTGATCGCTTGCTGATAACTGTCAAGATCTGTAATTGTGGTATTCGTCAATCCGCCCAGTTTTGTTAACCACTCCGGAAACTTAGTTGAATCAATATGAAGGATCGAATCACTTCTTAATGACGGAAAAACACGGACATCACTAATGGCAGTGGCGGCCTGATGAGGTTCCAAATCGTCCAGTAAATCATCAGAAGTGCAAAGTATTTCGGCGTTCCACTTCTTTAAAATGTCCGTCACACCCAGTCCGCCACTGCCTAAACGGTCATTACATTGATTCCACAGATCGGAGACTGGTGTACTAAAAAAATCGACTTCAGGGCTGACAATGGCCTGAAGTTCCAATTGAGACCAATGATACAAGGGATTTCCCATTGTTTTAGGGAATGTTCTCATCCAACTGTTGAATTTTTCTTCGTCAGTTGCGTCCCCGGTAATACAGGCTTCCCTGATACCGTTTATCCGCATTAACCGATGTTTGTATTGATCATCGTAGATCCACAATTCGGTGATGTTTTTAAACCTTTTATTAGCCGCGATGGCTGCCGGGCTTAAATGATTATGGTAGTCGATCACCGGTAGCTGCTTGGCTACATCGTGATATAACTCCCGGGAAATGGCAGTAGTTAGTAAAACGTTTGTATCAATTTTCTTCACAATATTGGATTATATTATAATTGGGGTCTGAATCTTCCGGCCGACGCTTTATAGACAGGCGTTCATTTGTCGATAGACAAAAGGCTTTGGTCAACTATTAAAACAGGTCCGTCATATACTGGTATTTTTGAAAATGTATAGGCGTTTCCCTTTTTTTTCCATTGGTTTGATGGTATTAAAAAAACTTTACCGCTAACTAGGTCGACATAAACCGGGGTAGTAAAATTCCCTTTAGCGATATGAAAATCAACTGACTCGTATTGGTTGGTATTGGCCGGTATCTGTGTGTCCTGCCAAACGGTTATCGCTTGTTTTTTTGTCGCTTTATTATTGTACGCAAATACGGAAACCGGAGACTTGGCTGTTGACGTATAATTGAAATCGCTGATTCTTGCTAACTGATCGGTAAATATGGATGTGACATGCTGCACAGCAAAATAGGCCTGTTTTTGTTTAATTACCTTTTTATCGGCATTGGATTCCAGCAGGCCTTTGACATTCAATTTTTTAATTGGCCCGTCGGTGTTGTAGGCAATATCAACAATGGTGAATACGCTTGACTCGATATCTCTTCCCAGATCTCCGAGCATGCGCCGGGTATCCCATTTAGCCTGTGAAAGTTCAGTCCAGTCATGGTCAGATAAGGCTCCGCCCATATTGCCGATCGAAGGCGCGCCATTTTCACCCTGCCTCAATTTCAGAACAGGCGCATATTGGCTCACAGCCAGCTTGAGTTTTTCAACTAAGGCATAATGCTCGTCAGGATTTTTACAGTAACCGTGATAGGTAAGGTTATCAATTAAACTCAATTTACCCTTGGCGCTGAAGATCTTCAAACAATCGTCCGCGAACTTGACATCAATTTTCGACATGGCCAGTACAGATATACGGGCATCAGGTTGTATTGACTTGATAATTTCCAAAGTCCTGATGGTGAAATTTGCGAAGATATCCGGCTTATTCTCTTTGACATTATTGGGCTCATTCCATATCTCCCAATCTTTAACACGCGTTTTGTAATGCATCATCATCGCTTTCACCCAGTTATCCCAGGCGGCAAGTCCTTCCTCCGATGACGGGATCCCGGCACTTAGATTAATGCCACCGCCGCCATTGTAAATGGTGTTACCATAAGACAGTTGCACCCAAGGCTGTAACCCACGGGATACGGCATCGTCTATGATGTGATCAAGCCATTGGAAATCATAAACTCCTTTTACTTTTTCTGTTTTTGCCCAGCCGCCTTGCAATCTTATTCGCTTGATCCCTAAAGGATCCAGGTAGGTCTTATAAGCGTCATAATCGGCATAATCCCGGTCAAGAGTTTCGCAACCGATTAACCAGTTCGACGATTTTATTGAAGTGCTGTTTTTGGACTTGATGGTACCAATTTGCTGCCAGTTCGCTGGCGGCTGTGCGAACAAGCCGAAATAACAAAGGTTAGTGCAAACTATAAATAAAATAATGTAAATCTTTTTTGGGTATATGTTCATTTCGATACGCAGATAAATAAGTTTCCTTACGGCCAGATTAGGTCTGACCCGGTTTATTGGTAAACACTATGATAGACCGTATTTAATAGCGGTATAAAATGTGTATGGACAAATGTCTATCTAAATAAGTTTACCTGTTTTCATTATTTTTGCCAATAGTAGAACTATATATACCTACCAATTTGATCGGCGTTTTTATTACAGGAAAGAGGGATCAGTTTCGTATGATCTAAAATACGATTTTTAAATGTTCATCTCCATCGATTCATAAATATTGCACTATAATTGCCCTTCCTCAATAAATAACGTTTTTCAAGCATATTTTGACAATGGAACCTAAATTCCTGCAAAAGAACACGAAGTCTGCCGAGAATTCATTTTATAGCAGATCAGAATCGTTCAACATCTTTAGTCATGTGTAATTTAATATCACTGAATATATCGGTCCAGGCTATACTATCTATAAAGACTGCCGGATTCAGGCGTTGCAATAACCCGAATATCCCTACTGCCGCCAGCACCAGATGAGGGTGAAGCGAGTACAGATCTTTTTTTCTTTCGGTGTAATATTTCAATACTTCATTACTATACCGGTCAACCGCTACTGTAATGTCTTTAATTCGGTAGCCTGGGGCCATTGTGCTCATTAATTGCAAAGCGTAAAGCGCGTCTAATTCCAGATAGTGCATAATATTTGTATTGTCCGTTTTCAACCATCGTCCATTATCCAATTGTAGCTTAATGACGCTATCAATAACTTTTTCAGGATAAGGAAATTTACGTTTATGATGTTCATATAATGGCAAAATATGTACACTGCCACCAAGCGGCTGATGGCGGTCAGCATGCGCAATTCCTTTCTTCCACCAGCCTGTTTGCTCATCAAGATTTAAATTGAGCCAGTTAAAAACCTTATCGAGCCAGCCAGGGGTGCAATGCTTACTGAAACTATAACAGATCATCCCTCCCCAAAATTTATGCGATGCCTGCCATTGCTCACTCCAGTTTAATGATTCTAACCAGGGCACTATTTTATCTTCGGTATTGAAACTATTGTATAAATTAACCGGGAATTTCTGCTTGCCACCAAGCGCGCTAAGCGCCCCTACCACCATACCATTGGCGTGTAATGCCGAATGGCCATGGGTGTCGAAATAACTGCCATCGGTAGCTTTGTCAAAATCGTTGCTGGCAAAGGAATTAATGTGATTGATCCATTCTTCTTTTTGCTGGTTAGACAGTGTTGAGCGGAAATCCTCGCCCATGATGTGACGCATAATAGCAAAGTCGAGGCTGGAATAGAGATCCGGCCGCTGACGGGATTTGCTCCGGAATGCTCCGTAACATCCGTTTTTATCTATTAAGGCATCACCAAAAGCCATAATATCTCTGCGTACTAATGAAAGATTGAGATGTTCATCGACTTTGGGATAATTTGGAACAAGATTATTTAATCCGGCCACTGCGGGTGATGCCATAGCAATCACCGAAGCGCCCGTTGTAAGAATAAAATTCCTCCGTGTAGTTTTCATTTTTTTGGTATAATAAGTATTATTAGCTCTTTTTACCTGTTATCTAGGTTACTGTATAATTTTTTAAAGGAGTTACCCGGAAGTAATGATAATAGGTGCGTTAATGCCGGGATAGCGTTTTTGTTACACAGTCCTTTCTGCCGGATGGTAACTTGTTTTGTCATGATAGAACTATTCAGCAAATGTCTCTTTAAATAAGATTGTCGGTTTTCATTATTTTTGCCAATAGTAGAACTATATATACCTACCGATTGGATCGGTATTTTTTTATTACAGGAAAGAGGGGGACCGGTTTCGTATGATCTAAAATACGATTTTTAGATCTCCATCTCGATTGATTTATAAATATTGCACTATATTTGCTCTCAACCAATCGATAAACGTTTTTCAAGCATATTTTTGACAATGGAGCCTAAATTCCTGCAAAAGAACACGAAGTCGGCCGAGAACTCATTTTATAGCAGATATGCCGAGGTGCCTCATACTTATGATCAGTTTCATTATCATAAGGAGTACGAACTGTTGTATACGATAGAAAATCATGGAACCCGGTTTATCGGAGATCATATCGCTTCATTTTCCAACGGTGATTTTGTATTGGTCGGCCCCGGCCTCCCTCATTTTTGGCAGAGTGATAAGGAATATTACCAGGATGATCCTTTTCTTAAAGCAAAAGTGGTACTGATCCACTTTGAAAAGGATTTTTTAGGCACCGGTTTTTTTGATCTGCCCGAAATGAGAATGGTGAAAACTATGCTTTTGAAATCAAATCGCGGCCTTAAGTTTCCCAAGGTAAGCGAATCAAAAATAGCTGACAGCCTGGTTAATATCGTTCATAAGACGGGTTGGTCCCAAGTGTTGGACCTGATCAATATCTTATGTCAGATAGCGGAATTACCATACACTCAAATCGCATCGGAGGGATTTTCGCAATCTTATAGTCAGCATAATGAAGAGGAAAAAATAACAGGTATTTACAATTTCCTGATACAGAATCACGAGAAAGACATCACATTATCGGATGTATCCGAATACGCTAACATGAATCCATCAGCATTTTGCAGGTATTTCAAAAAAATAACCTCCAAAACATTGTCTGATAGCCTGAATGAGATCAGAGTGGGTGTCGCCTGTAAAAAATTGATCAATACTGATCTGAGTATTTCTGAAATAGGCTACGGCTGCGGCTATCAGAGCGTTTCTTATTTCAACAGACAATTTAAGCTGATCAAGCAAATAAACCCTACTTTATACCGGGAAAAGTACCAGAAACAGGTGCATGGTTGACCGAAATATTGGCAATTAAGTATCTTCTATTTTATGCTGGTTATTATTCCTAAAGAGTTCAAAAATACGGTGGTTTTCTCCATTGTATCATAAAATATGTCATTATCGCCGGATTTTCTATAGGTGTAAAATCCATGTACTTTGTCCTTATACAAATATAATTCGCAGCGGTTATTGAATTCCTGCATACGCTTTTGATATTGTTGTAGTACAGATGGAGTGACAATAGTATCTGCCGTGCCCGAAAAAATGATGGCAGGCGCCGCACCCTTCGTGATATTGTGATAAGGAGAGATTTCGGCATACCGGTCTTTCACCCGACCAAAACCGTAGTTTCCTCTGCCATTGTTGATCACCGGGTTAAAAAGCACAAGGGCCTTTGGCTTTGAACTGATCGACAAGTCCTCATTTGCTTCATCCAGTTTTGTCAGGTCACAAGCCGCCGCCAGCTGCCCACCTGCAGAGCCGCCAGCTGCGACCAGCCGGTTAGTATCGATGTTTAGCTGATTATGATTAATTTTAATATACCGAATGGCTGACTTTGCATCCCGAACGGCTTCAAAAGGAGATGTTTTATGGATATTATACACCCTGTAATCCGCCAGAATAGCGACCATACCTTGATCTGTAAAATAATGAGCTTGGGGAATAAACTGATCAGCATTCCTTTTGTTCCAGCCACCGCCGAAAAAGAAAACAATAACAGGGTAAGTCAGTCTTTTATCAAAATTCGCCGGCCGGTAGATTTTAAGGCTTAAGTTAACGGTGTCTATCGTTTTAAAAATCAATATTGTTGGATCGTTAGTCTTTGCTTGCGCGTTTGCCTGAATGGCTAACCAATGGCTGCTGATAAACAGTACGGTAAGTAAGCTTCTTTTCATTTTTTTCTCAATTTCAGATATGGCTTAAATGATAGTATTCATCTCATCAAAACCACCAGACCAATCAGTTTGGAAATAAAAATAGCCATTAAAACAAGTTAATCTCGAGATAGCAAATATGATGCTATTGATTGCAAACCGAGTACAAAACTCACGTCTACTTAAAGGATACTTTTGATCTGCTATTTCGGTGAGAGATGGCCTCTTATAACCAAAACTAAAAACCTGTATGATGACTTTTAAGAACAATATCCCTTTCGCCTGCCTGATGTTGGGCCTGACCAATCTTATCAACGCTCAGCCGACGAAGCCACCTAAACTTTCGGGCGCGATCCAAATAACAGAGAATAACAAAGAGCATTTATTCGCCAGCTATTATGGTATTAATTCATGGAGCAAGAACGAGCGCTATGTGACCGTGCTTGAAACAGACGTTAAGTTTAACATTCCGACCGAGGACCAACCCGCTACTTTGGGCCTGGTTGATCTCAAGACCAATAAGTTTATCCCCTTAACGCAAACCCGGGCCTGGAATTTCCAACAGGGCTGTATGGCACATTGGCTGTCTACCAATCCGGATTCCGTAATTATTTATAATGACATGCGTGAGGGCCGTTACGTTTCCATCATTTTGAACGTGTTTACAAAAAAGGAATTAAAAGTTATTCCTTATCCGGTAGCGGCGGTATCATCAAATGGCAAGGAAGCCATCAGCATCAATTTTTCCAGGCTCCGCATTACCCGAACCGATTATGGATACGCCGGTGGCGGCCAGGATGCCAGGCCTGGGGTACAATTCCCGGAGGATGATGGAATATTTTTATTGAACCTTCAAACCGGTAAGGCAAAACTGGTCATCTCGCTGGCTCAATTGAAAAATTTGGTTCCTGAGATCAGTACAAAGGAAGGAATCGAATATATCGGACATGTTCTGTTTAGCAGAGATGGTTCAAAGTTCTTCTTTCTTGCAAGGGCTGTACCTAAATGGAATACGATCGCATTTACCGCTAATAAAGATGGCAGCAATTTGCAACGATGCTTTCCGGATGGCTGGGAAGGGTCACACTTTGACTGGCTCAATGACGGGCGCCTGATGATTACCGCTTTATACCAGGCAAAGGATTGGGCGCACATTCTTTTTACGCCGGGCAAACAGGACTATGTGAAACTTGGCGATGGTAAGCTGGAAGACCGCGACGGTCACGGCACTTTTTCGCCTGACGGAAAGTGGATGGTAACCGATACCTATCCGGATACTGATACCCGGAACCAGCATATCTTTTTGCTGAACATGAAAACGGGTGATATAACTAATTTAGGGGCATTCCCTGAGCCCCCTGCTTTTAAAGCAGGCTGGCGTGCGGACATCCATTGCCGCTGGAGTCCTAAAGGCGATATGATCGGGTTCAATTCAACACATTCGGGTATGCGCCAAGTGTACATTATGAAGGTAAAACTGTAACTTCAATTTTGGATTACACAACTACGGTATGCTGATTATGCGGATCGATATTGATCATGAATGTTACCCCGTTGATAGGTACTATTTAATTTAAGCTGTTTACGATAAGATCATGTATAAATTGTTGTTGAGCATTTTATTTTGCTTTATAGCTTGTCCCTTGAGTGCCCAAAAGGCCAATAAGCCCGACGATTACCAAACCTTCCGTCAATACCTGTCGGGAACGGATAAAGACCACACGGTTGACTGGGACTTTTACTGCACCGGCGGCAGGAAGAGCGGGGAATGGACGACCATTCCTGTGCCTTCCAACTGGGAATTCCAGGGCTTCGGCGGGTATAACTACGGTCATGATAAGGTGAAGCATGACGAGGAAGGTTTGTATAAGTATCCGTTTAAACTGGGCGCTCATGCACAGCACAAACGCGTGTTCATTGTTTTTGAAGGGGCGATGACCGATACCGAGGTCAAGATCAATGGGAAGCTGGCGGGACCAATCCATCAGGGGGCATTTTACAGGTTCAAGTATGATATTACCGATCTGGTCAACATTGGCGCCGATAACCTGCTGGAAGTAAAAGTGAGCAAGATGTCGGCGGATGCTTCCGTGAACCGTGCCGAGCGCAATGGTGATTTTTGGGTATTCGGCGGCATCTACCGCCCGGTGTACCTCGAGCTTGTACCCGAAACTTATATCGATAGGATCGCTGTTGATGCCAAAGCGAACGGAGAGATCAGACTGGACGTTTTTAATAAGCATACCGCTGCTAAGCAAATCATCCAGGCTGAGGTCCGAACTTTAAAAGGCGTACGTGTAGGAGAGCTATTGATTGGTAAACCCAAAGGAGACAGCACCTGTTTACACGGTATTGTCAAAAATATCTTGACCTGGAACCCCGAACAGCCTCATCTTTATAACCTGGTAGTTTCTATCAAAGAAGGGCAAAA
>NZ_JBWKPY010000009.1:0-374321 GCF_059418485.1 Mucilaginibacter sp. GW821-FHT07H05
TGACCCAATGACCCAATGACCCAATGACCCAATGACCCAATGACCCAATGACCCAATGACCCAATGACCCAATGACCGCGCAGCGACTAATGACTACCCCTCTGCCGGCGTCCGGTAAAATTTCGATACCTTCTCAAAAAGTATTTCGGGCATAAAGGGTTTGGTCAGGTAATCGTCCATGCCGCAGTCTTGTGCTTTGGCAAAGGTTTCGGGCATGGCATCGGCAGTAAGGGCAATAATGGGCAGATGGGGATGGGCTTGTTTGATAATTCGGGTGGCTTCAAAGCCGTCCATCACAGGCATTTGCAGGTCCATGATGATTAGGTTGTATTGGTTTTTGGCAACCATTTCGGTAGCGATCAGGCCGTTGTTGGCCTCGCTGATGGTGACATTCCATTTGTTAAGAAAACGGCTGGCAATCAGGATATTCATTTTATTATCATCCACCACCAATACTTTCATACCCGTCAGGTCGCCTTCCTGCATTTTTTGTACCGGGTTAATCTGCGGTTTGGTCACCGGCGCGGCCGAATATTCAAACTCAATAGAAAAGTTAAACTGTGTGCCTTTGCCCAGTGTGCTGCTTACGCGGATAGTACTGCCGTGCAATTCAACCAGGCGCTTAATAATAGCCAGGCCTAATCCGGTGCCACCATAGTCATGCCGTTGCGATTCCTGCACAAAAGGTTCAAATATTTTTTCGAGGCTTTGCTCATCGATACCGATGCCGGTATCAGCCACGGTGAAATTTAGTTTTACCCGTTTGCCATCACGGTTTTCTTCGCGTACCAGTATGGTAACCGACCCTTTGTGGGTAAACTTAATGGCATTACTCAACAGGTTATTCATGATCTGGCTGATACGGATCTGGTCGCCGATCAGATTATTGGGAATCAGTTGGTCAACCTCGACAACAATATCCAGCTTTTTCTCCATGGCCCGGGCCTGAAAAGTTTGTTTGATATTATTAATCAGGTCGCCAATGTTCAGCTGTACCTTGTTGAGTTCCAGCTTGCCAGCCTCAATTTTATTATAATCAAGTATATCATCTATGATACCCAGCAAGTTTTCGCCCGAGAATTTGAGATTATTAAGATAAGCCAGCTGATCGGGTCGCGGGTTTTCTTCCAGTAACAGGTTGGTGGTGCCAATAACCGCGTTCATAGGCGTGCGGATCTCGTGGCTCATGGTTGATAGGAAATCCGATTTAAACAAAGACGACCTTTCGGCTTCCTCTTTAGCACTGATCAGCCGCTGACGATCTTTTTGCTGATCGGTTACATCTTCGCCAATACTGGTAGTTTGCTTAATGTGGCCCTCCTCATCGTAAATGGTGGTGTTTTGCCAGCTGATGATACGTTGCTCGCCGTTGCGGCAAATCACGGGGTTAATATAGTCTGATTTAATGTTATGGTTGAGATACCACTCCTTAAATACGCTTTTTAAATTTGGGGGTACCAGTTTATCGTACCAGTTGATGCCAATCAATTCGCTTTGATCGTAGCCTAACAGGCTGGCCAGGTATTTATTACAATAAATAATATTACCGCTTTTATCCAATGATAAGGCTGCCAGCTTAATACTTTCTAATACCAGTTTGTAGTTATCCTCGGCTTGCTGAATATTCAGCTCGGCTTTTTTGCGGTCGGTAATATCCTGCAGGGTGCCAATTACACTACGTACGCTGCCATCCTCGCCATATTTTATTTTAGTGGTGATCAGGCTCAGGTATTTTATTTCACCCTTGGGGGTGATGATACGGAACTCGTACGAGGTACGGCGCAGGTTAACCGGGTTTTTCAGGAAGCCAAGCAGTATGGATTTATCCTCGGGGTGTACATACTTCAGCAGCAGCTTAAAATGACTGATACCGGCTTTCATGGTAGCAGGGCTAACCTCGTAAATATGGTAAATCTCGTCAGACCAGGCAATGGTTTTTTGACCCAGGTACCATTTCCAATTACCAATTTTGGCAATGGTTTGCGCTTCCTGCAGTTCGGCTTTGCTTTTTTTAATGGTGCGCTCTGTTACCCGGTTTTCGGTAATGTCCTGTATTACGCCGGTTACGCGGGTTATTTCTCCTTTATCATCGCGCACAGGTTCGCCGCGCACGATACGGAAGTAGCGCAAATTGCCGTTGGCCGTTAATATCCTGTGCTGGTTATCCGGATGCTTTATGCCCGCAACATCCGCGAAGAACTGGTAAACCGACCGGCGGTCGTCTGCCTGCACCCGGCTGGTATAATATTCAAAATGGCCGGTGTTTTTCGGCAGGGCGTCAATCTCCAGCAAAGCATACAGATTGTCTGACCAATGGGTTTCTTTCCGGGTAATATCATACCACCAATCGCCCAGGCGGGCAATTTTTTGTACTTCAAGCAGGCGTTGTTGTTTTTCCTTTAATTCGTTCTCGCGCTGCTTTTCGTCGGTAATGTCGGTTACTAACGATGTAGTGCGGCCTGTAAAAACGCCGGCATCATCAAAAACCGGGCTAACGTGCGATTGGTACCACCTGTTCTCTCCGAAAACCGATCGTAACTCAATAGTGGTTGATATACCGTTGGCCGAAACAAAATCAAGCGTGTCGTTAACAATTTTGGCATTTTCCGGGGACATGCTTTCGCTAACAGTTTTGCCGCGAAATAGTTCGGGGTCTGCAACCAGCTTTTGGTTTTTGTTATACCAAAGGTTAATGCAAACATTGTTCTCGTCGTATTCAAAAATAATATCCGATAGCGAATTCAGTATCGCGTTAACTTCGTTAGTGCTTTCGGATAACATTAATTCGGTGGGGGCACTTACCGGCTGTACCGGGACAGGGATAACTTCGACTATGGGTTCGGGCGCAATTGCAACAGGGGCAACAGGTTCTGGAATATATGCCGGCGCTGGGGCAGCGGCTGTAAATTTGATAACGGGTGTTGATGGTACAGGGGCCTGGGGGCTAACCGGTTCCTCTTCGCCCTCAAAATCAGCTTCAAGGCGCAGGCGGTTTAATTTTTTATACAGCATAAAGGCCGCCGCGCATACCAGCAGCAGTGCAAAGCCTGCCAGCATTAACTGGTAGGCAGAGAAGCCCTCGTGTATCAGTAACAAATTTCCTTTAAAAATGTACATTAATAATAAACAGGAGCAACCTGTAAAACAATAATGCTGGTTTATATCTTAGCAAAGATAATTTTACAAACGGTAAATTATTATTGAAGGGTAATAATACGCAGATTTAATTACATTTGTTGAGTATACAATTAAATTTTCTATGTCGGAAACAGCACAGCTAAAAATAGGTGATAAAACATATGATCTGCCTGTAATTGAAGGGTCGGAAAATGAAAAGGCCATCGATATTTCTAAACTAAGGGACCTTACAGGTTACATTACCCTTGATGTGGGCTACAAAAATACCGGGGCTACCAAAAGCGCTATTACTTTTTTAGATGGCGAATTAGGTATCCTGAAATACCGTGGTTACCCGATTGAGCAATTAGCCGAAAAATCGACATTTATTGAAGTTGCCTACCTGCTGATCTACGGCGAATTGCCGACTGCCGAAAAATTGCAGGAATTTGGAACCCTCATCAGCCGCCATACGCTGGTGCACGAGGATATGAAGAAATTCTTCGATGGTTTTCCATCTGGTTCGCACCCGATGGGGCAGCTGTCGTCGCTGATCGGCGCTTTGGCCGCATTTAACCCCGACTCGTTAAAGCCAGGTTTAAATGCCGACGAGATTAATCTGGAAATTGTGAAGCTGATTGCCAAAATGAGCACCATTGTATCCTGGATCTATAAAAAGTCCTTAGGGCATCCGCTTATTTACCCGCAAAATAAATACGATTATGTAAATAACTTCCTGCACATGACCTTTGGTCAGCGCACCGAGGAAGTGGAAATAAAGCCGGTAGTGGTAAACGCCATGAACAAGCTGTTGATCCTGCATGCCGATCACGAGCAAAACTGCTCGGCATCAACCGTAAGGATAGTAGGGTCATCGGATGCTAACCTTTATGCCTCTATCTCGGCCGGGATCTCGGCCCTGTGGGGCCCGCTGCATGGTGGCGCTAACCAGGCGGTGATCGAGATGCTGGAGAAAATTAAAGCCGACGGCGGCGATACCGATAAATGGATCAAAAAAGCTAAAGACAAGAACGATCCTTTCCGCCTGATGGGTTTTGGACACCGCGTTTACAAAAACTTCGACCCGCGCGCCAAGATCATTAAAAAAGCCTGCGACGATATACTAGACGAATTAGGCCTGGACGATGAAGTGCTGGAAATAGCCAAACGCCTGGAAGAAGTGGCTCTGAAAGACCCATACTTTGTTGAGCGTAAACTATACCCTAACGTTGATTTTTACAGCGGGATCATCTATCGCGCCTTAGGTTTCCCTACCGAAATGTTTACCGTGCTGTTTGCCCTGGGCCGTTTACCGGGATGGATTGCGCAGTGGAAAGAAATGAAAGAAAACAAAGAGCCTATCGGCCGCCCGCGCCAGGTATATGTAGGCGCTACCACCCGCGATTATACGGATATTAAAGGGAGATAAAGCCCCCTGCCCCTAAAAGGGGAATTAGAATTTTAAAAAACGGCACCGATGTTTCATCGGTGCCGTTTTTTTATGCTCAAAGTCATGCCGAACTTGTTTCGGCACCCCATCCTAAGGTCAGATTTGCATAATGTTCACTTTGCATGTGGGGTGCTGAAACAAGTTCAGCATGACACCCCCTCTGTTGTAGTAGCTCACAAAAATCCTGTTAATCCTTAAATCCAATAAATCATGGTTCAGACAAATTCCTATCTTTGTCCACTATGACTGCTAAAGAGATACGCCAGGCTTTTCTTGATTTTTTTGCCGCTAAGGGACATACCATTGTTCCATCGGCCCCTATTGTGATAAAAAACGATCCTACCCTGATGTTCACCAACGCGGGGATGAACCAGTTTAAAAGCATTTTTTTGGGTGAGGAACCGGCCAAATTTCCGCGCACGGTTGATACCCAGCGCTGCCTTAGGGTAAGCGGCAAGCATAACGATTTAGAGGAGGTGGGGATTGATACCTATCACCACACCATGTTTGAGATGCTGGGCAACTGGAGCTTTGGCGACTATTTTAAAAAGGAAGCCATCGACTGGAGTTGGGAACTGTTGACCGAAGTTTACAAGCTGGATAAAGACCGCCTGTATGTCACCTATTTTGAAGGTGATGCCAAAGAAGGCCTGGAAAAAGATACCGAAACCCTTAACCTTTGGAAACAATACGTAGCCGACGACCATATCCTGCCCGGTAATAAAAAAGACAATTTTTGGGAAATGGGCGAAACCGGTCCCTGCGGGCCATGTTCGGAGATCCACTTCGATAGTCGCCCGGATAATGAGCGGGCCGAGGTAAGCGGCGCTACTTTGGTAAACGCCGATCACGACCAGGTGATAGAGATTTGGAACAACGTGTTTATGCAGTTTAACCGCATAAAAGATGGTTCGCTGCACCCGCTGCCGGCTAAGCATGTGGATACCGGTATGGGCTTCGAGCGTTTGGTGCGCGTGATGCAGGGGAAGACATCAAACTATGATACGGATGTTTTTCAGGAGATGATCCAGTTTATTGCTGTCAAAAGCGGTAAAACATATAACAGCCAAGCCAAACCCGGTGATACCGATTGGAACGATGCCGTAGCCATGCGTGTAATGGCCGATCATATCCGTGCCATCAGTTTCGCTATTGCTGATGGACAATTGCCGGCAAGTAATAAAGCAGGTTATGTGATCCGTCGTATTTTACGCCGTGCTGTACGTTATAGTTATCAAACTTTAGGTTTTAAAGAACCTTTCTTTAATGAGTTAGTGCCTTTACTGGCCGAACAGTTTAAGGGGGTGTTTGATGAGTTGTATACCCAGAAGGATTTTGTGCAGAAGGTTATTTTGGAAGAGGAAATTTCTTTCTTAAAAACCTTGGAAAAAGGACTTCAACGATTGGGAATTAATGAATTGCAAAGAGCAGCAGATCGTTTTAACGCGGCTGGGAAAATAGACACAACAAAATTCGACTTAGATAGATTGCTAAAACAACCTTATTTAATAGATGGTAAGGTTGCGTTCGAGATTTATGACACATATGGCTTTCCCATCGACTTAATCCAACTGATTGCAAAAGAGAACGATTGGGTTGTCGATATGGAAGGGTTCGAACGAGAACTCCAGCAACAAAAAACCCGCTCCCGCGCTGCTACCGCCATTGATACCGGCGATTGGACAGTTTTGCAGGATGACGACAGCGTGGAATTTACCGGCTATGATGAAACCGAGAGCGTTACTCATATCATCAAATACCGTAAAGTAACTGCCAAAGGTAAGGAGCAGTACCAGATTGTGCTGGATAAAACACCTTTCTACGCCGAAAGCGGCGGGCAGGTGGGCGATACCGGCGAACTGGTTTTCCCCAATGGCGAGGTGATCCATATTACCGATACCAAAAAGGAGAACGGCCTTACTGTACATTTTGCCGATAAGTTGCCATCTAAACCGGATGATGCCCTTACCGCCATTGTAGATGCCGAACGCCGCCAAAGTATTGAGGGCAACCACAGCGCCACGCACCTGCTGCATGCCGCTATGAAACAGGTTTTAGGTACCCACGTTAACCAAAAGGGTAGTTTGGTGAACGGCGATTACCTGCGTTTCGATTTTTCGCACTTCAGCAAGGTGACCGACGAAGAAATTGCGCAGATAGAAGCTATCGTAAACCAAAAGGTACGCGAGAATATCCCGCTGAAAGAGGAACGTAACGTAGCTTATCAAACAGCTATCACCAGTGGCGTAACTGCATTGTTTGGCGAAAAGTATGGCGAGTACGTACGTGTAATTACCTTCGATGATGATTTCAGCAAGGAGCTTTGCGGCGGTACGCATGTGAAGGCTACCGGTCAGATCGGGTTCTTTAAAATAGTGGCCGAAAGCGCTGTGGCTGCCGGCGTGCGCCGTATTGAAGCCATTACCGGGATTGCCGCTCAAAACTATATTAATGAGCAAAATCAGTTGATCCACCAATTAAAGGAGCTGCTGAAAAACCCGAAGGACATAGCCAAAAGCGTGGAAACCCTGCTGGACGAGAACAGCCGTTTGAAAAAGGAGATCGAGAAATCGGTACTGGAAAAATCATCAGGATTAAAAACCGAACTGGCAGCCAAAGCGGAAGCTATTAACGGCATCAACTTTATTGCCCAGCGTGTGGCCCTGCCCAATGCCGACGCGGTGAAGAACCTGGCTTACCAGGTAAAGGATATCGTTGATAACCTGTTTATGGTACTGGCAACCGAAATAGACGGCAAGCCCGGTTTAACCGTCATGGTATCCGAAAACCTGGTGAAAGAGAAAGGCCTCAATGCCGGCAACATCGTGCGCGAACTGGCTAAAGAGATCCAGGGCGGCGGCGGTGGTCAGCCGTTCTTTGCTACTGCCGGTGGTAAGGATGCCAGTGGTTTGGACAGGGCTTTGGAAAAGGCGAAGGGCTTTGTTTAACCGCCGTCTTGTTTTTGCACATTAATTCCATGCGCTTTTCCTATCTTGCTTCATTATAATTATAATGAAGCAAGAACTTTATATTCTTTTCCTGCTCGTCATCGGTTTTAAAGCTACTGCCCAGCAGGCCATGGTTTATGATGATAAAGTTTACCGCCCTCAAATTAAAAGCGTGGAGTTTTATGCGCTGGGTAAAGAGGGCAGCTTGCCCATGATCAACCTACGGACTAACGAGCAGGTGCTGCTATCGTTTGATGACCTGAGCAGTAGCTCCCGCAGTTTTACCTATACCATTGAGCATTGCGATGCGCAATGGCAATCATCACGCCTTTCGCCTACCGAATATCTGCAAAGCTTTACAGATGACCGGATCATGGACTACCGCTATTCTACCGGGACGCGGCAAAAGTATGTGCATTATGAATTGATGCTGCCCAATCAAAACATCGTCCCCAAAATTGCGGGCAACTACCTGCTGAAGGTTTACGAAGACGGCGATCAAAACCGCCCCGTATTGACCCGCCGCTTATACGTGTTAGGCAGCAAAGTGAGCATAGCTGCCGACATAATGGCATCGCAAAATACCAGCCTGCGCGAAACCAATCAAAAGATCAACTTTCAGCTGGATTACGGCGCGCTGAACGTGCAGAACCCTTATAATGATATCCGCACCTTTATCATGCAAAACGCCCGCACGCCAACTGGTGTTATGAACAACCGGCCGGCTTATATCCGCGGCACGCAACTGATCTATAACGATGTAAGCACCAACGATTTCCCCGGCGGTAACGAGTTCAGGCATTTTGATACACGGTCGCTCAGGGTAAACTCGGATAGGATTGACCGGATCTATCGCGATACCGCCAACACAGTAATGCTGCTAACCGACCATAGCCGCGATAAACCAAATTATACCTTTCAGTATGATAACGATGGTAAGTACTTTATCGGCAACCAGGAAGGCCGCGACCCACGCACCGATGCCGACTACGCCCACATTTATTTTAACCTGGCAACCAACAAAACCGATAAGGACGGTGCCGTTTATATCGTTGGGCAGTTTAACAACTATCAGCTTACCGCCGATAATAAAATGGAGTTTGATAATACCAGCGGGCGCTTTTATACCAGTCTGTTTTTAAAGCAGGGTGTGTACGATTACGAATACGTTTGGGTTGATGCCGTCACCAAAAAGCCCGATAATACCTTTTTAGAAGGCAGCCATTTTGAAACCGAGAACGATTACCAGCTATTGGTATACTACCGCCCGGTAGGCGCACGCTGGGATGAATTGGTGGGGTATAGATTGTTGAATACGGGAGCGAGGAGGTAATCCCCCTAACCCCCTAAAGGGGGAACGATGTGCAGATGTGCGAATATGCAGATGTGCAAATGAATATATTAATGTGCAAAGATGCGTTTGGGTGTGAGCAAATGAGCGATAATCTGCATATTTGCACATAAGCACATTTGCACATTGAAAAACATGAACCCGAAGGCGCCCAAAGAATCGTACACGATAATGAATGAACTGGTATTACCCAATGATACCAACACGCTGAATAACCTGATGGGCGGGCGTTTGCTGCACTGGATGGATATTGCCGCGGCTATATCGGGCCAAAAACACTGTAACCGCACGGTGGTAACGGCATCGGTAGATAATGTATCCTTTAAACATCCTATTAAACTGGGCGATGTGGTGAGCATCGAAGCTAAAGTAACCCGCTCGTTCAATACTTCGGTGGAGGTGCGGTTGGATGTTTGGGCACAAAATATACCATCCGGTACAAAAGTGAAAAGTAATGAGGCTTATTACACCTTTGTTGCACTGGATGTGGACGGCAATACTGTTAAAGTTCCCGAGTTATTGCCCGAAACCGAGGAGGAAGCAAGTTTGTTTGATGGCGCCCTTCGCCGCCGTCAGCTGCGTTTGATCTTAAGCGGCAAAATGAACCCGGATGATGCTACCGAACTGAAAGCTTTGTTCTTTGCCGCGAAACAATAACGGCTTACTCCATTATAGCCAATAGTTCTGTAAGCTCCCTTACTTTATCGGGCGATCCTAATGCTTCGTAAGCGCTGATGAGGTTTCGTAAAATGCGTTTAATAATATCGCTGTTGCTGCAGGGTTCGTAAAACTGTTTTTCGGCTTTCAGGTTCAGCTGTTTCAGAAACATATCCACATCGCGCCTGCCAAAAATAAAGCCTTTGTTAAAGGCGTTGATATAGAACAGGATGCCGCCCTCAAAATCGTTCTCCATGCTTTCGTCTACATAAGCCAGGATAAAATGCTGCGGCAGGTTAACGCCATAGATAGGCACATCCAGTTTCTGGGCGATGATAGAATAGATAATAGCCAGCGAGATCTGGTTGCCTTTTTTGGTTTCCAGCACCTGGCTCAGGTAACTGTTTTGCGGGTCCTGGTGGTTGGCGGTATTGCCGCTAAAGCCGTAAATGCTGTACAGCACATGGTTAATCAGCTTCACATGCTCGGCCGGACTGGCATCGTAGATCATCTGCAGCCAGATATCGCGCTTTATGGCTTCAATCTGGTTGATTACTTTCTGCTCGTCAAGGTCGGGGTATTGGTATTTATTGATGATCAGGGCGCCCTGTAACAAGTCGAACGCGCCGCTTTGCTGCCAAAGTTTTAAATCGTCTTTTAACGCCCCAAATTGGATCTCGTGCACCAGGTTGGCAATACGGTCTTGCTGTATCGGGTCAAAGGCCTCTTCAAAAGCCCCTTCCAGGTATTCGATCACCTCGCTGCCATACGATTTTAATTTATCGTGCACATGTTCAAAAACCTCCATGTCTGGGTCGTCCAGCAGGCGTATCAGTGATGCTATTTCTTTAGTATTCTCTATCATTTTCAGTCCCAACCAAAAATATTAATAATTTTACCGCATGTTAAATATAAGGTTCGGTATAGATTACCTGCTACACAAATTTACGGCTAAAAACAGGCATGGCCTGCACTCACCATTTGTGTACCGTTTGGTTGATAAGGTAATTTACGATTTTTCTGAAAAAGAAATATATTCCCGGATTGAAAAAATCAGAAAAAGACTGCTGAATGACAATCATACCATCACGGTAACCGACTTAGGCGCCGGATCGCACCTGAACAAAAACCGCGAAAAACAGGTAAGCGTAATTGCCCAAAATGCCCTGAAATCGCCACGATTGGCACAATTGATCTACCGCCTGGTGGCCGATCTGCAACCCAAAAGTATGATAGAGCTGGGTACCTGCTTAGGTATTACCACCCTATACCTGCAACATGCCGCCCCAACCGCCAAAACATACACACTGGAAGGCTGCCCGCAAACTGCCGCTGTAGCCGGCGATGTATTTAAACAGGATGCTGCTACCGGTATTGAACAAGGGGTAGGCAATTTTGATGATACCCTGCACCCGCTGATTGACAGTTTACCCCAACTGGATTTTGTTTACGTAGATGGTAACCACCAAAAGGATGCTACCCTAAGGTATTTTGAATGGTGCCTGCCCAAGGTGCACGAGGATACCCTGCTCATCTTCGATGATATTTACTGGAGCGAGGGGATGAAGGAAGCCTGGGCACAAATAAAAACCCACCCGCAGGTAACAGTAACGGTGGATTTGTTTTGGATAGGGTTGGTGTACTTTAAAAAAGGACAGGCTAAGGAGGATTTTAAGATCAGGTTTTAATATGATGTGCAAATATGCGTATATGCAGATGTGCAAATAATTCGCAAATCTCTGTTTCTCATCTGCATATTTGCACATCCTCGCATTTGCACATTTAAAACGCTTCCCCCAAACTCAAATAAAACCCGCTCTGCCTTTGCTCGCCGGCAACTTTTTGGCCTACGCCGTAGTCCATACGCATGGTGAGGCCTTTTTCTACATCAAAAAAGTAACGTAGGCCACCGCCGTAATTGGGTTTCAGATCCGAAAAGGAGAACGTTTTATTAAATACCGTACCTGTCCCTGCAAAGCCCGCAATGCCCACACGATCGCTTAGGCGGTAGCGCAGTTCGGCCTGGCCGGCCAGCATGTTACGGTCGCGGTAACGGCCGTTATAGTAGCCGCGCATAATTTCGTCGCTGCCTAAGGATGGCAGCAGGTAAAACGGCGACCGGGCACCTGTCAGGTTTTGGCTTTGTATATCAAACCCCAGCATCAGGCGTTTACTAAGCGAGTTATATTGCGATATTTCAATGTTCAGCAAGCCGCCTTTATAAGTATCGTTAGCGCCAATGCCATGGAACAGGTTAAAGTAACTGGTAACGATAATGCCTTTGGTGGTGTAAGTATTATTATTGCGGGTATCAAAAATAAAAGCTGGTCCGGCTAATACGCTGGAGCCGCCTTTGCGGTCTTCCACACGCGGGTTGGTATCAAAGCTGCCGCCCGGGTTCTCGTTGGTGAATTTATAATCAAAGCCGCCTGCCATAAAACCGATGTAGACGTATTTGCCAAATTTTTTATCGGCCTCAAAATTAAGTTTAAAGCGTTTTTGGCCCAGATGGTCTTTGCCTGCTTTATAAGTATTTGGCCCGATACTATAAAAATCAAACGGGAAATTAATATAACTAATGCCGGCCATATAACGCCAGGCATTGTGCGGCGCCCAATAAGTGGTGCTTAAGCTTAAACGGCTTTGGCCCTTGGTGGTAATGGTGCCATACCCGAAGATGTTTGATACACGGGTATCGTTATGTATGGTATCGGTATAGAAAGAATATAATGCCGAGCCGCCCACTTCCAAACCGGTTTCAGGTGCCGAACTGAGTACGGGCAGCAGGAAAAAGCTGCTGTGCTTGCTGCTGTCTTTCTCGAACAGCATTTTGCGGACAAATTTAGGCAGCAGGTTTTTTTGCGCGAAAAGGGGAGGGGCTAATAAGATGAAGGCTAAAAGCGGGATAAGTTTTTTCATGTTCAGATTTACGGAACTAAGATAGGGGGATTTTGTTTGCCGTGGTGGCTATTTAACCACAAAGTACACAAAGAAAGGAAGCACAAAGTACACAAAGTTTTATTTTATGATGATTGATCCATGGATGTTAATTTGTGACAATTTATTACCGATATAATTAGCTTAGTGCCCTTTGTGCAAAAAACTTTGTGGCCTTTGTGGTTAAACTCACCACACAATCCGTACTTTTGCCCCCTGAAAAATCAATTGAAAATGAGCACTACAAGAGGACCCATATCTCAGTTTATTGAGAAAAACTACCTGCATTTTAACGCGGCCGCTTTAATGGATGCGGCAAAAGGCTACGAAACCCACCTGCTGGAAGGCGGTAAAATGATGGTGACCCTGGGTGGGGCCATGAGTACTGCCGAACTGGGTATTTCTTTGGCCGAGATGATCCGCCAGGATAAGATCCACATTATATCGTGTACAGGCGCAAACCTGGAAGAGGATATCATGAACCTGGTGGCGCATTCGCACTATAAGCGTGTACCAAACTATCGCGATCTGAGTCCGCAGGACGAGTGGGATTTATTAGAGAACCACTACAACCGCGTTACCGATACCTGTATCCCCGAGGAAGAAGCCTTCCGCCGTTTACAAAAGCATATCCACAAAATATGGAAAGATGCCGATACCGCCGGCGAACGTTATTTCCCGCACGAATACATGTATAAAATGTTATTGAGCGGCGTGCTGGAGCAATATTACGAGATAGATCCAAAAAACTCGTGGATGCTGGCTGCTGCCGAAAAAAACCTGCCGATAGTGGTTCCGGGATGGGAAGATAGCACCATGGGCAATATCTTCGCGTCGTATGTGATCAAGGGCGAGATCAAAGCCTCGACCATGAAAAGCGGTATTGAATATATGGCCTGGTTAGCCGGCTGGTACCCCGAAAATTCGGATGGTAAAGGCGTGGGCTTTTTCCAGATAGGCGGCGGTATAGCCGGCGATTTCCCGATATGCGTAGTGCCTATGCTATACCAGGATATGGAGATGCCCGAGATCCCGTTCTGGAGCTATTTCTGCCAGATCTCGGATTCGACCACGTCATACGGCTCTTACTCGGGCGCGGTACCTAACGAGAAGATCACCTGGGGCAAGTTGGATATCAACACCCCTAAATTTATAGTAGAAAGCGACGCGACCATTGTGGCCCCGTTAATTTTTGCGTGGTTATTGAAGCAATAACAGCCCCCCTTCGGGTCTAACCCATAGGGAGAGACCCGAAGGAAATTTTTAAAGCCCTTTCTTTTTGGGGATAGGCCCTGATAAATTGTGTACTTAACAGTTTACCGGGGCTTTTTTTATGATTAATGGATCACTTGTAATTAAATAATCTAAAAGACGCAATAACCGGGTGTTATAACAGATATTAACAATTTTTGCAAAAAGCAGGATGGTGTGGATAAAAAATTGCACAGGCTGTTTTTATAAAAAATGCCGTTTAAAGCAAATTTAGGCTGTTTTTCATACTTATTTAGAACAATTATAAATTATAGTTTACTGTCATTAATTTGTCAGCGATACTGTAATAAATTTTACTTTTGTGGACTGAAATAAGAGGGTATTCTATACATCTGCCCAGGTTTTCAAACAAAAAAATAAAAATTATTAAGCACAAATACACTTTATGAGAAGTATCTCATTGATTCTTAAACAATTTTCCAGGTCGGTTTTACTGATCGCCGGATTGGCGGTAATGGGTGTTGCAGCCCATGCACAAGGAGATGCGGCTAAAGGTGAAGCGCTGTTTAAAGCCAAATGTACAGCCTGTCACAAAATGGATGTGCGGATGACCGGTCCGGCATTGGGCCCAACCATTCAATCTGAAACAGATGACAAATGGCTAACCAAGTGGATCCAGAACAACCAGGCGCTGATTGCCGCTAAAGACCCTAAAGCATTAAAAGTTTTTAACGAGTACAATCAGGCAAACATGACCGTGTTTGCCGATTTAAGCGATGGCGATGTAGCAAACATTATTGCTTACGCACGTGCCTGGAAACCGGAAGTTAAAGCTGTAGCAGGCGGCGCTGAAGGTGCAGCAACCGAATCGGCCCCAAGCACAATGATGATCCTCGGCCTGATCGCTGTGATCATTGTAGCCTTTATTATTATCCTGGTATTAAACAGGGTAGTAGGCACATTGGAGCGCTTGCTGTTAAAAAAGAACGGTTTATTAACTGAAGAAGCAGAAGCTGTTGAAGTAGCCAAAGCCGACCCAATGGCTAAGGTTAAACAACTGGCTAAAAATAAAAAATTCGTATTCTTTGTTGTTGTTTGCGCTGTTATCGCGTTAAGTACCTGGCAGTTTGAGGTGTTGTGGAACACCAATGTGCACCAGGGCTACCAACCGGTACAGCCGATCAAATACTCGCACGAGTTACATGCCGGCGTAATGAAAATTGATTGCCAGTATTGCCACTCGGGCGCTTACAAATCAAAGAACGCGTCTATCCCATCGTTAAACGTTTGTATGAACTGTCACAAGGCAGTTAAAACCGAATCGCCTGAAATTCATAAAATATATGATGCTTTGGGTTACGATCCGGCTACGACGAAATATGATAGTACTAAGGCTAAACCTATCCAGTGGGTACGTGTACACAACCTGCCCGATCTGGCTTACTTTAACCACTCGCAGCACGTAAAAGTTGGTAAAATTATTTGCCAGACATGCCACGGCCCGGTACAAACCATGAAAGAGGTTTACCAGTACGCGCCGCTGACCATGAAATGGTGTATCCAGTGCCACAAACGTACCGATGTTAACTTTAAAGGTAATGATTACTATACACGCATGGTTGCCGTGCACGATATGATCAAAAAAGGCGAGAAAATGACCGCGGCAGCAATGGGCGGTATTGAGTGCGGCAAGTGCCACTATTAATAATATACAGAACTTAGCAATTACAGTTTATATAGCTTAAATGGACAGCAATAAAAAATACTGGAAAGGTTTAGAAGAACTAAACAATACGCCGGAATTTGTTGAGAAAAATAAACACGAATTCGCCGAGCCTATCCCTATCGAGGAGGTTTTAAGCGGATCGGGTTTATCAGCCAAAACACCCCGCCGCGACTTTTTAAAGGCGCTGGGTTTTGGTGTGGGTGCGGTTACCCTGGCAGCTTGTCAAAAGGTACCTGTGCATAAATCTATACCTTATCTTATTAAACCTGAAGAGGTTACCCCGGGTATAGCAAACTATTATGTTTCCAGTTTTGAAGGTCAGCCTATCCTGGTGAAAACCCGCGAAGGCCGCCCCATCAAAATTGAAGGTAATCCTGCCGATATCATGACCAAAGGTGGTATCAGCGCGCAGGGACAGGCGTCGGTATTAGATCTGTACAACTCGGGCCGTTTACAGGAACCACAAATGAATGGTGGAGCTGCCGCGTGGGAAGCCATTGACGCTTATGTTAAAAGCCAGTTGACAGCTATTAAAGCAAGTGGCAAAAAGATCCGTATCATATCATCAACGGTTTACAGTCCTTCAACTTTAGCGGTTATCAATAGCTTTATTGCCGCTTATCCAACAGCCAAACACATCAATTACGACGCAATATCTTATACAGGTATTATCCAGGCTAATATGAACAGCTTTGGTAAAGCCGTATTACCGCACTACCGTTTTGATAAGGCAGATGTGATCGTTAGTTTCGGCGCCGATTTTCTAGGTACCTGGATCTCGCCCGAAGAGCACACCCTGCAATACGTTTCTAACAGGAACGCCAAATCATTAGAAGAAAAAAGAATGTCGCGCCATATCCAGTTTGAAACTGGCATGAGCATGACAGGCACCAACGCCGATACCCGTATCCCTGTAAAACCATCGCAGGAAGGTTTAGCGCTGATTGCTTTATATAATGAAATATCGGGCACTACTTTACCGGGTTCGGGCAAGTTAGATAACAACGTTGTCAGCAACGCTGTAAAAGTAGTAGCTAAGGAATTACTGGGCGCTAAAGGTAAGGCGCTGGTTGTTGCCGGTACCAATGATGTAGCCGCGCAGATTTTAGTAAACGCTATTAACTCCCTGCTGGGCAGCTATGGCACTACTATCGATCTGGATACCCCGGTAAATAAATATGCCGGTAACGATACCGAGTTTGCTGATTTCATCAGCGAAATGAAAAGGGGTGAGGTTGATGCGGTGTTCTTCCTGAACGCTAACCCTGCTTACGATTACTATAAAATAAAAGAATTTACCGACGCGCTGGCTAAAGTGAAACTGAAGGTTTCCTTTGCCGATCAAAAAGATGAAACTGCCGCTATGTGTACAGTTTTAGCGCCAAACCATCACTTCCTTGAATCATGGGGCGATGCGCAGGTAATAGAAGGTTATTATTCTATTGTACAGCCAACTATTAACCCGGTATATAATACCCGCCAGGCCGAGCAAAGCTTAATGCTTTGGAGCGATAACCCGGTAAAAGATTATTACACCTTTGTACGCAACAATTGGGATACTACCATATTCCCTAAAG
Organism: Mucilaginibacter sp. GW821-FHT07H05; assembly: GCF_059418485.1. NCBI lineage: Bacteria > Pseudomonadati > Bacteroidota > Sphingobacteriia > Sphingobacteriales > Sphingobacteriaceae > Mucilaginibacter > Mucilaginibacter sp. GW821-FHT07H05. The sequence goes on from NZ_JBWKPY010000009.1 coordinate 16,976, forward strand.
TTGGCGCCGGCAGCGGACAAAAAGCATGGGAAGCATTATTGCAAACCGGCTTTGTAAAAACAGCAGATAAAGCAGCAGGTGTTTACACCTTTGCAAAAGACCTGAATGCTGTTGCCCAAACCATAACCAACCAAAGCCCGGCTTTAGCAGCTAAAGGCGATAAACAAGTTGAACTGGCGCTTTACCAGAACAATGGTATTGGCGATGGTAAAAAAGCAAACAACCCATGGTTGCAGGAAATGCCCGATCCGGTATCGAAAGTTACCTGGGATAACTTTGCAGCCATATCCGAAAAATTTGGTAAAGAAACACTGAAAGTTGAAGAGGGCGATGTAGTTAAGATCACGGTTGACGGATACAGCATTGAAGTGCCTGTATTATTCCAGCCGGGCCAGGCGCAGGGTACCGTATCGGTAGCTTTGGGTTATGGCCGTACATCAAGCGGTAAAGTTGGCGATGGTGTAGGTAAAAATGCCTATCCTTTTTACAGCTACCGTAACGGAACTTTCCAAACTACAGGTGTAGCTACTATCGAAGCTACAGGCGAGAAATCTCCCTTAGCCCAAACGCAAACACACCATAGCTATGAAGGCCGCGACGTTATCCGCGAAACTTCATTTGCCAAATATGTAAAAGACCCTAAATCGGGCAGCGGCCGTGGCGAAGAGAAGAAGGATTATAACGATAAATCTCTTTGGGACGAGTATGAACGCCCGCAATATAACTGGGTAATGGCTATCGACTTAAACGCCTGTACCGGTTGCGGTGCCTGCGTGGTTGCCTGTAACGCCGAAAATAACGTACCGGTTGTAGGTAAAGACGAAGTACGCCGCCGCCGCGAAATGCACTGGATCCGTATCGATCGTTACTACAGCTTTAACGATGATGGTACCAACGCGGTTACCAGGGAAAAAGAGATCAGTAAACTGGATAACCTGGATAACGTATCGGTAGTGCACCAGCCTATGCTGTGCCAGCACTGTGATCACGCTCCTTGCGAAACAGTTTGCCCGGTACTGGCCACCGTACACTCAAGCGAAGGCTTAAACCACATGGCATATAACCGTTGTATAGGTACACGTTACTGCGCTAACAACTGCCCGTATAAAGTGCGCCGTTTCAACTGGTTTAACTACTGGAACGATTCGCGTTTTGAAAATTACATGCAAAACGAATACACACAATTAGTATTGAACCCTGATGTTACCACCCGTTTCCGCGGTGTAATGGAAAAATGCTCTATGTGTATCCAACGTATACAAGCCGGTAAACTGAAAGCCAAAATGGAAAAGCGCCCGTTAAAAGACGGCGAGATCAAAATGGCCTGCCAGCAAACCTGTACCGCTAACGCTATTGTTTTTGGTAATGCTAACGATCCAGAATCGGAAGTATCAAAAGCATTGAAAAGCGAGCGTACTTATTACGTGCTGGAAGAATTAAACGTTCAGCCGGGTATTGGTTACCAGGTTAAGGTGAGAAATTTAGTTGAACAAGGGGCTTAATTTTATTATAATAGAGATTAATATATATGGCATCTCATAATGAATCAATAATCAGGGAACCGTTAATTACCGGCAAGGATATTACCTATGCTAAAATTACCGACGATGTATTGCGCCCTGTAGAAAATATGCCTACAAAGGCCTGGTGGATAGGATTTATTGTATCCGCGTTAGGCGCTTTGCTATGGGTGTTTGCTGTTAGCTGGACGTTTTGGTTCGGTATCGGCGAATGGGGCTTAAATAAAACAGTAGGATGGGCCTGGGATATCACCGGTTTCGTATGGTGGGTAGGTATCGGTCACGCCGGCACGCTGATCTCGGCGGTATTGTTACTCTTCCGTCAAAACTGGCGTAATTCCATCAACAGATCTGCCGAGGCGATGACCATCTTCGCGGTAATTTGCGCGGCCACTTATATTGTGGCACACATGGGCCGCCCGTGGATGGCAGTTTACTCGTTACCATTGCCAAACCAGTACGGTTCGCTTTGGGTTAACTTTAACTCGCCGCTTATCTGGGACGTATTCGCGATATCAACTTACTTCTCGGTATCATTAGTATTCTGGTACACCGGTTTATTGCCAGATATTGCCTCAATCCGCGACCGTGCATCAGGCTTACGCCGCAAAATATATTCGGTATGCTCTTTCGGCTGGACGGGTTCGGTAAAAACCTGGCAGCGTTTCGAAACTGTATCGCTGATATTAGCAGGTATATCAACCCCACTGGTACTTTCGGTACACACCATTGTATCTATGGACTTTGCAACATCGCTTGAACCGGGATGGCACACCACCATCTTCCCTCCATACTTCGTTGCGGGCGCTATCTTCTCGGGTTTTGCCATGGTGCAAACCTTATTACTGGTAGCACGTAAAGTTTTGGCGCTGGAAAACTACATCACCATGTTCCATATCGAATCGATGAATAAGATCATCATCTTAACCGGTTCAATTGTTGGTGTGGCTTACTTAACAGAGTTCTTTATCGCCTGGTATTCGGGTGTTGAATATGAGCAATACGCTTTCATTAACCGCGCTACCGGTCCGTACTGGTGGGCATACTGGAGCATGATGAGCTGTAACGTGATCAGTCCGCAGTTATTATGGGTTAAAAAATGGCGCACAAGCGTAAACTTCTCATGGGTATTATCTATCGTGGTAAATATCGGTATGTGGTTCGAGCGTTTTGTGATCATCGTAACCTCGCTTCACCGCGATTATATCCCGTCAAGCTGGGCTATGTTTTACCCAACCTGGGTTGATGTGAGTGTTTTCATTGGTTCGATAGGCGTATTCTTTACCTTATTCCTATTGTTCATCAGGGTATTGCCTTCAGTGGCGATGGCCGAAGTGAAATTGTTGCTGAAAGGATCAAGCGAGCAGGCTAAGAAGAAGCTGATTGAAGAAGGTCACCTGGATCAAACCCATGTTGATTTTTACAAGGAAGCGATAACTAAGTTTGATAGTGTTGACATGGCTGATTACGAAAAAATATAATTAACGAGATGAGCAGTACTAAATTTATATTAGGCCTTTTTGATGATCCGGATGATATGATGCACGGGATCGAAAAACTGCAAAAAAACAGTGTGCCTATTTATGATGTATATACCCCAATGCCTATACACGGTATTGAGGCTAAACTGGGCATCAAACCATCGCGCCTGGGCTATGCGGCCTTTATGTTCGGTTGTTTGGGCGGCAGTACCATATTCGCCATTATTTATTACACAATGGTGCACGACTGGCCTATAAACATAGGTGGTAAAAATCACTTTGCTATACCGGATTTTATCCCGATCACGTTTGAGTGGACCGTATTATTCACCGCCTTCGGGATGGTAGCTACGTTCTTTTACGCCACGCACCTTTTCCCGGGCCGCACGCCAAGGGTAATGGATTACCGGGCAACAGACGATAGGTTTGTAATAGCAATTGACGCAAAAGGTAATATCCCTCATGATGATATTACCAATATATTAAAAGACGCGGGAGCGGTTGAAATTAAGCATAACGACAGAAAATATGTTAGCTATGAATAAATTTAGAATATTGGGTGCATCGGTGATCGCTATCGCTGCTACGGTTGTCATAACATCGTGCAAAGATAAAAGAAGCACCGGTTGGGAGTACGCCCCCAATATGTATGAGCATATTGCCTATGACCCGGATCAAAAGAATCCGAATTTTAAGGACGAGAAAACCGCACAGGTTCCGCCGGCAGGTACTATCCCTGTAGGTTTTGTGACGTTTGATTATCTAAACAATAAGGCTGGCTATGAATTAGCAAGCACTGAAGTGCATAACCCGGTACCTCAAACGCAAAACAATTTTGCCGAAGGCAAGGTGCTTTTTATGCATTTCTGTTCGCCATGCCATGGCGAAACCGGGCAGGGTGATGGCCTGGTAGTTCAACATGGTTATCCGCCGCCGCCTTCGTATTCAAAAGGGCAATCATCACGCGGTGGCGCTATGAAAGATCTTACAGATGGTAAAATATATCATACCATTACTTACGGTGTAAACCAGATGGGTTCATACGCATCGCAATTATCGCCTGAGGAACGCTGGAAGGTAGTTATGTACGTTCACCATTTACAAACTTTATAAGCATTAGAACTGAATGAAGACTCATAATAGTTTTGACGGGCAATACGAATTTTTAGGCAAGGCCAAAACCTATAGCCTGATCGCAATTTTAGTTGGGGTAATCACAATAGTGCTTGGCTTTGTATTGGGAGCAGCAGAACGCACTTTTGCTAACTTGCTGCTGATGGGATATTACTTTACCTGTGTGTGCATGGCCGGCGTATTCTTTTGCGCCGTACAATATGTGGCACAGGCGGGCTGGTCGGCATCTATGTTGCGTGTACCGCAGGCATTTGCCAAAACATTGCCGATTGCCGCTACCGTATTAATCATCATTGTGATAGCTGGTTTATACATCACTCACGAAGGTGTTAACGAAGAAGGCCATAAAGCAGTAGTTCCATACTTATATAAACTGTGGGCTATTGATGGCGTATCAACCGCGGGCAGCGAAAATTACGACCATATTATCGCCGGTAAATCATCGTTCCTGAACAAAGGGTTTTTCCTTGGACGTATCATCGGCTTTTTAGGCTGCTACGCGATATTTGGTAACTTGCTGATCAAATACTCAGAAAACGAAGACGAACTGGGCGGCATGAGCAATTACGAGAAAAGCTTTAAAATGTCGTGCATATTCCTGGTAATATTTGGTTTCACTACCCCGATATTTGCTTTCGACGTGATCATGTCTTTAGAAGCACATTGGTTCTCTACCATGTTTGGCTGGTACAACTTTGCCGCCATGTGGGTGAGCGGGTTAGCTACCATGACATTGGCTATCATCATCCTGAGAAAGAACGGTTACCTGCAATGGATCACCGAAGATCACCTGCATAACATGGGTATCTTTATGTTCGCCTTCTCTATCTTCTGGACGTATGTATGGTTCGCGCAGTTTTTACTGATCTATTACGCCAACTTACCTGAAGAGACCGTTTACTTTTACAAACGCTGGGAGCCGCAGTTTAAACCATGGTTCTGGTTAAACATCGTGTTAAACTTTGTAGCGCCTTTACTGGTACTGATGATGCGCGACTCGAAACGTATGACCTCTGTTTTAAAAACTATCTGTATCATATTGATCATCGGTCACTGGTTAGATTATTTTATGATGATCATGCCGGGAACAGTTGGTCCGCAAAAAGAATGGTGGATGGAAATTGGCCCGATTGAGATCTTTACATTTATAGGTTTCGCAGGTTTATTTACATTCCTGATGCTGACATCGTTAAGCAAATTTAAATCGCTGATACCAACCAAGCATCCATTCCTGCAGGAAAGCCTGCACCACCATATATAATTGCTAATTTTGTAAATTAAAAGAGAATACCAAACGAACACAATAATGGCATTCAAAAATTTGATAAATTCTAAAAAAATAGCCGGGCTGTTAGCTGCGCTGCTGCTGGGCAGTACACAAATGCTGATGGCGCAGGCTACTACCGCTGCAGCCACTACAACAGAAGAGGTTGATAAATCGGGCATGTGGACAGGTGTAGGGTACTATGTGCTGCTGTTTGTACTGGTTTGCATAGGCGTAGCCATCATTGGCCGTATTTTAAAAGTATACGATTTAACTAACCAGCTACAAGGTAAAAAAGGCCTTAACTGGAACAATTTAATGGCTACTATTTGCGGCTTGTTTTTAGTGGCAGGTGCAATAGGCGCTTATTGGTCTTTCGCGGTACAGGGCGCTATGGTGTTGCCAGAGGCAGCTTCTGAACATGGTATCAAAATCGACGAGATGTTTTGGACAACCACTGTCCTTACGATGATCGTATTTGTTATCACGCAGATCTTGCTGTTCGTATTCCTGTTCAAATACAGGCATTCTGAGAAACGCAGAGCTTACTTTTTACCTCATAACAATACCATCGAAAAGGTATGGACAATTGTTCCGGCTATTGTTTTAACCATCCTGGTAGTGTTTGGCTTTTTTACCTGGCGAACAGTTACCAACACTGCCCCCGAAAAAGGCGATATCAATATTGATGTAACCGGTCACCAGTTTGCCTGGGAAATACGTTATCCCGGCAAGGATGGTAAATTGGGTGCCAAAAATTATAAACTGTACACCGGTGTAAATAACTTAGGCGTCGATTTTAAAGACCGTAACTCCTTTGATGATCTGAAGGCTGATACTTTGGTTATCCCTGTACGTAAATCTATCCGCATCAACATCTTTGCGCAGGATGTGATCCATAGCTTTTATTTACCTTATTTCCGTGTACAAATGAACGCGGTACCAGGTTTGCCTACTTACTTTAAATTTGTGCCAACTATCACAACCAACGAGATGCGCACTAAACTGAACGACCCTAAATTTGAATACGTACTTTATTGCAATAAAATATGCGGCGATGGCCACTACAATATGCAAAAATTTGTACGGGTAGTTTCGGAAGCAGAATATCAAGATTGGCTTAGCCATCAAAAACCTTACCTGAGTGACGGGTTGAAAAAAGAATTGAAACTTGCTGGCACCGGTGTGCAGGCAAACGCGGGTACAAACAGGTTAGCATTAAATAATTAATATTTCATATAGCAATTATGTCAACATTATCAGTTCAAGATCACGGAGTTAAGCATGACCATGACCATGATCACGAGCATCACCATGATACTTTCCTGACTAAATATATCTTCAGTCAGGATCATAAGATGATTGCCAAGCAATTCCTGATCACAGGGATTACCATGGCCGTTATCGCGATGATCTTATCTATACTTTTCAGGATCCAGTTAGCTTATCCTGAAAAAAGCTTCCCATTACTGGAAACATTATTAGGTCGCTTTGCCCCAAATGGCCGTTTAGACCCGGGCTTTTACCTGTCGTTGGTTACCATACATGGTACCATTATGGTATTCTTTGTACTAACAGCCGGCTTAAGCGGTACCTTCAGTAACTTATTGATCCCGCTGCAATTAGGCGCACGTGATATGGCATCGCCATTCATGAATATGCTATCGTACTGGTTCTTCTTTACGGCCAGTGTGATCATGCTCAGCTCGTTCTTTATCGAGAAAGGTCCTGCCAGCGGTGGCTGGACAATTTATCCGCCGTTATCGGCATTGCCAAAGGCCATGAAAGGTTCGGATCTGGGTATGACTTTGTGGCTGATCAGCATGGTTTGTTTTATCGCATCATCCTTATTAGGAGGTATTAACTATGTAAGTACCGTGCTAAACATGCGTACCAAAGGGATGGACCTGTGGAAAATGCCTTTAACTATCTGGGCATTCTTCCTTACCGCTATCCTGGGTGTATTGGCATTCCCGGTACTGGTTGCCGGTGTGGTATTGTTGATATTCGACCGTAGCTTTGGTACCAGTTTCTACCTGTCGGATATTGTACTGAACGGAAAAGTTTTATCATTTGAAGGCGGTAGCCCCATCCTGTTCCAGCATTTATTCTGGTTCCTGGGCCACCCCGAAGTATATATCGTAATTATGCCGGCCATGGGTATCTCTTCCGAGATCATGTCGGTAAATTCACGCAAGCCTATTTTCGGCTACCATGCCATGGTTTACTCGCTGATAGGTATCACCGTATTATCGTTTATTGTATGGGGCCACCACATGTTTATTACGGGTATGAACCCGTTCCTGGGCGGTGTGTTTATGATCACTACTTTGATCATCGCTGTTCCATCGGCAGTAAAAACATTTAACTGGCTGGCTACATTATGGCGCGGTAATATCAGGTTTACGCCGGGTATGTTGTTCGCTATCGGTATGGTGTCATTCTTTATATCAGGTGGTTTAACAGGTATTTTCCTGGGTAACGCAGCATTGGATATTAACCTGCATGATACTTATTTTGTGGTTGCCCACTTCCACCTGGTAATGGGTTCGGCTGCTATATTTGGTATGTTGGCCGGTGTTTATCACTGGTTCCCTAAAATGTTTGGCAAAATGATGGACGAGCGCCTGGGCTACCTGCACTTTTGGTTAACCTTTATTGGTGCTTACCTGGTGTTTTTCCCAATGCACTTTATGGGCCTTGATGGTGTACCACGCCGTTACTATGCCTTTACCGAGTTTGAGTCGATGAAACGCTGGTTATCAGTAAATATGTTTATTACCTGGGCGGCTATTTTATCGGCATTGGCACAGGTTGGTTTCCTGATCAACTTTATACACTCGATATTCTGGGGTAAAAAAGCTACAGAGAACCCATGGGAAGCTAATACACTGGAGTGGACTACGCCTGTTGAGCACCTGCATGGTAACTGGCCTGGCGAGATCCCTACCGTTTATCGTTGGCCTTATGATTACAGCAAGCCTGGCGCCAAAGAGGATTTTATCCCGCAAACAGTGCCGCTTTCTGAAACCATGAGCTCGAACATACATCATGACTTTGAAGATAACGAAGCTGGCATGAAGGCGCACGAAGCCTGGGTTGCAGCTAATAAATCTAACGAAGAAGTAAAATAAACATTTAGTCGGTCTTAAGTTTTAAGTCTTAAGTCTTAAGTCATGGGTCTTAAGTCAGAAGTTGCTTACTTAGAACTTCTGACTTAAGACTTAGTACTTTAACATGAATATATCAGCAGCAAAAAAGAGATTCCAGTTATTTAACCTTACTGCAATTGTTTTGCTATTTATTTTGATATTAGCCGGCGGCGTAGTGCGCAGCACAGGGTCGGGGATGGGTTGCCCCGATTGGCCTAAGTGCTTTGGGGGATACATCCCGCCAACAAATGCCTCGCAATTACCGGCCGATTATAAGCAGAAATATGTTGACGGCCGTTTAGCCAAAAATCAGCGCTTTGCCAAAACTTTAGATCTGTTTGGCTATAGCGATCTGGCTACCCGCATCCGCGAAGACAAATCTATCCTTGTACCCGAAGACTTTAACGCCGGTAAAACCTGGACAGAATACATTAACCGCTTAATTGGCGCTATCTCCGGACTGTTTTTATTGCTCACAGCTATTTACTCGTTCAGCTATAAAGGGGTGAATAACTGGATAATAGTGGCCAGCGTAGCTAATTTAATTGCTGTGGGCTTTCAGGGTTGGCTGGGCTCTATCGTAGTATCTACCAACCTGGTAGCCTGGATAGTAACTGTACACATGCTGCTGGCGCTGGTGATACTGGCATTAGCTATTTATGGTTATCATGCCGCTAAAGTGAACGGACGGCCAAAAATGGCCATAAAGGGTTTCATATTACTGATAACTGTGCTGGTGCTTTTACTCAGCGTTATACAGATCACGTTGGGTACATCCGTAAGGGAAAAAATAGATGAGGTATCGGCACATCTGCAAGGAGGCTACCGGCAGGATTGGGTATCCAAGGCCGGCGATATATTTAACCATCACCGCGATTTGGCTGTGGCCGTATTTGTTTTAAATGTGATGTTGTATGGGCTGGTGCGTAAAAGCTACAGCCGCCACTCAATCCATCAGCAAATAATGAGTTTTACATTTTTAATGATCATGCTGCAAATAGGCACGGGGATAACGCTATCGTACTTCGCCTTGCCGCCTTATGCGCAGGCATTACATATTTTATTGGCCAGCCTGGTATTTGGCACGCAGTTTTATTTGCTGCTCAATTTATCACGGTCGGCTAACAGCAGGGGGGCATTGGCATGACGTTGGGCGATTTTTCAAAACTGATCAAATTCCGGTTAACGTTCCTGGTGGTGTTTTCCGCGTCCATATCGTTCCTTATTGGCAGTAAGGCCAACGGCATTATTATCTGGGGCGATTGGGTGAAACTGATCATCGGCGGTTTCCTGGTAACATCGGCAGCCAACTGCTTTAACGAGATTATAGAGAAAGACCTGGATAAGCTGATGAAGCGCACAATGGACCGCCCAATGCCTGCCGGACGAATGACCACAGGGCAGGGACTGGTTTTAGGTTTGGGTATGGGCATAGCCGGTACTTACCTGTTAGGCGGCCTGAATTTGTTGACAGGCTTGCTTTCGGTGTTCTCTATCCTGCTGTATGCCTTTGCTTATACGCCGTTAAAACGCAAATCGCCCATCGCGGTGTTTGTGGGTGCTATACCCGGCGCGCTGCCACCGCTTATTGGTTATGTGGCCGCCCATGGTAAAATAGATGATATAGCTTTAATACTATTTGGGATACAGTTTGTATGGCAGTTCCCGCATTTTTGGGCTATTGCCTGGGTGCTGGATGATGATTATAAGCTGGCCGGCTTCCGCTTACTGCCTACCGGGCAGCGCGATAAAGCCAGTGCTGCAATTACATTTTTATTTACCGTGATACTGGTGCCGGTAAGTTTACTGCCAACTATTTATGGTTATGGTGGTTATTATGTGGGCGGTGTATCATTGGTGTGCAGCCTTATATTTTTATACCAGGGATTTGTACTTTTGCGCACCTGCGAAATTAAATCGGCCCGGCAGCTGATGTTCGGTTCGTTTTTTTATTTGCCGGTAGTACAGTTAATGTTTTTGTTTGATTTTATTGGCAAAGTGAAATGATGGCTCAGATACAGCAAGATAATGACAGGATAAACCTGGGCGCCAAAAAGTTTAACATGTGGATTTTTGTATTCTGCTCGTTTATGCTTTTTGCGGCTTTTAGCAGTGGTTTTATAGTTTACTCGGGCGGGAAAGGCCATGGGTTAAATGTAATATTGCCCAACTCGTTTAAATATAGCACCATTGTATTGGTGATTAGCAGTATTACCTTGTTCCTGGCATCCAGGGCAGCCAAAAAGCTGGAAGCAGGCAAGCAACAATTGTTTTTGTGGCTCACCATTGCCTTAGGCATCGCGTTTTTTGCATTGCAGGTATACGGCTGGTATGTACTGGCCTACAAAATGCAGGTTTTTTTAACCGATCCTAATGCATCGCGTTCTTTTGTTTATGTGATCACCTTTATGCATTTACTGCACATTATTGGCGGCCTGGTATGGATGGCCGCGGCGCTGGGCGGTAGTATTAAGGGGATACCACAGGTTAAGAATTTATTCCGTATGGAAATGACATCTATTTTTTGGCATTTTCTCGATATTATATGGATTTATCTCTATGTTTTTTTACTTTTGAACCAAATTTAAACATCTCTTATTTTAGTACAGATGAGTACAACAACATCACCAATTGACGAAGTAAAGACCACACCATGGGCCGGGGGCCGATCGCCATTCTCGATAGAGTATGGTAAACTAATGATGTGGTTCTTCCTGCTTTCGGATGCGTTTACATTTTCAACCTTACTGATCTCTTATGGTGCCCTGCGTTTCAGCTCACCAAGCTGGCCTGCACCCGATCTGGTATTCCAGTCTGTACCGTTCCTATATGAACACGGCAAGCCATTGGTTTTCGTAGGTATCATGACCTTTATACTTATTTTGAGTTCGGTTACTATGGTACTGGCTGTTGAGGCTGGTCATCGTAATTCTAAAAAAGAAGTTGTTTGGTGGATGATAGCTACCGTTATTGGTGGTTTTATGTTTTTAGGCTGCCAGGCATTAGAGTGGACTCACTTACACGAAGAAGGCTTTTGGTGGGGCCATATACCTAATATGGAAGAGTTAAAAACACTGTTTCATAAAGGTTCACCTGTCAATGCAGTTTATACACAGCAATTTGCTAACCTCTTTTTTACCATTACAGGTTTCCACGGTTTCCACGTATTTAGTGGGGTGATCATCAATATTGTTATTACTATTAACGTATTGTTAGGCACCTACCAAAAACGAGGCAGTTACCTGATGATTGAAAAGGTTGGTTTATACTGGCACTTTGTAGACCTGGTTTGGGTATTTGTATTTACATTCTTCTATTTAGTATAAAGCCATTTTTAAAGATATTATTATGTCAGAATTATCACACGATATACACGCCGAAGGCGGCGATCACGAAGGAATGACCAGGGGTAAGATAGTAAAGATATTCTTATACTTATTGATCATCACAGTTATTGAATTTATCATAGCGCTTTGGTTAGTGCCGGCTGAGTATATACCTGCACATTGGGCTAACCCGATATACATTGTACTTACGCTGCTTAAAGCATTTTTAATTGTAGCTTACTTTATGCACTTAAAGTTTGAGCGGTTAGCACTGATCTATACTATTATTGTGCCTATCCTGTTTATCATCGGTTTAATCCTGGTATTGACCAACGAAAGTCATCACTGGATTGACGTAAGGGGATAATGAGTAAGGTAAAAAAGATTATTGTCCTGGTACTGATATTAGCGGTACCGGGATTTTTATATTATTTACTAACCAGTCAGGGTAAAAACAGGTACAAACCACTGGCTTTTTTTGGCCCTAAGCCGTTATCCGGCACCTACCATACCGTTAAGGGTAAAAAGATCCCGGATACCCTTTATCACCAGGCTGCAGGCTTTAATTTGAAGGATCAGGAGGGGAATGCCGTTAACTATCAAACGCTAAAGGGCCAGATACTGGTAATCAGTTTTTTTTATATCCATTGCCCCAACGTGTGCGATAAACTGAACGCCCACATGGATAGCCTGGCCAACTACTATACCAAAAATAAGATGGTCACCCTACTATCCATTACGGTTGACCCCGAACGGGATAATGCCGCTGTTTTAAAAGGCTATGCGGCAAAATACAAGCAGCCTTTAACCAAGTGGAAGTTTTTAACAGGCGACACCACCGAAATCTATTCATTTGCGCGTAAAGGGTTGTTGGTAGATGCCCTGCAAAGCGGGAAGGATGATTTTATATACAGCAGTAAGCTGATATTGCTTGACCCGGCGCACCATATCAGGGGTTATTACGATGGCACATCGGTTACCGAGTTGGAGCGCCTGGCTAACGAGCTGAAGGTGCAGATATCCGAAGAATTGCGGAAGAAAGATAAACCGCTTTATTAATAGTACAATGACAGATAAATTTATATTTCGTTTCGTAGCCGGTATATCCGTGTTTGTGTTTTTAGTAGTGCTGATCCTGAACAGGAAAGTGATACCGCCGCCGGCACATTTACCATCGTTTACCTACTTTTTGCCCAAGTTGAATGCCATATTGAATGGTACCTGTAGCGTATTGCTGGTATGTTCGCTGTTTTTTATCACCCGTAAACAAATCACCATTCATAAGTGGCTGAACATTACGGCTTTTTGCCTGTCGTCCTTGTTCCTGGTTTCTTACATCCTGTTCCACTACATGGCCCCCGAAACTATCTTTGGCGACCTGAGCGGCGATGGCGTAATTGATGCGACAGAAAAAGCGGCTATTGGCAACGTGCGTACCATTTACCTGGTAATACTGATATCGCATATTATACTGGCCGCGGGTGTTTTACCGTTAATATTATTGAGCTTTTACCGCGGCCTGCAAATGCAGGTAGAAAAGCATCGTAAACTGGTAAGGTGGGCGTTCCCGATATGGTTATATGTAACCATAACCGGCGTGATAGTTTATCTAATGATATCGCCATATTACCATTTCTAATTTAATAATAGGTAAATTTGTATATGAAGTTTGTGAAGTTGATATTGCTTGTTTTTGCTTTTGGTTTGATGTTTTGCAGCGTTAAAACCGCTAATGCCCAATGCGCCATGTGTTCGACTATGGTAGAGACAAATAACAAAAGCGGCGCGGCAACTACCAAAGGGTTAAACAACGGTGTACTGTTTTTATTAGCGGCCCCTTACCTGGCTGTTGGGATAGCAGGTTATATATGGTATAAAAAATATCGCCGTAAAAATGTGAACCTGCAAATCCGTAACGAAAAACTACATCTGAATTAATTGCACCAATCATGCTTTTCCCTGATTTTAAAAAAGCATGAAAACCAATAACATAATGGCCGAAACACCCAAACTATGGGCCATGCTGCATGGCAAATGCCCGCGATGCCGCCGGGGCGATATGTTTATAGGCGCTATGTATGGCTGGGGCACCAACAGCATGCGCGAGCAATGCCCGCGTTGTAACCTTACCTTCGAGATTGAGCCGGGCTATTTTTATGCCGCTATGTATGTAAGCTACGCCATGAATGTATCTCAGTTGGTTACCCTGGCAGTAGCTACTTATTTAATAACCGGTAATATGACATCGCCGTGGTTATATTTGAGTGTGATTTTAACCGGCTGCCTTTTGCTGGCGCCCTTTAATTACCGATATTCGCGTATATTGATGCTGTACTGGTTATCGCCAAAAATACATTATCAGCCACATTTAGATACCGATGATAGCCCAAAAAACGCTTGATTTTATAGATCTGCTGAAGCAAAACAATAACCGCGAGTGGTTCCTGGAGCATAAGGAACTTTACCAGGCGGCTTATGATAACATACTGCAATTCACGGCCGAAGTACTGAAGGAACTCAGTAAGATAGATCCATTGGTTGATGCCCATACCGACCCTAAAAAGTGCGTGATGCGCATTTACCGCGATATCCGTTTCAGTAAAGACAAAACGCCTTACAAACATTGGATAGGGATCCATAAACTAAGTCAGGGTAAATACGCGGGCGGCATTGGCTATTACCTGCATATCGAACCCGGCCACTCATTTGTTGGCGGCGGTTACTGGATGCCGGAGGGCGAACATGTAAAAATGATACGGCAGGAGATTGATTATAACGCTGCCGATTTTAAAGCCATTGTTGACGCACCTAATTTCAAAAAGATCTTTGGCGAATTCAGAAAACAGGAGCAGTTGAAAACCATCCCGAACGGCTATGATACGGATAACGAAAACATCGACCTGCTGAAACTGAAAAGCTTTGCCGCCGTTCACCAACTAAAAGATGCTGAATTAAAACAAAAAGATATTGCAATTACTATAGCCAACGTTTTTAAAGAACTATACCCGCTGCTTGGCTTTTTGCAACATGCTATTATTTAAACCAATAACCCACATAATCATGAAAATGAAGTATTTTCTGTTCATCCTAATTGCCTGCGCGGCTTTACAGTCGTGCGTAGTGTTATCGCCAAAAAAGTATAAGGCCTTGCTGGCCGAACGCGACTCGCTATCATCACGTACCATGAGCCTGGAGGCCGAGCGCACCAAGCTGCAAAGCGATACTGCCCGCCTGCATCACGAGATTGCCGATCTGAAGAAAGCTTATAACGACCTGAACGATAATTATACTGCCGCCAATAAAAATATCGACGCGCTGAATAGCAAGTATAACGCTACCTCATCAAAAGTTACCCAGCTCTCCGGCGATCTGGCCAGGCGGGAAGCCCGGTTAAAGGAAGTGGAAGACATTTTGCGTAAACGCGATGAAGCAACCAATGCGCTGAAAGAGAAACTACAGAAAGCATTGCTTGGTTTTACCCAAAACGGTTTATCGGTTGATATCCGTAACGGCAAGGTATACGTATCACTTACCGATAAGCTATTATTCCCCTCGGGTAGTATTGTGATAGACGACAAGGGTAAACAAGCCTTAAAACAGCTGGCAGCCGTGTTAAACAAGGAACCAGATATCAATATGGCGGTAGAAGGGCATACCGATAACAAAAAAGTAAAAAACCTGGGACAAATCAAAGACAACTGGGATTTAAGCGTACTGCGCGCCACATCGGTTACCCGTTATTTAACCGAAGTTGAAAATATTGATCCGCACCGCTTAACCGCTACCGGGAAAAGCGAGTTTCAGCCAATTGATGCCGGTAACACGCCCGAATCTTTAGCTAAGAACAGGCGGATAGAAATTGTGCTTTCGCCAAAATTGGATGAACTGTATAATTTGATAACCAAATAAGGGCGCGTGGTTATTTAACCACAAAGCGCACAAAGTTTTTTCACAAAGGTCATAAAGCTATTCTTCGTATTAGCCTTTGTGACCTTTGTGTTTCTATTTTATCTTAGTGTACTTTGTGGTTAATTTTCAAATTTAAAACGGGCTTACAAAATCCTTAAAGGCAGGTAATACCTCATCTTTAGGGGATATAATGGCGTCACGCTCATCAATGCCCCAGCCTATGGCCAGGGTAGGGTCGTTCCATATCACACCAATTTCTGATGCTTTGTCATAACCATTAGTTACTTTATAAGTAAAGATGGTATCATCTTCCAGGGTTACAAAGCCATGCAAAAAACCGGGTGGTACCCAAAACTGCACATGGTTATCGCCGCTTAATTCAATGCTTACATGCTGGCCAAAGGTAGGGGAGTTTTTGCGGATATCTACCGCTACATCCATTACACGCCCCTGTATAACGCGTACCAGTTTGCCCTGTGCAAATGGATCGGCTTGCCCGTGTAAGCCACGCAACGCGCCTTTTTGCGAGAACGACTGGTTATCCTGCACAAAGTTGTCAGTAATGCCAGCTGCGGCATATTTTTGCTGGTTATAGCTCTCGTAAAAATAACCACGGTCATCCGGGAATATGCGTGGTTCAATAATCAGCAATCCTTCAATTGCGGTGGTAGTTACTTTCATTTTTCGTCAATAGCTTGCATTAGAGTATTAAACAGCACAAAACGGTTTTCAAACTTCTGGTTATGTAAGTGATGAAAATGGGGTAAGTGTTGTTGATGGAAAAAATCGTATTTCTCCCGTGTATCTGTCAAAAACTGTACGCAATAAGTTACGCCCTCGTTAGGCGATTCCAGCACAGTTAGTATTTTATAGGAATTGAACCAGCCCAGTTTCATAATGGCCGGTATTTGTACGGTTTGCATCCAGTTAAGCCATTCATGCCTGATAGCTTCTTCCATTACGTACGTTTCGTTATAAATGATCATTGGGCAAAAATAGAAATTTTATGATTGCCCGTTCATTTTATCGCCTCTTAAAATCCTGAAGCGTTTACGGGCTTCGTTAATAAACAAACTGCCCGGATAGTCGGTTATTATTTTTTGGTAATAAGCTTTGGCCTTTTCGGGGTCGTGCAGGTGGTTTTCGTAAATATCACCCAGCATAAAAACGGCGTCATCGGCCCACAGGTCAAACTTATGATCGTCGGCAATTTTTTGCAGCAGGGGCGCTGCCATCGCATATTCCTTTTGTTGGATAAATATGCGGGCTTTAGCCATCAGGATATCATCGGCCAAAGCATTATTGGGAAACTTTTTATCAATACTGTCCAGCGCCATTATGGCCTTATCCGGCTGTTCTTTAAAGATCCACATATCGGCACGGGCGTATATTTTTAATGCGGCCCCGGTGCTATCCTCTTCTAAATTATCCTTAATTAATAACGACAGATTAAGCGCGTCATTAGCTATCAATTGGGTGGTTGCCGCTTTTAATATATCCAACTGGCCTTTTGCCCAGGTAAAATCGCCGGTGTAATAGGCCAGTTTAGCGTTGCGCAGTTTAGCATCCTGGGTAATGGATACATCATTAGTGCTGCTCCTTTCAACCTGGCTATAAAGCAGGGTAGCTTCCCAAGGCTGGTTATTCATTACATAAACATCACCCAGGTCAAGCTTGCACGCTGCCATCATGTTACTGTTTAAGTTAGGGATCTTGATGATCTCTTCCAGCAGTTTCTGAGCATCGTTTAACTTATGCAGTTTAAAAGCCTGCAGGCGGGCCAGCTTTTGCATGGCAAAAGCGGTGCCGTTGTTGCGGCCAAATTCGGTCAGCAGGTCAAAATAATCTTTTTCCAACCCAAGCAAATCGGCTTCGGTGTATTTACCTGCCGTAATCTTCAGGTTTTTGGTGTTAATGAGTTCTACCTTGGCGGCAACATACATCTGCTGGTCTTTACCGCTCTTGTTCACCAGGTACTCGTAACCACGGATGGCCTCGTCATAAGCTTCATTGGTAACCAGGGTTTGGCACAGTTCAAAAATGCTGCTGCCGTCATCATTACGGCGGCGGCTAAGGGCCAGTGCCTGGTTAAGCGCCTGTTCAAAATCTTTTTGCTGCATATACTGCCACGTCAGCAAATCGGCGTAGATCACCTGCTGCGGCGCGGCCTGTATACGTTTAAGCAGTTCGGCTTTTAACAGATCATAATCAGCCGGACCCTGGAATAAAGCCGCCATGGTGTTTTCGGCAGAGTTAAGGTATCCGGGGTTTAGCGGCAGAAAGTTTAAGTACTCGTTGATCAGGGGGACCTTGTCGCGTTTAAAACGGTACAGGCTGATGAGCTCAAGGGTAAAACCCTGCTCGTTTTTTAATGCTTTACGCCCCTGCTGAAATATGCGGATGGCCACATCGGTATTCTCCGACTGGTAAAACTGGGTAGCCAGGTTTACAATGCTGTTATAATCGGCCGGGAGATTTTTAAGCAGATCGCTATAAACATTCTCGGCTTTGTCTTTATGACCCTGTTCGCGGTAAACACGGCCCAATGCTATTGCGTATTGAAAATCGGCCGGGTGCTTTTTGATCATTTTTTTGGTGATGCTTTCGGCATCATCCAGCTTTTTTGAGATGAGCAGGCTGTTTAAATAGTTTGGGAAATAGGTATCATTATCTTGCTTATAAAGCCGCTGGTAAATTTCAAGCGCCTTTTGCTCTTCGCCATTGGCGCTGAATTGCTGGGCAAGCTGCACATCGGTGCTTTGTGCAAATAGCCCTGTGCTTAAGATTAGCAGTAAAAAAAGAATTTTAACACATTTCATCCAAATCAAAAATAATCATTAAAAGCCATTATTTATGTGACGGGGCCTATAATTTATGTAACGAAATAAACGGGTAAAATTGTAGTGACAGTTTGTTTGCATTAAACTATTTATCTAATTTGACCTGATTAATAAAGAGAGGGCCAAGTGTATAATCTATTTAAGCGTAAAACTTTCGCGATTGTTATTTTACTGGTATTTACCTTACAGGCCTGCAATAAGCCACAGGTGAGGGAAATACCTGTGCGCGACTTTTTTAAGACCCCCGAAAAAAGTATATTTAAGATATCGCCCGACGGGAAATACATATCATACCTTAAACCCTACAAAAAAAAGCAGAATATTTTTGTACAGGATATTGCTACCGGGCTGGAGCGCAGGGTAACCTCTTTTGAAGATTATTCGATACGCCGAGATTATGCCTGGACCTACAACGATCAACTGGTGTTTTCGCAGGACCTGAACTCGTTTAAGCAGTTTAAAATGTGCGCGCTTGACCTGGCCACCATGAAGATACGGACCTTACTGGCGCAGGATAAAGCCAGTATGCAGCTGATCATGACCAAAAACAGGCAGCAGCCCGATGTGATCACGATTAGTATGAATAAGCGCGATTCGGCCAATTTTGATATTTACCGGCTGAATATACGTACATCCGAATTGAAGCCCTATTTAATTAACCCCGGCAATATTACCGAGTGGTTCCCTGATGCGGACGGCAAAATACGCCTGGCAAAGGTATCAGACGGGGTAGACGAAACGATACTATACCGTCCAACAGATGACGCCCCGTTTAAACCGATCATCAAAAATAATTTCAGAAACTCGGTAGAGCCGGCTATGTTTACCGGCGAAAAGAATTATTTCTACGCTTTATCAAATGTGGGCAGGGATAAAAGCGCCCTTGTAGAGATCAACGCAAATAACGGTAAGGAAGAAAAAGTGGTTTACGCCAGCGATGCCGCTGATATATCGGATGTTGGGTTTTCCAAATATTCGCACAAGCTGGAATCCGTATCATGGGAGGATGCCAAAAAACAAACCCATTTTCTGGATAAAAAAATTGAGCGGATATACAGGGAGCTTGACGGACAGCTTAAAGGAAACAAGATTAAGATCATTGACAGGGACAGTGCCGAAAGGAAATTTATTATCAGCACCTATACCGACCGCGACCCCGGATCATACTACCTGTACGAACCAGAGGTTAAAAAGCTGACTAAAATTGGGGAAACCAACCCGGCTATTACCCCTAACGAACTGTGCGCTATGCAACCCATATCGTTTAAAGCAAGCGACAGTACGCAAATAAACGGGTATTTAACTATGCCGCAGGGTAAAAGTAAAACCAATTTACCGGTGGTGGTTTTGCCGCATGGCGGCCCCTGGCGCCGTGATAGCTGGGGATACAGCAGCGAGGTGCAGTTTTTGGCTAACCGTGGTTATGCGGTATTCCAGGTTAACTACCGGGGCTCAACCGGGTATGGTAAGGCTTTCCATAGCGCCGGCTTTAAGCAGGTAGGGGGCAAAATGCAGCAGGACATTACAGATGGCGTTAAATGGCTGATAGCACGCAAAATAGCTAATCCTAAAAAAATAGCGATTATGGGTGGCGGCTTTGGCGGCTTTTCGGCGCTTTACGGCATATCTAACCATCCCGAACTATACAATTGCGCCGTTGTACAATCAGGACTGATTAACTTTTTTAACTATATTAAAGATGTACCGCCGTTTTTAAAGGCACTATTAAAAATGCGGTACGAAATGGTGGGCAACCCCGAAACCGATGCCGACCAGTTTAGGGCCATATCGCCGGTTTTCCATACCGATAAGATAAAGCTGCCCCTGTTGATCTTCCAGGGTGGCCGGGACCCTCATGCCAATATCAGCGAATTAAACCAGTTTGTGCGCGAACTGCAAAAGCGTAAAGTGCCCGTTACTTTTATATATAAAGAGAACGAGCGTAACTTTTTTTCCGAAGAAAGCAGGATGTTGATGTATGCCGAGATAGAAAAGTTCCTGGATAATAATATGCGGGTTAAACCGTAGGTTTGCTGGGTATGCAGGTTACCAATAATGTTTACCGGAAAAACTTATTACTGATCAGCGCTTTCCTGGTCATGATATCGGTAACACTTGTTATAGCCTTGATCATTACCTATAATTTCACCACAAAATCCATACAAAACGAATTTTATTCCGAAAAAAACGATATCCTGGAGCAAACCACCAAGCCCTATTTCGATTTTTTTAATAATAAGATTCCTGAGATAACCTCCTATACCGGTTTCCTGGATTCGGCCTCGGCCGCGCAATATGCAGCTACCGTTTTTAACGATTACCCCTTTGTGCAAAAGATCATTTTTTATGATATCGCTATCGGCAATCAGTCAAAGCGGCATATTAAAGGTAAACTGGATATAGCGCCTAAAGCTATTTATCAGTACACGCAGAACGATGGTATACTAACCAGTTTAAAAAAACCGCGCCTGGCCGAGGAAAGCGATTTTAAACCTATGGTAGATAAGCTAAGTACCTATATAGCATTGGCCGATACCATACGCGGGCCAAGCGAAGACGAAAAGTTTAAAACATTTTACGATGTTAAGCCCGATAAGATCAGCTATATGAATGTGCCGCGCCCGGCAGAAATAAAAACTTATCGCGAGCTGCAAAAGAACGGGCAACCACCTGCTTTTTCGGGGCAGGATATGATGACCTTCTTTCTTGATCCCTACCAGTTGGATATTAGGAATACCCATAAGGAATTGTACAGCGATGTTTCGGTACAGCCGGTTGTGTACGATCCGCTGAATAATGATAACGATAAACTTTTTACCGATGCCGCTTTCCCGGGCGCATTTGCCGATTATAAGCTTTATTTTAAATCGGATAAAAACTATTTAAATAACGAGATAAGGAGGCGGTTTTTACCGCTGGCCGGCATCGTTTTTTTGATCTATATTTTCCTGGTGGTGATAGGCTGGCTGATCTATCGTAATTTAAGCATCAACATTAAGCTGTTTAAACTGCAGTACGATTTTATTAACAACTTTACACACGAATTTAAAACGCCGGTGAGCGTCATAAAAATTGCCGGATCGAACCTGCGCAGCGATACCGAACTAACCGAAAGACAACGCAGGCACTACGGTAAAATACTGGACGAAGAGGCCGATAAGCTGAACGATTTGATGAATAAACTGCTCTCGTTTACGCAGATAGAGAACCGGTCGATAAAAATAAAGGTAGAAGAAATAGATATACAGGAGTTTATTATGAGTTATGTGGATACCTTTAGCCTGAAGTATCCCGACCTGAAGCTGACCTATAAAATTGGCAAAGGGATCAAAACTTTTTTTACCGATCCGGTGCTGCTGGGCAGTATATTTCAAAACCTGATAGAGAATGCCTACAAGTATTCGCACCCGGATAAAAAGGAAGTTTTAATAACCATTTTGTTAGAGAAGCGAAATGTTGTATTTTCATTTGCTGATAAGGGGATAGGGATCCCTAAAAGCGAAATCACTAACGTGTTTAAAAAGTTTTACCGCATAGAAAATAAGTATAATCAGAACGGTAGCGTAGGCCTTGGTTTGGCGTTTTGCAAAGAACTGGTTAATTTTATGGACGGACAGATTGCTGTTAAAAGCAAGGTAAATGAAGGATCGGAGTTTATTGTAACGCTCCCTTATGAAAATTAAAAGGAGATTTGAGATGTTAGATATGAGATTTGAGACAGCGCCCAATTATGCCAGTCTTCACTCATATCTCAAATCTCATGTCTCAAATCTAAACAAAGATGAGTAAAGAAATAAAAATTGCCCTGGTTGAAGATGATGAAAACCTTCGTTTCCTGGTAGCCGAACGTTTACAAACTGAAGGATATAAAGTTTTTGAAGCCGCTGATGGTGATGAGGCTGAAAAAATGATTATAACCGAACAGCCGGATATTGTTTTATTAGACTGGATGCTGCCCGGCAAACAAGGATCGGAAGTGTGCGCCAGCATCAGGGAGCAAGGCTTTGATAAGCTGATTATTATGATGACGGCCAAAGCGCAGGATATTGATAAGATAGAGGCCTATAACTTTGGCGTATCCGACTATATTACCAAGCCATATAATATGGATGTGCTGGTGGCGCTGATTGATAACAAGATCAAATTCTCGTTGAATAACGATAAGTCCGAATCGTACAAGTTTGCCAATATGGAGCACCAGCCCAATACCCATATCCTGATAAAGGATGGTAAAAAGGTAGAGCTGACCATCCTGGAAAACCGGATCCTGCTGTACTTCCTCAAAAACAAAAACAAGGTGATTAACCGCGAAGAATTGATGATGGAAGTATGGGGCTATAACGCCGATGTAAATACCCGCACGCTGGATATGCATATTGTGCGCCTTCGCAAAAAGATAGAGGATAACCCCGATTCGCCAAAGTACCTGCAAACCGTGAGGGGGATTGGGTATAAGTTTGCGCTGTAGGTATTAAACCCATGTCATTGCGAGCGATAGCGCGGCAATCTCGTAGCTGTGTGCTGCATTATGATTGGCGGTCTGCTCAAGGCCGCAGGGGTATATTACTTTTTTCTTGAAAAAAAAGTAACAAAAATTCAAGACAGCAAAAATGCTTCCTTTGCCGCACGTGGCCTTTGCCCTGCAAACCGGGCAGAACCACGGCTACGCTTATTTGCCCCGCTTGCGCACGCACCTGTCCCTGCTTCTGCAAAACGCTGATGCCCTCCACCTCCACAGGCCAACACGTTCTGCCCGTTTTCGCCCGGAAGCTTCTTTGCTGTCGGAAAACTAAAAAACAAACACGTCATGGGTAGGTACGAAGCAATCGCACAGCCAAAAAGCGATTATATATAGTTCGCGATTGCTTCGTACCTCGCAATGACAAGCTGATTATTTCCTATACACCGTAGCTGCAATAAACTCCCCAAAAAAAGTTCGCTCATCCTGTGTTTGATATCCGCCGAGGTTAAACCGTTGTTTGATCGATGGCAAATCCACGTTCTCCACGCAGCCTATCATCCTGAAAAAAAGGTACATGCTTTTTAATAGCGGCTTTTGCCACCATTTGCCGGTTAATTGAAAATCAATATTAATCCACATACCGGATGGGTCTAAGAGGCTATCCAGACACTTAAACACAGCGTTAAAAATATCAGGCGGCAAGCTATCCAACAGGAACGGCGTGAACACTACATCATAGCCCGGCTGCAGTCCGGCTGCTTCAACCGGCGCATTTATGTAGATGACGGTATTACCACCTGCATTTCTTTTTTTAGCGCGTGCCATCATCTTTTCAGACAATTCCACATAAGTAATGTGCAAACCGGATGAGTGTATTTTGCCCATCTCTTCCAATATCCAACCCGTACCCCCGCCGGCTATTAATATTGTTGAATGAGCAGGGATAAGATGCAGGAAGGCGGTTTGTGCTTTAATTAAAGCCCGGCCATATACTATCCGCGAAAGGCGGTCGTAAAACCAGGCGGCATTATCGTAGTTTGATGGCAACTTATTTTAATATCAGGTTAAATATAACCAGTGTAATGTATTGAAGGATCAGCACGCCATCCATATAAAAGAAATAGTAATACTCATTCTTTTCCCATTTCGATTTGAAAATAAGCCAGCCGGTTAATAAAGCTGTAGTTGTCAGCGCCCAAAAATCGATAGAGAAACCGTTGTTTTGAAAGATGAACAGCAGTATAACATACCCCGCCAATAATACCTGGCAAAACAGGTAGGCATTTTTTTCGCCCCAGGCAACGGGTATGGTTTTAAGACCGGTCTTTTTATCGTGAAACAGGTCGCGGATATCAAAAGGGACGGTTAAGGCACCAATAAAGAGGAAACGCTTAGCTACTAAAATAGTAGTATCGCGCATGTTAATAGTGGTTTGGTGCATGTCCTGCGCTTCCAGCACGGGCAGCATTACGCAGCTTAAAGTCCACACCAGGGTGATGAGGAACGGCTTTAAACCCGGTACATGGCGCAGGCCAAATTTATGATCGCCAATGCTGAATATCGGCATGCTGTAACCCACACACAACACGGCCAAAAATATAAGCAGCAAGCGCGACTCGATAGATATCAACAGGAACAGCGGAATGAGTAATAATATGGAAACAATAGTAAACGTAACCATTAACCGGTGATGGGCATAAAACCAGCGCACCCTGGCAAAGGGCGATTTTAACGGCTGCTTAGGCTTACCCACCAGTACGCTAAAGTTATATTCGACCAAGGTGGCGGTAAACAGTATCCCCAATACCGAGTAAACAGGTTTCGAGCCGATCAAATGAAAAGTAACCAATGCCTGCGCTACGCCGCACAATGCCATAAAAACATTGCTGAAGAGTATAAAATCAAGAACTGGTTTAAACAGTTTTTTCATTTAAGGCACATGCAATAAGCCGCTATTTAAGCTGTTGGGTTTTTTAACAAAGGGTCGGTAGCGGATTTAAGTGTAAATATCGTAATCTCCGGCAATATTCCAATTCGGCCGGGATAACCAATATATCCAAAACCTACGTTTACATAAATCTGCTGCTGGCCTTCACGGTAAAGCCCGGCCCATTCCTGGTATAAATATTCAATAGGGCTCCATTGAAAGCCATCAGCGCGAACGCCAAATTGCATACCATGCGTATGCCCGGCAAAAACAGCATCTATCTGCGGGTATTTAGGCAGCACCTCTGCACGCCAGTGAGATGGATCATGCGATAGCAGGAGTTTTACAGGCAGGTCATCTGTGTTTTTTACGGCCAGGTCCATGCGGCCGTATTTTGGGAAACGGCTTAGCTTACCCCAGTTTTCAATACCTAAAATGCCAATTTCTTCGCCGTCAACTTTCAGCC
Organism: Mucilaginibacter sp. GW821-FHT07H05; assembly: GCF_059418485.1. NCBI lineage: Bacteria > Pseudomonadati > Bacteroidota > Sphingobacteriia > Sphingobacteriales > Sphingobacteriaceae > Mucilaginibacter > Mucilaginibacter sp. GW821-FHT07H05. The sequence continues at coordinate 42,457 of NZ_JBWKPY010000009.1, forward strand.
GGCGGTTTTCATTCAGCAGTAGGTCCCAGCCATAGTTTTTATGAACGGTTAGCATATCCGCGCGGTTTTTTTGGCGGGGGATACCCGTAAGATGGGCATAATCACCATAATCATGATTACCCAGACTGGAAAACACGCCTAAGGGCGCTTTTACTTTTTCAAAGCAATCATACACCCATTTAATTTCTGATGTTTGATTGTTGACCAGGTCGCCGGTAAAAAATATCATGTCGGGCTTCTCGTTCATTAGCATTTCTACCCCGCCGCGGATAGCTACCCTGTCGCGCTGATGAAAGCTGCCCGAATGGATATCTGAGATCTGCCCCAGCTTTAACCCGTCAAACTGTTTGGGGAGGTTGGGTAAATACAGGTTAACCCGTTTAATGCGGTAATCAAACAAACCCATGCGGGTGATAACCCCCGTGCCTAATGATATGATGGGGATAGAAGTAGCCATGATACCCGCCTTCATTAAAAAAGCCGAGCGGCTGATGGGCAGGGGTGCTGTTTCCGGGTCACTGTTATTTTGCGGGGCAACAGGTTTTTTCCTTTTTAAAAATAAGATCAGCCTGCGTATATCATCAATGATCATGAACGGCAAAAAGCACAATTTGGCAGTTTGGCATACAAAAAAGAACATCATAAAAGCCGCTCTGAAACCTACCCCCAGGTTAACATATACGCAAAGCAGCAGGCCGGTAACCATGCTTACGCAAAATATCCAGTAAAAAATGGTAAACTCTTTCCGCTGGATAGTTTTCCGTATGGCAAACGCCGCGCGCAGCCCATGCAGTAAATAGGCATCTATTAATAAAAGTACGCAGGCAATAAATACGGTAAAAGCGAAACTATGCATTCAATATATTGAAAAGCGTTATTTATTGGATGAACTAATAACGATCATCATTCAAATCCAGATCGTCGTCATCATCAGGCTGCAAGTTAAATAAGCTGTCGAACATATCCGAAAACGCGAAGCCGTTATCCAGGAAACCTTTATTCAGTTGCGAAAATTCGGCCAGGCCATGCAGTATAAATTCCATCAGCAGCAGTTGCTGGTTCTCGCTCAACTTAGGATGGAAGGTTTTTACCAGATCCTTTAACCCACTAACCGAATTTAATGCGTTTTTATATTCCTGCATGGGCAGGCCGTCAATCAGCGACAAATTATTGGCATCGCTAAACCAGGCAATAACACCGGCGTAAGGGTTGGCTTTCTTTGTTTTTTTAGCCTTCTCCGGGTCGGGGAAGTATTGCAGCATCAGGGTTTTAATAGCTTTGCCTACCAGGATATTAGCCACTTTGGCCGGGCCTTCCAGCTCGCCCTCGTAAACCAGTTCTATTTTACCGGTAATAGCCGGGATAACACCTAAAAAGTCGGAGATCCGCACAAATGTATTTTTCTCCGCATTAATGATCATCCGGCGTTCGGCATTGCTGATCAAATTCTCGTAGGCTGATATGGTTAAACGCGCCGATACGCCCGATTTTTTATCGATATATTCGGAGTTACGCGCTTCAAAAGCAATCTGCTCTATCAAATCCTTAACCAAACCATCCGCCTCCACATTTTTTCGTTGATCGGCTGATAATGACGCCTCCTGCTGAGTGATCTTACGGGAGATCTCTACCGAACGCGGGTAGTGGGTTAATATCTGGCTTTCTATACGGTCTTTTAACGGCGTAACGATAGAGCCGCGATTGGTATAATCCTCGGGGTTAGCCGTAAACACAAACTGGATATCCAGCGGTAAACGCAGTTTAAACCCGCGGATCTGGATATCCTTTTCCTGCAGGATATTGAACAGCGATACCTGGATGCGGGCTTGTAAGTCGGGCAATTCGTTGATCACAAATATACCGCGGTGCGCGCGCGGGATCAGGCCAAAGTGCAGCACCCGCTCATCCGAATAGGTGAGCTTTAAGGTAGCCGCCTTTATCGGGTCTACATCGCCGATCAGATCGGCAACGGTAACATCCGGCGTAGCCAGCTTTTCGGTATAACGCTCGCTGCGGTGGATCCAGGCAACAGGGGTAGCATCGCCATGTACTTCTACCTGGTGATGGCCGTACCATGAGATAGGCGCCAGCGGATCATCATACAATTCCGATCCTTCTATATAAGGCACATATTCATCCAGCAGGTTTACCAGCAGGCGGGCAATACGTGTTTTTGCCTGCCCGCGTAAGCCTAACAGCAGGATATTATGACGCGACAGGATAGCCGTTTGCAGATCGGGGATAACGGTATCCTCGTAACCTACAATGCCCTCAAAACCACCCTCGTGCTTTTGCAACTGGATGATCAGGTTCTCGCGCAGCTCGTCCTTAACCGAGCGGCTTTTATAGCCCGATTGCTTTAATTCGCCTAATGTTTTTATGTTTTTCGTCATTGTCATTCCTTTGATTTCACCGATTACTTTTGATTTCACCGATTATTATTTTGATTTGTCATGCTGAGGTACGAAGCATCTCTCGTTAGCATTTCGTAAATGCAATGGCGGTAGATTCTTCACTCCGTTCAGAATGACAAATCATTTTTAATATACTTCATTTGCATATCTGCATATTCGCACATCTGCACATTAACACCCCCTTCAGGGGGCCGGGGGGCTTACCTAACCGTCTTCCTCCGGTTTCTTGCGTAATCCTCAAATATGTATTCACCTAAGTTATTTAGCGAGCTGTAGAACGCCTTGCCACCGTTGGTCTCGGTAAACTTGCGGACAAACTGCTGCAGGTAAGGGTCTTTAGCTATCATAAACGTAGTGATGGGTATTTTTAAGCGTTTGCATTGCGCGGCCATGTTCAGGGTTTTGTTGACCACTTTACGGTCGAGCCCAATGCTGTTTTTATAATACTTGGTGCCTTCTTTTAAGCAGGTAGGCTTACCATCGGTAATCATAAATATCTGCTTGTTATGCGTTTTACGGCGGCGCAGCAGGTCGGTAGCCAGTTCAAGCCCGGCATAAGTATTGGTGTGGTAGGGGCCAACCTGCAAATAAGGCAGGTCCTGCAAGGTGATAGGCCAGGCATCGTTACCGAAAACCACAATATCTAAAGTATCCTTAGGATACTTGGTGCGGATCAGCTCGGCCAGCGCCATGGCTACTTTTTTGGCGGGGGTAATGCGGTCTTCGCCATACAGGATCATTGAGTGCGATATATCGATCATCAGCACAGTAGAGGTAAGGGTTTTAAAATCCATTTCCTCTACTTCCAGGTCCTTTTCGGTCATCATAAAATCGCCGATACCGTGGTTTACCTGTGCGTTATGGATAGATTGGGTCATATCTATCTGATCCAGGCTATCGCCAAATTCAAACTCGCGCCGTTCCGAATTGCGCTCATCGCCCTGTCCTGATTGCGGCGAACGGTGGTTACCACGGCCTGATTTTTTCAGCTTGCCGAAAATCTCCTCAAGTGCCGATTGGCGGATGCTTTGCTCCGTTTTAGCTGTAATACTGAAATTGCCGCTTTGATTATCCTCGTTCAGGTAACCTTTTTGCTTCAGTTCGTCAATAAAATCACCCATGCCATATTCGTCATTGGTGAGGTTGTATTGCTTGTCCAGCTCGTTCATCCAGGCCAAAGCTTCGCCCGCATCGCCGGCCGTATAGTTCAGCAATTCTAAAAATAACTTTAATAATTCATCAAATCCGCCTTTTTGAACCTGACGTGGGGTAAATTTTGAAAAACCGTAACCGCGCATAATTGCCCTTTCTGTTATAAAGGAACGGATATTTTTGCTGAAAAGTTTACTGTAATAAAGGGAAAAGTATAATTGTTAGGCAGGGATGACAAATAATTAGAAAGTGCGGAAGTCAGAAAGACCGAAAGTCCGGAAGTAAGCGTTTATAAGTGCTTTTAGTTTTAACCTTTCTGCTTTTAGCTCAATTAGAAAACGAACGTTCAGCATTTCATAGCATCTGCAGCCCCGTTTTCCCCTGCAAGTCCTCACTGCGCTACGCTGCGTTCCGGGCTTTACGGTACAACCGGGTTTAGTTAATAAAGGCAATGCACAAAACCAGATAATAGAATGACTCAATGACCCAATGACTCAATGATGCGCAGCGAAATGATGCAAAGCAAATGACTATGACACCAGCAAGCCTTTGGGGTAAACCGGGTTGGCCCCGCGCTGTGTAGTTACATAAGCGCTGATCTTGCAGGCGCGTTCCAGTATTTGCGGCACAGGTTCCGAAGCCAGCATACCGGCAATAAAAGTAGCCAGGAACGAGTCGCCCGCGCCAACGGTATCTACCGTTGCTACCTTACAGCCCGTGTGCTCATAAAATTGCTCATCGTGCCAAATCATGGCGCCTTCGGCACCGCGGGTAATAATAATGGTATGGTTATGATAAGTTTTTTGAAACTCAATGATCTTTTGCTGCAGTTTTTTACCGCTGCTGCGGCCAATCAGTAAAGTGGCCTCTTCTTCATTCATTTTAATAACGTCGGCCCTTGCAGCCAGTAAGCCTATAGTTGCCAGTTCAAAATGCGGGGCGCGCAGGTTTACATCAAATATTTTGGTGGCTGTGCTTTCTTCAAGCAAAGTGCGCAGCGTATTACGGGTAGCGGTTGCGCGGTTGGCCAAACTGCCAAATACAATCACGGGTGCCTGCGCGGCTGCTGCAATCAAATTGTCATCGGCCTGGATATTATCCCACGAAACGGGTTGTGGAATTATATAAGTAGCCTGCTTGTTAGCATCTAACTGCACGGTCACCTCGCAGGTGGGCAGTTGCGCGTCTTCCTGTATCAGGTTTGAATAAAGGCCTTTATCCTTTAACGCCAATATCAGCTCCCTGCCCGACCGGTCGGCGCCTACACGGCTGGCAAATTGTGCCTTTATACCTTGCTGTACCAGGTGGCTGGCCACGTTCATTGGAGCGCCACCGGCGGTTTTCTCGTAACCAAAGGTATCCCACAAAACTTCGCCGAAGCATAAAACCTGTTTTTTCATAGACGATGTAAAGCTAAAGGTTTTTGGTTAATTTAGTGTTATGAAAAAATACTGCTATATATGTCTGATGATGTTGTTTAGCCTTATCGTAAAGGCGCAGGATAAGCAAGCGATATTAAAAGTATTGGAAGTACAGCGCCTGGCCTGGAACCAGGGGAATATCGAAGCTTATATGCAAGGCTACTGGCACTCAGACTCGCTGATGTTTGTAGGGAAGAACGGCCCGCAATACGGCTGGCAAAAAACCTTTGATAACTACAAAAAATCATACCCCGACAAAGCCGCCATGGGCGAATTAACTTTTGATATTATTAAAGTGAACCTGCTGGATAAAACCAACGCCTTTGTGCTTGGCGCCTGGCATTTAAAACGCGAAAAAGACGCGCCCGGCGGTTACTTCACCTTATGGTTTAAAAAAATAAAAGGGGTGTGGATGATTGTGGCTGATCATTCCAGTTGATTATGCTGCGCTGTCATTATGCTGCGCGTCATTGAGTCATTACGCTTCGCGTCATTATGCTACGCGTCATTGAGTCATTACGCTGCGCTGTCATTGAGTCATTAAATAGTTAGTAAAAAAAATGCCGCAGGCATTTTGACCCAATGACCCAATGACCCAATGACCCAATGACCCAATGACCCAATGACCCAATGACCCAATGACTAAACCGGCTTTCCGGCCTTCAACGCCTTTCCGGCTCTTTTAATGGCTACCCGTTCGCGGTATGCGGCATACTTGCCTTTGAACGTCATTTTTAATAAGCTATCCAGGCCGCCTTTGGTAGCCAGGTTATACAAGCTGGCAGCCTTGCGGGTAATAGAAGCATCCCAGGCGCGAAGGCTGAGCGAATAGGAGCCATCGATATACTTCATCCAATGCCAGTAGCCGGTGGGCATAAACAGGGTATCGCCGTGTTCCAGAAAAACTTCCTGGCCTTCTACTCCTTCAAGGGCCGGGAAACGTTTGGTATCGGGATTTAACACATCGTAATCCTCCAGCGCGTAGGTAGCGTTTGGAAGGCAGTATAAACGGCGTTTCCATTTATTTTCGAACAGGATCACGTGCTTGCGGCCGCCAAAATGGGTATGGAAAATATGCGGCAGATCGATATCGTAATGTAAAAAGGTAACCGAGTTTGATCCGCCGAAGAACATGGCCGGCATACTTTCAATGAAGCCTCCCATTAAATCTTTAGGGATAATTACGTCATTCAGCAATTCGGGCGCCTGCTTAAATATATTGAAGAAAAAGATCCTTAACTCGGTAGGTTGCGAACGGATGAGGTTGATATACTCATCAAAAGGCATCTCTGCCGCTGATGAATTAATGGGTTTTGACGGATCGGCTTTGGAATTATCGTACAGGGGCACTACTTTACTGCCTACCATTTGCTTCAGGTATTCAGGCGTCCATTTTGCGCGTGCAGGCCAGTTGTTGGTCAGCCCTTTTATTACTACCGGGCGCCGTGGTTTCAGGTACCGATCCATAAAATCCTGCGGACTAATGGTATCTACAACATCAACCGGCGTTAATTTAAAACCCATATACAATTAGCTTAATGTTTTAGTGATAAGCAGGCCAAACCCCGTTTATGCGCAACAAAAAGCAAATTAACGAATTTAAACGTTATGGGATATTAAATTAGTGTTAAGATAAGGGAGTTGTAAGTCTCGAGTCTAAAGTCGTAAGTCTTAAGATGTAAGGGGGGGTGAGTCTTAAGATGTAAGTCTTAAGATGTAAGGGGACTTATGACTTGAGACTCAAGACTTACGACTTAGAAATCGCTTTATTAGCCCGTTTCACCGCCAAGCCCTCTTTCCAGCTCATATATTTAACCCGGAAGTTCTTTTTCATAAAATCATCAAACTTGCGCTGCACAGTGAGGTTATACAGACTTTTGACTTTAATACCCCACGATTTATCCCAGGCGCGCAGCGAAATAGAGAACGAACCATCCAGGTATTTCATCCAGTGCCAGTAGCCGGTAGGCATAAACAGGGTATCGCCATGCTCTAAAATAGCTTCCTGCCCCTCAATCCCATTCAATGCGGGGAATTTGTCAAAGTCGGGGTTTTCGATATCATAGTCCTCCAGCGCATAGGTTGCAAAGGGGATACAATACAGACGTTCGCTCCACTTCTGGTCGAACAGGATCACGTGCTTGCGGCCGTTAAAATGGGTATGGAAAATGTGCGCCAGATCGATATCGTAATGTAAAAACGTAACCGAGCTGGCCCCGCCGAAGAACATATTAGGATATTTATCCAGGAACCCGCCCATCAGGTCTTTCGGTGCGCGGTAATCATCCAGTAAACCAGGTGCGTGCTTAATGGGGTCGAACAGGAAAATGCGCAGATCGGTTGGCCGGGTTCGGATCAGGTCGATATAATCCCCAAATTTCATTTCGGATGCTGCCGCGTTAATGGGTTTGGATGGATCGGCTTTGGAGCTGTCGTATAGCGGAACGGTTTGGTCGCCCACTACTTCTTTCAGATATTCAAATGTCCATTTTTGCAGGGCCGGCCAGCTTTCGGTGGCTTTGCGGATCACCAGCGGCTTGCGCGGAATGAGATAATTATTAATAAAATCCGCTTTACTGATATGATCAACCCTGTCAATAGGTGCCAGATTTAAACCCATATTCATCCTAAGTTAACACACAAAAATAGCTGGGAATATAAAATTGTCAAAAGGAGAATATGGTTTTTGATGATTTGCTGACAAACAGAAACCCCGGCGCTTTCGCTGCCGGGGCCCTGTTTCCATAGGTAGATGGATCTTTTATTTAGGCATTAATACCGTATTTACTACGTGTATCACACCATTTTTTTGAAAAACGTCGGCAATGGTGATCCACGATTTTCCTCCTTTTTCGTCAACCAGGTATAGTTTTTTGCCTTCCTGTTTTACCCACAGGCTGCCGCCGGCAACGGTTTTTAGTTCGGTTTTGCCCATGCCGGCTTTTACTTTAGCCATCAGGTCTTCGGCACTTAAGCGGCCGGCTACCACATGGTAAGTTAAAATTTTAGTTAAAGTGGCTTTGTTTTCAGGTTTCAGCAGGGTCGGTACGGTTTCTTTGGGCAGTTTGTCAAAAGCCTCGTTAGTAGGTGCAAAAACGGTGAACGGGCCTTCGCTTTTCAGGGTCTCCACCAGTCCGGCTGCTTTTACAGCCGCTACAAGTGTGGTGTGGTCTTTAGAGTTAACGGCATTGTCTACAATATCCTTTGTTGGATACATAGCCGCGCCGCCAACCATTTTAGTTTGAGCATAAGTTTTAGGGGCAATTACGATAGCTGCTAAAGCAATTGCTGCAATGAATAATTTTTTCATGGTGTATGTTTGTGTATTTGTAGCAACTAACGGAAATGATGAATTGGCGGATTTTAGTCTGTGCGTGTTTTTTATAAAGTATTTATTATCAAATATTTATCATGTAAAAAATCGTATAGCTAATAGTTGTGTGCTATAAATTGAGATTGTGCACGCCCTGTTTTTTTGAGTCGGAGTGTATCGGATCGCAATAAAAAAGCACCCGCCAAACCAGCGGATGCTCATGTATAATCCATTAAAAGGGAAGAGTGGTTAACTGATGTTTTCCAGGTACTTATAGCCGCTGCCCGTATTAAGCAATAATACCGTTTGGCCACTACGCAGCCAGCCGCCCGCTTTTAACTGTTTAAAGGCATGCCACAAGGCCGCGCCTTCGGGCGCTATAAGCATACCCTCGTTACGGGCAATTTCCTTTAGTGCGGCTTCCATATCGGTATCGCTTACGCTGATGGCATTGCCGCGGCTTTGGCGCAGCACTTTCAGTATCAGCTTATCGGCATAAGGTTTAGGCACACGCAGGCCATTGGCAATGGTAAAGCCTCCATCGGTAAACTCGGACACGCTATGCTCGCGGTGGAAGGCTTTAACGATGCCATTGCAACTGTCAGATTGTACGGCTACCATGCGTGGCCGTTCGCTGCCTATCCAGCCCATGCGCTCCATTTCGTCAAAGGCCTTCCATATACCCAGCAAACCTGTGCCGCCGCCTGTAGGGTACAATATTACATCGGGGAGCTGCCAGTTAAACTGTTCGGCAATTTCGTAACCCATGGTTTTTTTGCCTTCTAAACGGTAAGGCTCTTTCAGGGTTGATACCTGGAACCAGCCGTTTTTGATGGCTTCGTCGTTAGCCAGTTTGCCGCAATCGCTGATGCTACCGTTAACTTCTATTAATTGCGCGCCGTACAGGCGGCATTCGTCTTTAAACAGCTTTGGGGTTAGTTTAGGCATGTATACCACGGCTTTAATGCCCGCCCTTGCCGCATATGCCGCCAAAGCGCCGCCGGCATTGCCCGCGGTAGGGGTAACCATGGTATCAATCCCTAATTCTTTAGCTTTAGATACTGCCGCGCTAATGCCACGCGCCTTGAACGAACCTGTAGGGTTGCCCGATTCATCTTTCCAGTATACCTGAATATCGCCGGCAATGGGCTGCAGATTTTGCAGCGGCAGGATTGGGGTAAAGCCCTCGCCCAGGGTAACGATATTTGCAGGATCAATTACCGGCAAAAATTCGCGGTAGCGCCACATGTTGGCGGGGCGGCCAATCAATATTTCTTTAGATAGGGTGTCATCCAGCTGATATTCGGCGAAAAGGGATGAATTGCAGGTGCCGTTGTTGCAAACCGTTTGTATGGTTGATGTATTGTAAATCTTACCGCATTCGGGGCAGCGCAGATGTGTCAATAACGATCCGGTTGCTGATCCTATACCTGGCAATATGTTATGTGCGGCTATCATAGGGGATATTATATTAATTAATAACGGCTTGTAATTTTAACGGCAATCTTAATTAATAAGAACCTTGTGTACAGTATGGATAACAGCTATTTTACAATTTTGTAGCACGATATTTTTTAATAGGGTATAACTATAAATTATATCGGTAATTGCAAGGGGCATGTGGCAGCCGGGAATAATTATCACTTGACTGGAGCCCACAAATGTTAGGAAGATTAGAAAAAGGATGGCATTGTGCGATTCCCTCCCATCGGGAGGGTGTAGGGAGGGGTTTCATCAAGCGTAATAAAACCCCTCCCTGCCACCGCACAATCAGTCGCACCCCTCCCCGTGGGAGGGAGCTAAGAAGCATCTTTCTGAAACCAATGGCTTGGTTCCAGACTTCCGCGCTCGCTTAACGGTTAAAAATCCTTATTCAGCAATTTCTCTAATTCAGCAAAGCTGATATTGATCTTCACTTTACCTTGTTTGGCGTAGGATAATTCGCCGGTCTCTTCGGATATGATGATGGCCGTGGCATCGTTAGCCTCGGTTACACCAATGCCGGCACGGTGCCGTAGGCCGAACTGTGCGGGCAGGTCAGTTTTGTCGGTCAGGGGCAAAATACAGCTGGCCGATTTAATACGGTTACCCGATATCACCACGGCCCCGTCATGCAGCGGACTGTGTTTCTGGAAAATGCTTTCGAGCAAGCGTTTGGAGATTTTGGCTTCCATTACCTCGCAGCTGTTTTGATAAAACTGCTCGTCGTAATATTTCACAAAAACAATCAGTGCCCCGGTACGGGTTTGCTTCATGCTTTTGCAGGCATCAATAATGGGTTTTATACGGGCGTAATTGTTCTTTTCGGCTTCTTTTTTCCCGAAAAAATACCGCCACCATTCCCGGTTGCGCTGAAAGGACGCGTTTTTCCCAACCAGTAGCAGAAACCGCCTGATCTCCTGCTGAAAAACTACTACCACAGCAATAACACCAACCTTCATAAAGTTGCCCAATATGTAGCTCAGCATGCGCATGTGCAGCTTATCAACCGCAAAATATACCAGGCAGGTTATAAACAGACCAATAAATATATTAGCGGCAATGGTACCCTTAATCAGGTTGTATAACTGGTAAAGTATAAAAGCTACCAGCAATACGTCCAGCACATCAAAAAAAGTGAATTTTAATAAACTAAAGTCAATTGCTTGCATGCTTTAAAGGTAGGGGATTTAGCAATAAAATAGACACGAATTTCAAGAACCTTGCAATTATGTGTGAATTAAACAATCAGCACGAATTTCACGAACTTGTCCTGAACATGACGAATCTTCACAAATGGTGCAGTTAGTAATTTGTGAAAATTTTATAATGCAGGCCGAGGTTCGTGAAATTTGTGTTATTTAACTTAGCGTCAACTTGATTCGTCCTAAATTAAAAAAGCCCCGGTGGATCTCTCCGCCGGGGCTTTCATATTTATACTTGATGAAATTATTTTACTTCTTCAAAGTCAACATCGGTTACGCTGTCGGCGTTACCTTGTGGCTGGCCGCCGCCTTGCGCGCCGGCATCGGGGCCTGGTTGCGCGCCGCCATCAGCTGATGCTTTGTACATGTCTTCAGAAGCAGCCTGCCATGCGGCATTCAGTTCTGTTTGGGCAGTTTCAATATCAGCCAGGTTTTTGGCAGCATAAGCATCCTTCAGTTTTTTCAGGCCTTCTTCGATAGTGCCTTTTTTATCAGCAGGAATTTTATCGCCGTACTCTTTCAGTTGCTTTTCGGTACTGAAGATCAGGGCATCGGCCGAGTTCAGTTTTTCAACTTCCTCTTTGGCTATCCTGTCGCTTTCTGCATTTGCTTCAGCTTCATCTTTCATCTTCTTGATCTCGGCATCGGTTAAGCCCGAAGAAGCCTCGATACGGATCTTCTGCTCTTTACCGGTTGCTTTATCTTTAGCCGATACATGCAATATACCGTTAGCGTCAATATCAAAAGTTACTTCAACCTGTGGTACGCCGCGTGGTGCAGGTGGGATACCATCCAGGTGGAAACGGCCTATGGTGCGGTTAGCCGCAGCCATTGGGCGCTCGCCCTGTAAAATATGGATCTCTACAGATGGCTGGCTGTCTGAAGCGGTCGAGAACACTTCCGATTTTTTGGTCGGAATAGTAGTGTTCGACTCGATCAGTTTGGTCATTACGCCACCCATGGTTTCGATACCTAATGATAATGGGGTAACGTCTAACAGTAACACATCTTTCACTTCGCCGGTTAAAACACCACCTTGTATGGCGGCGCCTATAGCCACAACCTCATCAGGGTTAACACCTTTTGAAGGGGCTTTACCGAAGAATTTCTGTACCGCTTCCTGTATAGCAGGGATACGGGTTGAACCACCTACCAGGATGATCTCGTCGATATCAGATACGCTGTAACCCGCGTTTTTCAAAGCGGTTTTACAAGGCTCAATAGTACGTTTGATCAGGCTATCGGCCAGTTGCTCAAATTTTGCACGGGTTAATGATTTAACTAAGTGCTTTGGCATACCGTCAACAGCGGTAATGTATGGCAGGTTAATTTCGCTTTGGGTAGTGCTGGAAAGTTCGATTTTAGCTTTCTCGGCAGCTTCTTTTAAGCGCTGTAAGCCCATCGGGTCTTTACGCAGGTCAATACCTTCTTCGGTTTTAAATTCATCTGCCAGCCAGTCGATAATTACCTGGTCAAAGTCGTCACCACCCAGGTGGGTATCACCATCGGTTGATTTTACTTCAAAGATACCATCGCCCAGGTCAAGCACAGAAACGTCATGGGTACCGCCACCGCAGTCAAACACCACAATTTTCATGTCCTTGTGCGCTTTGTCTAAGCCATAAGCTAAGGCAGCGGCAGTAGGTTCGTTAATGATACGTTTAACAGTTAAGCCTGCAATTTCGCCGGCTTCTTTAGTAGCCTGGCGTTGCGCATCGTTAAAGTAAGCCGGTACGGTAATAACCGCTTCGGTTACTTCGTGGCCTAAGAAATCTTCAGCGGTTTTCTTCATTTTCTGAAGGATCATGGCCGAAATTTCCTGTGGCGTGTATTTACGGTCGCCTATCTCTACACGTGGGGTGTTGTTATCACCTTTAACCACTTTGTACGGTACGCGATCGGCTTCTTTAGTAACCTCGTTAAACTGGTTACCCATAAAGCGTTTAATTGATGAGATGGTTTTGGTTGGGTTGGTAATAGCCTGGCGTTTTGCAGGATCACCCACTTTACGCTCGCCATTATCCACAAACGCCACTACAGACGGAGTGGTCCTTTTACCCTCGCTATTGGCAATAACTACCGGCTCGTTACCTTCCATTACTGCTACGCAGGAGTTTGTTGTTCCTAAGTCGATTCCAATGATTTTAGACATATGATTGATTTTTTCCTTTACTTATATTATTACTTAACAAGGCTATAATAACAATGGTTGTGCCAATATCATATTGGCAGAAAATTGTCACTTGCTGACGTTTTTGCGGGATTATTTCGTCAGGAATGCACCGCAGGGTGGTGACAGGTTGGCAGAAGGCAGGCAAGTCCGGAAGTCGGAAAGACGGGAAGTCCGGAAGTCTCAGGGATATAACCTGTAAAATCAATTCCATAATTCCAGCCCGATTAATTATCGCATTATCAACCGCTTTGTTATATTTGCGCACGCTGTGTTTAAAGCGGGATACGTATGTCTAAGAAAAAACCGGAAGAGATAAAAGACCAGAAACAGCATGTGCCTGTTGTTACCGATAACTCCATTGCCTTCTTTGAAAAATATATTAATAATCCATCGCCTACAGGCTTTGAATATATGGGCCAGCAAATGTGGCTGGATTACATTAAACCCTATATAGACGAATATTATACAGATAATTACGGCACTGCCGTTGGCGTTATTAACCCCAAAGCCGAATACAAGGTGGTGATTGAGGCGCATGCCGACGAGATCTCGTGGTTTGTGAACTATATTACCAGCGATGGTTTGATCTATGTGATCCGTAATGGCGGATCAGATCATCAGATAGCCCCATCCAAAAGGGTGAACATCCATACCGATAAAGGTATTGTAAAGGCTGTATTTGGCTGGCCCGCTATCCACACCCGCTTAGGCGGCGAAAAGGAAGAAGCCCCGACGCTTAAAAATATTTTCCTGGATTGCGGCTGCACCACTAAGGCCGAGGTAGAGGAATTGGGTATCCACGTAGGCTGCGTAATTACTTACGAGGATGAGTTTATGGTGCTGAACAACCGCTACTATGTTGGCCGCGCTTTAGATAACCGCGCAGGTGGCTTTATGATTGCCGAAGTTGCCCGCCTGCTGAAAGAGAACAAAAAGAAGCTGCCTTTTGGCCTGTACATTGTAAACGCCGTACAGGAAGAAATTGGCCTGCGTGGCGCCGAAATGATAGCCCATCGTATTAAACCAAACGTGGCTATTGTAACCGACGTTACACATGATACCCAAACCCCGATGATCAACAAGATCACCCAGGGCGATCTGGCTTGCGGCCGTGGCCCGGTAGTGTCATACGCACCAGCCGTACAAAATAACCTGAACAAATTGCTGATAGCGACTGCCGAAAAAGCAGGCATCCCGTTCCAGCGCCAGGCTTCGTCGCGCTCAACCGGGACAGATACCGATGCTTTTGCTTACTCGAACGGCGGTGTACCATCGGCATTGATATCGCTGCCGCTGCGTTATATGCATACCACGGTAGAGATGATCCACAAAGAGGATGTAGACAACGTGATCAGCCTGATATACGAAGTACTGCTGAATATTGAAGCAGGGCAGGATTTTCGTTACATAAAGTAGTCCGGAAGATATCGTGTAAAAAGCAATGTAAATACGGTTACTTAAAAACTATTTAAAGATAATCACCTTTAGTAAAACATATCACTCAAATAACAATGAAACCAACACTTTTAATATTGGCCGCAGGTATGGCCAGTCGCTATGGCAGCATGAAACAGGTTGACGGCTTTGGCCCTAACGGCGAAACTATTATCGACTATTCTATTTATGACGCCATTAAAGCCGGGTTTGGTAAGGTAACCTTTATCATCCGCGAGGAATTCCTGGATAGTTTTAAAGGCATATTTGAACCTAAGCTGCAAGGTAAAGTAGAAACAGATTACGTTTTCCAAAGTTACGACTTAACCCAGTTTGGTATTGATAAAGTTGTAGAGCGCGCCAAGCCATGGGGTACAGCCCACGCGGTATTAGCCGCCCGCAACCAGGTGCATGAGCCTTTTTGCGTGATCAACGCCGATGATTATTACGGTTACGATGCCTTTGAAAAGATGGCCAAATTTTTGACCAGTGAAGTACGCGACGATCATTACTCGCTGGTGGGTTACGAGATAGGCAATACCTTATCCGAGTATGGTTCGGTATCGCGCGGTGTTTGCGACATGGACGAGAATGGCAATATGATTGGTGTTACCGAGCGTACCGAAGTTTACTGGAAAGACGGTGATATATATTACAAAGACGCTAACGGTGAAACCCAACTATCTGCAGATAGCCGCGTATCGATGAACTTTTGGGGCTTTACCCCGGCTGTATTTAAACAAAGCGAAGAAATGTTTAAACGTTTTGTTGATGCCAACGAAAGCAACCCTAAGGCCGAATTTTTTATCCCGCTGGTGGCTGATGAACTGATCAAAACCGGTACAGCCGATTTTAAAGTGATCCCAACATCATCTAAATGGTTTGGCGTTACTTATAAAGAAGATAAGCCAATAGTTCAGAAAAGTATATCAGACCTGGTAGCTAACGGGACGTACCCGGCTAACCTTTGGGCATAAAAAATAAATTGTCATGCCGAACTTGTTTCGGCACCCTATCATCAGGTCAGCCTTGAATGTGGGATCCCGAAATAAATTCAAGATGACATTGAGGTATAAACATAAAAAATCCCGCCTCGTGCGGGATTTTTCCATTTAACTAAACCCACGGCCCTTGTCATTGCGAGCGATAGCGCGGCAATCCCATAGGACAAGCAACACGGAGCTGCCTATGAGATTGCCACGTCGCCCCATCAGCACCATTCCCCACTGCTCCTCGCAATGACATGGTGGTGAGTTGTGATGTGGTATAAACACAAAAAATCCCGCCTCGTGCGGGATTTTTCCATTTAACTAAACTTTAACTATTACTAACTATAAACTATTACATTTCAAAGAAGAAAGATTTTTGGTTTTTCTCGTCGGTGTAAACATGTACAACTCTGTTGGTTTCCACCTTGTTCGAAGTTACTTTGATGGTGTATTTACCGTTATCTAAATTGGTTAATACATAGCCTTTCAATACGTCGTCGCTGTTGTTGGCTAATATATCTTTCATAATGGCTTTGCCATCGGCATCTAAAATGGCTACGGCTGATTTACCGGCGGCTGCTTTGTGGATGATCACACCTACGCCACGATCCTGTGACAGGGCAGTGAATAATACAACGTCTTTTTTATTGCTGGCGGCAGTTTCGATTTTGTCTTTTTCGATTTTGTCTTTTTTGCCGGCTGCAAAAACACCTGTGCTTAATAAAGCTAATACTACTAATAAGGCTGAAGATTTGATTGAAGTTTTCATGATATTTAAATTTTTTTGTGATTAATATTTTTTTGTTCGTTTATTTCAATGATCAAAAGAACAACTAATATTTCACCTGAAAATATCTAATAGACCACCTTCGGGTATAAGTCGACCAACACCCCAAAACGCACTATTTTACCAAAAAATGGGGTTTTAGGCCCATTTTTGGGCGTTGATATATTAAATCGGGGCTTTCATCTATGGGTTTTAGGGTTTGGTAGATGATGTATAGTTATTTCCGCTATGCGTCATTGGTCATTCGCTGCGCTGTTATTGAGCTGCGCATCATGGGGTCATTAGGCAACTGGCACAATCCAGTTCCCTCCCCTGGGCCGCGTGCGCCTTAGCTTTAGCGGCGGAGCAAGGGGTGCGGCAGTCTGCGTAGTGGCAGGGAGGGGTTTCTGCATCACATATCAACGTCAGTCCGCTCAATTGCTGCGGAGGGCTGTTACTTTTTCTTGATAAAAAGTAACCAAAAATCAAGACAGCGGACATGCTTCCTTTGCCGCACAGGCCTTTGCTCGCATCGAGCAAAACCACGGGCCGCAAGAATTTGCCCCTGCTCTCGCTCGCGCAAGTCCACGCTTCAGGCAAATTCGCTTTCCCCTTTCCTCCCACAAGCCAGCATCGTTTTGCCCGATCTTTCCGGAAGCCTCACCGCTGTCGGGAGTGAGAAACGCAGCAAATCCAATCGGCCGGAGGCCGATCAGGAGCGGGGGCCTGTCAAAAAAGCGGGCCCGCGTTGGCGGGAATGCCTGTGGCAACCGCCTCCGGCGAGGAGTTGCCACAGCAGGGCGGGCGGAAGCTTTTTTTTGACTTGATTTTTTTGGTTACTTTTTTTATCAAGAAAAAAAGTAACAGCCCTCCGCGGCAATTGACCGGGCTGACTTTAATATAGCACTAGCATAAAACCAAAAAATCCCGCACAAGGCGGGATTTTTTTTAAATTATTAGGGGAGCAAATATTAAAAAGCAAAGGCTTGTTCAGCTGTTTCGCTGTTCAGTTGTATGGTATGGGTGGTAACTTCGGTGCCGGTTGCTACTTCAATCGTATAATCGCCATCAGTAAGGCCGGTTAATAAATAACTCTTATTAATGGTATCAGTATCCACTGTAAACTGATCGCTCAGTACTACATTTCCATCGGCATCATAAATGGTCACCATCGAATTGCCCTGGGTGGCTTTATCAATGCTTAAATCTACACCGCAGGTATTATCGTAGTAACTAACCGAAGCGGTAATCTCGTTGCTAAGGGTATCGGTTTTGATTTTGTTTGATGCAAAAGCGCCGGTTGATAATAAAGCGATAGCTGAAAAAAGGATGGCTGATTTGATTGAAGTTTTCATGTTATTTAAATGTTTTGATTTTTTAATTTGTGTTTGTTGATTTGTTTCAATGTCCAAAGCAACAGTTTTATTTAACACCAATTTTGTCTAATAGACCATCCCGCGGTATAAGTATACCTAAGTACTATAATTAGCTATAACACCTGTAAAATCGCGATATGTGCGGTTTTGCTCCTTTGGTATACAAATAGCAGCCTTTCATCTACATGATGGCCTGCCTTGCAGCTATTAGGTATTAAGTCTTGCTTTTCCCGGCGCTAAAAATGTCGACCACTCATTTTTCCAAACCAATCACTGCCGGGCCTGTTCTTTTAGGTATGCAGATAGAATTAGCCGGAAATACACAGCATATCAGTCCGCGGGATAATTACATCCTTATCAAAACCCCAAATGCCGAAGCCCGGGTTTGGGTGTACTCGCCAACCATTATCAGGGTAAACATCAGTAAAAGCTTTGCCGATGATCATTCCTTCGCCGTGATCCAGCAGGCCGAGGGGAATATCAGGTATGATGAATCGGCCGATGAGGTATCTATCCATACCGGTCAGCTGGAACTGCGGATCACTAAAGCCCCGTTGCGTTTTAACTTCTACACACCCGACGGTGTTTTATTAAGTGGCGACGAGGAGCGTTTTGGTACCATCTGGCAAGGCGAAACGGTAACTAACTATCGCAAAATGTTTTCGGGCGAGCGTTTTATCGGCCTGGGCGAAAAGACCGGCAACATGGACAGGCGGGGAAGCAGCTACGTAAACTGGAATACCGACGCGGTAGACTATCATCCCAAATCAGACCCGCTATATAAAACCTTCCCGTTTTTTGTGGGCTTGCGCGGCGGGTTAACCTATGGCTTGTTCCTTGATAATACCCACCGTTCGTTTTTTGATTTTGGCGCCAGTACCGATCATCACATATATTGGCTGGGCGCCGATGGGGGAGACCTGAATTACTATTTCTTTGGGGCACAAACCGTAGCAGATATTATTAAAGACTATACCTGGTTAACCGGTCGTATGGAAATGCCCCCGCTATGGAGCCTGGGTTACCAGCAATGCCGCTGGAGTTATATGAGCGCTGCCGAACTGCTGGACCTTGCCAAAACCTTCCGCAAGCATAAAATCCCTGCCGATGTGCTGTATTGCGATATAGATTATATGGACGGCTACAAGATCTTCACCTGGGATAAAAAAACCTTTGCCAACCCTAAAGCATTGCTGGATGAATTGAAAGAGATGGGTTTTAAACTGGTGACCATTGTAGACCCCGGCATTAAAATAGAAGAAGGTTACCAGCAATATGACGAAGGTATAGCCAATAATTACTTTGCCACTTATCCCGATGGCGAAAACTACACCGGCGAGGTTTGGCCCGGGCGCTGCCATTTCCCCGATTTTTTTAACCCCGAAGTGCGCGATTGGTGGGGCAGATCCTTCAGCGCGCTAACCGAACCTGGAGTAGCCGGTTTTTGGAACGATATGAACGAGCCGGCGGCCTGGGGGCAAAACATCCCCAACATCGTTAAATTTGGCGGGCATTTTATGCCCGAAGTACGTAATGCCTATGGCATGCAAATGAGCCGGGCTACTTACAATGGTACTAAGCATCTGTTAAAAGGTAAGCGCCCCTTTGTGCTTACCCGCGCGGCTTATAGCGGCATTCAGCGTTACTCGGCCGTGTGGACGGGCGATAATACGGCTAACGATGCGCACATGCTGTTAGGCTGCCGTTTGGTAAACAGTTTGGGTATTACCGGCGTAGCATTTACGGGGGTAGATATTGGCGGCTTCAGCGGCAACCCCACACCCGAACTGATGGTGCGCTGGAATTCGCTGGGGGTATATACGCCCATGTTCCGTAACCACTCTATGCTGGGTACCGCCCTGCGCGAGCCCTGGCGCTGGGGCAAACAAAACGAGCGGATTATTAAAAAGGATATCGAGCTAAGGTACCGCTTGCTGCCTTATATCTATTCGTCGTTCTACCAGGCGCACCAAAGTGGCCTGCCGGTTTGCCGTACATTGGCCATTGCCTACAGCTTTGATGAACATGTGTACGATCATATCTATCAAAACCAGTTTATGTTTGGCGATAACATGCTGGTTGCACCCGTAGCAAGCCTGGAGCGGACTGCCAAAGTTTATCTTCCAGCCGGCGAGTGGTATCGTTTTAATACCGATAAAAAATACACGGGCAATAAAGCGATCAAAGCGGATGCACCGCTGACCGATCTGCCGGTATTTATAAAAGCCGGGGCTATTATTCCGATGCAAAACGTCATCCAAAACACAGGCGAACCCGGCGATGGTATCCTGCAGATCCATATCTGGAATAGTAAGCAGCCATCATCATTCATCTATTATGAGGACGACGGTGTGAGTTATGCCTATCAGCAGGAGGCCTATTATAAACGCACCATTAGTTTCGACCCTCGTGGCGGCAAGATCAGTTTATCGGCTGTAGCCGGAAAGTTTGTATCCAGGTTTAATCAACTGAAACTGGTATTCCATGGATTTGTAAATGTAAAAGATAGGGTTGTGGCTAACGGGCCCGGTGAAATAGTGATCAGCTATTAGTTTCCCGGTTAAAACTTGCCGCATTCAGGTGTTCATAGTTGGAGCATGCCCGAACGCGCACATTACAATTTCCTGTCCTTTATGCTTATGCACTTTCGCACTTCCTCACTAATTCCTATCTTAGCAGCTTTATTACGCTAATGAACAGATTTTACGGAACCGGGGTAGCTATGGTAACCCCTTTTCAGGCAGACGGACAGGTTGATTACACGGGTTTAAAAACCCTGATCAACCATTTAATTGATGGCGGTGTAGATTACCTGGTATCCCTTGGTACCACGGGCGAAAGCGCGACCTTAAACGCCACCGAGAAACAGAAGGTATTTGAGTTTACTGCCGAAACCGTAAATAAGCGTGTGCCCCTGGTAGCCGGTATAGCCGGTAATAACACTTACGAGGTGGTAGAACAGGTGCGTAACTTTAACATTACGGGTTACGATGCTATCCTGTCGGCCAGTCCGCATTATAATAAGCCTACCCAGGAGGGTATTTACCAGCATTACCAGGCTATTGCCGAAAATGCGACACTACCCATTATATTATATAACGTACCCAGCCGTACCGGCAGCACCATCAGCGCCGAAACTACCCTGCGCCTGGCACATGGTTTTAAAAACATTATTGGTATTAAGGAAGCTTCGGGCAATTTTGATATCTTCAGTCAGATCCTGCGCGATAAGCCCCAGGATTTTATGCTGATATCGGGCGATGATGCCATTACCCTGCCTATGATAGCTATGGGTGCAGTAGGGCATATTTCGGTTGTGGGCAACGCGTTGCCAAGGCCATCGTCAGATATGGTGCGCCTGTGCCTTCAGGGCGATTATCAGGCTGCCAACAAACTGCATTTAAGCCTGGTTGAGTTTACCCGCCTGATGTTTTGCGAAGGCAGCCCGGCCGGTGTAAAAACCGCGTTGAAACAGTTGGAGATCTGCGGCGATGTGGTACGATTGCCGTTGGTGCAGGTAAGCAGCAAAACCGCCGGCGCCATCATCAGCGAAACCCAAAAAATAGGAGCGCAAAAAATGCTTGCCTAAAACAAGCGGATATTATAAAGACAAAAAAACCGGCTCCCATTTAAGCCGGTTTTTTTATATCTGGTAAAGCGGATCTTTTCGGGTTACGCTTTGTTTTTAGCTTCCTGAACCTCTAAACGTATAGCCTGGGCTAAGTTTTTCAAGTCCTGCATACCTTTACGCACACGCGTACCGGCGGCACTGTTGCCTTTGCTGTAAAATTTTTCGGCATCCGCTTCCAGCGATGCGATCAGGTTCTTCACTTCCGTAAATTTTTTCATTTTAAGTTACTCCTTTAAATAGTTGAGGTTTATTGTTTGTTTAAGCTAATCTAAATTGTTTTTTTATTAAAAAAAAATTTAGATAACAAAAATATGTGTTTAAAATACATTTAACGGCATTTAAAGGTTTAATGTATATTAAAATATCCACAACGCATAGCTGAAGGTTGTATTTATGATATTATTTAAGCCTTTATGCAGGCAATTACTATAGACTAATGATATATGATGATATCAAAAAATGAGCGTATGCAATTTGGAAATTATGCTTTACATTTGCGTATGCCTTATAAAGAAAGGGAGATTAGCAAAATGTATTATACCATGGGCGAAGTATCGGCCATGTTTGATGTGAACCAGTCGCTCATCAGGTATTACGAGCGCGAGTTTGATATTTTGCAGCCCAAAAAAAATAAGAAAGGCAATCGCTATTTCACCCCCGAAGATGTGGAGAACCTGAAGATCATCTTCCACCTTATCCGCGATAAGGGGTATACGCTCAACGGCGCTAAGGACCATCTGAAAAATAATATCGGCGATACCAAAGACACCCAAAACGTAATTAACACCCTGGAAAACCTGAAAAAGTTTTTACTGGAGGTGCGCGAGCAAATGTAGTGGTGATACTAACATCCTGTCATTGCGAGGAGCAGTCGGGCGATTGTGCGCAGGCGCGACGTGGCAATCCCGTAACTATGCATCGCCGAAATACTTACAACGGGATTATTAATGGTGTATTTGGTTTCAAAGGAATTAATGAACTCCCTTTGGTCGGTTGTCCACGCTATCGCTCGCAATGACAAGTTATTTTGCCTTTTCTAATTAATCTCTTAATTTTATGGGCATAACCTGTCACCATGTTAGCCAGCCATAAAGGCGAGATCCCTTTTGTTGTTTATCTGCTCCCTTTCCTGGCGGGGATAGCGCTGACCTTAACCTTTAATACGGCCGGATATCAGGCGCTGATCATCATTTCCTTTTTCATTTTATTAGCGGGCTTTATTGCCCTGAACTTGTTTTATCAGCAAACCAAGCTGCACAAAACTAAATGGGTAGGGGGTATCTTATCACATATTTTGCTGGTATTGGCTGGTGCAGCATGCGTACTTAATTACGATAGCCGCAACCGTGATACATATTTTGCCAGATATCCCGCGGATATGCTACTGGTAAAAGTAAACAGCGAGCCACAGTTTAAAAACAATTTCCTGCGTTTTACCGCAGTTGCAGAACAGGGCGATAACAAAGGTATTAAACGCGGATTAAGCGGTACCCTGTTACTCATTATGCGTACCGATAGCGCCCATGCCCAGGCTGTTAATTATGGCGATGAGTTGCTGATCCCGGCTAAGTATAACCCCATCGATCCGCCCTTTAACCCGGCCGAGTTTAATTATCAGCAATACCTGGCACATCAGGATATCTACATGCAGGCCTTTGTTAATCCGCAGGATGTGTTGGTAGTTAACAGGGGGGCAGGTAACCCGGTCATTGCGTATGCACTGCAATTACGGCAGAAACTGGTTAGGCAGTTTAAGCAGCACCTGCACAGTCCGGAAGCTATCGCGGTGGCATCAACCCTGATATTAGGTTACAAAGCCGAACTGGATAACGATATTTTGCAGGCTTATTCAAAAACAGGTACTATCCATGTATTGTCGGTTTCGGGGGCGCATGTGGCTATTATATTTTTAATGATAGGCTGGCTGCTGGGTTTTATGGACAGATGGAGGCATGGGAGGGTGTTTAAAGCAGTTCTGACTATTGCGATAATCTGGTACTATGCACTGCTTACGGGATTATCGCCTGCGGTGTGCAGGGCTGCAGTAATGATCAGCATGATCATTATTGGTAAAACGTATAACCGGCGTATTAACAGTTTGAATATCCTGGGGGTATCGGCTTTTGCTATTTTATTATCCGACCCCTTTTTAATTACCGATGTGGGTTTTCAACTATCCTATCTGGCAGTTGGCGGGTTAATTGTTTTTCAGCCTATAATTTATCATTGGCTGGAGATTGAAAATAAATGGCTGGATAAACTGTGGCTGTATTGTTCGGCTTCTATTGCAGCGCAGTCCATTACCTTTCCGCTGAGCGCCTACTATTTTCACCAGTTCCCGGTTTGTTTTTTGCTGAGTAATTTGTTTATCCTGCTGCCTTCGTTTATCATTATGTGTGCCGGTATAACTTACCTGGTGGTTGCCCAAACAGGAGCGCCTGTACTGATAAAGCCTGTAGCTTACGTGTTAGAACATACCATCCTGATAATGAATAAAGGTTTGCATATCATCGAGCAATCACCTTATGCATCTATGGGGAAGATCTGGATCAGCCGGGGCGAGTGTGTGTTGTTATTCGCCATCATGATATTGGTGTTTGGCCTGTGTTATTATAAAAAGCCAGGTCTGTTAAAAATAGTTTTGGGTTTGACACTCATTTTATCTATCAGCCTTAGCGCAAAAAGGATAGCGGGAATGCGGTCGGATAATATCACTTTTTTTAATCTGAAGAAACATTCGGCTATATTGTTTAAGCAGGGTAGCAAGGCTGTATTGATTACCGATTTAGCCGATACAGATAAAGTTTATCGTTATTCCATTCAGCCTTGTTTGGATAGTGGCCGGGTAAAGGATGTGGCGGTTATCCCCTTTAATAAGGATACGGTTACCGCTTTTATGGCGAAGCGTGGGCAACTAGTCCGATTTTTGGATAAGGATATGGTAATTATAAGCCAGGTCACACCAATTGATTTCCCCTTTAAAGTAAAGGCCGATTATTTATTTGTGACCGGTAATCCCCATGGCAGTGCAAATAAAATTAACCGGTTATATGATTATACAACACTGGTAGTAGATGCCGGCAACAGCGATAAAACCCTAAGCCTTTTACAATCAGCAATTAAGAAAGATGACAAAAAAATGTACCTGCTGAAACGTAACAAATCGTTAATTATCCAGTCTGAATAGCATAACAACACGTAAATATTTATATTTGTTATATCACGTGTTAATTAATTGATCAACTATATTATGAAATTAAAACTATTAACCGTTGCCGCAGGCATAGCTTTGCTGGCAACATCAATTACGGCAAAAGCCCAAAAAGTTTATAAAGAAGGTGTAATTACCTATACTGTAAGCGGCCCGCAGGGTGCCACAGACACCAAAACTTATTTTAAGGCAGATAGCAATGTAACGGTATCACAGGCCGGGCCGGCAAAAATCAGCATTTTAACAGCAGGCGACGGTGATTACCTGGCTGTATTGGTAGATGTACCAGTTGCCGGCATGAAAAAGGCAGCGGTTGCTACCCCGGCCGAAATAGAGGATGGTAAAGCAGCAATGCCTGTACTGGCTTTTACACCAACAACCGAAACCAAGCAGATAGCCGGCTTTAACTGTAAGAAAGTTGTAGCTAAAGACCCAAAAAGCGGTAGCAGTTTTGATGTGTGGATCACCAACGATATTAGTACACCATATAATGGCATAAACCATCTTTATAGTAAAGTAGGTGGTTTCCCGGTACAGTTTACTACTTACCAAATGGGTACCACTGTTAGTGTAACATTTAAAGCCATTAGCGAAGAAAAAACGCCGGCCGGTACATTTGGTATACCAGCAGGATTCGACCGCATTAGCATGAGCGATTTGCAAGCTTTGGGTGGCAAAAGATAATTAGCCATGCAATAAAAAATATGATAAAAAGAGAAAGCCGCTTTAAACAAAGCGGCTTTCTCTTTTTATCGGATATTGCAAGCTGTTAAGCCCGGGCTAATTCGTCGCTCAATCCTTGTATCCAGTTATTAAACAATCCTGTTTCAATTTCTACCGCAACTGCCGCGTGTTTTTCCCACTCGGGCGAGAATTGCTTTAACTGGTTAATCATTTCTTCCAGATGCCCTTCTTCTTCCAGGATGATGGATTTAACGTTCACTTTGCTTTTTACAGCGTCCAGCACATCCTGGTAAACAGGGTAAAGTTCATCGGCCCGTACCTCAATGGCATAAGTTACCAGCAGGTAGGCGGCAAAGCGTAGCTGCGCGCCGATTAAGTTTAATTCTGATTTTAAATAACGGCAAACCTGTACATCTAACTGGTTCAAATAGTATTTGCTGTAAGCAGGGGCCAGCAAGTATTCGCCCGCGTAGGTAGGGCAGCTAATGTCGGGGAACTTTTCGATCTGTTTTTTTAAATAGAAAGCGTGGCGGTGCTCTTCGGCCGCGTGCTTTAATATGATATAGGTAACCGTAAGCGGGTCCTCGCTGGCAGAGATTTTACGCGCGCCGGTGTTCTCCATCAGCGAAAGCGTATTTAACCAGCGGGCATGCAGTGTATCGTTATTAACTATGGTATTTAATAGGGATGGTAATTGGGTGCTCATATAATTTTATTAGTCCGGAAGACGGAAAGACCGAAAGTCCGTAAGATGGTTTAATTAGTCCGGAAAGTCGGAAAGACCGAAAGTCCGGAAGATGATATGCTTGCGTTTTATGGACTAATATCTTTCGGACTTACCGTCTTCCGGACTTTCCGACTGCTTTATCTTTCCGACTTCACTTAAAGCTTGTTCAATTTTGCTGTAAATATAGTTGAGCTGCGCATCAGTAATGCAATACGGCGGTAAAATATAGATCACATTACCCAGCGGGCGCAAAATGATCCCGGCATCTAAAAAGTATTTATACAATTTATCCCGTAACGCACTGAAGTAGGAGGTGCCTTCACCCGTCTGCCATTCCATTGCCAGTATGGTGCCGGTTTGCCGGATAGTTTTTATTTTGGGGTGATCTTTTATTTTAGCTGCAAAAGCCTGATGTGCATTGGCAATCCGCTTGATATTAAGAGCGGTTTCGGGTGCTAAAAACAGATCTAAACTGGCCAAAGCTGCCGCGCAGGCGACCGGGTTAGCCGTATACGAATGCCCGTGAAAAAGTGTTTTCATTTTATCTTCCGATAAAAAGGCATCGTATATTTTTTGCGTGCAGGTGGTTAAACCAAAAGCCATAGTACCCCCCGTAAGCCCTTTGCTGAAGCACATGATATCGGGCTGTTCCCGGATATGATCACAGGCGAAAGGTTTGCCCGTGCGGCCAAAGCCGGTAAACACTTCGTCGGCTATGGTTAATATGCCTTCGGCTTTGCAGTGTTCCATTATTTCGTTCAGGCAAGCAGCATCGTACATCACCATCCCTGCCGAGCCTTGTACCAGCGGCTCGAAAATAAAGCAAGCCAGTTCGCTGCGCAGGTAGGAGATGCGGGATTTGATCTGCTTCATGTTATCGGCCGCAGGCAGATCGATAAACTCTACCTCGAACAGCAAACTATCAAATGCCGCCGTAAAAGCGCTGCGTCCGCTCACCGCCATAGCCCCAAAGGTATCGCCGTGGTAGGCATTTTTAAATGCCAATATTTTAGGGCGTTTAATGCCCTGGTTATGCCAGTATTGCAGGCACATTTTTATAGCAACCTCAACTGCGGTCGATCCGTTATCCGAGTAAAAAGCCTTAGCCTGGTTGTTTGGCAAAATGGCCAACAGGCGTTCGGCCAACTCAATGGCGGGCTGATGCGTAAACCCGGCGAAGATGACATGCTCCAGTTGCAGCAATTGCTCGGCTACCTTTTGGGCAATATATTTATTGGCATGCCCATGGATATTTACCCACCAGGATGATACCGCGTCGATATACTCCTTGCCGTTCTCATCAAACAACAGGGCGCCATCTCCCTTTACAATGGGGATAGGCGGCAGGGCAGTCTGCATCTGCGTGTAGGGATGCCAGATAACTTTTCGGTCGCGTTCGGTTAGGGTCATTGTCCTAATTGTTAAGATTGCAGTCGCCCGGCTCCAGCCGAGTGACAATTATTTCCCGGCCTCTGGCCGTTTTAATTCAAACATGCTGCATTACTGCGGCCGGAGGCCGGGCAATAGCATCACTCGGCTGGAGCCGAGCGATTGCGCGTTATTTTTCTTTCAACATCTTCACCACATGTTTATCCGTAGGGAAGGTCACATCATCCTCCGTTAATTCACTTAGCTTTACCCAACGGAAAGCCTGCATAATATCACTCAGTTCGTCAAAATCGTAAGGGATAACTTTAAACGACAGATCAAGCGGACTTACATTTTTTACTATATAATAAACGCTGATGATCTGCGAATCGTTAAAGGCCGATTTTACAAAAAAATCCGTAGTATAAAAATGACTGACGATCTCTACTTCGGCCCGGCATTCTTCTATAAATTCCCGTTTCAGGCCTTCCAGTAAACCCTCGCCGTATTCCAGTCCACCGCCGGGGAATTTGATAAAGCGATGGCCGTATTCCTCCTCGTCACTTAGCAAAACCTCGTCGCGGTCGTTTATCAATAAGCCGTATACACGTACGTTAAAGTTATACATTACTCAAAGTGTTTTTTGTTGCGTGTCAGGTTCACCATGGTCCAGGGGATATCTATCCGCTTAGCCTCGGCCCGGATAGGGCAGTTGGGCATGCTGCAATAGTGGCAGCAATAAGGCAGGCATGGATCGGTATGGATAAAAAATTCGGTTTTAATATGCGCCTCGTTATTAATCAGCAGGTCTACCTGCCGCACTTCCTCGTGCACGCGGTTCAGGTCGAAGTAGTTAGGCAGCGTCAGGTGGCAATCAATATGCAGCTCCGACCCATATTTTTGGGCACGCAGGTTGTGTACGTCTATCCATTCGGGTTTGCGCTTATCATTGAGTATGCTGATCACGTTGTTCACCAAATCAAAATCAGCCTCGTCCATCAAACCACCTACCGACCGGCGCACCAGTTTGTATCCGCTAAATGTAATATATAAACCAACACCAATAGATAATACACTATCCAGCCATAATAATTTGGTAAAATAAATAAGAGCCAAACCCAATACTAAACCACCGCTGGTTACCATATCGGTTATCAGGTGTTTGCCGTCGGCTTCTAAGGTAATGGAGCGCAGGCTTTTACCCTTACTGATCATATAATAACCCAGGCCGCCATTAACGGCACCGGTTGCACCAATAATAATGGCGCCGGTTAGCAACTGATGGATCTGGTTAGGATAAAATATACTGTAGGTTGATTTGATGAGGATAGCAATACCTGCAATGCCGATGAGTGTGCCTTCAATAAAAACCGAAAAAAACTCCACCTTGCCATGCCCGTAAGGGTGGTTAATATCCTTTGGCTGCGAGGTAAGATAGATGCTGTAAAAGGCAAAGGCGCTGGCAATTACGTTCACAATACTTTCGGCGGCATCAGTCAGCACAAAGTTTGATGAGGTGATAAAATAGGCCGCAAACTTAGCTGCCATAAGCACTATGCTTACAATTAGCGCTACAAGGATGATGTTTTTCTTATCGTTCAAAAGCTGATGGATATGTGCGGCAAATTTAGTTTTATTCCTTAAGGATAACCGTTAAAAATGGAATTGTTTGCGATGGGCCGTTCAAAATAAACCCGATTGTAACGGAAAGCCCGGAATGCAGCACAGCGTAATGAGGACTTGCAGTGAAAAGCGGGAACAAACGTTAATAGTACCACCGGCATTGCTTTACTGGTGAAGTGATTAGAGATTAGTTAATCGTAGGTTAGTTTTGTTAGTGTAACACAAATCTCTAATCTCCAATTAACTAATCTCTAACAAGGGCGTTGCCTGCGGCCCGGGCTATCCGTTACAAGTCCTCGCCTTGCCATGGCGCAACCCCACGCACGCTGTGGGCTTTCCACTGCTATCCCTAACGCGGGGAAGCCATGAAGGTGGATTTTATACCCTAACCTTTTACCTTTCTCCTTTTACCTTTCACCTTGTTTACTATCTTTGCCGCAATTAGAATAAAATTCAAGATATGAGCGTATTAAGTGACCGGATTAACAACCTATCAGAATCGGCTACCATAAAAATGGCCAAAATGGGCCGCGAGTTAGCTGCTAAAGGTGTAGATGTAATTAGTTTAAGCTTCGGGGAACCCGATTTCCATACCCCCGAGCATGTGAAGGACGCGGCCAAGAAGGCCATGGACGATAATTTTACCTATTATACCCCTGTAGCGGGTTATCCAGATCTGCGCAAAGCAATATCAAAAAAACTGAAGGATGAAAATAACCTGGATTATGATCCAAGCCAGATCGTAGTTTCTACCGGTGCCAAACAGGCTATTGCCAACGCGGTATTGTGTTTGGTAAACCCCGGCGATGAGGTGATTATCCCTACGCCTTACTGGGTATCCTACTCGGAAGTGGTTAAGCTGGCCGAAGGTAAAAGCGTTTTTATTGATACCACGGTTGAGCAAAACTTTAAGATAACACCAGAACAACTGGAAGCGGCCATTACGCCAAAATCAAAACTGTTCATGTTCTCGTCGCCATGTAACCCAACGGGCAGCGTATACAGCAAAGCCGAATTGGAAGGCCTGGCCAAAGTATTTGAAAAACACCCGGAAATATACATCCTGAGCGACGAGATCTACGAGCATATTAACTTCATTGGCGGGCACGAATCTATTGCCCAGTTTGACAGTATTAAAGACCGTGTGGTCATTATTAACGGCTTTAGTAAGGCTTACGCTATGACAGGCTGGAGGATAGGTTATACGGCCTCTAACAAAGCCATTGCTGTAGCTTGCGATAAAATGCAGGGGCAAATTACATCGGGCACCTGCTCCATCACTCAACGCGCCGGTACGGCCGCTTACGAGGGTGGCTTAGCCTCGGTACTGCAAATGCGCGAGCAGTTTGAAAAGCGCCGCGATATTGTTTACAAACTGTTAAGCGATATTGACGGTTTAACCGTAAACCTGCCCGAAGGCGCGTTTTACTTTTTCCCGAATGTAACCTCGTTTTTTGGTAAAAGCTATAATGGCAAAACCATTAACGATTCGGACGATCTGAGCATCTTCCTGCTGGAAGAAGGCCACGTAGCTACCGTAGGCGGCGATTCATTCGGCGATCCGAAATCTATCCGTATATCATACGCGGCTGCCGAGGACAAACTAATTGAGGCGGTTAGAAGGATAAAAGAAGCATTAGGGAAATTGAGTTAAATACAAGTCCGGAAGTCGGAAAGACGGATAGTCCGGAAGATATAAATGAAAAAGGCGATACGTTTTAAACGTATCGCCTCTTTTTTATGAATGTTGATTTTTAGTCGATAACCTGATCCAGGTCCTGATATACAAAACCAGTATGCCCGGCTGATGAAAGCGTAAGTTTCAGGCCTTTCAGTTCGGCGCCCGAATAGCCTATGCCTTTGGTACGTTTAATGCCTTTCATTTTATCCCAGTTGTTTACCAATACCGCAACTGATGCTCTAAAGCTTTGCCTTTCAATATTAATATTCAAGTATTCGCGGTTTTTTTTAACAAAATACTTTTCCAGCTTGTAAGTAAAACTATCCGGGTTTGACGCCAGTTCTTTTGCTAATTCATTAGTAAATTTAGCGGTATCCGGCTTGTAGCTGTTCAGTTGGTTGTTAGCTTTCCCGGTACCTGAATTGGTGCAACTGATAATAAGAAAGGAGAATATAATGGCTGTGCAGAATACAATTTTCATAATCGGATATTTTTATTGTGATTTTACTTTCGGCAGCAGGTTGTATATTATCTATTATAAATATAGTTTAAGTGCCGATTCCAGGTTTTGTGTATCGCCTTTAAATACGATATTTCCATTAGTATCTATTACAATAATGGTTGGATATACGGCAACTTCTAATTCTTTTACAAGGCTCCGGTCTGGGCAAACAGCCATAGGGAAATCATATCCTATATCTGTTAGTAGTTTAAACCGATCTACATCCTTATCATATTTGAAAGGTTGATTAACGCTATAAAACTGAACATTTAAGTTGTTTTTGTATTTGGTATACACTTTTTGAAACACAGGAAATTCCACCATGCAAGATCCGCAGCCAACAAACCAAAAATCCATAACTACCAGTTTGCCCTTCTCTATTTTTATATTTTTATTGTTTTTATCTTTAAGGTAAATGCTTCCGGGGCCTTTTAGCGATACACTTCCGGTAAAATTTCCATATTGCAATTTTTTCATCCAAAGGTCATACCCGAACGCTAATGTGAATAGTAGGATCAATACTGCTACAGATAAGTTGATTTTATGGATCAATCTTCTGCGTTCATACCAAAAGTAGCCGGCACCAATGCCTGATATGCGCATCAATAATTCTGGAATGGTAAATAAAGTTCCGCTTATGCTAACTAATCTCATCGGAACCTCAAATAACATCAGGCCAAGAACCATGAGGCCAATGATTTGAATTTGACTTAAATCGGATTTATACTTAGATAAAAAGTATAGTGTGGTTAACGCATAAATCAAAAAATCAGCAGCGGCGCATACTTCCAGTGCCTGTATGCCGGGTAATGTAAGATAGCCGCGAATTGGGCCAACTAAAAACTCCAGGAATATTGAAGCGACCAATAAGATGATAATTGAAATCTGTATTTTTTTCATTGTTTAGATAGCGTATAAAAAGAAGGCATTGGCTATTGATTTATTTAAAACCTAAGCGCGTATTACCTTATACGTGCTACAGTTTAAAAAAGATTTTAAAAACGGTTAAAGGAGTTGTAGCGTTTGTACGCACCATCACATATTTTACCATTTCTCCTTTTGCATCAAAATTTGGTTTAACAGCAACGTTGATGAAACCTGATTTGCCGGGTGCTATAGTTGTTTTTTGCCAGTTAATGGTAACGCAATCGCATGAGGTAACCACACTGTCAATCTTCAGGTCGCCATCGCCCGTGCTTTTAATAAAGAATGTGTGTTTTAAAAGGGTATCTGTTGGTTTTAGTTGTCCTGCATTATAAAGCGAATCAATAGCCTTACTTTCCACAGTTTTTGATGAATTATTACAGTTTATTAAAATACAATATATTAATAATAAAATGCAAGTCCATACGTGTTTTCCAGTTAATCTCCGTTTGGTGTTAAACATATATTGTCGCAAGCATACCCATAAACAAAACCGCATCCATGTTCGGTAGGGTTTTTACAATCGCCTGAAAGCTTATCTGTCGGGCAAAAACTAACATTACGTATACAAGTGTAAACCGCGCCGCTGTTGCAATTACAGTTAGGCAGGCCACTTTCTACTGCATTAATTGCAACCTGGGCTTTTTTATCAGTACTGATAAAAACCTGATAGGCTAAAGCCCGGATTTGGTCTCCAGTAAATACTTTTTCGGCTTTTGCAAGCCATTTATCACGCATTTCATTCATTGCCGGAGTAGCTTTTTCTGTAGTGAAAAGCTGCGGAGATAAAAAAGCGATTAATTCAGCGGTCACTATTTTTTGCTGTGGGGTAAAATCTGCCGATACAGTTTTAATATTATCCAGCCACAATAAATATTTTTCTATTGGTTTTAATAAACCGAAGGCAACTCTTTTTAAATCCTGACTGGGCAGGTTTTTAACACTCTCAACATTTAAGGTGTTTTCTGCTGTTACAACCAGTTCGGTATTATTGGCAGTAGGAACAATCTGTGTGGTTTCTGCATTTTTTTTACAGGCACTCAAACCGAATGACAGCGATATAGCTAATATGAGTATATGTTTTTTCATATAATTTGGACCCTGAGTTAGTTTATCAATAGTTAATTAGAGAATAAATATATCCAAAAGAGCTATATATATCGGGAAAAAAACTTGAATATATATATACTTAGGTTATAAATATCAGCAAAGTTAAAAATAATATTACAACTTTAAGCTATAATTAAATCATATTTTTAGTTCGGTCTGGTACTTACATATAGTTTGGGTGCAATAGGTAATTGCTTATGCATAAAAAAGGCCCCGTTTTACGGAGCCTTTTGGTGTTAACCTAAATATGATTTCAGG
This sequence comes from Mucilaginibacter sp. GW821-FHT07H05, assembly GCF_059418485.1. Lineage (NCBI taxonomy): Bacteria > Pseudomonadati > Bacteroidota > Sphingobacteriia > Sphingobacteriales > Sphingobacteriaceae > Mucilaginibacter > Mucilaginibacter sp. GW821-FHT07H05. Next base: position 75,898 of record NZ_JBWKPY010000009.1, read on the forward strand.
ATCTTACTCCTGCTGGTATGTCGTAATCGTTGCAGTGCTTTGTCTTTAATTTGCCTTACCCTTTCGCGGGTTAAATTAAATTTTTCTCCTATTTCTTCTAATGATAGGGGATGATTAGTACCCAATCCGAAGAATAATACAATGATCTCGCGCTCGCGCTCGGTTAAGGTAGATAGTGAACGCTTGATCTCTTCCGATAATGATTCGTTGATCAGGATAGAATCGGTATTGGGCTCCTTGTTTTCCAATACATCTAACAAAGTATTTTCTTCGCCCTGTACAAACGGCGCGTCCATAGATACATGGCGGCCCGAGTTGCTTAGGGTATCTGATATTTTATCAACTGTGGTTTCCAGCATATCAGCCAATTCTTCCGGCGAAGGCTCACGCTCGTACTCCTGCTCTAATTTGCTGAATGCTTTACTGATCTTACTTAACGAACCTACCTGGTTTAACGGTAAACGCACAATACGCGATTGCTCGGCAATAGCCTGCAAAATCGACTGGCGGATCCACCATACAGCGTAGGATATAAATTTGAAACCTTTGGTTTCGTCAAAACGTTTTGCCGCTTTAATTAAACCTAAGTTGCCTTCGTTAATTAAATCGCCAAGGGTAAGCCCCTGGTTTTGATATTGTTTTGCTACTGATACAACAAAGCGTAAGTTAGTTTTTGTTAAACGTTCCAGCGCGGCCTGGTCGCCTTCGCGGATCTTTTGTGCAAGAATTACTTCTTCTTCGGCAGTAATCAGGTCAACCTTACCAATCTCGTGTAGATATTTGTCCAGCGACTGCGACTCACGGTTGGTGATGGATTGGGTTATCTTGAGTTGTCTCATCTATTAAATATACCTCGATTCTTTTGATTTAAGAATAGAACGTGCAAAGGTAAGCAATTGTTACGAAAAATAGTAACTCGTTTTGACTAATACAAGTGATTTTACAATGTATTTATATTCATCTAAAATATACGCATTAATTATTTATTGTAAAACAATAAATTTATTTTGAATTGTAATAAATATAATGGTAATTTGCTGATGTAAAATTAACATAACAATGAAAAAAGTTAAAGCGCTGCAATACCTGGTGTACATTGTGTTTGGCCTGCTTATTTTGCAGGATGTTGCCGGCGATTTCTATCGTGGTTTTAAGGAAGGATATGAAGATGGCAATTATGCCGCCCGCAACGGGAATGCGCAGCGTGGCCCATTGGTATCGGTGGTTTTAAACGGCGATTTGTTAACCCATCAGCCGGATAGCGGGTTAAGGATCAGTCCCGACTATACGCTTCAAAATACAACTATCCATACCCATATCCGGCTAAGCAAAGCAGTTGATACCAAGCCGTTTTGGGTGACGGGCATTGATATTATTCTTGTTTTCGGGATAGCGACTATATTAGTACTAATAGCGATCACCATTAACCGCATTATCAAAAAAATTGGTGATGGTGATATGTTCGATGAGCAGTGCGTGCAACTGATCCGTAAAACAGCCTCACTTTTATTGGTATACGCTTTAACTGATTATGTTTATCAGCGTTTTACTTATTTTGAAAATAGCAGGTTGATACATGCGCCATTGCAGGTAGTTAATACTTCGGCGTTTAGTTTCGAGGCATTAATTAGCGCTATACTGGTGTTTATTATAGCCGAGGCATTTAAACAAGGCAACAGGTTAAAACAAGAACAAGACTTAACGATATAACCATGCCGATCATAATAAATTTAGATGTAATGATGGCCCGGCGCAAAATGTCGTTAAACGAATTAAGCGCAAGGGTAGGCATCACTTTATCCAACTTATCCATCCTTAAAACAGGCAAGGCTAAGGCTATCCGTTTTGAAACATTGGAAGCGATATGCAATGCTTTAGACTGCCAGCCGGGAGATATCCTGGAATATACCCCTAACCCCTAAAGGGGAATTAGCTATATTTAGCCGCATATATGCTAAAGGAAATATTTACGATCAGTAACTACCCATACCTGGACAGGAATGACGCGTTTATTAATAAGCTGGCCACTTTTTTTAAAACCTATGGCATATTATTACTAACCATTATTGCCGTAGCGCCCATCTTAATATTAGCAGATAAGTTTGTTACCGGGGTATTGCATCACAAAAGCCTGAATACCGAAAATCGCGAAATGTTTAAACAGCTTTATAAACGCGTAGGGTATTTTAACGCCTTTGCTTTTATATGTGTAATAGGGCCGGTGTTTGAAGAAATGATATTCCGGTTTGCCTTGTCTTTTAAAAAACGGCACGTAGTTACTGCTATATTAATAGCTGCATTTTATTTTGCAGGGGCATTCTTCCATCCTAAAATGATTATGCTGAAAGCCGGGATAGAGATAGCGGTTGCCCTGGTAATTGCTGCTTTGTGCACAATACTGATACCTGCAAGCCCCCTGGATATACCCGATGAGCGTAAAAGGCAAATCATCATCGCTTCCGTTTGTTTATTTGGACTAATGCATATTGCTAATTACCGGCCGCTGGACTGGCCTCTGATATGGATATATCCCATATTTGTTTTGCCCCAGGCATTATTAGGATGGGGCATAACCTATGTCCGCTTTAAAAATGGTTTTGTATGGGGCGTGGCCCTGCATTGTTTAATTAACACCGTATCAACCTTACTGGCTTTTCTAATGAAGGCGGGTATTTAAACCACTATAGCTCACTCAGCTTAAAAGCCTCTTTCAACCTGATTCCTTTTTCGGTTTGTTGCAAGGTGCAGCATTCGTTAACGGGGTCGTGTTCCAGGTATAAAATGTAATCGTTTGCTACAGCTTCGGCCCAGTATTTATGTCGCTCGGCCATCGTGGTCAGCGGGAACATATCGTAAGCCATTACATAGGGGATAGGCAGGTGCCCAACAGATGGCAGCAGATCGGCCATGTACAGGATTTGTTTACCCTTGTAACTGATCAGCGGCAGCATCATACTATCGGTATGGCCGGATACAAAGCGCACGTTAAAATTATCGGTAAACTGAACGCCATCCTGCACATCAATCAATTTCAGTTGACCGCTTTCCTGTATCGGCATAATATTCTCTTTCAAAAAAGATGCTTTCTCGCGCTCGTTAGGATAAACAGCCCAGTTCCAGTGTTTATCGTTACTCCAATATGTGGCGTTTTTAAAGGCCGGGGCAAAGGTTTCGCCGGTACGTTCAACCGCGCCGCCCACATGGTCAAAGTGCAGGTGGGTTAAAAATACATCGGTAATATCATCGCGGTGAAAGCCCAGCTTTTTCAGTGAATTATCAAGTGTAGCATCGCCATGCAGGTAGTAGTGGCTAAAAAACTTTTCGCTTTGCTTATTGCCTATGCCGGTATCAATTAATATCAGTCGGTTCCCATCCTCTACCAGCAGACATCGCATGGCCCAGGTGCAAAGATTATTATCATCGGCAGGGTTGGTTTTTTGCCAGATAGCCTTAGGCACCACGCCAAACATGGCGCCCCCATCTAATTTAAAAAAGCCGGTATCTACGGTGTGTAAGTTCATTTCAGGTCATTAAGTCATTGGGTCATTAAGTCATTATTGCATGACTAAATACCATGCATCGAAATTAGGAAAATATAAATTGCATGCCAATATACTTTGTAGTAGTTACCTTGCTAACTTTGTGGGGTTGTTAATAATTGCCACCCGGGCAATGACTTAATGACCCAATGACTCAATGACCAATTATGAATAAAGTAGTGAACGGCGCGGATGAAGCCATCCGGGATATACAAAATGGTGCAACCCTAATGCTGGGCGGCTTTGGTTTATGCGGCCTGCCCGAAAACTGTATTACCGCGCTGGTGAAGAAAAAGGTGACGGGCCTAACCTGCATATCTAACAATGCCGGGGTTGATGATTTTGGCATTGGCCTGATGCTGAAGCAACGCCAGGTAAAAAAGATGATTTCATCGTACGTGGGCGAAAACGCCGAGTTTGAGCGCCAGTTGTTGAGTGGCGAACTGGAGGTAGAACTCATTCCGCAAGGTACTTTAGCCACCCGCTGCATGGCGGCCGGGTATGGGATGCCTGCCATATTTACTCCCGCCGGTATTGGTACCGAGGTAGCCATTGGTAAGGAAGTGCGCAACTTTAACGGTAAAGATTACCTGATGGAGATGGCCTTCGATGCTGATTTTGCCATAGTAAAAGCCTGGAAAGGCGATGCGGCAGGCAACCTGGTGTACCGCTCAACCGCCCGCAACTTTAACCCCGTAATGGCGATGGCCGGCAAAGTAACCATTGCCGAGGTAGAAGAACTGGTACCCGTCGGCGAACTGGATCCGGATCATATCCATACCCCCGGCATCTATGTGCACCGGATATTTCAGGGCAGTAATTACGAGAAAAGAATAGAGCAGCGGACGGTGAGGAGCCCCCTAACCCTCTAAAGGGGGAACTGATGTGCAAATGCGAGAATATGCAGATGTGCAAATGCTTAAATCCGAAATTGAACATCCGAATTTCGAAATCCTTTCCCCCTTTAGGGGGTTAGGGGGTTTTCTGTTATCTTTGCAGTTGATGAGCAAAACCATTACGCCCTACCAGGATAACGATACCACCAAAAAAGAACAGGTGGCCGATATGTTTAACAACATAGCCAAAACTTACGATTTCCTGAACCATTTCATGTCGCTGGGGATTGATATTATCTGGCGTAAAAAGGCTATTAATGAGCTGAAAAAGGATAAGCCCGCCCGCATACTGGACGTGGCTACCGGTACAGGCGATTTTGCCTTCGAGGCCTTATCTATCCTGAAGCCCGAAAAAATTGTTGGGGTTGATATCTCGCAGGGCATGCTGGATATCGCGCAGCAAAAAATCATCAAACGTAACCTGAGCGATAAATTTGAAGTAAAACTGGGCGATTCGGAAAAACTGCCTTTTACCGATAACGAGTTTGACGCGCTTACCGTAGCTTATGGTGTACGCAACTTCGAGAATCTGGAAACTGGCCTGGCCGATATGCTGCGGGTAATAAAACCGGGCGGCAAAGCGGTGATACTGGAATTTAGCAAGCCTAAGGCCTTCCCCGTAAAGCAGTTGTATAACTTCTATTTTAACTACATCACACCCGGTATTGGCAAGCTTTTCTCTAAAGATGCCCGTGCCTACAGTTACCTGCCCGAATCGGTAGCGGCCTTCCCGGATGGGAAAAATTTTGTGGCTTTAATGGATAAAGTTGGTTTTAAAAATACCAAAAACAGGCCTTTAGCGTTTGGTATCTGTTCCATTTATACGGGTATTAAATGATTAAACTTCGGTTGCTGCTTATTGCTGTGTGTATGCTCGCGGGTAATTGCCTGTTTGCACAAGACCAGGTGGTACATGCCTGGGCAAGCGGCGCCGACGAACGCGACCTGAGTTTTGGCTTCACCTTTCAATACGTAAGTACCGATTTTAAGATCAATAAAGCGCCCGACTGGCGCTCTCCTTTTTACGATCCGGATACCGGTATAAAACTCACCGACTCATTAAACAGTATCAGTTCAAAAAGCTCAAAAGGCATTGGTATTGGTTTTATCGCCCGTTACCGTTTAACCGATCACCTGGAGGCGCGGCTTACGCCCATGCTGGTTTTTGCCGATCGTTTGCTTTATTACGAGTATCAAAGCCCCGCTGGCAACCCGCTGTTATCATCTAAAGCATTGCCTTCTTCTCCAAATATTTTAGAGCAACAGGTACAAACCACTATGGTAGAACTGCCCTTGTCCATGAAATTAAAGTCCGACCGTTTGGGCAATTTCCGGGCTTATTTGCTGGGCGGTGTAAAATACTCCATGCTGATTGGCGGCAAAAAAACGGATATCAACGCATCGCCGGTTGACAGGCTGGTTAAAAATGTGGGCAGCTTTGCATCCTACGAGGCTGGTATAGGTTTTGATATTTATTTCGAATACTTCAAGCTCTCGCCCGAGATTAAAATGTCCAACTCTTTCAAAAATGTGCTGGTGCCCGAAAATCACCCCTATGCACGACCTATTGATAAGCTGTTTTTGCATACCATTATGTTTAGTTTGTATTTTGAGTAGGGCAGTGGTCATTTAGAATTTAACCACAGAGACCACAGAGGGGGGAATCACAGAGAACACGGAGCTATTTTGGACTTGATTTTTTACATGCGTCCTCTGTGTCCTCTGTGAAAAAATCTCTGCGCCCTCTGTGGTTAAATCATTATAAAGGCATCAGGCATTAACATTTTAACACACCCGTGTTATTTTTTCCGTTCGGCTACCTCTTCTAAATATAAAAAGCATAATTTCGTTGCACTATTACTGAGTTTACCTATGGCTAAAATTGCATTAATAACCGGTGCCACCTCGGGCATTGGCGAAGCGTGCGCTAATGTATTTGCACGCGAACGTTACGACCTGGTACTAACCGGCCGCCGGATGGACCGTTTAGAAGAACTGGCCCGGCATTTAAAGGAAGAGTATAACGTAAATGTAATGCTGCTCAACTTTGATGTACGTAACCGCGACGAGGCCGTGCAAAACCTGGAAAGCCTGCCTGATGAATGGAAGAAAGTGAATGTGCTGGTCAATAATGCGGGCCTGAGCCTGGGGCTGGAGCCTTTCCAGCAGGGGAGTTATGATGATTGGGATACCATGCTGGATACTAATGTAAAAGGCCTGTTATATGTAAGTAAGGTGGTAGCTAACTGGATGATAGCGAATCAATTTGGTCATATCATCAACTTAGGTTCGATAGCGGGGAAAGAAGTTTATCCAAACGGTAATGTATATTGCGCCAGCAAACACGCGGTCGACGCGCTGAATAAGGCCATGCGTATCGATCTGCTGCCGCATGGTATCAAGGTAACCGCCGTACATCCCGGCGCGGTTGAAACAGAATTTTCGGAAGTGCGTTTTAAAGGGGATAAAGCCCGCGCCAAAAAAGTATACGAAGGTTTTGAACCCCTGGTTGCGGCCGATGTAGCCGAAACCATCTGGTTTGCAGCATCCAGACCGGCGCATGTAAATATTAACGAGTTAACAGTAATGCCCACCGCGCAATCGGGAGGGAGTAATATATTTAGGAAATAGTCGGGAAGTCCGGAAGACGGGAAGTCCGAAAGAAATATAATTAAGTAAGTAAAGCAATAAACTTCCGGACTTTCGGTCTTTCCGACTTCCGGACTAAACAAGAAAAACATGTCACTAATAACTACCATAGATCAGGACATCAAACAAGCCATGCTGGCTAAAAATGATGTAAAATTACGGGGCTTAAGGGCCATTAAATCGGCTTTGCTGCTGGCCCGTACCGAAAAAGGCGCTTCGGAGGACTTAACCGAAGAAGTGGAGATCAAAGTTTTGCAAAAATTGATCAAGCAGCGTAAAGAATCGGCCGATATCTACAAAACCCAAAACCGCGAGGATTTGTATAAGGTTGAAATGGAAGAAATGGAGGTAATAGAAGTATATCTGCCTAAGCAAATGGATAAAGCCGAGGTAGAGGTGTTTCTTAAAGACCTGATCAGCAGGGTAGGTGCAACATCTGTTAAGGATATGGGCAAGGTAATGGGCGCTGCCAATAAGGAGCTGGCAGGTAAAGCCGATGGTAAAACCATATCCGAAGTGGTGAAACAATTATTGGCATAAATTTGCTTTTATAGTTGCAACTAACACACAATAACCTATTTTTATAACCAAATAGTTTGTTATCCCCATTTGGAAAACAGGCTGACACTAAGCATTAATGATAATAATTTATGGATCTCGTACTTAAGGAAGAACACGGTTTCAGCTATGTTGATGAAGGCGAAGGCGAGGTGCTGTTATTATTACACGGCCTGATGGGCGCGTTAAGCAACTGGGAGCGGGTAGTTGAAGAGTTTAAATCAGAATACCGGGTAATTATCCCCATGCTGCCTATCTACGATTTGCCTTTACTCACAACCGGGGTACGTACGCTATCCAAATACGTGCATAAATTTGTGAAACGTAAGGGTTTAAAGAACATTACCCTGCTGGGTAACTCGTTGGGGGGCCATGTGGGTTTAATATATACCCTGGCGCACCAGGAATATGTGAAAGCGCTGGTACTTACCGGTAGTTCGGGTTTGTACGAGAACGCTTTCGGCGGATCGTTCCCGCGGCGCGAGAGTTACGATTTTGTAAAGGAAAAAGTAGAGTATACGTTTTACGATCCGGCAACGGCTACCAAAGAACTGGTTGATGAAGTTTTTACAACCATTAACGACAGGCATAAGGTAATCCGCATACTGGCTATGGCTAAATCGGCCATCCGCCACAATATGTCAAAGGACGTACATAAGATAAAGGTCCCCACAGCGTTAATATGGGGACGGGACGATAAGATCACTCCACCGGATGTGGCTGTAGAGTTTAGCCAGCTGATACCAAATTCGGAGTTACACTGGATTGATAAATGCGGGCATGCGGCCATGATGGAACGCCCCGACGAATTTAACGTGATATTAAAAGGCTTTTTAGATAAAATAAAAAACTAAAACCTGATGATTGCAATTGAACTGATTACTGACTCGATACCGCCGGTACACACTTCTGACCCGATACAGAAAGTGGTTGACCGTATGGCGGAATTTAGGGTGAGGCACCTGCCAATTGTAAACGAAGAGCAGTTTTTAGGCCTGATAGCCGACGAAGATTTTATTGGCGAAACCGATTACCAGCAACCCATAGGCGCGCTGGCGCTTTCGCTCATTAACCCATACGTGCTGGAGCATCAGCATATTTACGATGTGATGCGCCTGTTTTACGAGCAGCAACTCAGCATTATCCCCGTATTAAGCGCCAATAAAAACTACCTGGGCATGATATCGGTAAACACCATGATCCAGTATTTTGCCAAGCTCACCTCATCTGCCGAGCCGGGCGGCATCATCGTACTGGAAATTGGTAATAAGGATAATTCGCTGGCGCACATGGCGCAGATTGTAGAGTCGGATAATGCACAGGTGCTGAGTTCGTACCTGCGCACCTTCCCCGATTCAACCCGGATGGAAGTGACCCTGAAAGTGAACAAACTGGATATCTCAAATATAACAGCTACCTTTTTAAGGTATGGCTACGATATTAAGGCCACCTTTAACCACGCCGATCATGACGACGGATCAAAAGACCGTTACGATTCGCTGATGAACTACCTGAATATATAAGCAGCCCCCTATAATGAAGATAGCGATATATGGCAGGCAATTTAATGATACGGCGTTGCCGTACATTCAGCAGGTTTTTGATAACCTTGCCCAGCACCAGGCCGAAATTTACGTACATCACCTGCTGGAAGTGCACCTGTCGGGCCGTATTGTTACCACCCCATACCAAATATTAGAGCAGGGCACCAATTTAAAAGGCTTTATCGATGTGTTTTTAACCATCGGCGGCGATGGTACACTGCTGGATATGGTTACCCTCATCCGCGATAGCGGCATCCCGGTTATCGGCATTAACTTTGGCCGCCTGGGCTTTTTAGCCAGCGTAAACAAAAACGATATTGCCGCCGCCATTTACGCGGTAGTGAACAAACAGTTTACACTGGATAGCCGCGAATTGCTGAAAATAGAATCGGACGGGAACGTGTTTGGTAACGATAACTTCGCGCTAAATGATATTACCATCCACAAGCGCGATGATTCGGCCATGATCACTACCCACGCCTTCTTAAACGGCGAGATCCTCAACTCGTACTGGGGCGATGGCATCATTATATCTACACCAACCGGTTCAACGGCATATTCGTTAAGCTGCGGCGGGCCCATCATCTTCCCGCAATCAAACAGCATTGCCATTACACCTATCTCGCCGCATAACCTGAATGTGCGGCCGGTGATATTGCCCGATAGTAGTACGCTTACCTTCGAGGTAGAATGCCGCAGCGCCAATTACCTGGTCAGCTGCGATTCGCGTACGGCTGTAATTGAAAAAAGCATGAAATTTAAGGTTTATAAAGCCGGTTTCCAGCTAAATTTAGTGAGGCTGAATAATGAAAGCTATTTAACAACGTTAAGGAACAAGTTATTGTGGGGATTGGATGTCCGCAATTATTAAATAAGCGGAGTTCGATGCAAGAATGGCTATCGTAAATCTATACAATTTGTCATTTCGATAGAGCAAGCGTAGGCACCGGGCGGTGGAGCGAAAGAGAAATCTTATACATGAGGCAGTTTTGCCGTAGAAGATTTCTCCTCACCCAATCACACAGTCGGACCAGGTTCGTTCGAAATGACATGTGGGATTTTAATATCGAACTTAAGTTAAAGCAGCTATTCATTATAATACATGCGCATAACAGGTATAAACCATCATTTACAGGTATCAAAACAAAAGCTTTGTGCTTTCTGCTTTCTCCTTTTCGCTTTCCACGCTAAAGTGCTTGCGCAAACCTGGGAGGTAGGCGGGTCGGTAGGTGGCGCGGCTTACATGGGCGACCTGAATCAGAACCATCCCGCAAAGGTAAGCGGACCGGCTGCAGGGCTATTTGTACAGCGCAACTTTAATCCCTACTTGTCTTTAAAACTCAATTATAATTATGGCAAAATTTCGGGTGCGGATAGTACTTCCAGTCTGCAGCAATTTCGCGATCGTAACCTGAGTTTTACCACCCGGCTAAACGAACTATCCCTAATAGCCGAGTTTAACCTGATGAAATATACGCCCGGCGCCGAACGCGACAGGTTTACACCCTATATTTTTGCCGGGGTAGGGGCGGTGGCCTATAACCCCCAGGCCAATTACCTGGGTACCGATTACGACCTGCGCGGACTGCTAACCGAAGGCCAGGCCAAACCCTATCCTTATAACGCGCTGGTTGTACCCTATGGCGCGGGGATCAAGTACAATTTTTCGGATAAATGGAACATCATGATCAATGCCGGCTACCGTTATGTACGGTCGGATTACCTGGATGATGTAAGCGGCGCTTACGCTGATAAAACTATTATGACCAACCCGCTTGGCGCGGCCTTATCCGACCGGTCGGGCGAAAAGACCGGCGTTTACATAGGCACCCCCGGTAGCCAGCGCGGCGATTACCGCAGCCATGATACCTATCTTTTTGTGGGCTTTACCTTGTCCTTTACTTTTGTGACGGCTAATTGCTATTATTAGCAGTAATTGCTATTTAACCACAAAGTTCACTAAGGCATTCATCTACAAATAGCACTGAAATTTAACATTACTTATCTGCTGTTTTAAAATCTTTGTGTACTTCGTGCTTCCCTTTCTTTGCGTACTTTGTGGTTAAACAATAAATCTACTAAATATTTAGTTTGAAATACAATAAGCTCATTCCCTGCAGCGTTTAATAGTTTTAACCTTTAAACTTTACAATCATGGCCGAGCTTAATCAATCCCCAGCAAACAATGGTGGCGGTGCTAAAACTGCCAAAAAACTATCAACCCGTGTCGACCTGACCGCGATGGTGGACCTGGCTTTTCTCCTCGTTACCTTTTTTATGCTCACGACATCGCTATCAAAACCCGAGGCCGTATCGCTCATCATGCCCGAGGTAAGTATTGATCCGCCGGGACAGGCCGCATCGCGCACAGTAACCCTGTGCCTGGGCAAAAACAATCAACTGGTGTACTATAGGGGATTGATTGAGAAGCCGATAGGCGATCCGCAGGTAACAGGCTACCGTAAAGGCGGTTTGCGCGAGGCCTTGTTAACAACGGCCCAAAAAATCAAGGCGGAAACCGGTAAAAATATGATGGTGATCATTAAACCCGGCGCCCATTCCGTTTACGATAACGTGGTAAATACCATCGACGAACTGAATATCACCCGCAACCTTACCTATGCCGTCGCCGATATCACCCCAAAGGACGACGACCTGCTAAAGCAAAAGAGCATTTTTTAAGTTTTAATATATCATAAGCAAAGGCAGTCTTTCTGAAAGGGAGGGCTGCTTTTTTGTTTGAGTATTTATGCTTAAGATTAAATAGAATCACCATTATAGCTCTGTGTTCTCTGTGCTTCCCATCTCTGCGCACTCTGTGGTTCAATCATCACTAACATTATCCTCTATCTTCATTTGCACATCTGCATATCCGCACATCTACACATTCGCCTCTGTGGTTCAATCACCACTAACATTATCCTCCATCTTCATTTGCACATCTGCATATCCGCACACCTGCACGTCCAGGACCCGTAACGCTTTTATACTCAATATCAATGGTTAAATTATGTTAATTTTCTTTTTCGGGATATAATAAAAAAATTGAAACTAAGTTTTACCTTTGTCCCCTGAAATTTTAAGCCGAACTGGCTAAAATATCAGGCAAAACCCCGGATTAATGCAATGAGTTAAGCCGGAACAACGTTTATAACGCACATAATTAAAACAGAATTAGCCAGTCACAATTTTAAGATCCAGCAATCAAGAGGGGGTTTTTAACAGCAGCATGGGATATAAAGATCAGATAGATTTATCAAAATTGCCAAAGCACATTGCTATTATTATGGATGGTAATGGCCGCTGGGCTAAGGGTAAAGGGAAACTGCGGGTATTTGGTCATCATAACGGGGTAGTATCTGTAAGCGATGTGGTAGAAGGCGCGGGCGAAATTGGTATTGATTATCTTACGCTTTACACCTTCAGCGCCGAGAACTGGAACCGCCCTAAACTGGAAGTTGCCGCCATAATGGAACTGCTGGTAAGCACTATTAATAAAGAGATCAGGAAACTGATGGAAAATAACGTGCGCCTTAACGCCATTGGCGACCTGGAAATGCTGCCCAAAAAATGCTATAAAGAGCTAATGGCGGCTATCGAAAAAACATCAAAAAATACCGGTTTAACACTTACACTGGCTTTAAGCTACGGCTCGCGCCGCGAAATTATGCAGGCCGCCCAAAAGGTAGCCGCCAAAGTTTTAAAAGGCGAGCTTAAAGTGGAAGATATTAATGAGGAAGTGTTTGAAAATAACCTGTATACGGCTAATATGCCCGATCCTGAACTATTGATAAGGACCAGCGGCGAATACCGTATCAGCAACTACCTGCTTTGGCAAATAGCTTACGCCGAACTATATTTTACAACAAAACTATGGCCCGATTTCCGCAGGGACGATCTGTATGAAGCCATATTGGATTACCAGCAGCGCGAACGCCGGTTTGGCAAAACAAGCGAGCAGGTAAACTAAATTTTTACTTTTAACACTTTTTAACAACTGTATAAACTATTTTTAGCCACCAAAATATTCGGATGAATAAATATATTTTCGCTATTCTTTTTTCAGTGCTAAGTGCCGTGGCAATGGCCCAGGTCCCTCAACCAAGGGCTGGTCTGCCAAAAACAATTTCGGCCGATAGTTTAAGTTACCTTAACCCCCGGGATTACATTATAGGTGGAATTTCTGTTGCCGGTACCAAGTACCTGGATAAGGATATCCTGCTGCAAATATCAAAACTAACCAAAGGCGATAGGATCACCCTTCCGGGCGATGCATCGGCCAAAGTAATTAAAGACCTTTGGGAGCAAGGCCTTTTTGACGATGTAAAACTAAACATTACCAAAATTAACCTGGATACCGTTTACCTGGAGATAGCGATACAGGAACGCCCCCGTTTATCGCGCCTGCACTTAACCGGTATCCGCAAAGGCGAAATTGAAGATATCACCAAAAAGCTGAACGATAAAACAGGCAAAATTGTAAACGAGAATTTGCTGAATACCACAACCGCCATTATTAAAAGGCATTTTTACGAGAAAGGTTACCTGAATACTACCGTTACCATTAAACAAAGGGTTGATCCGGGCGATGCCAACAGCGTAATACTGGATGTGGCTGTTGATAAAAAGCAAAAGGTAATGATAGCCCACGTGTATTTTGAAGGCAACAAAGCCTTTAGCAGCAGCAAACTGAAAAAATACCTGAAAGATACCCGCGAGAAGAAGGTTTATCACATATTTGGCTCGAAGAAATTTAAGCAGGATAAATATGACGAGGATAAGCAAAATCTGGTTGAAAAAATGCAGGGCGAGGGTTACCGCGATGCCGAAGTTATAGCCGATTCGGTTTGGAAGAATGATGAGAGAACGGTTAACGTAAAACTGAAAGTTTACGAAGGCCCTAAATATTATTTCGGTAAAATAAACTGGTCGGGCAATGCGCGCTACTCGGCAGATATTTTGCAGAAAATACTGCGTATTAAAAAAGGCGATGTATTTAGCGAAGAGGAACTGAATAAAAGGCTAAGCGGCCCAACACAAAACAGCGACGATTTAAGTTCCTTATACCTGAATGATGGTTACCTGACCTATCAGGCCGATCCGGTGCAAACCAGGATCTATAATGATACCATTGATTTGGATATCCGCATTTACGAAGGCCCGCAATACACCATTAACCGTATTATATTAAAGGGTAATGATGTAACCAACGATAAAGTAGTACTGCGCGAGCTAACTACCAAACCGGGACAAAAATTTAGCAAGGAAGCCATTGTGCGCAGTACCCGCGAAATTTCGCAGCTGGGTAACTTTGATGAAACCAAGATAGACCCTAAGCCTACTAATATTCAGCAGGCTGATGGTACCGTTGATATTGTTTACAACGTGGTTGAAAAACCATCCGACCAGATTGAGCTTTCGGGCGGTTTTGGTGGCGGGCAGCTGGTGGGTACACTGGGCTTAACGTTTAATAACTTCTCGTTACGTAATATATTTAACCTTAAAGCCTACAAACCATTGCCAAAAGGCGATGGGCAAAAGCTAAGTCTGCGTGGCCAGGCTAACGGTAAAAACTACCAGAACTATTCGTTCACTTTCAGTGAGCCGTGGCTGGGCGGTAAAAAACCGATCTATTTTGCTTTGAGCGCTTATACGCAATTAAGCTCAACCGGTTCATACTATGCAAAATCAGACCCTAACTACAACTTCCTGCGAATTAACGGTGTGGGTGTAACTTTAGGTAAACGGTTAAGGTTCCCCGATAATTATTTCCAGTTAAACTACTCGTTAAACTTCGACCACTATAAACTGGATAACTTTACTGGTTACCTGTTTAGCAACGGTACATCGTACAATATTAAATTAACGCAGGAGTTAAGCCGTAACTCGCTTGACGCGCCTATTTTCCCTACACAGGGTTCAAATATTAAGTTTACCGTACAGGTAACGCCGCCGTATTCGGCCTTTAACAGCGTAAACTACAAAATAGCTACGCCCGAAGAACGTTACCACTTTGTTGAGTACCACAAATGGAAATTTGATGCGCAGTGGTTCCAGCGTATTTATGGCAAACTGATATTAATGACCCAAACCCGTTTTGGTTTCCTGGGCTCATATAGCTCGGTTGTAGGCCAGTCGCCGTTTGAGCGCTTTAAGCTGGGTGGCGATGGTATGCAGAGCTACCAGTTTTTACAGGGTAGCGAGATCATCGGGATGCGTGGTTATCAGAATTTCTCTATCGTCCCTAACGGATCGCGCTATACCGCGGATAACAATCCGGGCAGCCCTATATACAATAAGTATACCATGGAAATACGCCATCCTATTACAGCCAGCCAGTCGGCAACTATATTTGTACTGGCTTTTGCCGAGGGTGGTAATGTGTGGAGCAATTTTAAAGACTTTAATCCGTTTAATGTTAAACGATCGGTTGGTGTTGGCGCCCGCATATTTCTTCCTATATTTGGTTTACTTGGTTTGGATTATGGTTATGGCTTTGATAAGATCCCCGGGATACCTTCTGCAAACAAGGGACAGTTCCACTTTTCAATTGCCCAGAGCTTAACCGGCGGGTTTAATTAATTTTGAAAATAGATTTATGAAGAAGATATTTTTAACCGTTGCCTTTATATTTATCGCGTTTGCAGGCGCATTTGCACAGCGTTTTGCATTTGTAGATTCGGAATATATTTTAAAACATATACCCGATTACGCATCATCGCAAAAACAATTAAGCGTACTGTCTGAACAATGGCAAAAAGAAGTTGATGCTAAGTTTGGCGAGATTGACCGCTTATACAAAGCCTACCAGGCCGACCAGGTTTTAATGACCGCCGACATGAGAAAGCGCCGCGAAGCCGAAATTGTAGAAAAGGAAAAAGCAGCCAAGGATTTTCAGCGCCAAAAGTTTGGCCCCGATGGCGAACTGGCACAACGTAGTACCGCTTTAGTAAAACCTATACAGGATAGAGTGGCAAAAGCTGTACAGGCCGTTGCCGAGACCGAAAACCTGGACATGATATTTGACAAAAATAGTGAAACTATTATGCTATACGCTAACCCGCGTTATGATAAAAGCGCCGCTGTTGTTACCCGTTTAGGATTAAAACCGGGCGTATTTGCCAAATGAAAAATTTTATATAATATCGCATAAATTAAAAAACAAAGAACAAGAAAAGAACAAATGAAAAAATTATTAAAAAGTGCTTTAGTTGTAGCATGTGTATTGTTAATGGGCAGTTTTGCAAAAGCACAACAAAAAATCGGATATATCAATTTCCAGGCATTGGTGACTGCCGACCCTGCGTTTGCCGGTATAACCAAGCAGATACAGGATTATCAGGGCCAGTTTGTAGAAACAATAAAGGCGATGAACACCGAACTGCAAACCAAAAGTGCAGATTATGACGCTAAAAGAGCTACCATGACTGACGCTATGCGTACTAAAGCTGAAAGTGAATTACAGGACCTGAACAAACGTTTACAGGATCAAAACACTACAGCGCAAAATGCGGTTAATCAAAAATACAGCGAATTAACCAAGCCGTTAATTGATAAAATGAAAGCTGCAGTTAGCCAGGTTGCTAAGGAAAAAGGTTATACCTACGTTTTTGATTCATCACAAACCGACATGATCGTTGCCCCAGAAGGCGATAATCTGGAGGCCGCTGTTAAAGCTAAAGCAGGTATCAGCGCTGCACCAGCTACTGTAAAAAAACCGTAATTAGTTTACAAAAATTATTATGAAAGCGGCCCGTATTATCGGGCCGCTTTTTTTAGTTTTGTGCTGTGCCAAACAATCAACCTATAGGTGTTTTTGATTCCGGTTATGGAGGCTTAACCGTTTTCCGTTCAATTTTGAACGAGTTGCCCGGGTACGATTATATTTATTTTGGCGATAATGCCCGCGCGCCCTACGGCAACCGGTCATTCCAAACCATACACCAGTACACCTGGGAATGCGTGCAATGGTTGTTTAAGCAGGGCTGCCCGCTGGTGATACTGGCTTGTAACACCGCATCGGCCAAGGCGCTGCGTACCATCCAGCAGCGCGATCTGCAACAGCTTGATCCATCCAAACGGGTATTAGGGGTTATCCGCCCAACGGCCGAGGTGATTGGCAATTATACCAAAACCGGCGAAATTGGCGTGCTGGGTACCAAAGGCACGGTACAATCCGAATCGTACCTGAAGGAAATAGAACACTTTTTCCCTGATATTAAAGTATATCAGCAGGCCTGCCCGCTTTGGGTGCCGCTGATAGAGAACGGCGAATACGATAAACCCGGCGCCGATTATTTTGTGCAGTTATACCTTGACCAGGTTATGAAACAGTCGCCCGGTATTGATACGCTGCTGCTGGCCTGCACCCATTACCCTTTGCTGCAGGAGAAAATAAAAGCCCATCTCCCGGCACATGTTAATATTGTTGCCCAGGGCGATATTGTAGCCAAAAGCCTGGCCGATTATCTGCAACGCCACCCCGAAATTGAAGGCAAGCTAACAAAAACCGGCCAGTACCAGTTTTTTACCACCACCGATGATACCGCGGATTTTGACCATCATGCCTCGCTGTTTTTTGGGGAAGAGGTAAAGTCGGGGTATGTGTCTATGAAATAGAGGTTAAAATGAACGCAGTCGCTCGGCTCCAGCCGGGTGACACCTATTTCCCGGCCTCCGGCCGTCGTCATTATTTCAAAGCAACATCGCTACGGCCAGAGGCCGGATAATACCGGTCACTCGGCTGGAGCCGAGCGACTGCAGTGGTTAAACAATGCCCAAAATATCACGTTATACACTTGAATTTGCACATCTGCACATTCCCGCATCTGCACATCCGCCGATACTCTACTAATCTGGTCAACTATTCGCAATTCCTCGCTACGCACTCACTCATTTTTATTAAGTTTGCATCTAAATTAATACGCATACTTGATCAGCTACCTCATATATTTTGCTATAGCCATTGGGTTGTTTGTTTTTGCAGCCCTGTTTACCCTGTTTGGCGTATATGCCGAGCGCAAGGTATCCGCGTTGATACAGGACCGGCTGGGGCCAACCGAGGTAGGTAAATTTGGCTTGCTGCAAACCCTTGCCGACTTTTTAAAGATGCTGCAAAAAGAGCAGATCATCCCCTCAGCGGCCGATAAATGGCTGTTTATGGCGGCTCCGGCTATTATTTTTGTGGCCGTATACCTGGGTTTCGCTACATTGCCCTGGGGGCCGGGACTGGTGCCATCGCGCATTAACCTGGGCTTGTATTACCTGCTGGCCATTATCTCGGTAGAAACATTGGGGATCCTGATGGCCGGCTGGGGATCAAATAACAAGTACTCTATCCTGGGCGCTATGCGTTCGGCTGCACAAATCATATCGTACGAGATCCCGGCCGGCTTCGCGCTGATATCGGCTATTATGATAGCGCAAACTTTAGATCTGCAAACTATCGCTTATCAGCAAGGGATCTTATCGGCCGAGACAACCAAATTTTTAGGTTGGTTAAATGTATCAAACGTGGGAGGGATACTAAGCTGGAACATCTTCCGGGCGCCTCACCTCATCATCGCGTTTATTATTTACTTCATTGCGGGATTAGCCGAAAGTAATCGTGCCCCGTTTGATATCCCCGAAGCGGAATCTGAACTGGTGGCCGGTTTCCATACTGAGTTTACCGGTTTGCGTTTTGCCTTTGTGTTTTTGGCCGAATACAGTATGATGTTTTTGGTGTGTATGGTGGCCGTGGTGGTATTTTTAGGGGCCTGGAATACGCCGCTCCCCAATATCGGAGCGGTACGCTTAGCCGACTGGACAACCGGCGCGGGATGGGGCATAGTTTGGATAAGTATTAAAACTTTATTGTTAATTGCCGTGCAGATGTGGATCAGGTGGACGCTGCCCCGTTTTAGGGTTGACCAATTGATGAACCTGTGCTGGAAGGTATTAACTCCGCTGGCTTTTGCCTGCATGATTATATCGGGGATATGGCGGGTATGGTTAATGTGAGCCCCCCGGCCCCCTGAAGGGGGAGGTAATGTGCAGATGCGGGAATGTGCAGATATGCAAATGAAGGATAAAGTAGGAGAATCGGTGGAATCAATGTCGAAATCGGTGAAATCAGAATAAAAGAATCGGTGTAATCAAAAAAGTAAATCGGTGCAATCACAAAATATAATAAAAGGTATCACCACTGCATGGAAAGGCTTAGCCCTTACCATCAGGCACTTTTTTGCGCCAAACGCCAAACGCCAGGTACAAACCGTTGCCGCCGATAATTATTTTAAAAAGCTGGAAGAGGGTACCAATACCATCCAGTATCCCAAGCAAAAACTGGATGTGCCCGAAGTAGGCCGCTACCAGTTGGATGTAGAAATAGACGATTGCATTGTATGCGATCTGTGCGCCAAAATTTGCCCGGTTGATTGTATCACCATCGACAGTATTAAGGCTACGGAACTAATAGGCAATACATCAGACGGTAGTCCGAAACGTATTTATGCCGCTAAGTTTGATATCGACATGGCCAAATGCATGTACTGCGGCCTGTGCACCATTGTTTGTCCTACCGAATGTATTGTGATGACCAATCAATACGATAAAACAGTATTTGAACTAAGCGACCTGACTTACCAGTTTTCGGACATGAGCCCGGAGGATGCCGCCGAAAAACGCACCCTGCTGGAAAAACAACAGGCCGAACGTGCCGCCGCTAAACTGGCCGCTACGCAAAACAAGGAGGGCGGGGTATGATATTAGCTCTATTTTATATCATGGCTTTTATTACCATCGGCTCGGCAGTGTACGTGGCTTATAGCAAGAATTTAATGCGGTCGGTATTTATGTTTTTTATTACCCTGTTTGGCCTGGCGGGATTATATGTATTTGCCCTGGCCGATTTTGTGGCCATAACGCAGATCGTTATTTATGTGGGCGGCATCCTGGTGCTGATCCTGTTTGCCTTTATGCTATCGGGCCGGGAAACACTGGACAGGCTGAAAAACCGGCACAATAGTTTTATGGGCTTTAAAAACTGGCCCTCGCTGATATTAACCCTGTTGTTTTTTGTGGTGATGGTGTGCGTGATCATTAAAGCAGCGCCCGATCGGCTGGAGTGGATCAGCAGGTCGGTCAATATCAACAATATGTTTAACAGTACCGATACTACTACCGGCAACGTCGGCATTAACTTAATGACCCGCTACCTGCTGCCCTTCGAGGCGGTATCTGTTTTGCTGATGATGGTACTGGTTGGCGCGGCGCATTTATCAAGGAAGGAGGGCGCCGAATGATACCCTTAAGCCATTTTATGATCATTAGCGCCGTGTTGTTTTGCACAGGCCTGTATATGGTGATCAGCAAAAGCAACGCCATACAGGTATTGATAGGGATAGAACTGATATTAAACGCCGCCATATTAAACCTGGTAGCCTTTGGCCGTTATGATAAACTGGCCAACAACGGGCAGGTATTTGCTATTTTTGCCATCGTGTTAGCTGCAGCAACAACGGCTGTTGCCCTGGCTATTATACTGAATGTATACCGCAGGTATAAAACCATTGAACCGGATAAAATTGACCAATTAAAAGATTAATAAATGAAAAAACTGATCCTGATTTTACTAATCATTTGTCCGTTTTATTTATTAGCGCAAACCGGCGCTAAACTAAGCGCCAGCGACCTGCCTGCGCCTGGACCGAAAGAGCCGTTATATATACTTGATGGAAAAAAAACAGAGCGTGCAGGGATTGTAGGTGTAGTTAGTGTGGATGATATTGCCGACCTGATGGTTGTAACCACCGCAGCCGAAGCGGCCAAATATGGTGCGGATGGAGCTAATGGTGTGATCATTATTTTAACCAAAAAATTTGCCGTTGCCGCTTACCAGGAAAAATTCAGCGACTTTTCTGCTGATTTTGAAAGCTACCTCACCAGTCACGGTACCGACGATAAACAGATCATTTACCTGATAGATAATGCAGAAGTACCCAAGGATAAAATGGAAGCGTCAAAACTCTATCGCCTGCCTAAAGAAAAAATAGAAAGCGTAGTATTTATCCAGGACCAGCCCGAGGGTAGTAAAATACTGGGCAAAATTGCTATCACTACAAAAAAATAATATTGGAAAGCATCTTAGCACATCAGGATCTACAGTTAATTGGCTGCACGCTTGCTGCGGTACTGGCTCCTTTTGCGGCTTTTTTGGTGAATGCTTTAGTGTTTGATAAAGGCAGCCGGGCCAGTGGCTGGTTAAGTACCCTGGCTATTTTGATCAGTACGGTTTGCGCCGTATGGGTGTTTGCCAAAGTATGGAACAGCGGCTTGTATTACCACCAGCAGTACTTGTGGTTTACCATTGGCGATACCAAAATAGTGGCGGGCATATTGCTCAACAATCTTTCGGTTTTGATATTGCTGCTGGTAGCTGTGATTGCTTTGCCGGTGCATATTTACGGTACAGCCTATATGAAGGGCGACCCCATGTTTGGCCGTTACTTCACCTATCTCAGCTTCTTTTGTTTCAGTATGCTGGCATTGGTGGTGGTAGATAACATGATATTGCTGTACGCCTTTTGGGAACTGGTGGGTTTTTCATCGTACCTGCTTATTGGTTTCTGGAACACGCGCGATAGGGCGGTACAGGCTAATAAAAAGGCTTTTATCATGAACAGGATAGGGGATATCGGTCTGCTGGCGGCTATCATGATCCTTTTCACGCAGTTCCACACGTTTGATATTGATACCCTGTTTGGCAAAAACGGAATCGTGATACAATCGGTAATAACGGGCGGGTTGTGGACAAGTCAGGCGGGGAGCATGCCCGCGGTTTGGCAGTATGTTGCCTGCGGCGGGATCATCCTGGCGGTAGCTGCTAAATCGGCACAGTTCCCGCTGCATACCTGGCTACCCGATGCTATGGAGGGCCCAACCTCGGTTTCGGCGCTGATCCATGCGGCTACAATGGTGGCCGCCGGTGTATTTCTGTTAGGCCGGTTTTATCCCTTCTTCAACACTGCTGAGTTAAACGTGCTGGCCATTATGGGTTGTTTTACGGCTTTTATGGCGGCTACCATCGCGCTTACGCAAAACGATCTGAAACGGATACTGGCTTACTCTACTATATCGCAGCTGGGTTTTATGGTGATGGCGATGGGCATCGGCGCTTACGGTTCGTCGCTGTTCCATTTGGTGACGCATGCGTTTTTTAAATGCCTGTTGTTCCTTTCGGCCGGTATCATCATCCACGAGATGCAGCACCTGAAAGATGAGTATCAACTGGATATCGATCCGCAAAATATTCTTTACATGGGGGGGCTGCGTAAAAAACTGCCGCTTACTTTTGTGGTTTGCATTATTGCCGCGCTGGCGCTGGTAGGCATACCGTTAACATCAGGATATTTATCAAAAGACGGTATCCTGGTGCAGGCCTTTGAATGGGCAGAAGGCAAAAATTGGATGTATTATATTGTTCCGGTTACTGCCTTATTAAGTGGCGTATTAACCGCGTTTTATGTAGCCCGAATGATCTTTCGCGTATTTTTCGGTGAGTTTGAGCAGGAGCGCATCAATACCCACATCAAAGCCCACTTTACCGATGGCGGCCTGGCATATAAAATTCCGCTGGTGTTTTTGGCTGTCTGTTGCCTGTTCCCCGTATTTTGTTTAAACCCGTTTTTTTACGAAGAAGCCTGGGTATTGAAGGGACTGGTACCTGTAGATCATTTAGGCCGCATTAATAGGTACCACACCATTATCCCGGTAGGGGTAACGCTGCTCAGTATATTTGTCATTTATTGGGCGTATAGTATCTACGTATCGCAAAAGCGGGCTTTGTTCCCGCAACATACCTTCCTGTTTAAACTATCGTATAACGAGTGGTATATCGATACCTTTTATAAGCGCTATATTGCCGATGGCGTACTGGCTTTAGGCAATGGCTTGTTTTGGTTTGATAAAAACATCATTGATGGATTTATCCATTTGTTAGAGAAGATAACCCTGTCGCTGGCATCCTTAACCAAATGGCTGGATAAGTATATCGTCGATGGCTTTTTGCACGGACTGGCTGCTTTAGTGGTAGCTATCAGCAATTTTGCGCGGGGTTTTCAAACCGGCAGGGTGCAGTACTATTTGTTTAGCATGCTGGCCGTAATACTGGCTTTATTTATTTATAAAATACTGATCTGAACCTGATGAATATATTAACCATCCTGATATTTATACCTGTGCTGTTTGCCCTGCTGATCTGGGTGATGCCATCGGCGTGGAGGGGCAGTTTTAAGTTTTTGACGCTGGCGGCAACGCTCATCCAGTTAGGCCTGGCCGTTTGGATCTATTTCCATTTTAAAACAGGTGCCCAATTTGGCGGCATTAATAACGAGGGCCAGTACCAGTTTGTACAAAAACTCCCATGGATTAACCTGAGCCTTGGCGGCGATACCAAAATGCAGATCGACTATTTTGTGGGGATTGATGGTATCTCGGTAGCCATGCTGGTGATGACATCGCTGGTGATGGTGATAGCGGCGCTGTCATCGTGGGAGATTAAAAGCAACCTGAAAGGCTTTTTTGTGCTGTTTTTGATACTGGATATGGCGGTTATCGGCGTATTCTGTTCGCTGGATTTCTTCCTGTTCTATTTGTTTTACGAACTGATGTTGTTGCCGCTTTATTTCCTGATTGGCATGTGGGGCGGGGCACGGCGCGAGTACGCGGCTATCAAATTTTTCCTGTATACACTGTTCGGTTCGGTGTTTATGCTGCTGGTGATGATAGGTCTGTACCTATCGGTTAAAGACCCGGTGACAGGTCATCACACCTTTAATATGATCACCATGATGAACCCGGCAAACTATATCCCGGGCTCCATCTTCGATACGGTGAACCAATATACCCTGTTCGGCATCCATGCACGTACGCTTGGGTTTATCATACTGTTTATCGCCTTTGCTATTAAGGTGCCGGTAGTGCCATTGCACACCTGGCTGCCCGATGCCCACGTGGAGGCGCCCACGCCGGTATCTATTATCCTGGCCGGCATCCTGTTGAAGATTGGCGGGTATGGTATCATCCGTATCTGCACGGGCATCTTCCCCGATATTGCCGTCTCTGGCGCGTTTTGGCTGGGCTTGTTAGGTGTGATCTCCATTATTTACGGCGCGCTGAATGCTTTGGCACAGCGCGATCTGAAACGGATGATCGCCTATTCATCCGTATCGCACATGGGTTTCGTGTTGTTAGGCATCGCATCGCAAACGCCTGAAGGTATCGCCGGCGCGATGATGCAAATGGTAAGTCACGGCTTTTTATCGGCTATGCTGTTCTTTTTAGTGGGCGTCATCTACAACCGTGTGCACGATAGGGATATCTACAATTTCCGTGGCTTAAGTACGCTGATGCCGCGCTATACGGTTTATGTGATGATCGCGTTTTTCGCCTCATTGGGCCTGCCCGGCTTCTCGGCTTTTGTGGCCGAGGCATTCTCGCTGGCGGGTGCCTTTAAATCGTTTACATTTAATGGGCTATTGCCCCAGTGGATGGCCGTTTGTGGCGTGATTGGCATTTTGTTAAGCGCCGCTTACTTTTTATGGACGCTGCAGCGGATGTTTTTCGGCAAGGAATTATTGAAAGGCGGCGAAACCTGGCAACTGGCTTTGGTTGATCTGAACTTCCGTGAAACCATTACCCTGCTGCCCCTGGCCTTGTTAACTTTAGGTCTGGGTATAATGCCATCGGTAGTGTTCGATAAGATCAACGATTCGGTATTGGCGCTGGTGCATTTTGTGCATGGAGGATAAACTGACGGAGAGGGGATGTCACCCTGAGCCTGTCGAAGGGTGCGTGCGACGGCCTGCCCACCATGCTTCGACAGGCTCAGCATGACACCCTGCTTCAAAAGAGGGGGTGAAAATAATTTATGGAAAAATATCTGGCGATGCATCTTGTAATTAAAAACCGGCAAAAAGCTGGCTTAAAAACAAGATTGTATCACTTCATATTTCAACCATCATGCTTAACAGATTATTAATGGCGGCCCTTATTTTATTTTTATCAGCGCAAGCAAAAGCCGACGACAACCAAAAAGTGAGTTCGAAGATCAATAAGGTAACTATATTTTTAAGCGGCGGACAAGTAACACGTACCGCAACTGCCGGTATTAAGCCGGGCACCACTACTTTGGTGTTTGATCATATTGCGCCCGATATAGACGCGCAAAGCATCCAGGTGCAGGGTACGGGCGATTTTACCATCCTATCGGTAACCCCCGAAACCAATGTGGCAAAAGAACAGACCAAACAAAAGCTGATTGACGAGTTAATGCTGCAGCAAAAAAGCATCAGGGACAAAATAGCGCTTCAAAACGATATGATGAATATCTACCTGGAAGAGGAAAGGCTGCTAAAAGATCAACTGACGGCCAAGCCCGATAACAGTACGGTAGATATTGCCAAACTGAAACTGGCGCTTGATTTTCAAACCGCCCGCTTAACCGAAATTAAAAAGAACGAAATGGCGGTTACCCGCCAGGTAGAGGAACTAAATACCGAACTGCAAAAGATAAATACCCAATTGACAACCGCGCAAAGCGCCGGTATAAAAACCAGCAGCAATATATTGGTGACTGTATCTGCTACAGTAAGTACAGTTGCCCAGTTTACGCTGAGCTACCGGATCTATCATACCCGTTGGGTACCTGTTTACGATATCCGTGCTAAAGATGTAAAAAGCCCCATCACCATAGTTTATAAGGCACAGGTTTACCAGCAAACCGGCGAGGACTGGAAAGATGTAAAACTGACCCTATCCACAGGTAACCCAAGTGTTAATGCCAGCAAACCCGATCTGTCGCCATATTATTTAAATATCGCGCAGCCTGTTTATGATAAGCGATACAAATCGGAGAATGCACTAAATGAAGTAGTGCTTGGATATGGTGAAATGAATAAGGCTTTAAAGGGTAAAATTTCCGGCGTATCTGTCAGAGGAGCGCCGGGAGCGGCAGCATCCGTTGAATCTATCCCCATGGCCGTTGCCCAAAACGAAAACCAAACCGCTGTAGAGTTTAATATTAGTGTCCCATTTTCTGTAGCGGCCGATGGCAAGCAGGCTACGGTAGAAATGAATCAGGTAGAGCTGCCCGCTAAATACACGTATTATGTAGCGCCTAAAATTAATACCAACGTATTTTTAACCGCCCAGGTAACCGACTGGAATAAATACAATTTTTTACCCGGCGATATTAACCTGTTTTTTGAGGGTACCTACATTGGTAAATCGTACCTGGACAGCCATACGGCTAACGATACTTTAAATCTTTCGCTGGGTACGGATAAAAATATTGTGGTAACCCGTACCTTGCAAAAGAATTTAACCGGGAAGCAGGGGATCGCATCAAACAAAAAAGAAACCCGCGACTGGCTGATTGAGGTGAAGAACAGGAAATCGCAGGCTGTGAATTTACTGGTGGAAGACCAGATCCCCGTATCTGAAAATACAGATATTGTGGTGGAGGCAAAGGAATTATCGGGCGGTAAGCTTGATCCTAAAACCGGCTTAATAGCCTGGAACTTTGCCCTGGCGCCGCTGGATAATAAAAAGGCCGCGTTAAGTTACCAGGTACGCTTCCCCAAAAATCAACCCGTTATAGTACAATAAAATTAAATGCACGAATTACTGCCTTACATATCCTTACAATTAGACAATGCCCTTGGCAGCGTAAAATACTTTATGCCCGAAGTTTATTTGGGCATATTGTTTTTGCTGGTGCTGATAACGGGTTTGGTGTACACCAAAAACGCGGCCGCTATGTGCCGTATCATATCCGTGTTAGGGATGGTGTTTGTGATAGCGCAGGACGTAATTCAATGCTATATGCCGGTAAACGAGGTGAGGCCCTTATTTAGCGGGATGCTGTTACTGCAGCATACGCCGGTAGTATTTAAGCTGGTGATAGATGTGATCAGCGTATTGCTGCTGTTTTACTTTGCCTGGGATAAGCAACTGCGGGCGCATAAAAAAGGCCTGGCCGATCTGTATGCCATTACCATCGCTTCTATTTTAGGTTTGCACCTGATGGTGATGTCGGTTAATTTACTGTCGATATACCTGTCGGTAGAGTTTGTTTCGCTGGCATCGTACCTGATGGTGGCCTACAAATCCGAGCAGGGCTTTAGCGCCGGGGCAGGCTTAAAATATGTGCTGTTCGGCGCGGCATCATCGGCGGTAATGTTGTACGGCATCTCGTTATTATATGCATTCACCGGTTTTACAGATGTGTTTGCCGCGCCTTTTGTAGAAGGTTTAGCCAAAGTAAACCCGCTGAGCGTATCCTTCGCGCTGGTACTCTTTTTTGCAGGCCTGGGCTTTAAATTATCGTTTGTGCCCATGCACTTTTGGGTGCCCGATGTTTACCAGGGCGCGGCTACCCCGGTTACGGCCTGGTTATCAACCCTGCCAAAAATTGCCGCCTTTGCCTTGCTGGTTAACCTCATTAAACCATTTATATTTACCGGCACCTGGACAGGCTTCGATTTCAGGCTGTTCCTTTCGGTGATCGGTTTGGTAACTATGATAGCCGGTAACTTTGCGGCGGTGATGCAAAAGAATATTAAACGCATGCTGGCCTATTCCAGCATCGGGCATACCGGGTTCGCCTTAATGGCGGTGGTTTGTTTTAGCGAGGATGGTGTAAAAGCGCTGATATTTTACCTGGCCGTATACGCTGTAGCCAATATCGGCGCGCTGATGCTGGCATCGTACTTCACCAATATTACCGGCGCCGAAAACGTGGATGATTACAAAGGCCTGGGCTTTAAGCTGCCCGCGGCTTCGGTATGTTTTGTCATTATCCTCATCTCGCTTACCGGTTTGCCCATAACCGCAGGCTTCATTGGTAAGGTGCTGATCTTCCAATCGGCCTACCAGGTTTACCAGCAAGATCATAATATCCTGTTTATGCTGCTGATGGGTACGGGGGCATTAACCACCGTAGTAGCGTTGTTTTACTATATCAAGATCCCGCTTTACCTGTTCCTGCGCAAGGCCGACGATAATCACGAGTATGTGGTAACCAGCCAAAGCCTGCTGGTAGCAGCTTTTATCATCTCCTTTCTGCTGGTATTTATCGGGGTGTTCCCCGATTACCTTGCGCGGTATTTATAATATTTTAAATGTTTCTGTCTGTATTTTTAAAAAATGAATAAAATGTTATTCGTTTTTTAAAAATATTGCTAATTTGCGCACCTCAAATTCTATTAAGCCTATATACAATGAAGCGTTTTATTCCTATCGGTCTGATACTGGTTATCCTGGTATTATCTTTTATTTTCCCAGGCATTGATGTCCACAATTCGGATAAATCAACGGTAAATGCGGCCGATACCGCCTGGATGCTGACCGCTACCGCGCTGGTACTGATCATGACACCCGGACTGGCCTTTTTTTACGGCGGTATGGTGAATAAAAAGAACGTGATATCAACCATGCTGCAAAGCATTATCTGTATGGTGATTGTAACCGTAATGTGGGTAGTGTTTGGTTTTAGCCTGGCCTTTGGCGATAGCATTGGCGGCTTTATAGGCAACCCAAAAACCTTTTTTATGCTGAAGGGCATGCTGGGCAATAATACCTGGCGCATGGCACCAACCATCCCAATTTTGCTTTTTGCCATGTATCAGTTAAAGTTTGCGATCATCACCCCGGCGCTGATCACAGGTGCCTTTGCCGAGCGGATCAACTTTAAATCGTACGTCATATTTTTGTGCCTGTTCTCGGTATTCATATTCTCGCCATTAGCGCATTGCACCTGGCATCCGGATGGCTTTTTAGCTAAACTGGGCGTACTGGATTTTGCCGGCGGAACGGTAGTGCACATGTCGGCAGGCTGGGCGGCTTTAGCATCGGCCTTATACCTCAAAAAACGTAACGAACGCACACATACCCCGGCCCGTATTACTTATGTAATGATCGGCACCGGCCTGCTGTGGTTTGGTTGGTTTGGTTTTAACGCGGGTTCGGCCTTTGGGGCTAATCCTTTAGCGGTTACGGCTTTGGCAACCAGCATGGCAGCATCGGCAGCAGCCGGCATTACCTGGATCTTTTTTGATACCGTGCGCGGCCGCAAGCCATCGGCTATGGGTACCTGTATTGGCGCCGTAGTTGGCCTGGTAGCTATTACCCCTGCGGCAGGCTTTGTATCGGTGCCGCACTCGCTGGCTATCGGTATTATCTCGGCTATAGTAAGTAACCTGGTGGTAGAGTGGCGCACACGCACTACTATTGATGATACACTGGATGTTTTCCCTTGCCACGGCGTAGGCGGTATGGTGGGGATGCTGCTGACCGGCGTATTTGCCCATAAAAACATTAATGCTGCCAATGTCACCGGTAACGGCCTGTTCTTTGGCGAAACGCATTTGTTTTTGGTACAGCTGGTGGCGCTGATAGGTGTATCCATCTTCGCGTTCTTTGGCTCGCTGTTACTGTTAAAGATCACCGATATGATCCAACCGCTAAGGGTAACCACCGAAGAGGAAACCCTGGGACTGGATCTGTCGCAGCATGGGGAGAAGTTGTAGGTCTGAACCGGGATTTTTTGAGATTTAAGGATTGACAGGATAATTAAACGTGTTTTCGCAGGGTCTCTCGGGAGAGGACCTTGCGAAAACATGCAAAGCGGATATGCCTATCGGACCTTCATACTTACGCACGGTCCTCTCCAGAGGCCCTGCGAGGACGAAAAACCAAAACCTATTATTTAAGCTAAAGGGGCATCGCCCCGGTTCATATTTTAGCAACTGATTTCAATCCGTTGATTAATGGAATAGTTTATGGGAGAGCCGTAGGTTCGGGCCATATCATTATCGTTACTATATTCGACAGGATATTTGCCGTTCCCATGGAACTCCTGTTGGTTTTATACATTAATCAACGGGTTAAAACCCGTTGCTACAAGATATTTCGTCCGCTATGCGGACTTGCTAACAGTATTTATAGCAAATTTTGTGGGTTAACTTAAATCTCCGAGAGACCCTGCGGGGACGAAAACATCTCTGCGAGATTCTAACATCTTGGGTTAACATAATTTGACATTAAATAATTGATTATCAATTATTTAATGTTTTTATAGTCTGAATCATGTTAAGTTGTGTTAACCCGGTTTTTGATAAAATTGTACAGTAATTGGCCATAGGGTAAAAATCACGCATTCATAGGCCTGTTCAACATAAACAATCATCACCCATTCATTCAACAAATCCAGCATAACATTAAGCGCTGACAGCACATATTGTATTTTTTACACACTGTTGCTCTTTTAATGCTTTTTAATGACAATAGTATTCTAAAAGTTAAGCTGATTATTTTAACTTTGCGGGCTCAATACCAATCATGAGCGATCAGATTAAGCATGAATGCGGAGTGGCTTTTATACGTCTGCTAAAGCCACTATCATATTACCAAAAAAAATACGGAACAGCACTGTACGGCATCAACAAACTGTACCTGCTAATGGAGAAACAGCATAACCGCGGGCAGGATGGCGCGGGGGTTGCCACCATTAAGCTGGACATTGCGCCGGGCAAACGCTATATCAGCCGCCATCGCAGTATGGCGCCCAGCGCGGTAGCCGATATCTTTGAGTATATCCAAAAGAAATTTGCCGATATCCAAAAGGAAACGCCCGAAAAAATGCAGGATGCCGAGTGGCTGAAGGAAAACGTAAGCTTTACCGGCGAGGTTTTATTAGGGCACCTGCGTTATGGTACCCACGGTAAAAACTCTATTGAAAGCTGTCACCCTTTCCTGCGTCAAAACAACTGGCAAACCCGTAACCTGGTTATTGCCGGTAACTTCAACATGACTAATGTTGACGAGTTGCTGCAACAGTTATACGATTTGGGCCAGCACCCTAAAGAGAAAGCCGATACCGTTACCGTACTGGAAAAGATAGGCCACTTTTTGGATACCGAAAACCAGGGCCTGTTCGATCAGTACAAGCGCGAGGGTATGGACGATAACATGGAGATCAGTAAAATGATCGCCACGGATCTGGACGTGGCCAAGATCCTGAAAAAATCGGCCAAGAGCTGGGATGGCGGTTATACTATTGCCGGTATTTTGGGTCATGGCGATGCCTTTGTGATGCGCGACCCGGTTGGGATCCGCCCGGCCTATTACTATTATAACGATGAAATTGTAGTGGCCGCTTCCGAGCGCCCTGCCATACAAACCGCCTTTAATGTGGCGATTGAGGATATTCGCGAGATACAGCCCGGCCATGCTTTGATCGTAAAGAAAGACGGCCGCATCAGCGAAGATATGTTTAGCGAACCGCTGGAAAAGAAAGCCTGCTCGTTCGAACGGATCTATTTTTCGCGCGGAAGCGATGCCTCTATTTACCGCGAACGTAAACAGTTAGGCAGGTTGCTTTGTCCGCAGATACTGGAAGCGGTTGACCACGATATCAAGAATACCGTATTCTCCTTTATACCTAACACCGCCGAGGTAGCTTACTATGGCATGGTAGAAGGGGTGCACAAATACATTAAAAAATACCAGCGCGATCAGTTACTGAACCGTGCAGACAAGATCACCGATGAGGAACTGACCGAAGTACTGGCCATTGCCCCCCGTGTAGAAAAACTGGCTATTAAGGACGTGAAGCTGCGCACCTTTATTACCAACGACGCCGACCGCGGCGAGATGGTAGCACACGTATACGATACCACATACGGCGTAATTAAAAGCGGTACCGATACACTGGTAGCACTGGATGATTCGATAGTACGCGGTACTACATTGAAGCAAAGTATATTGAAGATCCTGGACAGGTTAGGTCCGAAAAAAATAGTAGTGGTATCATCAGCCCCGCAAATCCGTTATCCGGATTGCTACGGTATTGATATGAGCCGTATGGGCGAGTTTGTGGCCTTTGAAGCAGCGGTTAGCCTGCTGAAAGAAACAGGTAAGGAAAACGTGCTGACCGAAGTTTACCAGAAATGTAAGGACAGCCTGGCCCTGCCAAAAGAAAAAGTACAAAACTACGTAAAGGCGATATACGAGCCATTTACCGATCAGGAAATATCAGATCGTATAGCGGAGATCATTACCCCTAAGGGTACCAAAGCCGAAGTAAAGGTATTATACCAAACGCTGGATAACCTGCACATTGCCTGCCCCGATCACCTGGGCGACTGGTATTTCAGCGGCAATTACCCAACCCCGGGCGGCAACAAAATTGTTAACCGCGCCTATGTAAATTGGATGGAGGGTAAGAACCAAAGAGCTTATATGTAGTCGTTGCCAGAGATTAGTTAATCAGTGATTAGAGATTAGTCTTTATGTTATCGATAGCGATGGGTTTCAAACCCATCGCTATTTTTGTTTAACCTAATCTCTGATTAACTAATCTCTAATCACTAACCCGCAGGGCGCATCAACACCTCATCAATTATCCCAAACTCCTGCGCTTCGGCAGCTGTCATCCAATAGTCCCTGTCGGATGCGTGGTGCACTTCCTCGTAACTGCGGCCGCTGTGTTCGGAAACAATCGTGTACAATTCCTTTTGGATTTTAAGTATTTGACGGGTCGTTATTTCAATATCCGACGCCGGTCCCTGTGCGCCGCCCGAGGGTTGATGGAGCATGATACGCGAGTGCTTTAAGGCCGAACGTTTACCGGCCGCGCCGCCGCATAATAGGATGGCGCCCATGGATAGTGCCACTCCGGTACAAATGGTGGCCACATCGGGTTCAATAAAGTGCATGGTATCGTAAATACCCAGGCCGGCATACACCGAGCCGCCAGGCGAGTTGACATACATCTGGATATCCTTTTTGTTATCGGTTGATTGCAGGAACAGTAATTGCGCCTGGATAATGTTGGCCATGTGGTCATCAACGGCAGTGCCCATAAAGATGATCCGGTCAATCATCAGGCGCGAGAATACGTCCATTTGGGATACGCGCATCTCACGTTCTTCGGTGATGTAGGGTGTCATGGACATACGGGGGACAGCCGTCTCCACATCGGCGATATAACGGTCGACCGCGAAAGTTTTGACATGACAATGCCCCACCGCATATTTGCGGAATTCATTTTTGTTGATATTCATAAATTGTTGGTTAAGCGGGCAATAATCCCGCAAGGTGATTACTTAAATAACGCCATGATCTTTTGGCGAAAGGTTGAATACTGAGGTTCGGTAAATAATTGCTGATGCACAGCCTCTAACTCTGCTTTTAACTTGCGGCGGCCGTACTGATGGATTATCGCGTAAGCTTCTTTTTGCAAACTTACTTCACGGGCAAGGTTGGGGTCGACGATCATCCGTGCCTCAAATACCAGTGCATCGCCCGTATCTGCTGTACGTAGCACAAAGCCCTCTATCTCCTGTAGCTTATTCAACGAAGTCATCATAAGTCAGCGATTTACTTTTAACGGTTTCCCGTACTTTCTCTAAACATTTAAACTTTTGCACGGTAGCCGAGCGCTCGCCCGAAAAGCCGAACGATTGGGCGATCTCCGCCATCGATAGCTTATCGTAATAAAAACTCTTCAGCAAGTCCAGGCATTTTTGGCCGGTGCTTTCCAGGTAATGCAGGATTTTGTTGGTTAAGGGCTGCTGCTCTTCAGGGTTTATCAGATCAGCCATATTGCCTGCTTCGTCAAGCGGGATATAGCGGCTGTTGGCCTCGTAACTTTTTAGCCATAGGTGTTTAGCTATCCCTATTAAATAAGCCTTTTCATTACGCAGGGTTTCTCCGGCAGTAATTGACCGCTCGTAGTAAATAATCAATGCATCCTGGAAAACATCCTTAGCTTCATCGAGTGAGCCACCCCGGCGACTTACATAACTTGCCACCACCGGGAAAACAGATTGATATAGCCGGATAAAAAGTTCTTCAGTATAGATTTGATGTTCCATCAGTATGATCTTTAATACTAAGTGCGATAATTGAATCACATATCACCCCCAAAAGCAAAAAAAAGCTGACAGACCAAAATTACATTTTTAAATTTTACATTTGGATATATCCAATTATCAGTAATGCCTAAGTTTTATCTGTATCTCTGCCTCTTGTCGTTTTTTTGTTTAGTAGCGCGGGCACAACAGGCTGAAACCTCTATTCCCATCTTTTTTGAAAAGGCATACCTGCATACAGATCGTGATATATACACCCAGGGCGAAGATATTTGGTTTAAAGCCTACATCGTAAACGCGCAGGCTAACGAACTGATTAATTACAGTCATAATTTATACATCGACCTGATTGGGCCAAACACAAAAGTCGTCGCGCGCCGCCTGATCCGTTTAGATGGGGGATTAGGCAACGGTGATTTTAAACTCGCGGATACCGTGGCATTGGGGACCTACCGTATCAGGGCTTATACCAACTGGATGCGCAATTTTGGCGATCAGTTTATTTTTGAGAAAACCATCAACATATTGAGCAATGGCTCATTTAAGCCCATTGCTGTGGTTGCCCGCAATTCAAATAACGTACCGGCTAAACCTAATGGTTCGGTAAAAGCGGACATAATAGGCAGTCCACAGGTGCGGTTTTTCCCCGAAGGAGGTTCGATGGTTAACGGGGTAACATCGGTAATTGCAGTAAAGGCCGAAGATGAAAATGGTAACGGAATAGCTGCGAGCGGTGAAGTTGTGAATACCCGGGAAGAAACTATTGCCAAATTTATGTGTGATTCATTAGGGATGGGCAGTTTCCTGTTGCAGCCAGTAGCCGGCCAGCAGTACAAGGCCATCGTAATGATAAAAGCCCGGCGCACGGAATTTAAATTACCCCAAGCCTATGCTACCGGGTTTAATATGACTGTAAAGCTTGAAAAGCCATTGGTAAACATTATTATAGATTGTAACGAATTTACCATCAGGAAAGAAGTTGGGCGTTCGGTTTACATTATTGCCAGGCACGCGGGTAAAGCCTATTACCGGTCGGCCGCGGTGTTAAACAGTACGCGTACAGTTGTTACCATACAGGATGACGTTTTGCCCGAAGGTGTAACCTGCATTACCGTAATGGATGAGCAAAATAAACCCTTGTGCGAACGCCTGATATATATCCACCACCTGGGCGATGTGCAGTTGGCAGTAAGTCCGGATAAACCTCAATATCAGCCAAAAGAAAAAATAACCCTAAAAATAAAACTGAATAGAAATGAAGTAGCCAATCTCTCGCTCGCGGCGGTTAACGAGGGGATGGTTCCGGTGCCGGCGGGAAATATTTTGACTTATCTTAACCTGCAATCGGAGGTTAAAGGGCGCATTGCACAGCCCGGGAGATATTTTGATACGACTAATACCAACCGTTTTAAGCAACTGGACCTGTTGCTGCTTACCCAGGGCTGGCGCGATTTTGTGTGGAAAAGAATAGCCGACACCACTTTAAATATAACTTACGATGCAGAGCAGGGCATTACGCTTACGGGCATGGTGCGGGCGGTTGGCCGTAATAAACCTTTGCCTAATATCCATATCGCAGTGCATGCGCCTAACGCGGTTGAAAAGTTTTTTGAAGCCCGGACGGACTCGGCAGGGAAGTTTGCTATTTATGGCACGCACTTTTATGGCTATCAATACTTCTTTTTTAACGCCCGCGATTACACTAAAAAAGCAGGGAAAAGCGATAGCGGCGGTTGGCTAAAAGTGGATTCATTAGTGCGGGATACCTTGCCTGTCAGGCCTGCAAAGCAATTTGCGGCAGATACATTACCATCCATAGCCGAGGCTTTACTAAAGCTGAAGATACCGAAAGACCGGCAGTTGCAGGAAGTGCAGATCAAGGCCAAAGCATCTACCAAATTTCCATCGCAGGTACATAACATCACTTTAGCCGAACAAAAGGAATATAGTACCATCAGAGAATATCTGCTGGCTAATATACCCGGCTCGCACATGGTGGTTGTTGATGATCAATTGATTTTAGCTGACGGGAATATTCCCTGGAACCGCATTAGCGTATCACCCCATTATGCCGATGGATCAAAAATAAACAAGTCGACCCTGCGATTTGTTGACCCTGCCGACCTGACTATCAATAAGGCCATCAGCATTACTATCAATAAGTATGTAACCATGAAAGGTTTTATTACATACAGCGCTATACTAAAACTGCGCCCCAATGTTTTAGAAACCGCTGATTATTTTGATGATACGATGGCCGATATGGTAGGTTATAACCGGGCAAGGATTTTCTATTCGCCAAAGTTTGATAACCCGGATGAACGGATTGATCAGCGCACCAATACCATCCACTGGCAGCCAAATATAGTTACCGATAATAATGGCGAAGCAACCGTTAGCTTCTATAATACCGTGCAAACGGGCAAGATTAAGGTAGTGGTGCAGGGGGTTACCCACAGCGGCGTGCCCGTGGTTTCGAATACGGTGTATAGCGTAAAATGATGTACTTCGATTTAAGTCGCCCTCTAAAAATGTCATTTCGAACGTAGTGAGAAATCTTATACGGCTTGCTTGTCGCCCGTATAAGATTTCTCCTCACCCCCTTACACTACCCCTTCAGGTTTGTCGAAATGACATATTTTATTAGCTCATTGGCGAAAATACATAGTGTGTTACCAGCTTATCTACCAAAATCAGCGAGGCAATGATGAGTGCTATACCTGCCACTTCGTTTAAGCGGTGAACCAGTTTTTCGGAGATCCGGTCGCGCAGTTTGTTGGCGTAAAAGGCTTTGGTGGCATCCATACCAAATTGCACAATCAGCACGGTAAAAAACATAGTGGCCAGTTTTAAGCCGCGATGCGGTACGCCGGTATGGTAAATGGTGCTGGCGGTGCCGATAACAGTGATCCAGTGGAAAAGGATAGTTGGGTTAAAAATGCACATCAGGAAACCTTTCAGAAAAAAGCCGGCCCGTTTAATGCGTTTTGGGGTGGGGTTTTTAAAATCAACATCGGCCTTTTTAAAGATATAATGGATGCCGATGCCAAAAAGGATAACGCTGCCGATAATACCTGCTATAGTTTTGGTTTGCGTAGAAACTTCAAAAAGCTGTGAACCGAAAAGGATGGCGCCCACAAAAACAACATCGCTGGCAACCACACCCAGGGCTAAAGCTACGCCCGCATGAAAGCCTTTTTCGATACTGGTTTTAATTAAAGCGAAGAAAACCGGGCCGGTTAAAAACGTAAGCACTAATCCAATTCCAATACCCGATATAACGGCCTCTATCATTTACTAACAGGCTTATGTTTAGTTTAAAGTATGCGAATATGCAACTTTATCTATAAAACAAAGAAAATATGCCGCCTATTTAATTTTTTAAAATATGGTGAATAATGAAAAATTACCTTATGTTAGTGTCCTTTAAACACCAATTTTTAAAATTACCTTATGGAGCAAACTAACAGCAAGAACTACGGTTCGGCTTTGTACACGCTTATCACCGTTTTTTTCTTTTGGGGCTTTTTAGCTGCCTCAAACGGGGTATTTATCCCTTTTTGTAAAGTTCATTTCCACTTAACGCAGTTTGAATCGCAATTGATTGACTTTACCTTTTATGGTGGCTACTTTATCGGTTCGCTGATCCTGTATTTTGCATCGCAAGCCAGTAAGGTGGATATTATGAATAAGCTGGGCTATAAAAATGGCATCATTTTAGGCCTGGTGATATCGGCTGTAGGCGCGTTAGGTATGATACCGGCAGTTGCTTCAGGCGCATTCGGGTTTATATTGGCGGTGTTCTTTATTATAGCCATTGGTTTCTCGCTACAACAAACAGCAGCTAATCCCTTTGTAATTGCTTTAGGCCCGCCCGAAACAGGTTCAAACCGTTTAAATTTTGCCGGAAGTATCAACAATATTGGCGGTTTATTAGGTCCGGTGGTGGTAGGTGTTATCCTATTCGGATCGGCCAATGCCAAAATTGCGCCCGAGAATGTCCAGATCTCTTCTGTAAATAACCTGTACTATATGCTTGCCGGTTTATTTATCGCGGTAGCGATATTCTTTTGGTTTTCTAACCTGCCAAAGGTTACCAGCGATGAGAAAATAGAATCGAGCCAAAAAGCTAATTTGCCTTTGTTAATTATGTTTTTGGCGTTCCTGTTAATATTAGCAGCCGATCCGTTAAGCGCGGCTATTGGTATGCCAAGCCAGTACTTTGTATATTTATCGTTAGCCATAATTGTATTTACCCTTGTAGGTACCATGCTGGCTGCCAAAAATAGTAAAGCAGGTTGGGGTGCTATGCAATACCCACAGTTAATATTAGGTATGCTGGCTATATTTACCTATGTAGGTACCGAGGTAACTATCCAAAGTAATTTAGGGTCGTTAATGAAAACGCCGGAGTTCGGCTCATTTCAGGAATCAGACATCGCACCTTATATCTCCCTGTACTGGGGCAGTTTAATGATCGGGCGTTTTGCCGGTT
This sequence comes from Mucilaginibacter sp. GW821-FHT07H05, assembly GCF_059418485.1. Lineage (NCBI taxonomy): Bacteria > Pseudomonadati > Bacteroidota > Sphingobacteriia > Sphingobacteriales > Sphingobacteriaceae > Mucilaginibacter > Mucilaginibacter sp. GW821-FHT07H05. Next base: position 114,496 of record NZ_JBWKPY010000009.1, read on the forward strand.
CAATAGGTGCCTTTAATTTATCAAAATCAGTTAAAAATATCCTGTATATCCTGATTCCGTTTATGGCATTTGGTATTGTATTATTAGTTAACGCGTCTACGGGTGCTAATGTTAGCAGCCTGTATGTATACGCTATTTGTGTAGGTATCCTGGTGGTGGCTTTCTTTATCGGTCAGCAAAAACCAACCCGTACATTAACCGTGTTAAGTTTATTGGGTGTAGCGTTTATGGTAGCAGGCTTATGTACAACAGGTAAAGTAGCCACTTTCGCATTTGTTAGCGGCGGCTTGTGCTGCTCAATTATGTGGCCATCTATCTTCTCGTTATCAATTGCGGGCTTGGGTAAATATACCAGCCAGGGTTCGGCATTTTTAATTATGATGATATTGGGTGGTGCTATTATCCCGCCATTGCAGGGCAAAATTGCCGATGGCAGTAATGACATTGTCAGCGGAATGAGCGGCCTGCACTTTTCGTACATTGTGCCGGTATTAGGCTTTGCTTACCTGGCCTATTTTGCCTGGAAAGTAAGCAGCGAACTGCGCAGCCAGGGTATCGATCTGGATCACGTAGAAGTAGCGGCGGGGCATTAATATTATAAAGATTAGTTAATCGGAGGTTAGAGATTTTTAGGAAAAACCCTGCAAATCTCTAACCTTTGTCTTTTAGCCTAATCTCTAATTAACCAATCTCTAATCACTAATGAACAAACCTTCATTCGAACATATTTTTATGAACCTGGCCGGCGACCTGGCTAAGCGATCGCACTGTGTGAAGGCGCAGGTGGGGGCGGTGCTGGCTAAGGATACACGCATCATTTCTATTGGCTATAATGGCCCGCCATCAGGCACGCATAACTGCGACGAGGAATGGCCCGGCGTTGGTTGCGCGCGCGATTCAAAAGGTAGTTGCTCGCTGGCCTTACATGCCGAGGAAAATGCCATATTATACGCTGTGAAAAATGGCGCCCGTTTAGAGGGGGCTACGCTTTACACTACGCTATCACCTTGTTTGGCTTGTGCCAGGTTAATCTACTCGGCAGGGGTTAAACAGGTTTATTACAGGTATTCATACGCCGAATATAAAGGGCTGTTAAGCGATGAGGGCGTTGATTTTTTAAACAGGTTTGGTGTGAATACGGAGAAGTTTGCGGAGTAATGTGGCGATTTAACCACAGAGATCACAAAGAGAGAACCACAAAGTACACAGAGATTTTATTTGAAAATGATTGAACAAAAAAGGCTCTGTGACCTCCGTGCAAACCTCTGGGGCTTCTGTGGTTAAAAACTCTAAACTTACTACTTCAAAAACGGTTCAATCTTATCCAGCGCAAATTGCAATTGCTCATCGGGTGTTAAATCGGTATTATCTAAAATAATAGCATCATCTGCACGGGTGAGCGGGCTTTCAACGCGGGTAGTATCCTGGTAATCGCGATGGGCCAGGTTTTCAAACACGTCTTCTAAGGTAATATCAGGGTTTTTAGGGGCCAGTTCCTTAAAACGTCTTTCAGCGCGGATCTTTGGGTCGGCGGTCATAAACAATTTTACCTGGGCATGCGGAAATACTACCGTGCCAATGTCGCGGCCATCCATTACAATGTTTTTAGATTGGCCCATGCGTTGCTGCTGCTTTACCATCTCTACCCGAACCTCGTGTATGGCCGAAACGGCGCTCACATTTTCGGATACCGGCATCAGGCGGATCTCGTCGGATACCTCCTCATCGTTAAGGGTGATATGAGTTTCATAATCGCGCGAGTGGAAGTTGAGGTGGATATCCGTTAAGGCTTTCGCAATCTGATCGTGGTTATTATAATCAATGTTATTGCGTAAAAAAAACAGGGTAACCGCCCGGTACATAGCGCCGCTGTCGACATAAATGAAATGGAGTTTTTTGGCCAGGGCTTTGGCTAAAGTACTTTTCCCGCATGACGAGTAGCCATCAATGGCTACCACAATGTTATTGCTCATCGGGGTACAAAGTTAGCAAAATTATATGAGCGGTTAATCGGATATCTTAACCAGTTCTTTCAGCATATCGTTCCCTTTAATGGCTTTTAAACCTTCTTCGTAACCTATCATATAAATCTCTTCGGCGGCATCCGTATCAAATATACCATAGCCACCCAGGCCGTGCGGTTCTATCACCACATCGCAAAGGCTTTTGTGGTTATTAAGACTGGCATTAATAGCTATCATGGCCGACCGGTCTATCAACTGCCCAAACGATTTAATCTCGGTAACTACCGGCAAATGGTTGCAGTACGAGCCAATAATAAAATCGCAATTACCCACCAGTGGTTCCACAGGGAAATTATTGAGTATACCGCCATCTATATACATGTGGTTGTCAATGATAATAGGCTTAAACAAGCCCGGTAAACAGCAAGATGCTAAGATCACCAGGTCTAGCTGGCCCTCGGTAAAGTAAATCAGCCGGCCTTCACCCAAATCTACCGTGGCAATGGTAATGGGTATTTTAAGTTTTTCAAAGGAGTTATGGGGGATATACTTCTCGATGATAAAACGGGCGTTCAATATAGATAGCAGGCCGGTACTGCCAATTGAGGGGCGTAATGATTTAAGCAGCCGCGAATCTTTAATAATCTGCAGGATTTCTTTCGGGCTATAGCCTTCAGCAAAAAAAGCCGCGGCAATTGCTCCGGCGCTGGTACCCGCTATATGCGAAAACCGGATCCCATGATCCGTAAGCGCCTGCATCACACCCAAATGTGATACGGCCCTGATGCCGCCGCCTGATAATGCTAAACCTATATGATGATGTGGATGCTGATCGATATGGGGATTCATGTAGTAGTTTGTAATTAATGGTCGATAAGTTAACGTTTTAATCGCGAATGAAAGTATTGACGGTGGTGACTAATCCATACTATTAAGAGGAAGGGGTAATTGGTATAAATAATTCGGTAAATCTGTCAGTAAATTGAAAAAATCTGATTGACTCTTAAACGAAAATTCGCTCCGTGTCATGTTTGTGTCAAATTGTCATGTAAAATATTTCCTGGTTATTAACGTCCAGTTGCTGGTGCTTTAAAACATGCTTTTATACACGAAATAAGTTTTTTAACCGGGATTTATGGGTGAAAAACCAGTATAATCAGATTTTATGCCGCATTATTTTAATTTATTGATCAAAATAACGCTGATTTTAATTTTTTCAATTGCGATTTCTATTTTTTACAGAAATAAGCAATCATCCTATTTCTCATCATTAATTTTTTAGCAGGCATTTAAATAAACGCAATTTTATTTAGCCAATCCATAACTTTTTATTGGTGTTTAATTTAAATTTTTAAAATCAAAAAACCGGTATTTTAAGCTGAATGAGCGCATTTGGAAGCTAAAATTAATATGGCATATTTTTAGCCGCATGACAGTCATAAGGATTAAATTATTCTGATTTACAGCCTGTTGTCAGGCCTCTAAAATAAAGAATGGTCCAATTCCTGAACCTGTAAGTATTTATTAAAAATTAAAAAATTAAGACCATGGTAGTTGTATTAGAATTTGCAGCATTATTAGTTATTATGTTATCTCCGCTATTTACTCCTAAAAAGAAAATAGCTTAATTTACCCGGTATACCGGTAAATAAAAAATGGATAGCCCTTTCCGGCTATCCATTTTTTATTTAAGCTGTTTTTTAATTTTTTTCGGAACCGTTCCCACACATAGTTTGATTAAAATCTGCGCGAATTATTCACCCGTATTGCTTTAAAAACGCGTCATTTTAATAAGTGTATTTTGTACAATTACCATTAGCATTGTATCCATTTTGTTACAAATATACGTAGATAAGAAAAAGCAATATATTTACATCTTCTCATTAACAAAACCTTCTTTATAACTTCAATTATGGCTAATAACGTATACGATGCGATTGTGATCGGATCGGGTATATCAGGCGGGTGGGCCGCTAAAGAACTAACAGAGCATGGCTTAAAAACCATTATGCTGGAGCGTGGCAAAAACATTGAACACGTTAAAGACTATGTAAATGCTACTAAGGACCCCTGGGAAATTAAACACCACGGCGGCCGTACCCAGCAAATGATAGAAGATCATCCTGTATTAAAGCGGGATTATGTTTTAAGCGAAGCCAACCTTGATTACTGGACCAACGAAAAGGAGAGCCCCTATAAAGAGGTTAAGCCGTTCGACTGGTTCCGTGGGTATCATGTGGGCGGCCGCTCGTTAATGTGGGGCAGGCAATCCTACCGCTGGAGCGATTACGATTTTGAAGCCAATGCTAAGGACGGTACAGCTGTAGACTGGCCTATCCGTTATAAAGAACTGGCCGAATGGTATAGCCATGTAGAGAAATTTGCCGGTATCAGCGGCTCGAGAGATGGGCTTGCACAACTGCCCGACGGCGATTATATGCCGGCCATGGAAATGAATTGTGTGGAGAAAGATGTTGCCGCACGTATCAAAAAAGATTATAAAAACAGGCACATGATCATCGGCCGCACGGCTAATATTACGGTACCGCATCATAACCGCACCAACTGCCAGTTCCGTAATAAATGCGCGCTGGGTTGCCCCTTCGGCGGATACTTCAGCACACAATCGTCAACCTTACCGGCGGCTGTGGCTACAGGCAATTTAACCCTGCGCCCTTTTTCTATCGTAACTAAAATATTGTACGATAAGGATACCAAAAGGGCCAAAGGCGTTGAAGTGCTGGATGCCGAAACCAATAAAACTTACGAGTATTTTGCCAAAGTAATATTCCTTAACGCCTCCACTTTAAACTCAACCTGGGTGCTCATGAATTCGGCTACCGATGTATGGGAAGGCGGCTTAGGCAGCAGCAGCGGCGAGTTAGGCCATAACCTGATGGACCACCACTTTAAATGCGGTGCCAGCGGCGAGGTAGAAGGCTATGAGGATAAATACTATTTCGGCCGCCGTGCTAACGGTATTTATGTGCCGCGCTACCGCAACCTGTTTGGCGATAAGCGCGATTACCTGCGCGGTTTCGGTTATCAGGGTGGTGCCAGTCGTAAAGGCTGGAGCCGCGAAATTGCCGAAATGGGTATAGGTGCCGATTTTAAAGAGGCGCTGACCGAACCGGGCCAATGGACAATGGGTATTACCGGCTTTGGCGAAACTTTGCCATATCACGATAATAAGATCACGCTTGATAAAGGCAGCAAGGACAAATGGGGCCTGCCGATATTAGCTATTGATGCCGAGATAAAAGAAAACGAACGCAAAATGCGTATAGACATGATGGCTGATGCTAAGGAAATGCTGGAAAGCGCCGGCATTAAAAATGTGAAGACCTACGATAACGGCTACACCTTAGGCGCGGGTATTCACGAAATGGGCACCGCCCGCATGGGTAACGATCCAAAAACATCGGTACTGAATAAAAATAACCAGGTTTGGGATGCGCCAAACGTATATGTAACCGATGGCGCCTGTATGACATCGGCTGCCTGCCAAAATCCATCCTTAACTTATATGGCGCTTACTGCAAGGGCTGTTAATCACGCCATCGGCGAACTGAAAAAACAAAATATTTAACGTAGTTTTCATCATATATACCAAATGGATCAATCTATGAAAGATAAAGAAACGCCGCAGCCAGAGGATGCTTCAAGGCGCACATTTATAAAGAACAGCGCCCTGGCAGCAGCCGGTTTTATGATCGTTCCCCGCTTTGTGCTGGGTGGCAAAGGCTACACCGCGCCAAGCGACATGCTAAACATAGCCAGTGTAGGTGTTGGTGGTAAGGGACAAAGCGATATTGCCAATTTCGCTAAAAGCGGCAAGGCGAATATTGCTTTCCTGTGCGATGTGGACGATGCGCGTGCGGCAAATTCGGTTAAGGCATTCCCTAAAGCAAAATACTATAAAGACTGGCGCGAGATGTATGATAAGGAATCAAAGAATTTTGATGCCGTATCTGTTTCAACCCCCGATCATACCCACGCGGTAGCAACAATGGGGGCTATGCAATTGGGCAAGCACGTATACGTGCAAAAACCCATGACGCATGACCTGTTTGAAGCCCGTGAGCTAACCAAAGCCGCGCAAAAATATAAGGTAGTTACCCAAATGGGCAACCAGGGCGCATCAAATGATGGGCCGCGCCAAATGAAAGAGTGGTACGATGCCGGCCTGATAGGCGATGTGCATACGGTATATTGCTGGACCGACCGCCCCGTATGGCCGCAGGGTATCCCATGGTCTAAAAACAAGGCCGAAATCCCTAAAACTTTAGATTGGAACCTATGGTTAGGTACTGCGCCTTATAAGGATTTTGTAGAGAAAGTAGTGCCTTTTAACTGGCGCGGCTGGTGGGATTATGGGACCGGCGCCCTGGGCGATATGGGCTGCCATCTGATGGAAGCCCCTTTCAGCGTACTGAATTTGAAATATGCTAAAGAAGTACAGGCCAGTGTAGGCTCGGTTTATGTAGATGAGTTTAAACGCGGATATTTCCCGGATAGCTGTCCGCCATCAAGCCATGTTACCTTGAAATTCCCTAAAACAAATAAAACCAAAGGTGATGTTGTTGTGCATTGGATGGACGGCGGTATCCAACCCGAACGCCCCGAAGAATTGGCCGCTAACGAAACATTTGGCGATGGCGGCAACGGTACACTGTTTATCGGTACCAAAGGCAAAATGATGTCTGAAACCTATAGCGCTAACCCTAAATTATTACCGCTTAGCAAAAATGCCGATATTAAAGTAAAGCCAAAATTTGCCCGTGTACCGGGTGGTGCTAACGGTCACTACGCCCAATGGGTTGAAGCCGCTATTGCCGGTTACGGTAAGCAGGAGGTAAGTTCGCCATTCGAGATAGCTGGTCCGTTAACTGAAGCGTTATTGATGGCTAACCTGGCTATTCGCAGCTTTGATGTACAAAAAATGGTGAAGGATGCTAAAGGCGTAGATAAAGCCACTTATCCCGGCAGGTATATGAAAATGCTATGGGATAATGATGCCATGCGGATCACCAATTTTGATGATGCTAACCAATTTGTTAAACGTACTTACAGGCAGGGTTGGTCGCTTGGCGTCTAAACCTTAACTAAAATATCTAATCATAGATTAATATGAACAGAAGAGATGCGATATCAAGAGTAGCCCTGATTATGGGCGGTACCGTAATTGGTGCCGAATACTTTTTAAGCGGTTGCGTAACCGCCCCTAAAAACTATAACGAAATCTTTACCCTCGACCAGGTAAGTTTGCTGGATGAGATTGGCGAAACCATTATCCCGGCTACCAAAACACCGGGTGCTAAAGCCGTACACATTGGCCAGTTTATGGCCTTTATGGTAAAGGATTGCTACGATGCCAAAAACCAGGAAATATTTGTAGATGGCATTAGCAAAGTTAACGATGCTGCCAAAAAGAAATACAATAGCGATTTTATGGCCATAACCCCTGCCCAGCGTACCGAATTATTAAATACCCTGGATGCCGAGCAAAAGGCCTATACAAAAGATAAAAAGAAAGAAGACCCCAATCATTATTTCAGGATGATGAAGGAATTGACGCTGCTGGGGTATTTTACGTCTAAAGAAGGTTGTACCCAGGCGCTGCGTTATGTGCCGGTACCGGGAAGGTACGATGGCTGCATCCCCTACAAAAAAGGTGATAAAGCCTGGGCTGTTTAAATCATAAACCAAAAAAACTGATCAGCAATGGCAAATAAAGAAACCCGCAGGGCAGCTATAAAAAATATGATAACCGGAACTGTTGCCGTAGGCGCGGCCGGCGTATTAACCTCTTTTACAGCAGATGCTGAACCGCAAAATACAAGTATGGAGCTTAAAGGAAATATTAACCACTCGGCCTGCTTTTGGTGCTATAAGGGCATCCCTTTAGAGGATCTGTGCGTGGCGGCTAAAGGTATGGGCATAAAAGGTATCGACCTGGTTGGCCCGGCTGATTGGCCTACCTTAAAAAAACATGGCATCCACTCGCCCATGTGCAATGGCGCCGAAATTAACCTGACCGATGGTTTTGCCGAACCAAAATTTCATGCAACGCTGCTGAAAAACTATTCGGAGATGATACCCAAAGTAGCCGAGGCAGGTTATACTAACCTCATTTGCTTCAGCGGCAGCCGCCGTGGTATGGATAACGAAACCGGCTGGAAGAACTGTGTAGAAGGCTTAAAGCCTTTAGTGGCCCTGGCCGAAAAGCATAAAGTAGTACTGGTAATGGAATTGCTGAACAGCAAGATCAACCACAAAGATTATTTCTGTGATCACACTGCCTGGGGAGTAGAGCTTTGCAAAAGACTGGGATCCGAGAATTTTAAATTGCTGTATGATATTTACCACATGCAGATAGACGAAGGCGACGTGATCCGCAACATTAACGAAAACCACCAATACATTGCCCATTATCATACCGGCGGTGTCCCCGGCCGTAACGAAATCGATGATACCCAGGAACTATATTACCCGGCTATTATGAAGGCTATTGTGGCTACAGGCTTTAAAGGCTATGTGGCGCAGGAGTTTGTGCCAAAAAATCCAGATAAGCTGGCATCACTAAAAAAAGCTATCCAGATCTGCGATGTGTAGATATTAAAAACATTCTAAAAAACATCTAACCCATAATTATGAATAACAGAAGAACATTCCTTAAACAAAGTGCCATGTTATCGGCAGGTATGTTTTTGGCTAATCCCGATATGCTTTTTGCAAAACCAGCTAAGTTGAAAGTTGGTATACAATTATATTCGTTAAGAGATTACTTGCCTAAAGATGTAAAAGGCACCATTGCCAAAGTAGCCAAAGCCGGTTATACCGAAGTGGAAACCTATGGTTATGATACCAAAACAAAAACTTTCTGGGGCTTAAGTGCTAAGGACTTTAAATTGCTATTGAACGATCACGGTATCACATCGCCAAGTGGTCATTACGGTGTCGATCAGTATTTTACCACAGGCAAGTCTGATGATCAGCAGGCATATATAGATGCGGCGCACGATTTAGGACAAAGCACCATTGTTGTACCTTATTTAAACGATACTTTCCGCAAAACGGTAGACGATTTTAAAACCGCTGCCGCAAAGGTTAATCAGATAGCCGCAATGAATAAGAAAGCGGGTTTAAAAACGGCCTATCATAATCACGATTTTGAGTTTAAGCCGGTTAACAACGTAATGCTTTATGATGTACTGCTGAAAGAGACTGACCCGGCGCTGGTGAGTTTTGAAATGGATTTGTACTGGATAGCGCATGCCAAGCAGGATCCTATTCAACTGTTTAAAGCGCATCCCGGCCGTTTTACTATGTGGCATATTAAAGATATGGACAAGGCTAACCGCGATATCAATACCGAAGTAGGTACAGGTAATGTCGATTTTAAAAAGATCTTCCAATACCAAAAATTATCCGGTGTAAAGCACATTTATATGGAGCAGGAAAACTTCTCTATGGATGCTTATGCCAGTATCACGCAAAGCGCATCGTATATTAAAAAAAACTTGCTTAAGTAACAGATCATCTACATTAAACATTTTCAAATGAAACGTTATTTGTTATTGGCCTTATTAGGAGGTATTAGCATTTGTACAGCTATGGCTCAGGAAAAACCCAAGCACGAGGATACCGAATTTTATACCCCTGTGCCGCCTGTAGTTACGCCCGGCGCTACCAGTGCCATGCCGCCATCAGACGCTATTGTATTATTTGATGGCAAAAACCTCGACCAATGGGTTACCACCGATGATAAAAGTCCGGCCAAATGGACGGTAGATAAAGGCGTGCTGACCGTGAAAAAAGGTACAGGTAATATCGAAACTAAACAGGCTTTTAATAATTATCAGCTACATATCGAATGGCGGATCCCCGAAAATATTACGGGCGAAGGCCAGGGCAGGGGTAACAGCGGCGTATTTTTAGCCTCGATAGGTAAGGGCGATGCCGGTTACGAATTGCAGGTACTGGATAACTATAACAACAAAACTTATACTAACGGACAGGCCGGCAGTATCTACAAACAAGCGGTACCATTGGTTAACGCCAATAAAAAACCGGGCGAGTGGCAAACTTACGATGTAATATGGACAGCCCCGGTGTTTAACGCCGATGGCAGTTTAAAAAGCCCCGCCCGTGTAACAGTATTATTTAACGGCATACTGGTGCAAAATAATTTTGAACTGGCCGGGCCAACACAGTATATCGGCAAGCCAAGCTATAGTATAGCACATGGCCCAAGCCCGATAAAGCTGCAGGCGCACGGCGATAAAAGCGAACCGATCAGCTTCCGGAATATTTGGGTAAGAGAAATTAAGGCGTTGCAGTAATTCGGATTTCGGAATTTCAATTTCGAATTTATGCAATTTATCCGCTTGTCATTTCGAACGAGCGGGGCAGGGAATAAGCGGCGGGGCGAAGAGAGAAATCTTCTACACAAGGACGGCAAACTGTTTAAGCCTGCCTTTTATATCGTATAAGATTTCTCACTATCGTTCGAAATGACATAGTTTATAAAGAAATAACCAAACAACATTGATGAAACTACGATTAGGTATGATAGGTGGGGGAAGCGGCGCGTTTATTGGCGCTGTACACCGTATTGCCGCCCGTATTGATGATAAATACGAGTTGGTATGCGGAGCCTTTAGCAGTGATGCCGAAAAATCAAAAGCCAGCGGTTTATTATTGGGCATCCCCGAAAGCCGTGCCTATGGCTCGTATACCGAACTGATTGAGAAAGAAAAGCAATTGCCCGAAAGCGAGCGCGTGCAGGTGATCAGCATTGTTACGCCAAACCACGTACACTTTGCGCCCACTAAAATGGCTTTGGAAAATGGTTTCCATGTGGTGTTGGATAAGCCGATGACCTTCTCTTTAGCCGAAGCTTTGGAATTGCAAAAAGTAGTGAAGGCCAGCGGGAAGCTGTTCTGCCTTACACATACCTATACCGGCTATCCCATGGTAAAGGAAGCACGGCAGTTTGTGGCATCGGGCAAATTAGGGAAGATCAGGAAAGCATATGTAGAGTATCCGCAGGGCTGGCTAAGCGAGTTTACCGAAGCTACCGGCAACAAGCAGGCCAGCTGGCGCACCGACCCTAAGCAAAGCGGCATTGCCGGCGCCATGGGCGATATCGGTACACACGCTTTTAATTTATTAGAATATGTAAGCGGCTTGCAGGTAACAAAACTATGCGCCGATATTAATATTGTGGTTGATGGCCGCCAGTTGGATGACGATGGCGCGGTATTATTAAAATTATCCGGCGGCGCCAGTGGTGTGCTGATGGCCACCCAAATTGCAGCCGGCGAAGAGAATAATGTAAAAGTGCGCGTATACGGCGAAAAAGGCGGACTGGAATGGCAGCAAAGCGATGCCAATACCCTGCAGGTAAAATGGCTGGATAAGCCGATGGAAATATGGCGTACCGGCGCGGGGTATTTGAGCACGTACGCGCAGCATAACAGCCGCACGCCGCCGGGGCACCCCGAAGGTTACCTGGAAGCATTTGCCAACCTGTACCGCAACTTTGCCGAGTGTGTGGAAGCCGGTTTGGAGGGTAAGCAACCCAGTGCCGAATCGCAGGATTATCCGGGTATTGAAGCGGGGGTACGGGGCATGGCCTTTATTGAGAATGTGATAGCCTCGGGTAAATCTGAGCAGAAATGGATTGATTTTAAGATATAAAAATGACGACACTGAAAGGACCTGCAATTTTTATAGCGCAATTTATAGGCGATCAGGCGCCGTTTAATAGTTTGGAGTCTATTTGCAAATGGGCAGCCGGCCTGGGATTTAAGGGGGTGCAATTGCCAACCGGCGATCCGCGCTTTATCGATCTGCAAAAAGCCGCCGAAAGCAAGACCTATGCCGATGAGATAAAAGGCGTAGTTAACGCCACCGGTTTGGAGATCACCGAGCTATCTACCCATTTACAGGGGCAGTTGGTAGCCGTAAACCCGGTTTACGATCATCTGTTTGATGGCTTTGCGCCTGAGCAATATCGCAATAACCCTAAAGCCCGGCAGGAGTGGGCCGTGCAGCAGGTAAAGTACGCGGCAAAAGCATCCCAAAACCTGGGGTTGAACGCCAGTGTTACCTTTAGCGGCGCGCTGCTTTGGCCGATGGTTTATCCCTGGCCGCAAAGGCCATCTGGCATTGTTGAAACCTGCTTTACCGAACTGGCCAACCGCTGGAAACCGATACTGGATGTGTATGAAGATCACGGCATCGACCTTTGTTACGAGATCCACGCCGGCGAGGACCTGCACGATGGGATTACGTACGAGATGTTCCTGGATAAGGTGAACCACCATGCACGCGCTTGTTTGCTTTATGATCCATCACATTTTATATTGCAGTGTTTGGATTATCTGGAATATATCGATCTTTATCACGAGCGGATCAGGATGTTCCATGTAAAAGACGCGGAATTTAACCCAACCGGCAGGCAGGGCGTATACGGCGGCTATCAAAACTGGATAGACAGGGCAGGCCGCTTCCGTTCGTTAGGCGATGGGCAGGTTGATTTTAAATCCATCTTCAGCAAAATGGCGCAGTACGATTATAAAGGCTGGGCGGTACTGGAGTGGGAGTGTGCGTTAAAGCACCCCGAAGACGGTGCCCGCGAAGGCGCGCAATTTATTAAGGACCATATTATCCGGGTAACCGATAAAGCATTTGACGATTTTGCATCATCGGGCGCGGATGAAACATTGAACAAAAAAACATTAGGTATCTAACAAAATAAAAACACACGAATAATATAATGAAAAAGTCTTTCCTGATCATCACCTTATGCATGGGCATTGCAGCCTGTGGCTCAAATTCATCAAGCAATAATGGCGGCGATAGCAGCACTACCAAACAGGATGCTGTTGCCCAAAATTCAAGCACCGATACCAACGGCGCGAAAAACGGCACCGAAGCTACAGGCAGCACTTCAAAGGGCGCTACTTTAATAGCATCGGCCGATTGTAATACCTGCCACAAACCCGATATGAAACTGGTTGGCCCATCGTACAAAGACCTGGCCGGCAAATACACCGAGGCCGACTTAGATAAACTGGCCGATAAAGTAATAAAAGGCGGCAGCGGCAGTTGGGGCGAAGTATCTATGACAGCTCATCCCGCTATATCTAAAGAGGATGCCAAAGAGATGGTAAAGTATATGCTTACGCAGAAATAAAACCAACCAACCAATTATAAACCTTTAAACCAATTTTGCTATGGGAAGCACAATTAAGATCAAATTATCCGTCATGATGTTCCTGGAGTTTTTTATCTGGGGCGCGTGGTTTGTTACCATGGGTACCTATTTAGCCAACTCGCTGAAAGCATCGGGTACACAAATAGGCACCGCTTATGCCACGCAATCATTAGGAGCCATAATAGCGCCGTTTATTATCGGTCTTATCGCCGATAAATATTTTTCGGCCCAGCGGATATTAGGCGTTCTGCACCTTCTTGGTGCCGGGTTAATGTGGTATGCAACTACCCTTAGTAGTTTCGATAGCTTTTATCCGATCATTTTGCTTTATATGATTATTTACATGCCGACATTGGCCTTAGTAAATTCAGTATCATTTAAGCAAATGACCAACCCAAGCAAGGAATTTCCGCCCATCCGGTTTTTTGGTACCCTCGGCTGGATTATCGCCGGAACTATTATAGGGAAATTGGCCTGGGAGCATAATAATACGCTGATACTTACTTTTAAAATGGCTGCCGTTGCCTCATTGGTATTGGGTTTGCTGAGCTTTACGTTGCCTGATACCCCTCCGGTTAAGAAAGGTCAAAAAACTACTTTGGGGGAACTGATCGGTTTAGAATCTATTGGACTATTAAAAAACAGATCCTATCTTATTTTTTTCCTGGCTTCGATAGCTATATGTATACCATTGGCGTTTTATTATAATTTCACTAACCCTTTTCTGAATGAAACCGGTATGAAAGAGGCCGCCTTTAAGCAATCATGGGGGCAATGGTCTGAGTTGATCTTCATGGCGGCTATGCCTTTCTTTTTCGTACGTCTCGGTGTCAAAAAAATGCTCGCTATAGGTATGCTTACCTGGGTAGTGCGCTATATACTTTTTGCTTATGGAGACGGTGGCGCAAATTATTGGATGCTGATTGCCGGCATTGTTGTACACGGCGTATGTTACGATTTCTTCTTTGTAACGGGGCAGCTTTATACCGATAAGTTAGCAGGAGAGCGTTTTAAAAGCGCCGCGCAAGGGTTTATTACCTTAGCTACTTACGGCGTAGGTATGCTAATCGGTTCCTATATTTCTGGTCCGTTAGTTGATGCGCATAAAACCGCTGCAGGGCACGATTGGCATTCTATTTGGCTGATCCCGGCCGAGATTGCTGCAGTTGTGCTGGTGGCATTCTTGTTGTTCTTTAAAGATAAACCGGCGGCGGTATCCACTGAGCCTGTGATTGTTTAGTAATACTTTTAAAGACTTACGAAGTTTTTAAAACTTCGTAAGTTCCCAAGCCGTTTCAAGCGTCCACGCTTGAAACCTATCTTCGGGCAAGCGTCCACGCTTGCGAAATAATTAAGCGTGGACGCTTAATCAGGATTGCAGTCAAGCGTGGACGCTTGACCGGGCGGGGTATTGCGAGGTACGAAACAATCATCAGTTAGCAGAGCCGCTCCTGGTGCCGGGGATTGCCACGCTATCGCTCGCAATGACGTATGTTAGGATTGGAATGGCATTTTTATTTTATATAGATTTGTTTAAGATCAAACCATGATGAACCAAGCTATATATCGTATAATCTTTACCTGTGGCCTTTTCTTAGCCTGTGTATACACGGTTTTTGCACAGCAGGGCATTACCAACATCCCGGATACTTCGTTTAATTATAACAGCGCTTTTGCAGGCGTAAAAAAGTCCAATCCTAATGCGGCCATTCCTCAGTTAAACCTGGGCGATAGCGTGAAAGCGGTAAAGGATGTGGTTTATTGCGAGGTAAACGGCCGCCTGTTAAAACTGGATGTGTTTTCGCCAACAAAAATTAAAGGGAAGCTCCCGGCCGTGCTGATGATATTTGGCGGCGGCTGGCGGTCAGGTAACCGCACTATGCACTGGCAAATGGCACAATCTATCGCCGCAAGGGGGTATATCGTGGCTACAGCCGACTATCGCTTGTCGACCGAGGCTTTGTACCCTGCGGCGGTAAATGATCTTAAAACGGCTGTAATGTGGATGCGTGACAAGGGCGGCCGGTACCGTATTGATAAAGATAAAATAGCGGTTTGGGGATTCTCGGCCGGCGGCCAACTGGCGGCACTGATAGGTACCACGCCCAATAGTCCTTTATTTCCGGGGCACCCCATGTATAGGGTTACATCTAACGCGGTACAGGCCATTGTGGATGTGGACGGTACCCTGGCTTTTATTCATCCCGAATCGAGCGAGGGGGATGATAGTAAGAAAACTTCGGCAGGCACCTATTGGTTTGGCTCGGGTAAAACCGTACACCCCGAATTATGGCAGCAGGCAGCACCTTTAAACCATGTAGATAAAAATACGCCGCCCATACTGTTTCTTAATAGTGGTGTCGACCGGATGCATGCCGGCCGTGATGATTTTAATAAAAAGCTGGACTCGCTGGGCATCTATCACCAGGTACATACTTTTGCCGGCGCGCCGCATTCTTTTAACATGTTCGATCCCTGGTTTACACCCACACTGAATTACACGGTTGCGTTTTTGGATAAGGTGCTTAAGAATAAGTAAGTACTATTTATACCTGCTTAGGTTAGGCACTTGTTTTTTAGGGCGTGTCAATTCATACTGATAAAGCACCTGCGCCAGGTTTTTCATGAAGGGAAGGCATACAGTTGCGTATTCATACTTGTTATCGTTATAGATCCCATCCTCGTTTGATTGTACCACGGCCGATAACAAAAACTCCGTTTTGGTTTTAAAATTAACGATGTAGGCATTATCGATATCGTATCCGTATGAATCGCCGATTTTGTTAAAGATCCGGATATCAGGATTGATCACCGCGCTGCTATCGCCGCCATAAAACAAAAACTTACAATAAGCCGGGAAGTACTCCGGGTGTTTATAAGTAGGGTATTTACTCTCGGTGGGGTACATGCTCATATACTTGTATATAAAGCGGTAATCTTCATCAGTCAGGTTAAAGCGCTCGGATTTTGGGAAGGTTTCGGGGAAAAGCAGACGTTTCAACAGCATTTGCTGGTCGGTTAACGGGTATACGTTCTTATCGGTAAAATCAAAGGGCTGCATCACCAGTTTATCGTTCCGGTCAAGGTAGCCTTTGCCCTGCAGCAGGTTCTCTACGTGGATGGGGTAATTATTATTGTCCACCTGCTCGGGCTTGGTGTAGATGAGCTTATCGCCATTATAAAAACGGATAGGGTTGGTATGCCGGGCACGGTCGCCGCCATCGCCTATGGCCAGGCGCCCTACAATGCGGGTATCGTTTAATCCGTATTTTTTCAATTTTTGATTCATTTCCTCGCGGCCAACAAACTCGTACAGGCGGTTGTAAGCATCGTTATCACTCACCAGTAATATCTTCTTCATATAATTGGCCAGGCTTGGCAAGCCGTTCTTAGCCGATGTATCGCGCGTAACTTTGGTTTGGCCGGTGAAACTGCTATCGGTCAGCATGGTCGATTCTTTGGTCAGGCCTTTAATGTTCAGTTCGTGCAGTTTCTCCAGCGCGAAGATCAGCGCGGGTAATTTTACGGTACTTGCAGGATAGAAGTAGCGGTTGGGGTTTAGGCGGTAACTGTGCGATGTAAAATGAGGTATATTCTTTTCATCGCGATCTATTTGAGTATATAGTATCTGCACCTCGTTATGTGTAGGATGTTTCAGTATCCCGCTGAATAATTCCGGGTGGCTTTCCAGTATGTTTTTCAGGAAAACTGTATCAACCTGCTGTGCCGATGCGTTTAGTGAAAGCATAGATATTAATAGTATACAGACGTTTTTCATAGCGTATTGAGTTTAAAGTATAAAAAAAGCCCCCGTGTATTAAACGGGAGCTAATTTACTGCAAATCAATTGTTCACATATCGTTTTGCATTATTTATCATCTTTACCTGATCAGGAAAAACGATATATAAGGGCGTTGTGTAGAAGGGCTTACCTTACCGCTATAACCACTGGCAAATGCGGTAAAACTTCTTCGGCTGTTGGGTACGCTGGTGGTAGTATAAGTAGCCAATAAAGTAGCTGCTGTTTTTGCAGCGCCCGCCGGGCGAATTTTAAAGATCTTATTTGCACCGCTCATTTTAATTGTAAAATCGGCGCTGTTTTGCAAATACGCGATATTACTAACCAGTAATGAATCTGTACTTTGATCGGTAGCGTTAGCCGCAGTTGCACCATAGTACAAATCAATAGCAGGCACGTTTGGCATCAGGTTAATGAAATGGAAACGTGAAACAAGACTATCCGGCTTGGTGAAAACTTCTTCGGTTAGTACAGTTTTGGTAGTAGCAGCCGTATCGGTTATATGTACCACATAGTTTTTAGCTGCCGCTATGTCTATCGTAGTGCTATACAGTATAATAGAATCGGTACCGTTATCAACTTTACGCGGCAAGCCTACAGAAATTTTTATAGTGCCCGGGGTTACCTGTAAAAAATCGGTTGTGCTGCTGCCGCCTGTATTATAGCCACCACCCGGAAAGGGGGTTCTGCCGGTAATCAGGTTGCTTACCCGTTGGTCATTTATTTTTAAGTAAACAGACCGGTTATTAGCATACTGCGATGCGTAGTTAAATTTTAGCAGCGCCTTGGTATCGTCCTGTAATTCAACCGACCCATAATTAATTATGTTCTTTTTGCAGCCTATTACACAAGCAACTGCAAGCAGAATACAAGCGGATATTATTGAGATTTTTTTCATCGTTAATCAAAATTAAATAGTAATCATTAAGGTAGGCTAAACCATAGTTCTTTGGTCATATAGTTGTTATCCAGCCCGCCCCATTTTGCTAATTCGTCTGCATTCCATACATATTCAGAGTTGTAACGCGGCCTTAAGCGATAGGCCAACTTGCCACCGTTTTGATCAGAAAGGGTTAGTGCAGGAGGTAAAACATAGGTTCTGTACACACTTGGGCTGTAATGGTATTTTCTTATATCAGTCCAGGTTTCAAGCGCTCCCCAGCCCCATTGTGCAATATACTTTTGCTGCATAATATCGGCAATGGTTAAATCGGCTCCGCTTTTAGCAGTTTCGGTACTGGCCAGGTAGGCCAGTATTTCGGTTTCGGTTATAGCGTTAATATTAAATAAACCGTACTGGTTAATAAAATCCATGTTGGCACGTATGCCGGCAATATATGAGGTAAAAGCGCCTGATGTATTACCCTTTATAAATAATGCTTCGGCTTTGGCAAACTGTAACTGTCCGTAAGTCATTAGCGCATAGCGGGCCTTATCACTAAATATATAACGGCTGTTATATACCGTTGCTCCGGTAGGTATGTTGCCATAAACTATAGGCACGTTTGTGGTACTGCTGCCCTTTGATGGGGCTATAGCCACATACGTGGTGCCCGGAGCTGTTGCTGATGTTGTACCGACCGGCAAATAGCGGCTTAAACGCGGATCAAGCGAAGTAGTTGGGGCAACAACAGGGGTACCTCTTACCCCGCCGGTAAGCAAACCTAAAATTGTGGTTGTTGGGCGGCCGTAATAAGTAGAGCTTGAAGCAATATAACCAAATTGAGGCCCGAATGGATTGGTATCACTGATACTTGTTGCGGTATAACCCACTGTCGCGTCTTCCGTTTCATTAGCAAACGATAAGTCTACATACTTGGTTACGCTATCGGCATACTTGGTTTTAAAATCGGCTTTGTTAGTTAAGTGGCTGTATTGTAAGGCCAGTAAAGCATAAACAAACTTTTTCCATTTGTCCTTATCTCCCTTATAAATATAGTCGCCGGTTACACCTTTAAGCGTGTTGGAATAGTCTATAGGGCTGGTCATACTTAAGTATTTAATAGACAAGCCTGCCCATTCACGTACTTTAGCATACACATCCGGCTGATCCTGATAGTGAAAAGTTAACTGACTGGTAGTAAAGGCTTCATCCAGGATAATTGGTCCGTGCAGATCGGTACATTGCTGAAAAGCCCAGGCTTTAATAGCATAACCAATACCGGCATACTCATACTTTTGATTGGTTACAGCGTCTTTAATCAGGTTTTCCAGATTAAGGCCAAGGTCGGCATAGGTCATACGCCAAATTACACCGCCTACATCGCTGGCGGCCGGCCAGCCATGTGTTTCCCAAATTAATGCTGCTGCTGCGGATGAAGTGCCGCCCATGTTTTGGTTGATTTTCCATAACACACGGTAATCCTGAGATGTGCCGTTGGTCATTTGGTATTCAATAGGCGGTAATAAAAGTTCGGCTCTTACTACTTGTGGTACAGCCGGATTGGAGTTGATATCCAGGTATTTTTTACAGCCGCTGGTCATGATCAGTGCAATCATCACCATTGATATTTTATATAGTTTTTGCATGATTTTAATTTTATAGTCTAACTCTTAAGCCTAAATTGTAACCGATAGGTTTACCTACGTTTCCATAATCAATGCCATATCCGCCTACACCGCCAATACCGGCGTTGTTACTGTTGCTTTCAGGATCCATGCCCGAATAGTTTGTTAACAACACCGCGTCGGTTATGGTAACAAATATACCGGCACTTTGCAGGAAGCCTAAGCGGCTTACAAAGCTTTTAGGCAAATTATAGGTCAGTGTAATATCGCGTAACCTTAAGGTTTTAATGTTATGCTCAACAAACTGTTCTGGCGATACGTTGGTAGTATAATAAGTTGATGCATAATAAGGGGTAACCGCAATGGTGTTACGTGTTGGATTGGCTGTGTTCTCTAAACCGTCTTTTAATACACCGGTTATTACCCGTGGTGTTTCACGGTCAAGGGTTTGCATGCTTGCACCCCTGGTGTACGCTTCGTATTCGGTACCGTTAAACACATCGCCACCATAACGTAAGTCCCAAAGGAAGTTAAGGTTAAAGGATTTATAGGTGAAATTATTCACCAGGCCTAAAGTAAACTTAGGTGTCCTGTCGCCAATTGGATAGTACCGGGTATCTGTAGAAGTTGGCAGGCCGCTTGAAGGGCTGATCAGGATATCGCCGGCATTATTCCGGTCGAAACGGGTACCGCTGATGGCGGTAGTACTGTAACCGGGATGTACCGCGCTCCGGATACCACCAAGTATCCAGGTATCAGAGTCATAAAGCTCTGGTAAACCATCGCCGACTGTAAGCACTGTACCTTTGTTTTGGGTATAGTTAACAGTAACATTCCAGGTAAGTTTTGTTGTTTTAACCGGTGTGCCGGTAAGTTGTATCTCAACACCCTTGTTTACCACGGTGCCACCGTTAATCAGTTCCAGTACAAAGCCGCCGCCGTAGCTTAAGCGGGGGTTAATGATCTGGTGTTCGCTGCGCAGGTTATAGTAGTTAAAATCAATACCTAAACGGTTGTTTAAAAACTGCATTTCAATACCTGTTTCAAAATTCTTTGATTTTTCAGGCCTTAAAGTAGGGTTACCTGCAAAGTACGATAAGGCATAACCACCGCCTGATGAATTAGCACCGGCATAGTTTGTCCCTAATGAATACTCGCGCCATGGCTCTTTACCGGTTAATGCGTATGATGCGCGCAGCTTACCATAACCTAAAAATGGTATCGCTTTTTTTACAGCATCCAGTTCGGTAAAGTTAAACGCGGTACTTACCGATGGATAAGCAAAATAAGGATTAGCTTCGCCTACCGTGCCTGTTGCGGCGTTAAGGCTCGGCATTAGTTTTGAAGAACCGTCTACACGGCCGGTTAAGGTAACAAACAGTAATGATTTATAGCCTAACACAGCCTGGGCAAACGCGCCTACGTTACGATAGCGGTTTACATAATGTAAAGCACGCTGGGTAGTTGGCAGGGTATTGTTTATACTGTAAAAGTTAGGATCGTACATGTGATCGCCTTGTTGCGAGTCTGTAGTCGAATTAAAATCGTTAAATGTACCGCCTATAATAAAAGTATTATCAAACATACCGATCCTTGATTTGGCCACGGCGGTTAATGATCCGTTATAGATTACATCCGACCGGTTATAGGTGATGATACGGCCACCTGTAGGCGCCGACGCCGAACCCGAACCTTTGTACGATTGGCCGTTATAAACCTGCATACCGGTTTGGCTGGTAACGTCTGTACCTACAATAGCATTAACTTTAAGCCATTTAGTAGGGCTTAGCTCAAAGTTGGTGTTGCCCAATACGCGGTTAACTTTATCATTCTGGGTGTTTTTATATACGTCCCAGAACGGGTTATCCCATTCACCGTAAATAGTGCCGGTATGCAAAAGGCGGTTACCGTTTACATCCTGGTACTTGGTAACATCCCACGATGGGTTAAATCTGAACAGTTCCATTACCGGGCCATTGGTGCCTTTGTTAACTTTATCGTTTGATGATTTGATATAGTTAAAGCTTGTAGTAACCTTTAATAATGGAGAAATAACCGCCGAACCGGTTAAACGGCTTGAAATACGTGTGTATCTTGAAGTTGGGATAGCTCCCTGGTTATCAGCGTACTCGTTAGACCAGCGGTAGGTGAACTTCTCTGTTCCGCCGTCAAATGATAGATTATGGTTTTGTGCGAATGCGGTACGGAAGAAACTATGGATGTTATCATAAATTTTTGTACCGGGTACAAAGGCAGGCCCTTCAAATATGGTCGACCCCGGATCATATACCCCGCCCGAGCCCTGGTTGTAAACCTGTTGCATTTTCGGGAATTTGTTAACACGTTGTACTTTAAAAGAGTTGTTGTAGCTAACGTTGCCCTTGCCCGCTTTACCCTTTTTGGTAGTGATCAGGATGGCGCCGCCGGCTCCGGCGCTAC
Organism: Mucilaginibacter sp. GW821-FHT07H05; assembly: GCF_059418485.1. NCBI lineage: Bacteria > Pseudomonadati > Bacteroidota > Sphingobacteriia > Sphingobacteriales > Sphingobacteriaceae > Mucilaginibacter > Mucilaginibacter sp. GW821-FHT07H05. Next base: position 136,433 of record NZ_JBWKPY010000009.1, read on the forward strand.
CATATAAGGCAGTAGCTTCGGGGCCTTTCATAATGGTATAGGTTTCAATATCGGCTGGGTTAATATCCAGTGCCCGGTTTGAGTAATCCTGGTCCCTGTTAGCCGCACCGCTCACCAGCTCGCGGGTTTGGTTAAGAACGGTATTATTAATAGGCACACCGTCTACTACTATCAAGGCATTGTTATCACCACTGATAGAGGTAAAACCCCTTAATACAATTTGCGCAGATGCGCCCGGGTTACCACTGGTACTGTTAACCGAAAGACCGGGTACACGTCCCTGTAATCCGCCAAAAAAATCATCACGTTGGGTTTGCGATACGTCATCGCCTTTAACTGTAGGGGTTGAGTAACCCAAACTGGCCTTATCCCTTGGTATGTTAAAGGCTGTTACCACAACTTCGCCCAGTTTACTGGCGTCGGCTGCCATTTTTACAGAAATATCTGCCCTGGTACCCACGGTTATCTCCTGTGGGATGGTTCCAATGTAGCTAAAAATCAATACCTGGCCTGTGCGTGCATTAATCCGGTAAGCACCATCGGTGCCCGTAGCAACGCCTGCCGAGCCACCTTTGACCCTAACGGACACGCCCGGTAATGGTAAGCCATCCTCGGCCGAGGTTACTTTTCCTGTAACAACTTGTACCTGTGCAAAGGTTTGAACAGTCAAGCAGCATAGTCCCAGGAAAAAAAAGAGTAAACTTTTTTTCATACGTGAATTGTTTGGTTAATTTATTTTTGTTGTTTGTTTTGCGATGCAAGCCTGTTTGTAAACTTGCAGGTTTTTGCATGTTTATAAGCAAAAAACCGTATGTTTACTAAGCAGTTAATAAAGATATGTAAAATTAATTTTAACTTTTGCATGATTTAGCTAATTTTATTTATAAACCATGCAAAAAAACGCAAATAACCTTTTTGTAAAAAATACACCTTGTCATGCTTAAAAAAGAACGGCACACTTACATCATTAAGCAGGTAAATCTGCATAACAAGGTACTGTCATCCGATCTGGCCATCGAGCTGAATGTATCGGAAGATACCATCCGCCGCGATTTGAATGAACTGGACGAATCGGGCCAGATAGTTAAGGTGCATGGAGGGGCCTTATCACGCTCCTATCATTACCCGTTCCAGAATAACGATATTTATGCTGCCGACGCTAAAAAGGCTATCGCCCGTAAAGGGATCCGCTTAATAAAGGACGGGATGGTGGTTTTAACCGGTGGAGGTACTACCCTTATTGAGATGGTAATGATGCTGCCTAAAGATATGTCGGCAACGATATTTACCATCAGTCCGCCCGTGGCTTTGCAACTGGCAGATCATCCTTTAATAAAGGTGGTGCTGATAGGGGGCGAGCTATCAAAAGACTCGCAGGTTTGCACGGGTACGCAGGTGGTAAGCTATTTAAATGAAATTAAGTTTGATATCTGCTTTTTGGGTACCAACGGTATTTCGCTGCAGGACGGGGTAACAGATTCGGATATGGATATTGTGCAGGTGAAAAAAGCGATGATAAAAGCATCCAAGCGATTGGTAGTGATGTGCATCGCCGAGAAACTAAATTCGGTACAGCGTATGCGGGTTTGCGACCTGCAGCAGATCAACTGCCTGATTACCGATCTGGACCCTGCCGACCATATTTTGCAAGCCTATCGTAAGCATAATTTGCAGTTGTTTTAAACAATTGTAAACTACGCCTGTAATTATAAATACACTAATCAATAAAAGCCATTGTAATTACTGTACATTTATACCGGTAGGCTTTTCCTGATATAATAGCCGCAGCTTTCTAAAAATAGTACCTGATGGGAAAAACGGGCGATAAAGACGCTTCTAAATCGCAGTTTCCTGTTGTTGGCATTGGTGCCTCGGCAGGGGGGCTGGATGCTGTTAAAACATTTTTAAAAGCATTACCCGCCAAATCGGGTATGGCTTATGTTTTTGTGCAGCACTTAAGCCCCTCGCACGAAAGTATTTTGCCCGAAATACTTCAAAAAGTAACGCCATTTCCGGTTCAGCAAATTACCGACAATATTCACCTGGAACCGGATAATCTTTATATCATCCCGCAAAATAAAATGGTGACTACCACCGATGGTATATTGAAGCTTGCCCCCTTAAATAAAAATCATAAAAAAAATAACACTATCGATCTTTTCTTTTCATCGTTAGGGGTTGTTCATCAAAGTTATGCCATAGGGGTTGTGCTGTCGGGCGCGTTAACCGATGGTACCCTGGGCCTGCAGGTCATAAAATCGTACGGGGGCCTAACCTTTGCACAGGATGAAAGTTCGGCCGCCTTTGATAGTATGCCCAAAAGCGCTGTACAGTCGGGCGCAGTTGATTTTGTTCTATCACCCGAAAACATAGCCCGGCACCTGATTGCCATTAATACTCCTTTTCATACGGATTATTCGGCATCCGAAATATCTGAAGCTGTACCACAGCAGGATGGAGAAATATTTAAGCAGATATTAACCGTGCTGCGGGTGCGCCGCGGTGTTGATTTTACTTATTATAAAAAAAGCACCTTAAAACGCCGCATTATCCGCCGTATGGCTTTAAGTAAAACAGAGCGGCCTACTGATTATTTGCATTTTTTGCGTGAAAATAAGAGCGAACAGGATGCCCTGTATAATGATATGCTGATATCGGTCACCAACTTTTTCAGGGATACGCAAAGTTTCGGGGTTTTATGTAACAGCATATTCCCGGCACTGATCAGTAAAAAAACGGAAAACGAACCATTTAGGATATGGGTTGCAGGATGCGCAACCGGCGAAGAAGCCTACTCCATGGCTATATGCCTGCAGGAACAACTGGGCGATAAAGCGGCGGCCATGAAGATCCAGATTTTTGCTACCGATATATCTGAAATAGCCATAGCCAAGGCCCGCACAGGCATTTACCGGTTAAGCGAACTGGAAGGGATCTCTCTATCCCGTTTACAACAGTTTTTTATTAAGATGGATGGCAATTACCAGGTAGCCAAAACGATTAGGGATATGTGCGTATTTGCTAATCATAATTTACTCAAAGATCCGCCTTTTTCAAAGATAGACCTGGTGAGTTGCCGCAACGTAATGATATACCTGGAGCCCGTACTGCAAAAAAGGGCCTTAACTACTTTCCATTATTCGTTAAACGAAGAAGGTTTCCTGATGCTGGGTAAATCAGAAACGATTGGTACCAATACCGATATTTTTACACCTTATAACAATACCGAAAAAATATATCGCCGTAAGGGCCCTTTAGGGCGTTTTATGGCCGTTAGTTCGCAAGGGCGCGAGCAAACTTTCAGGGAAATAGATAAAGGCGTACAAAAAGAAAGTGTTAATAAAGATGTTTATAAAATAGCCGATGAGGTGATGCTGGCCAGTTTTATGCCGGCATCGGTATTGGTTAACGATAAGTTTGACGTGCTACAATTCCGCGGACTAACCGAAACCTGGTTAACCCCACCCAGCGGAAAGCCAAGTTTTAATGTACTGAAGCTGGCCCGCGAAGGCCTTACCTTCGAGCTGCGCAACATCCTGCACCAGGCAAAAAAAACCGGGTTGACCGCGCGTAAGTTCGCTGTGTTTTTTAAACTGAATGGCTTACAGCATTTTGTAAACATGCAGGCAGTACCGCTTAAGGATTTACCCGAACCGCATTATCTTATCGTTTTTCAAAATTCGTCTTCAACAGGTTTACAGGAAGCTTATGGTAGTATTATTCCACCTGCCGAGCAGGTATCGTACGATGTAAATGAACTGCGTATTGAACAACTGGAAAAAGAACTGACCCAGGCACGCGCCGATATGCGCGCCATAACCGAGGAGCAGGAAACCGCTAACGAGGAATTGCAAAGCGCCAACGAAGAGCTGTTATCAGGCAGCGAGGAATTGCAAAGCCTGAACGAAGAACTGGAAACATCCAAAGAAGAGCTGCAAAGCACTAACGAGGAGATCATGATCGTTAACAAGGAGCTGCTGGACAGGAATGAGCAGTTGAACAATACCCGCCTGTATGCCGAAGGCATAGTAAGTACCATCCGCGATCCTTTAATTATCCTGGATCAGGACTTGCGTGTTAAGCGGGCTACAGGTGGCTTTTATACCAAGTTTAAACTAACCGAAAAGGAGGTTGAAGGCTACTATATTTATGAATTGGGTAACCATCAATGGGATATTCCCGATTTAAGAGAGTTATTAGAAAAGGTACTGCCCGCCAAAAAACAACTGGCAGATGTTGAGGTAGTGCAAATATTTCCGTCAATTGGCAAAAGGATCTTATGTACTAATGCCCGCGAAATTGATAACATCAATGGCGAAAAATTGATATTATTAGCTATTGAAGATATTACCGATAAAAGGCAGGTATCAGAAGGATTAGCCGAAGTAGAACGTTTATTAGCTGAAAGTAAGGAAAGACTGAAATTTGCCGTAGAATCGGCAGGCTTGGGTACCTGGGATTATGATCCGCGGGAAAAGAAGCTGATTTGGGATAAACGTTGTAAAGAGATATTTGGCCTGCCTGCTATAGGACATGTTTCTATTACCCAGTTTTTAGAAATGATAAATCCGGATGACCGGGATAGGGTTCAGGAAAGTATTACCGAAACCCTGAAGGATAAAGATTCGGGAGAGTTCGATATAGAGTTTAGGACGATACCAATTAACGAGCGGATTAAGTGGCTTAAAGCTAAAGGCCGGGCTTACTTTAATGATGAGGGTGTCTCTAACCGCTTTATCGGCACCTTGCTGGATATCACCATGCAAAAACTCATTGATGAGGCTACCCGGGAGTTATTAAATAAAAAGGATGAATTTATCAGCATAGCCAGTCACGAATTAAAGACGCCTATTACCAGCTTAAAAGCGGCTTTGCAAATGATAGAACGTATTACCCTGCAAAACGAAGAAATGAAGCCTGCCAGGGTATTTGTTCAAAAGGGTATTAAACAGGTAGACAAGCTGATAGAGCTGATCAAAGATCTGCTGGATGTTACAAAAATACAGGCTGGTAAACTGGCACTACAGAAAACTACCTTTAAGTTAAACGAATTAATATCCGAATGTTGCGAAGACCTGCACATCCAATCTTCAAAGCATAAGCTGGTAATTGAGGGTGGCGCCGGCATCAGCATTTATGCCGACAGGAACCGTTTAGAACAGGTAATAGTCAACTTAATTTCAAATGCTATTAAATACTCTCCCGGTGGCGAAAAAGTGATCATTACAGTTACCCAATTAGATCACGGAATTAAAATAGCGGTTACCGATTTTGGCATAGGCATAGCAAAAGAGAAGCAGGAATTTTTGTTCGACAGGTTTTACCGGGTTGATGAAACATCGCAAAAATATGCGGGTTTGGGCCTGGGTTTATATATCTCATCCGAAATTGTAAGACGGCACCACGGCCATATCAATATTGAAAGTGAAACGGGTAAAGGGGCAACCTTTTGGTTCACTATCCCGGCAGAAGATAAGAGCGCTAAATAATCCTATTTATTTTGCTTTAAGCGAGATACTTTATAAGCACCAAAATTTATATATTTTAGTGCAGCAATGGAAGAAAAGAATAACAAGAAAACCATTTGGGCATGGTGCATGTTCGATTGGGCCAACCAATCCTATAACATGGTGATCACGTCCACCATTTTCCCCGCCTATTATGTCGGCATTACCGCTAATACCAGGTATGGGAAAAATACGGTCAGCTTTTTTGGGCATAAGTTTGTAAATACTGTATTGCAAAACTATATCCTGGCTGCATCATACCTGCTTATTGTAGTTTTATTGCCCATACTAACTTCCATTGCCGATTATCGCGGGGCAAAAAAACGGTATCTGCAATTATTTACCTGGTTGGGCGGTTTAGCCTGCGCCGGCCTTTTTTTTATGAAGGAAGGGGGGCCGATAGAATTTGGGATGATCTGCTTTGGGCTGGCCACCATTGGCTATTGCGGCGGCTTCGTTTTTTATAACTCCTATCTGCCGCAAATAGCCACGCTTGATAAGCAGAATGATGTGAGCGCCAAAGGTTTTATTTATGGGTTTGCCGGCAGTATTGTAGTGCAACTGGTTTGCCTGGTAGGGGTGCTATTTCACAACTCGTTCGGTATTACCGAAGATATGGGCGCGCGCATATCGTTCATCATCGTTTTTGTATGGTGGGTAGGCTTTGCCATAATTCCCTTTAAGATATTGCCCAAAGGCCAGCCAAACGCCGGGTCGCATAAATTCAATGTATTTACAGGTGGTTTTAAAGAGTTGGCAAAAGTGTTCGGGAAAATCAAGAGCATGCCTTTAGTGAAGCGGTTTTTGCCGGCGTTCTTCTTTTACTCGGTAGGTGTACAAACCATTATGCTGGTGGCCGCAGAGTTTGCAGCTAAAGAACTGCACATGAAAGACGATGACCTGATCACTATTATATTGGTGATACAAGTGGTTGCCATAATAGGTGCGTGGCTTACCTCGGTAGCATCCAATAAATACGGCAATACCAAAGCGCTGATTGTATTGGTGGTTTTTTGGACGGTAATCTGTCTATGTGTTTATTACATAACTAACCAAAGCCAGTTTTACGTAGCTGCATTTGCGGTTGGGATAGTAATGGGCGGGGTGCAATCACTTTCGCGTTCAACCTATGCCAAGCTGCTTCCCGAAAATATCCCGGATACCGCATCGTATTTTAGCTTTTACGATGCTACCGAGAAACTCTCCATTGTGGTTGGGCTGGCTGTTTTCGCCTTTGTGGAAGACAATACCAGCACCATGCGTAATTCGGCCCTGGCGCTGGACGGCTTTTTTGTCGTAGGCCTGCTGCTGTTGCTGATATTACTGGTTGCGGAAAATAAAATTGTCAGGCGACCGGTACCTGGCAATGCTTAATAAATTTATGACCTAAGCCGATTTAAGTTCTGATTTAAGTTGAGGGTTTGTTACTGTGTGCGTGTAAATGGTGAGCACCTGTTCCTGTTTTTGGATAGAAGTGATCATTTGCTGCACTAAGGAATCATCAACGTTACCCAAAATAAACTTCCACGCTCCATCATTATTTAAAGATAGCCAGCACTGTTGAACCGGCGACACGGCGGATGGTAAAGCAATTTTGTATAATACTTCATGATGGTAGGCATATTTTAATGCCTTGGTTTCAAAGCCCACGCCGTTATAGGTAAACTTAATGGGAAATATGGTGTGTTTCTGCTCTGTCATATACTAATAACACCATGTACAACCCTTTTGTTTGAAATAAACTTTCTTTTTGATTAATTTCTGGGTGTTGGTTTTTTGACTAAAGTGACCTCCCCGTTACGCTCCATATAAATTTTATCAATATCTTCCAGGGTTTCGGTCATGGCCGATTTACGGACGCCCTGCATCGTATCTTCCTGGCACAGCAAAGCTTTCTCCAGTTCTTCTTTATTAAATTTGCCATTGCTAAACAGTAAGCGCTTATCGCCCTCAACCAGTTTGGCAAAGCCGGGGTATTTTACAATCAGCCAGCCAAATACCCGGTGTAAGCTAACAATAACCAGGCTGGCGATAATTACAGGCGCAAAAGCCGATGCGCCCACAACCGCACGGCTTAATATGGCGCCTAATAAAATGGTAATGATATTATCCAGCGGGGTGTGTAAACCAAACGAGCGCCTGCCGGATATGCGGATCAGCAGCAGGGCGATAAAAAACACCACGATACCCCGGCAACTCATTTGCTGGATGGTAAGGTCCTTCCCTTCGCCAAATATTTCTATCAGTAACTCCATAAGTAACTGATAGAACCACCGGCTGCAGTGGTTTGTTTTGCTTATAAGTTAAATTTATGAAGGGCGCGGTACAATGCCCGTTTACTTAGCTTCAGGCGCAGCTGCAACGGCTGCGGTATCCGGCTTGGCAGGCGTTGCATTGGGTTTAACTATCCCAGTACCGCCCGAACCGCTATTATCTACCGTGGTGGCATTGCCGGTAGTGCTGGTAGTTTTAAAGGTATCGCGGTAAGGGTTTGTAGCCGTGTAATTGCCTGCGCTGTCAACATCCGGTTTTGCGGCATGCTCGCTGTTGCAAGCGGTAAAAGCAAAAGCAGATATTAATGATATGGAAAAGATGATGAGCTTGTTTTTCATTTTGATGTGCTTATATCGTTATGATTTTTCTATTCTGCAATTTTATTGATTTTAAATGATTTTATTAAAAAATATATAACAGGATGCACAAATTGTTTTTGCAGAAAGGAACCTGACTATCCAGTGATTGCACGGGAAGAATTAAGATCCTATAAAAACTTTTTCACATACTCCAGGTATATATCCCAGTCGGATGGTACCGTACCATGCCCGCCCTGGTGCATATAATAGCCCAGCGGATGATAAGCAATGGAGGTATCCTTAGCCGCCGGCCAGGCTACATTATCCGGTCCCTGCTGCCCAAACAACTGGTAAACAGGTTGCGCCGCTATAGCCGACAGAAACTCACCTTTAGGATCAGACCACAGGTCGGTATCGCCGGTTTGCAGCAGCAGGAAGCGGGGCGCCATCAATGCCACCAGCATATGCGCATCTACCGGCGACAGGTTAAAATCGCCGGCATATTTATGCCATTGCGGGGCAAATTGATAGTAGTAGCGGGAGGTATCGCTCATGTGCGCCAGGTTTTCGCCGTAGTTGCGCCTGCTCAAAGCCGCGCCGCCCTCGCCCGAGCAACTGGCCAATACCATTTTAAAACGCTGATCGTGCCCGCCGGTCCACAGCACGGTTTTACCCAGGCGCGATACGCCATGCAGCGCAACGCGCTTAGCATCAATCTGCTTATCGGTTTCCAAATAATCCATTGCCCGGCTCAACCCCCACGACCATGCCGAAATAGCGCCCCAATCGTTATCACCAGGCATAGTCTCGCCCGGTTTTAAATATTTGCCAATGATGCCGTATTTATAACCTGTTTTAAAATCAGGCTCAATATCGCCATAGTAAATGGTAGCAATACCATAACCCTGCGATGTAAATCTTTCGATCAGTGTTTTATTTAGCGCACCTAATCCCGCTTTTGGGGCGGCTACTTTTTTCCCTGTCCTGTCCCACATGGTGCCCTGTTTCACACCCGGGTCGTCAACCGCGGTAGTGGAGTTAGGCGAGAAGGATATCATCAGCAATAGCGGGACCGGCCCGGTAGTTTTAGCCGGCAGGTACATTAGCAGATCCATTTTATAATCGGCGGTATCTTTGGTAAAATAAACCGTCACCTGTTTGCGCAGGGTGCTGCCGCCAAATACGGGTGTGCCTTTATCGTACACATTAAAGTGCATATCTGCAGGTTTGCCGGGCATTTTGCCATACTGGTTTTCCTCAAATAGTTTAACTATTTCGGGGCGGCGTTTGCTTATCCAGGTTTGTTTATCGCTTACCTTTTTGCCGTTTTTCAGGGTCAAAACATCGGGCAGGGTATAGTTGCCTGCTTTGTCTTCATCATAATTTACAGGTATGCCGGCCACTATTGCAGGCGGTGGTTTTACCGGCGCGGTTTGGCAAATTGCCTGGGTGCTGATAGCGGCACAGGCGCATAGCCCCAAAATGCCTTTTACAAAATTGCGTTGCATAGTTTGTATTTTAGGTTGGATGAACGTTGCACACGCTCATCGGGCTTGGTTACGGTATAATGCTTTGGTTAGCAGGTTTATTTATACGATATTAAGAAAAGTCTTTTGTTTTTTAAGACAACCGCAGCCAGAATTATTTACGGGAACGATTGCGTATCAGCTATTTTACGGCCTGCTGCCAGCCCAGGTAGTAGCCGTTGATGTGATCGGCAAATTTGCCGTTTTCGATTGTGGATTTTTGGGCATACAATTTTTTGATAGCCGTAAGATCTTTAAAAATCCCTGCTTTTAGCCCGGCTAATAAAGCCGCGCCCAGGGCCGAAATATCGGGCATTTCGCTGCGCACTACGGCACAATCCAGCAGGCTGGCTAAAAACTGGAGCACAAACTGGTTGGCGGTAAGGCCGCCATGTACCATCAACTCGCTAAGTTGGATTCCCGCATCAGTTTGCATGGCGGTAATTACATCTTTAATTTGGTAGGGGATAGATTCAAGCGCGGCGCGTACGATGTGGTTTTTATTGCAATCAAAAGTTAATCCGCTGATGCTGGCCTTGCGGTTCATATCCCAATGCGGGGCGCCTAAGCCGCTAAAGGCGGGGACAAGATATACGCCATTATTGTCGGCTACGGCATTGGCCATGGCATCGGTTTGGGCGGCATCGGCAATGATACCCAACTCGTTCTTCAGCCATTCGATGGTCGATCCGCAGGATACAATGACACCTTCCAGCGCGTAATCTACCTGTTGCTCGGTGCTCCAGCAAATAGTAGTGATCATTCCGTTACCGGATGTTTTAGGTTTATCGCCGATATTCATCAGAATAGAGCAGCCTGTGCCTAAAGTAGCCTTAGCCGTTCCCGGAGCGAAGCAGCCCTCGCCAAAAGCCGCCGCGTGCGAGTCGCCGATCATACTCATGACGGGAATAGGTGCAGGCAATAACCCGCCGAAATCCGTATCGCCAAAATGAGAGGAAGACGGCCTTAGTTCTGCCAGTTTAAGCCGGCTTAAGCCAAACTTAGCTAACAGTTCCTTATCCCATTGCAGCGTGTGCAGGTTGAAAAATAAGGTACGCGACGCATTAGTATAATCAGTCAGGTATTTTTTGCCTTTGGTTAACTTGTATAATAACCAGGTATCTATTGTGCCGAAACGGGCCTGCCGTTCGCCTACAGTTGCCCTTACAAGCGGGATGTGTTCGTTCAGCCACATCAGTTTGGTGCCCGAAAAATACGGGTCGATGATCAGCCCTGTTTTTTGATTGATCTCGGCTTCCATACCCCCGTCTATCAGTCGCTGACAGATGGGTACCGATCGTTTGCATTGCCATACTACGGCATTGTATAAAGGCTGGCCAAACTCGTTCCAAACTACAAAGGTTTCGCGCTGGTTGCTAATGCCGCAGGTTTTGATACCGGCAGGGTCGCCTCCGTTTTTTTGAAACTCAAGCAAGCAATTTTTAACAGATGTAAGTACGTTGCTATAAATTTCTTCGGGATCCTGTTCTACAAAGCCGCCTTCATCATAATTTGTTTTCAGCGGTTCGGTGGCTTTAGCCAATACATTTCCTTTGTTATCAAAAACAATGGTTTTGGTACTGCTGGTGCCCTGGTCTATCGCTAATATGTAGTTGTTCTCCATTAGCTGATCAATCATTTTTGGTATTGGCCTTATCAATAATTACGGCTAATAATATCACCCCGCCTTTTACTACCTGTTGCCAAAATGGCGATACATTCAGCAAAACCAGGCCGTTGTTGAGCACCCCGATAATAATAGCGCCAAGCACGGTGCCCATAATAGTGCCCCGCCCGCCCGACAATGATGTACCGCCAATAACTACGGCCGCGATAGAATCCAACTCGTAACTCATACCCGCGTTGGGTTGTGCCGAATCCAATCGCGAGGTAACCATAATGCCACCCACTGCAGCCAGCACTCCGGCAATGGCATATACGGTCAGTTTTACTTTATTAATGTTAATGCCCGACAATTTCGAAGCATGTTCGTTACCGCCAATGGCATAAATATACCGGCCTAAAGCTGTTTTTTGTGTGATGATAACCGCGGCTATGACAACCAGGCCCGAGATCCAGACTGGCAGGGGGATACCCAGGAACCACCCTGTACCGATATAGGCGAAACGATCGCCCAGATCTGAAATGGGGAACCCTTTGGTCCAAAGCATGGTCAATCCCCGGGCAATGGTTAGCATGGCCAGTGTGGCCACAAACGGGGGGACTTTAAATTTAGTAATGGCCCAGCCGTTAAACAACCCTAACAATGAGCCTACGATCAATCCAACCAAAACAGCCCCTAAAATAGTGAAGCCAATGAACAGGTTATTGGATGGTACTTCTACACCAAATTTTAACAGGCCCGCCGTTATGGCCCCGCAAAGCGCCAGTACCGAACCCACAGAAAGATCGATCCCCGCGGTCAGCACTACCAGTGTCATCCCTACCGAAATACAAATGTTGACAGAGATCTGCCGCATCACATTCCAGGAATTATCTACCGTCAGGAATTTATCCGACATCAGGCTAATGCCTATGCACAGCAAGACCAGCGCTATCAGCGATTGGAATTTGACCAGTTTAGGGCGATGGGTTGTCAGGCTTAAATCCATAATTTATTGCTTTATATATCAGCTATCGCTGCTTTTAAAATATTGTTTTCGGTTGCATTTGCGGCTTCAAATTCGGCGGTGATACGGCCGCCGGCCATCACCAGGATCCGGTCGGATATGGCCAGTATCTCGGGTAGTTCGGACGATACCATGATAATGCCCAGTCCCGCCGCGGCCAGCTCGGCTATCAGTTTATAGATCTCGTTTTTAGCGTTAATATCTATTCCGCGGGTCGGTTCATCCAGCATTAATACTTTGGGCCGGGTAGCCAGGCATTTGGCTATTACAATTTTTTGCTGATTACCACCGCTCAGGTTTTTTACCGTTTGCCTGTGCGACGGGGTTTTGATAGCTAAAGAGGTCATGTACTTTTGTGCCAGTTCAACTTCAGCCTGGTTATTGAGCAAACCGGTGGCATGGCTCATCTGCTCTAATGAACTTAAACTGATATTGGTTTTTACATCCAAACCTAAAACCAGCCCGTCCTTTTTCCTGTCTTCGGGTACTAAGGCCATGCCGGCCTTAATCGCATTTGCAGCAGATTTGAACTTAACGAGATCATTATCCAGCGTAATGGTACCCGTCACCAAGCCCGGGCAGGTACCTAACAGGGCTTCCGTCAATTCTGTGCGCCCGGCGCCCATTAAGCCGAAAATGCCCAATACTTCGCCACAGTTCAGTTCAAACGAGATATCAGATAATACTTTTTTGGTTTTTGTATGAAGGCAAAGACCCTCAACTTTTAATAAAGTCTTTTTGTCTTTTGCGATATTGCCGTTTCGTACGATATCGATATTTCGCCCCACCATTTTATGGATAAGTTGATCGTGGGTGATGTCCTGCATTTCGCCGCTTTCAATAGTTTTACCATCACGCAGAACGGTGTAACGGTCGGCTATCTTAAACAGTTCGTTCAGTTTATGAGAGATATAGGCAATGGCCTTGCCCTGTTTTTTTAAATTATCGATAATGCCAAACAATACCTCCACTTCATTTTCGCTGATGGCAGATGTGGGCTCGTCCATCATAATCACGTTGGCATCGTACAGTAAAGCTTTGGCAATTTCCACCACCTGTTGCTGCCCCACTTTTAAATCGGCGATCAGCACATCCGGGTTAACGGCTAATTTTAGCTGCTGCAATAATTCCTCTGCCTTTTGCCGCATGGCTTTTTTATCCAGCATACCCCAGCTGTTTTTGATCTCGCGCCCTAAAAACAAATTTTCGGTAATGCTGAGATAGGGGATCAGGTTTAATTCCTGATGGATGATGGCAATACCGGCTTGCTGTGCTTCGCGCGGATTTTTAAATTTTACAGAATGTCCCTCTAAAACAATATCGCCTTCATAATCGGCATACACACCCGACAGGATCTTCATCAGGGTAGATTTTCCCGCGCCGTTCTCGCCAATAATGGCGGTCACTTTCCCGGCAGGCAACTCCAGATTAACCTGGTCCAGCGCGATAACGCCCGGGAACCTTTTGGATATGTTGGCCGCTACTAACATCTATTTGATGATCAGTTTAACAGGTATGATCTCGATATTATTCAAGTTGATATGTTCCTGGTTCAATTCAAATGCGCCGTAAAAGCTGATGCTATCGCCCTTTTTGGCTTTGCTTTTAAACGGCGGCAATACTTCATTGCGTACCAGCTTATTCACCTCGGCCGATACATTGTTCAGGTCCATACTATTGGTAAAATCATTCACGCCGATGATACCCGGTGCATCGCGCAAGGCATTGCCAAAAATGTATTCGGTAGCTATTTTAAGGTTTTGCTGGCCGTGAGTAATAATGTAAACATCGCTTTCGTCGACATTGGTAATGGTGCCCTGGCCGTTGGCCATAAAAAAGCGCGTATTGCCAATGTTTAAGGTATGCGCATAGGCTTTAAACGCCTCTTTAGGATTGGTTTTCAGCTTTGCAATCAGGGCATCAATATCCGGTGCTTTTGCCGTCGCCGGTACCAGTTGCTTATCCAAATACTTACGCGCATATCCAGCCGGATCGAAGGTTTTCGCGGCGCTTGCCTTCATATCGCTCAGCTTTCTAAAGTAAACCGAATTGTAGGCGATGAACACCACAACCACTAAGGCTACTCCATATTTTAAGATCTTTTTTACCATAATCCAGTTTATCCTAATGACTAATGATCAATCCTTTTTACCGTAAGCAATGTAATCGTTAATGTTGTCGGCAGTTACCATTTCTACACCCACCTGTATCTTTTTTGGGAAATCGCGTTTACCTTTAAAGTATGCATCGGCATAATTAGCGGCAGTTTGCGCCATCACTTTGGGGAACTGCATAGCGGTAGCCATAATTTTGCCATCCTTAATGCCCTGTATCGCATCGCCTGCGCCATCAAAACCTAAAACCTTTACGTTTTTGGCCTTACCTGCAGCGGCTAAGGCCTGGTAAGCGCCCATGGCCATGGCATCGTTCCCGCAAAAAACAGCGGTAATATCCGGGTGGGCCTGCAGTATGGATTCCATTACTTCCATGCCCTTATTGCGGTCAAAGTCGGCGCTTTGTTGGGCAACCATTTTCAGGCCCGGGTAATAATCCACCACGCTGTGGAAACCCTTAGACCGTGCCCAGGTATTATTATCGGCTACGATGCCCAAAATCTCTACATAATTGCCTTTGGCGTGGGTGCTTTTTACAAAATACTTACCCAGGTCCACACAGCCCGAGTAACTATCAGAAAGGATCTGCGACGTAGCCGCATCGGGCGAGTTTACTTCTCTGTCCATACAGAAAACAGGTACGCCCGCTTTTTTAGCTTTCAGCACATTGGCTACCGATCCGTTGGCATCGGTAGGGTTAAACAAAATGGCGCTATAACCGGATGCAATGGCATTTTCAAAATGATCTGCCTCTACAGCCGTATTATTTTGCGAGTCGAAGATCTTCGATTCGTACCCCAGCGATTTGGCCTGCGCTGCCGCCGTTTGCGCCAAAAACACAAACCAGGGGTTATTAAGGGTAGACACTATAATAGCCATCTTTTTTTGATGGTTATCCGTACGGCTTTTGCAACCCGCGAAGCCCAGTAGCGCCAGTAAGAGGAATACTTTTATATGGTTCATTATCATTGGTTATTAAAATTGGAGCCTCACCCCAACCCCTCTCCAAAGGAGAGGGGCTTTATCTTCTCGGGTTCATTAACATGTCATGCTGAACTTGTTTCAGCACCCCACATGCAGGGTTTATTTTGCACTCCTGCGCTCCCGCAAGTTTAGCGCAGCGTAACTTGTGGCGTAATACGTGACAAGTTTCAAACTTGTCACAGTCCGGGGCACAAGTTAACCCAGGCAATTCCCGCCCTTAAACTTGCGCCAGCAAAACCGGCTTTGGAGTTGTTTGTGAAGACACAAACAACGGGTTGTTTAACTAATCTCTAATTAACTGATCACTGATCAACTAAAAGTTCATTCACAGCCGCCGCAATCCCATCTGCGCTAATACCGTAATGTTCAAATATCTCTACCTGCGATCCTGTGACGGTATACTCGTCCGGGATCCCCATAATCTTAAATGGCTTATGATAGCCGCTTTGCAACAGCAGCGATGCGCAGGCTTCGCCTAAACCGCCATTTACCATGTGTTCTTCTACGGTAATGATGGCTTGTACTTTATCGGCCAAAGCCAAAATCAATTCCGTATCCAGCGGTTTTATGGTATGCATGCTCACCACAGTAGCCCTGATGCCGCTTTCCTGCTCCAGTTTTTGGGCGGCCAGCAAAGCCGGATAAACCGTTTCGCCGGTGGCGATGATGGCGATGTCCTTGCCTTCTTTTATTATCCGCCCTTTGCCAAATTCAAAACCAATGCTGCTATCCTCTGTCAGCAATGGCATTGGCTTTTTACCGAAGCGCAGGTATATGGGCTTGTTATGTTTCACAGCCAGCTTTACAGCTTCGCGCGTCTCAAAATTATCCGCGGGTGCCACAATAGTGATATTGTTAATCGCCCGCAGCACCGCAAAATCATGCAGACTATGATGCGTTGTACCTAAAGCGCCATAGCTTACCCCGGCGCTGATGCCTATTAGCCGCACCGGGTTATCCGAATAGGCTACATCATTTTTGATCTGCTCCAAGGCCCTGGCGGTCAGGAAACAGGCGGGTGATACAGCGAAAGCCTTTTTACCTGCCGATGCCAGTCCGGCGGCAACGCCAACCAAATTTTGCTCGGCTATGCCTATCTCTACTATTTGTTTCGGTAAAGCCTGCCCAAAGCCAACCAGTTTCCCCGATCCGCGCGAATCGCTGGTTACGGCGACGATATTCCTGTCGGCCTGCGCCAGTTCCAATAGCGTAGCCGCAAACACATCCTGGTTTGGCTTGTAGCTGATGTTTGTATTTTCTGTTATTGCTGCCATTATTATCATTAAACTGGCTTCGGTCTGTGACTGAAGCTTATGGATCTTGGCAAGTCTGTGACTTGCATCTTATCTAAATAAAGTCACAGACTTTATTTATCTGTAGGCTTCAGTTACAAACAGAAGCCAGTTGCAGGGTTAGCGCGCTTTTCTCATCTGCATATACACACATCTGCACATTAACTATGCCCCAACTCGGCTAAGGCTGCTTCGTATTGCGTCGTATCCGGCACGCCGTGGTGCCATTTTACACTGTGCTCCATAAAGCTTATGCCTTTACCTTTAATGGTATGCGCTATTATCAAATTAGGTTTCCCAACTTCAAAGGGCATAGCCGCGAAAACTTCCTTCAAGGCTTTTACATCATGCCCGTCCACTTCGCGCACCGCCCAACCGAAGCTTTCAAATTTGCCGTCAATCGGGTCGGTATTGCATACTTCGGCGTTGGTGCCGGTAATTTGTAATTTGTTGTTATCTATAATGGCGCATAAGTTATCCAGGCCGTAGTGTGCCGCTGTTAAAGCCGCCTCCCAGTTCGATCCTTCGGGCAATTCGCCATCACCCAGCAGGGTATAAACTTTATAAGCCTTATCATCCATTTTGGCGGCCAGGGCTGTGCCGACGGCTATCGATAAACCATGACCAAGGGCCCCGGTATTTTGCTCAACTCCGTACACTTTTTTAGTAGGGTGACCGATATAATGCGATTGATATTTACACAAAGTTTCCAGATCTGATTCGGGGAAGAAGCCCTGGTCTGCAAGGGTAACAAACAATGCTTCCACGCAATGGCCTTTACTTTGGATATACCGGTCTCTATCTGGCGACGTAAAATTCTCAGGCGATACATTCAGCACTTCATTATACAGTACATTTAAAATATCAATGCACGATAAGCTGCCGCCCGTATGCCCGGCTTTGGCACCCACAATATACTTAAGGATATTTTTACGGTACTTTACCGATTTATCTGTTAATTCCTTGTCAGTCATGGTGATTAATTATGCTGATAAAACTCCCAGCCCATGTAATTCTCTAAGGCTTCTTTTAAAATACCGGCGGTTTTGCTGGCGTTCATCACCACGTGGTGTTCAAAGCCATTGCGGCAAACGTATTGCATCAGGCCCTGCAGATTGGGGATCTCGGCTACGGCGCGGTTACCAAACGTGTTCAGCGCGTCGTCCGTCAGCACCCCTTCGCCCATGTATACTTTGATCACGCCACGCGGGTCATCGGTGCTGATCCGACCATAAGTTAAGGGCATGGCAGGCGTGCGGCCGTCTAATGCGCCGTAAGTATTCTCTACACCTACAGTGGTACCCAAAATAGGCGCGTTGCTGATAGTAATATCCGGCAGGAACGATTTGGCCCAGTTACCGCAATGGAAAAGCACGCATTTATTTGGATCGTCGGCATAGTTATTATTCCAATCTACCAGGGCGCTTGGCGAGCCGGAGGCCAATTGCATTGCGTACATGGTTAAGGTGCCGGTTACATCTACCTCGCAGGCGCTGGGCAGCATGTTCTCGCTCATGATGCTCATGCTGGTACACACATTGCAGCCATAGTTTTTTTGCAGGCTGGTCCAGCATTGTATGGCGGTAGCATCCAGCGAGTGCTCTGCTACATAATTGTTCAATACTACGTCCAGCTTGGCAATTTGTATCATGGCCTCATCGGGCGTATCGCCGATGGGGGTGTAGTTCAAAATCTTTGCTAAATGTTCCTGTACATCAGGATGGTCTGCAGTCAGGCGGTTAGCACGCCCTAAAATTTCCGAAAGGTCGACAGTAGTTACCGAGATCCCGTTCCGCTGTAAGATCTTTTCGCTATAGCGAACGGTGTTAAATGCACCCGGACGGGCGCCAACGGCGCCGATGCGCACTTTTTTCATCCCTTTTACCACGCGGCAAACGGCCACAAAGTCCAGCAGTTCGGCGCTAAATTGGGGTTGGTTGGGGTGGATGACGTGCTGGCTGGTGAGCGTATATTTTATGCCAAATTGATACAGGTTATTGCAAACCGAGATCTTACCGCACCAGGCATCACGGCGACGGGCTACATCCAGCTTGGTCAAATCGTCGGGATAAGCCTGTATCAGCACGGGTACATCCAGGCCCGATAATTTGATGGTTTCGGCAACGCCAATTTCATCGCCGAAGTTGGGCAGGATGACCAAAATCCCACTGATCTCGTCCTGGTGTTTGCGAAACAATTCGGCACAGCGTTTGGCATCTTTAAAACCTTCAACCCCGCCAAGTTTGGATTCATCCTCGCCCAACAAAATAGGATTAAGGTTAAGTTTGGCAAATAGCGCCAAAATATCTGCCCGCGCTTCTGATACTAAACGATCCGGAAAGAAATCGCGGTTACCGATAATTACGCCTAAGCTCGCTTGAGTACTCATATGGTGGTATAAATGTTATAATTGGTTATTGGATAAATTCCGCAACAGAATGCGGCCTCCATTTCAAAACTAAGGTATCACGGGTTCGGTTTGTGATGAAAGGTTATCAGGATATTGTACAATTTTATCATCCACCGGCCGGCGCCTCCAATAGTTGGCCAATATGCTGCCCGATATGTTCATCCATGGGCTAAATACCGCCGCTGCCAGGCCAACTGTTGCCAGTTTGCCCATTGTCCCGGCCAATCCCGACGCCATGCCGCCGTTTTGCAAACCTACCTCGAAGGCAATGGTGCGCGCCGAATTTTTGTCCAGTTTAAACAGACGGCTAAGCCAGTAGCCGAAAAAGTAGCCGGCCCCATTATGGATAACCGAAGCCAGGAAGAGTAATAAACCTACGTTCAATAAATTATCGCGCCCGGCAGCCGTGGTTACCGTTGTGAAATACACAATACCGAACATAGACAGGTAGGGGATGTATTCGTCTATCTTACTGAAACGTAAATACAATTGGTGATAAGACCAGCCTACAATAAAGGCCCCGGTTAAAAAGTTAAATACCGCTGCCGATTGTAAAGCAGGTTCGGTAAAATGAACGCTGAACCAATCCCACAAAAATACGGGTTGGGCAATGAGCCAAACTATGCAAAAGGCAAGTATAAGTTGCGTAATAAATTTGCCTTTCGGCGATGCACGCTTCAGATAATCATGCACAAAGGCGGCACCGATGGGAACGATAACGATCTTGATGATCTCCATCATCATATTCACAAACTTCACTTCGATGAGGGTGCCGGCCAGTAAGCGCATCAGCAAAGGCGTTAAAAACGGCGCCACAAGCGTAGCCATAGCGGTAACCGTTACAGATAAAACCAGGTTGGCCCGGGCCAGGTAAACCATTACATTTGAAGCCAGGCCGCTACTGCACGAGCCGATCAAAATAATCCCCGCCGCTATCTCCGGCTCAAAATGAAAAATGCGGGTGAGCAGGAACCCCATTAACGGCATTACCGAAAAGTGGCAGGCTAAGCCAATCAAAACGCCTTTACCTGTACTCCCCAATCCCGAAAAATCGCGGATGCTCATCTGGATGCCCATCCCAAACATCACCATTTGTACAATCACCAAAATAAGCCATTTATTACGCAGATCAACCGGTCCCCATTTAATAAATGCCTGCGGATAGATCATAGCGGATACCACCGCTACAATGATCCAGGCCGTATACTGGTAATTTTTTAGGGCGTTTATAGCACCGATGCCAATTGCAAAAGAAACGGCCAGCGTAACGGCCGCGGGCTGCCACAAAGCGGCGTTACTTGTCAGTAAGCCAACTAATAACACAGCTAACGATACGCCGCTGATTCCTAAACAGATCTTTTGCAATTTTTCCATCAGCTTAATTGTTAATAACCCCGGCTATATATTTTATGGCATTAGGTGGACTGGCTAAAATCGGCACCCGTTTATCCTCGTCACTTAAAGTATCTACCACACGGGCCATACTGGCCTGCGCCAGCAAAATAACATCTACCTGCTTTGATAACTCGCGCAAAGCATTGCCCACAATGCTATCATGCGTGGCCGAATCGCCGCTCATCAGGGCTTCAAAAGCACCATCGCATAGTTTGGCGGTCAGTTCAATATCCTTTCCGGCTGCTGCGGCGCTGCGTTTTACCAAATCGCTGGTGGGTTCAAGCGTGGTGGATAGTGTGGCGATCACGCCGATGCGCTTACCGGTTTGTACTGCTATATCAGCCATAGGCTGGTCTACCCGCAAAACAGGAACAGCCGCCTTTTCGGCAGCTGCCTCAATGGCCGCGCCGATGGATGAGCAGGTGACTAATACATAATCCGCCCCCGAATCAATAGCTGAATCGACGTAATCCGACACGCGTTTATAAATAGCCGGTGTTACTTCGCCGCGTTCGCGGATGTTTTTAACCAGGCTATCGTCCACAATATTAAACGTGGCTACGCCCGGCAAATACTCCTTACACAAAGCCTGGAAAACAGGTATCAGTGTTGCCGATGTATGGATCAATCCTAATGTTTTTGGTTTCATATCTTCTTTTTTTCTCGTCGTAATATAATTAGTTTCCTCCCTTGGGCCGCGTGCGCCATAGCTTTAGCGGCGGAGCAAGGGGTGTGTTTGGTTGTGTTGTGGCAGGGAGAGGTTTGGGCGATGTGAAGAAACCCCTCCCTACACCCTCCCTGTGGGAGGGAATCGCACGTGCCTTCGCTCTTAGCTTCCCAATACCCTTAAAAAATAATCCTCGGCGCCTACCTGCCCGCCTTTAAAATTCACTTCCATGCCATCAATAGCTGTACCCGGCGCGTATGCCCGGCAAAGCGGCGCCCCCGGCGCTACAGGCGCTATCATTTCTACCGCCTCGATACCCATGGTCCGTGCAACAAAGCTGGACGTATCGCCACCGGCAATTACCAACCTTTTCAGGGTTATCGACGTAGCCACACCCCTGACGATTCGTCCCAGCACCTCGCCATAAAGCTGCGCGGTTTTGGTACGGATCTCTTGTTCGGTAAACCCTTGTTTAATAAAAGCCCGGTAGGTTTGATCTATCCGCGCATCGTCCGCGCCAACACTGGTGTGGACGATAACAGGTTTGCCCTGCTGTATCAGGCCAACTACTTGGTTAATATAATTTTGGATGGATACGGATATATCCTGTACCCCTGCTATCTCTGCCGTATCAATTGCTGTCTCTGCAAAGCCATTAGCTAAAGCAAACCCGATTTGCTTAGCCGTAACCGGCGAGCAACTGCCTGATACTACCAGCATGGTTTTGGCTTTACCCGCGGGAGGCCAGTTTTGTATGGGCTCCGTCAAAGCCTGCTGCTCCCACAATTGCCCCAAAGCCATTTCAATACCCGATGAGCCGATGGAGAACAGCGGCTGGCTTTTATCGGCATACTGATCGATTAGTTGGCCTATAGATAATAGCTGCCCGGTATACAAAGCGTCAAACAAAACAATTTCCTTACCAGAGTTGATAATTTGTTCCAGTTTATCTTCAGTTTCCTTTTCGGGAAGGCCGATGCTGAGGATATCCATTAATCCGATATGTTGTGTGGTCTGTTTGCCCATGTGCAAGCGCAGATCGCTTTCATCCATCGGTGTTGAGGGGTGACGACTCATGGATGGGTGACGGTCGAGCCGGTAAATTTCGCCCTGACTGCCAATGCCCATGCGGGCATATAGATTGCCGTAAACGCAGTACCTGCCCAATGCCGGAGCAGCAACCAGCAAGGGGATAAACGGCCCGTCAAAAACTATCGCACCTACATCAGCCGCCTTGCCGATACTGCCCATAGCGGGCGATGAATCGAACGTAGAGCATACTTTATAATGCACATGCGGCGCGCCTAATGCTTTCAACGCTTTAAATGCCGGCAGCAATTCCTGCTCCATTTGGGCGGGAGGCATGGACCGGCTCATGCCGGCTACGCCAATAGCTTGCAGGCCTTTGTAGCGGGCTAATTGCGCAGGCGTAGGCGGCTCAATAAACAGCACGGTTTTTACCCCGGCGCGGCTCAAAAACTCCAGCGCATCGGTGCTGCCGGTAAAATCATCGCCATAATAAGCCAGTAATAAGTTGTGCTGCTTTGCCATTTTATTTACCGCCAAATTTTTCAACTGATTTTGCAAATTCGGGATATTGCTGTACGGCTTGGTCTAAACTAAGTCCGTTCACTGCGCCTTCCCAGGCTTGCTGCAAAGCGATTACGCCCCCGGTTGGCCCGTTGGGGTGGGCCATAATACCTCCGCCAGCCATGTAAAGCAAGTCGGTGGTTTGGGTGCGCCGCCAGGTTTCGAATGCCTGACCTCCCCATTGGCCGGATGATACTACCGGTAGTGGTGTTTCACCTTTAAACAGGGGTTTTAAACAAGCTTCGATAGACCGTACTACCGAATCATCCGATTCCCAGAATTTATTGGCGATCCCGTTCACATGCAACTGATCGACACCTGCCAGTCGCCACAATTTTTGATAAGCCGGAAATTCGATACCCAGTAACGGGTGGCGATTGATCATCCCCCAACCATTGCGGTGACCGTGGATCACCAATTGGCCCTGATCGCACACCTTTTTAGCGCCTGATAAACCCACACTGTTCAGACTGATCATAGCGCAGGTAGCCCCGGCCTTAACCAAATATTCGTATCGCGATAGCATACTATCTACCTCGTCGCTCAGGTTAAAGGCATACATGACCTTTTTACCCGTTTTATCCGCGTAAGCGTTAATCACCTGCATTACGGCATCAACCCGGTCTTCAAATTTTGAGTTGGCCGATGATGACAGCAGCTCGTCGTCTTTTATAAAATCAATCCCGGCCTCGGCTAAAGTTTTCACCAGCGCGGCGGTTTGCCCGGTTGAAAGGCCTATACTGGGTTTAATGATCGTCCCGATCATTGGTCTGCCCATAACACCCGCGCTTTTTTTAGAGCCTGAAATACCGAAGCGTGGCCCTACAAAATGATCACCGTAGGATGGCGGCAGTTCGATATCCATCAGCTTTAAGCCGGTGAACTGGGTTAGCTCGTATAAATTGCCTTGCAAGGTCGAGATCATCACCGGCAGGTTATAACCAAAGTTTTCTATCGACCAGGATACTTCAATACTACCACGCTGATATTTGTCACCGGGTTTAGCAATTGCACCCGGGATGGCCGGCTGGTCTGCCTCATCCAGCGGCACAATGTTTTCCACCAGTGCCGCAAAGCGTTGCTTCAACTCTTCCGTTTCGCCGGGAACGGCTACGAATGTGCCCGACGATTGCTCGCCGGCTAAAACCGCTGCTGCTTTTTCTAAAGCGTATGGCGTTTCGATGTAATATTTCGCGGTAATGCGTTCCATATCAGGTGAGTTGTTTTTTGATCTTGTAACCGCTTATGCCGTAGTATAATATCACCAAAAAACATAGCAGCGGTATAATATAACCAGGCTGTATGCTGTCGTGACTAAAGTCGATCACCATACCCATTATATACGGCAGGATAGCGCCGCCAACAATAGACATGATCATAAACGACGATGCCGGTGCTGTATCTTCACCCAAGCCATCAATACCTAAACCAAATATGGTGGGAAACATAATTGACATAAAGAACCCGATACCCCATAAACAGTAAACTACAAATGCGCCTTTGGTTAAGATAGCTACCGCGCAAAGTATAGCGGCAAGTACAGCGTAAATAGCCAGTAATTTTGGCGCTTTTATAAACTGTAAAAGCGCGGTACCAATAAAACGCCCGGCTACAAAAAAGCCGCCATAAACGGCCAGATAATAGCCTGCTGTTTTTTCATCAAAACCACCACCTTGTATTGCCATTTTGATAAAAAAACTAATAACACATGTTTGAGCACCTACATAAAAAAACTGAGCGATAACGCCCCAGGCCAAATGTTTATGGCGCAGTGTGCCCAAAAAGCTGCCGCCTGTAGTTTGTTCTTTAGTTACGTTCTTTATTTCGGGCAACCTGGTCAGCCAAAATAAAAGTGCGACCAATAGTAACACCGCCGCCAAAACACCATATGGCACTTTTACCGATGCTGCTTCATGCAACAGATAGGCCGAACGCTCGGTAGCGGGCATGCTATTCAGTTGGCCCTGCGTCAGGTTTTTTCCAGATAGAATAAACATGGTTCCCACCAATGGGCCAACCATAGCTGCAACACCATTAAAGGCTGCAGCTAAATTTAAACGGGTGGTGGCTTTTGCCGGGTCGCCAAGTACAGCTGCGTAAGGGTTAGCCGCAGTTTCTAATATGGCAATGCCACAACCAATAATAAATAACGCGCCTAAAAAGCCTAAATAGGTAACAGAGTTAGCGGCCGGGATGAATAACCCTGCACCAATAGCAGCAAGGCAAAGCCCCGCAAGGATGCTTCTTTTATATCCCCATTTTTTTAGCAGTATGCCTGCAGGGATGGCCATTAAGAAGTAAGCCAGGTAAACAGCCGTATCTACCAGTGTTGACTGCGCGTTAGTTAACTGGCAAGCCTTTTTTAAATGGGGGATAAGAATACCATCTGTATTGTGCACCATCCCCCATAAAAAGAATAGCGAACAAATAAGTGCGAAGGGCACCAGTAAACTTTTACCTTTCAGTGCTGATTCATCGATAACGGCATCGTTTGCCGTGTTATTCATATTGGCCATATTGTTAGGTTGTTTTCTTTTTTGCCAGTAATAAATGATCGCATACTACCACTACCTCGCCGTGCTGGTTAATGATCTCTACGTGTTCGGTAACGGTGCCATACTCCGGCTTTTTCGCTTCGGCTTTTTCGGATATGGTGATCTCGGAGTGAATGGTATCGCCGATAAAAACCGGCTTTACAAAGCGCAGTTTATCGTAACCCTTGCTAAAGGCCTCGGGGTTAATTTCAGATGCTGTTAAGCCGATACCAATGCTGAAGATCATGGTGCCGTGTGCTATCCGCTGTTTAAAGGGCTGCGTTTTGCACCACTCGGCATCCATGTGATGCGGGAAAAAATCGCCGGTATGGCCGGCGTGTACCACAAAGTCGGTTTCGGTAATGGTGCGTCCAAAGGTTACCCGCTTATCACCGAGGGTATAATCTTCAAAATAGGTTGATTTAAAGTACATATTGTGTTGTTATAAAAATATCGCACTCGCTCGGCTCCAGCCGAGTGAGCATTATTTCCCAGCCTCCGGCCGTTGTTATTTGTTTATTACGGCCGGAGGCCGGGTTATAGTCGTCACTCGGCTGGAGCCGAGCGACTGTATTGTGTATGTGGGTTTTCAAAACCGTTCCGCCACTACAATCCCGCCGCTATCACTGCTGATATAAGCGCTTTCTACTACGGCCATTGTTTTAATTACATCCTCTACATTGGTCGGTAATACATCAATTTCGCCTTGTTTGTAGCGCATCACACTACTCATGGTCCCCACAAATGCATCGGGGAACCAACTGCCTTCCAGCGCAACTTCTACCCATTCGGGGGCTTTGCCTTCTTTTAATATACAGTATTCAAACTTATCGGGCACGCCATGCGGATAATCCATTAGCAAGCCCATGCGGGCTTTAATGGCTCCTTTAGTGCCTTCCCATTTAATAAAACTCTCCTGGTTATGCGAGCCAAAAGCATGGTCGTGATTGGTATTGATTACCGCGTGCATGGTATCGCCATAATCAAATAAAATAGTACTGCGCGATGAAGACAAGGTTTTGGCCGGATGCTTCAGCGTTTTGGCCATCACTGTTTTCGGGTCGCCTAAAAACGAGCGCATCAAATCGATGTAATGGATGCTATGGTACTGGATCTCTAAACGTGGATGGATTATGACATGCGGAAACAATTCCCACGGCGTTTGCAGGGTAACACGTACTTCCATATCGTACAATTCACCTATCAGCCCCTGTTGAATCAAATACCGCGCGGCGCTTACAAAAGGGGCGAAGCGCAACTGGCAGTTAATAGCTGCAACCAGGTTCTTTTTCCGGCAAACTTCCAGTATTTCCTTGCTTTGCCAAAAATAATCGCCCATGGGTTTTTGGATCAGTACGGCTGCACCATCGGGGAGTTTGTTTAGGGTTTCTACAAACTGCTCGGGCATAATAGTGATATCGTAAACGGTATCGGCGGGGGAGTTGGCTACGGCTTCATCAACCGAGTCGAATACGTTGGGGATCCCCCATTCGGCGGCGAGTTTTTCAGCACGCGCGCGGGTGCGGTTGGTAATGCCGATGACATTAAAGCCGGCTTTACGGTAAGCTGGTAAATGCGCGTCGCCCACAATACCGCCCGCGCCAATGATAGCAATGGGCGGCGGATTTTTAGGCAATATGGGTTTATAAGGTATTTGCATACGTTGGTTTATCTATCAAATTTATTTTTTGCTGACCGGTAGCCAGTAGTATTTCTACAGGCGTATCGGTGTTAATGGCTTGTAATACCACCTCATCAATTATTTTAGCGATTTGCGCCCAGTTACCTTTTTGCGGGAGCGATCGGGCTGTTTGGTGTAGTTGTTCCAGTTTATGATAGTAGGGGATAATGGCGTTAATACCGCCATCTGTCCAGGTAGAAATGCGGCAGCCTATGCCCCCTTCCAGGGTCAATAATTTATCATTGCAACTGGTAGTTGCAAAACGGATAAAATCGTAAGCGGCTTGTTTGTGCTTGCTGCCAGCACCAATGCCATATACCCAATATACATTAAGCGATGCCGGCCGGTTGCCGAAAGTGCAGGGAATTGGCGCGATATCAACCCTGGTTTTTACGCGCGATTCATCGATTACCTCGCACATAGATGCAAAACCGAACCAGTTGACCATCATAGCCGCCTCGCCGCGGGCAAAGGCCATACCCGCTTGTACCGATTCATAGTTCATCGTTTCGGGATGTACAGCAAGTTTATCACGCAGCATGTTTTTATAAAACGTTAAACCTTCTGTTGCAGCTGTGGTGTTAATATCTACTAAACCCATATCGTTAACAAGTTCGCCGCCACGGGTCCATAATTGCAGGCAAAAATCAAATACCGTATTATGTCCATCGGGAAAGCCGGCGAAGATAGTGCCATACAAATTTTGCCCCGGGCGATGGAAGAAGCGGGCTACGGTTTTAAATTCCTTCCAGGTTTGCGGTACCTGCAGGGGCCGGTCATGCAACTCGTGAAATTTTTGAATTTCAGCGCTATCCTCAAACAGGTCCCGGCGATAGATCAAGCATTCCGGCCCGTCATGAAAGGGTAAACCAGCTACCGATCTGCCAAACTGTTGCATCCCCAGCAGCGAACTGCTCCAGCCCTGCGGAAAATCATCAGGCGGGTTTTGTGCAATGTAAGGCTGCAAATCAAGCAACGCGCCGTTAGTCCAGGCCTCGTATAGCCAGTCGGTCACTACATGGGCTATGTCCCAATCGCCATTTTTCAGGCCGTTTTTTTCAAGCGTGGCGCTGTGGAGTTCGTCCAGGTCCATCGGCACCATTTCGGCTTTGAGCGCACAGCCGGTGTGTGCGCAATAGTCATCCCACAGCTTTTGCAGGGCGGTTTCAAACGGCCCGAATTTACGTACGGCTATGCGGACGGTTTGTTTATTCATTTGACGAGTTCTGTTTTAATATGATCGTTATCCTGCCCTAATTTAGGTGATCCTTTGGCAGATGTGAACAGTTCGCCATCCATACGGATAGGGCTGCGGGTGGTGCGGTATTTAAAACCGTCGTTCATCTGCACTTCCTGTATCATATCCAAAACCTTAAAACCATCATGCTGCATCAGGGTATCCCAGTTCATTACCTCGGCGCACCAGATATCGGCGACCTGTAATATTTGCAGCCAATGTTCGGTAGTATTAGTTTGCAGATGCGCGGCCAGTATGGCTTTAATCTCGTCGCGCTGATGGAAGGCTTGTGCTACATCGGTATAAGCCAGCATCGGATCGCAACCTAATAGTGTGCCTAACTGCGGGATAGAACCCATAGCCAATGCCATAAAACCATTGGCCGTTTGATAGATACCATAAGGCGCCCCAAGGTAGGCATGGGCATTATTTTTTTCGGAACGTTGAGGCAACTGGCCATCGTAAAAATAGGTGGTGATAGCCTCGAATTGGAAATCCAATGCCGATTCCAGCATGCTTACCTGCACCAAAGCCCCTTCGCCGCTGATGGTTTTGCGGAGCAGGCAGGCTAAAATGCCCTGTGCCAGATGATTGCCAGCCAGCATATCTATAATGGATAGCCCCATCGGTGTTGGCCCGCCCGCATTGCCGCTTAACCAGGTTAAACCTGATAGAGACTGCAGTAACAGATCCTGTCCGGGTTTATCTTTCCACGGGCCTTCATCGCCATAACCAGAGATCTCGCCGTAAACTACCGATGGGTTGATCGTTTTTACGCTGGTATAATCAAAGCCTAAACGTTCCATTACACCGGGGCGGAAGTTGTGCATCACCACATCTGCTTTTTTAACAAGGTCCCATATTAACTTTTTATCAGCCTCATTCTTGATATCCGCAGCAAAGCTTTCCTTATTGCGGTTAATGGCATGGAATACGGATGATTCCCCGTTCATGATCACGTTGGAGGTATACAAGTGGCGGCAAATATCGCCGGTACCGGGCTTTTCTATTTTGATGACTCGGGCTCCCAGATCCGCCAGCTTTAAACTGGCCGACGGCCCCGACAGGAACTGGCTGAAATCAACAATCAAATAATCTTCTAAGGGTTTCATAGCAGGTTAAATTGATGATTAATAACTTCGGTTTGCGCACCGGGGCGGGGGGCGGCTTTATCTGAATATAGTTTATGGCCGTTAATACGGATAGGGCAGCGGGTAGTGCTCAGGCTGCTGCCATTTGGCAGGGTAACCTGCTGTTGCATGCCTAATACTTTAACGCCTTCATGCTGTAAGGCTTGCTCGTAGGTCAATACTTCCGAACACCAAATGCCGGCGGTTTCTAATACCTGCAGCCATTGGGCGGTGGTTTTTAGTTTGATCTGATTGGCCAGTTGCGCCATAATCTCGTCGCGATTATCGAACCAAGTTGCTTTTTCGACATATCCCGATAAATCGACACCAATGGCATTGCCAATTTTATGCAAATCGCCCATCGCGAGCGAGAGGTAGTTATCCTTTGTTTGATAAATGCCATAAGGTGCGCTGAGGTAGGCATGCCCGTTACCTTTTACGGCGCTGCGCTGCGGCAATTTACCGCCATCATTCAGGTAAGTGGTGATCACCTCAAATTGCAGGTCGAGGGTTGATTCCAGCAGACTTACCTCCACCAAAACGCCTTGATTGGTTTTGGCCCTTTTAATTAAAGCGGCTAAGATCCCCTGTACAAAATGCGCTCCGCAGATCATATCTGCCGTAGCTAAACCAAAAGGTACGGGGCCGGCATCCTTCGTATCTGATAGATAGGCTAAGCCGGATAAGGATTGGATCAACAAATCCTGCCCCGGCCGCGATGCCCAGGGGCCTTTATTACCGTAACCGGTAACCACACCGTAAACAATGCGCGGATTGATGGCTTTAACGGCTTCATAATCAAGCCCGATCTTTTCCATTACACCCGGCCTGAAGTTGTGGGTGATAACATCGGCTTGTTGGATGAGTTTTTTGATACGGGCTAAATCTTCAGGGTCTTTCAGATCGGCGGCGTACGATTCCTTGTTGCGGTTAATGGTATGGAATACCAGGCTGCTGCCATCAACAAAAATATTGCGGATAGCGATTTGCCTGCCTGCTTCTCCCTTTATGGGGCGCTCAATTTTAATCACCCGCGCACCCAGATCGGCTAAGCGCAAGCCAGCGGTCGGCGCGGCCATAAACTGGCTGAACTCCAATACCAGCAATCCTTCCAGTGGTTTCATCATGCCTGTACTTTTTGTTTGGATTGCTGATAAAGGTCATCCATTGCCCGTAAAACATGTTGTTCATTGCCGCCGTCCATCAAATAATCACGTACGATATCTCCGGCATGGTCCTGAAAAAACATATGGCCAAAATAGCGCGGCCGCAGGTAGGCCCTTTGCAAAGCAGGCAGCGTATTGGCAAAATAGTTATGGGTGATGGCATTGGTATGGGCATGCGTCCAGGCTGTTAAATGCCCCGGCTGGCCGCCATTATCGGTATATAAGCCTGCCTGGCAAGCCGGCGAGGCTACAAATTCGGCATATTGCATAGCCACATCCACATGCTTGCAATTGGCAGAAACTGCCAACCCCGTACCACCCAGCGAACTGCGTAGATTAGTTTTGCCATCCAGCGTAACCATATCATGAAAATGCAGTAGTTTACGGGCATAACCATCGCGCGAGTAATTGGAATAGCCGTATGCAAACGGACAGTAGGCAATATCATCGCCTAAAGTCATGGCCTCGTAGGTTTGGATGGGGTTACGGTTAAAGCAGGCCGGGTTGATATGCAGGGCCAGGTCGCGGTATAATTTCAACGCCTTAATGCCGGTTGCTTCGCTGATCACGGTATCATCCTGCTGACAAGGGTCTTCGCCTAAGGAACAGCAAAAGGTATAAAAAGTCATCAACGCATCTATCGGTATGGCCGGGAAGGCAACTAATCCCAATTTTGCCATGGTTAACAGTGCATCATAAGTTTTGGGTAAAGCTAATCCATGCCGCTCCAGCAAATCGGGGCGACTGGCAGCTACCGGGGTGGCGGCATCAATAGCCAGCGCCCATTGGTGGCCATCATAATGGTAGCTTTGGTAAGAGTGGCCTACCGTATTTTGTTCCTGATCTTTTAAAAAACCGGTAGAAAGGTATTCGTCGAACGGCAATATAGACCCCGTTTTAGCCGCGAAACCTGCCCATGGGTGATCGATCACCAGCAGATCGTATCGTTCGGCTAATTGTTGAATGGACAGGTCGGCAAATTGCTGCAGCGAGCGTTTTTCCCAGGTAATATTTACTGTGGGGTTCAGTTCGGCAAAGCGCTGGGCAGTGGCCACCATGGGGGTAAAGCCACGGCTATGGTTCCAGGTAATTCCTTTTAAAGTTATATTTTCAGACATGTTATATCGCCCGGTAAAACTCAAATAATTAACCTGCGGCAGATTGTTTTCACAGTCTGCCCGGCATTACCGGGTCTTGCATTAAATTTTTAACAGAATTAGATTTATCGTTAACAAATTTATCATCCGGGGCAATAAGGGTATTGTATTATCTGTGCAAGGAATTGTAGGATATTGCCATGTATGGCGATACAGAGGAGAAATTAGTTGGAAGATAGTAGAAAAATGGCGGGAGAGGAGTTAGTGGTGATTTAACCACAAAGCGCACAAAGTTTTTTTCACAAAGAACACTAAGGCTGGGTTGTTAAATGAAAAGGAGTTCTTATTTACAGCTACTTGAATTTCTTGATTTCACTATCCCGGAGCTAAGCTTTGTGCCCTTTGTGGCTCCTCTCTTTGTGCGCTTTGTGGTTAAATAAAATTTTTTTTTCAAAAAAAACAACCTAATACTTGTTTCGTACGAAAATATTCCTACCTTTGATATGTGAACAATATGGAAGATCAAAATAAAAGGCCCGAGCCCACAAAATCCGAACTGGAAATACTGCAGGTACTTTGGGAAAAAGGCCCCTCAACCGTTCGCGCTGTAAACGATGAGCTGCTGAAAGTTAAGGACGTAAACTACACCACCACGTTAAAGCTGATGCAAATTATGGCCGACAAAGGTATCCTGAAAAGGGACGAGAGCCAGATGAAGCATATCTATCACGTAGCCGAAGCCGAAGAAAAAACCAAAGATCATTTACTGGATAAGTTTATTGATTCGGTATATCAGGGATCGGCCGGTAAGCTGGTGATGCAGTTGCTGGGCAACAAAAAAGCATCTAAAGAAGAATTAGACAGCATCCGCGAAATGCTGGACAAACTGGATAAAAAATAATCGTTAACCTAAAAAACTAAAGATCATGTCGTTAAACATCATCGCCTCCATTTTTACCGATCAGCTGATAGCCGCCTTGTGCAATACGCTGGTTTATTCCCTGTTGCAGGGAGTTGTATTAGCCGCTGTAGCGGGATTAGTTATTGTGTTTACCCGTAAGGCCAGCGCGGCAATGCGTTATAATTTGCTGGTAGGGGTACTGGTGTTGTTTGCCATCAGCACGGCTATAACTTTTGTAATGGAGTTTGGCCAGGTGCAAAAAGCCGCGCCGCTACAAACCGTGCATAACGTAATTGGTAAGGTTGATGTGGTAACCATAGTAGATCAAAGTCCACTTCAAACCAATGGTCCGGGTTTTATGGGGTTTGTATCAGGATACCTCCATACCTATCATAATACTATTGTGTTGGTTTGGTTTTTAATTATCTGCGCTAAAGCCATACAATTAGCTACGGGCTTGCAGGGCATTTACCGCCTTAAACGTACCAAAGTTTATAGTGTTAATGCCGAATGGGAGCAATGGGTGCAGCAAATGGTTGATAGGCTGGGTATCAAACAAAAGATAGCTCTGCTGGAATCGGGCATAGCCAAAGTGCCTATGGTGATCGGGCATTTAAAGCCGGTGATCCTAATCCCGATGGGCTTACTGACCGCTTTAACCACCGCCGAGGTAGAAGCCATACTGATGCATGAACTGGCGCATATCCGCCGTCGCGATTATCTGGTTAACCTGCTGCAAAGTTTAGTAGAGATCGTGTTCTTTTTTAACCCGGCCGTGCTGTGGGTGTCACAACTGATAAAAACCGAGCGCGAGCATTGCTGCGATGATATGGCGCTGGCGCAAAATACCAGTAAATCGGGCTATATCCGGGCGCTGGTAAGCTGCCAGGAATACCAGGCTACACCGGCTTACGCTATGGCTTTCCCCGGGCAAAAACATCATTTGGTGGATAGGGTTAAGCGACTGGTAACCAACCGTAACCATAGCTTGGATGTATTTGAAAAAACATTGCTAACGGTTTGTCTGGTGACTGCCGGCTTGCTGACCACGGCATTTTCTAACGCGCCGCAGCTTCATAAGCTGGTAAACGCTACCAAAAAAGCGATTAATCATGCCACAGAAAATATTGCTAAGCCCTTAAGCCCGGTAGCAGATAAAGCGACTTCGGAAGTAAAGCCCAAAACCGAAGTGGCCGAGCCCGACGAAACGGCACCGATAGATACCCCGGCAGATACAATCCCCCGTGCCAAATTAAGGATATATGAACCGGACTTAATAAAAGAAGGAACTAAACTGACATTACCCAATGCCGGCTTTACTACCTATATTTATAAGCAGGATGGCACACTATATCAGTTTAATTTGATAAATAGTGAAGTAAAGTCGGTACAGATCAATGCTGAAACTTTAACTAAAAACGAACTGGCATTACGCAAACCGGAGATTGACCGCATCCTGTCAAAGCTTGATGCGGAGCAAGCAACAACAACGCAAAAACTACAAGCTGATCAGAAGGCGATAACCGCAAAGCAAGTGGCTGCATCTGAGAAGCAAGCGGCGTTGTCTGCGAATATAAACCACGTGGCCGCGAACCTGAGCAATGTGAACACCAATTTGGGGCACCTGAATACGAACCTAAGCGGCTTAAATGTTAATACTAATACCAACGACACGACGACT
Organism: Mucilaginibacter sp. GW821-FHT07H05; assembly: GCF_059418485.1. Lineage (NCBI taxonomy): Bacteria > Pseudomonadati > Bacteroidota > Sphingobacteriia > Sphingobacteriales > Sphingobacteriaceae > Mucilaginibacter > Mucilaginibacter sp. GW821-FHT07H05. Next base: position 170,548 of record NZ_JBWKPY010000009.1, read on the forward strand.
AATAAAAGGTCGAAGAAAATTGCTCTCTCGCCTTTACAACCTTACTCATCGCCATATCGCAGTACTTACCCTAACAATATCTACAAGCCTGATACCGGCAACTACAATAAAAATAAATACAAGACCAAAGCCGACAAGTATACAGCGGACAGGGAGCAAGCCATTGATGAGATGATAAAAGACGGTTTGATAAAAAGCCGCGATAACCTTTCGTTTAAGCTTAGCACCAAAGAGTTTATTATCAACGATAAGAAACAGCCCGATGATGTTTATCAAAAATACCGGGCCAAATACGTTAAGGTAAGCGGCCACGGCGATTGGACATGGATGTATAATTTCGATACAGAAAAGCATCGCGAAACTAATACGGTAATAGACAACGCTAAAAACTAAATTTTCAGATCAGGCAACCAAAACCATTCACATCAACAAGGTGGACTGGGATTACTATGCTCTGGAAAAACCATATCACAAATTACTAAAATCACAATCTGACCAAACCATATGAAAACAAAACTAACGGTTTTTTTTGCCGCCTGGCTATGTTTTGCCCTGACTTTAGGCTATGCCCAAACGGGTTTAAAAATTAACGGTAAAGTAACAGGTGCCGATGGCAAGCCGCTGGATGGCGCTACCATCTACTTATCGCGCGCTGCCGACTCGGTGCTGGTAAAAACCGCTTTGGCTAACCCCGATGGCATCTATGAACTGGCGGGTTTGAAGGCCGGCAGTTACAAACTATCGGTAAATATGATAGGCTTCGCGACTTATAAAAGCGGTGTGATCCAACTGGATAAGGATCTGGTATTGCCGGTTATCAGCCTGCAGCAAAAGGGTACAGCTTTGAAAGAAGTGGCGGTAACAGCGTCGAGGCCCATGATTGAGCATAAGATAGACCGTACGGTAGTGAATGTGGATGCAGACATCAGTAATGCCGGATCGACAGCTATGGATGTGCTGGAGAAGGCACCGGGCGTAATTGTAGATCAGAACGGCGGCGTGAGCCTGAACGGCAAAAGTGTAAAGATATTTATTGATGACAAGCCCACCTATCTGTCGGGCACTGATTTGGAAAATTACCTGCGGTCGCTTTCGTCATCTACCCTCGATCAACTGGAACTGATGCCCAATCCACCTGCCAAATATGACGCGGCCGGGAATGGCGGGGTAATTAATATCCGTAGTAAACGCAGTAAGCTTGTAGGGTTTAACGGCAGCCTGAATTTAAGCTACTCGCAGGGAAGATACGGGCGCACTAATAACTCGGCTAATTTTAACTATCGTAAAAATAAACTGAACGTAACCGGCAACTTAAGCTATAACACCAACGATAATTTTACCGATTTGAACATTAACCGCATGTTTACCAATTCGGCGGGCAACATTACCTCTATTTTTTTGCAGAATGATTTTATCCGCCGCTGGGCCAAAAGCTATAACTTACGTGTTGGGGCCGACTATTACCTGACTGACAAAACAACCATTGGCATAGGCATTACCGGCCTGCTAAATCCACAGCACAGGCCAACGCTAAATACCAGTAACTTCCTAAACCCGCAATATAAACTGGATAGCACTATCGTGGCCAATAACAGCGACGACGGCGATTTTGATAACGGTGGCATCAATATGAACTACCGCCACGAGTATGCTACCAAAGGGCAGGAACTTACTGTGGATGTGGATTATCTAACCTACTATACCAACAATGTGCAGTCGTTTTTAAATACCAGTCGCCTGCCAAATGGTACGGTTAAAGGCACCGACCTGCTGACTGGTAACCTGCCCGCGCATTTGGATATTTATTCGGCTAAGACTGATTATACCCAACCTTTAAAAAATGGTATTAAACTATCGGCGGGGTTAAAAACCAGTTATACCAATACCGATAATATGGCCGGTTATTTTTATACCCTTGGCAACATTACCAAGCCTGATTATGGTAAAACTAACCACTTTCTGTATCGCGAAAATATTAACGCCGCCTATATTAATGCCAGTAAGGATTATAAAAGGTTTTCGTTTCAGGTTGGTTTAAGGTTAGAGAATACGGTTTCAACCGGGCACCAGTTGGGTAATGCGCAAAAAGCCGATTCATCGTTCAAACGTAATTATACCAGCCTGTTCCCAACGGTTTACCTGCAATATAAGTTGGATAGCGCCGGCCACCATACGCTTACTTTAGACTATGGTCGTCGCATAGACCGTCCCTATTATCAGGACCTTAACCCGTTCCAATCGCCGCTGGATAAGTTTACCTATTACGTAGGTAACCCTTTTCTGAAGCCATCGTACACTAATAATTTTGAACTGAGTTATGCCTATAAAAACATCACCACAACGGCATCCTACAGCAAAACGCTCGACGATGTGAACGAGACAATAGAGATTGTGAATGGTATTTATTATAGCCGCCCCGGCAATTTGGGCAGTACCGAAATTAAAACTATGATGGTTGATGCACCTTTCGATGTGACCAAATGGTTTAACCTGAGCATAAACAGCCGGGTGCAAAACATCCATACCATCAGCGATTTTTACACCGGCCGTTTAAATACTCAAGGTACCTACTTTTTTGGTCGTGCTATGCTGCAATTTAAACCGGGCAAGGACTGGACTTTCCAAACATCGGGCGGTTACCAGAGCAAATTGCAAAGCGCGCAATTTACCGTAGGCCGTAAATACAGGTTTGATGCAGCGGTAGCCAAAAAACTATCACCCGCCGTAAGCGTAAAACTGGCCCTGAACGATTTGTTTTATACCTGGGATAATACCGGCATAATTAATAACCTGGCTAATACACTGGCCAGCTACGGCAGCAAAGGCGACTCGCGCTATGCCCAGCTAACCTTTAGCTATCGCTTTGGTAAAGCCATACAAGGTCAGCGTAAACATGATGCCAACGGGGCCGACAGCGAGCAAAGCCGGGTGAAGAATTGAGCCCCCCGGCCCCCTAAAGGGGGAGTGAGGATGTGACAGATACTTACAGACTTACGAAGTTTTTAAAACTTCGTAAGTCTTATTGAAAATAAAAACACAAAGGTCACAGAAATTAAAAATCTCTGTGACCTCTGTGAAAACCTCCGTGACCTTTGTGGTTAAATTTTAACTTAATCCAACGTACCAAACTTGCCCGATTGAAACTCTTCAAACGCCTCCTGCAACTCGCGGTTGGTGTTCATTACAAAGGGGCCGTACTGGGCAATCGGCTCGTTAATAGGTTCCCCGCTTAGCAACAGCAACACGCTGTTTTCGGTTGCCCGGATGCTGATCTCGTCGCCATCGTTTTTAAATAATACCAGGCTGTGCAAGCCGGCTGTTTCGCCGTTCACTTCAATACTGCCTTCAACCACCAAAATAACCGTGTTATGGCTGGCTGCTACCTTAGTGGATAATTCGCCGCCTGCGTTCAGGTGGATATCAAACATATTTACCGGGGTAAAGGTGGTGGCAGGGCCTTTATTATCGTTAAACGCTCCGGCTATTACGTTCACTAATCCTGCATTATCGGGCAAGGTTACCTTACCCATTTGGTCGGCGGTAATGGCCTGGTAATTGGGCGGGGTTAATTTATCTTTAGCAGGCAGGTTTACCCAAAGCTGCACCATTTCGAACGGTCCGCCGCGCTTGCTGAAATTCTCTTCGTGATATTCTTTGTGTAATACACCCGCGCCGGCGGTCATCCACTGCACATCGCCGGGGTTGATCACGCCGCTGTTGCCGGTACTATCGTGATGGGCCACACTGCCTTTATAGGCAATGGTCACCGTTTCAAAACCTTTATGCGGGTGCACATCTACACCACGGATATGGTCCGACGCGCCGAAATCATACTCGGCGTTAAAATCCATCATCAAAAACGGGCTTACCCTTTGCTGACTGATACCGCCGCCGGGGAAATAGTTAAACACCCTAAATCCATCGCCAACCATACCGGGGCGGGCAGGGCGGCTGTATATATGTTCAATTGATTTTTTCATTTGATTGCTCCTTTATTTAATTGATATACAAATGTACATGGTGCATGAATGAAAATGCTTGATCTACATCAATAACTATTTCCAAGACTTACGAAGTTTTTAAAACTTCGTAAGTCTAATCAAGTTTCAACTAATGACTAATGACTAATGACTAATGACTAATGACTAATGACTAATGACTTTGCCGCAGGCAACAGTACAGGATAGTTAAGCCAACATCATGATATAAATTTGCAAGGATAGATTATCATTTAACCATTAGATACACCTAATTTAGGCGTTTATTAAACTATAACTATGCGTGTTGGGCTATTTATCCCTTGTTATGTCGACCAGTTTTACCCCGGTGCGGCTATTGCTACTTTGCAACTGCTGGAAAAGCTGGGTGTGGATGTAGTATATCCGGCCAACCAAACCTGCTGCGGGCAGCCGATGGCCAATTCGGGCTTTGAACATCTGACCCACGGCTGTAACGAGCTGTTCATTAAAAACTTTGCCGATTTTGATTATATCGTGGCACCATCGGGCAGCTGCGTACTGCACGTGCGCGATCATTTGCACGATGAGCACCAGGAAGATAAGGCTAAAGAGATCCGCGGCAAAGTGTACGAACTGACCAGCTTTTTAACCGATGTATTGAAAGTGACAAGCCTGCCGGCAAAATTTCCGCATAAGGTGGGGATGCACCAGAGCTGTCACGGTCAGCGCGGATTGCATATCAGCAGCATGAGCGAACTGGTTGCACCAAGTTATTCTAAGCCCGGCAGCCTATTGAATATGGTGGAAGGTATTGAAGTGATCCCGTTAAATAGGATTGACGAATGCTGCGGCTTTGGCGGTACCTTTTGCGTAGCCGAAGAAGCCGTATCGGTAAAGATGGGTAAGGATAGGGTAGATGACCACCTGGAGCACGGCGCCGAATACATTACCGGCGTAGATATGAGTTGCCTGATGCATATGGAAGGTATCCTGAAAAGGCAGGGCAGTAAAGTGAAGGTGATGCATATTGCCGAGATATTGAATGGAGTTAGTGATTAGAGGTTGGAGATTAGAGATTAGTAAGATTGATCGGCGGTTGCAAATACCAATGACTAATGACAAATGACCAATGACAGACCAAGGAAAAGACCACGCCGAACTGGCGGACATATTTAATAAAGACGAAGACCGGGTAGACTGGCACGATGAAACCCTTTGGTGGATCCGCGCTAAGCGGGATAAATCGGTGCATCAGCTGCCGGAGTGGGAGGACCTGCGCGAGGCAGCTTCTCAGATCAAACATAATGTTTTATCCGACCTGAGTAATTATCTCGTTCAGTTTGAAGCTAACGCCAAAGCTAACGGCATTACCGTTCACTGGGCGGCCGATGCAGCCGAGCACAACCGCATTGTGCACGGCCTGATCAAAGAGCAGGGCGTTACGCAGATGGTAAAAAGTAAATCGATGCTGACCGAGGAGTGCGGGCTAAACGAATACCTGGCCGAGCATGGGGTAGAGGTGATCGACTCTGACCTGGGCGAGCGGATTGTACAATTAGCCAAGGAACCGCCTAGTCACATTGTACTACCCTGTATCCACAAAAAGAAAGAAGAAATAGGCGACCTGTTCCATACGTATTTAGGTACACCGGCCGGCTTAGCTGATCCGCAAATGCTGACGGAAGCCGCACGGATCCATTTACGCGATACCTTTTTAACCCGCAAGGTTGCACTTACCGGTGTAAATTTTGCCATTGCTGAAACCGGCGAATTTGTAGTGTGCACCAACGAAGGTAATGCCGATATGGGGGCGCACCTGGCCAATGTGCATATTGCCTGTATGGGGATTGAGAAACTGATTCCCGAGCGTAAACATTTGGGGATCTTCCTCCGCCTACTGACCCGCAGCGCTACGGGGCAGCCCATCACTACCTATTCCAGCCATTTTAGCAAACCCCGCGAGGGCCAGCAAATGCATTTGGTTTTGGTAGATAACGGCCGAACCGTACAATTAGGTCGCGAGGATTTCCGTAACTCGCTGAAATGCATCCGTTGCGGGGCCTGTATGAACACCTGCCCGGTTTATCGACGCAGCGGAGGGCACAGCTATCATACCGCTGTTGCCGGGCCGATAGGGTCGATACTGGCGCCAAACCTGGACATGAAGAAGTATGCCGACCTGCCGTTTGCCTCAACACTATGCGGATCATGCAGTAACGTATGCCCGGTGAAGATAGATATCCACGACCAACTATATAAATGGCGGCAGGTGCTGGTGAAAGAAGGCTACGCCCCAACTGTTAAAAAGGTAGGTATGCAGGTAATGACCTGGACGCTCAATTCGCCAACGGTTTACCATGCCGCCGGTAAAATGGGCCGCTGGGTATTAAAGTATGCACCGTTTGCGGTAAATAACGGACTAAACCCCTGGTATAAACAACGTGATATGCCCGAACCACCAAAAGAATCGTTTGGGGAATGGTATAAGAAGAACCGATAACCCCCTAACCCCCTGAAGGGGGAACAGAAGATATAAATATGGAAAAAGATATAAAAGCTCAACCAAACCAGCTCCCCCTTCAGGGGGCGGGGGGGGCTCGTGAGCGTGTTTTAGCCGCAGTTAAGCAGAACCAGCCAGATTTGGTGGCTTTGCCCGATATATCCATGTTAACAGGTGAGCCGGTTAACGCGGTAGAAAAATTTGTTAGTGTACTAACCACCATTGGCGGCAAAGTTTACCAGGTTGCCGGGTACGATGAAATAGCCGCCATCCTGAAAAAAGATTACCTGCCCGAACACCGCGTAATTACTTTAGTGCCGGAGTTAGCCGGTATTACTGCCGAAATATTTAAACCAAGTCCGGCTGCCCACCATTTAGAGAATGTGGAACTGGCGGTGCTTAATGCCCACTTCGGCGTAGCCGAAAATGGCGCCGTATGGATTACCGAAGAACAAATGGGCCACCGCGCGTTGCCTTTTATAGCCCAGCACCTGGCGGTGGTGATTAAATCAGATATCGTCCCAACCATGCATCAGGCTTATACCCGTATCGGTGATACCCGTCAGGGTTTTGGCACTTTCATATCCGGCCCCTCAAAAACAGCGGATATCGAGCAATCGCTGGTCATCGGCGCGCATGGGTCAAGGAGTATGACGGTGTTTATATTGGGACAATAGGCCGATCAAACAAGTTCCCTCCCCTGGGTCGCATGCGCCATAGCTTTAGCGGCGGAGCAAGGGGTGCGATAGCTTGTGTTGTGGCAGGGAGGGGTTTCTTCCGTTGTTTGTGTCCATGCAACAACCGACTTGTTCTGTAATATTGCTCTTCATGTGTGCGATTGCTTCGTACCTCGCAATGACAAATCCAGAAGTATGTCGCAAATCACCCAAAAAATGCTGTATCCGCACCCGTAAAACCAAATCCTTTTCCGGTAGTTTTGTATGTACATTAAAACCAATAAATTATGTTTAAGGACACCAAAGCTTTCAGCGGTTTTTCCGTGGACGATATTGAAAAAGCCGAGAAATTTTACCGCGATACATTAGGGTTGGAAGTAAGCAGCCAGGATATGGGCGTTAAGCTGCTGGCATTACATATTAAGGGCAGCGAGAACAACATCATGATCTATCCTAAGCCTAACCATACGCCGGCTACCTATACTATCCTCAATTTCCCGGTAGATGATGTGGAAAAAGCAGTGGATGAACTGACCGCGAAAGGCGTAAAGTTTGAACACTATGATTACGACCAGCTAAAAACCGATGCCAAAGGCATTGCCCGTGGCAATGGCGGCCCAACCATAGCCTGGTTTACCGATCCGGCAGGGAATATCTTGTCGGTTTTGGGGGATAAGTAGCGAACCCCTCTAAATCTCCCCGAAGGGGAGACTTCAAAAATATAGTTCTAAAGCCCTCTCCTTTGGGGAGGGTTGGGAGGGGTAAATTATATCTCCTTCACATCACCAACGCCAATCCAGCCTTCGCTGCCATTGGCCAGTTTAATTTTAATGCGGTTGCTGTTAGTTTCCAGTACATCAACCTTAGTGCCTTCGTGGATAACAAACAATGTTTTGGCATTATTGGCCGGGGCGCTTTTAACCGTTACGGTACTGGTGAAAATAATAGCCTGACGGTGGCTGTCGAAATAGGCAGTTTGCCGGTTACCCATAAATATGAAAACCAGTCCAAAAACGAACAGCACAATAGCGCTATAAAACGAGACCTTTTTAAAAATTACCGACTGCGTAAACAGGTACGCGATCAATACCGCACTGCTCAATAATATAAATACGATGCTGAGTACCGAAAGTGTACTTAACGAAAACATCAGGATAAAGCCATGCCACCATTTGGTAATGAAAAACTCGGGCGCTTCTTCTATTTTGTCGGTGGTTTTCAGGTTGGCAAAGCGGATATTGAAGTTAATATCCTCATCGCCGGGTTCCAGTCGGCGGGCTTTTTCGTAATACAGTATGGCCGATGGGATATCGTCGGTTTTAAAGCAGGCGTTGCCCATGTTGAAATATAAGGCGGCCGATTGATAACCCTTGTCCAGCAACTTTTGATAGCTTGCACGGGCCTCTTTATACTGCCCTTTGGCATACTGCGCGTCGGCTGCTAAATCTTTGCTTGCGAAAGACAGCAGGGGCGATATCAAAAATATCAACAGGTATGTAATATGCTTATATTTCATCTTCAATATCATTGATCATGTTTTTGGCCTTATCAAACACTTCCTGTTCGGATATACCCGATACCGGCGCAAAACGGGCCATATCGCAAAAATCCAGGGTATCCTGCAACTGTGTGATCAGTGTTTCGCTGACCGATTTTTTCCTTAACGCTTCCGTTATAGTTTCCTTATCCAGGTTAGCGTAAGGAATGTTCAGCTTATAGCTTAAATAACCGTAAATTCCTTTAAACAGCGCTTCGTAATAACCTTTGGCATTTTTGGTAGATAATTCTTTTTTGGCATGGGCTAAGTGTTTAGCGGCAATTTTACTGGCCTTGCGGCTGCGTACCTTAACAATATCGCTGTTATGCCGTTCATGCCATTTGCGGTAGAACAAGGCGGCAATAAACAATACAGGGCCTAACAGCAGCAGCAGGTTATACAACACCGAGCCAAAAAACTCGTTGCCAATTTTGTTTAAAGCTTTTTGCGTGTTTTTAATATAGCGGATGTCCTTATCCAATATCTTAATATCCTGCTTATCGGCTGATGAAAGTGTGCTGACGCTGGCTTCTTTATCGCCTTTAGCTACTGCCACCTTGAATGGTTTAGCAGCCAGGGTTATATAACGCCCGGTAGCCGGGTTAAAATAAGTGAATTTGACAGGATCGATAGTGTAATCACCCTCATGACGGGGAATAATGAGGTAATCGTACAGGCGGCTGCCGGTAACACGGCCTGTTGCTTTATTAATGGTATCCGTTACTTTGGGATCGTATTTTTCAAAATCAAGCGGGAAGTTAGTAGTAAGCGGTTTAAACAGCATAATGTTGCCCGCCCCGGTGATCTTAACTTTATAGTTGAATGATTGGTTAGCCTTCAGCGCTTTTTTATCTATGCTGGCATCCATAGCGAACGAACCCACGGCGCCGCTAAAATCTATTGGTTTACCCGCCTCTGGCAGGGGTTTAACGTGGATGATAACCGGTTGGCTTTTCAGCTTCACCTTTACATCCTTAAACGCGCCGAAAAACTGCTCCATTACATCGCGGGCGGGCATTTGCTGACGTACGATAAAAGTCATAGACAATGGGTCGATGGTCAAATCGCCCGATCGCTCCGGGAATAATATGGTTTGTTTAATATCGGCTACGTTGTACTTTGTGCCATCAAACACTTCGGTGCGCCATTGTGCATTGGCTTGTTTTTGATCGTTTACGTCCTGATTCCAAAAGCCATTTAGTTCGGGAAGCTTGTCCAACTGGTTCTCCAGTATCCCCACGCGGGTATATAAGCGATAGCTTACATTCAGTTGCTCGCCCTGATAAACGCGGCTTTTATCTACAACGGCCCTTATAAATAATGATTTGCCAATATCGGCGGCAGATACCTGCTCAACCTGGTTGCCCTGCACCTGCCTTTGCTGTATGCCGCCCTGCCTGCTTTGTTGCCGGGGCTGCCCTTTAACCACGTGTATGCGGATTGGCCGGGTAGCGGAGATGCGTCCGTTTACATAAATACTGGCCGGACCGATAATAAAATCGCCCTCGCGCTCGGCAGCCAAAACATAGCTATAAGCATTGCTGGTAACGGTGTTGCCATTGAAGGATGTCATACTGGTAGATACGTTTGGCCCCGATAATACCTGGAAACCCCCAAAAGCAGGAGGCAGGAAACGGTCGCCGGTGGTATTCAATGAAAACTCAACCTGGAACTGCTCCCCAACGGCTACCTCTGTTTTACTTACTGCCGCAGTAAAGCTGACACCCTGCGCAAACAACAGGCTTGTCCACAATAGTAAAACCAATAATATGTAGAAACTCTTATTCACTCTTTATTTGCCGATATATATGACTAATCTCTAATCACCAATTAACTAATCACTACCAACTACCAATCCTTAGCTATTTTTACTTTAGCTCCTTTTAGTTTTTTATTCTTCAGCTTATCCTGGGTTGCCTTTTCATTATTGTTCAGGGCGTCCAGCATGCGCTGGGCATCTTCTTTTGATACCTGTGGTTTTTGCTGTTGCTGTTGGTCTTTCTGCTGATCCTGCTTGTCCTTATCCTGTTTGTCTTTGTCCTGCTTGTCTTTATCCTTTTTATCCTGATCCTTCTTGTCCTGGTCTTTTTTGTCTTTATCTTTCTTGTCTTTATCCTTCTTATCCTTGTCTTTATTCTTGTCCTTGTTTTTATCCTGTTGCTGCTTTTTCAGTTTCTCCTGCGCATAGGCCAGGTTATAGCGGGTTTCCTCGTCCTTGGGGTTATTGATCAGCGCTTTTTTATAAGCTTCGATACTTTCCTCCAGTTTTTTGCCTTCCATCAGGGTATTGCCCAGGTTATGATAGGCCGCGGCCGCTACCTTTTTATTTTTGGTTGATGTAGCCAACTGGTTAAACTGCTCGCCCGCCTCAGGGAACTTTTTTTGCTTATACATGGCATCGCCCACGTTAAAGCTGCCCTCTAAATTCTGGGCTTTTTTCTCTAAGGATTTACGGTAGCTTTGCTCGGCTTCGGTATATTTCTTCTGCTGATACAGTTCGTTACCCTTTTTAATATAGCTTTTCTCCTGCTGCGCGTAAAGCCAGCTGCCTTGCAGTAAAAACAGTATGATGATAATTAGCCTTTTCATTTGTTTTTAACTTCAAATAGTTTCAAATTGCTTAAACGCTGACTTTTGCGGTTTGATATAAAAAACTCTGCTACCAACAGTAATAAGGCAAAGCCCAGGAAAAACTGAAAACGGTCTTCATATTCTTTAAAGCTTTTACTGTCTACCGTTTTACGTTGAATTTTGGCTATCTGGTCCATTACCAAACTAAAACCGCTGTTAGCATTAGTAGCCCTAACGTAAGCGCCATTACCGGCGGCGGCAATCTCTTTACACATATCCTCGTTCAGCTTGCTTAATACATCCGTTTTGCCGTCTTCATCTTTGTGGAAGCCCATTTGTTTGCCATCCTGATAATAAGGTATAGGCGCGCCCTGTACCGAACCTACCCCAATCACATGTACCGATACATCTTTATCAGTGGCGTTTTTGGCAGCGGCTACGGCATCATCCTCGTGGTTCTCGCCATCGGTAATAATGATCATGGCCTTGCCTGTGCCGTTTTTAAAATCGAAGGATTTCATCCCCAGGTCAATTGCAGCACCGATGGCCGTTCCCTGTGTAGGCACCATATTGGTGTTGATGGTACTTAAAAACAGTTTAGCGGCCGAGTAATCGGTAGTGACGGGCAGCTGCACATAGGCCTGCCCGGCAAATACGATGAGGCCGATGCGGTCATCGTGCAGGTTATCTATCAGTTGGGCTATGGCGCGCTTGGCATTTTCCAGGCGGCTTGGGGCAAGGTCCTGTGCCAGCATACTGTTAGATACATCCAGCAGGATCATCAGGTCGGCACCTTTGCGTTTCACCTCTTCTACCTTCGATCCAATCTGCGGATCGGCGGCGCCAATGATACACAGCGAATAGGCCACCGCGAACAGGATAAATTTTATCCATGGGCGCGAAAAGGATACGTCGGGCATCATCTGCTTCACCACTTCGCGGTCGCCCAGTTTTTTGATGGCCTTCCGTTTCCACCTGGTAATTTCCAGGAACATGAAGATGAACACCGGTATAGCAACCAATCCCCACAAAATATCTATATGTGCAAAACGTAGCATCTGTTATGTTAAAGCCCCTCTAAACAGGGTGTTTTTTAGTATAAATTCCAGCAGTAAAAAGCCCAGAGCAATCAGCGCGAACGGGAGATACAGCTCGGTTTTTTTATGGTATTGGGTAACGTCTATCTTGGCTTTCTCCAGCTTGTCAATTTTCTCGTAAATGCTTTTCAGCGTGGCGTTATTAGTAGCGCGGAAGTATTTACCGCCGGTGGTAGTAGCAATTTTGTTCAGTGTGCCCTCATCAATATCAACCGGCACATTTTGGTACTGTATGCCCATCGGGGTTTGGAAAGGGTAAGGGGCAAAGCCATGTGTACCGATACCCACCGTATAAACGCGTACACCAAAAGTTTTGGCAATTTCGGCAGCGGTTAGTGGTGGTATAGAACCCATATTGTTTGATCCGTCAGTCAACAGGATAACCACCTTGCTTTTGGCGGTGCTTTCCTTTAAACGGTTTACCGCGGTTGCTAAACCCATACCAATGGCGGTACCATCGTCAATCATCCCGTTATGGATATCGGCATATAGGTTGATCAGCACATCATGATCGATAGTTAAAGGGCACTGCGTAAAGCTTTCCCCGCTGAAGATCACCAGGCCAATACGGTCGTCCGGTCGGTTTTTAATAAAATCGATAGCGATGTTTTTACCGGCCTCTAAACGGTTAGGTTTAAAATCCTCGGCCAGCATACTGCCCGATATATCCGACGCGATAATGATATCGATGCCCTCGGTAGTGCTGTTTTGCCAGCTTAAAGATGATTGCGGGCGGGCTAAGGCGAAGATCAGGGCAATTAATCCCAGCGACCGCAACACCAAACTGCTATGCCTGAACATCGGCAGCAAGGTTTTAGCCGGCAGGGCAAAACCCTTAATGGCAGATACGCTCATATTGCCTTGCAGCTTGCGCTCGCGCCAGATGTAGTAAGCTACCGTAATGGGGATCAGCAACAACAGCCAAAAGAAACCGGGATGTGCAAATTCAATTCCCTTAAATATGCGCATCATTGCCGCCTCCTTCTGTTGGTGTGGGTTGAGTATAAACCAAGCGTGTTTTGCTTACAAAGGCAATGGCGTTATCCATGCTCAGTTCGTTCTCGCTTGGCATAGGTTTCTCTTTAGCAAATTTGACCAAATCAGCCAGTAGTAGTATCTGCCTCAGCAGGTTGCGGCTTTCCTGGTCCATATCTATAAATTTCAGACTGGCAAAGATCTCGTCGCTGGTTTTTTCGTGGGTTTTAATCACGTAGCGTTTCTCCAGGTAATCGCGGATAATGTCGGTCAGCTCGCTATGGTAAGCTTTAACATCCTGCTGGTATAGTTTTTTGCCGCGCAGTTCCTGCAGCCGGTTAAGGATTTGGGTATGGAATGGCACATCAGGCTTAACTTCCGCAATCACCACTTCTTTTTTAGGGCGGGTTTTCAGATACCAGATGATACCAAATACAATCAGAATAACGGCCAGCGGTATCACCACCCATACCCAATGATCGCGCAGCCAATCCCAAAACGTGTACGATACCGCTAAGGGTTGTTTAATATCAAAAATGGCCTTGGTAGTATCTACTTTTACGGTTTGGACAACCAGGTGGGCCTCATTGCTTTTTAAAACACCCGCGGTTGATCCAAAATCAAATGCCGGGATGGTATAAGTGCCCGCGTCAAAACTGGTAATGGTATAAGCCCGGTGAACGGTAATGTTTTGACGGTCGGTTTTATCAAAAACAGTATCAATTTTGCCTGCCGATACTACCTGTACTTTTGATACGATGGTATCGGTGATCTGCGGGAAATTTACCTTAGCGCCGGCCGGCTGGTGAATATTAAAATTCAATTTGGTTTGCTCGCCAATTTTAATGGTGCCCTGCTCTACACTGGCAACTACTTGTATATTTTGCGCGCTTGCCTTATAAGCCAGGCAACTGATGATCAAACCTAAAATCAGGAATTTAAAATACTGTTGCTTCATCTTTATCTTCTGCCTTCCCGTTTTTTAAATAAGGTCATTAATGGTTTTACGTACGACTCGTGTGTACCGATAGAGGTAGTATCCACGCCCGAGCGACTAAACACATCCTTCAAATTGGCGTTGCGCCTCAAAGCATCGGCTTTATAAGCATTGCGCACCTGTTTATCGCCGGTGTTTACCCATGTCAGCTGACCGGTTTCTTCGTCCTTCAAGGGGATCAGGCCCAGGTCGGGAAACTCTTCGTCGTGGATATCAAACAGTCTCAGGGCAATAATATCGTGCTTTTTGTTGGCTATCTTCAGTTCATTTTCAAACGCCGGACTCATAAAATCGGAGATGACAAAGGCCGTGCATTTCTTTTTAATAGCGCCTGTGAAAAATTTAAGCGCCTGGCCCACATCTGTACCCTTATTCTCGGGGGTAAAGGCAATCAGTTCGCGGATGATCATCAGGATATGGCTGCGGCCCTTTTTTGGCGGGATAAACTTTTCAATCTTATCGCTAAAGAAGATCACACCCACCTTATCATTATTCTGTATGGCCGAAAATGCCAGTACAGCGCAAAGCTCGGTAGCCAGGTCAAGCTTATGCTGGTTAATGGTACCAAAGTTTCCCGATCCGCTTACATCCATCAACAGCATAAACGTGAGCTCGCGTTCCTCTTCAAACACCTTTACGTAAGGATGGTTAAAGCGGGCGGTCACGTTCCAGTCGATGGTGCGGATCTCGTCGCCAATCTGGTATTCGCGCACCTCGCTAAAGGCCATACCACGCCCCTTAAAGGCCGAGTGGTACTCGCCGCTGAACAAATGATTGCTCAACCCGCGTGTCTTTATCTCGATCTTCCTTACTTTTTTCAGCAGGTCCTTGGTATCCTTAGCCATTTAAGCCCCTCTAAATCTCCCCTAAAGGGGAGACTTCCTATTTAAATATACTCCTTTGTTACTATAGTTCTGCTCCTCCCCTTCAGGGGAGGTTGGGTGGGGCTTTACGGTACTTCTACCGCGTTTAATATCCCGGTGATCACGTCCTCGCTGGTCATGTTCTCAGCTTCGGCTTCGTAGCTTAGGCCAATACGGTGGCGTAATACATCGTGACAAATGGCCCTCACATCTTCCGGAATTACATAACCACGGCGTTTAATAAAGGCGTAAGCCTTGGCAGCCAGCGCCAAATTGATACTGGCACGCGGCGATGCACCGTAAGTGATCAGGTTTTTGTAATCGGCCAGTTTATATTGCTCGGGGTAACGGGTAGCAAAAACGATATCAACAATGTATTGCTCTATTTTTTCGTCCATGTAAACCTCGCGCACCACTTTGCGGGCCTTCAGGATATCCTCGGGCTTAATAATAGCGGCGGGTTTTGGCATGCCTGTAGGCGATATATTAGAGCGGATAATGCGTTTCTCGTCTTCTTTGTTAGGATAACCTATTACCACTTTCAGCATAAACCTGTCCACCTGTGCTTCGGGCAGGGTGTAGGTGCCTTCCTGTTCAATAGGGTTTTGGGTAGCCAGCACCAAAAATGGCGTAGGCAGTGGGAAGGTATTATCGCCAATGGTAATCTGGCGTTCCTGCATGGCTTCCAGCAGCGCGGCTTGCACTTTGGCAGGTGCACGGTTAATCTCATCGGCCAATATGAAGTTGCTGAACAGCGGGCCTTTACGCACCACAAATTCTTCTTTCTTTTGATTATAGATCATGGTGCCCAGCAAATCGGCAGGCAACAAGTCGGGGGTGAACTGGATACGGCTAAAATCGGCCTGGATACATTTTGATAGCGTGTTGATAGCCAGTGTTTTTGCCAGTCCGGGTACACCTTCCAGCAAAATGTGGCCATCGGCTAATAAACCGATCAGCAAGCGGTCAACCATATATTTCTGACCGACGATCACTTTATCCATCTCCATACGCAGCAGTTCAATAAAGGCACTCTCGCGCTCTATCATCTCGTTCAGCGCCCTGATATCAGTTGAATACGACGTGCTGCCGGTTACCGCTGCGGGCTGTTGTTGCCCTGTATTGCTGTTAAAATCTTCCATTAAATCTTTTTAAATTTTTCGGTAGGCAAACTTAATCACCCCATCAATTTTTTGCCAATAGCATTAAGGCGCTAAAGTGTTAAAATTTGTTAAATTTTAAGGTGTGAATGGGAAATAAATGTGTGTGTATCACTTATAACAGCGTCGCGATGATTTATAAGCACACAGAGATCATAAAGGAAGAAGGTATTCTGGTACAGAGGTTAGGATGTCATTAAAATGGTGGGTAAGGTTTTTTTCCTAATTTTATCCCCAATGGACTTGCTGCAACCGCTGAACTTACCGCCATATCCCTTTAAAATAACCGAGCACAACGGCGAGTATACCCTGTTTGATGAGCTGCGGAAAAAAAACATCATTATAACCCCCGAAGAATGGGTGCGGCAGCATTTTGTACAGTACCTGATCAGGGATAAGGCTTATCCTAAATCTCTGATTGGTTTAGAAGGCGGACTAAAACTGCATGGTATGGCCCGCCGCACTGATATTTTGGTACGTAACAATAAAGGCGAAAAGGTGCTGCTGGTAGAATGCAAAGCGCCATCGGTGAAAATTACCCAGGGCGTGTTTGACCAGGTGGCACGCTATAATATGGTACACCAAGTGCCCCTCCTGGCCGTAACCAATGGCTTACAGCATTACTACTGCCGTATTGATTTTGTAAACGAGCGGTATGATTTTTTAGAGGAATTGCCTTCTTATTAACCCTACATGCGATGAATAAAAGGGAGTAAAATTATTCTACGAAAAATTCGTAGAATAAAAAGCAATTCTTATTTTTGTTTGATCAAACACCTGCTTTATGAAATTCTTATTAACTATTATTATCTCTATCGCCTGTTTCAGTGCATTTGCCCAAAAACCGGATGTAGCCATTGGCAAAGCCGTTTATGATTTTACCCACATCAGGGATACTGCTCATCGTGATAAACCTTATACCGAAAGATTGATATTGCTGGTGGGCCGCAACGCCAGTGTTTATAAAAGCCTGGACAAGCAACTGGCCCAGGATCAATTAGTTGCTGATGTAATGAACCAGGTAAAAAACGCGTCGAACCCTAACTCGCTGACGCTAACGCTACAAGGCGGTCCGCCCACACAGGGCGAAGAGTATTATCAATACGCTAAAGATAAAAAACTGTATACCGAAGAAACTTTAGTTAATTATTACCTGGTAGAAGAGCCCTTGCCGGTGATTAACTGGTCGATTAAAAAAGATACCATGAGTTTTGGCGCCCTGCACTGCCAAATGGCTACCGCGCGCTTTAAGGGGCGCGATTATACCGCCTGGTTTTGCCCCGATCTGCCTTTTCAAAACGGCCCCTGGAAACTGAATGGCTTACCCGGATTGATCCTGGAAGCCAGCGACAGTAAGAAGGAAGTGGTGTTTAAATTCAGCGGTTTCGAGAATATCACGAGTAACAACCCAACCATAGCCCCACCGGCCGATGATATTAAAACTAACCCAAAGAATATTGCTAATTTAAAGGAAGCCCGCAAAAAAGACCCATCTGGGTTTATGAAAGCGTCGCACGGATCAGGCCAGGCCAAACGGGGCAGCAATGGTATGGATATGATTGATCCCAGCCGGATAACGTCTATTAACGTAAAAGGGTACACGGGGCCTATCGGTAAGGTAATTAATAACCCGATAGAGTTGCCGGAGGGGAAGTAAACACTCAAAATTGTCATGCCGAACTTGTTTCGGCATCCCATCATTAGGTCAGACTTGTATATAGTTGACTTTGCAAGTGGGGTGCCGAAACAAGTTCGGCATGACTTTATGTATTTTCTTATCTCTTAAAAATCGCTCAGCAACTCCAGCTTCTTCTGGTTGTATTCCTCTTGCGATATCAGCCCGTTATCAAACAGCGTTTTTAGTTTCTTCAATTTTTCGGTCAGCACATCTGGCTTTGCTTCAACAACAGGCGGCGGCGGGGTAACAACCGGCTCGGGTTGGGGAGCGGGTGTTGCGGTAACCGGCTGAAAAGCAACCTGCTGGGCACGATCGATATTAACCGACCCTGATTCGGCGCGTTTTTCTTCCAGATCGCGCAGGCGGCGTGCTTCGCGTTCGGCTTCTTTGCGTTCCTGGGCGTATTGATATAGTTTACGGGCCTGTACTTTGGGCAGGTAATCTACCCCCATTTCGGCGCCGTTGGTTGTTTTAGCGCTGAAGATGGCGCCTATAATTTCCTCTTTGGTGTATACATCAACAATATCCTTCCATACAAAATCAACAAATTTGATGGACAGGCCCAAATTGGCCGGGGTAAAAAACAAGATGCGCTTGTTGGTTAGCGCAATGCAATCGGGCAGGATATTTACCAATGGTTTTTTTTGCGTGGCGATGTATAAGATCTCTTCGCCGGTGGTTAACAGGTCAACCAAACGGGTGTATACTTTTTCAACGGCTTTAACGTCCTGGTCGTCGTTTAAAAACTTGTCTATCATGTTTTCTATCTGATGATGATTTGCGCAAAAATAATAATATTATGTGTAGGATTAAGGTTTTTTAACCACAGTGTAGATTTAACCACAAAGGGCACAAAGAGTTTGCACAAAGGGCACAAAGCCTTTATGTCTTATCATTAAGTTAAAAAAAGATTTCTGATTAATTGGGTGAGATTTAAGCACAAAGGCTTTGTGCTTAAATAATCGAGCAAAAAAAATCTTAGTGACCTTTGTGCTAATAAACTTGCAATTTCTTTGTGAACTTTGTGGTTAAATTCTCCAAATCACCCCACGAGCAAATTACACCCTCGCACGTCCGAGTGATCAAACCGCCCCAATACTTCAAATGATCCATCCGCAGCCACCCGCCCCAAATCCTGCGTAGCTATAAAACAACAGGAGTTGATATTGGCCAAATCTATCACGTTAATGCCACCGGTGCGGTTGATGCCGGTTAAGCTCAATGGGTCGTTGGTATCCCGGGTAATCACTCGCATCCATGGCGGGCAAGCAAAAACACCTTCGCCTTTGGAATAGGCTTGCGATAACAGTTCGGTCATACCGTACTCCGAGTGGATCATCTCCACACCAAAGCCTTTACATAAGTCCTGATGCAGTTCCTCGCGGATCATCTCTTTGCGGCGGCCCTTCATACCGCCGGTTTCCATCACAATCAGTTCAGGAAAGTTGATAAGATACTGTTCTATAAAATCGAGCAGGGCAAAGGTGACGCCGATGAGCAGCGTAGGCTTGTTGATTTGTTGCTGGCGTTTCAGTTGCTCAAATAGTTCGGCATGGTTATACAGGTAAAAGCCGCTATCCGGGTTATTGGATTGCGCGATCAGATCCTGCGCCATATAGATCAGTGATGAGCCCTCGCGCTCCAGGTAGGAGGGTAGCAGGGCCAGCACACAGTAATCGGTAATATCACCATAAAACAATTGAAACGCCCTGCGGAAACTTTCCCGGTACCAGGTAACATCGGTAACGTAATGGCTGCTGGTGATCATCCCTGTAGTGCCCGAACTGGTAAATGTTACCTCAACCGGGGCGGCGCTGCTCAATACCCGGTGCGATTTAAAAAAGGAGATAGGCAGGAACGGGATTTTCGCGATGCTATCCACACCCGACAGGTCAACCCGCAAACCTTCAATAAAGCGCCGGTACACATCGCAATGCTGCGCCTGGTGGCGGAAAGCCTGCAAGGCAGCATCGGCAAACTGCTGTTCGGTGCTAATGGAGAATACTTGTTGCGGGGTAAGCATGAGGCAAAGATAATAAACCCCCCAACCCCCTAAAGGGGGAGCGGGAAAAATTGCATATCTGTGAAATCAATCCTTGAATCGGTGAAATCCCAAATCAATAATCGGTAGAATCACAAACAAAAAATAAACTAAATAGGTGCAATCAGCGTTTACCAATAAATCTATATACCATGAAAACGATAAAATTATTGATCATGCCGATGCTGTTAACCTGTTTTATCGTGTTGACTTCGGCAACTGACGCGGGCAAGGAGACCGAGCGGATTCAAAAATCGGCCGATGTACTGCGCGATTTCAGTAAGATGAAAGAAAACATCCCTAACCAATTGATCCAACAGGCACAGGGATTGATCATTATTCCGCATATGATCAACGCCGGACTGGCCATTGGCGGCAAGCGCGGTAAAGGCGTGGCCATAGTAAAAATGGCCGACGGCAAATGGAGTAACCCGGTATTTGTAACCTTTACCGGTGGCAGCCTGGGTTTGCAGATAGGGGTACAATCGGTAGACCTGGTGCTGGTTTTTAAACATAAAGATGTATTGACTAAAATGCAAACCGGCAATTTCACCATTGGTGGCGATGTATCGGTAGCTGCCGGCCCGGTTGGGCGTAACAGCACCGCCAGTACTGATTATAAGCTGGAGGCCGAAGTATATTCCTACTCGCGCAGCAAAGGTTTGTTTGCCGGCTTAAGTGTAAACGGATCCAATATCTCGGTTGATAAAAGCGCTAATGCCAATTTTTATGGGGCAAAAAGCAGTTCACAAGCTATATTTGCCGATGTTAGCAGCAGTTCGGCCGAGGTTGGCGAATTAAAGGCTGCTATAGCGGCATTATAATAAACTTCAACAGCCCTCTCCTTTGGGGAGGGCTTATAATTTATAACAAAGTCTCTCGCTTTTGGGTGAGATTTAGAAAGGGCTTCTGTATCTTAGTATTACCATTATTAAAAATGATTATAAAATTTCTTCCCCGGTTACTCCTACTGATCTTATTAACAGCTTTTATAACTGGCGTAAAAGCACAAACCATGTCGGCTACTGATATGATCTGCGGAAAATGGATGTCGTCAGAAAATAACCTGAAAGTTGAGGTTTATAAAGAAAACAGGGAGTATAAAGCCAAAATTATCTGGTTTAAAAACGAAGATGAAAGCAAGCGAATGGACGAATGGACCGATAAGCATAACCCCGATAAAACCCTGCGCGACCGCAAAATATTAGGCATGAATGTAGTGAAGGACCTGGTATATGTACCCAAAAGCAACACGTGGGAACATGGAAGCATTTATGACGCCAAAAGTGGCAAATACTGGGATGCATCGGCCCGCCTGGCCAAGGATGGCACACTGAAGGTAACCGGCTATTGGAATTTCAAGTTTATTGGCCGCACCATGACCTTTAAAAAGGTAAGTTGATTGCCCTGTTAGTCAACGTATTGACATAATAGTTAAGCCCCGTATTTATAATCTGATTTTTTACTTGCATAAGTTAAAATTAATGTGGTTTTTTGCAGCAAAATTCAATAACACTAATACGTTATAAAAAATGAAAAAACAAAGCATTAACAAGCCTGCTCCCAAAGCAATATTTGCATGGGTTAACGCTGCTGTGCTTTCTGATTTTTTTCTGTTCCTCCCGTCCCGACGAAGGCCGTTCATCCCCCGGGTTTGAGAACTGTAATCACAGTGCCATCAAACATTAAAAGGTTTAAACCTTTTTCAACAAAACCATTCAACTAATAAGTGCCGGAAGGCCGGATTATTTAACGGTAGTTTTCTATTTAATAATGACCATACAAGATTTTGATATACAGGTAGCCTCGGCGCAGCACGTTGATTACGCGGCGCAAATATGTGACGAGATGGCCGAATCGGCAAAGGCGCGCGGTACAGGTATCGCGCAGCGTTCGCCCGAATATGTTGCTAATAAAATGCTGGAAGGCAAAGCGGTTATCGCTTTGCACCGGAACGGCACCTGGGCAGGTTTTTGCTATATCGAAACCTGGAGCCACGGCGATTTTGTGGCTAATTCAGGTTTAATTGTTAACCCCGAGTTTCGGAAGGTAGGCTTAGCTAAGGCCATCAAGGAAAAGATCTTTGAACTTTCTCGTCAAAAATACCCCGACGCTAAAATATTTGGTTTAACAACCGGTCTGGCCGTGATGAAGATCAATTCGGACTTGGGTTACGAACCCGTAACTTACAGCGAACTGACCCAGGACGAAGCCTTTTGGCAAGGCTGCAAAAGCTGTGTAAACTACGATATCCTGACTGCCAAAGGCCGCAAAAACTGCATGTGCACCGCTATGCTGTTCGACCCGGAAGAAAAGAAAAAGCAAAGCGAGGATAAGATGAAGAAGATCACTCATAAAGCTACTTTGCTGGAAAGAATTGAGAATGCGCTGAAGCGTTCTACAAAACTAATGTTAGCCCACAATAAGTTTTAGCTAAAAGCAGAAAGACTAAAGCAAAAAGCAGGAAAAGAAACTTAAAAAATGAGAGACTACAGGAAATTAGAAGTATGGAACAAAGCGCACGAATTAAATATGTTTGTGTACACGAACCTGCTTCCCAAATTTCCTAAAAGTGAGCAATATGATATGCTGAGCCAAACCAAGCGGTCGTCCTATTCTATACCTTTAAATATAGTTGAGGGAAGCGGACGATTTACAGAAAAGGATTTTGCCCGTTTTTTAGATATGGCATTAGGTTCGGCGCATGAATTAGAGTATTGTTGCTTGATGTGTAAAGACTTAGCATATATTGACCTGGAACTATTTGAGAAGGTTAATAGATTAATTAACGAAGTTAAGGCCATGTTAATTGGCTTGATTAAAGTTTTACGTAAATAACAAACAGGAAGGTCAAAAAGCTTTTTGCTTTCGGCTTTCCGCTTTTAGCTTATGAAAAAGAAAGTAGTTTTAGCCTATAGTGGCGGCTTAGATACCTCGTTTTGCTGTATTTATTTAACCCGCGATTTGGGTATGGAAGTACACTCGGTAATTGTAAATACCGGTGGCTTTAGCGATGAGGAATTAAAGAAGGTGGAAGAGCGCGCTTACGAAATGGGCGTAACCAGTCACCATGTGGTTGATGAGACTAAAAACTTTTATAATACCTGCGTGCGTTTCCTTATCTACGGTAACGTATTGAAAAATAATACCTATCCGCTATCGGTAAGTGCCGAGCGTGTAAGCCAGGCTACCGCCATTGCTAATTACGCTAAAGAAATTGGTGCCGAATCGGTTGCTCACGGCAGCACCGGCGCCGGTAACGATCAGGTGCGTTTTGATATGATCTTTAATATCCTGGTGCCCGAGGTAAGAATCATTACCCCCATCCGCGATTTGAAACTGAGCCGCGAGGAAGAGATCGAGTATTTGAAAAAGCATGGAGTTGAAATGAACTTCGAAAAAGCCAAATACTCTATCAACAAAGGCATCTGGGGCACATCGGTAGGTGGCAAGGAAACCCTGACATCAAACTTAGGTTTACCCGAGGATGCCTGGCCTACACAGGTTACCGAAACCGGTACCCGCGATATAGAACTGACCTTTGAAAAAGGCGAATTGGTAGCTATTGATGGTACATCGTATGATCACCCTACCAAAGCTATCCAGGCTTTGCAGGCTATCGCCCAGCCTTACGGTATCGGTCGTGATATCCACGTGGGTGATACCATCATCGGTATTAAAGGCCGCGTTGGTTTTGAAGCTGCCGCGCCAATGGTGATCATCAAGGCTCACCATACTTTAGAGAAACACGTGCTGACCAAATGGCAATTAAGCTGGAAAGATCAGTTAGCGTCATTCTACGGTAACTGGCTGCACGAAGGACAGTTTCACGACCCGATTATGCGTAATATCGAAGCGTTCCTGACCGATACGCAGGACAAGGTAAGCGGTAAGGTATTTGTTCAGCTGAACCCGTATAGGTTCCAGGTGGTGGGCATCGAATCGGCACACGACCTGATGAGCAACAAATTTGGCAGCTACGGCGAAATGAATAACGCCTGGAGCGGCGAAGATGTAAAAGGTTTCTCTAAGATCTTCGGTAACCAGGTCATGATCTACCATAAAGTAAACGGCTAACCCCCCTAACCCCCTGAAGGGGGAATACATTGATAAGATAATGAGTGACGAGCATCAAAATAAAATTCACCAGGCATTCTTCTTCAAACAAGGGAATGAGGTTGCTCCCCCTTCAGGGGGCGGGGGGGCTCATTACGAATGGGGTAACGGTTGCCACGGCTGGACTTTTGTAGATACCGATGCCCTATCTATTAAACAGGAACTGATGCCGCCTAATGCTTCGGAAGCATTGCATTATCACGAGAAGGCTACCCAGTTTTTTTACATACTAAAAGGCAGCGCCATTTTTTATATCGATGGCGCTGTGAAAATATTAACCGAACATCAGGGGATAGAAGTATTACCGGGACAGCGGCACCGCATCAGCAACCATAGCGAAGCCGACCTGGAATTTACCCTATACTCGCATCCATCTACCAAACATGATAGGGTTAACGTAGAAGCCCCCTAACCCCCTGAAGGGGGAATTAGTATTCTGTACAATGACTGACACAAATCAAAATATTGCAAATTCTACTCCCCCTCTAGGGGGCCGGGGGGCTGTTAAGGTTGGAATTATTGGCGGCGCGGGTTATACCGGCGGCGAGATGCTGCGCATTTTGGTGAACCATCCTCATGTGGATATCGCTTTTGTAAACAGCAGCAGCAATGCCGGCAATTACATTTACGATGTGCATACCGACCTGCTTGGCGATACCGACCTGAAATTTACCGGCGAATTATCAACTGATGTTGATGTGCTGTTCCTGTGCGTTGGGCATGGCGATGCCAGAAAGTTCTTAGAGGCTAATACTATCCCGGATACGGTTAAGATTATTGATTTAAGCCAGGATTTCCGTTTGAAGTCTAAAGCCCAAAGTCAAAAGTCCGAAGCTGTTCAAACTTTCGACTTAGGACTCGGAACTAAAGACTTCACCTACGGATTGCCGGAATTAAACCGGGACGCCATTAAATCGGCACAAAATGTAGCTAACCCGGGTTGTTTTGCTACTTGTTTGCAATTGGGTTTACTTCCATTAGCCAGTAAGCAACTACTGAACAGTGAAGTGCATATCACCGCCACAACAGGCTCCACAGGGGCGGGGCAAAAACCAACCGGCACCACCCACTTTACCTGGCGGAACGATAACCTTTCGGTTTATAAAGTGTTCGATCACCAGCACTTGAATGAGATCGGCGAATCGATCAACCAGCTACAACCTGGTTTTATTCCCCCTTCAGGGGGCCAGGGGGGGCTTAACTTTGTTCCCTACCGCGGCGATTACACACGAGGCATCATCGCCTCGATATACACAGAAAGCGAGCTGACGGAGCAGGAAGCGCTGCAGCTTTACCAGGACTATTATGCCGGGCACCCGTTCACCCATGTCACCAACCGTGATATTGATCTGAAACAGGTAGTGAATACCAACAAATGCTTTATCCAGGTGAAAAAGCATGGTAATAAGATCTTCATCGTCAGCATAATAGATAACCTGCTGAAAGGCGCATCAGGCCAGGCGGTGCAGAATATGAATTTGATGTTTGACTTTGATGAAACAGCGGGCCTTAAACTCAAAGCTAACGCGTTTTAAATAAAGCCTTGTCATTGCGAGGAACGAAGTAATCGCACACCCAAAGAGCAATCTTGCATAGTTCGCGATTGCTTCGTTCCTCGCAATGACAAGTAGGTTAAACAAGACTTACGAAGTTTTTAAAACTTCGTAAGTCTGCAATTATCACAACAAAAATGAAACTATTCGACGTATATCCAATCAATCATATCAACATCACCAAAGGTGTTGGCAGCTTGGTTTATGATAATAAAGGCCAGGAATATCTTGACCTGTACGGTGGCCATGCCGTAATATCCATTGGCCATACTAACCCGCATTATGTAAAACGGCTGGAAGACCAGCTGCACCAGATCGGGTTTTACTCTAACTCTATCGAGATCCCCCTGCAAACCCAATTAGCCGAAAAACTGGGCCAGGTAAGTGGTAAGGAAGATTACCAGCTATTCCTGTGTAACTCGGGTGCCGAGGCTAACGAGAACGCGCTGAAACTGGCGTCGTTTTACAACGGCCGTAAAAAGGTGATTGCTTTTACAGGTGCTTTCCACGGGCGTACATCACTGGCGGTTTCGGCTACTGATAATCCCAAGATTATTGCCCCGGTAAACGAGACTGATAACGTGATGTTTTTGCCTTTTAACGATGACGTGGCTTTGGAGCAGGCTTTCGCCCAAAATGAAATATCGTCGGTAATTATCGAGGGTATCCAGGGTGTAGGTGGTATCAGGGTGGCATCAGAGAGTTTCCTGAAAAAGATCCGTTCGCTTTGCGATGATCATAACGCCGTGTTTATTGCCGATTCGGTTCAATGCGGTTACGGTCGTTCGGGCAAATTCTTCTCGCACGATTTTGCCGGTGTAGATGCCGATATTTACAGCATGGCCAAAGGTATAGGCAATGGCTTCCCGATGGGGGCTATTATTATATCGCCAAAAATTAAACCTGTATATTACATGCTGGGCACTACCTTTGGCGGTAACCACCTGGCTTGCGCCGCCGGACTTGCTGTGCTGGAAGTAATGGAGCAGGATAACCTGATGCAAAACGCTGCCGAAGTTGGCGGTTATTTGATAAATGAACTGAAAAAGTTTAAACAAGTAAAGGAAGTGCGTGGCCGTGGATTGATGATTGGTATTGAACTGCCTGCCGAGCTAAGTGAGGTGAAGAAGAACCTGTTGTTTAAGCACCATATCTTTACCGGCGAGGCCAAGCCAAACGTGATCCGTTTGCTGCCCGCGCTTAATTTAACAAAAGCTTACGCCGATCGGTTTTTAGAGGCGTTTGCGAAAGAGGTAAACTAAAGCCCCCCGGCCCCCTGAAGGGGGAGTAGGAATGGGGCATTGTATAATAAAAAGGTTGTCATTTCGAACGTAGTGAGAAATCTTATACGTGCGATAAGTAAGGACGTAGAAGATTTCTCATCGTACCTCGTTCGAAATGACATGCTGTTTAATAAAGGGGCTACTATGAAACTATTTTTTTCTGTTAACGACGTTACCAATATCGATGCATTAGTTGCTGAAGCTTTGCAGCTAAAGGCCGATCCTTATGCTTTTCAGCATTTGGGTAAAAACAAGACTTTGGTGTTGGTTTTCCTTAACCCCAGCTTGCGTACACGTTTAAGTACTCAAAAAGCTGCTATGAATTTGGGTATGGATGTAATGGTGCTGAACATCGACAAAGAAGGCTGGGCGCTGGAACTGCGTGATAACGTCATCATGAACGGTACCACTGTGGAGCATATCCGCGAAGCGGCAGGCGTAATGGGCGAGTATGCCGATATTATCGGCCTGCGTTCGTTCCCGAGTTTGAAGGATCGTGAAGAGGACTATAGCGAGATGATCTTTAACAAATTTGTGAAGTTTTGCGGCAAACCGGTAGTAAGTTTAGAGTCAGCTACCCGCCACCCGCTGCAAAGTCTGGCCGATTTGGTGACCATAACGGAATTAAAAACCCGTCCGCGCCCTAAAGTGGTGCTAACCTGGGCGCCGCACGTAAAGCCGCTGCCGCAAGCCGTACCCAACTCCTTTGCCGAGTGGATGTGCAAGGCTGATGTTGATTTTACCATCGCGCATCCGGCCGGATACGAGCTATCTGAAGCATTTACCCAGGGCGCTACCATCACCCACAACCAGCAGGAAGCCCTGGCCGATGCTGATTTTGTGTATGTAAAAAACTGGTCGGCCTATGAGCCATACGGACAGATGCCCCCTGTTAACGAAGACTGGCTGCTCACCAACGACAGTCTTAAAAACACCAACAGCGCCAAGGTAATGCATTGCTTACCCGTACGCCGCAACCTGGAACTGAGCGACGAGATTTTAGACGGGCCGCATTCCATAGTAGTGCACGAAGCAGGTAACCGTGTTTGGGCAGCGCAGGCGGTATTGAAGCAAATGCTGGAGGCGATATAAGTAATTATGCCAGTTCAAGCGTCCACGCTTGAACTTATTCCGAATTAAGCGTCCACGCTTAATTTAAAGAACTTTAAAACGTGAGCGTGGACGCTCACATGGGCTTACGATCAAGCGTGGACGCTTGATTGGGCTTAACATCACATTTTAATATGACCAGGCTCTTGAAAAAGGGCTTTTTTTATGCTTTATATTTGAGTGAATAAAACTTAGCTGCTTTTAAGCGGTTGATATCATATTACAACCTATACAAACATGGCATTTATTGATTATTATAAAATTTTAGGTGTAGATAAAAAGGCGGATGATAAGGCCATTAAAGCAGCTTACCGTAAGCTGGCACGCAAACTGCACCCCGACCTGAACCCTAACGACCCCAATGCCGGCAAAAAATTCCAGGAACTGAATGAAGCGAACGAGGTTTTAAGCGACCCCGAGAAACGCAAGAAATACGACCAGTATGGCGAGAACTGGCAGCATGCCGATCAGTATGAGCAGGCCCGGCAGCAGCAACGATCATCGTACGGCAGCCCTGGTGGTGGTTACCAGTCGGGCGGGTTTGAGGGTTTTGGCGGCGATACCGATTTCTCCGAATTTTTTAATTCCATGTTTGGCGGCGCGGCTGCCGGTGGAGGCGGCGGTCGCCAGGGCGTTTATCGCGGTCAGGATTTTAACGCCGAACTGCAATTAAGTCTGCGTGATATTGCCGAGACCCACAAACGTACGCTCACCGTTAATGGTAAGCAGATCCGTATGACCATACCCGCCGGTGTAGAGAACGGGCAGACAATAAAGATTGCCGGTCACGGCGGCCCGGGGCGCAATAATGGCCCCGCCGGCGATCTGTACATTACCTTTGTTATCCCTAACGATCCGGATTTTAAGCGCAGCGGGTTCGATCTGCACCGCACCATAAAAGTAGACCTGTATACCGCGGTGCTGGGCGGCGAGATCACGGCTGATACGCTCACCGGCAAAGTGAAACTTAAACTAAAGCCCGAGACCCAGCAAGGTACCAAAGTAAAGCTGAAAGGTAAAGGCCTGCCGGTATATAAGAAAGCCGATCAGTTTGGCGATTTGTACCTGACCTATGATATCCAGGTACCGCAAAACCTGACCGATAAACAACGCGAATTATTTGAAGAACTGGCTAAAACCAATAAATAACAAAGCCATGGCAACAAAAAAATTAATCCCTGCCGATGATGTGTGTATTCATCATCAATTAGAAGCAACCTTTATACGCGATCTGGAACACGAGGGACTGATCAAAGTAAGCGTGGTTGATAAAAAGACCTTTATCCCGGCAGCTGAATTACCGAGGCTGGAAAAAATGATCCACCTGTATCGTGATCTGGAGATCAACGTGGCGGGTATAGCCTCTATTGACCATCTGCTGAATAAAGTGGATGGCTTGCACAATGAGTTATGGCTGTTAAGAAATAGACTGAGGATGTATGAAGAACTGTAAAATGTAGTTTTTTACCTCTTCCGATATAAAAATCATATTTGGTATTTCTTCCGCAGTTGTTCGCTTACCTGGCCGGCATCATCAACCACACTTTGGGGATAGCCCATGGCTTGCAGTATGGCAATGCCGTTTTTGTTTTTTAGCAAACCCGGTTTCATGCGATAATCAAATACCAATCGGGCGCCATCTGTTACCAATTCTTCAAACGAGTAGGTGGTGTATCCGCCGCCCAGTAGTTCGGCTAATTCCAAATCGTGGGTAGAAACAAATACAAAATGGCCATTGGCGCTTAAGTAAGCCAATACTGCCTTTGCGGCGGCTATCCGCTCGATAGTATTTGTGCCACGGAAAATCTCATCAATTAGCACTAAACTCTTAGCAGGCTTATCAGCATCGCATTGTTTCAGGATATTCAGTACAGATAACGCTTCGGCCTGAAAATAGCTTTTGTGTTCTTCCATATCATCGCTAATGCGGATGCTGGTATGGAGGTTAAGCCAGGGCGCGGTATAGTTTTCGCTGCAACTTGTAAATAGGGTTTGTGCCAGTAAGGCGTTAATGGCTATACTACGGATAAAAGTAGTTTTGCCCGACATGTTAGAACCAGTTATCAGAACGCCACAATCCGCATAAGTAGTAATGGAATTAGGCACGCAGCCCTCTACTAATGGGTGGTAGAGGTTGCTTACAGATAGCTGGTTTTCGGCTGTAAATACAGGTTTGCTGTAAAAGGGCAGCCCCTCCCTTAACGATCGGATACTGATTATAAAATCGATATGGGCCACATAGTCAAACACCAGGCGAATGCTTTGGTTATATTTGTTCACCAGGTTAATGGAACTGATAAACATCAGCGATTCTATTAATAACAGGGTTTTGACCAATTCAAACACGGCATAAAGTAAATCGGTAGGGTCTCTGACAGCGGCGTTAATGCTCACATAGTTTAATGATCGTTTTAGCTTTGCAGCATCGGCAATGGCGCTATTGGTTTGCTCATCGGGCGCAGTACCTGCCTGTTTCTTAAACCATCTGGCTATGTTAATAAGTTTAACCAGTTGGGGCAGAGTATGGGTGTATTGTAATACCTTTTTCTTTGTAGCGTAATGGATTGCAAAATTAGCGATCACCATAGCCAGCAGGGCAAAAAAGTAAAGCTGACTGTGGGTGGCAATCATCAGCACAAAAAGTGCGATAATGGTGATACCCGAAACCCGGATATAAAAGGTGACAGGCGAACTAAACAGTGATGCTTGCTGCTTAAACAATTGGGGCAGGTAATAGGCATTGCTGTTGTTAAGGCCAGCCAATTTTAGTTCGTATGTTTCCAGCAAGTTACGGTTGGCAGGGAGGGCGTTAATCTGTTCGTCAATAGCATTTAATTGTTTCGGTGCCGATGCTTTGGTAATGAGTTGATGATATAGATACTGTTGGCCCGGTTTAGAGTTTGTGCGGTCTATATAACTAAAAACATTTTCCAGGTCAAGGTCGGCTACGGTTGTTGCTGATAGTTTTGGTATATCCGCATCGGCATTTGTGTAAAGTGATATCTGTTGAAAATAGCGCTGACCAGGCATAGGCTTAGCCCACTTTTCGCGAATTTCGGCTATGCTATCCCGCTCTTTTTTGCGGTTATTTATGTAGCCAAGTAGTATCAGTAAGGCAATGGTAAAGGGTATAATGATCAATACATATATCATAACCAGCCTATCTTTTCCCGCCTAAAAAACCATTTAAAGCCTGCTGGGTAAAATCGGATAATACCAACTCGCCGCTAATGGCAGCGCGTTTGGCTAATAGTTCGTCCCAGTTTTCGGTACCCTCCCACATAATTTGTTTAAGGCCCTCCAACGCACCGGGATGGTACAATGCCAGCTTTTGTGCAAGGGCCTCAACAGCGCCATCCAATGCCGGGATATCGGGGTAAACTTCGTTAAACAAACCTTTGTCCATTGCCCATTGTGCCGGCTGGAAATCGGTAGCGCGAATGGTTAATTGCGAAAATGCCGGCAGGCCTATTTTGCGGGTTACCACAGGCGATATCACAAAGGGGCCAATCCCAATAGCCAATTCGCTTAGTTTAACGGACGCCGCAGCGGTAGCCAGACAATAATCCGCGGCAGCGGCCAGTCCCACACCGCCGCCAACAGCTTTGCCCTGTATACGGGCAATAATGATTTTGCCGCATTTGCGGCAGGCATTAATAACGTTGGCAAAGCCCATAAAAAAACTGGTGCCGCTTTGCTTGTCTTTTAATTGCAACAGCTCATCAAAACTGGCCCCGGCGCAAAAGGTGCGGTCGCCGGCGCTTTTTAAAACAATAACACGGGTTGCAGCGCTTTGCCCGGCTTGTACAACCGCATGAGTTAGCTCGGCAAGCAAAGCCGAGGGCAGTGAGTTTTGCGCCGGATGGAAAAAGGTGATCACGGTAATGCCCTGATCATCTGTTACCGAATTAACATAACCGTTTGCCGTATCGCTCATATACCTGTATATCATTGTTCCCGGCTAATATCAGCACATTATAGGGTAAGTGCAACATTACCGGACAGAATTACTTGTAACTTAAATTAAACCTTGTGGTTTTAAATAATAAGAAAATTTTGAAATATAATTTGAATGATTATATTTGATTAGCACATCGCCTATTAACTAATAATATAATTCCATCCAAAAATGAAAATCGTGGTAATTGAAGATAATCCGGATATAGTGGATGTGGTGGATTATATTTTAAGTGGTAACGGGCACGAAATGATATCCTGTAAGGATGGGAGTATTGCCGCTAAACTGGATAATATAAACCCCGATCTGGTATTTATCGACGAATATCTGCCTGTAAAACGGGGCAGTGACATTTGCAAACATATTAAGGCAAACCCAAGGCTAAAACATTTGCCCGTCATACTCATCTCAACCATACCTCACCTCGAAAAGATAGCTACCCAAAGCGGTGCCGATGCCTATCTGGAAAAACCTTTTGAATTAAACGACCTGATTGCACTTACCAACCGTTTTGCAAAGGCTTAATCGTTTGGCAGGTTAGGTATTTTAAGCAGCTCGTTAGGGTCAATATCCAAAGCCTTGCCCAGTGCGGCAATGGTGGTTAACTTGGCATTAACCCGGCCATTTTCAATACGGTATATTTGCGAAAGTTCCATATCGGCCAGTTTTGCCAGCTTATCCATGGATAGCTTTCTTTGCAAGCGCAGTTTTTTAAGATTTTTGCCAAAAACTTTGACAACTTCCTTTTCCGGTAATAGGAAAAACATAAAAGGTATAATTTTTAGGTGATGTACTTTTTTGGCAAGCAAATATACATTTACCACCAAAAAATTACTTAACAAACGGCTTTTTTAGTTATAAATTTTACAAAAGCTGAAATAAATTTAAAAAAGTATTTTTTTGTCTGATATGGGGCCGTGTTATACCATCAACGGGTATTTGTTTTTGAGTTATAAAGCCTGTAAAGTGTGTTGTCTATAGATCAAACCGTGTTTAAAAAAGCCAAAACTTAATTAATAAGGAGGCTTATTGAGCAATTATCTATGAAATATAATTATTTTATAGTGTATATTAATACAACACAATAGTTTATGACAAATTTGGCATACCTATTGCAATAGATCTACCATAATGGAAAACGACAAAAAGATATTAGTGGTGGATGATGACCGGGCTATCCTGGAGATGCTTGAAGAGGTGCTTTCCTATTACGGCTACCGGGTAAGTACGCTATCAAGGGGCGACAAGATTTTTGACCGCATTAATGAGTATCATCCCGACCTGATATTGATGGATATTATGCTGGCCGGTATGGATGGCCGGATGATTTGCCGGGCCATTAAATCAATCGAGAGTGTATCGGATATTCCTGTTATTTTGATATCAGCTACAGAGATGGGCACATCATGCCTTAACAAAGAAGGCGCCCCTGATGATTTTGTACAGAAACCTTTTGATCTGTCTTTCCTTATGGAAAAAATTGAGCACCAACTGGCAGCTTAATTCAAATCCCTCCATCTTCAATAATCGCTTGCAGGCAAGCAATAAGTGCGTTTTATAAGCTGTACTCCGTATCATCTGTTGGTAATATTCTTGTTATGACAACTCGTTAAAGCGGTTGCATTATCGAGCCTTTTTTAAATATTTCATCTAAATAGGGAAATTTATTTATTATAAATTAAATAATTAAATTAATTAATTAAAACCAACTTGTTGGTTAATTAAATTTTAGTTATCATTGTATCACAATACGTAATTGTTGACGTTATGATAACGAAGACAATATTTCCAGATGCTGCACAGATTTTACTTTGACCATTCACAATTTGCCCGATAGCTTGCAACCGATGTTAAAACGTATTTTAGTACTGGATGATAACCAGGATATATTGGAAATGGTGAACGAAGTTTTAGCCTATGAAAACTTTGATGTGCATGCTATATCCGACAGTAAGGGCGTTATTACTGTAGCCGAAGAATACAACCCCGATTTGGTTATTTTAGATTACCGGCTTAACAACGCCAATGGCGGTGAAATATGCCTTGAGCTAAAATCGCATCCACAATTAAAAGATACCCCGGTCATTATTTTTTCGGCCTATATTAACCTGAGCGTTGATTTTAGTAGCTATAAGTGCGACGCGGTGATCTCTAAACCTTTCGATCTGTCGCAACTGATAGAAACGGTGAACGGATTGATCAGTAAATCATAAAGGTCTAAGTCATGCCGAACTTGTTTCGGCAACCCACTTGTAAATTTCTGTATGATGGGGTGCTGAAACAAGTTCAGCATGACGTGTTTGTTTTTGCTTCCCGACAGCAAATAAGCTTCCGGGCGAAAGCGGGCAGAACAGTGGTGGCCTGTGCGGTGGGAGGGCATCAGCGTTTTGCAGAAGCAGGGACAGGTGCGGGCGACAGCGGGGCAAATAAGCGTAGCCGTGGTTCTGCCCGGTTTGCAGGGCAAAGGCCACGTGCGGCAGAGGGAGCATTTTTGCTGTCTTGATTTTTTGTTACTTTTTCATCAAGGAAAAAGTAATAGGCCCCTGCGGCTATGAGCAGACTGATGGTAATTATGCACAACCCGTATAGCTACGAGATTGCCGCGTCGCCCCATTTCACATTCTCCTCCGCTCCTCGCAATGACAATTCTTTGAAAGTCCAGGCGGGATTTCATGTTGTGCTTACTATCTCATAAAAGATCTTTGCGCCCTTTGTGGTTCCCCTCTGTGCCCTTTGTGGTTAAAAAAACTTACCTCTTCTTCAAAATATCATCCACAATCATGTCCGCATGCACGCGTGAGTTTTCAATAAACCATAAATGCGTATCCATGCCGCCGCAAACTACACCGGCCAGGTAAACACCTTTTAGGTTGGTTTGCATGGTATCGGGGTTATAGTGGGGGATAAACTTTTGATCCTGGGATAAAGTGATCCCCAAACTGTGCAGGAATTTAAAGTTAGGTTTATAGCCGGTCATAGCCATTACAAAATCATTAGGGATAGTTACAGTGCCGTCGGGCGTTTTAATATCTACCTCATGCTCGCGTACGGCGGTCAGGCCCGAATTAAAATAAACTTTAATGCTGCCTTCTTTAATCCGGTTAAGGATATCGGGCCGCACCCAATACTTTACCCGCTTGCTAATTTCATCGCCGCGCACTACCAAGGTAACTTCGGCGCTCTTGCGCCAGGTTTCCAATGCCACATCAATAGCCGAATTGCTTGATCCTACTACCGCTACCTTTTGCAGCGCGTAATAATGCGGGTCCTGGTAATAATGCTTCACTTTAGGTAAATCCTCGCCGGGGATATCCAGCGTAACCGGGATATCATAAAAACCGGTTGAAACAATAACGTTTTTAGCCTGGTAAGTGGTTTTGGAAGTGGTAATGGTATAATGGCGGCCTTCGTGCTGCATCTTAATTACTTCCTCAAATAAATTTACCGGTAAATGATAGGAGAAAGCCACCCTGCGATAATACTCTAAAGCTTCGGTGCGCGTAGGGCGTTTGTTAACGGTTACAAAAGGCACATTGCCAATTTCCAGCTTTTCGGAAGTTGAAAAGAAGGTCATGGTAGAGGGGTAATGATACAGCGAGTTTGCCAGGCAGCCTTTCTCAACAATTACAAAGCTTAATCCTGCTTTTTGAGCGGCCAGCCCGCAAGCCAGGCCAATGGGGCCACCGCCAATAATCAATATATCCAGCATATTAAGCAAAGGTAATAAAAAGCCAGCGCCGCCCGGATAGCCAGACTGATATTTCGGGGCCTTACAAAATCTTAAACTTATCCGCATCCTTTAAAAAAGGCATGGCGCGGCGCACACGTTCCAGTTCGTCGTGGTGAATGGTAAAGGTGTATACATCTTCCTCGTCGCGTTTGTAGTAAACCACATCGGCGTTGGGGCTGATACAGGTGCTATCGCCCGAGTGGTAGATCTCGTTACCATCGTGGCCAACCCGGTTAACGCCTATTACATAGCTTTGGTTCTCTACGGCGCGGGCCGGGATAAGGGTACGCCAGTGCAGGGCGCGCTTTTCGGGCCAGTTGGCTACTATGATCAGCAGATCATAAGCTTCGTCTACATTGCGCAGCCAAACGGGGAAACGCAAATCGTAGCAGATCACCGGACAAATCTTCCAGCCATTCAGTTCAACTATCAGCTTTTTGGTACCTGCCGTATAAGTTAAATGCTCCTTACCCATGGCAAACAAGTGGCGCTTATCATAGTATTGATGGCTGCCGTTGGGGCTCATCCATATCAACCGGTTGTAAAATTTGCCGTCTTCTTTAATAATCAGGCTGCCGGTAACCGTACAATTATACTTTACGGCAATATCCCGCATCCATTGCATGGTTTTGCCTTCCATGGTTTCGGCCAGGCGTTCAACATTCATGGTGAAACCTGTATTAAACATTTCGGGCAGAATGATCAGGTCGGTTTTTTCGCGTATACTTCCCAGCCGCAGCGTAATGTTCTGCAGGTTTTTATCAATATTTTCCCAGAAAAGGTATCCCTGAAAAGTGGTAATCTTTAAGTTATCCATCGGCTAATATTTAGGCTCGGCCCGCATTTCTACGATAAAACCTTCGTATTTGTTCAAATTCTTATTAAACCTTCAACGGCTTTATCCAGCGTTTCTTGCCTTTTGGCAAAACAAAAACGCAAAATATGGTGGTCTGTCCCCTTGCTGTAAAAGGCCGAAACCGGTATAGATGCCACCCCAAATTCCCTGGTTATACGTATGGCCAAATCTGTATCCTTCTCATCTGTAAGGCCCTGGTAGCTTACGCATTGAAAGTATGATCCCTGGCAGGGCAGCAGTTTAAATTTAGTTTGTGCCAGGCCGTTTCTGAAATGGTCGCGCTTTTGCTGAAAAAAAGAAGCCAGGCCCAAATAAACATTTTCATCCTTTAAATATTCGGCAATCCCGGTTTGCATGGGCGTGTTTACACTGAAAACTAAAAACTGGTGCACCTTCCTGAATTCCTGCATCA
Source organism: Mucilaginibacter sp. GW821-FHT07H05 (assembly GCF_059418485.1). Taxonomy (NCBI): domain Bacteria; kingdom Pseudomonadati; phylum Bacteroidota; class Sphingobacteriia; order Sphingobacteriales; family Sphingobacteriaceae; genus Mucilaginibacter; species Mucilaginibacter sp. GW821-FHT07H05. The sequence goes on from NZ_JBWKPY010000009.1 coordinate 207,621, forward strand.
GGTTGGCCGGGGCCAGGCAATAACCTATCTTCCAGCCTGTGCTATGGAACAGCTTACCGAACGATACGGCAATAAAACTGCGTTCGCGTAATTCGGGATAGCGGGCCATACTGTGATGCTGTTGCCCGTCGTATACCAAATGCTCATACACCTCATCGCTGAGTATAAAAATGTCCTGGCCTTTTACTATGGCTATCAGTTCGTCAATATCGGTTTTGCTTAAGATGGTACCGCTTGGGTTTTGCGGCGAATTAAGGATGATCATTTTTGTTTTACTGGTGATCAGCCGCTTCACCATATCCCAGGGGATGCGGTAATCGGGCGGTTCCAGCTCCAGCGATTTAACAATGCCGCCCATCAGCTTAATAGCCGGGGCGTAACTGTCATAAGCAGGCTCGAAAATAATTACCTCATCATTAGGATGGATCACCGCGCTGATGGCTGTAAAAATAGCCTGGGTGCCGCCGGCGGTTACAGTTACTTCGGTATCGGGATGATAGTTGGCGGCGTAAAGCTTTTCGGTTTTTATGCTGATCTGTTCGCGCAGGCTCATTAGCCCGGCCATGGGCGCGTACTGGTTTTTGCCATCCTTCATGGCTTTACTTACCAGTTTAACCAGTTGGGGCGGGCAATCAAAATCGGGGAACCCCTGCGAAAGGTTAATAGCCCCCGTCTCGGCCGCCAATGCCGACATTACCGTAAAAATGGTAGTGCCCGTTTGTGGTAGTTTAGAATTTATAGGTATCATGGGAGGTCTAAATTAAGGATTTTTCTTTTATGATGGGTTGGTGAAGTGGAATTGGATGCATATGGCGTTTGCAGGTGGCATTGTTTATTCGGCACAGCAAATCAGTTGCGGGCCTCCCGGAAAGCGGATGTGTTCATCAGGTTATTTTAGGGTTAACACGAAAAAAAGCTAAATAATTGACTCTCAGTAAATTAAATCGAAAAACCCCTGAATTGTGTTAAGTTGTGTTAACCCAATATTTGGTTCAAAGCTGTGCTGTACCATCAGCACATTTGCATATCTGCACATCCGCGACCTATATTTGCCGTATGACTAAAGAACAAGTTCAGGATTTAAGGGATAGAGCAGTTTCCCTGAGGAGGCATCTTTGACATCGATAAAAAGCTCGAATTGCTTGCCGCAGAACAAGAAGTAACCATTGGTCCCCATTTTTGGGACCACCCCAAGGAGGCCGAAAAGGTGCTGGCTTCCATCAAAACCAAAAAAGTTTGGACTGATCAATATCAAAAGCTCCTATCCGTATTGGATGATACGGCCGTTATGTTCGAATTTTTCCAGAGTGGCGATGCCACCGAGGCCGAAATGAAAGAACAGTACGAGCTGGCTATTAAAGCTACCGAAGACCTGGAGTTTAAAAATATGCTATCCGGCGAAACCGACCAGCTAAACGCCGTATTACAAATTACTGCCGGCGCCGGTGGTACTGAAAGCTGCGACTGGGCCAGTATGCTGATGCGCATGTATATGATGTGGGGCGAACGCAATGGCTGTAAAATAACCGAACAGGATTACCAGGAGGGCGATGTAGCCGGTATTAAGACCGTCACCCTGCAATTTGAGGGCGAGTTTGCCTACGGGTACCTGAAAGGCGAAAATGGCGTACACCGCCTGGTAAGGGTATCACCGTTTGATAGTAATGCCAAGCGCCACACCTCTTTCGCATCGGTTTATGTTTATCCGCTGGTAGATGATACCATCGAGATAGAGATTAACCCGGCCGATGTGGAGTTTGAAACATTCCGGTCGGGCGGTGCAGGCGGGCAAAACGTAAACAAGGTGGAAACCGCTGTGCGTTTATATCACAAGCCATCGGGTATCATTATCAAAAACCAGGAATCGCGCTCGCAATTACAAAATAAGGATAACGCCATGCGTTTACTGAAATCGCAATTGTACGAAATTGAAATGCGCAAGCGCCAGGAAACATCCAACGCTATTGAAGGCAATAAAAAGAAGATAGAGTGGGGCAGTCAGATCCGCAATTATGTACTGCACCCTTACAAACTGGTGAAGGACCTGCGTACCGATTATGAAACATCAAACGCCCAGGGCGTGCTGGATGGGGAGATAGACGATTTCCTGAAAGCCTACCTGATGGAATTTGGCGGAGGGAAGTAAAGAATTCGGTTTGATTATTTAACCACAAAGGGCACAAAGAGGGCCTCACCTAAATCCTCTCCAAAGGAGAGGACTTAAGAAGCACATTTTAGAACCCTCTCCACTGGAGAGGGCAGGGTGAGGCTCTCCGTGTACTTTGTGGTTTTTCTCTTTGTGGCCTTTGTGGTTAAAATCTACGGCAAATGCATTTTTTTATTACTTTAGTCGGTATAAACCCATTATACCATGAAGAAGTTATTATTGCCCCTGATGCTGTTTTTGTCAATCAGTGTATTTGCCCAGGAAAAGGAAATCAAACTATACCCAAACGGTGTACCCAACAGCAAACCTGCACCAGCCGATTATGTAGAGGATGATGCCAATAACCATGCTAAACTGGTTACCGACCCTGCCATTACCCCTTACCTGCCCGAAAAAGGTAAAGCTACCGGTACCGCCGTGGTGATCTGTCCGGGTGGCGGCTATTCGGGTTTATCTATGCTGAACGAGGGGTGGTCGATAGCTAAAAAGTTTAACGAGATTGGTGTTATCGCCTTTGTTTTGAAATACCGTTTGCCAAGCGATAAAATAATGCTGGATAAAACCATCGGCCCATTGCAGGATGCACAGCGGGCTATCCAGATCATTCGTGAGCGCTCGGCAGAATGGGGTATTAATCCCGCTAAAGTGGGTATCATCGGCTTTTCGGCTGGCGGCCACCTGGCTTCAACCACCGAAACACATTTTGATAAAGTAGCTATCGAAAACCCTAAGAATACCAGCGTACGCCCTGATTTTGCATTGCTGTTATATCCTGTAATTACATTTGGGCAATTGGCGCACCGTGGTTCGCAGGTTAACCTGACCGGCAAGGATGCCAGCCCGGCGCTGATAGACCTGTACAGTAACGAGAAACAGGTAACGCCAAATACCCCGCCAACCTTTATTGTACATGCCGAAGATGATAAAACCGTACCGGTTGAAAATAGCCTGATGTTTTACGAAGCGCTGTTAAAAAACAAAGTAAAAGCCGAAATGCACCTGTACCAGGCCGGCGGCCATGGTTTTGGATTGAACAACAAAACCACAACCGACCAATGGTTTGAGCGTTGCGCTAACTTTTTAAAGCAAAACGGTTTTTAATTGAATTATCATCATCATGAAAAAACGATTAGCGGCCATAATGATATTAACGCCTGCATTGATGTTTGCCCAGGAAAAAGCCATACCACTATACCCTAAAGGTGTTCCCAACAGCAAAAAGGTGCCGGCCGGTTATGCGGAGAAAACCGAGAATGACCGCACCGAAAAAGTAACCGACCCAACCATAACACCTTATTTCCCTGAAAAGGGTAAGGCTAATGGCACGGCGGTAATTATTTGTCCGGGTGGGGGCTATGCACGCCTGGCCATGGCGCACGAGGGCTGGGATGTAGCCAAAAAATTTAATGAGATAGGCGTAACGGCCTTCGTGCTAAAATACCGCCTGCCCAGCGACTTGATTATGCTTGATAAAACCATTGGCCCCCTGCAGGACGGGCAACGCGCGTTGCAAATAGTGCGCGAGCGTGCTGCCAAATGGGGCATTAACCCGGCTAAGGTGGGTATGATCGGTTTTTCGGCCGGTGGGCATTTGGCTGCTACTGCAGGTACGCATTTTACGAAAGCCGTGATAGAGAATCATAACAATATCAGCCTGCGGCCCGATTTTATGCTGCTGCTATACCCGGTTATCACCTTAGGCGATTTGGCCCACAGTGGATCAAGAAGCAATTTGCTGGGCAGTGCGCCATCGCCGGAAATGGTTGATTTGTACAGCAACGAGAAACAGGTAACCGCTGATACCCCGCCAACCTTTATTGTACAAGCCGAAGACGACAGGGGCGTACCTGTTGAAAACAATGCCCTGCCATTTTACAAAGCATTAGTGAATAATAAGGTAAAAGCCGAAATGCATCTGTACCAGGCCGGCGGCCACGGCTTCGGGTTAAATAATAAAACTACTCCCGACCAATGGTTTGACCGCTGCGCTAACTTTTTAAAGCAAAACGGTTTTTAATCCACAAAAGCTTGTCATTGCGAGGAGCATGCGGTGAATTGCGGGGAGGGGCGACGTGGCAATCTCGTAGCCTGAAGAGCAAACTACGAGATTGCCACGCTACGCTCGCAATGACAAACATCTCTACTTAGTGCTTAAAAAACACCCATACTGGCTTCAGTCTGCGACTGAAGCTTGCGGATGGAAGCAAGTCTGTGACTTGTTTAATTTAATGCCTGCCTGAAGTCGCAGACTTCATTTATCCATAGGCTTCAGTCTGTGACTGAAGCCAGAATAGGGTGCGATTGCTTCGTGCCTCGCAATGACAAGCTTCTCTACTTAGTGCTTAAAAAATACCAGGTATAGCTCCTTAACAATATGATAAGCCGCGAAACTGAAAAACAGGATAGCGATACTGGTATTGATAATCGAAGTACTTAACTCAAACCGGTTTTGTATATACCGGGCAAACTTCCCGTAAATAAACAGGCACAAAAAGGCACCCATGGCCGAACCCAGGCTAAAAATAGTTAATGCTAAATATCCGCTGATGATCCATTCGTGTGTGATCAGGTAGGTGCCTGCAATCATCCAAAATGGCACCTGCATGGGATTGATAAAACCAAGCAATATCCCGTATTTAATACTATCGTGTTGCGAGTAATCGGGCTTTGGCGGCTTATTGCGATGTAGCCAGGTAATAGTACCCAATGTGCCGAACAGGGCTATCATCACCCAATCTATCACTATATCCAAATGCACCTGTGCTGATAACCATTTGGCCGCGTTCATTATAAAAAAGGTGAAAAAGAACTCTACACTGGCAAAGGCGATGATAAACTGCATCGCCTGTTTCATGCCCCGGTTAATGGCAATTTGTACCAGCGTTAAATTAATATTGCCGGGAGGGACGTAACCAATAAAATTAACAATGAGGCCGAGGAAAAAGGTAAGGAATATCATTGCTCAAAAATAACCGGCTTTTTTAGTTCCGCATATTATATTTCGGTTAAAAAGTGAATTTAACGTTATTTGCACCGGATTTTATAAAACAGAATTAATGCCCGGGCAAAAAATCATATCGTTACTACCAGCCGCTACCGAAATGGTGTGCGCCCTGGGTTTGCAGGATAACCTGGTGGGCCGGTCGCACGAGTGCGATTATCCTGAAGAGGTAAAGCAATTGCCCGTATGCTCGGAGGCTAACTTTGAGGATGGACTAAGCAGCCAGGAAATAGATAATAAGGTAAAGGAAATATTAGCCGATGTCCTATCGGTTTATACCGTAAAGCGGGAGGTGATCAAAGCGCTTGCCCCCGATGTGGTGATCACCCAGGCCCAGTGCGAGGTTTGTGCCGTATCGCTGCAGGAGGTAGAGCAGGCGCTGGATAATTACCTGGATAAGGAAACCCGCATCATCTCGCTGCAACCTAATAATCTGACAGATATTTTCAATGATATTACCGCTGTTGCGGATGCTTTGGGCGTGCCGGAAGCGGGCGCAGATTTACTGGAACGCCTGCACGAGCGTGTAGATATCATTAAACATAAATTGAAGTTTATAGAGAATAAACCTACGGTTGCCTGTGTAGAATGGCTGCAACCGCTGATGATATCGGGCAATTGGGTGCCTGAGTTGGTTGAGATAGCCGGAGGGATCCCCATCCTGGCATCAAACGGAAAACATTCGCCATACGTAAAGTGGGAAGATATCCAAACCTCCGACCCTGATATCATCGTCCTGATGCCATGTGGCTTTGGTATGGACCGAACGCTGAAAGAGGTGAATATCCTGTTAGAGCAACCCGGTTTTGCCGACCTGAAAGCCGTAAAAAGCAACCGCCTGTACATTACCGATGGTAACCAATACTTCAACCGCCCCGGTCCAAGGATAGTGGATTCTATAGAGATCCTGGCCGAGATCATTAACCCCAAACAATTTATTTTTGGCTATGAGGGGGATGGGTGGATGAAATTCGGCGTGTAACGGTAATTTAACCACAAAGATCACAAAGGGAGAATGCACAAAGAGCACAAAGCTTTAATGGTGGCTAATAGAAAAAAGTCCTTTATATATTTTTGTTGCATATAGTTACTTTGAAAAACTTAGTGCTCTTTGTGCTAACCGGTTTGCAATTTCTTTGCGTCCTTTGTGGTTAAATCGCAGCAATGGTTCTACAATCACACCTAATCCTCAATTTATTTCATCGCAAAATTCGCCCCTTTCGTCTTTTTATATGGTGGTTTTGTCTCATATATTCAATGAGTATCCCCTTAACTTATACTTTTATACTTAATGGCATTCAAAAAAATATTCTCGAGCAAGTATTTGCAGCCCGCAATACACATATTGCTTTGGGGGCTTATCATCGCATCGCCCTATCTTTTCCGTAACCCAAATACATGGAAAGGCTTTAGCACCTGGCACTATCGCACCATGATTAACAACGCGTTTTACGCGGGGATCTTTTACCTTAATGCTTATTATCTGTACCCGGTATTATACAAACGCCGCAAACAGCTGTGGTTGTATATCCTGTCGCTGGTAGTGCTTGTTGTATCCATCTTATTTTTATTAAGGCAAATTGATAATGTGCTGTTCCCGCCTCAGGATAGGGCGAAAGTTATGATAGTTATAGGCCAGAAAGTGGGAGAAGGAATGCACATAGATAGTCAACGTGTAAATGGTAAATCACCCAATGGCAGGCATTTTGAAGGTGGGCGTATGGAAAGGCGCAGGTTTGGCCCGGATGGCCCAGGCGGCCCGCGCGGAGGTGGTTTCGGTTTCGAACGCCGTGGATGGGACCGTTTTGTATTCTGGTATATTTCCAATATGATCACGTATATCTTTGTTATAGGTATCAGTATCAGCTACCGCATCATTCGTGATAACGCCAGGCAGGAAAAGATCAGGAAGGAAAAAGAAAACGAGAACCTGAAAACCGAGTTGAGTTTCCTGCGTTCGCAGGTTAGTCCGCATTTTATTTTCAACATACTGAACAATATGGTATCGCTTGCCCGTAAAAAATCGGACATGCTGGAACCGTCGCTCATAGAGCTTTCAAAACTAATGCGTTACATGCTTTATGAAAATGATGATGAGCGTGTTTCGCTGGCCCGCGAGGTTGAATATCTAAAAAGTTACATCGCTTTACAGCTATTACGCTTTGGCGACGATGTAACAATTATGTTCAACCCTCCTGAAAATATAAATGCTTACTATATTGAGCCTATGTTACTGGCGCCCTTTGTAGAGAATGCATTTAAGCATGGCGTAGGGATGGTAGAAGACCCGCAGATTAACATCACTTTAAGCGTTGACGATGCCACCGGCTGGTTAGATTTTAAGGTGATGAACACCGTGGCGCCGCAACAGCATACCAAAGATAAAAGCTCGGGCATTGGCTTGGTCAATGTACGCCGGCGACTTGAATTATTATACAAAGAAGATTACACGCTCGACATTATGCAAAACGATAATGTGTTTATTGCGAGCCTTAAAATTAAACTTAAGTAATGATACGCTGTCTATTGGTTGACGACGAAAAACTGGCGCTTGAGCTGATGGAAGATAACGTAATGAAAGTTCCGTATCTGAAATTGCAGGGTAAGTGCAAAAACGCTATGGAAGCCATGGAGTTTTTGCGCCGCGAGCCGGTTGATCTCATCTTCCTGGATATACAGATGCCGGGTATATCGGGCATACAGTTTTTAAACAGCTTAACAAAGCCACCCATGGTAATTATGGTTACCGCTTATGATAATTACGCGCTGGAGGGGTTTAATTTGGATGTGGTAGATTATATACTGAAACCGTTCTCGTTCGAACGGTTTTTGAAAGCGGTAAATAAAGCGTCGGAACTGATTAACCTGCGGCAGAATAAAGATAATATGCAGCAGCCCACAGCGCCTGTAAAGGCAGCAACAGGCGAACCTGATTTTATTTTTGTAAATGCCGACTATTCGGTAGTGCGGATAAACATACCTGAGGTATTATATGTTGAAGGTTTAAAGGATTATGTAAAAATATACCTGGCCGGTGCAACAAAGCCGGTAATTACCCGTCTAAGTATGCGGTTTATGGAAGATAAACTGCCGGGCGATGGCTTTGCCAGGGTGCATAAATCTTTTATTGTAGCGCTGGATAAGATCACCGCTTTTAAAAAGAACCGCTTAATGCTGGGCGAAACGGAGATACCGGTAAGCGATAATTATAAAGACAAAATATTGGCTTATATAGGCCATCATGAAAATGATAACAATTGAAAATACCCTTTTTAACCAAATTATATAGTAATGAGTATCAACGCTAAAACATTAATTAAAACCAGCCTTAGTATATGCTTAGGCATGGGTTTATTAGCTGCAAAGGCGCAAAGTGTGCAGGAAAGCGGCGTATGGGCACCTGTAAATGTTAAAACCGATGGCAAACTGACGGAGTGGAACAATACATTGGAAGCCACTAACAAAACGGTTGATTTTAGCTACACCATGGCTAATGATGATAAAAAGTTTTACATCTCTATCAAATCGCCAAACCAGCAAACCACCAGCAAAATACTGGCCGGTGGTATCGATTTTACTTTTAATACCGAAGGCAAAAAGAAAGAGAAGGATGCCTTTGTAATTACCTTCCCGTTGGTGAACCGTGCCGCTATGCGCGGGCAGAGAGGGCAGCGTGGCCAGGGTGGCGGCTTTGGGCAGCCCGGGGGGCCGCCTGATACCGCAGCTATAGCTGCAATGCGTAAATCGGCTATTGAAGCGATAAAGGAAATTAAACTGAAAGGTTTTAAAGAAATACCGGATAGTGTGATATCTATTTATAACGAATATGGTATAAAAGCAGCTGCTGCTTACGATAGCAACGGTAGTTTTATATGCGAGCTGGCCATACCATTTGAGCAACTGGGCATATCGCTTGATAAAACTAAAGAAATAGCCTACAACTTTAAAGTGAACGGGATACAATTTAACCGTCGTGAGGAGAACGGTGCCGATCGTGGAGGCGAAGGCATTAACCGCGGTGGCGGAGCAGGCGGCTTTGGTGGTGGAGCTGGCGGTTTCGGCGGTGCTGGTGGCGGTGGTAACCGTGGCGGCGGCGGTGGTGGCAATCGTGGTGGCGGCGGTAACGGTGGCGGCAACCGTGGCGGTGGTAACTTTGATATGCAAAGCATGCTGAGCCCGACCGATTTTTGGGGCAAATACGTACTGGCCAAAAAATAATAATTAACTGATCGACAATTTTTAACCTAAAAGCCCTGTCTGTACAGACAGGTAGGGCACTTATTGCATATACTTTTAAACTTATTCATGATGAAACAATCCTTACTTATATTAATCACCTTTTTGTTTGCCGGTACCTTATACGCGCAGATACCTGCTTCAAACAACCGAAACCAGCTGCCGCCGCCCTTAACTTCAAGGCAGGTTAGCGGTATCGTAAAAGACTCTACCGATAATACCATACCTGGTGCAGTTATCCGGCTGGTATCGGCCCATGATACGTTAAGCACATCATCTAATGCCGATGGCATCTTCATTTTTAAAAATGTGAAAATGAATGTGTTTGTGCTTACGGTAACCAGCATAGGCTATCGCCCGTACGTAAAAAAATTCAGTATGAACGATGCTGTGCCCAGGCTTACGCTTGATCCGGTTGTGATGAAGGGTGAATCAACAAACCTTAAAGAGGTAGTTATTAACGGTACACCAAGTATTGTTTACAAGGTAGATACCGTTGAGTATCGCGCCAGCGATTACAAAGTACGCCCTAACGCCACTTTAGATGAACTGCTGAAAAAGATGGAAGGCATGGAAGTTGGTAACGATGGTAGTTTAACGCACCAGGGCCAGGCTGTTACCAAGGTAAAATTAAATGGTAAGGATTATGCCGGTGGCGATGTTGCCCAGGCCATCCAAAATTTACCGGCAGATATTATTGAAAAAGCTCAGGTAATAGACGACTATGGCGACCAGGCCGCGCGCAGCGGAATTAAAACCGGCGACCCTACAAAAACCCTGAACGTTACTACCAAGGCCGATAGATCGGTTGGTACAACCGGCCGTTTGGTTGGCCAGGCCGGTAATAACGATCAGTATAATGCCAACCTTTTTGTACAGCGTATTAACGCCAACCAGCAATTAGGACTTATAGGCAATTATAGAAGCGCAGTTACCGGTATTGGTAATTCGGGCATACGTGGCCAGGGTGGCGGCGGCGGCGCCAGTAGTCCGGGTAATGTAAAATCATTGCAGCCATTATCATTCAACTATCGCGACCAGTGGAGCCCGAAGATACAAGTGATTGGTAGCGCAACTTATAACTTTAATAATTTGAATACCAGTAGTCAAAATTATGGTACCCGTAATACTGTAGGCCCCAATTATTTTACTAATAACGGTACTACTCAAACCGATAGGAATGGCCGTAGCGGCAATTTTGAAATGGATTACCAGATTGATAGTTTAAACTATTTACAAATAACCCCAAGTTATCAATATTCAACTACCGAAACATCACGGACACAAAGCTCTGACAATATTTTAGATTACCCTACAGGTTTCTCGCATCAAACAGTTACAGGCACTACAACATCTAATACACCAAGTGCCTCTTACGGTCTGATCGCGCTATATAATCACCGGTTTAGGAAACCCCGCCGTAATTTTTCTGCACAATTAAGTTATAACCGTACGGAGAGCGAATCGAACGGCGAAACCATCAGCCAGACAAATAACTATGCAGATGCTACAACAAATAATTTGATAAAATCCAACCCGGCGCATCTAATAACCGATAAAAACAATAATAGTGATGCCTTTCGCGCGAGTATGACCTATTCAGAACCTTTGGGTAAACTATCGCAATTGGAGTTTAACGGACAGATACAGCGCAACGCTCACGATACGAAAAATAAAACCGATTCTATACTTGTTGATAATACTGTAAAGTCGACTAACCTGAATTTTAACTATGTAACAACCGAAACCAACCTGAACTTTAACTATCGTTACAATGGTTCAAAAGTTACCCTTTCATTAGGTACAACTTTAAAACCTTACAGTATCGATGGTACTAAATTTGATAATAATGCCGGTGCAGATGCCCCGGTTTCAATAAGTAATTTCAGAGTGATCCCTTTATTCCGTTTTGCTTATGCCTGGTCGCGTACACAGCGATTTACCTTAACTTATCAGGGAAGTAACCTTGAACCGTCGTTTGATCAGTTGCAGCCATTTACCGATAAAACCGACCCTAATAACTACGTTGTAGGTAACCCTAATTTAAGGGCCGGCCTAAGCAACTCCATTAATGCCGGTTATAATAATTATTTCCCTAACTCAAGGTTCAATTTGTCATTCAACGCTAACGCGGCTTACAATCAGGACCAGGTAGTTAGTAACAGTACTGTGATTCCGGTGACAATTGCTGGCGGACAAAGTTATATCAACCAAATCAGTTATGTTAACTTAAGTGGTTCAAAATCGGTTGGTGGAAATTACAATATCTCAAAGCAACTGGCCGACAGAAGGTATAACCTTGCTTTAAATGGTAGCATCAGCTACGGTTACAACCTTGGTATGATCAGGGATCAGGTGTACCACCAAACAAGCTGGGAGTTTAATGAGCGTTTTGGCCCGCGTATCAACCCAACCGACAATGTGGAGGTTAACCCATTTATAGGTACCGATTTGCGCCGGACCTTTACCACATCTAACAACAATACATCAACCAAATCATTAACCAACTCATTGGGTTTAGATGGCCGTTTTTATTTCCTGAAAACTTTCCAGGTACATTACGATGCGCAAAAACAGTTTACAACACAAAAAACAAGTTCTAATGCTATCCCAACATTAAGCAACAGCCCGCTGTTAATTAATGCCGGCTTTCAAAAAGAGTTTGGTGCAAAACGCCAATTTACATTAACGTTTGATGTTTATGATATACTTCACCAGGCTAACCCGCTTACGCAAACAGTTACCGCTACAGGTGTCACCAATACCGTTACCAGTACCAAAAGCCGTTACTTCCTGGTAGGTTTCCGTTTAAACCTGCAAAAATGGAGCGGCAGGCCACAACGTAACGGCCGTGATATGCAACGCCGTGGCGATGGTAGCTTTATCTATAATTAGTAAGTTAGAGATTAGTTAATTAGAGATTAGGCTAATCAAACCATCAAATAAAAAGGGGCAGGATGTTTACATCCTGCCCCTTTTTATTTACCGTTCACCCGCTAATCTCTAATCACTGGTTAACTAATCACCATATCCCAAACAAGCATTACAATTCCATGTTAATATTATGATACTGAATTAATAATATTTACAACCGCAATGCTCATATTTGTTTAATCACATTTACATTTCAACCCCTTCATCTTAAAATATGAAAAAACACACCGGGCCATTAAAAGTACTCTCTATTGATATTGGCGGCTCGCATGTAAAAGCCACTATCCTGAATGCACAAGGCGAACTAACCATGGAATACGATAAGGAGGATACGCCCATGCCATCCACGCCCCAAAACATGCTGGATGCTATAAAAACCCTGGTGAAAAATTTCCCTGCTTACGATGTGATCTCAGTCGGTTTTCCCGGATATGTTAAAAATGGGGTAGTTATCACCGCCCCCAATCTGGGTAATAAGGCCTGGGGCGGGTTCGATTTGCAAAACAAATTGACCGAAGAATTTGGCAAACCCGCTAAAGTAGTTAACGATGCAGATATGGCTGGCTTAGGTGTAGCAAGCGGCAAGGGTTTTGAAATGGTGGTTACCCTGGGCACCGGCTTTGGTACCGCGTTTTTAATGGATGGCATTTTGCTGCCGCACATGGAGATATCGCACCACCCCATTGCAAAGGGACAGGACTATGACGAATATATTGGCGACAAAGCCATGGCCGAGATTGGCGATAAAAGCTGGAACAAGCGGATGCGTAAAGTTTTTAAAGTTTTAAAAACAGTATTTAATTACGACCATTTATATATAGGCGGTGGCAATGCCCGCCGGTTAAAATTTGAACTGGACACCAATATGAAATTGGTGACCAATACCGACGGCATAAAAGGGGGGGCAAGACTGTGGCAAAGCGGTAAGCTGGATGGTATTAACGCCATCATTGCGCCCGAAAATAAAAATGTTAAAACAAAACCTATAGTAGTAAAATAATTATGTCATCAGATAAAAACATCGAAACCTTAGGTATTGATACCGCGCGGATCTTAGCTGCCGATGCGGTACAAAAAGCAAATTCGGGGCACCCCGGCACACCAATGGCCTTAGCACCAATGGGCCATGTGTTATGGAAGGAGTTTTTAAACTACAACCCTAAAAACCCCGATTGGGCCAACCGCGATAGGTTTATCCTGTCGGCAGGGCATGCCTGTATGCTGCAATACAGCTTTTTATACCTTACAGGATATGATATTACGCTGGATGATATTAAAAATTTCCGGCAGATGAACAGCAAAACGGCCGGCCACCCCGAATATGGTTTGTGTCCAGGTATTGATGTTACTACCGGTCCGCTGGGGCAAGGATTTGCCAACGGCGTAGGCTTCGCAATTGCCCAAAAGCATTTGGCGGCAAGATATAACAAACCCGGTTTCCCGATATTTGATTATCATATTTATGCTATTTGCAGCGATGGTGATATGATGGAAGGCGTAACATCCGAAGCTGCCTCGCTGGCAGGGCATTTAGAGTTGGGTAACCTGATCTATTTGTACGATGATAACCATATCTCGATAGAGGGCAGCACCGATATTGCCTTTAACGAGGATGTAAGCAAGCGTTTTGAAGCCTACGGATGGCATGTGCAATTTGTGGATGATGTGAACGATATTCACGCTTTATCCTTAGCCATCACCAATGCCAAAGCCGAAAAGCAGAAACCGTCTATGATCCGCGTACGCTCGTTGATTGCTTATGGCAGTCCTAATAAATCGGGCACGGCTGGTTCGCACGGCGCGCCGCTGGGCGAAGAGGAAATGAAACTGGTGAAGAAATTCTTCGGTTTCGATCCGGATAAAAACTTCAACGTGCCTGCCGAAGTATTAAAATACTACCGCGAAATAGGCGAGGCCAAAGGCAAAAAAGAAGACGACTGGAACGAGCTGTTTGCCGAATACAAAGATAAATTTCCCGAACTGGCTGCCGAATACGAGCAGGCCGCCGCGGGTAAACTACCTAAAGGCTGGCTGGATAAATTGCCTGCCTTTGAACCATCCGACAAAAAGATGGCCACCCGCCAGGCATCGGGCAAGGTGCTGAATGCTATTGCCGAAAGCCTGCCGCACCTGATTGGCGGCGCTGCCGATCTGGCCCCGTCTACCGAAACTAACCTGAAAGAATTTGATTCTTTTACATCAGAGAACCGCGACGGCCGTAACTTTCATTTTGGCATCCGCGAGCATGCCATGGGTTCGGCTATGAATGGGATGGCCTTAACCAAAGGGGTTATCCCGTTTGGTGCTACGTTCCTGATGTTTTCTGAATATATGCGCCCGCCTATCCGTTTGGCAGCGATAATGAAGATCAACCCGATATTTGTGTACACGCATGATAGTATTGGCCTGGGCGAGGATGGTACCACCCATCAGCCTATCGAGCAACTGGCTTCGTTACGATCGATACCAAATATTACATTGATCCGCCCGGCTGACGCTAACGAGACCGCGCAAGCCTGGCGCGTTGCGCTTGAGCATAAAGGCGGCCCGGTAGTACTGGTATTTACCCGCCAGGGATTGCCTATTATTGATCAAAGCAAATATGGCAAAGCCACCGGACTGGAAAAAGGGGCTTATATTTTATCCGAAGCCAGCAAAAATTCTGACCTGATATTGATAGCTACCGGATCGGAAGTATCCCTGATCATGGACGCACAAGCCAGGCTGGAAGCCGATGGTATCTCTACCCGTGTGGTCAGCATGCCATCGTGGGAATTGTTTGAAAAACAGGATGCCGCTTATAAAGAGAAAGTATTCCCTAAAGCCAGCCGCAAACGTTTGGCGGTAGAAATGGCATCGCCTATGGGCTGGCATAAATACATAACCGACGAAGGCGATATACTGGGCATGACCACCTTTGGCGAATCGGCCCCGGCTGAGGACTTGTATAAGCACTTTGGCTTTACGGTTGATAATGTAGTTAAAAAAGCGAAAGCGTTATTATAGGATAGATTTGAGATGTTAGATATGAGATTTGAGAAAACCTGGCGTGTTACGCTTTTCATTTTCTAATCTCATATCTCAAATCTCACGTCTCATATCTAAAAAGAATGAGTTTAATCAGTAACCTGGAATGGCCGTCCGAGATCATTAATCGCAGCGGCAAAGAAAAGGTAGCGCGGGAAATTGCCGCTAAGGTGAAGGACGGCGATGTGCTGGGCGTAGGCTCAGGGTCGACGGTTTATGTGGCCTTGCTGGCCATTGCAGAAAAGATCAAAGCCGAAAAATTGAATGTGAAGGCTATCCCAACTTCGTTAGAGATCTCGATGTTTTGCAGTAAACTGGGGATTCCTTTAACTACTTTATTTGAGCATAAACCCGACTGGCTGTTTGACGGTGCCGACGAGGTTGACCCCGATAAAAGCCTGATAAAAGGCAGGGGCGGGGCCATGTTTAAAGAGAAATTATTGATGAGTTGCAGCCCAATAAATTATATTATAGTTGATGAATCAAAAATTGTGGATAAATTAGGCACGAATTTTCCGGTACCTATTGAAGTTTTCCCTCAGGCTTTGCCGCATGTGGAGGAACAATTAACGGTTATTGGTGCAAATAGTATTGTTTTAAGGCCTGCAAAGGGTAAAGACGGTCCTTGTATTACAGAGAATGGTAACTTAATATTAGACTGCCGTTTTACTCATATGCACCAAAATCTTGAAAAGGATATCAAAACGATAACGGGAGTAATTGAAAGCGGACTATTTATTGGGTATAACCTGGAAATATTAGTCGCGGCTAATCATTAATGTCGACTAAATACATCTGCAAAATAGAAATATACACAATAAAATAAAATAAGCATAACATGGCAACTAACAAAGTAAAGCAAATACACGATTTTGGTCAGAGCATCTGGCTGGATTTTATAGACCGTCAGATCATCTCAAGCGGAAAGTTGAAAAGCCTGATTGATGATGACGGGGTAAGGGGCGTTACTTCAAACCCGGCCATTTTTGAAAAAGCGATCAGCAGCAGCTCTGATTACGACCAGGATATTGCCGAATTGGCTAAAACTACTTCAACTAATGAGGAGCTGTTTTTTGAAGTTGCTATTAAAGATATCAGAAATGCCGCTAAACTTTTTGAGGGCGTTTATAATGAAGATGGTACAGACGGCTATGTAAGCCTGGAAGTATCGCCATTTTTGGCTTTAGATGCCGAAGGCACCGCCAAACAAGCCGAAGAACTTTGGAAAAAAGTAGACCGCAAAAACGTGATGATTAAAATCCCTGGTACTAAGCCAGGTTTACAAGCCATCCGTCAATCTATTGCTAAAGGCATCAACATCAACGTTACCCTGCTTTTCGGCCTGCCACGTTACGAGGAAGTGACCGAAGCTTATATCTCGGGCCTGGAAGATCATTTGGCCGCTGGTCACGATATTTCGCATATCTCGTCGGTAGCCAGCTTTTTCCTGAGCCGTATAGATGTATTGGTTGACCCATTACTGGACGAAAAAGGCCTGGGCGATTTGAAAGGCGAAGTAGCTATCGCATCTGCTAAAAAAGCTTACGAGATCTACAAACGCGTATTCAGTACCGACAGGTGGAAAGCATTGGCAGCCAAAGGCGCTCAACCACAGCGTTTGCTTTGGGCCAGTACCAGCAGCAAAAACCCTGCCTTTAAAGATACTAAATACGTAGAGGCATTAATAGGCCCGGATACTGTTGATACCGTTCCGTTGGAAACTATCGAGGCTTTCCGCGATCATGGTATTGTTGCCGATACCCTGGGCCTGGGCTTAGACCAGGCTACCGAAATTTTAGGCAAATTGAAAACTGCCGGTATCGATATCGATAAAATTACACAACAGCTGGAAGATGAAGGTATTGACAAATTTAATAAGCCTTTCGAGAAACTGCTGCAGGCTATAGAAGATCAAAAAACCAAAGTTTAACCAGCAATGCACAGCGACCGGATAAAGATCCTTTTTTTTGATGTGGGCGGTATTTTGCTCAGCAACGGCTGGGGGCACGAGTCGCGAAAACTGGCATCCGAAAAATTTAAACTGGATTATGCAGAGGTGAACGCCCTGCATAATTTCATATTTAACGTATACGAGATTGGCAGCATTACGCTGGATGAATACCTGGACACCGTAATATTTAACCAGGAGCGCGATTTTACCCGCGAAGATTTTAAAGTTTTTATATTTGAGCAGTCGGTTGAATTGCCCGATATGTTGCAATGGCTAAAAAAATGGAAAAAAGATTGCGGTTTCCGGGTTATCTCTATTAATAATGAAGGCAAGGAACTGAATGATTACCGGGTGAAAAAATTTGGTTTGCACGATTGTTTCGACGCGTTCATCTCATCGTGCGAAGTAAAAATACGCAAACCCGATCCGGGCATCTGGCAACTGGCTATGGGCATAGCCCAGGTATCACCCAAGCAATGTGTTTATTTTGACGACCGCCAGATGTTTGTCAGCACTGCCGAAAAACTGGGCATCCGCGCTTTTTTGCATACCGATTTTGAAACAACCAAACAGATATTAGAACAATTAAAAAAAGAAAACCTCAATTAAAATGAGTGACCAAGAGAACAAATACGCTTTCGGGATGATAGGCCTGGGTACTATGGGCCGTAACCTGCTATTGAACATGGGCGACCATGGCTTTGCCGGTGCCGGTTTTGATAAGGATGCCAGCAAAGGCGATTTACTGGAAAAAGAAGATAAGAACGGTAACCTGAAAGGCTTCAGCACGGTTGAACCCTTTATTGCCAGCCTAAGCACCCCTCGGGCTATTATGATGCTGGTGCCTGCCGGCAAACCTGTTGACGATGTAATTGCCGAATTGCTGCCGTATTTAGATAAGGGCGATATTTTAATTGATGGTGGTAACTCGCATTTTACCGATACCAATCGCCGTGTTGAGCAGTTAGAGGGACAGGGTTTCCATTTCTTTGGGATGGGCGTATCTGGTGGTGCCGATGGCGCGCGCCGCGGCCCAAGCATTATGCCCGGTGGCGATAAGGCTGCCTATAACGTAATGAAACCCATACTGGAAGCCATTGCTGCCAAGGCAGAAGATGGTGCGCCCTGCGTAACCTATATTGGCCCGGGCGCTGCCGGCCATTTTGTAAAGATGGTGCATAACGGTATCGAGTACGGCCTGATGCAACTGATAGCTGAAGCGTATGAGATCATGAAAAAAGGCCTGCAGATGGATAATGACGCCATTCAAAAGGTATTTGCTAAATGGAACGATGGCCGCCTGCAATGCTTTTTGCTGGATATTACCAAGGATATTTTCCTGTTCAAAGCCCCGGGTACCGATCATTTACTGATAGATGATATTAAAGATGAGGCCCGCGCAAAAGGTACCGGCAAATGGACGTCGCAAGTGGCGATGGACCTGCAGGCGCCAATCCCTACGGTAGATACTTCAGTAGCTATGCGCGATCTTTCTAAATACAAAAAACTGCGCGAACAGGCTGCCGCATTATACGCCACGGATGCACCGGTTATCAGCGTAGAAGACAAAGAACAATTTTTGGTTGAGTTAGAGCAAGCCTTCTACTTCACCATGGTGATATCTTACGCGCAGGGTATGCATTTGTTAACCAACGCATCTGCCGAGTATAAATACGATTTGAACCTGGCCGAGATAGCCAAGATCTGGCGCGCAGGTTGTATCATCCGCTCTAAATTTTTATACGATATTTATAACGCCTACACTAAGGATAGCGGTTTAGCCCATCTATTATTGGATAGCGGCGTGCAAAAACTGGTGAGCGAGGTGGTGCCGGGTACGCGTTCGGTATTGTCAAAAACTATTGCGGCAGGTATTGCCGCACCGGCATTTACGGCCAGTTTAAGTTATTTTGATGCTTTCCGCAGTGCGAGGATGCCGTCGAACCTGACACAGGCTCAGCGCGATTTCTTCGGCGCGCATACTTACGAACTGATTGGTAAAGAGGGTGTATTCCATACCGAGTGGACAGCCAAAACCAACGATTAATTTTTGAAAGAGAAACCATGAATCCTACCATACATACAGACCCAACCGTTTTTGTAATTTTTGGCGGTACGGGCGATTTAAACATGCGCAAACTGGCCCCAGCGCTGTATAATCTTTTTTTAGATGGCTGGCTGCCGGCTAACTTTGCCATTATTGGCACCGGGCGCACCAAGTATACCGATGAATCGTACCGCGAAACCTTGCTGGAAGGCATCAATAGCTTTTCACGCAGCGGTAAGGCCGAAAAGAAAAAATGGGACGAGTTTTCGGAACACGTATTTTATCAGGTATCTGATGTTAAGGATGCCGAAACTTATAAAGAGTTTGGTATTAAGATAGAGAAATTTAACGCGGCGTGGAAAACCAAGGCTAACGTAATTTATTACCTGGCGGTATCACCTAACTTTTTCCCTATTATCGCATCTAACCTGTCTAAAGCTAAATTAACAGCTGATACAAAACGTACCCGCATCGTTATTGAAAAACCATTTGGGCACGATTTGGAATCGGCTAAAGAACTAAACGCTTTGCTGGCTACTATATTTGATGAGTGCCAGATTTACCGGATAGATCACTACCTGGGTAAGGAAACGGTGCAAAATATCATGGCCTTCCGCTTTGCCAACTCGCTTTTCGAGCCGCTGTGGAACCGTAATTTTATTGAACACGTACAGATTTCAGTTACCGAGCAATTGGGCGTGGAAGACCGTGGCGATTACTACGACGGATCGGGCGCGCTGCGAGATATGATGCAAAACCACCTGCTGCAATTACTTTGCCTGGTGGCCATGGAAACGCCTATTAGTTTTGATGCCGCCGAAGTGCGCGACCGTAAAGTAGAAGTACTGCGTGCTATGCGCAAGTTTGGTCCGGAGGATGTGCGTAATTCGGCCGTACGCGGGCAATATAGCCGTGGCTGGATGCAGGGAAAAGAAGTACCGGGCTACCGCGATGAAGCAAAAGTAAACCCCGAATCGAACACGGAAACTTTTGCCGCTATTAAGTTTTTTGTAGACAACTGGCGTTGGAAAGATGTACCGTTTTACCTGCGTACAGGTAAACGTATGCACCAATCGGCATCGGTTATCTCTATACAGTTTAAGGATGTGCCGCACAGGGTATTCCCGGCCGAGTCATCAGAAAGCTGGCAGCAAAACAGGCTGATCATCAGCATACAACCCGAAATGAGCATACGCCTGCAGGTACAGGCTAAACGTCCGGGATTGGATATGATACTGAACGCCGTGGATATGGTATTTGACTACAAAGGCACCTACACCAACCAGGCCCCCGAGGCTTATGAAACCTTGCTATTGGATACCATGCTGGGCGACCAAACCCTGTTTATGCGTGGCGACCAGGTAGAAAGCGCCTGGGAACTGGTAATGCCGATATTAAACGCGTGGCAAAACAAAAAGAGCCTGAGCTTCCCTAATTATTCAGCAGATTCATGGGGGCCGGAAAACGCCGAGGCATTAATTGCCCGTGATGGTTTCCATTGGTTTACCCTGCCATTGAACGGGAAGAAATAAATTGAATAAATCAAAAGGGGTGTCACCCTGAGCTTGTCGAAGGGTGCGTGCAGAGGCCTGCCCACCATGGTTCGACAGGCTCACCATGACACCCAATATTAAATTATCATAGGGGGAACGAAGCAATCGAATACCCAAAGAGCAGAAATGCTTAGTTCGCGATTGCTTCGTACCTCGCAATGACATATCTGTAAAGATCAAAAACAATGTCTGTAAAATTAAATATCGCCAATACCGAAGCTGAGGTGCTTAAAAACCTGGCCGACTTTTTTGTGGCAAAAGGTAACGAAGCCATTGCCGATCATGGCCGGTTTTCGGTGTCGTTATCGGGTGGATCATCACCGAAAAAATTGTACGAATTACTGGCATCAGCCGAATATAAAGATCAGCTTGACTGGACTAAGGTAGACCTGTTCTTCGGCGACGAGCGCAATGTACCACAGGATCATAAGGATAGTAATTACCTGATGGTTAAAACGGCACTGTTTGATCCGTTGGAGATCCCTGCGGCAAATATCTATGCGGTAAATACCTCATCCGGCCCTGAAGGCGCATCGAAGGAGTACAGCGTTACCATCTCCAATTATTTTAAAGGCGAAGAAATGGTGTTTGATCTGGTGTTGCTGGGCCTGGGCGACAATTCGCATACCGCATCGCTGTTTCCGCATACACCGATATTGCAGGACCGTACCGCATCGGTAAGGGAAGTTTACCTGCACGATCAGCAAGTGTTTCGTATCAGTATGACGGCGCGCCTGATCAACCAGGCTAAGCATATCGCCTTTTTAGTTTATGGCGAAGGTAAGGCTATAGCTGTGCATCATGTGCTGGAAGATGAGCTGAACATTGAAGAATACCCGGCGCAGCTGATCCGTAAGGATGGCGATGTGCAATGGTTTTTGGATACTGCCGCAGCCGCGGAATTGAAGAATAAATAGTATGATAATAGCAGGTTCAGGCATGCGTGTTTGAACCTGTTAAAGATTGCCGTTAGTGATCTTTACTATATACAGGCGGCCTTAGTTTTACCTCTCCGCTTTCTATCTGTTTTTGCAATTCGGGCGAAAAAGCCTCCCTGCCGCCAAAATCCTGCACCCAGTAATCATTGTATTGCGAAATACCGATCTCTTTAAACTTAGGGTTCATCAGATTTTCGCAGTGGCCTTCGCTTTTAAACCATTCGTCCATTACCTGCCTGATACTTTGCTGGCCCATGGCAATATTTTCGCCTACGGTAAAAGTACGGTAGCCTTTAAAAATATAACCGGCAAACACAATCCTGTCCTGCATGCTGCGGCCATCCTTACTGGTATGGCTAAAATAATGGCGGTTATTCATATCCTTAGCATGGCCATAGGCAGCTTTTTGTAAATAATTGTTCCAGGTTAGAGGGGCAGCAGCCGGATACCATTTGGTACCGCAATTGCATCCTTTAGTCCGGGTGTTATTAATATAACTTAAAAATTCCTGTTTAAACCTGTCGGCAGTGGCCGGTGGCTGTTGGGTGTAGGCTGTAGATATTGTTAAAGCAGTAATGAGAAGTAATACCCCTCCAAAAATCATTTTTCTCATATCGTTAGTATTGACTGCCTTTTACCGTTCGGGTTTAATCACGCTATAGTCATCTTAATTTAATTAAGTTTCTTTTTACGATAGTAAATTAACAAGGCAACGACTATTAACGCAATAATGCTGATTAATATTATAACGATACTACTTTCCTGGGAGAGCTTGTTTTTAAGCTTTTTTTGCCAACTAAGGTATAGAGTTTTTTTTTGGCTTGTTGAGTGCTATCCTGATTTTTAATGGCGGCAATACGTTGGGCTTCATCGGCTTTAACAATCGAATCTTCTATAAAATCGTGACGTTTTAAAGCGATTGCTGCTTTTTTAGGATCTTTAAGGTGTGTATAAAGGGTAGACAGGCTTACCTGCACAATTGATTCCTGCTTAGGGAATTTGTTTTGGGTACTCAAATCTAATGCCTCGTCTAAATCGCGTTTAGCCAGGCTATAATCCTTAATAGACATTTTGATGCCGGCTAACGTAATTAAGCTGGTAATGATATTAGGCGCATCATTTAACTGGCGCGATATGGTATTAGATTGCAGGATAAACCATTTAGCCTGGCTAAATTTCCGTTGATCTTTATAAACCCTCACCAGGTTATCAAAACTGGTGCGCAGCCCCTTAACGTCGTTATATCTGGAATAGGAGTGCAGGGCTTTCATGGTGTACTCTATAGCGATATTCTGGTACTCCTGCTTTGTTTTTTTAACCGTAACCGAATCATACTTTAGTAAATAGTAATCGGCCAGTTTTTGGTAATAAGCAGCTTTAAGGGTATCGTTAGTAACTAATGCAACCTGTTGTTTAAGTTCGTTTAATTTGACGGGTGCTTTAGGGCGCAGTTCCTTTAAAGTATCGGTAGCGGCAAGTTCATTAAAGTTAGTCGCTATATGTTTGCTTAAACTGGCCTGCAAAGCTTCATCGGTAACAGATGTGAACGGCTTTTTAGTGGTGTCGATATTTTTAGCAGCCATGCGCATATATAAACCAATGTTTAAATTATCGTTGGATGCTAAAACAATGGGTTGCTTAGTGGTATCGGTATTGGCAGCAATACTTTGAGTTGAAGTACCCTGTTCAAAAGGATAAAAGGAGATGTGCTTTATAAAATCAGTGGCATTAGCTTTTAACATTTTGGTAAATGCTAATGCATTACGTTGTTTACGTTTAGTGGTTTTGGCCTCAATCTTTTTGTTAACAGCCGGTTTTGCTTCGTCGGTTTTATACAGTGAAATATACTGCTGAAAAAGATAAGCGTTGGTTTTTAAAGTATTGGTAAAAGCTGATGCATCTGCCTGCGCAAGGCTGTCGGCAACAGATGCTGATTGCGCAAATGTGTTTAACAAACCGGTTGCAAAGAATATGAAAAGTAAAAGTATTTTTTTCATGTAAGTAGCAGTTGCCCTACACATGCAAAAAAGATGCCGTTTAATTTAAATGGCTACAGGGCTGGATTTAGGGGAGCACCACTATTTAATTAACATTTAAAAATATTGATAATCAATACCGTATCTCAGTAGTTAGGAGATAATATTTGCGTATTTGTTTAAAAATAATTGTACAGGTTTAAGTTTGGCTATAAAATTAAATAATAAAATGCCTGTTATAGCACACACTATGCCTGACAATACGTCCACTATATAGTGATGGCTTGCGTATACAGCGGTGAACCAAATACCCAACATTACCGTAGCAAAAAAGATATTAACCCATCTGAGCCTGTTTCTTAGCCCGAAATAAAGGACAATAACCGGGTAGGATGAATGCAGCGACGGCATGGC
This sequence comes from Mucilaginibacter sp. GW821-FHT07H05, assembly GCF_059418485.1. Lineage (NCBI taxonomy): Bacteria > Pseudomonadati > Bacteroidota > Sphingobacteriia > Sphingobacteriales > Sphingobacteriaceae > Mucilaginibacter > Mucilaginibacter sp. GW821-FHT07H05. The sequence continues at coordinate 231,865 of NZ_JBWKPY010000009.1, forward strand.
CGCAAACACGTTTGATCCTTTGGTATAAATGCCTTTAAAAACATCGGCATGTGCAAGGCTATCAAACCGGGCCAGGCCGCCTACATGGGCTTTGGTATTAGCTATAAATTCAAAACCATGTAATTGCACATACCATGGTGGTGCGGCAGGGTACAGGTAATAAACAATAAAGCCCAGAATATTTACGGTAAAAAAAGTTAAGGCGAAATACAGAAATTCCTTTTTGCGGGTAAAAAACAGGTAAGTGGCAAAGCCGAGAGGGACAGGGATCCAGCACAAATAAAACAGGCCGGTTACCAGATCAACCGCAGTGGTATGCTTAATCAGCCAAAATTCGTTAGCTGTAATTGTTTTTCCGTTAACGTTAATGCCGAACAGGCTTTTCTCTAAATCATATAACTCCTTAATGTGTACCGGGTTATAATTATAATTAGGGAAAGCCTTCATGTAATCAAAAATGACCCAGTAGACCACAAAGATGGAAAAGCCTAAAATGAATTTGCGGGTAATGGGCGCTATGTAAAACAACGCGTTCACAATAGCCACCAATACTACTTCATCGCTTTTAAAGCCGACTAAAAAGTACGATAGAATAAGGTAGCCTACCGAAAGTAAGCTTAAAATAGTAATGGATCTGACGTTGACCGTAACGCCGGGGACCGTAGCCTGGTTCATTTATTTTTTAGCGAAATCGGAACGGAAGATCTTATCCCACAGTGGCGAGCTTACACCGTAACCGCGGCCCGGATCGCCATAGTGGTGCAGCATGTGGTGCTGTTTGATCCTTTTCCAAACGCCGCCTTTAAAGTTAAAGTGGTGGATGGCATAGTGGCCGATATCATAAACCAGGTAGCCTAATATAAAGCCCGAATAGAAGCCAAATACATAGTTAACCGGCAGTAAAGCCTTAAACAGGAAAAAGAAACCGGTAGCCAGCGGGATACTTGCCGACAGGGGCATTACCAGCCTTTTAGCATCACTGGGATAATCGTGATGTACGCCATGGAAGATAAAGTGCAGGCGCAGGCCCCATTTTGATTTGGGTACAAAGTGAAAAACAAAGCGGTGCAATACGTATTCGATCAATGTCCAGATAAATAACCCGGCCAAAAACATTTCAATATAATTAACTACACCTAAGCCTGTTGTAAACAAAGCGGTATAGCTGCAATATAGTATTACAGGGATGTACACATACAAAGGCACGGTAAAATGCACCTTAGACAGACTTTCTAAAAAGTCGTTCTTAAACATTCTTACACTCTCTGTAGAGTTCGAAACATAATTTTTCTTCATAGCTCTAAATCAGGGTTTAAAACGTTCTGTAATCTCTTTCCCCGTTGCCGGATCGGTACCCTTCAGTTCAACATAAACAATGTTAGGGATCCAAAACGATCCGCCATCAACTTTAACAAATATACGATTTAGTATGGCTTGCTTTTTAGCAATTGTTGCGAAGATATGATATTTCCCATCATCGCTCTTCTGCAAATTTAAGGGCATTTTTTTATATGCTACAAATCTAACGTCAAATTCGTTGTTTTTTGTGGCTTTGGTGGTAACGCCATAGGCAAATTTGCGTTGGATATAGCTCAGTTCTTCCCTTTGGCCCTTATCGGCATAACGGATCCAATATACATGCAATGGGTTGTTGGTGTCCAGTTCGCCGCTTTCATCTGTATTTAATTCGTAGATCAGCGTATTGGTGTTAGGATCGCGCTGGATGTAAAAGAGTTTATTCACGTTTACCGGCTCGGGGAACCGGATATCTTTTTTTAGGTTTCTTTTAACAGTATCAGTTTCGGTATAAAAGTTTGATTTTTTATGAGTAAAACCCTGGAAAAATAATGATGATAGCAGTAATGAAAATAGTAAGCGCATTAATTGGTATTGTTTGTTTTATCTTTTTGCAGGAGCGACCGTTTAGCATCTAACAACCTGTTAAAAGCGGTAATATTTGTTAAAAAGGCCAGTATCACAATAGGGAAAGTAAATATGGTAATGGTTTCAAAAACGTGATATTTGATGCCCGGTAAAAAAAGCTTGTAATTGCCCCCGATATACATAGATGCTATACCGCAAAATATTGCGCAAAGCCCAATGGTTACCACCCGTTCGGGGCGTTGCATCAGGCCGCCTTTACATTCAATGCCCAAACCTTCGGCACGGGCGCGCACATAGCTGACCATCATAGACCCTATCATGGCAATAAAAGCGCAAATAGAGCTGAGGAAATAGTGATGGGCCACCAGGTAATAGCAGATGCCCAAAAACATAATGAGTTCGCTATAACGGTCGAGCACCGAATCGTACAGTGCGCCAAAGGTTGATTTCATATTACCCAGGCGTGCTACCTGTCCGTCGAGCATATCAAACAGACCGGCAAATAGTATTAATCCGCCTGCCCAGCCTACATAGCTCAAATCGCCGCGGTTACCTTCTTCGCCACCCACCACAAAAATTACCGCCACACCAATATTTAATACAAACCCAATAGATGTAACGGCGTTAGGCGTTAACCCAAGCTTAATTAAAAGCTTTACAAAAGGATCTATCACTTTGTAAATGCCCAGCTGTAGATTGGTGCGGAACGATGTTGTAGCCTGAGTTTCCATGGTGATGATAAATTTTGCTTTAAAGATAAATGTTAAAAATCAAATTTAACACGTGTGCGTATTCCCCATGTTGCAATTCCGGGATGATCCAGATAGCTAAACCTTTTCACAGCATCAACCCTGATAAACTTAAAAATATTTTCTACACCCACGCTGCCTTCCATATAAGGCGTATTACCTAAACTATAAGTAATTGGAGTGCCGTTCTTCTCAACCGGGTATTGGTACAGTTCGGGATGTATACCCGGATTGTTTTGAGCACCCACACTACCGTATAATAATTTAAACGTTGTGGTTTCGCGCAGTTTAAGCCTTTTTAACAAAGGTATTTTGTTAAAGAAAAAGCCTTGCCAGTGCTGATCAATCTTTAAGGCCACAAATTTATCCGAAACAAACTCCAGGAAATTCATCAGGTTGTACGATTCTATATCGTAGGCATAAGTTTGGTTGGCCTGATGTATGTTAAGCAGGGCGTAAGGCACCTGCCCAAATACGCGGTTTCCCTCAAGCGATACATCAGAATAACCCAGGAACGACTGGTAAAAATGTTTATCTAAACGCAGGTCGACACGCTGGTAATTATACGAGCTGTTGAACACATCTTTTATGCCCTGTATGTAGTTAAAAGTTAAAATAGGATACTTACCCGGGATAGGGATGCGGTATATTTTACCCTGGTAAAACTGCTCGTGCGGGGCATAACGCAATTGCAGCGATACCTCTGATGTAGTTAAATGATTAACCACATTTGGCGTTGCACTATTGGCATTGCTGATAAAATAGAGCGAACCCGCCGGCTGCTGTGTCCAGTTATTAAACCCTAAAGCGTACGAGAAATGGCTGTAATACTCGTGCACATAGTTTATTTTATAATTATCGTTATACAAAAACTTATCATTAACACCACGTTTAAACGATAACAGGAAGTTGTCTTCCTGCACAAACTGTAGCGCCTGTCCCGGTATTTTTGTATCATGCTGTATGCTTGCGCGGATATAGTTTTGCGGGAATTTATAAATGGATTTCTCGTTTAGCGAATAGGTGGCGCTTCCAAAGTATTTCCATTCTTTATCTTTAAAACCATAAGCCCCGTAAGTTTCAAAATAATAACGTTTACTTAATTCGGGTGTGGTACGGCCGCCTAAACGTAACCGTAAGCCTTCTACCGGGTTAAAGCTGTAAAAAGCGTTTGAAGGGCCAACCTCAAATTTCCCGAATGATTTGTACCCTGCCAAAATCAGCGTAGCAATATCCATTGTACGCCTGAATGATGGCATTTTTTCCAGGCTATCTATATTCTTATAAACTTTAGACTCGGCTGTGGTTAGCGTATCCAGGCGGTTTTTAGCCCAAAAATCATCGCTGCGGTGTTTTACCTCATCCGGTATTTCGGCAGGCTCTTCAGCCGTGTAGGTGGTATCCGGGCGTTGCTGGTTAACCAGGTAGTTTTTATAGGTGATGGTCCTGTCGCCAAATATGCCGCCATTCTTTTTCTTGTTCAAACCAAAATCGGCCAGTATATCGCTTTTGCTTAAATGATAACGGCCATCCGGGTTTTGTTCAAAGTCAAGGTCAACCTTTAACGATTTAATAAAGTTAAGGTTGATGTTTTTATTAATGATTAGTTGGGCTTTCTGAACGGCGTAATTACCATCAAGGGTAATATATATTTTACCCTCAAAAAGCATGTCGGTAGTATTGCGCGGGGTAAAGCTCAGCTCAACCAGTTTTTGATTATTTACAACAACTGTATCCGTTATAAAGAATTTATAAAACGTAGGCGAAACATCAGATATCGGGCTCAGAAACTGGTTGGTGATGAGGAAAATATTATTCTGATAAATATCTACATCGGCATAAATATGCTTAATATATTGGCCAAGTCCTTCATTATCAATAAAGCTGCCAAAATTAACGCTCTTTTGCCCAAGTACAACTGTCCGATGCTTTTCGGGATTTTTGCGGTAGTAGTTTTGGGTCAGTTTTTCGGTAAGGTACATGGGCAATAACGATTTACCCGGAATCAGGGTAGTATCGCGGTTATCCAGTATAAACTTGTACTTCCTGAAAAACTTCTTTTCGGCTAAGGTGGTAGATACGTTAATGAATGATAATTGCAGTTTATCGTAAGCTTTGTACTCTACATAATCATAAGCTTCGGGGCGGTTTTTGGGCTTGTTTTCAATCACATGCCTGATCAGTTCAACAGCCGGATTATCCTTATTACGATATTTCTCCTTTTTGCCTGATACTACCGTAACTTCTTTCAAAGCCTGCGCTTCGGGGAATAGCCGGATGTTCACCACTTGTTCCTTACCGGGTATAATGGTTAATAACGCAGGTTTATAACCTACAAATGTTGCCTTTATCTGCGTAAATTTTTGGGTGGTACGGATTGTATATTTACCCTGATCGTTTGTGTTAATACCGATATTGGACGCATTAAAAGCAACCGTTACATAGGGCATAGGCTGCCTGGTATTTGCATCGGTTACGGTACCGCTAACAATAGTGCTTTGCGCAAATACAGATACAGAACAAAACAGGAATATAAAGAAGGGGATTTTTTTAATGATATGCTTAAGATTCATCTGTTAAAATACAATTACGCAATACAAACTTCCTTTACCATAAATAATTGCAACTATGCTTATCATTAACATTATTTTAACCTTTTTTAACAAGAAGCCTGGATATGTTAACGTGTAATCATGACACCCGCGGTGTTTAGATTACTGTATAAATAAATAATTACAAATGCCGGGATTATTTATCCTTTGTAAACAACCTACATACGGGGTAAAACAGTGTAAAGTTTGCCGTTTGCAAGCAGTATTAAGTAAGCTTGTAAAAACGTTTCAAAGGTAAAAAAAATCCCAACAGACTATTGTGGTCAAAAAGTCAAATGTTGCGGCAAGTTAGGTGTATGTTACAGAGATGACAATACTGCAAATGGGGTATATTATCACTACTTGTCATTGCGAGGAGCCTGTCGGGGCCGTGTGGTGGGGCGACGTGGCAATCCCATAGGCAGGTATGTGTTACTTGTCCTATGGGATTGCCACGCTATCGCTCGCAATGACAAGTAGTAATAAAAAAGGCACAGAAAAAAAAATCTCTGTGCCCTCTGTGTTTATCCTTTGTGTGCTTTGTGGTTAAATCACCACAAAAGCTATTTAGGAATCAGCAAATACGCCATCATAATAGTCCAGGCCTAAATGTGTGATCAGGTCTTCGCCCATTAAATAACGTAAGGTGTTTTCCAGTTTTTGCAACTGTTTAAATATATCATTCTCTGCCTGTAAGCCCGGCGCGGTTTGCGGCGATTTAAGGTAGAACGATAACCACTCCTGTATACCCACCATGTTGGCGCGTTTGGCTAAGTCGATAAACAAGGCCAGATCCAAAGCTACCGGGGCAGCCAGGATAGAATCGCGGCAAAGGAAGTTGATCTTGATCTGCATTTTGTAGCCTAACCAGCCAAAAATGTCGATGTTATCCCAGCTCTCTTTGTTATCGCCATGCGGCGGATAGTAGTTGATACGGATTTTGTGATAGATATCGCCGTACAGATCAGGGTTTTCTTCCGGTTTCAGGATATCTTCCAGTACACCTAATTTTGATACTTCCTTGGTTTTAAAGTTATCCGGATCGTCCAATACCAGGCCATCGCGGTTACCCAGTATATTGGTAGAGAACCAGCCGCGTACGCCTAATGAACGTGCCGCTAAGCCCGGTGCCAAAATGGTTTTCATTAAGGTTTGGCCGGTTTTAAAATCCTTACCTGCGATAGGGGTTTTTGTTAGTTTAGCTAACTCGATCAGTGCCGGGGTATCAACCGTTAAATTTGGCGCGCCGTTAACAAATGGTACACCTAATTTAAGGGCGGCGTAAGCATAAAGCATACTTGGCGATATCAGGTGGTCATCAGCTGCCAAACCTGCTTCAAACTTAGCCAGCGTGCTGTGTACGTCCGATCCTTCAAAGTAGATCTCGGTCGATCCGCACCAAAGTACCACAACCCTGTTCAGGCCGTTTTGCTCTTTAAAGTTTTTGATGTCTTCCATCAACTGGTTAGCCAGCTCCAAACGTGTACCTTCCTTAACGTGGGTACCGGTTAGGTTTTTAGCATAATTTTTATCAAAAGCAGCTTTCATCGGCACAACCGATTCCAGTTCGGCTTTTACCGAGAACAGCAGGCCTGGTTCTAACACTTCCGCGTTAACGGCAGCTTCGTAAACGTTATCCGAAAAAACATCCCATCCGCCAAAAACAATATCGTTTAAGTTAGTCAGTGGTACAAAGTCTTTAATTTTAGGGTTACGATTTTCCGTTCTTTTTCCTAAACGGATGGTGCCCATTTGGGTGTGCGAGCCAATTGGTTTTGAAATGCCTTTTTTTACGGCCTCAACACCGGCGATAATGGTGGTTGCAACTGCGCCAAGGCCCGGTATTAATATACCAAGTTTCCCTTCGGCAGGCTGGATGTTGTGTTTCATTGTCAAGTTTATTTTTCAGTATGTATTGTGTATGTATGATGTTGCGGTTAAAGCCATTTGTTAGCCTTATACCAGCTGATGGTTTCGTTCAGCCCGGCTTTCAAATCGTATTGCGGGTAAAAACCCATATCGTGTTTTGCTTCTTCAATGCTACAGTACCAGTTTGTGGCATTCAGTTCGTGTAATTTTTCCCTGTTCAACACCGGTGTCCGACCGCGCAAATAACCAACAATTTCGGATACCGATGCAATTATTTTTACAAAGTTGACCGGTAGATGAAACTTGATGGTTTTACTGCGCAATATATCCTTTGTTATATCGGCCAGTTCGTATCTATCGTAAAAGTTACCATCGCTTAAGTTATAGGCCTGGTTTTTACCGCTATACAGGGCCTTTATGCTTGCCTTAGCTAAATCTTTAACATAAATAAAGCTTAGCTTTTGCGCGGCCTTGCCTATGTAAGGTTCAACCCCTTTGGCAAATTGCTTAAGCGCTATATAAATATCTTTATCACGCGGACCGTAAACAGCTGTTGGGCGCAGTATAGTACAATTAAGATTGGTAATAGTTTGCAAATACTCTTCGGCTATCAATTTACTTTTTCCGTACGATGTAACAGGGTGAGGGATACTTTTGTCGTTAATAATGCCGGTTAAAGTATGCAACGGGCCCAACGCTGCCAAACTACTGATAAATACAAACTTTTTAAATGCCGGTGATGCCGCCGCCGCTTTTGCAAGGTTAACGGTATAATTTACGTTAACCGCGTTATAAGCCTGTTGATTTGCCGCGCGGGTTAAACCGGCTGCATGTATCACATAATTGTATTGGTTGGTTGCAAAATCCTTTTGCAGGGACGCGACATCATTAAAATCGGGGTAAGTGTATTTAATGTCGAACTTTTTAAGGTGTGCTATATCGCTGCTTTTCCGTATCGCCGCAAATACTTCCAGGTTGTTTTTTAACGCTTCTTCAATTAAATGATATCCCACAAAGCCGCTCGCTCCGGTTATTAAAACCCGTTCCCTCATATTTGTTTTTGGTATAACCTGTATTTTTTATAAGGATCGCCCTTAATGGCTATAATAGCCTCGTTTATCATGGTGTTATTCTCCAGCGTCCATCCGGCTTCGGCGTGTTTAAGACCTTTTTCGGTGTAGTTTTTAATAATGGTGCCATATAAAACCGCTTCAATGCCCATTTTACGGTAACCATCAACCACACCAAGTGCATAAATACGCAGGCTTTGGATCTTCTTTTTGTTCAGCAGCAGCTTAAAAATCCCGGTAGGGAATAAGCGGCCGCGTTTAATGGTTTTAAAGATCTCGTTATAGTTTAACAGCGCTAAACCAAAGGCCACTATTTTGCCATCCTGCTCGGCAACCAGGGCAAAGTCGGGATCAAGTATCAGTTTCAAATCGGCGGCCAGGTAATTAAACTCTTCGTCGGTTAAAGGTACAAAGCCTGTATTTTGGTCCCAGGCCGAGTTGTATACTTCGCGCAGTTTAGCCGTTTCTTCCTTGAAGTTTTTCAGGTTTACCTTGCGGATAACAATATTATTGCGTTTCAGGCGCTCCGTCAGGGCATTTAATAAGCGTACCGATTTATCGTCGTAATTATTCCCATCCCAATGCCAGGCAATCAGGTCAACATCCTTTTTAAACCCGAAGTTTTCTATCAGCTGCGCGTAATAAGGATAGTTATAGGTTTGCATCAGGAATGGCGAACTGTCAAACCCTTCAATCAGCAGGCCACAGGGCTCGTTGGTAGAGAAGTTAACAGGCCCCATTATTTTGCCGCTTACACCTTTCCCTTTAAGCCAGGCGGTAGCGATATCAAACAGCATGGTTGATACTTCGGTATCGTTAATGCAATCAAAAAATCCAAAGAAACCGTCGTTAGCCTTATTGTAGGTATTATGGGCGTTATTCAGGATAGCGGCAATACGGCCAACTACTTTATCGCCATCATAAGCTAAAAAGCATTGCAGTGAATTATGCTTGTGGAAAGGATGCTTGGTCAACAGGTCCCTTTGCGCTATAAAAAGCTCGGGAACGTAGTAAGGATCGTCCTTGTACAGATCATGCGGAAAATCGATAAATGCAGCTAATAGCTTTTTGGAGCTTACAGATATAACTTTTTTCACAAGCGGTTTTCGAAGTTAGGTGTATGACCCGGTATGGGTTTAAACAATTACGCGCAAGGTAGCCTTTCTGTTTAAAAAGACTGTCCTTGCGCGTTATGGTTATTATATTTTTTCTTTAACAGCGGTAACACCAACATCTTTAAATGCTTTGGCTATCTTTTCAATAGCTTCGTCAATTTGCTCGAAGGTGTGGGTGGCCATCAGTGAGAAACGCAGCAGCGACGAGTCTGAAGGGACAGCCGGCGATACCACAGGGTTAACAAATATGCCCGATTCCTGCAGGTGTTTGGTAACCAGGAAAGTTTTTTCGTTATCCCGAACGTATATCGGTAATATCGGGCTTTCGGTTGGGCCTAAATCAAAGCCTTCTTCCAGCAACAGCCTCATGGCGTAGTTGGTATTGGCCCATAATTTATCAATGCGTTCCGGTTCCGATTCGATAATATCCAATGCGGCAATTACGCTGGCAACAGATGCCGGCGGCATGCTTGCGCTAAACATTAAAGCACGTGCACGGTGTTTTAAATAATCAATAGTAACAGCATCGGCAGCAATAAAGCCGCCTAATGAGGCTAACGATTTACTGAAGGTACCCATAATCAGGTCAACCTCGTCGGTTAAACCAAAATGCGATGCCGTTCCCGAACCGTTATGACCGATAACACCCAAACTATGCGCGTCGTCAACCATAATGTTAGCGCCATACTGATCGGCCAGCTGAACAATTTCAGGCAGCTTAACAATATCGCCTTCCATACTGAAGATCCCATCAACAGCGATCACTTTAACAGCGTCTTCCGGCAAAATGCTCAGCTTGCGCTGCAAATCGGCCATATCATTATGAGCGTATTTAATTACTCTCGAAAAAGAAAGGCGGCTGCCATCAATCAGTGAAGCGTGATCGTATTCGTCTAATATCAAATAATCATTACGGCCGGTAATGCATGAAAGCACGCCCAGGTTTACCTGGAAACCGGTACTGAATAATACCGCTGCTTCTTTACCAACATATGCCGCTAACCTGTTTTCCAGCTCAATATGGATATCAAGTGTACCATTTAAAAACCTCGACCCTGCACATCCTGTACCATACTTGTCAATTGCTCTTTTTGATGCCTCTTTAATTTTAGGATGGTTGGTTAGTCCTAAATAGGAGTTAGAGCCAAACATCAGAACACGCTTACCGTCTATGATAACCTCTGTATCCTGACCAGACTCAATGGGCCTGAAATAGGGATATAATCCCATTTCTCTTATTGCTGCCGCATCTTTGAACTGAGCAATCTTATCATGTAGTTTTTTACCCATGTATTAACTCTGCTTAAATTTTTTGTAAAAATACCATGAAAAAGCTAATTTCTTATATCACGTTTATAAATTTTTTAACATTGCCTTTACGTCGGCAGTACTATTTCCCAACATGCAAATTAATTAAAATTTTTATTAAAATACTGCCATCCTTTTGTATTTTCTTTTTTTAATTTTTTTAGCACCCCCTCCGGGTAGTTAAAATGTCAAAAAATTGTAACAGATTTATTAAATTGCAAAAGCTATAAATATTAATGCAATCTTAGCGCACTGCCTCCCCTGATTGGTAAACTTTTGCCTGTAACTATTGTTAATTGTGCACCCCATTTTACCATATGAAAAACAGTTTCTGCTACGCGATATTATTTCTGATCTTCCCTTTTAGTTTATTGGCCCAAACAAAGCAAGACTCGCTGCCTGCTGTATTAAGTTTAGACCAATGTATAAAATATGCTTTACAAAACCAACCCGCGGTAAGGCAGGCCGGTATTGATGAAGCTATCAATGAGCGCGATATAGGCATTAGCCTTGCCGCCTGGCTGCCGCAGGTAAACTCGGCCAACAGCGCCAGCCATTATTTTAAGGGTAGCCCGCAGGCCGCCAACGGAGTTGCCAATTCAGCAATAAGCAACGTATCTGTTATAGGCATACAAGCTACGCAGGTAATTTATAATAACGATGTGCAGCTGGCATCAAAAGCCTCCAAATACTCGCGCGAGTATTATAAGGAGAATACCTATAGCAGCCAGATCGCCGTCGTATCCGACGTAAGCAAGGCCTTTTACGATGTGCTTTTATCGCAGCGCCAGCTGGATATCATCAAAGAAGATATTACCCGCCTGCAACGCAGCCTTAAGGATGCCACTGCCCGTTACCAGGCCGGTGTAGTTGATAAAACCGACTATAAACAGGCCACCATAGCCTTAAACAACGCCCTGGCCAGTCGTAAACAAACCGAGGAAGCTATTAAAAGCAAGTCGGCTTATTTAAGGCAGCTGATGGGGATGCCGGCCGAACGCCCCATGAGTTTGGCCTACGATTCGACCCGGTTTGAGCGCGAGGCGGTGATTGATACCAACCAAACTTTAGACTATAATAATAGGATAGAATACCGCCTGCTGCAAACCCGCAAAAACCTTACAGGCTTAAATATTGATTACTATAAGTATGGTTTCTTGCCGTCGCTATCGGCAAATGGTGCTTATAACTTAAATTATTTTAGCAATAGCCTGGGTAGTTTGTACAACCAATCGTTCCCCAATGCTTATGTGGGCTTATCTTTAACGATACCCATTTTTACGGGTGGCAGGCGTTTGCAAAATTTAGCTAAGGCCAGGTTACAGGTTGAACGTGCTGATCTGGACCTTGTGAATACTAAAGACCTGATAAACACCCAATATGTGCAGGCCCTGGCCAATTATAAAAGTAATTATAACAATTGGGTGTTGTTGAAACAGAACGTTGACCTGGCTAATGATGTATATAAGGTAGTGAGCCTGCAATACCGCGAAGGCATCAAAACTTATCTGGATGTAATTGTAGCCCAGTCAGATCTGCGCACGGCCGAACTGAATTATTTTAACGCGCTGTTCCAGGTATTAAGCAGTAAGATCGATCTGCAAAAAGCGCTGGGCACCATCGGCACTATCACCAAACAATAATTGAAAACGACCATATGAAAAAGACGAATATATACTTCATTGTACCGTTAGCCGCATTAGCTTTAGCATCATGCGCTGGCGGCTCGGGCAAAGATAAAGCCGCTGCTCCGCCACCGGCAACAGTGGTAAACGTTATCGAAGCCAAACAGGGCGACGCGCTTTATTACGACCAGTACCAGGGCACCGTAGTAGCGGTTAACAGTGTGGAACTGCGTAGCCAGGTATCCGGGTTTATTACTAATATATATATTAAGGATGGCGATATGGTGCAAAAAGGGCAGGCGCTGTATGAGATTGACCGCCGTAAATACAAGGCCGCTTATGATCAGGCTGCAGCCAATGTATCCAGCGCGCAGGCCAATTTAATAAAAGCCCAAAAAGATATCGACCGGTATAATATGCTGCTAAAGGCCGATGCTGTAGCCCGCCAAACGGTGGATAACGCCGCCGCCGCGTACGAAACGGCTAAAAGCCAGGTGGCCGTAGCTAAAGCCGCCCTGTCATCGGCCGCTACCGATCTGTCTTACTCTGTTATTAAAGCGCCATTCTCGGGGCGCATCGGTATATCGCAGGTAAAACTGGGCACCCAGGTTACCCCGGGTACTACCTTGCTGAATACCATATCTGCCGAAAACCCGATGGCCGTTGATGTAGTGATTAACGAGCAGGATATCAACCGTTTTTACGATCTGCAAAAGCATAACACCGATAGCACTTTCATCCTGAAACTATCAAATGATTCCATATATCATAAGCCAGGCCACATTTTGGCTATCGACAGAGGGGTTAACAACCAAACTGGGAGCATCAAAGTGCGTGTACAGTTTGATAATACCAACGGCCTATTAAAAGATGGTATGAGCGCGCAGCTAAAGGTGCTCAATAACCAATCGGGTAACAGGCTGATCATTCCGTATAAAGCCATTACCGAGCAGATGGGCGAGTTTTTTGTATTTGTAACCAAAGATACCACCATGAGGAGCAAAGCCGACAGTACCAAAATGGAAAGGGATACCATTGCCCTGCAAAAGAAAGTAAAGGTTGGCCCTCGCCTGAGTGATAATGTGGTAATAATGGACGGCATAAAACAGGGCGATAAAGTAATTACCGAAGGTTTCCAGCGCTTGCGCGATAGCGGTAAGGTAACCTTAGGCCCGCCAAAACAGGCACCGGCTACAGGCAAACCACAAGGGAAATAATCAGCGGTAATTCTCTAAAAAATATTTAAATGATAGCAGAAACCTTTATAAAAAGACCCGTTACCGCCATCGTTATTTCGATAGTGATTGTTATAGTGGGGATTTTAGCCATAAGCAGTTTGCCCATTGGGCAATACCCCGAAATTACTCCGCCTACGGTAACCATAACCGGTAACTATACGGGTGCCGATGCCTTAACGGTGGAGCAAACCGTAGCTACGCCCATTGAAACCCAGGTGAACGGCACGCCGGGTATGACCTACCTGCAAAGTAACAGCACCAACAACGGCGCGTTAAGCATGACCGCCAATTTTGAGGTGGGTACCGATATTAATATAGCCGCGCTTGATGTGCAAAACCGTGTGGGTATTGCCACACCAACCCTGCCGCAGGAGGTACAGCGTTTAGGTTTAACCGTGCGGAAAAGAAACCCGAGCATATTGATGCTGGTGGCCATTTATTCGCCTAATAAATCGCACAACGTTACTTTTATTGATAACTACGCCAACGTATTTATTAAAGATGCCTTGCTGCGTGTAAAAGGGGTAGGTGATGTGGTTTCCCGTGCCGACGATTTTAGTATGAGGATTTGGCTGAAGCCCGATAAACTGGCTGCCCTGGGGATGACCCCGGGCGATGTAACGGCTGCTTTAAATGAGCAAAACGCCCAGGTGGCAGCCGGTACCGTAGGCGCAACCCCGCAACAGCATGGGCAAACGTTTGAATACTCGGTACTGGTAAAAGGCCGTTTGGCTAAGCCCGAGGAGTTTGGCAATGTGATTATCCGCACGCAACCCAGTAATGGCGCGGTGGTGCATTTAAAAGATGTTGCCCGTATTGAATTGGGCAAATTTAATTACGCGGGTAACTCGTATGTGGATGGTAACCGCGCATCGTACCTGCTGGTGTACCAGGCGCCAAATAGCAACGCTATTGAAACTGCCGATGCTGTTTATGATGCCATGAAGGAATTGAAGAAAGCCTTCCCTGCCGATGTGGATTATGTAGTTCCGTTTGAGGCCGTTACCGTAGTGAAAGTTTCGGTACACGAGGTGGTGGAAACACTGGTAATTGCACTGGTGCTGGTTATTGTGGTGGTGTTTTTATTCCTGCAAAGCTGGCGCACCACACTGATACCGGTACTGGCCATCCCGGTATCTATTATCGGTACCTTCATCTTTTTTATACCGCTGCATTTTACTATTAATACGCTTACCCTGTTTGGCTTTGTGCTGGCTATAGGTATTGTGGTGGATGATGCCATTGTGGTGGTAGAAGCGGTGCAGCATTATATGGATGAGAAAGGTATGTCGCCCGCGGATGCTACCCTGCATGCCATGCGCGATATATCGGCGCCGGTTATTGCCATCGCACTTATTTTAGCGGCGGTGTTTGTGCCGGTTGGCTTTATCCCGGGCATTGTTGGGCGATTGTACCAGCAGTTTGCCATAACCATAGCCATCTCGGTATTGATCTCGGCTTTTGTAGCGTTATCATTAACCCCAGCCTTATGTACGCTGTTATTAAAACCGCATAAATTAGATCAAAAGTCTAAAGGCCTGGATAAATTCTTCTTCGCTTTCAATTCCTGGTTTGATAGGGTGACGGGGAAATACCGTAACGGAGTGCATCGTGGTATTAAGAACTCAAAGTTTGTGATCATTATATTGGTGTGCATCGTTGTGGGCACTATCCTGCTGTTTAAGAAAAAACCAACCGGCTTTATCCCAACCGAAGATGAAGGCCGTATCTATATCACTTACGATCTGCCCGAAGCTTCATCAACCGAACGTACGGTTGCGGTGCTGAACCAGATGATGGATACGCTGAGGAAGGTGCCGGAGATCCAGCATTTCGCGGCCCTGGGTGGGTTAAACGTGGTAAGCTTTGCTACCAAATCAAACAGCGCTACCATATTTGTTCAGCTGAAACCGTGGGAAGACCGTAAGATCACCTCGCTGCAGCTGGTGCCGATATTACAGAAGAAGCTGGGCCAGTTTAAAGAGGCCAATGTGGTGGTGATACCGCCGCCGGCTATCCCGGGTTTGGGTACTACGGCAGGCTTCGCCTTTATTTTGGAAGAAAAACAAGCAGGCGGGGATATTAAAAACTTTGAGCGGGTGCTGCAAACTTTTATTGCCGCGATTAACAAACGCCCCGAAATTGGTAAAGCCTTCTCTTTCTTTACCGCGCGTACCCCGGCTTACCAATTGACGATAGACCGTGAAAAAGCCAAGCGTTTAGGTGTGCAGATCTCGGATATCAACAACGCCCTGCAAACTTATATGGGCAGCGCTTATATTAACGATTTTACCATTTACGGGCGTAACTTCCGTGTGCTGGCCCAGGCCGATACCAACTACCGGACTAATATGGACAACCTGGGGCAATACTTTGTGCGCAACCAGGCTGGTGGTATGGTGCCGCTCAGCACGCTGACATCATACAAAATGATTGAGAACGCGCCGCTGATATCGCATTATAACCTGTTCCGGTCGGCCGAGATAGATGGTAACCCTAAGGAGGGTTATAGTAGCGGCGATGCTTTAAAGGCGCTGGAGGAAGTGGCTGCAGAAACGTTACCGCAAGGCTTTGGTTATGAGTTTTCGGGCTTAAGCCGCGAGGAGAAGTTGTCGGGATCCAAAACGGTTTACATTTTTGCCCTGTCTATCGGCTTTGTGTTCCTGTTCCTGGCTGCTTTGTACGAAAGCTGGTCAGTGCCCTTCTCGGTACTGTTGGCCGTGCCCCTGGGCGCTTTCGGTGCCATCTTAGCGCTTACACTAATGCCAAAACTGGTAGATAATATTTACGCGCAGATAGGTTTGATTACCCTGATAGGTTTAGCGGCCAAAAATGCTATCCTGATTGTTGAGTTTGCTAAGGAACGTGTAGATAAAGGCATGCCACTGGAAGATGCTACGCTGGAAGCAGTGAAACTGCGTCTGCGGCCCATCATCATGACCTCGCTGGCCTTTATATTGGGTGTTGCGCCGCTGTTGTTTGCTTCTGGTGCAGGTGCCGAAGCCCGTAAAACTATTGGCTTTACCGTGTTTGGCGGGATGCTTGGTGCTACCTCTTTGGCTATCTTTATTGTGCCTGTGCTGTTTTATCTGATCACAAAGATCGCCTATGGTAAAAAGAAGCTGGAAGAGCTGCATAAAAATTATAAGCCCGACCCCGAAGAATTGCACTAATCGCAAAATACCCCATTTCAGTTTTTTATATGAAAGCCATCCGTTAACGGATGGCTTTTTTATGATGTGGCTGCGCTAAGGAAAGGGTTTGACTAAATCTTCCGTTATACAGTACAGTTTTTGCCATAGATACTGAACACTTTCAGAATAGAATTTTATGCCATAATTCTGCCCTGTAAAACTGACTTTTAGATGATAAAGGTTAAACAACTTGCATTTTTTTGCGTGTTTGCACACTGATATACAGTAGGTAGTAGCAAAATAAGTTATAGCCTATAACCATCTCCAAATGTTAAATTGGCATTATAAACTGTGTTTTTTAATTGCTTTGGCAAAGTATTTGCAAATGTGCTGATGAAAACAATCTAAAAATTGTTCACTAACAAAAAAACAAAATGAAAAAGTCAACTAAATTAATGGCAACAGCCATAGCAGCAGCAGCCATTTTCTTCGGAACAAATGTGAAAGCGCAAACTACAGATGCAAACCCATGGCGCTTTGGTATAGGTGTGGAAGCAGGAGTACCTACAGGTAATGCACATGATATATCAAAAATTGAGTTAGGCGGTACCGCACGGTTACAATACGGAGCTGATAAAGGTTTAGCTTACACTTTAACTTCGGGCTATTACCACATGTTTGGTAAAGAAACACCTATTAGTGGTGTAGATTATCCGTCGGTAGGTATTGTGCCTGTAAAATTGGGCTTAAAGGCATTTTTTGCCGATAAAGTTTATTTTGGAGCAGAAGCCGGTGCCGGTTTTGAAACCAATAAAGGTGGTGATACCAAATTAATTTTATCTCCGGGCATCGGATATGCCGGTAAATCGTTAGACGTAGGTTTACGTTACGAAAACTTCTCGGGCCAAAGCAATAACTACGGCCTGGTAGGTTTGCGTGTAGCTTATGGCTTTGGTTTATAATCTTTCACAAAAAGAAAAATAATCATCCAACAGAAAACCCTCCCGATGCAAATCGCGGAGGGTTTTTTATGCAGGTAAAAACCTATCGCATCAATGCAGGATCCTGAACATCAGTTCCTTCATTAGTTCGCCATGTGGCGCGGTTGATTCAACCCCTTTACTTTTCAGGTCGTACTCGCGCAGGGCGCTGATGATATGCATGGTTTTGCCATAATCAAAACTACGGGCCGCTTGCTCATAATCCTTTACAAAATAGGGACTTATGCCCAATTCGCGCGCGGCGTTTTGCTGCGATTTATCTTTGAGATAGTGGTAGCTTAAAACCTTGGTAAAATAATTATTGAGGTTACCCAGCACCAGCACAATAGGGTTTGATTTTGGATTGGCCTCAAAGTAATTGATGATCTGGTTTACTTTATAAGCATCCTTGCGGGCCAGGGCCGATTGCAGCTCAAACACATTATATTCCTTACTGATGCCGATATTGTCCTGTATGCTTTTCAAGGTAATCTCCTGGCCCTTCTCCACATTCAGCATCAGCTTATCCAGTTCGTTGGCAATTTTAGACAGGTCGTTACCTAAATACTCGGCCAGCATAGCTGATGCCTGTCCGCTCAGTTTATACTGCTTATCCGCAACGTAGCCCTCAATCCAGGCCGGTATTTTACTATCATACAAACTGGCCGACTCAAACACCAGTCCATTTTTTTCGATAGCCTTATAGGTTTTTTTGCGCTTGTCAAACTTGCCGTATTTATAGCAAAACACCAGTATGGTACCCGGCAGCGGGTTCTCCAGGTAGTTCAATAAGGGGTTGATGGATTTTTTGTCGTCGTCATCGCGGCCCCATTTCATATCCTGTGCCTCTTTAACCATTACCACCTGGTAATCGGCCATCATAGGGTAGCGTTTGGCGGCGTTCAGCACGGTCATGATATCGGTATCCTTGCCGTACATTACGGTTTGGTTAAAACCTTTCTCGGCCGGTGGCAGCAGTTCATGCTCGATGTAATTGCTTACCTGGTCAATAAAATAAGGCTCGTCGCCATGCAGCAGGTACAAGGGTTTGTATTTGCGGTTTCGCAGGTCTTTTAAAATCTCGGGCGCGGTCATATCTTAATGGGTGCAAATTACAAAAATTATGGGTTAGGATTAAGGGCGAGGTATTATTTAACCACAGAGGTCGCGGAGGTTTTTCACAGAGGACGCGGAGATGTGTATGATATCAGTATTGGATTTTTCCCCCGAAGTTTGTGTCTTCACAAACTGTATGGATATGGGTAACAGGGGTTTGTTTGCGGGGACACAAACAACGGCGGAAATTGCATTATATTTACGCTATAATACCTAATAAACTTTATTTATATGTCTTACCATAGCCCAAACCTAAGCCTAAATAATACTATTGCTTCAAATTTAATTTTGGCAGCATTAGGATTAGGTGTGATTAATTTCCTATTAGATATTTCTGCAATAACTCTCCGAAAATCAGTCATCTTTATTTTCGTCATTGCACTAAATATAAGTATTGCAATATTAGTGCGTAAAGGTATAATATGGTTTAAATGGTTTATGCTGGTATGGACAATATTGGGAATGTTATCGATGGTGGTGCTTTTCCAACGCGTTATAGGCCATGGGATTGTTATAGGTGGAATTTCACTGCTACAAACGGTACTACAGGCAATTGCGGTTATCTTTATGTTTTTAAAGCCAAATAAGACCAATCCACAGCATATCGAGGTTAAGTCTCAGACATAGTTGATGACAATACTAACAATGGATAAAGCGATCAAAAGCCCTAAACGAAATCAAATCAAAGATTCCTGATCTTATCTTTCTGCACAGGCGAGTAATCTGTTTTTAGTTGTCCGTTTACCATGATCTTGTCGAAATAACATTTAACACCGGTGGCGATGGCCATTTCCTCAGTGTTTTGAATATGGAAATGCCCGTGTGCTTCTGATGAGTTACCCGAATTACCGCATTGGCCCAGTGGATCGCCCTGCTTTACCTGCTGCCCCTGTTTAACTAAAATAGAATGCTGCTTAAAATGCGCGAAGAGCAGGTATTCCTTATTAGCCGTTTTAATGATCACGGTATTACCGGTAAGGAACATCGGGTTCATTATACCTGGTTTATTATCTTTTATACCATCAACAACCAAAACAATTTCGCCTGCGCAGGGTGCGAAAAACTGCTTGCCGAAAGCATAGTAATCTTCGTTGGTTTTGCCATCAGTTCTGTGCGTTTTGCCTTTATCGTCGAAAATCATGATATCAAAAGCGTTCTTTTGGGCTTCGGATTCTACATGATAATTCTGTTCTTTGGTGTCGCCGCCCCAAAGTACCGTCCATTCATCTTTAAAAGGGAGGCTTAATTTGGTGATGTTACGTGCCATTTTGGGTAGGCTATTGTCGGTATAAGGCCCGGCAAGCATGCCGTTTATTTTGCCTTCGGCATCTACCGAGAGGCGCAAGGTCATTATAGCCCGCTCGAAAGTAGTTTTATAAGCGGCAAAGGTGCCTTTTTCGTACATTAAAAACTCGCGTTTAATGATCCTTCCCGTCTGTGATTTTAACCCCGATAAAAATTCTTTGGTTTTATCTAAGGGATCGCCGCTTTTGTACCCTCGGCAAACAGATTAAATATGGCCTCGTAATTATCCGCGTTATAATATTGCACGAAGCTATCGCCGGCGGTTTTATTAGCAAGCCTTTCGGTTTGCGCGAAGGTTTGCTGGATGATACAGATAAGGCTTAGCAGGATGATGATCTTTTTCATATATAGGTTAGGATTGCACGCAAGGTATGAAAATAAAAAGAGGCACAAACTTTTGTGCCTCTTCAATATGTTTTTTAAACCTTAGTATCCTTATTAGCGGCCGTTTTAGGTGGTGCAGCGCCCAGTTCAAACGGCATTTTTCGATAGCGTTTACCGGTAGCTGCAAAAATGGCGTTAGCCACTGCCGGGGCAATTGGCGGCAGACCGGGTTCGCCCAAGCCGGTTGGGGCATCTTCCGTCGGCACAAATTTTACGATCACATCCAACGGGGCATCCTTCATGTGCAGGAATTTATAGGTATGGAAGTTCTTTTGCATCACAGCGCCCTTATCAAAGGTGATCTTACTGAACAAGGCGTGGCTTAGGCCGTCAACAATAGCGCCTTCCACCTGGTTTTCGGCGCCGCTTAGGTTCACTACACGGCCGCAGTTAACGGCGCAGTATACTTTGCTTACACGTGGCAGGCCATTTACCAGGGTAACTTCGGCTACCTGGGCTACATAAGTGTTAAAAGAATAATAAGCTGCAAAGCCCTGGTAAACGCCTTTACTGGTGTTTTTGCCCCAGTTGCTCATTTGGCTAACCAGGTCAATCACGCTTTTAAATTTATCTATATTATAGGTAACCTGGCCAACAGGTTGAGTCCGGGCTTTTTCCAAAAGCTCCAGTCGCAGGGCAACCGGGTCTTTTTTCATTTCAATAGCAACCTCATCTAAAAAGCTTTCATCGGCAAAAGCCGAAGCATTGGCGGTAGGGCCACGCCACGGGCCGGTTGGTATATTTGATTTAACCGTGTGCGCATCCATCCTGAAGTTAGGTATAGATGCCGCCGGGAAACCTCTGCCTAACGCGCTGCCACCGCTTAATACGGCTGCATTGGCCGACCAACCAATCAACTGGTTACCCGGGCCGATCACCGCTTTATACTTAGCCATACTGGCGGGGCGGTAATAATCGCCCTGGATGTCATCTTCGCGTGTCCACATCATTTGTATCGGGGCTTTGGCTGCCGCCGATATTAAGGCCGCTTCTACACCATTGTCCGACCGTAGCTTACGGCCAAAGCCGCCACCCTGGCGCGGCATACCGATGCTTACATTTTCGGGCGGGATACCCAATGCCTTAGCTACATCGTTACGCATAGCGGCAGGTACCTGCGTAGGGCCGTATAAATCGGCTTTGCCATCTTTTACGTCGGCAAAAAAGTTCATCGGCTCCATGGGCGAGTGCGAAAGGTTTGGTACCGAGTAAACGGCCTCTATCACTTTGCCACCCGAAGCTAAAGCCGCGTCCATATCTCCATCGTTACGTACCGGTTTTTCGCTTTTGGTATCAATTGCCGCGGCAAAGGCTGTTTCGTGGTCGGCGGTGCTTTCCAGTGGACTACTATCTTCCCAAACCACTTTTAATACATCGCGGCCTTTTTTAGCGGCCCAGGTTGATGTGGCCAGCACAGCAACAACGCCATGGGCCTGTACTACATTTTTTACACCCGTTACTTTGCGGGTTTCGGTATCATCAAATGATTTAAAGGTTTTACCAAAGGCCGGCGGGCGCGATACCATGGCAAATAGCATCCCATCGCGGCGGGTATCTATGCCGTATAAAGGTTTGCCGGTAATAATTTTTTGATTATCAATATTCGATATCCTGGTGCCAATGATCTTAAAATCCTTCGGATCTTTCAGTTTTACATCTGCGGGGACAGGGAGGGTAGCGGCCTTAGCGGCCAGTTCGCCATAGCCCAGTTTTTTGCCGGTTGGCTTGTGTATAATGTGGCCGTCTTCGGCATAGCACTCCTCTTCTTTAACATTCCATTGCCGGGCCGCGGCGGTGGTAAGCATTTGCCGGGCGGTTGCCCCGGCATTGCGGATAGGTGCAAACCTGCTCCTGATAGCGCCGCTGCCTCCGGCCGTTTGCGAGCCGTATTTAGGATCGAGCGGGGCCATCTCTACATATACCGAATCCCACTTTACATTCAGTTCCTCGGCCAATATCATGGGCAAGGCGGTTTTAATGCCCTGGCCAATCTCGGGGTTGGGGGCCATTAAAGTAACCAGTCCGGCGCTGTTAATAGTAATATAAGCATTGGGCGCAAAAACGGCATCGGCTAAATGACCGCCCGCTATAGCATCGTTTAAAAAATTAAAGCCTAACACCAGGCTGCTGCCCGCGGCAATGCTGGTTACTTTTAAAAAGTTACGGCGTGATACTGCTTCCATTATTTCTTAGCTCCTTTCTTTGCGGCCAGGTGAATTGCCCGCCGGATACGGGTATGTGTGCCACAGCGGCATATATTGGTCATTTGCGCGTCTATATCCGCATCGGTTGGGTTGGGGTTGCGTTTTAATAAAGCTGCCGCTGCCATAATCTGGCCCGACTGGCAATAGCCGCATTGCGCCACATCCATCTCTGACCAGGCCGCCTGCACCGGGTGGTTACCCGTGGCGCTTAAGCCTTCAATGGTGGTTACTTTAGCCGTTGCCACAGCAGCTACCGGGAACGAGCATGAACGTACCGCGGCGCCATCTATGTGTACTGTGCAGGCGCCGCAGGCAGCTATACCGCAGCCAAATTTGGTGCCAACCAGGTTTAAATGATCGCGCAATACCCATAGCAGGGGGGTATCGGCATCCGCGTTAACGGTTACCGGCTTGTTGTTAACGGATAAGTGATATGTTGCCATAAAATCTTAGTTTATAATCAAATTTAATATAAAAATATGCAAATGTGCGTATATGCAAATGTGCAAATAAGAAAATACACGGATAAGTTACATAGGAGGTATAAAAATGTAAGGCCGGGCTTTTAATATGCGCATTTGCATATACGCACATTTGCACATTAATTCATATTTTTGGAAATCAACCTTTGAGTTTTGCTGCTGTTTGCAAATATATCGTTAGCTTAATAACTTATTCCGGAAAGCCTAATATTGGTCAACATTAAATGATATACAAATTAGATCGTTATTCCCTGGTTATAAAGGGGTTTTTACTGACTTGCTTTATTTTTTTATCGTTTGCCGCGTTTTCAAACTCAAAAACGGATAGCCTGTTTGATGAGTTGAAGCTGGAGTTCAATAAAAAAAGCTTATACGATCAGAACAAGGAAGCAAGGATACAGCATCTTAAAAACTCACTGATCCACGTTCCGGCCAGTAATTTAAAAACCCAGTTTGATATTTGTAATAAGCTGTATGATGAGTATAAATCGTACCAGTACGATTCGGCCTATGTATATGCCAATAGATTGCAGTACTTAAGCCACGCCCTGCATGATAAGCCTAAGGAGGATTTCAGTAAGATAAAAGTGGGCTTCATCCTGCTGTCGTCGGGTATGTTTAAAGAAACGTTTGATAGCATGCACGGGATTGATGTGCGCGATTTGAACGATAGCGTAAAAATGGAATACTATTCCATTATGACACGCGCCTATTACGATTTGGCCAATTACGATAACGACCGCCACTACGCCCCCCGCTATAAGGAACTGGCCAATATGTATATCGATTCGGCTATTGCGCTAAGCGCGCCCGGTACTTACGACAATATTTACCTGACGGGATACAAGAAATTCAGGAACGGCGCATTTGATTCGGCTGCGGTTATTTTTAATAAGCTGCTGGATCCGCGTAAGCTGACCGAACACCAGTACGCCATCGTATCTTCAACCTTAAGCAATGTTTATCTGAACACGCCGCAAAAGGAAAAGTGTATTGAACTATTGATCAAGGCCACCATCAGCGATATCCGCTCATCGACCAAGGAAACCCTGGCGCTCTTTTGGCTGGCCGAGATCTTATACAAACAAGGGGATATTAAAAATGCCTACCTGGCGCTGGAACACGCCCTGGCCGATGCCGAATTTTACGGCGCGCGCCAACGGAAGATCCAGATAGGTAGTCTGCTCCCCATCGTAGCATCTGAAAAGCTGACTTATATAGAACGGGAGGAGCGCCGTTTTATCATTTTCCTGAGTGTGCTTACCGTACTGGCCGCGTTAATTGTTATGGTTTCTATCCTGTTATATAAGCAGAATAAAAAGCTGAAGGTGAAGGAAAAGATCATTGATGATAAAAACGTGCAGTTGGAAAAGGTGAACGTGAAATTGTTGGAGGGCACCAAGATCAAAGAAGATTATATCGGCTATTTCTTTAATGTGATATCGGGTTACATCCTTCAGTTAGAGCGTATTAAGCGATCGGTTGATACTAAGCTGTCTATCAAAAAGTACGATGATATCCAGCTGATGGCTAATAACATCAATATTAAAAAGGAGCGGGATACCTTGTTTTATACCTTCGACCATGTGTTTATTAAGATCTTCCCCAATTTTATTGAGGAGTTTAATGCCCTGTTTAACAAGGAAGACCAGATTTGGCCAAAAGAGAACGAAGTACTGACCACCGACCTGCGCATATTTGCCCTGATGCGTATGGGTATTGCTGATACCGAAACCATTGCCAAAATACTGGAGTACTCCGAAAAAACCATTTACGTATATAAAATGCGTATCAAAGCCAAGGCGCTCATTCATGGCGATGAGTTTGAGCATCGGATAATGGCCATTAAGGCGGTTGACCTTGACCGTTGATTTTTGATTTAGGCTGATTTCCGTTTTTGCTGTTTGTATCCATCCCGCAGTTTGTGTCTTTACAAACTGCATTGCAAATTATAGTCCTTCTGCATTAAAAACATTGCAATTCTATTTAAATTTTTTACAATAACTTATTTTGTAATCATTTGATTATCAGATAATTGATTTTTAAAAATGCGATATTTTTTTAAATTTTTAATAAATAAATAGGTTACCGTAATTAACCCAACTTACTTTGTCTTGTCGTAAAAACATTTAGCCGAATAAACAGGTAGTGTTTGCAGACATTTAACCAATTATATTTTTTTCCTGTACGCCGATATAAAATGATTGCCAATTGGGCTTGATGCGTGTTGCGGATTTGCAAATGTATTTAGCGCAAGGATTTAGCATGTTTTAAAGCTGCTTATTCAATGATTTTTAAACTGTTAATTAAACCTGAGTATGATAAAACTTTACCCAACCTAAAACAGTACAAAGAAACCAAAGATGGCCATACAGCCATTAGCCTGCCCAGCCAGGGATAACCGACCAAGCCATTATTAACTTAAAAATAAATTAAATGAGAAATAATTATCTTAAAAAGTACATGCTCCTTTTTGCAGTGCTGGTAATATCGTACCAGGTATTTGCGCAAACAAGAAGTATTACCGGTAAAGTTGTTGACGAGAACAACCAAACACTACCGGGAGCAACCATTACGGTTAGCGGCACCACCATTGCCTCATCAACCGATGTAAATGGGGTTTATAAAATTAACGCTTTAAAAGCCGGCACCTATACGCTTACCGCCAGCTTTGTGGGTTATACATCGCTGCAAAAAACAGTAAGCCTTGGTGCAGATAACGCCACGGTTAACTTTAACCTGCAGCCATCGGCCAAAAACCTGAACGAAATTATTGTAATAGGTTATGGTACCGTCAGGAAAAAGGACCTTACCGGTTCGGTTACCACTGTAAGCTCAAAAGATTTTCAAACAGGTAACATTACCAGTCCCGAGCAATTAATATCGGGTAAGGTAGCGGGTGTTTCTATCACCTCAAACAGCGGCGCGCCGGGTGCGGGCAGCACTATTCGCGTACGCGGCGGCGCATCCTTAAATGCCAGTAACGATCCGCTGATTGTGGTGGACGGCGTGCAGCTCAGCAACGACGCTATTCCGGGTGCACCTAATCCATTAAGTTTAATTAACCCTAACGAT
The DNA here is from genome assembly GCF_059418485.1 of Mucilaginibacter sp. GW821-FHT07H05. Taxonomy (NCBI): domain Bacteria; kingdom Pseudomonadati; phylum Bacteroidota; class Sphingobacteriia; order Sphingobacteriales; family Sphingobacteriaceae; genus Mucilaginibacter; species Mucilaginibacter sp. GW821-FHT07H05. The sequence goes on from NZ_JBWKPY010000009.1 coordinate 257,994, forward strand.
ATCGAAACCTTCACCATATTAAAGGATGCTTCGGCTACCGCCATTTATGGTTCAAGGGCATCAAACGGTGTAATTATTATCACCACTAAAAAAGGTGTTGCAGGTAAACCAACATTCGAGTTTAATACTATGGCATCTGCCGGTACCTTACCAAAGGAAGTTAGTGTTTTATCGGCCGATCAGTTCAGGGATTTTGTAAAAGCTAACGGCACACCCGCGCTAATAGCTTTATTAGGTACTGCCAATACCGATTGGCAAAAGGAAATTTATCATACCGCTATCAGTAACGATAATAACTTCAGCGTATCGGGCGGTATCAAAAATATGCCATACCGGGTGTCGGTTGGTTATCTTGATCAAAATGGCATTTTAAAAACAGGCTCACTTAACCGTACATCGGCTTCGGTCAACCTGTCGCCTAAACTTTTTGATAACCATTTAAAAATCGACCTGAACCTGAAAGGATCAGACAGCAAAGTGCGTTTTGCTAATGAAGGCGCTATTGGCGCGGCTGTAAGCTTTGACCCAACCAAACCGGTAACTGTTGCCAGTAAAAGGTTTGATGGTTATTACCAATGGTTAGATGCCGGTAATACTAACACTGGTTTAAAATCATTAGCGCCGCTAAACCCGGTTGGTTTATTGCAGGAGCGTTTTGATAAAAGCAAGGTACAACGCAGTGTTGGTAACCTGCAGTTAGATTACAAATTCCATTTCCTGCCCGATTTGCATGCCAATGTGAACTTTGGTTACGATGTATCAAAAGGAACCGGAACTATTGTAGTATCAGACAGCGCGGCTGCCAGCTATAAAAGGTATAAAGATGCTAACAACGTTTTACATGGCGGGGTAAATAACCAATACAAAACCACTATCCAAAATACCACTTTCGAGGCTTACTTAAATTATGTTAAAGATATAAAAGCCATTAACAGCCGTATAGACGCGGTTGCCGGTTATGCGTATTACGATTATGCCACCACTAATACCAACTTCCCGGATTATACTACCGATAACACAGTGGTAAGCAAACCCAACTATCCATTTGATAAGCCGCAGCACAGGTTATTATCCTACTATGGCCGCTTAAATTTAACTATCGACGATAAATACCTGTTAACCGGTACCGTTCGTCGCGATGGTTCATCAAGGTTTAGTGCCGATAACCGTTTCGCGGTATTCCCTTCAGGAGCATTTGCCTGGAAAATCAAGGATGAAGCTTTCCTGAAAGAGTCAAAAGTATTGTCAGATCTGAAGATCCGTGTAGGTTATGGTATCACTGGCCAGCAGGATGGTATTGGTAACTACGATTATGCTTCGTACTACGCCTTAAGTAACCAAACCGCCCAATACCAGTTCGGTAATACCTTTTACCCGCTGTACAGGCCTGCCGGATATGACCCTAAACGTAAATGGGAGCAAAGCGCCACTACCAATGTTGGTATAGATTACGGCTTTATAAATGGCCGCATTACCGGTAGTATAGATTTTTATTACAAAAACACTACCGATCTGTTAAACGAGGTAAATATCTCTGCCGGTCAGGGTTTCTCCAACAAGATTGTAACCAACGTGGGCGATATGGTTAACCGCGGTGTAGAGTTCTCTATCAACGGGCAGGTGATCCGTAAAAAAGATGTAAGCTGGGATGTTGCGTTTAACGCCACTTACAACAAAAACAATATCACCAAGCTAACCATTGTAAACGATCCAACTTTTGTGGGTAACAAAACCGGCGGTATTTCGGGCGGTACAGGTAACACCATCCAAATCAACTCGGTTGGTTCGCAGCGTAACTCATTTTATGTTTATCAGCAGGTATACGATTTAAACGGCAAACCAATTGATGGTGTATTTGTAGATCGGAACAAGGACGGTATTATTAACGAACAGGACCTGTACAAATACAAAAGCCCCGACCCTAAATTCTTCCTGGGCATGTCCAGCAATTTCAGCTATAAAAAATGGAATTTAGGTTTTACCGCCAGGGCCAACTTAGGTAACTATGCTTACAACAACGTGTTCTCGAGCACTGGTACAACCCGTAATATTTTAAACCCGCTGGGTATCCTGAACAACGGATCGACCAACGTATTAGAAAGCGGTTTAAGCGGCAATAGCGATAAAAACGTACTGTCTGATTATTACATTCAAAACGCTTCGTTCCTGCGGATGGATAATGTGAACCTGGGCTACAACTTTGGGAAAATATTAAACAATTCGGCCAACCTAAGTATCACCGGTAATGTGCAGAATGTATTTATTATCACCAACTATAAAGGCGTTGACCCTGAGGGTGGCGGTATAGATAACAACCTTTATCCACGCCCACGCACATTTGTTTTAGGGTTAAATCTTAAATTTTAAGTCCACCGTATCTAACACATACGATTAAAAATAAACCGATATGAAAAGAAATATAATTAACAAAGCCTTAATTGTAATGATCCTTACAGGTTCATTGGCTTCGTGCACCAAAAAGCTGGACTTGCTGCCTACCAATGATGTTACCGCGGCAACGGTTTACACCACGGCAGCCGGTTACAAGCAGGCATTTGCCAAGGTTTACGGCGCTTATGCCTTAACAGGCAATATAGGCCCCGCCGGCGACGACAACAGCAAGGATATTAAAGGTATTGACGAAGGTACATCCGACTTTTTACGCCTGTTCTGGAAATCGCAGGAATTAAGTACCGATGAAGCCGTAATTAGCTGGGGCGACGTAGGCATCCAGGATTTTCACAACATGAATTGGTCGTCAAGCAACCCTTTCCTGAAGGGGTTGTATTACCGTTCGTTATACCAGATCACATTGGCTAATGATTTCATCAGGCAATCGGCCGATGATAAATTGAGCGGCCGTGGTATTTCTGGTACCGATGCCGATAATATCCGTAAATACCGCGCCGAAGCCCGGTTTTTAAGGGCTTTCCAATACTGGGTACTTATGGATGCCTTTGGTAACCCTCCGTTTGTTACTGATGCGGATGTCATCGGTGTAACCGTGCCCAAGCAAATAGGTCGCGCTGCCGTGTTCGCTTATATCGAGTCGGAGCTGAAAGCGATAGACCCATTATTAGCCGCGCCAAAAACTAACGAATACGGTCGCGCCGATCAGGCTGCCGATTGGGCTTTATTAGCACGTTTATACCTGAATGCGGGTGTTTATACCGGTACACCGCGTTATACCGAAGCCATTACCTACTCATCAAAAGTAATTGCTGCCGGTTACACGCTGATCACTAATTACCCATGGATTATGCTGGCCGATAATAACTTAAACACCAACGAAAACATCCTGACCATTAATTATGATGGTTTGCACACCCAAAGCTATGGTGGTACCACATTTTTAACCCATGCCCCTGTTGGCGGGTCGGAAAGCGCAAGTACCTTTGGTATCAGCGGTGGCTGGGCCGGCGCGCGCACTACCAAAAACCTGCCTAACCTGTTCCCTGATTACACCGGCACAGCCGATAAAAGGTCGCAGTTTTATACTAACGGTCAAAATATCGAGATCAAAGATCAAAGCACCTTTACCGATGGTTTTGCAGTTACCAAATACCGTAACGTAACCCGCACAGGCGCAGCCGGCCAAAGCCTGGATTTTGCCGATGTTGATTTCCCGCTTTTCCGTTTATCAGAAATGTACCTGATCTATGCCGAAGCTGTTTTACGCGGTGGTACCGGTGGCGATCTGATTACCGCTGTAGCCAACATCAATAAGATCCGCACCCGTGCCTATGGTAATGCCACAGGCAACGTAGCGGTTATTACGCTTGATTTTATCCTGGACGAGCGTGCCCGCGAATTATACTGGGAAGGTTTCCGCCGTACAGATTTAGTACGTTACGGCAGATTTACCGATGCCGCATACCTGTGGCCGTTTAAAGGTGGCGTAGCAGGCGGTAAAGGTGTTGAGTCATACCGTAATGTTTACCCTATACCATCAGACGATATTACAGCTAACCCAACCCTGGTACAAAACACCGGGTATTAATAAAAAATTAAGGCCGGCGTTGATATCAACCCGGCCTTTAACCCATAAATATCTATAAACATTAATCAATTAAACTAATGAAAAAGATTTTTACAAGCTTAATGATGACCGGGTGCCTGGCCGCACTGCTCCTGTCGTCATGCAAAAAAGACGAAATAAAAGCTGTTGCCGGTACCGGTTCGCCCAGTGTGTTAACCGCATCGACCACAACCCCGGCTTTGGTAAAAGCCAACTTAACCAATACGGCAATTACCCTAACCGGTACAACCCAAAGCTACGGCTATAACGCGGCCGTTACTTATGCCTTTCAATTAGCTGTAAAAGGTACCAGCTTTGCAGCCCCAATGGACGTGCCTTTACCAACCGGCACTTTAGCCAAAAGCTATACCGTGCAGGAGTTTAATAACATTTTGCTGGCCATGAATTTGCCGGTGAATGTTGCCGCCCAGTTAGAGGTGCGCTTAAAAACATCGTTAAGCGCAACGGCTGGCATCACTTATTCAAACGTACTTACGGTAACAGCAACCCCGTTCCCGCTGGTATCTTACATTTACGTTCCCGGTGCTTATCAGGGATGGAACCCGCCAACTGCCGATAGCCTGCAATCTGCAACAGGTAATGGCGTGTATACCGGTATCATCAACTTTACGGCCGGCAACCTGGCTTTCAAGATCACACCGCTTAAAAAATGGGACGTGGCCTACGGTACAACCGGCGGTACAGGTATCAGCACTTCGGGTGGCGATATTTCGGTTCCGGCTGCGGGCCAGTATATGCTGGTGGCTAATCTAAATACCAATACATTAATTATTGCTTCGGCCAATTATTTCAGTGTCATAGGCAACGCTGCCCCGGGTACAGCCTGGAGTACCGATACCGATTTAAAATACAATAACGGCACCCTGGCCTGGGAAGGCACTATACCGTTTACCGTGGGCGAATTTAAAGTAAGGATGAATCACGATTGGGGCATTAGCTTTGGTATACCAAAAACCGGTGCCGATGGGTCTACCTTAAACAATAACGATAACAATAATATCCCTATCGCAACTGCAGGTAATTATAAGTTGACTTTTACCCCGGTTTACAAATCAGATGACCCAGGTAAAATTAATACTTCTGCTACAGCAAAATATACATTGGTAAAGCAATAAGATCATTCAAACAACACTCATCCGTAACCCTATGCGGATGAGTGTTTAAATAACCTCCCGCACTTATTGCGCTAATTCCAATCCTATGCAAGTAATAAAGCCATTACAGCACATGAAATTTAAATTAACTACCACCTTTTGTTTTCTTTTCCTTTCGGGATACCTGTTTGCGCAAATATCCGCGCTGGACAGGGTAGAGCCTGCCTTTTGGTGGGTGGGTATGAAAAATCCTAAGCTACAGTTAATTGTTCATGGCCAAAATATTGCCGGGAGTACAGTTAAATTAAACTATCCCGGTGTAAAGCTGGCGGCCGTGCATAAAGTAGAGAACGCCAATTACCTGTTTATCGATCTGGAAATTTCACCCGCGGCAAAAGCCGGTAAGTTCCCTGTCAGCTTTAAAAAAGCCGGTGCAAAGGATTTGGTTTATACCTACGAGTTAAAGACCCGCAACCACTCGCCCCAATGGGCACAGGGGGTGACCAATAAAGATCTGATCTACCTCATCATGCCCGACCGTTTCTCTAACGGCGACACCAAAAATGATGTCATTCCCGGCATGCGGGAAACAGGCCTGAACAGGGATTCCATTTATTCGCGTCACGGCGGCGATTTGCAGGGGATCATTAATCACCTGGGTTATCTGAAGGATTTAGGTGTTACCGCGATATGGCTGACCCCCGAAATTGAGAACGACGAACCGCAGGCATCGTATCATGGCTATGCGGTGACCGACTATTACAAAGTTGACCCGCGTTACGGCACCAACGAGCTATACAAAACCTTGGTAGCTAAATGCCACCAAACAGGGTTGAAGGTAATTAAGGATCTGGTACACAACCACGCCGGTACCGAAGGCTGGCTGATCCGGGATATGCCGATGAAAAGCTGGGTACACCAATGGCCCCAATATACCAACTCTAATTTCAGGGATGCGGTTGTGATGGATCCGCACGGCAGTGCTGCCGATAAAAAACAAATGCTGGATGGCTGGTTCGATCGCCGCATGGCAGATGTTAACCAAAGTAATCCTTATGTGCAAAATTACCTCACCCAAAACCACATCTGGTGGGTAGAGTATGCCGGGGTAGACGGGTTCCGTTTGGATACCTATCCATATAATGATCCCGCTTACATGGCCGACTGGGCACAGAAAGTAAAAGCCGAATTCCCGCACCTCTCCATCTTCGGCGAAACATTGGTATGGTCGGTTGCTAACCAGGCGTTTTTTACCCAGGGTAATACCGTTAACCGTGGCTTTGATACCCACCTGCCCGGCATTACCGACGCGCAGATCAAGGGCGCGATCTATGAAGCACTGAATGGCAAAGATGGCTGGACTGACGGTGTTAACCGCCTGTACAATATTATAGCGCAGGATTTTATGTACCAGGACCCTACCCGTAATACCATCTTTTTAGATAACCACGATATGAGCCGTTTTTACTCGATGGTGAACGAGGACTTTACCCGGTTTAAATCGGGGATGGCTATGCTGCTCACTATGCGCGGCGTGCCGCAAATGTATTACGGCGATGAGATCCTGATGAAGAACTACAGCAATCCGGATGGCCTGGTACGCCTTGATTTTCCCGGCGGATGGGCAGGGGATAAAAAGGACAAATTCACCGCTGAAGGCCGCGATAAAAAAGAGAATGAAGCCTTTGATTTTGTACGCACGCTGGCTAACTATCGTAAAAACACTACCGCCCTGCAAACCGGTAAGCTGATGCAATATGTTCCGCGTAATGGCATTTACACCTATTTCAGGTATGATGCGCAAAAAACGGTAATGATAGCCTATAACGGTAACGATAAGGAGGCCACACTAAACACCGGATACTTTACCGAACGCATGGCCGGCTTTAACAGCGGTCTGGACGTGCTGACCGGCAAACCGATAACCAATTTACAGCAGCTAACCATCCCTGCTAAAACCACCTTAATAATAGAATTGAAGAAATGATAGCGCTTGAAGGAGATGTTGTGAAACCCGCGGCAAGGAAAGTGTTAGAGCGGCCAAGATTAAGCTTTTGGCAGATTTTTAACATGAGCTTCGGTTTTTTGGGGATACAGTTTGGGTTCGCGCTGCAAAACGGGAACGCCTCGCATATATTACAAAGCTTTGGGGCCGATGTAGAACATTTGTCGCTTTTTTGGCTGGCCGCGCCTATTACTGGTATGATCGTTCAGCCTATTATTGGTCATTACAGCGATCGTACCTGGAACAAGCTGGGCCGGCGTAAGCCCTACTTTTTAACCGGCGGATTACTGGCCGCTGTGGCCCTGGTGCTGATGCCAAATTCATCTATGCTGATGTTTTTGCCTCCGCTGATGGTGGGTGCAGGCATGCTGATGGTAATGGATGCTACCTTTAACGTGGCTATGGAGCCCTTCAGGGCGTTGGTTGCCGATAACCTGCCCGATGCCCAGCGCGGACTTGGCTTTTCAGTACAGACCTTTTTAATAGGGATAGGGGCAGTGGCCGGTTCGTGGTTGCCCTATATTTTTGCAGAGAATTTTGGCATTGCCAAAATTGCCCCTAAGGGTCATATCCCGGATAATATCCTGTTCTCGTTTTATACTGGCGCTTTTGTGCTGATAGCCAGTTTACTGTATACGATGCTGACAACAAAGGAATATCCGCCCGAAGTTTATAACCAGTTTGATAACGAAGAAGTGGAGGATAGCCACAAAGGCTTATTGTCCATCTTTACCGATCTGAAGCATATTCCATCTACCATGAAGCAATTGGGGCTGGTGCAGTTCTTCTCGTGGTTTGCCTTATTCTCTATGTGGGTATTTATGGCGCCTGCCGTTGCCGAACATGTTTACCACGTTGCCCCCGGCGATACCACTTCAACCAAATTTGCCGATGCCGGTAACTGGGTGGGGATTTGCTTCGGCATTTATAATGGCGTTTCGGCTATTTATGCCTTGTTTTTGCCAACTATTGCCAGGCTAACCAGTCGTAAAATGGCGCACGCTTTCTCGCTGATTGCAGGTGGCATTAGTTTGATATCGGTATTTTTTATCCAAAACCCCAATATGCTGGTAGTGCCTATGATAGGCATTGGCCTGGCCTGGGGCAGTATTCTGGCTATGCCTTATGCCATCCTTTCAGGGTCTATCCCGGCTAAAAAAATGGGGGTGTACATGGGCATATTCAACCTGTTTATTACCCTGCCGCAAATTGTGAACGGCTTTTTTGGCGGCTGGATAGTGAAGAGCCTGTTTGGCGGCCAGTCTATTTACGCCATTGTGCTGGCTGGCCTGTTTATGCTTTGCGCGGCGGTTTCGGTACTGTACGTGCAGGATGGCCGCGACATCAGGATATCTAAAAAATTAAAGGTCGGTTAAGTTTTAATAGCTATATCTATGAAGAGATTATTTTTACTGCTGATAGCATCAGTGTTGTTGTTAAGTGTGGCTTGCGGCAAAAAAAGCATAGACCCGGTACCCGACGATGGTACAGGCACCACAACCAACCCACCGGTAACGGGCGGTAAGGCATTGCCTTCGGGCGCTAAAGATGGGGTAACCTATATCAATGCCGGGGCATCGGCTATTTTTAACCTTTACGCGCCTGGCAAAACAGCCGTATCTGTAATTGGGGAGTTTAATAACTGGCAGCCAACTGCCATGAGCATTACCCCCGATGGCAATAACTGGTGGGTACAGGTTGACGGTTTGGATGCTAATAAAGAATACGCCTACCAGTTTTTAGTGGATGGTACTTTAAAAGTAGCCGATCCTTATTGTGAGAAGGTGCTCGACCCATCGAACGATCAGTATATCGCGTCAACCGTATATCCCAACTTAAAAGCTTACCCAAGCGGGCAAACCGGCATTGTGAGTGTGATGCAGGCCAATCAAACCGCCTATACATGGAAAAACACCAGCTTCGCCCGTCCCGATAAAAAGAATCTGGTGATCTATGAATTGCACGTGCGCGATTTTGTAGGCACCCACAGCTATAAAACTATTAAAGATACGCTGAACTATCTTACCAATTTAGGTGTAAACGCTGTTGAACTGATGCCGGTAAATGAATTTGAGGGGAATTTATCATGGGGATATAACCCATCGTTCTACTTTGCGCCTGATAAGTATTATGGTACTAAAAACGATCTGAAAGCTTTAATAGACGAATGCCATACCCGGGGTATGGCCGTGATACTGGATATGGTACTGAACCACTCGTTCGGGCAATCGCCCATGGTACAGCTTTATTTTAACCAGGCCACGCAAAAGCCTGCCAGCAATAGCCCCTGGTTTAATGTTGATCCTAAGCACCCCTATAACGTAGGGTATGATTTTAACCACGAAAGCGCCGCTACCAAGTACTTCTCTAAAAACGTCATGAAGTTTTGGATGCAGGAGTACCATATTGATGGTTACCGCTTTGATCTGGCCAAAGGCTTCACCCAAAAAACGAGTACCGATGACGGCACCTTTGCCGCTTACGATGCCAGCAGGGTAGCCATTTGGAAGGATTATAATAACTTCATTAAAAGCGTTGATGCCAATAACTTTTATGTGATACTGGAACACTTCGCGGTTGATCAGGAAGAAAAAGAACTATCGGATAACGGCATGATGCTTTGGAGCAACATCAACTATAATTTTAACGAGGCTACGATGGGTTGGGTACCTACTTCAAACTTTTCGCGGCTGTATTATACCAGTCACGCCGGGTTTACCCAGCCTGATAATATAGTGAGCTATATGGAAAGCCATGACGAGGAGCGCCTGATGTACAAGAACGAGCAATTTGGCAACACCACCGGCGCGGGCGGATATAATGTAAAAACGCTGAATACCGGCCTTGCCCGGCAGGAGGCTGCCGCTGCATTCCTGCTTACCGCGCCCGGGCCAAAAATGATCTGGCAGTTTGGCGAGTTGGGGTATGATATCACCATCGATCAGAACGGGCGCACGGGTGAAAAGCCCATCCATTGGGATTATAACAACGTTACCCAGCGCCGTCATCTGTACAGCGTGTTCGGCAGACTGATCAGGATGAAGACGGGTAACCCGGTGTTCAATACATCAACCATCACCTATAATTCATCAGGATCAATTAAAACAGCTATGCTGACAGGTACAGGTGTAAATGTGGTGGTTGCCGGTAACTTTGATGTGAATACGCAATCGGCTACCGTAGCTTTCCCAACCGCCGGTACCTGGTATGATTATATGAGCGGCAGCACCATAACCGTTGCACTGCCCTATACCATTAACCTGGCACCGGGCGAATATCATATTTATAGCAGCGTGGCATTGAAATAAATGAATGTGCAAGTTTGCGGATTATGCAAATGTGCAGGCTTTAAGATAATAATTGTTAGGTTGAATGATTGGCGGCAACTGAAAGGGGGCCGCCTTTTTGGTGAAATAGCGCTTTATTTATCTTACCGGGAATGACTGACTAAAAGCCACTAATACTTTCAGAAAAACCTCACGGTCGACACCCACCACGGCCGGATGCTCGGGTTTAACCGGGCGCCCATTTTTATAGCGCATGGGGAACAGCGCAATAAAATCGCGGATGCTCATCTCGTAGCGTAGCCAGGGATCCTGCCGGTGGATCTCTTCCAGCCGCATTTCAAATAACGATACGCTTAATGGGTCAATGTTCATTCTGCCCAAAAATAGAAATTAAGTAGATATGGCTTTATGTTCTTTTGTGATTAATCGTATTCGATCGATACAATGCTGCCATTAACCGATACATCTTTCCTGAGCTGATAGTGCCGTGGTATGTTTGGTCAACAAAGAATAACTAAAACTTAATTAAAGGAGACCATATCATGGAAAGGAAGAACTTTTTAAAAAGCTTAATGATAGGAGCCGCGTCGGGTACAGCGTTGATAGCCGCCTGTAAAAAAGATAGTGTATCCACTACCGATACTACCACCACCGGGACAACCACCACCACAACAGGTGGGGCAACCACCAGCAATAATTGCACTATTGCCCCTGATGAAACCGAAGGCCCGTTCCCTACCAAAGCCCCAGCATCATACGTACGCAGCGATATTACCGACGGCCGCACCGGGTATACAATGACCGCAAAAATTACGGTAGTTAACCACAATAATAATTGCAACGCCTTATCGGGATTATTGGTTGATATCTGGCATTGCGATGCCGAAGGCAATTACTCGGAGTATGGTGGCACCAGTATGCAAAGCACTAATTATACAGCAGTTCACTTTTTACGCGGCCGGCAAACAACCGATTCAACCGGCACCGTAACTTTTACCAGTATTTTCCCCGGATGGTACAGTGGCCGCGCTACGCATATCCATGTGCATATTTACAGCGCGTCGGGCACATCGTTAAAGGTTACCCAAATTGCTTTTCCAGAGGGTACCGGTACGGCTTTGGTAGCGGTAAACGGGTACGCCAAAGGGATGACCGGTTATACCTACAACAAAAGCGATGGCGTATTCAGCGATGATACCGCCGGTATTGAAATTGCTACTGTTACAGGCAGTACATCGGCAGGCTTTGCATTATCCATCAACCTCAGCGTTTCGGCATAAAGAATATTCGGTATATTTAAATATACAAAGGCGTTGAAGACTAATCTTTTATCGTCTTTTTCCTATTGATAATATGAGCGAACGCGTCATTACCCTTTGTTACCGTAAAATTATCAGGCCAAATCCTATACTGCCATGGGATAAGCTGGTGTACGAGGACAGTTACATGGAGTTTAAAATGCAGGCCCAGAATTTTAGTGCAGGCACACCTTATACATCCTATGCCGATTTGCTACGCCATGTGCCCGATGCGCAAAAACTGGCCGCTATGGTAACGCCTGCTGTGAGCGGATATGTGCAGCAACTGGGCGATATTATGCCCGATATACTGAATGTACTTGGACGCCGTTTTTTAAAATTCAATACTTTTCAGTTCGAGATCATTAACTCGGATATTAACGATCGTGATAAGCATGTAGTGGCTGTCAGCTTTTTTTCGGAACCTATGATATGGCACGAAACGGTAGATAATTACCTGCTGGTATCGCCCTGCAATGAGGGCAGTAGTATACCTGGTGGTACGGAAATATTAACCAACCTGTTCCAGTTGCAGTCTTATTTAAATATACATGCTATTAAATTGATCAGCTGAGATGGAAAAACTATCACCGGGACAAATTTACCTTGCCGATCAGCGCGGTGTTACCGAAACCGAAGGATTAACCCGGTGGTGTACTTTTAATTATGGCGATTATTTTGATACCCATAGAAAAGCCTTCGGGTCCCTGCTTACGCTGAATGATGAGTTGTTTATGCCCGCTCATAAAGCAAACTACCAGCCTGTGCAGGCAGTTTGGATGGTAATTATCCCAATTACCGGCGAGGTAGCTTACAAGGATGACTTGGGTAATGGCGGAATAGTTGATGTGGGCCAGGTGCAATTGCGTTATGTGCCGGCTGGGAATATGATTGAACTGTCCAATCCTTATAATGATGACCGCATTAACTTTTTGTACCTGGAGTTTAAGGCCGGCGATACAGGCCTGGCATCACTGATCCCCCAACTGTACGATTTTGATTTTGAAGACAAGCAAAATACGCTGATAGATGTGGTGACTACCAGTCAGCCCGACTCGCTAAAAGCCTTACCTTTCTCGTTGCATATCGGCATGTTTGATGGCCGGAAGGATACTTTATACCAGGTTAGGGAAGGGGCCTTGTTTTTTGCATTTGTAGTTGCCGGGGCTTTTGAATTACAGGGCCGGCTGATGCACCAGCGCGATGGCCTGGCGCTTTGGGACCTGCACGATGCTGATATGGAAGCGTTAAGTAATAACGCCGTGGTAATGGTGCTTCAAATGAAAAAGCAGGTTACAGCTAATTAACCCGCCTGTAATGAAAATCTATCCGCTTTTTTTTACCGTATAAGTTGCCGTCTATCCAGGCGTTAAGCGAGTCTTTCCCTACAAACTGGTAGGCCACTACCTGGGGATAATCATGTTCGGGGTTACTGAATAAATAAATACCGTTGTAGGACGATGTGAGTTTAAACAGGGTGGGTTTACCATCATTTTGCCCATTTACGGTAGGGATGTAATACACATAATTATCTTTTATCATCAGCTGTACCTGCTCTTCGCCGGTGGTATCGCGGCCCGCTATTTTGAAACCATAGCCGCTTAATTCGGTATCGCTGATCTTCTTCCATTGTTCGCAGGTATAACCTTTGGTGGTTTTCATTTTCCAGGTGCCGCCGGTTAGCTGAAACAAGGGTTTAAAGCTGTCCTGTTGTGTTATTGGGGTAAATGATAGTAAGAGCAGGACTGCCGGTAAAATGATATTTTTCATGACGGGAGCAATTAGGTTATCTCAAATTTAGTAAAAAATAAGTGTATGGGTACACCCTTTTAGGGGGATATTCATTAGTGCTATCAGCATATCTGCGGGTGGTATCAGCACATCAGCACCCGGGTTTTCAAATGATATTTGGTTAAAAATATCACAAGAAATATCACAGATTATGAGAAACAAATTTTTACTGGTATGTATGATCTTAGGATCGTTTGCCGCAGTTAACAAAACTTATGCGCTGGATGGCGGTGTTGCCCCCAGCTATAAAGATGTGATCAACAATTATATTGATGGTTACGTAAACGGGAATTACAAAAAGCTGGATAAGGTGTTAAGCGATGATGCCAGCGTAAAAATCCCGCGTGCCGATGTAGTGCTGGTACACAGCAAAAACAACCTGATGGAGCAACTTAAAAAAGATGGCGGCGGTATTAAGCAAAACTGCGAATCTAACTACGAGGTCGTGGCCAAAAGCGATGCGATGATCATAGCCAAAGTTGATTTTAAATACAACGAATTTACCCAGCATAATTACCTGGTGCTTGAAAAGAACGAGAACAAAGAATGGAAGATAACCCAGGTGTGCAAGTTTTTTGAAGATGCTAAAACTAAAGTGGATACAACCCCCGTTCCTAATATTACGGCAAGCAATAATTAATAGCTTCCTGTTTATAAAAACAGTAATTTTAAACAGCCCCGGGTTATTCCGGGGCTGTTTGCTTTTCACCCTAAACGGGTGAACCGATTATTTTTAATAAACCCTATTTTTGAAACTGGAAAAATGGCTTTTGCCACCAGGCTTTTATACTGTTAAAATTGGACAAAATACCAGGTTATATACGCCGCTTTACAAGTTTAACCGCAATTGTGTGTTGCCTTTTAAATATTAATGCTGCATTTGCCCAGCGTTATACCTTCACGCATTACGATATCGAGAACGGGCTGATACAATCGCAGGTGAACCGCTTGTACCAGGATAATAACCATCGCTTATGGATGGCAACCTTAGGCGGCGCCAGCCGGTTTGACGGGATGGATAACTACTCCATATCGAAGGCAACCGGACTAAGGAATAATAGCGTAAGCACCGTTTTTTGCGATAAGAACGGCACCGTATGGTTTGGTACCAATAAAGGGCTTACCAGTCTTATTGGTCAAAGGCTGTATAACTATACCATGCCCTCACGTTTAAAGGATGGGTGGGTTTCCCGCTTAACCCAGGATGCCGGCGGCACCATTTGGGGTATCATGAGCAATCATTTGTTTAAGGTTACGGGCAAAAGTGTACAGCTGGTAAAGGTGGCCGGCCTGCCCAATTCGGTTACTACCGTTACGGTAAACCAACAAGGCCAATTGGTAGTGGCGGTAAAGGAGGTGGGTATTTTTACGCTAAAAGGCGGTCGGTGGGAAAACATAGTGATGCTGCCAAAACCAATAAGCGATGTATATGGCGTAAAGCTTTTGTTTGATAAGCAAAATCCAAACCGGCTATTTATGCTGGCTTACAAATACCTGTTTGTGGTAGAGAACCACACCATTACACCCTATGCGGATGATTTGCTGAAGGATGCGCGCCGGCCATTTTTAAGCATGGAGCAGGATGCAGCGGGCAACCTGTGGATTGGTACTACCAGCGGCGCTTATTGCCTGAAACAGGGGAAACTCATCCGGTTTGATTCGCGCAATGGCTTTACCGACGCTTCTGTTTCGGATATTTATAATGATAAGGATAACAACCTGTGGCTGGGCACACAGGGCGCGGGTGTATACCGGTACGATGGGGATGATTATGTGATCTATGATCAATCATCACAAGGTGTAAAAGAAACGCCTATTGTAATGGCCCTGGCGCTGGATAATAAGCAAAACACCTTGATTGGCATTGATGGAGGGGGCGTAGCCCGTTATGATGGAAAGAACTTGTCGACCCTTTGGTTTGATGCTACGGGAGGGAGTTACCGCAGGGTTTTAGCCTTATATAAGGATCATAAAGATACGGTATGGATAGGTACCAGCATTGGCGGTTTTTGGAAATACGACGGCCATAAGTTTACGGTTATAAAAGGTACTGATCATAATTCGGTATTCGCTATAACCGAAGATGCCGATAACCTGCTTTGGGTAGCCACGCCAATGGGCATTTACAATTATGCTAATGGCAATTTTAACGCAGTGGGTGTCAGCGTGCATACATCGGCCTTATTGCCTTTGGGTAAAGATTCCCTGCTGTATGGGACGCAGGAAGGCCTGGGCTTGCTGGTGAACAAAAAACCGGTACCCGGTTTTAAAATAAACCTGTTAGACTCATCATCTATTTATTGCCTGATGAAGTATAAAAACTTCGCCATTATAGGTACCGATGATCAGGGCATATATGTTTGGGACCGCAGCAACGGCCGCGTACGTAACTACCAGATGAAGGACGGGCTTAAGGCCAACAGCATTTACAGCCTTGCGGCAGATGAGCATGGGTTAATATGGGCAGGAACCGGCAGAGGGGTAAGCCGCTTATCTATCGATGCCAAAACAATGGATTGCACCATGTACAGCACTGGCGATTCAAAAGACCGTATCATCGAATCGAACCAAAACGCCATTTTATACCACGATCATAAAATGTTTGTAGGCACAACCAAAGGCCTGGCTATCTACAATACAGCGCTACCCGCTACGTCATCAGCGGCACCGCATGTTATTATCAACAGTGTTAAATTATATGGGCAGGACAATTCAAAATCGAAAGTGTTAACCAACCCGGCCGAGTACCATGATATGGTGCTGCCCTATAGTCAAAACCATTTGGCTATATCTTTTTTGGGCGTGTATTTAAAAAATCCCGAAAGCGTATCGTACCAGTACCGGTTAATTGGTTTAGATGATAAATTTCGCACACCGGTAAAAAACGATATGGTTGATTATCCCTCGCTGCCGCCGGGGCATTATACTTTTGAGGTAAAAGCCATCAGTGGCGATGGACAGGTATCAAAAAATACGGCCACCTTCAATTTTGAAATTACTCCGCCTTTTTATCGTACCTATATTTTTCAGTTAGGGGTTATCCTGTTCCTGATATTTGTTGGGGTAGTGATACAAAACATGGTCCACCAGCGTAAAATACAGCGCCAGCGTGCCCTGGAGGCCATGAAACGCGAAGAGAAACTAAAGATCCGCCAGCAAACTGCCGAAGATTTTCATGACGACCTGGGTAACAAGCTTACGCGGATAACCGTACTAAGTGATATACTGGATGCCAAATTAGATGAGGAAAAAACCGAACAGAAAAAACTGGTACTCCAGATCAAGCAAAACGCGGCGGCCTTATACAACGGTACACGGGATATCCTGTGGGCAATGGACCCCAAAAGCGATAATTTATACGAAGTATTAAACCATATTAAGGAAACAGGCATTGATATATTTGAGGATACCCATGTGGATTTTAGCATGGAGGGTATCAGCGACGAACAAACCGCTATAAAGCTGCCGATGGAATACAGCCGTAATATTACCATGATATTTAAGGAACTGCTGAACAACGTATTGAAACATGCCGACGCGCACCAGGTGAAGGTAGAATTTCAACCAGGCAACGATGAAGGGAAATTACGCATTACAGACGACGGCATTGGCTTTGATACCGAAACCACTAAACGCGGGCATGGCCTTAATAATGTAAAGGCCCGTGCCAGGCGGATAGGGGGCGAGTTATCCAGCTCATCGGCAAAAGGCAAGGGGACTACTGTTGAATTAATATTCAGGATAAATAAAAAGGGCTGATCACCAACAAATTTGATAAAATGGAACGCGATATAAAAATTGTAATTATTGAGGACGATGAAACCATCCGCACCGGGTATACCTTCCTGATTGGCAATACGGAGGGGTATGATGTGGTTAACTCATACGCCAGTTACGATGAAGCGGCACCCCATTTAGTGGCCGACAGGCCGGATGTGATATTGCTGGATATTGAACTGCCCGGTACCAACGGTATTGAAGCCCTGCCTAAGATAAAGAAAATGCTGCCCCATTGCTATGTGCTTATCCTTACCGTTTACGAATCGCAAAAGCAGATCTTCGATGCGCTGGCCAATGGGGCGTCGGGTTATTTAACCAAAGGGACCCCGGCCGTAAAGATCATCGAATCGATAAAAGAAGTAAAAGAAGGCGGCGGACCCATGAGCGTGAACATTGCCCGCATGGTCATCAGTTCGTTCATGAAAAACCAGGATTCGCCGCTATCTAAGCGCGAAACCCAGATCCTGGAACTGGTGGTAGAAGGCAAAAGCCGCAGCCAGATAGCTAAGGAACTTTTTATCGACCTGGAAACCGTACGCAGCCACATCAAAAACATTTACCTTAAGCTGGATGTAAACTCCCGCGCCGACGCGATAAAGACGGCTAAGGAGAATAAGCTGATCTAATGTGCGTATGTGCAAATATGCGTATGTGCAAATAATTTAATTTGCTAATTGACCATATTGCATTTTGGCAATAATAGCGTTTGCATCCATCCTGTATTAATTCCTCATCTGCATATTTGCACATAAGCACATCTGCACATCTCCTTCATAGGCATGCCCGCCTAATGTGTTAAAAAGTGTTAAAATAAAATAAATCCCCCTATCGGGGGGATAAGACTACTAAATTGATAGTCTAAATTTGAAACATACAATACAATACTATAACTGATCGGGATTGTAACCAAATGCCTATGTAAAAGTGCCATTTCAGGTGCACTTTGTACAAAAATCAATTACCACCATTTTACAATAACGCGGGTAGTATTATAAAGTATGAGAATAAGATATATTCCGTTTTTTACCGAAAATATGGAAGAGCAAGTTAAATTTTTCACAGACAAATTGAAATTCAGAGTAGTTAGTAAGCTCGACTTGTACGGGCATACTCCGGCTACAGTGGTTCAAAGTGAAAATAATGACGTGCAGGTAGCCATAGCCGAAAACAGGGAATATAGAAGCGGTAAAAACTGTGTCATCCTAAGCACCGACGATTGCTTAAAGGACTATCATTATTTAAAAGCCGAAGGCCTCATTTTTACAAAAGAACCGCATTATGTACCCGTGGGGATGGTCGCCGAGTTTTGCGACCATAGCGATAACCGGTTTATGTTACTTGAAGAACGGAACTATAACGACGACCTTTAACCAAATGCCATGAGATATAATAAAACCCTTCGCAACAATAACACAATTTGGAGCGATACCACCAGCCACAAACAGCAAACACAGCATACTAACGATTTTAATATCCGCTTTGTATTTAGCGGTGATGAAGTATACCAAATAGGCCGCAGGCAATTAACCCTGTACCCCGATCAGTTTTTGATATTGAATAAGGGTACCCAGTATACCAGCAAAATTGATTCGGCCAGGCCGGTCGAGTCGTTCTCGATGGGTTTTGATCAGGCCTTTTTACAGGATTTCAGCAACAGCTGGCAACTGAACGAGCGTAAACTGCTCGATCGTAACAGTAGCCGTGTGCACGAGTACGATTTTAGTGAAACCCTGTATCCGTTTAAAGGCGATATCCGTTTTAACGTGCAGCACCTGCGTGATTATATGGATAAAGGCGTACACAACGAGATGCTGATAAACGAGTACATGCACCATTGCCTGCTTAACTATTATACCATTTACGATCAGGAGATCTATAAAAAGATAGAATCGCTGAAGTTTTTAAACCGCAGTACCAAGGTAGAGATATTGCGCCGTTTAAATTTAGCCAGGGAGTATTTGCTCAGCAACTTTAACCAAAACATCAGTCTGGAAGACCTGGCCGATCATGCCTGCCTTTCGGTTAACCACCTGTTGCGTACTTTTAAGCAGGCGTTTCATCAGTCGCCGCACCAGTTTTTAATGCAAACCCGTTTAACCCGGGCCAAGCTGCTGTTAAAAACAACCAATTACCCCATTAACGAAATTGTTAACCTGGTAGGTTTCGAGTGCCCAAGCTCGTTCATCAGGCTGTTTAAAAACCGGTACGAAATAACACCTTTAAAATTCAGGTGTTCCCTATAACATTTATAATGATGGTTGACTGAAGCCGGGTAGTGTAAAAGCTCCCCGGCTTTTTTGTGCCAAGTTATATTTCAAATTCAGGGTTAACACAACTTAACATAATTCAATTTAAAAACTTTTCAAATATTTGATAATCAATCGTTTAATCTCTTTTCGGGGTTAACATGAAATGACTTAAAAGTCATTTTTGACCCGTCCTGAAATAGCTTTTATTAATGGGAGCAAGGATACTCCATTAGGAGTATAAGGTTTGCAGCACATAAATTGAGTTTGAAAGCATGCCGCAGGTATGCAACAAAATGGGGTTCAACACCTACGGCGTTGGTCGGGATCTTGTTGATTGCTACAAACCTTCAACCTCTACGAGGTTCCGTACCCCATAGCTTGATGACTACCTCCGGGGCACAGAATCTATTGAGCCCCGCATCCAAAATATGCCGTAATGATCAAAATGGTGATTGCCGCATATCCGCGGGTGATACTCGCATACCCCTGCCTGCTTTGGTTTCCTAATATTACAATTTAACAAAAAGGTCACCAAAGGCCTGTATTGATTTTTTTATTAACTGTCTGCACATGTCGTTACATCAACCCAACCAAAATTCACCCTGATCTATCATTCAAAAAGCTGATTTACAGCAGGTAATGTATTCTTTAAATACACAATAATTAACAAACACAAAACACATGAAACAAAAATTACTTATCATTTTATTATTGGGCTTTGCGGTATTAACCAACGCATTTGCCCAGGAAAGAAAAATTACGGGTAAGGTGTTAAGCGCTGATGACAATCAGACTTTACCCGGCGTATCCGTAAAAATTAAAGGCACAACCAAAGGTGTATTAACCGATGGCGATGGCAACTTCAGCATTACCGCCAGCACCGGCCAAACCCTGGTGTTTACCTATATTGGGTATAGCGAGCATTCGGTAGTGGTACCGGCCGGTAACTTCCCGGTAGTAAAACTAACCACTAACAATAAGCTCCTGAGCGAAGTTGTAGTTACGGATGGTTATACCACGCAATCTAAAAAGTTCCGTACAGGGGCGTCAACCACTATTTCGGGCGTTGAGAATGAGAACAAGCCGTTTTCGAGCCCGATGCAGGCCTTACAGGGCGAGGTTGCCGGTTTAAACGTGGTGATGCAAAGCGGCCAGCCAGGCGCTAACGTGCAGGTACGTTTACGTGGTGTAGGCTCAATTGGTGCAGGTTCAAACCCATTGTATGTTGTTGACGGTATGATTATTAACGCGGGCGACCTTTCCAGGTTAACAACCAGTACCAACGTATTATCAGGTATTAATGAGAATGATATCGAAAGTATAACTGTATTAAAAGATGCGTCTGAAACAGCCATTTATGGTTCGCGTGGTGCAAACGGTGTAATCGTAATCAATACCAAGCGTGGTAAAGCAGGCAAAACCCAGGTACGTGTTGATATGGAGGTTGGTAACACCAAAAACATCAACCCGCCTACAGCAGGCCGGCCATTAACCGCCGACGAATGGAAAACCTTGTTTATTGAAGGTGAAAACAATGCAGCGGCCGATTTCCCGGCTACTTATACCCCGGCCAGGGTGGCCAGCGATATTGCAGGTGCCGGCCTTAACGGTGGCTTAAGCAACGATTGGTATAAACTGATAACCCGTACCGGTCAGCAACAGCAATATAACGTATCTATTAACGGTGGTACCGAAGCAACACGCGTATTCTCATCTGTTGGTTATTATAAACAGGAGGCTACCACTATTGCTTCTAATTTAAAAAGGTATACCGGCCAATTAAATGTTGATCATAACGTGAGTAAAAGGATAGGCTTAAGCGCTAATATCAACTTCTCTAACATCAACCAAAATACACCTTCAAATGGCGGCGCTTTTGCTAACCCTAATGGTGGCATATGGTTTTTAACGCCATACCAGTTAGCTTACAATCCCGATGGCAGCTATAATACCAGCCGCAGCGGTAATACCAATTTTAACAGTAACTACAACCCCTTGTTTTTGGCCGCGAACGATAAAAAATACGATTCGCAAACCAGGATCTTAACGGGCCTTACCTTAAAATGGAACATACTGGATAATTTGAAATTCAGCAGCTTTGGCAGTATTGATTATAACCTGTTAGAAGAGCAGCGTTTTGATAACCCGATTTTAGGTGACGGCCGTTCGGCCGGTGGCCGTGGGTATGATTATTACACCCGCTTTTTTAACTGGTTAACCCGTAATCAATTTGAGTACCGTACCGAAATAATCACCGATTTGCGTTTTAACGCTACGGCTGGTTATGAGGCACAGCGTTCACAAAATTATTCAATTAACGCGCAATCAAACGGTTATCCCGCTACTCAGCCTTTGTTAACAGCCTCGGCAGCAGCATCAACACCTATCGCGGGCAGCGGTACATTTTCTAACTATGCTTTCGATTCGTTTTATGGCATAGGTGGGTTTGTATACAAAGGCCGTTATTCGTTTACCGCCACCTTCCGTCGCGATGGATCATCGGTATTTGGTACCACTAAGCAGTTTGGTAACTTTTACTCGTTAGGCGGCGCCTGGAATATCGACCAGGAAAGCTTCTTTAACAAGCAAAGCATCTTCTCATCTGCCAAATTACGCGGATCATACGGTACCGTGGGTAATGCGCAAGGTTTAGGTAACTATGCCGCACGCCCAACAGCCGGTTATGGAAATAACTATGCAGGCGCTAACGGACAGAACTATAACACTGTGGGTAACCCCGAATTAACCTGGGAATCTCAAAAGAAAACAGATATAGGTGTTGATTTTGGTTTCCTGCACGATCGTTTAAGCTTCAGTGTTGATTACTACCGTAACAATATCGACAACCTGATCCAAACCGCGCAAATTTCGCGTACTACCGGTTTTGCCGGCATTACCCAAAATATTGGCGCTATGATCAACAAAGGTGTCGAAGCCAGCATTAAAGGCGTACCGGTACGTACTAAGGATTTCCTTTGGTCAACCAGCTTTAATATAGCGCTTAACCAAAACCGCGTATTGTCTTTAATTAACCATGCGCCGGTTGCCAGCGGTACCTTCCAGTTCCGCGAGGGGATGGATCTGAACACTTATTTTGTGCGCCTGTATGCCGGTGTTGATCCTGCTAACGGTAACGCGCTTTGGTATACCGATGGTACCCGCACCGCTACCACATCTGTATACGGTAACGCAACCCGTGTAAACCAGTACCAGGCCGATCCTAAAGCATTTGGTGGTTTTAGCAACACCTTTAACTATAAAGGCTTTAACCTTACTGCCGATATCTATTACAACTTCGGTAACATGCTTAATGATGCTAACTGGGGCTTTTATTTAAATGACGGTTCTGCGCCAATCAGCAACAAGTACTATTATAACTATGCCAACAGGTGGACTACGCCTGGCCAGGTTACCGATGTACCTAAATATTCAAACGCGGGTGTAAATGCCGGTCAGTCGTCAAGCTTCTCAACCAGGTTGCTTTATTATGGCGATTACCTGCGCCTGAAAAACCTGGTGGTTGGTTACGAGTTTAAGGATTTGATCGGGCTTAAAAAATTAGGTATCACTAAATTATACCTGTATGGCCGTGGTACTAACCTATGGACAAAAACTTACGACAAACGTTTACCATTCGATCCGGAACAAGGCACAACCGGTTTGGCCAACCTTGATGTATTCCAGGCTAAAACGTTCACAATTGGTTTAAATGTTGGTTTCTAAAAATTCAAATAACATGAAAATTAAAAGATTAATATATTTATTACTTGCGGGCGCAACGGTTTTTGCATCCTGCAAAAAAGAGTTCCTGGACGAGAAACCGCCAACCGCGGTACCGGTAGCCGACGCGATCAAGACCGAAAACGATTTGGCCGATGCCGTGAACGGGATGTACAGCGCTATGCGCGCGTCAACATTTTATGGCAGGGATATCCCGGTTATAGGTGATGAACTGGCTGATGTTACCTATATATCCGGTACCAACTCGGGCCGTTATCTGGCCTATCAAAACTATAGCTATATAGCCGGCACTGCCGAGCCTGCCAACATTTGGGGACAGGGTTACTTTACCATTTTGCAGGCTAACCGTATTATTTACGCGGCCAACAGCATGGGTAATACCAATAACGTAAACCAGCTGAAAGGCGAGGCTTATATTGTACGTGCATTATGCTACCTGCAATTGGTGAACTTTTTTGCGCCGCCTTTTACTGTTAACCCCGCTGCCGATGGTGTGCCATTAGTTACTGCCCCAACCAATGTCATCGGGCCATTTGCAAAGCCATCAAAATCAACCTCGGCAGTAGTTTACGCCAAAATCATCAGCGATTTGGACAGCGCTTTTGCAATTATGCCAGCAGCAGGTACCACACTGCATGCTATAAACTCCGAATACCTGGCTAAATATGCGGCTAAGGCTATCCAGTCGCGCGCGTATTTATACAAAGGCGATTACGCTAACGCCCGCGATGCTGCACTGGCTGTAGTTACCAGCGGCGGTTATACCTTGACGCCGTCTACCAGTTATGTGGCTTATTGGGCTAACCCTGCCGCGCAGGCCGGTAAGGTAGAAACCATTTTCGAACTGGCTTTAAATTCGGCTACCAATAACGGTACAAACGGTTTAGACAACTTTTACTGGCAAAATGCCGGTTATGGAGATGCATTGGTGTATACCGATCTGTATAACTCATACTCGGCTACCGACATAAGGAAAGCGCTGATCACTACAACCAGCCCTACCAGAGGCGCGGTATTAGGTATTGGTAAATACACCGCATTTAATAACGCATCCGAAAAGGATGATATTAAGGTGATCCGTTATGCCGAAGTATTGCTTACCCTGGCCGAAGGCTATGCACGTACAGGCAACGACCTGCTTGGCCTGCAATACTTAAACCAGGTGGCTAAACAACGTGATCCATCTTTTACGGGTTACGTATCGGTAGGTGCTGCATTGCTGACCGACATTTTAAACGAGCGTAAAAAGGAACTGGCTTTTGAAGGTTTAAGGTATTGGGACCTTACCCGTTTAAACCTGCAGGTGGTGCGCCCTGTGCAGGCAGGTACCGCACCAACCGCGGCCGGCCTGGCAGTTGACAACCCCAAAAGGATATTCCCTATCCCGCAGGGCGAAATTGACGCAAACCCTAACATTAAACAAAATACGGGTTACTAAACCATTGCATATGAACAACAAAAAGGCCCTGATTTCAGGGCCTTTTTGTTGTTTGAATATGTTTAATACACCTGTAAAACAGGGTGATTTTCACCTATGCGCAAGCGTACACAACAGCTACTTTTACAGTAACCGAATGTTTCTTCATTTAATATTTGGTCAGTTAATAATAGTTAATTAAAAGGCCAGTCACGCGAGGTGGGTGGCTTTTTCTTTGCTAATATATTCAAAAAAATCAATAATCCAAAAATGTGCTAAAATCACCAAACTTATTCTTTTTGTAACGTTTTTTTTCTGTTTGCGTCTATTAAGTGAAACACATCAACCATCATCATGAAACACGCAATAGCAATAGCCGTAGCCGGTAGTATTATTGTTAATACTTTAGGCATTTGTAAGGAGGACAAAAAACACGACGTTTTTATAAAAGCCGATACCAAATTTAAAAACGAGAAAAAATGCAGCGCATCTGTGAAAAATAACAGATGCAAAGGCTGGCGAAATTACCGGGCGGCTTAGCCCCGTTTAACGGTTTAAAAGAACAAACAATTTAACAAGGGCGCAACGCGGCTATCCCAATTTACAGGGCAGGAATATATCAATCCGTTCTGCATAGCTGGGATAGCCACATTGCGCCCTTTGTATTATCCGGCAAGCATGGTTCCCAACCTGGCGCATACATCCGCTTTTTGACTATTAAGGGTGGTTATGCCTGAGTTTGCCGCCTATCTCAACCAATTCCCAAAAAGTATCCGCATCCGTTGGGCAAGGGAGTGTACCGGGACCCGTTTTTAAAAATGCCGCGTATGGCTGGTGATAGCCCGGCTTATGCGATAAGGCATACAAATAATCCAGCACATCGGTACGGGTAAAACTTTGGCGGTATTGGGGGCGCAAACCGGGTACATTGGCATAGCATACCTCGCCGCCGGCCTCATCGGGGCCAATATAGCTGAGGCCTAAACCTGTCGCTATTTGCCGGATAAGCTGGTCGATATGCTGAGGGTTCATAAACGCGGATGGTTGTTGCAATGGGCAAGGTAGTAAATTGTCCGAAAATGCAATCTCTCCTGAGCAGCATGGAAAAAAATGGAATTGCCCCCAGCGTGGAACCCTATAAATCCATATCCGTAATGTCTCTTTCCGAGGTTTTACCTTGGGAGAGCAGGGTAGGGATATAAAACAGAACAGCAGAATCTCCCTCGCGGAAATTCTGCCGTTCACACTAAACTATTGATGGAAAACTATTAAGTAAACAGTTCAAAATAGCGGAATATAATCGGGCGTATCAACCGTGTTTTCACGGTATTTAAGCCGTTTTAAAAACAAAGTTGATTTGAACTATACTTTTTTTGACAATCGATTGTATTTTGATTTTCTAAACCTTATTATTGTTCACCCATTACCAATTGCTATTTTAAAATCTAACCTCGCCAAATGAAAACTTGCTGTAAGTGCCTGTTCCTGTTCACTATCACCGTAATAACTGTCAACGCTGTTGCGCAAACATTACCCTTTCGGGATACCAAACTGAGTTTTGAAAAACGTGCCGACGACCTGGTAGGCCGCCTTACGCTGGAAGAAAAAGTAAGCCAGATGGTTGACCAGGCAAAGGCCATCCCGCGCCTCAATATCCCCGAGTATAACTGGTGGAATGAGTGTTTGCATGGTGTGGCAAGGGCCGGACTGGCTACGGTATTCCCTATGCCAATTGGTACGGCTGCAAGTTTCGACGGGCAATTGATGACCAATATAGGCAATGCTACCAGCGATGAGGGCCGCGCCAAATACCACGAGTTTTTACGTAACGGTAAGCATGGGCGCTATGAGGGCCTGACGTTTTGGTCGCCCAATATTAATATCTTCCGCGATCCGCGCTGGGGCCGTGGTATGGAAACCTATGGCGAAGACCCTTATCTGACCAGCACAATGGGTGTAAACTTTGTAAAGGCTTTGCAGGGCAATGATCCGCATTACCTGAAACTGGTGGCTACACCCAAGCACTACATGGTACACAGCGGCCCCGAAAACGAACGCCATAAATTTGATGCCACTACCGATAGGTACGATTTTTTAGATACCTATCTGCCTGCTTTTAAGGCCACCGTGCAAAAAGGCAAAGCGCTAAGCATTATGAGCGCTTATAACGGTTATATGGGCACAGCTGCCCCGGCCAATGTGTTTTTGCTGGATAAGGTGCTGCGCAAGGAACTGGGTTTTAATGGTTATGTAGTATCAGACTGCGACGCGGTGTATGATATTTATGCTTACCACAAACAGGCCGCCAGTAAGGAGGAAGCTTCGGCGCGGTCGGTTATTGCCGGTACCGATCTGGATTGCGGCCCTACCTATCTTACATTGGTTAATGCTGTAAAAAGCGGAATGATCACCGAAGCGCAGATCAACGTATCGCTAAAACGCCTGTTTATGGCCCGCCTTAAACTGGGTATGTTTGATGATGATAAACTGGTAAAATACGCGTCTATCCCCTATTCGGTAGTTAACTCGCCGGCCAACCAAAAGCTGGCGCTGGAAGCCGCGCGTAAATCAATCGTATTACTTAAAAATGCCAATAACATGCTGCCTTTAAGTAAATCTGTCAAAACGCTTGCAGTAATTGGCCCCAATGCCGATTCGGAACAGGTGCAATGGGGTAACTACAACGGTATCCCCGGCGATGGTGTAAATGTAACCCCGCTGAAAGCGCTAAAAGCAAAGCTGCCCAATACCAATATCATCTACAGCCAGGGTTGCGAACTGGCCGAATTTAATAAGGGTGTGGATAGCGCCAAAGTGAAGCAAAACTTTGATGCGGCTATGGCGGCGGCCAGCAAGGCTGATGTAGTAGTACTATTTATGGGCCTTACCCCAACCCTTGAAGGCGAGGAAATGAAAGTACAAGCCAAAGGTTTTGCGGGCGGCGACCGTACCAGCATCGATCTGCCAAAGCCGCAGGAAGACCTGGCAAAGGCGATATACAAAACCGGCAAACCCATAGTACTGGTATTACTGAACGGCAGCGCGCTGGGTATTAACTGGGAAAAGGAAAACCTGCCTGCCATTGTAGAAAGCTGGTACGGCGGACAAAGCGCAGGTACGGCTATTGCCGATGTGCTGTTTGGCGATTACAACCCCGCCGGCCGCCTGCCTGTAACGTTTTATAAAAGCGTGGACGACCTGCCCGATTTTCATGATTACAGTATGAGCAACCGTACTTACCGCTATTTTAAAGGCGATGTAGTGTACCCATTTGGCTATGGCTTAAGCTATACCACATTTAAATATTCGGGACTTACTGTACCGGCACAGGCCGCAAAAGGCAAATCCATTAGCGTAAGCGTAAAAATAACCAATACCGGTAAACTGGCCGGCGATGAAGTGGCCCAGCTATACGTAAAGCATTTGAACGAAGGCATCCGTAAACCCATCCATTCGTTGCAGGGCTTTAAACGCGTATTCCTGCAACCAGGCGAAACCAAAACAGTGAACTTTACTTTAACGCCCGATCAGCTGATGCTGGTAGATAAAACCGATAAATGGAGCGAGCCGACAGGTAAAGTACAATTATCAGTTGGTGGTTCGCAACCGGGCGAGAAGAATGTGACGAGCGGTAATATAGTAGAGAAAGTGGTGGTGATCAGGTAGTACTTGAATAAGCCATCATGTCATTTCGAACGAACAGCGATGGGTGACGAGAGGGGTGAGGAGAAATCTTATACGTGCAGACAGTCCAGTCGTACAAGATTTCTCCTCACGCAATTACACAGCCAGCCCGGGTTCGTTCGAAATGACATTTTAGGGAGGGCTAATCTGCCAATTCCCTTAAATCCACTGGTACCACACGCGATACGCCTTGCTCAACCATGGTTACACCGTAAACAATATCGGTGCTGGCTATGGTGCGTTTATTGTGCGATACGATGATAAACTGTGATTCGGTAGAGAACTTGCGGATGATGTTATTGAACTTATCAATATTGGTATCATCCAACGGGGCGTCCACCTCATCAAAAATACAGAAGGGAGCAGGTTTCAGCAGGTAAAGCGAGAACAGGATAGCCGTGGCCGTCAGCGTTTTTTCACCGCCCGAGAGCTGGTTGATCGATAACGGGCGTTTACCCTTAGGTTTGGCAATAATATCAATGTCCGATTCCAGCGGGTGCTGTGGGTCGGTCAATATCAAATCGCAGCTATCTTCCTCGTTAAACAGCGAGCGGAATACGTGGATAAAATTCTCGCGCACGCTGATAAAGGCCGCCATAAATTTCTCTTTAGCCGTATCATCAATTTCCTGTATGGTGGCTAACAACGAGGCTTTGGCTTCGGTCAGATCTTTCTTTTGTGCCTGGATAAAGGTATAACGTTCGTTCATTTCGTTATAAGCCTCCACCGCCATAGGGTTTATCGCGCCAAAATCGTCCAGCTGGCGTTTCAGCTTATCGGTTTTATCGCGCAACTCGTCCTCGTTCTCGCCTTCGGGCACCTCAGCATTCAGCAGTTCTTCAATATCAATATTAAACTCAACCGAAAGTCGCTCTTTTAAAGCATTCAGATCAACCCGCAGGTTGGTGCGCTTATCGCGGAGTTCACCTTCAATAAGCTCCATATTATCCTTTTTACGCCTCAGGGTAGAGATCTGGTTTTCCGCCTCGGTGATCTGGCCTTTCCAGCTATAATAATCCTGTTCGGCTTGCTGGGCGGCTTTTTCCAGCTCTTCCTTTTGGGCGTACATTTCCAGCAGGTCATCGTCGCTATGGTCGGCCAGTTTTAAGATCTCCTGGATGGTGTTTTTTACCACGGCCAGTTCGCTACTGTTTTGTTTGATACGTACTTCCAGGCTTTCCTGCTGTGTTTCGCGGTAGTCGAGATCCTTCATCAGTCCCGATACCTTATTTTGCTGCTGGTGAAAGCGGATATTCTCCTGGTTATAGGTGTTGGATTGTACGGTCAGGTACTCGTTCAGTTCGTTAAAGGCCTGCTGTTTTTCCAGCAATAATTCGCCTTGTATTTCCTTTTGCGTTTTAAACTCGGCCAATTGCGGTTGCAGGGCCAGTTTTTCGTCCTTAATGGTCGCAATCTTACGGGCAATATCTTCCTTACGGTTGCGGCTGTTCTCAATAAAGGCCTGGTATTGCTCCTGCCGGGTTTTAACGGTGATCAGTTCGGTATTCAACTGGTTCAACTGCGTTTGCTTCTGCCTGATCGTGTCTGCCTGGCCCTCGGCTTTCAAGGCCACTAAAGTACCCTGCAACTCTTCTGATTTGTTCTTCAGCTTAGCCAACTGCGTTTCCAGTTGTTTGATCTCCTTATACAGGTTCTCCAAATTCTTGGCCCTGCCAATCCGTTTACCTTCAAACAATCCTACCGAACCACCGGCCATTGTCAATTTAGCTTTATTGAACTTGCCGCTTTTGCCTAACAGTACCACGCCATCGGGCAGGGTTTGGTTATCCAGGGCTTTGTCGCCGCTATCATCAATCAGGTAAACATTTTTGAGCAGATGGTTGCACAGGGGCTGGTAACGCGCTTCTACCTCCACCACGCTTAAAGCCGGCAGCCAATCGCCATGCACAGCAGCGGTGAAACCATCTTTCGGATAATTCTCCAGTATAAAGAACTGCGCCCGCCCGCGCGACGAATTACTGAGCAGGTTAATAGCGCTGATGGCCTCGCCGTAATTTTCTACCACGTAGTGGTTCATCATGGGTTCCAGGTAGTTTTCAATAGCTACCCGATACTCTTCGCGGCAAAACAGCACATCGCTAAACAGCGGGGCGTTTTTGGCCCATTCGGTATTTTTCTTTAAAAAGCGGATAGATTCGGGGAAACCCTCCAAATTATCCACCAAACTTTTGGTCAGGTTATATTCGTTCTGTTTGGCATCCAGCCGGCGGCTTTCCGATACAATCTGATCTTTTACGCCGGTCAGTTCGCTATCGGTAGCTTTAATTTGCTCCTGTAGTTTATCCTCGGCATCAACAGCCAGTTCCAGTTCCTTTTCAAAGGTCTCGGTACGGTATTGCAGTTCGGCCAGCACCTGGTTAAAGTGCGATAGCTCTACCTCCTTGCCGCTGGCATCCTCCATATTGCGCAGGCTTTCCTGCTCCAAAGCCTGCTCCTGGATCTGTAAGATCTCCGAATCCTTCTCAGCCTTGTAGATCTGGTTTTGCAGGCGGTTGTTAATGCTGGTCAGTTCGTTCAGCTCGTTACGGGCTTCGGTTTGGTTGCCGCGCAGTTCATCAACAGCGGCCTTTAATTCGGCTACCCGCGCTTGTACGGCTTCCAGGTTCTCGTCTTCCAGCGCCTTTTCTTCGTTCAGGCGTTTAATGTTATATAAAACGTGGTTTACCTGGTTACGGTCGCGCTCCAGTTCATCGTTTAAGCGGCTTTCTTTATCCTGCTGGTTACGTAGCTGCTCGTTCTTGATCTTCTTCTCGCTCTCGTACGCGCGAATTTTGGATACATAATCGTTAGTGGCCTTTTGCTGTACAGACAGGTTTTTTTCGCGGGTCAGGCTATCCAGCTTTTGCTTCTGCAGATCGGCTTCCAGCGTATCAATTTGAGTGAGGACGCCCGATTTCTCTTCCTTTTGCTTTTGTTCCTGCTCTTCAATATTAGCCAGCGACTCGCTGAACATCGCTATCCTGAACGAAGCCAGCATTACGCTCAGCGTTTTATATTGCTCGCGCAGTTTGTAATAACGCTCGGTTTTTTTGGCCTGGTTCTCTAAGGTTTTTAAGTTCTTTTCTATCTCGAAAAGCAAATCTTCAACACGTTCCAGATCGGCTTCGGTATCTTTTAGCTTATTGAAAGTTTGTTTTTTACGCAGTTTGTATTTGGAGATACCCGATGCTTCCTCGAATAAGGCCCGGCGCGAATTTTCCTTATTGGTGATGATCTCGTCGATCATCTTCAGTTCGATGATCGAGTAGGAGTCGGCCCCGATACCGGTATCCAGGAACAGGTCGGTAATATCCTTCAGGCGGCATTGCACGTCATTCAGGCGGTATTCGCTTTCGCCGCTGCGATAAAGCTTGCGGGTAAGCGTAACCTGCGAAAAATCGGTAGGGAGTACATTTTTGGTATTATCGAAGGTGAGGGAAACCTCGGCCAGGTTAGCGGGCTTGCGGTTTTTGTTGCCGTTAAAAATGATATTCTCCATCTTCTCCGACCGCAGCATGCGGGTGCTTTGTTCGCCTAAAACCCAGCGGATACTATCTACCACGTTTGATTTGCCGCAGCCATTAGGCCCCACAATGGCGGTAACACCCTCATCAAAATTGATGACGATTTTATCCCCAAAACTCTTAAAACCCTTTATCTCTAACTTAGTTAGCTTCATGCTGATAGTTGATGGTTCATGGTTGATAGTTCATAGCTTTTTTTGAACCTTGCCCACTAACATTTGAACCCGAAAGATACACGTTATGGATAAGTTTTATAGCGGAAGTTTTAACAGAGTTAGTCACATTGGGTGTGGAAAAAAGGTTAGAGGCGAAAGGTTAAAGGCGAAAGGTATGAGCGCGAAAACCTTTAACCTTTCGCCTTTAACCTAAACTTAAATATAGATCTCGCCTTTCAGATAAGTAACCGCTTTGCCACTCATTAGCACACGGTCGCCTTTTAACTCGCACCACAGTTCGCCTTTACGGGCCGATTGCTGGTAAGCGTGTAATTCATTTTTGCCCAATTTTTCGGCCCAGTAGGGGATCAGGTTGCAATGCGCCGAGCCGGTAACCGGGTCTTCGGGGATGCCGGCTGATGGTGCAAAGAATCGCGACACAAAATCAACTTCCTTGCCGGGCGAGGTGATGATGATACCCACTACATCAAATTTAGCCAGCAGGTTAAAATCAGGTTTGCAGTTCAGGATCTCATCCTCGTTATCGTATACCAGCAAATAATCCCTCGACCGCAAAAACTCCAGCGGCTCCTTCATGCCCAGGGCTTCGGTTAATCCGGTTGGGAGGATAGCCGGTTCAGCCGGTCGCGATGGGAAATCCAGCGTGTACTTATCGCCGTTTTTGGTAACGGTTAATACGCCTGCCTTTACGGTTTCAAAGTAAATAGTGGGCTCACTGTAACCCAACTCGGTGAACAGGATATGCGCCGTTGCCAGTGTGGCGTGGCCGCACAAGTCTATCTCAAACTCGGGCGTGAACCAGCGCAACAGGTAGCCATTGGTTGTCTTTACAAAAAAGGCGGTTTCGGCTAAGTTGTTTTCGGCGGCGATTTTTTGCATGGTAGCATCAGGCAGCCAGGTATCCAGCGGACAAATTGCGGCTGGGTTGCCGCCATATAAAGTATCGGTAAAGGCATCAGCCTGGTAAATTGGGATGTTCATAACGCTAAGATAAGGATAACTGTAATAGCCGTGAAGCAATATGTGATGGTATTAAGAGATGCCCCACACCATTACCTTTTTATCATCACCCGCGCTAATTAGCTGATCGCCGCTCCATGCCAGTTTATTTACGGATAGTACGTGCGCGGGCAAACCTTTTTCGCGACTGATGATCTTCACCAGCCTGAAATCTTCCGCGTCCCAGATTTTGACGCTTTTATCCATACTTGCCGAGGCAAACAGGGGCAGGGTGGGGTGGCAGGCAATATGGTTAATGGCAAATAAATGCGCCGGGATATTTTTAACCAGTGTAAATGTTTTAGCATCCCATATTTTCAGCTGTGCATCGCGCGAGCCGGACAGGATATATTGCCCATCAGGCGTGTAGGCGGTAGTGAACACCGCCATGGTATGGCCCTGTAAGGTGGTAACAGGGGTGTAATCCTCTAAACTGTAAATACTGACCGAATTATCCCTGCAACCAAATGCTACCTGTTTTTCATCGGGAGATATGGCTATGCTGCGGATGGTATCGTGCGATATTTTTACTACGTGCAGCAGTTCCAGCGTATCTAAATGCCAAACGGATATGGTGCCGTCTTCCGAAGCTACCAGCAGTTCTTTTTTGGATGGGACGGACTTGGTATCAAATACCGGCTTTAAGTGGTGGTTAAGCCCTTTAATGATCTTTTGCTGGATAAAATCAAACACCAGCACCTGCCCGCTGCGCAGGCCGGCAAACAGCAGTGGGTAACCTACAGGGCCATGCAGCGCGTAAATGGAAGCGTTAACCGGGAACATCACTTTAATAAAAGCCATGTCCTTCAGGCTCCATTCTACCAAACCCTTATCGTTTCCGCCTGTAAATAATATACCCGGCTTTTGGGAAAGCTCTACGGTGTAGATGGGGTTGCTGTGGCCGGTAAGTTCGGTTAACTTCGTTATTGTCATTGGGTCATTGAAATTTGCCTCAACGTCATTGCGAGGTACCGCGCAATGACGTATC
Organism: Mucilaginibacter sp. GW821-FHT07H05; assembly: GCF_059418485.1. NCBI lineage: Bacteria > Pseudomonadati > Bacteroidota > Sphingobacteriia > Sphingobacteriales > Sphingobacteriaceae > Mucilaginibacter > Mucilaginibacter sp. GW821-FHT07H05. The sequence goes on from NZ_JBWKPY010000009.1 coordinate 292,066, forward strand.
TGTTTTAAACATCTTGTCATTTCGAACGAACCTGCGGAGGTAATGGGTTGGGGTGAGGAGAAATCTTATACGATTTACCCATCGCGCGTATAAGATTTCTCTTTCGCACTCGCCCACAGTTCCTTCCCCGGCTCTATCGAAATGACATGGTGGTTTTAACGTCATCCATACCTTTAAAATCCCCGCCGGAATTTGATACCTCGGAATGACGGGTGTGGTTACTTGTGCCGACTTTCTAAATTCCTGGCAATAGTCTCCAACGTTAGTCCCTTCTCGCGCAGCAGTACCAGCAGGTGAAACACCAGATCGGATGCCTCATTGATCAGGTCTGTTTCTGTTTCGGCCAGCGCGGCTATTACGGTTTCAACGCCTTCTTCGCCTACTTTTTGGGCTATCTTATTCAAGCCTTTACTGCGCAATTTGTTCACGTACGATCCTTCTACCGGGTTATCGTAACGGTCGGCAATGATCTGCTCCAGCTGTAATATAAAGTTGTGGTTATATTCTGTATTAAAGCAGCTGCGCGAACCTGTATGACAGGTAGGGCCATCAGCCTTTACCTTGATCAGGATGGTATCGTTATCGCAATCAACAAACGTATCCTTTACGTGCAGAAAGTTATTGCTGGTCTCGCCCTTGGTCCACAAGCGGTTTTTTGAGCGGGAGTAAAAAGTAACCACCTTTTCGGTCTGTGTTTTATCCCAGGCTTCCTGGTTCATATAGCCCAGCATCAGCACCTCAAGCGTTTGCTCGTCCTGTATCACAACGGGGACTAAGCCGCCGGTTTTATCAAAATCTATTTCCATTCGTCTTTTGTAATGGCATAAACAACGCCCGGGTGGCAACCGCAGTCGTCGTTATGCGAATATGTTAATCCTAACTTTTTAAATACGTTGATAGACGGGGCATTATCCGTCATGGCCTTGCCGATGATCCTGTCCAACCCTAACTTTTTAAAGCCATAATCTAAACTTGCCCTGGCTGCCTCGGTGGCATAGCCCATGCCGCGGTAGCGTTTTAACAGGCGGTAACCCAAATCAACTTCGTGGGTATCGGCCAGATACTTTATGCCGCACCAGCCTATGTATTCGCCGGTTTGCTTGACGAATACGCTCAGGCGGCCCATCTGGAATTTTTCATACTGATCGTAGGCTGTGATAAAAGCCTCCGCATCCGCAATTGTTTTAAAGGGCGCATCGCCGGTAAACCTTATCACATCGGCGTCCTGATACAGCTCAAACATGCCCGGCGCATCATCAATATGAAACGGGCGCATGATCAGTCTTTCGGTTTCCAGTTGTAACGACATGTTATTTAAATATCTTTCCGTTTTAAATCTTTTTCAATAATTAAAGAGGTTAACATTTCTTTTGATGTTTTCCAGCCCTCATTTGTATCATAGTCGTAAGAGTATCCCGATTGTTCATCATCCCATTTTTCTCTTTTTCTTGATTGATATGCCGTATTATATTCGCCATTTTTAATGTTTAAAAAATGATGAAAAGCATCTACACCAATTGAACCTGATAAACATTTATAAGTATCTAATTTGTCATAACAAAAAGACTTGAAATCTTTTTCAGAAAGTACATGTCTATACTGTCTATGAAAATTTTCATCATCGGTTATAAGAAGCGGTTGAACTTCTCTGATATTATCGAAATCATTAACAACTGTAGAATGGTAATAGGATAACGCAATATCGCGGGTTAGTAGTTTTTCCATTATTACATCCGGATATCTCAACGATTGTTCCGATCTGTCGAAGTAAGCTATGTAATAATGACGTTCTAAACTCATTTAATAAAGTATTTTAAAGCTTATCTTACTTCTATATTCCTGCTTCTTAATTCCTGCTTCAAATCCGGTATCAATATCTCGCCATAGTGAAAAACCGAAGCTGCCAAAGCCGCATCTACATTGGTTTTTTCAAACACATCTACAAAATGCGCCACCGAACCTGCCCCGCCCGATGCGATAACCGGGATATGCACGGCATCGTTCACTATTTTCAGCAGTTTGTTATCAAAACCGGCCTTGGTGCCATCATGGTCCATAGAGGTGAGCAATATCTCGCCCGCACCACGACTTTCGGCTTCCAGGATCCAGTTCAGCGTTTCTTTTTCAGTTGGGATGCGGCCGCCGTTTAGGTGGACAATATTATTAACACCATCAAAACGGGTATCTACGGCTACCACTACAAACTGTACCCCAAAGGCACGGGCTAATTCATCAATTAAAGCCGGTGTACGCACCGCGGCCGAGTTGATGGAGATCTTATCCGCCCCGGCATTTAAAAGCGCCTCAGCGTCCGCTATTTCGTTTATACCACCACCTATCGTAAAGGGGATGTTAATCTGCCGGGCTACGGCCTTCACCAGTTCTATCATGGTCTTGCGACGCTCGTGCGTGGCGGTGATATCCAAAAACACCAGTTCGTCCGCGCCCTGCTGCGAGTAATTCCAGGCCAGTTCTACCGGGTCGCCGGCATCGCGCAGATCAACAAAGTTGACGCCTTTTACCGTGCGGCCATCCTTAACGTCGAGGCAGGGGATAATGCGTTTTGCTAAACCAGAGCCCCCCGGCCCCCTAAAGGGGGAGTTAGTATGTATATTGAAGATGTCGTCCAAAACCTTTTCCAGTTGATTGTAAACTTGTTCGTTTGAAAATCGAAGTACCCGTATGCCTTGATTTTCCAAATATATTTGTCTTTCTAAGTCGTTTGCTGCAATGTCAGGCCTGTTATGTATCCCGCCGTCAAGTTCTATAACCAACTTGAGCTTGTGGCAATAAAAGTCCGCTATGTAAGAACTTATTGGGTGTTGCCGGCGAAATTTTAAACCTAAGTCGTTCCCTTTTAAGTACCCCCAAAGTAACTGTTCGGCATCCGTCATGTTATTCCGTAATGCCTGTGCATTTCGAAATATAAGGTGGTTTGCACCCATAAACATTTGCTTTTTCATGATTTAGGTTCTTCTACTCCCCCTTTAGGGGGCTGGGGGGCTTAAATTGATATCAATGCTTTCAAATTCCAGTTCTGCACTTCTTCAATAGTAATCCGGCCTTCATATATCGCCTTGCCAACCACGCATGATTCCACTTTGATCTGGCTCAACTGTTCAATATCATCCATTGACGATACACCGCCCGATGCGATGAGCTTAATAAAGGGCGAATGGTCCAGCAGTTTGTTGTATAGTTCGATACCGGCGCCGCCCAGTTTACCGTCCTTATTAATGTCGGTACACAAGAAGCGGAAGAAGCCTAAGGCCAGGCATTTATCCACATAATCCATTAATTTAATGGGCGAGCTTTCCATCCAGCCCGAGTATTTAATCACTTCGTCCAATACATCGATAGCAATTACTATCCTGTCGGCGTAGCCGGCCATGCCCGAAAAAGCTTTGCTCAGATCGGCCAAAAAGCTGGGATTGGTAATGGCCTGTGTACCCACAATAACCCGGTGGATACCGGCATCAAGCAATTCCTTTACTTTTTCGATACTGCGGATACCGCCTCCGTATTGCACCTTCATATCGGTCTTACGGATCACGTTAAACAGGTATTCCTGGTTGCTGAAATCGTTTTTTGCGCCGTTAAGGTCGATAACGTGAATGAAATTGGTGCCATTTGAATGATATTTTTCGATCATTTCCTCCAGCGTAACATCGTATTTGGTTACCTGCTCGTAGTCGCCCTCACGCAGGCGCACTACTTTTTTATCTAAAATATCAATGGCGGGAATAATGTACATGATTATAGTTTTGAAAAATTAGTTAACAGGGTTTCCCCGTATATGCCGGATTTCTCCGGGTGAAATTGCACCCCATAAAAATTATCCCGCCAAATTGATGCCGAAAATTTTAAACTGTAATCAGTTGAGGCTAAAGTGTATGCTTTGTTATACTCAATAAAGTATGAATGTACGAAGTAAAAGTGTGTACCGTCCGGAATATTTTGAAATAGCGGGTTATCCGTTTCGGCATGCACCCGGTTCCAGCCCGTATGGGGGACTTTATACTGATCGCTGTCGCCGAATTTTAAAGTCTTTACCGGGATGATGTTCAGCAGGTCGGCGTCGCCTTCCTCGGAGTGGGCGGTAAGTAACTGCATGCCTACGCAAATGCCCAAAGTTGGTTTTGTTAACGCCTGTATGTTTGGCACCAGTCCGGTTGCCATTAGCTTGTTCATGGCTGCGCCGGCGTGGCCTACACCCGGGATAATATAGCGATCGTACTGCTCAAAATCTTCGGGCTTATTGATCATGCCATAACTAATCCCTAACCGGTTAAGCGCCGATGTTAAAGAAAAAATATTGCCTGCTCCGTATTGGACTATGCCAACCCCCCCGCCCCCTAAAGGGGGAGTAGAAGTTGTAACTGTACCTGAGTTGTTTTTATCCATATCCTTATTTCTGTTCCCCCTTCAGGGGGTTAGGGGGCTCTGCTTAAAGCACCCCTTTAGTACTCGGTAAAACCATGTTATTTACATCGCGCTTTACGGCCATTTTAATGGCTTTGGCAAAGGCTTTAAATATCGCTTCAATTTTGTGGTGCTCGTTTTGGCCCTCGGCTTTGATATTGAGGTTACACTTAGCGGCATCGCTGAATGATTTAAAGAAATGGTAAAACATCTCCGTCGGCATTTCGCCTACCTTTTCGCGCTTAAATTCGGCATCCCAAACTATCCAGTTGCGGCCGCCAAAATCAATGGCTACCTGCGCCAGGCAATCATCCATCGGCAGGCAAAAACCGTAACGTTCAATGCCCCGCTTATCGCCCAGAGCTTTGGCAAACAGCTCGCCTAAGGCAATGCCGGTATCTTCAATAGTATGATGCTCGTCGATATGCAGATCGCCCTTCGCGGTAATGTCCAAATCGATACTACCGTGGCGGGCGATCTGATCCAGCATGTGATCGAAAAAATGCAGACCCGTGCTGATCTTCGCATTGCCTTTACCATCCAGGTTAATGCGGATATCGATATCGGTTTCTTTAGTCGTCCGGCGGTGTGCCGCTACACGCTCGCCCACCTTTAAAAACTCGTAGATCTGCTGCCAGTCGATTGTTTGCAGGGCAATCGTGTCTTTCAGGTCGTTCTCAAAATTCTTGTCTTCAAACTCATGGCCGCCTAAATTGCTGTTATTGTTTAGCCAGATGGCCTTAGCGCCTAAGTTTCTGCCCAGTAACACGTCATTCTTGCGGTCGCCAATGGTGTACGAGTTTTTCAGATCGTACTTTTCGGTATCGAAGTATTGGGTTAACAAAGCCGTGCCCGGTTTGCGGGTAGGGGCATTATCGGCAGGCCAGGTACGGTCAACCACCACGTTGCTGAAATGCACACCCTCGTTGGCAAAAGTTTTCAGTACAAAATTCTGCACCGGGAAAAAGGTATCCTCGGGGTAAGATGCCGTGCCCAGGCCATCCTGATTGGTGACCATTACCAGTTCAAAATCCAGTTCGGCTGCTATTTTGGGCAGGTATTGCAGGGCTTTGGGGTAAAACTCCAGCTTATCAAACGAGTCTATCTGTTCATCGGCAGGCTCGGTGATCAGAGTGCCATCTCGGTCGATAAACAGGATGCGTTTCAACGTATTCATTTAAAGTTTTGTAAAGTGTCTATCAGTTTAACATTCTCTTCGGGCGTACCAACGGTAATGCGCAGGGCGCCTTCGCAAAGCTCTACCTTAGTCCTGTTGCGTACAATAATACCATTTTGTACCAGGTAATTGTAAATTCCGTTAGCATCTGTGGTTTTAACCAGTATAAAATTGGCATCAGATGGGTAAATATCCAGCACAAAATCAAAATTCTTCAGTTGAAGTACCAGTTTGTCCCGCTCGGTTAAGGTTTCTTTTATCCAGGCGTTTACCTGGTCGATATTTTGCAAGGCTTCTAAAGCCAAAGTTTGCGATGCATCGTTCATGTTATAAGGCGGCTTTACCTTGTTCATCACTTCGATGATCTCTTCGCTGGCAAAGGCCATGCCTACGCGCAGACCGGCCAGGCCCCAGGCTTTTGACAAAGTTTGCAGCACCACCAGGTTAGCATACTCGGTCAACTCCTGTATAAAACTTTTTTGGCGACTGAAATTAATGTAAGCTTCGTCCACAATTACCAGTCCGTTAAAGTTGGCCAGCAGGGTTTCCACATCTTCGCGGTGCATGGAGTTACCGGTAGGGTTATTGGGCGAGCAGATCCAGATAAGTTTGGTATGCTCATCAATATGCGTGGCAATGGCTTCCAGGTCAAGCTGGTAATCTTCGGTCAGCGGTACGCGTCGCAGCGCGATATCATTGATATTGGCCGATACCTCGTACATGCCATAGGTTGGCGGCACGATGATCACATTATCAACCCCCGGGTTGCAAAAGCTGCGGTACAGGATATCGATCGCCTCGTCGCTGCCGTTGCCTAAAAAAATATTGCGGGGTGGTACGCCTTTAATCTCGCTCAGGCGTTTTTTAACGGCGTACTGCAAGGGATCGGGATAGCGGTTGTATGCTTTATCCAGCGGCGAGCCGTAAGCGTTCTCGTTGGCATCTAAATAAACGCTGGCCTCGCCCTTAAACTCATCACGTGCAGACGAGTAGGGGGTAAGGTTTTTGATATTGGGTCGAAGTATTTTATTTAAATCAAACATATTAATTGTAAGGCTTAAAGTCTTTTGTGAATTTTTTTACTTTGCCATTGCCCCCTTTAAAATAAATAGTGTCTTTTTTTAAATATGGGTTTTGGAAATAACCACTGTCATCTGTCTCTAAAACATCGTCAAATAAATAATGACTTTGTATTTCTTTTGTATTTGGATCAAATTTGGCGGCGGATAATTTTACTGTACCTACGCTATCAACTTTAATTAGCTGCCAGTAGTATATTTTGTTATCAATAACCCAAGGTGAAGAAAAATAGTTATCAAAATCAGGAATAAGACTGCTTAATTTTATTTTCTTATTACCATTAATCAAAGCATAATCGCCAAAACTAAGCGCCGGGGATCCAGAACTGACTTCATTAGGATCAATATTTTTTATAACTGTTTGGCACAAATAAGTATTTGCTGATGTTTTTAACATGCCGAATCCCAGGTCTATAGTGTCTATTATTTCTGATTTTTTTACAATAGCGTACAATCCACCCATTGGGCCATCAGAAAATCCACCTGTGTCGATTACAGTATAATCCTCATTTAAACTATATGGCTTGAAGGTTGGCTTTGGATGATTTTTGACAGTACTCATCGTAGTATTTACTTTCGTACTATCGGTAACAATTTTCTTACTCTTTCCGACACAACCGGTAAGGATAATTAAACAAGTGATATAACTAAAGATTTTCATTGTTACTTAGTCTGATAGTCACCGCATTCCCATGCGCGTGCAGGCCTTCCATCTCCGCCAAAATCTCCACCGTCGGGCCTATGTTTTGGATCCCCTCCGGTGTGATATGCTGGAAGGTGATCTTCTTCACAAACGAATCGACCGACACGCCCGAATAGGCCCTTGCATAAGCGCTGGTAGGCAGGGTATGGTTGGTGCCCGATGCATAGTCGCCCACACTTTCGGGCGTTAAATTCCCCAGGAATACCGAGCCCGCATTAATGATGCTTCCGCTAATCTGTTGCCAGTTTTCGGTAGCCAGTATCAGGTGCTCGGGGGCGTATGTATTACTAAAAGTTATGGCCTCGTTTAAGTCCTTCACCAGTACGGCATATGAGTTGGCCATGGCCTGTCCGGCTATCTCGGCTCGCGGCAAAACGCTCAGTTGTTTCTCCACTTCCGCTATCGCATCAATTAAAATTTTACTTGAGGTAGAAACTAAAATCGACTGAGAATCAACTCCATGCTCTGCCTGTGCTAATAGATCAGCAGCGATATATGACGATTTGGCAGTATCATCCGCAATCACTAAAACCTCGGATGGCCCGGCCGGCATATCGATGGCCGTGGTGGTTGCAGACTGGATAATGGTTTTGGCTTTGGTGACAAACTGGTTGCCCGGCCCAAAGATCTTATCCACCTTTGCGATGCTTTCCGTACCGTAAGCCATGGCCGCGATGGCCTGCGCCCCGCCTGCCAGATAGATGCGCCGGATACCCAGCAGCCCGGCTACATAGGCAATAAAGGCGTTCACCTTTCCGCTTTTTTGCGGGGGCGAACAAACCACAATTTCATGGCAGCCGGCAATCCGCGCGGGGATGCCCAGCATCAGGAAAGTGCTCGGTAAAACGGCCGATCCGCCGGGGATATACAGGCCCACTTTTTCAATAGGCCGCACCTCGCGCCAGCAGGTTACGCCGGGCATGGTCTCTACCTTGTCTTCGGGCCTTACCTGTGTTTGGTGGAATTTGTAAATGTTGTTGTAAGCCGTTTCTAAAGCCGCCTTTTGCTCAGCCGATAAGGTTGACGCCAGTTCGGCCAGTTCGGCCTGATCCAAATACAGTTTGTCCAGCTCTACCTTATCAAACTTTTTGGCGTAGTCTATCAGTGCGGCATCGCCATGCTCCTGCACATGGCCAATGATCTCTTCAACAACGGTACGGATTTCGTTAGCCGGGTCAACATTGCGTTGTACCAGTTTGGCGATATCGGCCAAATTCAAGTCTGAATAATTGTATATTTTCATAACACCAACTCAAGCCCCCCGGGCCCCCTGAAGGGGGAGCTATTATTCGAAACCTTTGTTCCCCCTTTAGGGGGTTAGGGGGCTTCGCTTAAAGTATTATCTTCTCAATCGGCATGACCACAATGCCCTGCGCGCCAGCTTGTTTCAGCTGACTGATCCTGTCCCAAAAGTCGCGCTCAGGGATTACGGTGTGTACCGCTACCCAGCCTTCCTCGGCCAATGGCACTACCGACGGACTTTTTACGCCCGGCAGCAGTTTCAGGATATCCTGTAAGCTTGCCGACGGCGCGTTCAGTACCACGTATTTGGTCTCCTTAGCCCGCAATACCGATTGAATGCGTTGTATCAACTCCTGTACCAAAAGCTCGTTCTCGCTGCCCTTACGGCCTATCAGCACCGCCTCGCTGCTCATCACATCGCCGAAAGGCTTCAGGCCGTTGCTTTTTAAAGTACCGCCGGTTGATACCAGGTCGCATATCGCATCGCTTAAACCCAATCCCGGCGAAATTTCTACCGAGCCGGATATGGTGCGTATATCGGCATTGATTTGATTCTTCTGCAAAAACTTGCCCAAAATTACGGGATAAGTAGTGGCAATAGAACGGTTGTTGAGATCAGCAAGGGTTTGGATGTCCGAATGCGTAGGCACGGCCAGTTTTAACGAACATTTGCCGAAGCCCAGTTTTTGCAGGTAGCTTACCACCACCTCCGTTTCCTGGATCACGTTTTCGCCTACTATGCCCAGGTCGGCAATGCCATCCTGTACGTATTCGGGGATATCATCATCGCGCAGGAAAAGTATTTCCAGCGGAAAATTAGATACGGGCGATATCAGCGAGCTTTTATAATTCTCGAAATTCAGACCGCAATTTTTCAGTAATTCAACAGATTTTTCGTTGAGCCGACCCGATTTCTGGATCGCTATTTTAAGTGTTTTCAAAAGGGATTGTTTTTAATAAAACTATAATGAGTACAAACGAGGGTTGTTATTTCGCGTAGAAACATACATTTATCTGATCACCACAACGTGGTGATGGTGCAGATGGAAATGTAATTTGTAACCGTTCATTTTTTTATAGCCTTACGGGAAGGTGCCGCAAATATAGACAGATATTTATAAAAACAAAAGCCGATTGAAAATAATATACCTTTTTAGTAGAGTATATGCTGTTGTCGTGTTTTAACCACAGAGGGCACGGAGGGTTTTCACAGAGGACACAGAGATGGGTACTCTCTTTGATAATAAGTAAGTCTCTGTGCTCTCTGTGGTTAAATTCTTGAAAATGAGCGTTCAGTATTTCATAGCAGCCGGTAGCCCCGCTTTCCACTCCAAGTCCTCATTCCGCTGCGCTGCATTCCGGGCTTTCCATTTCAATCGGGTTTAGGTTGAACGGTTGCAATTTGGGTTATACAAAATCCGAAATCGAAAATTCGAATTTCGAAATCATTCCCCCTTCAGGGGGTTAGGGGGTATCACATACATACACCGCCCCATCTGTAAAATCATATAACCGGGTCAGCGTTTTATGCTGCTGGATATCTTTTATGCTGACCAGTTCGGCGCTTTCCAGCTTTTTAAAATCGATAATATAAAAGCGCTTTTGCTGGTACAGTTTCGCTACATCCTTAGCAAAAAACTTATGCGGCAACAGGGTGCTATGCATGCCGGTAAACATATACACCGCTTCGTCGGCATCGCTATAGATGGGATAACCGGGTTTAAAAATGTGCTGGTGTTTTTTCAGGAAAACAATAAAGTCCGATTTATTCCAGTCGTCGTCCGTATAGCCGGGGATGCCGTATTCGCGAAAAGCATCCCAGGTTTCCAGGTCTACCTTTAATATTTTGTATTCAAAGGCCAGCATAGCCAGCACAAAGGGGATAGCCAGCAACCATTTTTTACCGAACCTGATATATTTGATCAGATCGGGCACCCAGCAGGTGAACGATAGCAGCAGCGGGATAAACATAGGCGACAGTAAACGGCTGTTCATCCGCTCAAAACGGGAGATGCTGGCAATAATGAGGATAAACAAACCATAAACCAGCGTAAAGCAGATGATGATATTCTCGTAACTATTGAGGTGGTGTTGGGCGGTGCGCACAATCAACAAGGTGGCCAGGCCAACAATCACAATAACCGCGAAGGCCACCGCGATAGGGTCGAGTTTAGGCGGCAAGCCGGCCCAGTCCAGTATCACGGTACCGAAGTAATACAGGTTTTCGGTAAACGGTGTGATGGATGGCTCGCGCGTGCCGGTGCTTAACCCGGTAGACAGGCGGTTTAAGATCAAATTACCCACTAGTAGCGAAATGCCGATAGCCCCGAAAGCGAGCAGATGAATGATCTTCTTTTTGATGATCAGCCTGCCATCTACTAATATCAATAAACCGCCGGTAGCTATAACGGTAACCCCCGCATAACGGGTAATACAACAAATAGCGGCCACAATACCCACAGTAATTAAAGCTTTGGTGCTGTGCGTTTGCAGGTATTGATAATAAGCGATGATAAACAGCAGGATCTCCAGGATAAACAAGGTTTCCGACCACAGGTACATGTAAATCTCCAGCAGGGCCGGGCTCAATATCACGGCAATCAGTATCAGCCATTTATAAACAATGGAAGGCGCTTTAAATTTAGTAGTGAGCCAGCCTGTAGTATAAATGGTGGCGGCAAACAGCAGCCCGTTAATTACAGGCCCGGCGCTCACCGGATCCGTACCGCCTGAAAGGAAAATGCAAATGCTTAAAAAGAAAGGGTAAAATACCGGGAAAAACGTTAGCGGATGATTATTAAAAGTAAGGAGCGAAAAATGATCGTGTATGTTCTGCGCTGTGCTGGCATACATAATGGAATCGGGTGAGATACCTATGCCGCTATATTTAGCAAACATGTGAATGATATAATAGCCAATTAGGGCGGCTATCAGGCAATCAATGTTACCCAAAAAGCCCCCCAACCCCCTAAAGGGGGAGTTGGTTTCGGATTTCGGATTTTTAATTTCGGATTTACTCATATTATACATTCATCTGCGCATCTGCATATTCGCACATCTGCATATTAACTCCCCCTTCAGGGGGCCGGGGGGCCTACGCTATCAAATCCAGCACTGTGCTTATCGGCTGGTCGCTGTCTATTAATATTCCGGTTACCCCGGCGGCGGTGCCGGCAATTACGTCGCGCTCGCGGTCGCCAATAAAGTAGGAGCGGGCCGGGTCTATATTGTATTTTTCAATACCTTTTAACAGCAGGCCGGGTTTGGGTTTGCGGCAATCGCAGTCGCCGGTAAAATTGGGGTGGTGCGGGCAGTAAAAAAAGTCGGTTAACTCTACGCCATGTTCCTGGTAGGCGTCCTTTAATAAATGGTGCATCTTGCCTAACTCATCCTCGCTATACCAGCCTTTGGCCAGGCCGCCCTGGTTAGTAGCTACAATGAGTAAGTAGCCGCGGTTTTGCAATTCCTTCAGGGCGTCAAAATTATCAAGGATATGGAAATCCTCTACTTTGCATACATAGTCGCCCATTTCCTGGTTTAAAACCCCGTCCCTGTCTAAAAAAACCGCTTTATTTTTATCCGGCATTATATTTTGTTTTGGTGTAAAGATAGTAAAACCAATTTTTAACCCGATGGCACGGCCATTTACTTCACTACCATCTGCGCTGTGTTACGACTAATCTGTTCCAGCAGCACCGTTTTACCGGCAACCAATTCGCGCAGGGCGCTTTGCTGATAATGGCGCATGGTATACAAGGTAAGGTTGCTGTTGTACTTTACCTTAAAATCCTGTCTCAGGTCGGCCAGCAGGCTGATAAAGCGTTCCTCGTAAACATCAAAGCAAACGCTGAAGCTCAGGGCCGATGTTTGCATGATATTGATATGCACATGGTTTTTGGCAAACAGGCGGAAGATATCGCTCAGGTGATCTTCGGATATAAAAGAATAATCCTTAGCCGAAACCGATAGCAGCGTTTGGCCTTGCTTTACAATAATGATAGGTTTGCTGAATTGATGATCGGCCGATTCTTTAATGATGGTACCCGATCCTTGCGGATCGTTAAAAGGCTTAACCAGCAGCGGGATGCCCGCGTTTTGCAGCGGCTTAATGGTTTTGGGGTGGATCACGGTGGCGCCGTAATAGGTCATCTCGATAGCCTCGTTATAGGTCAGCTCGTCAAATTTGATAGTATCCTTAAACAGTTTAGGGTCGGCGTTCAGGATGCCGGGGACATCCTTCCAGGTAGTTACCGATTCGGCTTTCAGGCAAGCCGCGAATATAGCCGCCGTGTAATCAGAACCTTCGCGGCCAAGGGTAGTAGTAAAGTTTTCGGATGTGCCGCCTAAAAACCCCTGGGTAACTACCACGCCTTTTTGCAGCAGGGCAGGGATCTCTTTTTGGATAACGGCGCAGGTTTTGTCCATATCCACCTGGCCTTCGCGATAGGTGTTATCGGTATGGATATAGCCCCGCACATCCAGCCAGGTACTGTTAATGCCAAAGTGGTTTAAATAAGCGCTGACAATACGGGTAGCGGCCAGTTCGCCAATGGAGACGATCTGGTCGTAAATAAAATCGTAATCATCATGCGGCTCATCTTCCAGCATCCAGTCTATCTCCACAAATGTATTGTTCAGTTCGATGTACAGCGGGTCTTCGTTGCCCACCAGCTGGTTAACAATATCATAGTGATACTGCTTTATTTCGTCAAACAACTCATGTATGTCGCTATCCTGGTTAACATAGGCCCGGGTGAGTTTTTCCAGCGCGTTGGTGATTTTGCCCATGGCCGATACTACAATAAGCATTTGCTTACCCGCGTTTAATTGTACAATATTGGCGAGATTTTTCACTCCCCTGGCATCCTTAACCGATGCCCCTCCGAATTTATAGACCAGCATTTATTGATGATATTGTGAAACGACCGTATTTGGCCGCAATAGGGTTTTTATTTCTGCGTAAGGTATAAATAATTCTGTTTTACCGGCAGCATAGGGTTTTATCTCGTATTCGTTATAAATAAACCGCAGGCCAATTGGCGTAATGGCAAAATTATCGTTCAGGGCGAATTTATCTTTAGCAAAAAAGTAGTTGGTTTTTAAGGGTTCGGTATCGCCCAGGTTCTCCTGCTTGCGAAATATCTTTTCGGCTACCGAATCAAGCGCGGGCTGGTAATTATCTATCAGGATATCATTTAGTTTAATATATCTCTGTGCTTTGGCGTTCCAGTTAATAAGGGCGGTAAGGCTGCTGCCGTGCGCCCCGCCCTGGAAACTGTAACCCGATATTTGCAGGGTAACCAGCGCCGAATCCTGCCGCAATACGGTAGCTGTGGTTTGCAGGGTGTAGATCATCTTGTAGTTGCGGTTAACCATTTCCTGCTGATAGGCTTTCATAAACCTGTCGGCAAATTGCTTAAAGCTGGTATCGGCCCTTTTATATACCCCAAACAGGGTAGCGGTGCGGTGCCGGACGGTATCGTTAAAAGCCGGCTGACCGGCAAACACGGGGTATTTAAACTGTACTACGGTACAACTGCTATCGGGTTTGGTACCGCAATCGGCGGCACGTTGCTTAAAGGTTTTATATTGGTATAGTAAAGTATCCTTAAAGATATCAGGCCTGGTTTTACCAGGCTTATCCCACGAGCAGGACGCGATGATAGTAAGCAGCGCGATCAGTAAAAAAAAGCAGTACTTCATGTTTAAATGTTTGATGGTACAGATTAATACATTTTTACCGCCCGTTTGTTGTGCCGTTAACCTTTAAATGCAGCCAGCTGTTCTTTTGATAACGATGCGTTGAGCCATCCCGCTTCAATACCAGCCTCGTATTTGTTATAAAATTTAATGGCCGGCTCGTTCCAGTCAAGCACCTGCCAGGTCATGCCGTTAAAGCCCAGTTCCTGCGCTTCCTGCACAATGCGGTTAAACAGCAGTTTCCCCGCGCCTTTGCCCCGGTAACTTTCCGTAACGATCAGGTCTTCCAGGTAAAGCCGCTGCCCCTTCCAGGTCGAATAGCGGATATAATACAAAGCCATACCAATAATAACGCCGTTATCTTCGGCTACAAAGGTTTTCCATACCGGTTTGCTGCCAAAGCCGGCCTCTTCAAACTCGGCCAGGGTTACGGTAACCTGCTCTGGCGCAAGTTCAAATACCGCCAGTTCGTGGATGAGTTCCATCAAACGGGGGCAATCTTCTTTTTTAGCTACTCTTAAATTAATCATTGGGTCATTGAGTCATTACGCTACGCTGTCATTTGCTTCGCGTCATTAAGTCATTATTCATTTGCACATCTGCATATACACACATCTGCACATTTACTCCCCCTTCAGGGGGTAGGGGGGCTAATTGCTCTTCCAGTGTTTCACCACCCTTGCTCCAAACACCGTACTCCCTAAGCGCACCATCGTGCTGCCGTGTTCCATTGCCAGTTTATAATCGCTGGACATACCCATGGACAGTTCGTCAAAACTATCTTCCTTACGGAAAAAGCTCAACTTAATACCATCAAAAAAGGTATCCAACTCGTAAAACTCGTCTTTTAACTGTCTTTGGTTATCGGTGTTGGTGGCGATCCCCATCAATCCGCGGATGCGGATGTTTTTTAGTTCGCTGTATTCGGGCGATCTTAACAGTTCTATGGCCTCGTCAAAGCTTAGCCCAAACTTGGTTTCCTCGTCGGCAATGTAGATTTGCAGCAGGCAGTCTATCACCCGGTTATTTTTCAGCGCTTGCTTATTGATCTCCTGCAGCAGTTTTAAACTATCAACCGAATGGATCAGGGTGATAAAGGGCGCAATGTATTTTACCTTGTTACTTTGCAGGTGGCCGATCAGGTGCCACTCAATATCTTTAGGCAGGGCTTCGTATTTCTCTACCAGTTCCTGCACCTGGTTTTCGCCGAAGATGCGCTGACCGGCATTGTAGGCCTCCTGGATATCTTCAACCGGTTTAGTCTTAGAAACTACTACCAGTGTAACGTTATTCAGGTCTGTTTCTCTTTTTAATGCTATTATATTATCTGCAATACTCATTTATCCGTAATTTTACCCGGTTAATGCCGCTAAATTACAGAATGCGTATATATAAATATTTGTTTTTTTTAGGATTGCTGGTTTTTACAGCCTGCACCAGTGAAGAAAAGGTGCCCAATGATGTGATCAGCGAGGAGCGGATGCCTGCCCTGCTGGCCGATATCCATATTGTTGATGGCGACCTGTACAATGTATCTCAAACTCCCGATAGCCTGTATAAATACAGTATGGGCCATTACCTGGCTGTGTTTAAAAAATACCATACCGACTCCGTTCAGTTTAAAAAAAGCTATACCTGGTATACCCGAAATCCGGTAAAACTGGATAAGATCTATGATGAGGTACTGAAAATATTGCAAGCCAAAACAGATTCCATAGCTAAAATAAAGCCGCCGCCCGCCAAACCATCAGCGCCGAATAATAAGCCTGTTGATATACCCGTAAAACCTGCCAATGCTGTACCCGCCCAATAGTGCCGATAAATTAGGTTTCACCGATGTTAAGGAACTGATAAAAGCCCATTGCCTGAGTGAAATGGGCCGCCAGATGGTGGACAAAATTCAGGTGATGAACAATTACGATAACATCCGTAAGTTTCTGAGCCAGGCTAACGAGTTTAAAAACATCCTGCAAAATGATGTAGCCCTGCCTATCAATCACTTTTTCGATATCAAATCGCTGGCGAATAAAGCCCGGGTAGAGGGCGCTTTTTTAAGCGAGGAAGAGTTTTACCAGGTGCAGGCGTCGCTCACTACGGTATTTGCCGTGATTGCTTACTTTAACGAGCGCGAAGGACAATACCCTAACCTGGAAGCCCTGTTTGAGCATTTGCCGATTGAAAAAGCTATCCTGAAAAAGATAGACATGGTGATTGATCAGAAAGGGAAGATCAGGCCCAATGCCTCGCGCGAGTTGCTGGATATTACATCGGGCATAGCCAAAGCCGAGCAGGAAGCCCGCCGCAAGATAGACCAGGTGTTTAAAGCCGCCGGCAGCAACGGCTGGACGGCCGACGGCTCGCTCACCGTACGTGATGGCCGCTTGTGTATCCCGCTTTTAGCCGAAAATAAGCGTAAGCTGAAAGGCTTTATCCACGATGAATCGTCATCCGGGCAAACCGTTTATATGGAGCCCGAGGAGGTTTTTGTGCTGAATAATAAGGTGCGCGACCTGGAGTTTGAACGCCGCCGCGAGATTGTAAAAATACTGACTGCCCTTACCGATGAGTTGCGGCCTTATACGCCGCTGCTGTTATCGTACCATAGCCTGTTGACCAAGCTGGATTTTGTACGTGCCAAGGCGCTTTTCGCGATAGATGTGGAGGCTGAAATGCCTGAGGTAGTGCAGGATGCAAGGATCAAACTGATTAACGCGCGCCACCCATTACTGTTCCTGAGTTTTAAAAAGGAGCATAAAACGGTAGTGCCGTTAAATGTACAGATTGATGAGGGCACGAGGGTTGTTGTGGTATCGGGCCCTAACGCCGGCGGTAAATCCGTTTGTATGAAAACGGTTGGACTGCTGCAAATGATGGTGCAGGCCGGTTTGCTGATCCCCGCTGCTGATAATAGCGTGGTGGGTGTGTTTAAGCAGCTTTTTGTAGATATCGGCGACGATCAAAGCATTGAAAGCGACCTGAGTACCTACAGCGCCCACCTATCAAAAATGAAGCATTTTGTGGAGAATGCCAATGGTAAAACCCTGATCCTGATCGACGAGTTTGGTACCGGTACCGACCCCCAATTTGGCGGACCTATTGCCGAAGCTGTGCTGGAATCGCTGAATAACAAAAAGGTGAAGGGCATGGTAACTACTCACTACAGTAACCTGAAGATCTTCGCCAGTCATACCGAAGGGCTGGAAAATGCCAGTATGCTGTTTGATAACGTGCAGATGAAGCCCATGTATATGTTGGAAGTAGGCAAGCCGGGCAGTAGTTATGCCTTTGAGATAGCGCAAAAGATAGGGTTGCCAACCAACGTGATTAACCTGGCTAAAAACAAGATCAGCGTAGGGCAGAAAAAGGTGGATACGCTATTAGTTGATTTAGAACGCGAGAAGAAAGAAATATTTGATACCAAACTGCAACTGGACAAACAGCAACGCAAGGTAAATACCCTGCTGCAGGAAAATGAAAAGCTGAAAAGCTATTTGGAGGAGAACCAAAAGGCGCTGATCCGCGATGCTAAACAGCAGGCCAAGAATATTATTCTGGATGCCAATAAACTGGTGGAGAATACCATATCCGAAATAAAAAGCAGCCAGGCCGATAAGGAAACTACCCGTAACCTGCGCGAAAACCTGAATAAGGAACTGCAAAAAAACACCGTTAAACCAGCCGAAACCCCAAAACCAACTGTTGCCGATGATGAACTGAAACCCGGCGATTGGGTAAAACTGGTGGATTCGGAAACTACGGGACAGGTGATGGAGATTGTGAAGGATAACGTGATCATCGCCATTGGCGACCTGCGTACCGTAGCTAAAAAGAAACGGGTGCAGAAGATCTCAAAAAAGGAAGTGCCTAAAGAGATCAGGAAGAGTTACAGCAGTTCGTCCACCAATGATATTGCGAATTTTAGTCCGGAGATTGACGTGCGCGGCCAGCGCGGCGAAGAGGCTTTATATAATATTGAGAAGGTATTGGACCGTGCCATTATGATGGGCTTCGGTACCATCAAAATACTGCACGGAAAGGGCGACGGTATCCTACGCAAACTCATCCGCGAGTACCTGCGCAAATACGAGCAGGTAAGTCGCCTGGAAGATGAACACGCCGACAGGGGCGGGGACGGGATTACTTATGTTTATTTGAGATAGGAATTCCTTTCCCGAACTGTCATTTCGACAAACCGTGGGGGGAATTGCGGTGGCGTGAGGAGAAATCTTCTACGTGCGACTTATCGCGCGTAGAAGATTTCTCGCTATCGCTCGAAATGACATGTTGGTTAATAGGCAGAAACCCTACGTCTCAATATGCTCCTGCTCTTCGCTATTTTGATCCCAGTTATCACCTGATTGCTGCTGCACTTCCTGCTGATTATTATCCTCACCAACCTTTTGCTGTTCGGCGGTTTCCTGTAGGCTGGGGATATTGGTGGTGCGCTGGGCCTTATCAAAATCGGGCTCGCCTGCCTGGTAAGCTGTTTTAAAATTATTATTGGCTGTATCCTCTTCCGATGGTTCGGTGCGGGCAAAGTAGGCGTTGGAGTAACCCGCATTGCGCGATGGATTGTCCTTGTCGTCGCCCATGGGTGTAGCTTTGCCTTCCTTACCAAAGTTATGGCCGCCCATAGGCTGGCCTTCCATTACTTTGCCCTGTTCTTTGGGTGCAAACCAGTCGTCCCGCCAGGTTTGCAAATTATTTGTATGGTTTAACATGGTTAATGGTTTTGTGTTTAAATAAAAGCATTAACCGGTGGTTTTTGTTTGCGTGGGTGGAGATTTAACCACAGAGGTCACGGAGGGAGAACCCACAGAGAGCACAGAGATTTTAACCGATTGTCATTGCGAGGAGCGATAGCGACGCGGCAATCCCATAGGCAGATTACGGTTGATTGTCCCCTATGAATATCACGCTATCGCTTATATGCCATAAAGCTTTATAGCTGCTGGCTGCGGATCTGTTTTAACGCTACCTGGGCTTCGTCTGGATAGCTGTCCATCTTATCGAAAATTTCCTCAAACTCAGGTTTATCCAAATCCTTGAACTTATCGGTATAAAAATCGACCATTTTTTGGCGTTTGGCTTCTTGTTCTTCGGCACTACCCTTAAAGGTTTGTGCTATTTTGCTATTAATTGATTTTCGGTTAATCAAATAAAAAGCAACAAGTATTAATAACATTTGGGGGTTAATGCCAATTGTGCTGAAACTACCAAAACCGAATGATACCGATGTTCTGACTAATTCAAAACTTAGCATATTTAGTGTCCCTAATGCTATTAACCATGCAATCGCATATCTGCCTAAGCGGGGTTTAACTATTCGTAACACTAACGCTATCGTCCATCCAGCAAAACCAAAATAATTACTGATGTTGAATATATAATCAGACGTAAGTACATCTACAACGGCAATAGCCATTAATACACCTAACAGACCCAAAAAAGCATAATCAATCTTCGCTTTCATATTTACCCAATCATCTCCAATAACTCCGCATCGCTAATAATAGGGATATTCAGCTTGGTGGCCTTCTCCAACTTAGCTGGGCCCATATTATCACCGGCTACCAGGTAATTCAGTTTGGCTGAGATACTGCTCAGGATCTTGCCGCCATTGGCCTCAATCATATCCTTCAGTTCATCGCGCGAGAATTGCTCAAATGTGCCCGAAATGATAAAACTCATACCTGATAACTTATCACTGGCCAATACTACTTCCTTGTCTTCGGCTACAAATTGCAGGCCTTGCGCGCGTAGTTTTTCTATCTGTTCCCGGTGGGCTTCATCGCCGAAATACTCTATCAGGCTTTGGGCTATGCGTTCGCCTATTTCTTCGGTGGCGGTTAGTTCTTCTAAGGAGGCCGCCATCAGGTTATCAATAGTTTTGAAATGCGCCACCAGCTTTTTGGCCACCGTTTCGCCCACATAACGGATGCCTAAGCCAAACAGCACCTTCTCAAACGGCATCTGTTTCGATTTCTCAATCCCATCCAGCATGTTATTAATGGATTGCTCGCCAAAACGGTCCATCTGCTTTAATTCATCAACGTGGGTATGCAGTTCGTACAAATCGCTGATGTGGCAAATAAAGCCTTTATTGTATAGCGTGTTGATGGTTTCATCGCCCAGGCCATCAATATTCATGGCTTTGCGGCCAATAAAGTGCTGCATTTTCCCGGTGATCTGCGGGGCGCAGCCCTCATCGTTGGGGCAGTAAAAGGCCGCTTCGCCTTCCTTGCGTATTAATAAGGTGCCGCAAACCGGGCAATTGGTCAGGTATTTTATCGGTTCGGCGCCTGGCTTGCGCTTGGCCTCGTTTACGCTGATAATTTTAGGGATGATCTCGCCGCCTTTTTCTACGTAAACTGTATCGCCTTCGTGCAGTTTAAGGCGCTCGGTTATTTCGTCGGCATTGTGCAGGGTGGCGCGTTTTACGGTGGTGCCAGCCAGTAATACCGGTTTTAAATTAGCCACCGGCGTAACCGCGCCGGTGCGCCCTACCTGGTAGGTAACGGCTAGTAATTCGGTCTCAACACGCTCGGCTTTAAATTTATAGGAGATAGCCCAGCGCGGCGATTTGGCCGTAAAGCCCAACTCCTGCTGCTGGCTGTAGTTATTTACCTTAATCACAATACCGTCGATATCGTAACTCAGGTTGTAACGTTCCTTATCCCAATAGGTGATAAATTGCAGCACATCGTCAATGGTACTGCACAGTTTATTATGCTCGTTTACATGGAAGCCCCAGCTTTTTACCGCCTGCAGACTTTCCCAATGGGTTTTAAACAGTTGCTTTTCGGTATACAGGAAGTACAGGAAACAATCCAGCGGGCGTTTGGCCACCTCGGTACTGTCCTGCAATTTAACCGTGCCCGATGCAAAGTTGCGGGGATTGGCGTAAGGCACTTCGCCGTTTTCTATCCGTTCGTTATTCAGGCGCTCAAAGGCCTTCAGGTGCATAAATACCTCGCCGCGGATCTCAAACTCATCGGGGTAATTACCGTTTTTTAGCTTTTTGGGCACATTATGTATGGTGCGGATGTTGGATGTTACATCATCGCCCTGTACGCCATCGCCACGGGTAACGGCACGCAGCAGTTCGCCGCCTTTATAGGTAAGGCTCATGCTCAGGCCGTCGTATTTCAGCTCCACCACATATTCAAAATTATCGCCGATGGCTTTGCGAATCCGCTGATCGAAATCAATCAGTTCCTGCTCGTTATAGGTATTGCCTAAGGATAACATGGGCCAGCGGTGCCGCACGGTCTGAAACTCCTTAGTAACCTCGCCACCCACTTTTTGGGTAGGGGAATCAGGCGATAAAAACTCGGGGAATTGCTTTTCCAGCGCGAAAAGTTCTTCCAGCTTTTTATCAAATTCAAAATCGGATATGGCAGGCATAGCCAGCACGTAGTAGTTATAACTGTGCTGCTTTAATTCCTGCGAAAGGGCTTCAATACGTTGTTTGGCTTCAACTGGCGACATGGGAACGAAGATAAATATTTTTTAGTCCATGGACTATAGACCATAGTCCATGGACTAAAAAAATTAAACCAACAGCTGTTTTATTTGTCATAAATAGCAATAAAACTAATTGATACTTTATGAAAACTGTATGGAAAGGTTTAATGGTTGCCGCGGCTTTAGCAGCTACCGTTAGCGTTAGTGATGCGCAAATAGTTGTAAGGGCGCGTTTAGGCCGCCCGGTAAACAGGGTAGTAGTGCATCGCCCGCCGCCGCCGTCACCAAGGCATGTGTGGGTTGAAGAAGATTGGAGGCCGAATGGCCGTACTTATGCCTGGCATGGAGGCTATTGGGCCGCCCCGCCCCGCCCGCGCGCTATATGGGTGCCCGGCCATTGGGACCGTCGCCATCATGGTTATGTTTGGATTGGCGGTTACTGGAGATAGTTGTTTAAGTCTGAAGTCTTAAGATTGAAGTCCGAAGTCTGGTCAATTTGATTGGCACTTCGGACTTTTTACTTTCATACTAATGACTCAAAACCACCACAACCGGGTAATGGTCTGACGGTACATGGCCGTTAAACGTATTAGTTAGGATGGCGTAACGGTTCACTTTAAATCCTTTGGTGATAAAAATATGATCGATACGTGCGCCTGTGTTTTTAAGGTTGATATTAAAGCTATTGAATGTATTGTTACCGGCCAGTTTAACAGGCGATAATGTATAGCAATCGGTTAGCAGGCCCGAATCGTTAATGGTTTTATAAGCATCCGAATTTTGGTCGACATTAAAATCGCCTGTTAAGATGGTTGGTACCCCCGCCACCATCTGCTGCATTTTAGCCATAATGAGTTTAGCGCTTTCGCGACGGGCTATCACGCCCACATGATCCATATGCACGTTAAAAAAGTTAAACACAAACCCGCTTTTAATATCTTTTAGCTGGGCCCAGGTGCAAACCCGGGTTAATGCCGCATCCCAGCCTACGTTGGGGTGTTCGGTGTCGGTAGGCGACAACCAGAAGCTGCCGCTTTTCAATAATTTAAACTTTGTTGTTTTGTAAAATATGGCAGAGTGCTCACCCTTTTCGCCACCATCACGGCCAACACCAATCCATTTATAACCGGGCAGGCTATCGTTCAGGTTGTTTAGCATAGGATACAGACCTTCCTGCGTACCAAAAATATCCAGGTCGTTAAACTTAATTAAGTTGGCAATCACCGGATAGCGTAACCCCCAACCATTTCCTTTGGCAGAATCGCTTGCGTTGGCGTACCGCAGGTTATAAGTACCGATGTTGTATTGTTGCGCTTTTATTATACCGCACAACAATACCAATAGTATGGCAGGAAAAACTCTTTTTATCATAGATGTCATGATCGGTTATAAGTGTTTGTACAAACATAATTACATTATAACAATCAATCCTAATTTTATTGTTTAATTTTTATTGGTTTGCCGGCATCAACTTACTCTTTATTTACTATCAGTTGTGGCCTTAACATCCATCATGCTTTCCTTAATATATTTAACCGGAGCGCTGCCGTAACTTAAAAACTTCTCGTTAAAATCTTTAACGGTGTATTTATCGCCCATTTTTTGTTTCCAGGCGTTGCGCAGGTCCATAATTTCTTTGTAGCCGCTGTAATAGCTGGTTAACTGAACGCTGGTAACACTTACCCTGCGCCACTTGCCTTCGGCTTCGGCCTGTTGCTGGAAGGCCTCTTTGGTCAGGAATTTAATGGTGGCCTCTTTATCCATAGTGCCGGTGTGCACGCTATAATCCAATATGGCATTACATATCGAGCGTAAGTTCCATTTGTACCACATCAACCACATTTCGGGCTCGTTATTGCCAAAGCCGCTTTCCAGCATCATTTGTTCGGTGTAAACGGCCCAGCCTTCAATCATAGCGCCGTTGCCTAAAACAGATTTAATTAAACTTGGCGATTTATTGGCGTATACCAGTTGCGTATAATGCCCGGGGATAGCCTCGTGGATACACAGGATCTGTAAAATGTACTGGTTGTATTCGCGCAGGTAGCTTTCGGCTTTTTCGGGAGCCCATCCGGCCAGGCTGCCTACATTATAATAAGTGTTCCCGTTTTTATCATACGGCCCCGGCGAGCTGACAGAGGCCCCGGCTACACCAGCCATATAAGCCGGTTCCTTGCGGATAACCAGGGGTTTGCTATCATCCAGCGTCAGCAGGTTTTTGGCTTTGATGTAGGATACCAGCAGCGGGATCTGCTTTTCAATGGCCGATTGAAACTCTTCGGGTTTTACGTGTTTAACCGATAGGGTATCGATCATTTGGGCAATCAGTTGCAGACTATCTTTTGGCATTGGTTTTTTGCCGAAATATTTAGGCCAAAGCTTAATGCTGAGTTTGTTCATATAGCCGTGCAATTCCTTTTTGCGCTCCATGGCGGCGTTATACAATTGCTGCGCCGTGCCTGATGATTGGATATTGAACTTAAACTTGGCTTCGTAAAGTTCTTTGCCTAATCTGAAACTGCGGGGGTGGTCGTTCTTCAGGTTCTTTAACCAGGCGGCGAAGTTTTTAATCACATCGGCCGATGCCTGCGCGCGGGCCAGCATCAGTTTTTGCTCGGCCTCGGGGATATTGGTTTTTTTAAGCGAATCGGCAAAATCTTTCTCTATCACACTAACGCCGCCGCTCATCTGGTCGGCCGCCAGGGTGGTCAATTCGGGCACCGGGTTTTTTATCTGCTTTTGGGCTTCTTTATAATAGGCCGGTATAAATTGCATCCGCTGGTAAAAATTGCGCAGGCGTTTGGGGAGCGGGGCATAATTTTCGTTCAATATTTTAGCAAAGGTGCCTATTACGTTGTATTCGCCCGGGTTCCATTCGTAAGCTTTTTCCTGCTGAATGGCCCATTGGGCGGCATCCAGCTGGTTTTGGATCAGTTTATAATCCATGCGGTAACTCTCTGAAAGTATGCCGGGGTTATATTTGGCCAGCGAATCCATTTGCACTTTGGTGAAATTGATCATAGCCGAACGGCTGGATGAATTAGGGATAACCATTAAGCTATCGTATTTATGATAGCCCTCATTGGTGGCCCAATCCGGGTTGAGTTTCCACAACGCCTCCAAAAAATGTGTTTCGTAGGCGGCAAAGGCATCATTGTCTTTAGCGGAATTATCCGCATTCATATTGTCTTTTTTACAGCTGTAAACAACTAATACAATAAGGGTTAACGAAAGCAGTTTTTTGATCACCGGTTTAAAATTTTGATTGCGAGATAAACTTAAAACTTTTAACTGAAATTTTTACGGTTGGATGTTTCTTAAATAAAAATGAAGCAACTATTTGAATTTGATTTTGTTGTTTTGGATATGGATAAGCAAGAAACCACATTGATAAACGAACTGGCATCGCTGCTGAAAGGCGGGAGCGCCCATGCCGGCCTGAAAAAAGCATTAGCCGGCCTGCCGCCCGAATTACGCGGCGCTAAAGCAGGTAACCTGCCCTATACCATTTGGCAACTGGTAGAGCATATCAGGATTGCCCAATGGGATATGCTGGAGTTTAGCAAGGATGGCAACCATCAATCGCCCGAATGGCCTGATGAATACTGGCCTAAACAAGCTGCGCCGACTGATAACGACGCCTGGAATAATGCCCTTAAACAAATAGATGCCGATTTGGACGCGTTTATCCAATTGTTGAAAATCGCGGATATTTATGAGCCTATCGCGCATGGCACTGGTCAAACTATATTACGTGAAGCCTTGCAGATTGCCGACCATACCGCGTATCATACAGCCGAGATCATTGTGATCAGGCGGTTGCTGGGGGCGTGGCAGTAGATAGATAAATCTTAGCGAAACTGATTACTTATGCTTTGAAAATCCCTTCTATGCCCCGGATGGGGCTACCTGTTTGTAGAAAAACAACCAAATTAGTTCATGCCCCGTAGGGGTTACCCTTCTGCATTTATAATTGTACACTGTGGGTAACCCCTACGGGGCACTATATTGTGAGATAATTATACGCTACAAACAGGTAGCCCCATCCGGGGCATAGAAGTAGAGTCTGATCGCTTACTTCAACTTATTAATAAAGTTCACCACACCGGTAACCAACTCCGGTTTCAGGGGTAGGTTAGGGTCTTTATAAGTCTCCGCATTTTTTTCACGATCTGCGGGCGCTTCCTTTAAAATGTGGTTCATGCCGGGGATGATCAGCAATGTGGCGTCTGATTTTGCTTTCTTCAGTTTTTCGGCATCGGCAACGCTCACCTGGATATCGGTGGTACCCTGAACGATCAGGATAGGGATCTTTAATTTTTTGATCTCGCGGATAGGGTCGTGCATCATCCACGATAAGATATATGGTTGTACGCTTGGGCGGATAAGCGAATACAGGGATGGGTCAACCCGGTCGGTAAATTTGCCTTTTCTTAAGCTATCAACAATTACTTTAAAAGCATCCTGTAAAAAATCAGGCTTGCTTTTCATCTGCTCTATCATGATCTTGTCTATCCGGTCGCCCGCGCCTGCTAAAGAAATATAACCGTTTACAGGCTGATCATCCGAAGCCAGCATACCCACCAGCGAACCTTCGCTGTGCCCCATTACAATCACTTTTGAAAAGCGTTCGTCGTTATGCAGCATACCTACCAGGGCAATAGCGTCGTCGGCATAATCTTCAAAACGCAGATCTTTTTCCTTGGTGCTGGTGATACTTTTGCCAATGCCGCGTTTATCATAACGTAAACTGGCAATGCCGTTTTTGCCCAGCGCGTTGGCCATCAGCTTATAAGTATATCCGCTAACACCAAGCACGCTGTTGCCATCCCTATCGGTAGGGCCCGATCCGGCTATGATTAGTACTACCGGAATTTTCCCGGTGGCGTTTTTAGGCATGGTTAACGTACCCGAAATATTGCCGGTAAATACTTTTAGCGATATGGGGGTTTCGGTTAAAGTAGGGTCGTCGTTGGATACGGTTGGGGTAGCCACATGTTCGGCCGGGCGTAAACCAAGGCCGATGATCTGATTGTCTTTGTTTAAAGATAAACTGACCACCAGGGGGCCGTTTTGAAAGGCTGCATTGTAAGTAGCCGTAGGGGCGGTAAAAGCAGTAAACGTAATTTGGTTTAAGGTGCCAAGCTGGCTTTTAAGCTGACCGATCTGCTCTTTACTAACAGCGGCACGCATTTCGGTGCCAAACATATTGTAAATGCTGTCGGGTTTATTGTTGTTATAAAAAGTCTTGAATTTACTAATGGCTGCCGCGTAGTTTGCAGGTTCTGTTTGCGCGTAAACGGCTGATACAGACAGTAAGGTCAATAACAAAGAAAGCAGTTTTCTCATCGGGGTTAATTTGTTACAAACTTAAAATAATTATAGGTCTGTTTATAATTATACCATAATGCGCTGAAAATTTTACAGATAAATCCTTATCTCAGCTAAGCTATCGCATATAATAATCGCTTACTAACCCGCGTGCCCGCTCAGTATACTGATAAAAATGATGAGTAATACGGTAAGACTGATCACCGTATACAGGCGGTCTTTCTCTATAATAAAACCTATGGCCGAGAAAAGTACCCGTAATACGGGGGTCGCAATCAGCAGAATAATCCCCGCTTGTATAATAGCCCGGCCCCTGAAAGCCATAATGCCATTGATGATGCCCGACGGGTGTACAAAATCGGGCACGCCTTTAAATACGGTATAATCGGGGATGCTATGGCCGTGGCGGTACAGGTATACAATGCCACCCAAAAATACGATAGCCATGGAAATGATGACGCCCAGGCGCAACACCCAGCCAATGATCACCTGCATATCCTTATCCTTAAAGTTAGGTTGTGCCGCCATTATATTTTACCTGTTATGCCGTTATAGATCATCTGGAAAGCCAGTACCCCAACCACAATGGTAAATACCCAGCGCAGCCAGCCCGACGATTTGGTATGCACCAGTATTTTTGATCCGCTTAAAGCGCCTAATAATACGCCGATTACTACCGGCATACATACATCGGGGGCAATATAACCACGCTGCAGGTAAACCACGGCGCTGGCAGCTGCTGTAACGCCTATCATAAAATTACTGGTAGTGGTTGATACCTTAAAAGGGATCCGCATAATGGTATCCATAGCTACCACTTTAAGCGCCCCCGAGCCGATGCCCAGCAGGCCGGATATGGTACCGGCAAATATCATCATCAAAAAGCCGCCGCCCACATTACGCACGCCGTAGTTTACCGGGCCATCGGCGGTAGGGTAGCTGCCGTTCAGCTTTAGTTTGGCAGCGGCCGGGCTGCCCTCTGCTGATATCACCTGTACTTTTTTTATTAACGACATCACTGCCGAAAAAGCCAGTATTAAACCGAAGATGATAGCGATATAATGTGTTTGAATATGCAAAGCCAGCATAGCCCCGGCTATGGCGCCAATGGTGGTTGCTATCTCCAGGAACATACCTATGCGGATATTGGTAATGCCTTCTTTTACATAAGCCGCCGCCGAACCCGATGACGTAGCAATAACCGAGATAAGCGAGGCGCCGATTGCATAATGGATATTGACATGCAAACCCAAAGTAAGCAGAGGGATAATAATAAAACCACCACCCAAACCAGTTAACGACCCTAATAAACCAGCAAAATAAGCACCGATCAGGATAATTAAGGTAAGCACAATTACAGACATAGCAACGGTATAACGGGCTGCTAAATTAGTAATAAATTTGAGCGCGGACTGCTATTTTCAGTATTTAAGTATCCTATAAAACCGATGGATTAAAGGGGTTTATGTGCTTTAAATCGCCTTTTTAGCCTTTAATCCGGGTGAAAAAACAGCACAAATATTTAGCAATATCATAAAAATAACACGTGTTTATTATTAAATATTAAAGGATAAATATATTTATTGTTTTTTGCGCAATTACAGCCTCATTAACCGGGTGGATTTTACGATTTTGGCAAATTTTATGCATTCCGGAAAGTTGTAGGCCATATAAATTATATTTGTATGAACGATTGATTAACAACACATTAAATGTTTTTGCTATGGAAGCACCAATAACATCGCAAAACGACACGGGGGATGCTTTAAAACGCATGCCACGGTGTTGGAAATGTAAGTCTGCTTTAGACCGGCGCGTATCGCGCGGTCTGCTGGTGAAATCCTTCTTATTCTGGTTGCCTTTACGCAGGTATTTTTGTTATGGTTGTATGGCCAAACGATATGTAAGGGAGAGGTAAGCCTTACAAGTGCGTATTAGTCCTGAACAGTTTTATCGCTATCGCCAGCAGAATGATCCCGAAAGCTTTACGCAGGATATTGATACCGGTAGTGCCAAACAGCCGCTCCAGGTATTTAACGTTTTTAAGCACCAGGTAAACAAACATGGTGTTTAATACAATCCCCACAATAATATTTTGAGTTTGGTACTGAGATTTCAGGGATAGTAACGTAGTCATGGTACCGGCGCCGGCTATCAGCGGGAAAGCCAGGGGGACAATAGATGCTGTAGACGACATTTCCTCCTTGAAAAACTTAATGCCTAAAATCATTTCCATGGCGATAATAAATATCACCAGCGAACCTGCTATGGCAAACGACGGGATATCCAGGCCAATCACCTTCAGTAATTCTTCACCCACAAACAGGAAAACGATCATGAGGGCCAGCACGGCCAGCGATGCTTTTTCCGATTCGATATGGCCTACGCGCTGGCGCAGATCGATCACGATAGGGATAGCGCCCAATATATCAATAATGGCGAACAGGATCATGGTAACGGAGAGGATCTGCCGGGGATCGAAGGTAAAGTAGCTCATATATCAGCGTTTTTCTTTGGCGTGTAACCTAAAGCTAATCATAAAATGCAATTAAAATATCAAAAGCGGGTAAAAAGAATCAGCATGTTATCATTCAAGCCAATACTCACCAGGCTATAAAAACAAAAAAGGTTCTGAATTTCAGAACCTTTTTTGCTAAAACTATGCGGAGATATTATTCTACGTATTTAGGGTTGATCGGGTCGGTTGGCGTTTCAACCTTGCCGTGGCGCACATGCGAGCGTTTAACCGAGTAACCGAAATAGATGATAAAGCCTATCAGCAACCAGCCAATTAAACGTGCCCAGTTTTCCCAGCCTTCGCTGGCAATCATACACAAGCAAATCAATGCACCCAGCGGACAAACCACCATGTACCAGGGGGTTTTAAATGGACGTACAATATCAGGGTCTGTTCTCCTTAAAATAAAGATACCAAGACAAACTAACACAAACGCAAATAAAGTACCAATACTCACCATATCGCCCACATATTTATCAGGGATAAAACCTGCAAATATCGACACGAAACCAAAAAATAACCATTGCGATTTGTAAGGTGTGCGGAATTTAGGGTGTAAACTTGAGAATACTTTTGGTATTAAACCATCGGTGCTCATGGTATAAAACACGCGGGTTTGGCCCATTAACATCACCAGTATTACCGACGAGAAACCAGCTAAAATAGATACCGTAACAAACGAAGCTAACCAGCCATAACCCGGCATAGCCGTTTTAATAGCATAACTAACCGACGCCTCTTTACCCTGGATCAGGAAGTCTTTATAAGATACTAAACCGGTAAGCACGTGCGAGAACAAGATATAAAGCGCGGTGCAAATAGCTAATGAGATCAGGATACCTTTAGGCATATCCCTTTGCGGGTTTTTGGCTTCCTGTGCAGCAGTAGATACCGCGTCGAAACCGATGAAAGCAAAGAATACCACACTTGCGCCCCTTAATACACCGAGCCAGCCGTGGTTAAACGTATCAGCGTAATTAACAACACCCGCGCTCACCTTTACTGTGCCGGCATCAGCAGGGATTGTATATGGTGTGTGGAAAGCCGGGTTAATGAAGTGCCATCCTAAAGCGATGATCATTAATACGATAGCCACTTTTACTACTACGATAATGTTATTCACCATAGCCGATTCTGCCGTACCGCGAATTAATAGCAGTGTTAACAGGAACAAAATTAATATAGCAGGTAGGTTTACTATACCTTGTACCCCAAACTCGTTGGCGTACATGCCGCTGGTAGTGTTTGAAGTTTCCATAAACGAATGCGACCACGCATACGGAATATGCCAATGAAAAAACGTTGTTAAAAACTCGTTAAAGTATTGCGACCAGCCAATGGCCACAGTAGCGGCACCCAGTGCATATTCCAGCACCAAATCCCAGCCGATGATCCAGGCGATGAACTCGCCCATGGTAGCGTAACTGTAAGTATAAGCCGAACCGGCGATAGGGATCATACTGGCAAACTCGGCATAGCAAAGGCCGGCCAGCGCGCAGCCTGCGGCTGCAATTAAAAATGAGATGGTTACGGCCGGGCCGGCATGTTCGCCGGCTGCTGCTGCGGTACGCACAAAAATACCCGCGCCAATAATAGCGCCAATACCCAGGGCAATCAGCGAGCCTACGCCAAGCGTTCTTTTTAAGCTGTTCTCTGTTTCAACCGATGCTGCCATCAGTAGCTTAATAGGTTTCTTAATAAATAACTTCATTGTTTAGTTTAAATGTAAAGTTTGTTCATGTCCCCCAAACCTAATTAATTTTATTGATATGCAAAAGCGGGGTATGTAACAAACCAGTTTTAAACCAAATTATATGATGATTTGTATCGGCTTACTGCTGTAAACTAACAGTATAGGCTTTGATGCCGAAATAAATGTGCAGATATGCAAATGTGCGGATGTGCAAATGAAGCGTGCTAATCCTACTCCCCCTTTAGGGGGCTGGGGGGCTTTGAAAATGAACGTCAGTGTTTCATGGCAGACGGTAGTCCCGCCATCCGCTGCAACTCCTCACTACGCTGCACTTCGCTGTGGGGTTTCCGCTGCTGTCGGGTTTAGGGTGAGCGGGGCTATGCTGCAACCCCTTGTCATTCTGATAGCGAAGAATCTCTCGCTTTACATTCAGGATTAGCATAGCCGCTCTGCTTACGGCAGATTCTTCGCTATTGCTCAGAATGACAAATTATGGTTCCTGCTTTACTGGCCTTTACTGGCGCAAGTTTAAGGGGAGAGGATGTGTGATGGATTAAATGTGCCACGGATTAAATCTGTGAAATCAAACTTAAAATCCGTGAAATCCTAAAAAAATCCTAAACTTGCCATAACAAAATCTATCTACCATGGCATGTAACCTCACTATCGACTTTAACGAACCTGCAGGTTCATTAATCCAGAAACTAAAAAGCAAAGTAGCCGGGCAAAACGGAACTTTCAACGGCGATGAAAACTCTGGCAGTATTGATGTGCCCGTTTTAGGCAGTCATATCAGCGGTTCATACACCATCAGCGGACAGCAAATGGCCCTGGTGATCAATCATAAACCGTTCCTCATCAGCTGCAATCAGATCCAGAGTTATTTAATGGGGAATTTGTAATTCCGCACCTCGTGTTTGCGGGGTACGAAGCAATATTCGCTAAGCAAAGCCACTAACTCAGTTCCCTCCCTTGGGAGGGGTGTGGTGGGGATTAGTAGTGGCAGGGAGGGGTTTCGCTGTCCCAACATAACCACCCCGTCATTGCTTGTAAGGGTACGAAGCAATCCTCGGTTAGCAGAGCTGTTTTCATCAGGCGATTGTGCTGTAATGAACGTCAGTCCGCTCAATTGCCGCGGAGGGCTGTTACTTTTTTTCTTGATAAAAAAAGTAACCAAAAAAATCAAGTCAAAAAAAAGCTTCAACCCGCCCTGCTGTGGCAACTTCTCGCCGGAGGCGGTTGCCACAGGCATTCCCGCCACCGCTGGCCCGCTTTTTTGACAGGCCAACGCTCTTTTCGTCGGCCTTCGGCCGGGCGGAGCGAAGCTCCGTTTCTCGTCCCCGACAGCGGTACGGCTTCCGGAAAGATCAGGCAAAACGATGGTGGCCTGCGGGTGGAAGGGAGACGCGAATTTGCCTGAAGCCTGGCCATGTGCGAGCGAGAGCAGGGGCAAATTCTTGCGGCCCGTGGTTTTGCATGATGCGGGCAAAGGCCATGTGCGGCAAAGGAAGCATTTCCGCTGTCTTGATTTTTGGTTCTTTTTATCAAGAAAAAGAACAATCTCTCCGGTGGCAATTGAGCGGACTCCCATTGATATACCTACCGGCTCTGTCAACGGATTGTCACGCTATCGCTCGCAATGACGGGTTGGTATAAAACAAAAACGGGTGCCATTGGCACCCGTTTTTGTTTTAAGGCGATTACCCCTTTTTATCAACCCTGATCACATGCGCGGTCAGCGTTTGTTTTTGCATTTCCTTTTGGATGTTTGCGCTTTTCTGAACTTCAGCTTTGTTTAAATGCGGCGCGATAACCAGCGACACGATTGACATCAGCTTGATCAGGATATTCATTGATGGGCCCGAAGTGTCCTTGAACGGATCGCCAACGGTATCACCTGTAACCGATGCTTTGTGCGGCTCTGATTTTTTGTAGTAGATTTCGCCGTTAATTTCGGCGCCTTTTTCAAATGATTTTTTAGCATTGTCCCATGCGCCGCCGGCGTTGCTTTGGAAAATCCCCATCAGCACACCAGATACCGTTACACCGGCCAATAAACCACCCAATACTTCGGGCCCGAAAGAGAACCCGATGATGATAGGGGTGATCAGGGCGATCATACCCGGGGCCACCATCTCGCGGATAGAGGCTTTGGTAGAGATCTCCACACATTTCTCGTACTCGGGTTTGGCTTTATGCTCCATAATACCCGGGATCTCGCGGAACTGGCGGCGAACTTCTTCCACCATCGCCATGGCCGCACGGCCAACAGCCGAGATACACAAAGCCGAGAAGATGAACGGGATCATCCCGCCTATAAACAAACCGGCCAAAACATCGGCCTTATAAATATCAATATGCTCAATACCCGCAACACCCACAAAGGCGGCAAATAAGGCCAGTGAGGTCAACGCAGCCGAAGCAATAGCGAAACCTTTACCCGTAGCGGCGGTAGTGTTACCTACGGCATCCAGGTTATCGGTGCGGTGGCGCACTTCTTCGGGCAGTTGGCTCATTTCGGCAATACCGCCGGCGTTATCGGCAATGGGGCCAAACGCGTCGATAGCTAATTGCATGGCCGTAGTAGCCATCATACCTGCAGCGGCAATAGATACGCCGTATAAACCCGCGCAATGGTATGAGCCGTAAATACCAGCCGCCAAAACTAAAATCGGCAGCACGGTTGATTCCATACCTACGGCCAAACCACCGATAATGTTGGTAGCATGACCTGTTGACGACTGCCTGATGATGCTCAGCACCGGGCGTTTGCCCATAGCGGTATAGTATTCGGTAATGATAGACATTAAGGTGCCCACCACTAAACCCACTAAGATAGCCAGGTAAACACCTGTTTTAGTGTATTCGGCAACACCTTCTTTTAGAGTTTCCGTTCCCGGGATCAAATCACGGGTCAGGTGCATTGGGCCGTCGGGCAGCATCCAGTTCACTACAAAATAAGTAGCGATAGCTGTAAATACAATGGACGACCAGTTACCTATATTCAGCGCCTTTTGTACACTGTCGGTTTCGGCTTTAATGCGCACAAATGAAGCGCCAACCAAAGAGAAGATCAAACCTAAACCTGCAATTACCATCGGCAATAAAACCGGGGCAATACCGCCAAAGTTATCGTGCGAAACAATCTCGCGGCCAAGCACCATGGTAGCCAGCATAGTAGCCACGTACGATCCGAACAAGTCGGCGCCCATACCGGCAACGTCGCCTACGTTATCACCTACGTTATCGGCAATGGTAGCCGGGTTACGCACATCATCCTCGGGGATACCGGCTTCTACCTTACCCACCAAATCGGCGCCAACGTCGGCAGCTTTGGTATAGATCCCGCCGCCTACGCGGGCGAATAATGCGATAGACTCGGCACCTAACGAGAAACCTGCTAACACATCAAGCGCTTTAGCCATAGCTTCGCCGTTTACGCTGCTGCCGGTAACATTAACCACATACATTTGGTAAAACACAATAAATAACGATCCTAAACCAATAATGGCCAAACCGGCAACGCCTAAGCCCATTACCGTACCGCCTGTAAACGATACTTTAAGCGCCTGCGCCAAACTGGTACGGGCAGCCTGTGTAGTACGCACGTTAGCTTTGGTAGCGATGCGCATGCCCAGGTAACCGGCAAAAGCCGATAAAAACGCGCCGATTAAAAAAGAAACAGCGATAACCGGACTTGATGTAGCTACCGTAGTGCCCGACCAGGCTAACAGTAAACCTGCCACAACTACAAAGTAGCTCAGGATCTTCCACTCGGCGCGCAGGAATGCCATGGCGCCGTCGGCAATGTAGCCGGCCAGCTCGTTCATGTTGGCATCGCCTGATGGTTGTTTGCTAACCCAGGCCGATTTGATAGCCATAGCCAGCACCCCAACAAGGCCGAATACAGGAATAAGATAAATTAAGTAAGTGTTCAAAAAATCCATAGTTATCTATTAGGTTTATTATTTTGTTTTTACGTTAAAAAACGAAAGGCTGTAAAAATAGCGGTTAATGCCAAATTACCAAACTAAATTTTATGAATAATGAAAGTAGATTTTGAATATAGGAAAGAATATATGGAATATACAGCAGAGAACGCTGTCTGCGGGTTTTTACAGCGAAACAGGTGGTAATGTCCGCCGGTTAAAAGAAGTATTGGCGCAGTTGTTTTTAATAGGGGGATAACGTAATTAATCGCTGACAAATACTAAAAAAATGTTTTTTTTGGATAGCTTAGGGCTTTAAACCATAATCACTAATGCAGGAAAGTACAGAAAAACCAAAATTAAAACACGCACTGGGCCTTTTAGATGGTACCATGCTGGTTGCCGGGTCCATGATCGGGTCGGGGATATTTATTGTAAGCGCCGATATTATTCGTAATGTTGGCTCGTCGGGCTGGCTGATAGCCGTTTGGGTGATCACCGGATTTATGACCCTGACCGCCGCCGTAAGTTATGGCGAGTTAAGCGGCATGTTCCCCAAAGCAGGCGGGCAATACATCTACCTGAAGGAATCGTACAATAAACTGATCGCGTTTTTATATGGCTGGAGTTTTTTCGCGGTGATCCAAACCGGCACTATCGCTGCTGTGGGCGTGGCTTTCTCTAAGTTTTTGGCTTATATGGTGCCTGCCGTAAGCGAAGATCATATCCTTTATCAATTTACCTGGGGCGCTAAGGATGATGGTACCCC
Organism: Mucilaginibacter sp. GW821-FHT07H05; assembly: GCF_059418485.1. Lineage (NCBI taxonomy): Bacteria > Pseudomonadati > Bacteroidota > Sphingobacteriia > Sphingobacteriales > Sphingobacteriaceae > Mucilaginibacter > Mucilaginibacter sp. GW821-FHT07H05. Next base: position 328,096 of record NZ_JBWKPY010000009.1, read on the forward strand.
GCACGTATTTGCTTTAAACGCGGCCCAACTGGTGTCTATTGCGTTAATTATATTACTCACATTTATTAATACCCGCGGTGTTAAGGGTGGTAAGATGATCCAAACCACCTTTACGTTAACCAAGCTGGTGAGTTTATTTGGGTTGATCATTTTCGGTCTGCTGGCTATGAAGCCCGAGATATGGCAAGCCAACTGGACCGACGCCTGGAACTTGCATAACCTAGCCAAGGATGGTACAGTAACCAGTTTAACAACCGGCGCGGCGCTGGGGGCTATAGCGGCATCAATGGTGGGCTCCATCTTCAGCAGCGATGCCTGGAACAGCGTGACCTTTATAGCCGGCGAAATGAAAAACCCTAAAAGGAATATCGGTCTAAGTTTGTTCCTTGGCACATTGATCGTAACCATCATTTACGTATCGGCTAACGTAATGTATACGGCGGTGCTGCCACTGCATGATATCGCCTCGGCCCCGAAAGATAGGGTAGCGGTAGCCGCGTCCACGGTTATATTTGGTAATATTGGTACCATAGTAATCGCTGTGATGATCATGGTATCAACCTTTGGCTGCAATAACGGTTTGATATTGGCTGGTGCGCGCGTATATTATACCATGGCTAAGGATGGCTTGTTCTTCAAAAAAACAGGCGAGTTAAACAAAGCTGCCGTGCCTGAGTTTGGCTTATGGCTGCAATGTTTGGTAGCCGCTATCCTGTGTTTAAGCGGTACGTATGGTAACCTGCTGGATATGATATCGTTTGTGGTAGTATTGTTTTATGTGTTGACCATCTTCGGGATCTTCATCTTACGCAAAAAACGCCCGGATGCCGAACGCCCTTACAAAGCTTTTGGTTACCCATATTTGCCGGCAATTTATATATTAATGGGTTTAGCATTTTGCGGATTATTATTAAAATATAAATCGGATTATACCTGGCCGGGTTTAATTATCGTTTTAATTGGCGTACCTATTTACTATATAGCCAACCGTAACAACAAAAATGAGGATCAGGAAGCTCATACTGCTTAGTTTATTTTTTATTACCACAGGCGCTTCGGCACAAAGCCTCCAGCAAAAACTACAGGCTGTTTTTGGCCGCTTACAACAGGATAGCCAGTGCCGTTATGCATCGGCATCGTTAACGGTGCTGGATGCAAAAACCGGTGAGGTGCTTTACGCCGCTAATGCTGATATGGGACTGGCGCCCGCGTCTACCCTGAAAACGGTGACATCGGCTACGGCATTTTATATGCTGGGGAAGGATTTTCAGTATCAAACCACTTTAGGTTATACGGGGAGCATTAATGCCAACGGTATATTAAACGGCGACCTGATCATTACCGGCTCCGGCGACCCAACCCTGGGCAGCTGGCGTTGGGAAAACACTAAAGGCAATGCCGTATTGAACGCCATGGTAACCGCGATTAAAAAGGCCGGTATTAAAACTATTAACGGAAAAATTATGGGTGATGAATCCACCTTCGGTACACAAAGTATTCCCGAAGGCTGGATCTGGCAGGATATAGGCAATTATTACGGCGCGGGCACATCAGGCCTTTGCTGGCGCGAAAACCAGTTTGATATTAAATTCCATACCGGCGCTGTCGGTACACCGATCACTGTTGCGGCGGTAATACCGGCAATGCCCTATTACCAGTTTAAAAGTGAATTGCAGAACGCCCCGGCAGGTACCGGCGACCGGTCGTACGGTTTTTTGCCCGTTGGTAACCAAACTTTCTATTTACGTGGAACTTACGGGACCGATCAGGCCAAAAAAAGTATTTCTTTGGCCTTGCCCGATCCGGCTTTTGACATAGCCTACCGTTTAACCGATACGTTGACCCGTATAGGCATACCCACTTCGGTTAAGCCGGAATCGATAGCTACATTAATGGCTAAGGGAGCATCACAAACAAAACCGAATGTTACCAATTTAACTACCATTACATCACCCGCGCTTAGCAAAATCATTTACTGGCTCAATCAAAAAAGCGTGAACCTGTATGCCGAACAACTACTGAAAACCCTGGCCTGGAAATCAAACCAGCCTGTATCAACCAGCAATGGCGTAAAAATATTGCAGGATTTTTGGAAAACCCGCGGGATTGATCCCGAATCACTAAATATTGTTGATGGCAGCGGCCTTTCCCCTGGCGACAGGGTGACTACCAAAACGCTGGCACAAGTACTTAAAACCGTTAAAACCGAAACCTGGTTCCCCGATTATTACGAAAGCCTGCCCACTTATAATGGTATTAAGATGAAGAGCGGCACCATCAACAACGGCCTATCCTACGCCGGCTATCAAACTAAAAACGGGCGCGAATTGTGTTTCGCCATTATTATTAATAACTACAGCGGTTCAACCAGTTCGATGCGGCAAAAAATGTTCGGGGTGTTGGATGAGTTGAAATAAGTAATTAGAGGTTAGTTAATTAGAGATTAGGTTTTTAGAGATTAGGTTTTTAATGTAGAGACACTAGATTTTGTGTCTCTCATAAGCAAATCAAACATGAAAAGAATATTCGCCCTGTTTCTTGTATCAACAATCGCCCTCACCGCCTGCCAACCAAAAAAACAACCCAGCGATAGTGTAAAAGCCATCACCATTAAATATACCGAACTGAGCCGCCAAACCCTGTTCAAAATATCCTGCGAAAGCTTTGATAAATACTTTCCCAAACCCATGGTGATGCATGTGGTAAGCAAGCCCGCTATTGATAGCCTGATGCTGGTGATAGACGGGCTAAAAAGAATGGAAGACGAGGAGGTTGATGTGCGCGCCAAAATGTATATTACCAGCCAGGATAATAAAACCGATACGCTATGCCTGGGTGTTAGTACGCTAAAGTATAAGCAGGGAACTTATGAAACGCCACAGAAGTTGCTGATGATGATACAGCAGTGAATAAGTCTTAAGTTCTAAGTCTTAAGTCGAGTAATCTAATAATTAATAAAGATAACTTTCGACTTTCGACTCCCGACTTAAGACTTATATAATCCCCGCTAAAACACCACCCTTAACCCCCAAAGCATCCACCCGTTTCTCCACCGACGGGTCTTTCTCCAGCACCGGTGCGTGATGCGGTTTAATCCGCGCGTCAATAATCAGCGGACCATGACAGCCCCAGTGTTTATGCTCGGTGAAGCTGTTAACGCCATAAATATCGTGCGATGGGTTGCTGCGGGTAAAGGTTACCCAAACCAGGTTGTTGATGGTTTGGGCAGTAAATGCGGCATCATCACACAAAACTATCAGTGGTAAGCTGTTTAAATCCTGGCCTTTCAGGTAATCATTCAGGATGGCTATCTGTTTTTCAGTTTCCTGTTCGGTAATGTACTTAGGCGCCTGTACAGCCAGTATGCCGGGCATGGCTATCTTAAATCCGCTAAATATATTGGGCAGACTAAAGCCCGATGGTAATTCTGTCCACAACTCCCGCTTCACTTCTCCTGCAACGGTAACGGCTACTTTACTGCCCGTGTTCAGTCCGCTGCCGCTGTAATCCAGCGTATCAATCGTAGTGCGGGTATGGAAGTGCAGGTCGCGGGTCAAATCAACCCGTTCCAGTATATGCTTTAAAAAGCCTTCAATATCATTTACGTTCAGCGCCGGATCATCCTCCTGCGCGGCAATGAACAAGTATTTGGCTAAACTTAATTGGTTTTTACCGAAGATATGGTTGGCGATAGTGAGGATCTCCTGCGGCTTGCGTTCTTTAATATAAGGCGTATAACGTTCGCTGCCGATAGCGAATAGTAAAGGGTGCACACCCGCCGAATCTACCGCGTTAACGGCATGCAGTCCGGGTATTTCCTGCGGCAGTGCCGAGCCGGTGATCTCGTGGATCAAAGCCCCAAAGCTGGTATCTTCCTGCGGCGGTCGGCCAACAACGGTGAACGACCAGATCGCATCCTTTTTATGATACACATTATGTACCTTCATCAAGGGGAAGGGATGTGTCAGGCTGTAATACCCCAAATGATCGCCGAAAGGGCCTTCGGGTTTATTTTCGTGCGGCATTACTGTTCCGGTGATCACAAAATCGGCATCGGCCGAAATGCAGAAACCTTCATTATCGTAAAAATACCTGAACCTGCGGTTACCCAAAGCCCCGGCAAAGGTCATTTCAGATAAACCCTCGGGCAGGGGCATTACGGCGGCTACCGGGTGCGATGGCGGCCCGCCTACAAATATGCTCACTTTAAGCGGCTGCCCTTTGGCATTGGCTTTAGTTTGATGCACGCCTATACCGCGGTGCAGTTGATAATGCAGGCCAATCTCATCATTCAGCACATATTCATTTCCTGCTAACTGGATACGGTACATACCCAAATTGGCATGCATTACGCCCGGCTTGTCGGCATCCTCGGTATAAACTTGCGGCATGGTGATAAAGGGGCCACCATCCATAGGCCAATTGACGATTTGCGGCAAGGCGCTGATCTGCGTTTTACCAAAGCTGATCGGCGCGCTTTTGCCTACTTTCATAGGCAATGCCGAGAAGGCAGTCAAGGCGGTGTTTGCATATTTGAACGGATGCTTCAGCGCCTGCATCGGGTCGGATTTAATATCAACCAACGTTTTTACCTTATCCAGCGTATCACGAAAAATAAACCGCGACCTGTCCAGCGTACCAAACAGGTTTGATACAGCCGGGAATTGACTGCCCTTCACATTTTCGAACAGGATAGCCGGCCCCTGGTGCTCAAACACGCGCAGGTGAATGGCGGCCATCTCCAGATAAGGGTCAACCTCCTGTTTAATGCGGACTAAATGCCCGTTTTTTTCAAGATCGGTAATGCAGGATTGTAGACTGTTGTAACCCATTTCGGTGGTTGATGAAGGCCAAAAATACTCAAAAAAACATCGCAAGTTTCGGGTTTTATAGCATTTGCCCGCGCTATACTTTTGTTTCATAAATTTACAGCACATGGAAACCCAGGAAGCAATTAATTATCACCGTATAGCCGAGGCCATCACCTATTTAAAGGACAATTTTAAGGCCCAGCCCAATTTGGATGAAGTGGCCGAAAAGGTACATATCAGTCCATACCATTTTCAACGCATGTTTACCGATTGGGCAGGCATCAGTCCCAAGAAGTTTCTGCAGTATCTCAGTATCGATCATGCTAAAAACATCCTGAAGCAAAACAAAGTCACGCTCGCCGATGCCGCTTTTGAGACAGGCTTATCAGGCACCGGCCGCCTGCACGATCTGTTTATGAATATTGAAGGTATGACACCGGCCGAATACAAACACGGCGGCCAGTCGCTCCAGATCAATTACAGTTTTGCCGAAACGCCTTTTGGAACCATCCTCATCGCGTCGACAGCAAAAGGTGTTTGTTATATGGCTTTCGCCGATGAACAGGAGGAGGCCCTGAAACTATTGTTTGAGCAATTCCCCAACGCTGCTTACAGGCAGGTGGTTGATACGATCCAGCAAAATGCATTATATATTTTTACCCGGGACTGGTCGAAGTTAAGCCAGGTAAAACTGCACCTGAAGGGTACGCCATTTCAGTTAAAAGTGTGGGAGGCGCTGCTGCGGATCCCAATGGGCGGTCTGGTCGATTACGGCTCCATAGCGCAAAGTATCCAATCGCCCAAAGCATCGCGGGCGGTAGGCAGCGCCGTAGGAAGTAACCCGGTAGCTTTCCTGATCCCCTGCCACAGGGTCATCCGGTCGACCGGTGATTTTGGGCAGTACCATTGGGGTGCAACCCGTAAAACAGCTATAATAGGCTGGGAGGCGGCCAAAATTGGTCATTAGTCATTTCGCTTTGCTGTCATTGGTCATTGGTGCCGAACGCAAGAGTGAAGACTGTCAAAATGCCGCAGGCATTTTGACTAATGACTAATGACTAATGACTAATGACTAATGACTAATAACCAAACCCACACAATAAACAAAACCTGCAAAGGTACCCGGAACCACAGGTATTTCAACCCATCGCCGCTGTAATCGGCTTTCTCCAGGTTTACGTTTTTTATAGCGCCGTAAATATTAGCGGGTAGTATCAGTATAAAAAACAGGATCAGCAGTTTGCCGCACAGCTGATATTGGGAAGTTAGCAGACCAATTGCCGCGGCAATTTCCAGTATCCCTGTAAGCCATACCATCAGCTTTTTAGCCGGGATAAATGGCGGCATCATCATGGTCATACCATCGGCAAATTTAAAATGGCCAATGGCGGTAAGCAATAACATGGCTGCCATGGCTATGCGGCCGCTTAGCAGGTAGTTGATATGCCCGGCTGTTAAGGCAGTAACCCCGCAGCTAATGGCAAATACGACAATCAATACAATCAATGGTTTCATAGGTGATGAATTTATGGAAACAAAAATATAACCTTCCGGAGTACCGGCACAGAATATCCCGACGAGTTGCAGATATGAACAAGTGTTTGGTAAAATAACATGCCTCACCCGAAAGGGGGGATTGCATTTGTCCATTCTGTTTTGCTACCTTTAAATTAAACTAAAAACCCTAAAACTATATGACCTTTGATAACGCCATCAGCTGGTTTGAGATACCGGCTACCGACATTGACCGCGCGCAAAAATTTTACGAAGCGATTTTTGAAATCACCATGAATGCTATGGATATGCCTGGCATGAAAATGCGCATGTTCCCCTTAACCGACCCGATGAAGGGCGTAGGCGGTACGCTGTGTGATTCCGGAGGCTTCCATACACCATCGGCAGACAAAGGCACGCTGATCTATCTGAACGCTAATCCCAACATCCAGGCCATTGTAGATCGGATAGAACCTGCCGGAGGCAAAATCATCGTCCCAAAAACCCTGATTGCGCCGGAGTACGGCTATATGGCCGTATTTACTGATACCGAAGGTAACCGCGTAGCGCTGCACTCGGTTGAGGGAGTGGTGATGTAACCATAGGATGTCATCCTGAGCTTGTCGAAGGGTGCATGCGTGGGCCTGCCCACCATGGTTCGACGAGCTCACCATGACACCCTATGAACTAATTGTCATCATCAAACAACACAACAATGAATAACGATCTCTCCCTCCGCATCATTTTGCAAGCCCCGCCACCGGGTGTTGATTTTGGTTTGCAAAAAGGATCGGGCAATAAGTACGAAACGATACAAATCCAGCGGTCGGGTGTTAAAGACCCGATTTTTACTTTTACCATTCAAATTAAAGGCGACCGGCAAAAGGACAGCCAGCCTGGTTTTGTAGGCCCGTTTGTGCAGGGGCCGGTGCCCGATAAGTTTATTTATATAGATATCGGCAAGCTTGCCGGTCAATTCGGTTCGTGCTGGGACAGGCGCTTGAAAGTGCCTTTAAGAGACATCACCTGGGATATGGTTGAAAAAGTGCAGGGAGATAGTGCACTTTGCCTTGAAACCCACGTTGCCGGTACCGGCCGGGACGGCGGCCCTAATTGCGCTACCGTGAAGCCTTTTGAGGGGTGGAAGGTGAACGCTGTTTAACCACTTTGTCATTGCGAGGAGCCATCGGGTTGTGTGGAAGCAGCGACGTGGCAATCCCATAGGCAGTATGCGTTGCTTGTCCTATGGGATTGCCGCGCTATCGCTCGCAATGACAAAACGCAGTAAAACAAAACGGCCTGCTCATTTTGAGCAGGCCGTTTTGCTTCTTGACTCCTGAATCTAAATTCTTGAATCTATCTTACACCGCGTCGCTCAATGAGCTGAAGGTGAAGTCTCTGATCTTCATCGGCGGGATCAGATAGCTGCGGTAGCTTTCTACGCTGATGGCCCGCTCTGGTTTGCCCAGGGCTTCTACGTTGTTCAGCATAATTACCGGGCTTTCGTTAAAACGGAAATTCTTTACCGGGAATTTGATCTTGCCGTTTTCGATATAAAAAGTACCATCGCGGGTCAATCCGGTTAGTAACAGCGATTGCTGATCGACCATGCGGATATACCACAGACGCGATACCAGGATACCGCGCTCGGTGCTGGCAATCATTTCTTCGATACTGCTGTTGCCGCCCTGCATAATAATATTGCTTGGGCCTGGAACAGGCGCCACGCCTTTCTTTTGCGCCCAAAAACGGGAATAGCTTAAGTTCTTCACTACGCCTTTATCAATCCAGTAGGTTTTCTCTAATGGCAGGCCTTCCCCGTTCCAGGTGCCGCCGGGTAATTCGGTGTTAAACGGATCAGAGTAGATGGTAACTTTTTCATCCATCAGCTGATCGCCCAAACGGGTACCGCCGCCTTTTTTACTTAAAAAACTACGGCCTTCCTCGGCGCTGCGGGCATCAAAGCGAAACATATTCTCCAGCATGTACGCGCCGGCTGTAGGCTCTAATATCACCGTGTATTTACCCGGCTCAATAGCTTTGGCTTGTTTAGATGCATTGGCTTTCATGGCGGCAATTTTGGTAGCGCCATAAGTGTCCAGCTTTTTAATATCGGTAAAACCACGGGCTGCATAGCCTGATATGGTGCCGGTTTCATCGCGGGTGGTAACCGAGAAGGTAACATCCGACGATTTATTATAAGCGAACAAGCCTTTATTGTTCATGATAGCGCTAAAGCCTGATGAGTTTTCCAGGTAACCGGCCTGTACTAAACCAGCCTCTTTGGTAGCTTTCATACTTTGGGCAATCAGGGCGGCGCGGGTATCCGGTGTCATGGCCGCGGTATCGGCATTCCAGGTGATGGAATCCTTAAATGTAGCCGGGCCCATAGGTGGCATATGTTCCGAATTTTCGGGGGCCAGTTGGGCCAGTTCTTCCGACCGGCGCACAACTTTTTCAAGCGATGCGTCATCAAACTCATTGATACTTGCCGAACCTGTTTTTTTACCGAAAGTTGAGCTGACAAATAAACCCATGGTATTGGTTTCGCCGGCTGTTGAAACAGCGTTAAGGGCTGTGCGGATATTGCCGCCCATACGGCCGTTCAGTCCAACTTCACATTCATCGGCTTTTGAATAACTGAGCACTTTCTTTAATAAAGCCTGTGCTTCTTCTTTAGTTAGTATTGCCATATTAATTACCCAATTCTTCTTTTAGTGTTAATAACATTTACCCCGTTAAAACGCGCGGTTGACGATCCGTGTGACACGGCGCTCGACTGTTGCGGCTGGCCTTTACCGTCGCTGAATGAACCGCCTAAGCGATAATCCTTCTCGTCGCAAACTGCCGCGCACGAGCTCCAGAACTCACGTGTGTTAGCCTGGTAGGCCACATCGTTTATCTGGCCAACAATTTTGCCGTTCTTGATCTCATAAAACAGCTGCCCGCCAAACTGGAAGTTATAGCGTTGCTGATCGATAGAGAAAGAGCCGTTGTTGACGATGAAAATACCTTTCTCTACATTTTTGATCATATCATCCGGCGATAGCGGGGTTTTGCCCGGCAACAGGGATACGTTTGGCATGCGCTGAAATTGTACCGAATCCCAGTTATCGGCATAGCAGCAGCCTTGTGATTTATCTAAGCCAACCACTTTAGCCTGATCGCGGATAGCCTGCAGGTTTACCAGCACGCCATCTTTAATAATTTCCCATTCGCCGCACTTAACACCTTCATCATCGTAACCTACGGCGCCTAATGATCCCTTTTGCATTTTATCGGCATGGATGTTTACATGCTCGCTGCCGTATTTAAATGTTTTTGATTTTAATTTATCCAGCGATACAAAGCTGGTACCGGCAAAGTTGGCCTCATAACCCAGTACACGGTCAAGCTCGGTAGGGTGGCCAACCGATTCGTGAATGGTGAGCCACAGGTGCGATGGATCAAGCACCAGGTCGTATTTACCCGGTTCAACCGATTTGGCGCCTAACTTATCCGTAGCGTTTTTGGTGGCCTGTTTAATATCTTCCAGCATATCATACCGCTGTTTATAACGGGTAACCACGCCGGTCACTTTCTCGGATGCAACCGGGGTCAAATACTCGTAGCCCAGGCCCATTGGCGAACTTAAAGATGGCTGCGACTGGAATTCGCCTGTAGCCACGTTAATTTTAGTTACCGAAAAATTAGGCGAGATACGGTGGATATCCTGGTCGATATAAGAGCCATCTGTAGATGCAAAATACTTTTGCTCATTGATCATGGCTATACCCGAGTTAACAAAGTTAGCGCCGCCGGCGGTAGCGATAGCATTGGCGGCCAGCAGCAATTCTACTTTCTCTTTAATAGGCACCTCGAAGGCGTTTTTTTCTATCGGGGCTTTCCAGCTTACTTCGCCGTAGCCTTTTTGTGGGGCCAGGTCTACCGGTTTGCCACCAATTTTGGCGTTGGCTTTAGCAACAGCCACGGCACGGGCCGCGGTTTTGGCCATACCTTCCTTAGTTACATCATTGGTTGCGGCAAAACCCCAGCAGCCATTGGCAATAACACGAATGCCCACGCCGAACGATTCGCTGTTGGATACGTTTTGCACACGCTGTTCGCGGGTGGCCACAAACTGCTGCAGGTAGCGGCCAATGCGTACATCGGCATAGCTGGCACCTAATGATTTGGCACTGTTAAGCGCCACATCGGCCAGCATTTTTTTGGTTTTTACATCTATCGGATCCAGCAATTGCGATGGATCGATAGATCTGCCGAAGGCAGACAGGTCCGGCAGCATCATAGCGCTGGCACCTAATCCCGATAAATAAATAAAGTCTCTGCGTCTCAAGGTTAAATCCTCCTTTTATTGATTGTTTAGTTTTAGTTTTTCTGATTATGGTGATCGTGTTTTGTTAGCTGAAGAATTTGCTTTCGGCCCATAGAAAGGTTGCCGCCATTAAAAATAGGATATAAAAATATATTTTAGGTACGCTGGCATGGGTTTTTTGCTGTATTTGTTTTGTTACAGTTGCAATTGCCGGGTTGTCTTTTACGTATTGACTGGTAAGGTTGAGTTTTTTTACAGCTTTTAGGCTTAGCCACTCATTTTTTTTCCAGGCATACCACCAATAAGGGCTGCCATTAGGCCGGGTAACCTGCTGCCAGCCATAAGCCGCAGGCCAGTAGGTTACCGACTGCTGAAAAGGTACAGCCGGGTTTTGAGAAGGATAAACTACCGACTGGTTGACCTTTATATCGCCGGCAGGTAAGCCGCTTTCCAAAACCAATGCTACAGGCTGATTAGTAACCGGTAGGGATGAAGCTACCGACCAGTTTTCCGTTATCAGTGATTTGCGCGCGGCCGTTTCTATCAGCAGCGACCATAAAGCCGTATAATCAGTTTGGTTACCGGCCAGCATCCAGCTGTAAGTATTGCTGATGGTGGTAAAAATGAGTTTACCGGCGCCGCTTAGTGTGAGGCCTGCGTGGGTATGACCGTGCTCATCGGTAATTAAGGCCTGCGTGTTGCTTTGCGGGATGATATCAACCGGATCGATATTGAGTTTGGCGGTTTTGTCCATACCCCGGATGTTTAATGCCATTGGTGTTTGCTGTTTGCCCGCCTGGTAAGTGATGGGGAAGCTGCTTTGCAGCCACGACGGCTTCTTATCAGCACTATCGGCACGGATAATTAATCCCAGTCCTTTTTGACTGATCTCCTGCTGTAAGGCCGAACTTTCGGGTGGACTTAAACTTTTCAATGCAGATAGATCGCCGACTACAATATCAAATTTGCTGAGCAGGGTTGCGGTGATATGCGATAGGTCTGGCTGGTCCATATTCAAATATTCCTGCCCGAATTTGCCTTTACTGATAACCGAGCGTGATGCCATGCCGTAACCATTTCCACCCAGCCAGGTTTTTAGAAATTTACTCTCAAAATCGGGCGAAGACGATAGCAGGAGTACTTTTAAGGCTTGGTTTTTTTCGATAATTACCGGCAGAGATTCCTGTTTCAGTGTGTCTTTCCCGTTTAATATAATTAAGCTGTAAACTAACCTGCCGCTGTTTTTTGGTATGGATTTTAAGGAGAACGGAGCATTTGACCTGGCCGGAATGCTTACCGAATCTAACGTGGTGTTTAAGCCTTTCAATACTAATGCGCAGGCTTTAGCCGATGTGTTTTGATAAGTGCCCTGCACATGGAACTGCTGTCCGGCTTTTACTTTTTCTGTCCAGTTCACAGCCGTAAAACCATCGGGGATTGGCGAAGGGTGAAATACCACCTGCCGGCCCGATAGCTGTTCCAGTTCATCTGCATCCAAACCGTAACCTACAATATGTACAGGTGTAATGCGGGCGCTATCGTTAAATAAAGCCTGCAAATCATCCAGCAGTTTAGCTTTGGGATACTGCTGATGCACGGATTTATCCAAAGTATAAATACTGTCGGTTTTGTTTAAGCTATCGGCATTAAAACCTTCGGTCAGTAAGATCTTACCTGCGCCAGGGGTTTGGGTAATGGTGGCAGAATAGGTTATAGGCCAAATTACACCAGCTAAAGCGGTAACCGCCAACAGCACAGCCACTATGCGCCAAAGCAGGTGCGCTTTATTCGCACGGGCATACTCCCGGTAAACCGCGAAGGCTGCCAATAATAAACAGATCAATATCACAACACTATGCCAGCTCATGGTTTGTTTTTCAGGTTTTGGTAATAGTGTTGGGCTAATCCCATATCGGGAGTTGTTGCTTTGTTTTGCGGTATTCTGTCGCTATGGGGCAAAGTTTTTTGTATGGCCCGCTCTACCAGGTCGATATCCTGCAAAGCCGGTTGCGTGGCCGACATGATCCTGTTCATAGCGCTTACAGCCGTTAAATAGATACCCGGTTGTGCCGATGCTTTTACGCTGAGCTGCTGTTTGGCTAATTGCAAAGTATGCTTATCCGCATCGCTGTACATACGGGTGATCCTGATCTGTTCCAGTAATTGCACGGCTGTTTTCAGCGTTTCGTATTGGTCGGCACCCGGTTTAATATCCTGCTTGTTTAAAGGCTGGTTAATCTTACTCAAATCGCCTGATAAGCGTTTCTCCATTTTAAGCGGGATGGGTTTGTAAGCCGTCTTAGCTACATACGAGCGCGACTTTTGCTGCAGGTCTTTTAATAAACGCAGCGCCTTATATTCGTAAGGCAAGGCTTCCTGTGGTTTGTACATGCGCAGGTGCAGTTCGGCGTTCCACATTTCAGTCAAGGTGGCTTTTAGCTGGGCCTTGATGGCCGGTTCAAGAAAAGTAGCATCCTCGGCATTATCGTGCTTATCGGTATAAGCATCTAAAATCATGGCCGCGTTGTTGAAGTTCTCTACCTTGGTGAGCTCCGAATTTTCTTTCATGCCGCCTACGTCCGATTCATCTTCTTCGCCTAAAAACTTGCCATAACGCAGACGCAGCATTTTTTGATCGGCGCCGATTTCGGCACTCATACTGTTGTATTTATCTTTAGATAAGCTGTCCTTACTTTTCAGCAGTTTTTCGGTATCCATAATAATTTGCCGCTGGCTGCGGAAATACTCGGGCTTCAGGTTCGATCCGTTGACAATGCCATCCATGCTCATTAAAGCGGCGGTGTCCTGAATGGAAACCGTATATACATCTGTCCGGCTTTTTTGCTGGTGGTTATCGTGCGCCTCAATATAAAAGTATAGCTCATCGCCGGGTTCCATTTCCAGTTTGGGCAAATCGAACAAGTGCTGCAAATTGTAAGTGGCGCTGTGCGAAGCGAACGCTTCGCCGAAAGGGATCTTATACTCTTTAAACTTTACGCCCTCGCCGCTGCCTTTGGCCACCGTGGCATAAATCAGGGCATCGCTTACGCCGTAATCATCTGTAATAGTGGTGCTTAGCGCTACCTGCGGTTTTTCACCAGCATCAATATAGGTGTACTGCTTGGGTGTTTTAACCCTGATTTGTGGCGGGTTATCCTTAATCGTTTCCACCTGGTACAGATCAGATGGTTTACCATCTATAATTACCTGGTAAAAGCCGGGTTTGTCGATTAACCTTTTGGCTGTCCATTGGGTATGCTCTTCATCGGCCTGGAGCGCAATTTGTTCATGATCGTTAAATAACAAACTCATTTGCTTTACAGTGATGTTAGTGCTGATTGCCCAGTTAACCACTGAACCCTCTTCGGCTAATATGGTAAACCTGTCCTGTTCGCGTTTAGGTTTACCGGTATAAGCGGGCGGATCAATAGTTAGTGCAAGCGATTCGATCTGTGGTAAAACTTTTTCGGGCGGTACCAATTTTTGACCCGCATCCATTCCGAATAAATTAGACCCACCTGCCCGGTGTGGTATTTTAGTTGCCACAAAACTAAGCAAAGCGGCAACTAACATCAACAAGGCAGCCTGTTTTAAACGCCTGGTAAATTCTTTCGGCAGGGAGGGGATCCCGCTTAAGGCATGCTCAACTTTGGTTAATTGCAGGCGCTGTAAAAGCGTGAGTTCGGCTGGCGGTTTGATCGTTAATTCAGCGCTTTCCTCTAATTCAGGGTACGACCGGTTTAGAAAAGCGGATACCATAAACGGTGTGATTTGCCAGGGCTTGCGGATGAAAAGTAAGACGCAAAAACTAAGCACAAAAACGGGTATTGCCCACAAAGCAGCAACCGCAAACAGGTAATGGAGTACGGCGATGGTAAGCAAAGCAATAGCCATAGCCAAAACCGCATCGGCCAGTATTTGGTAGCCAATCCATTTTTGCTTTAAGCTGTTTATTTTATGTATGCCCTGATCAGCCATTTGCTAACACGGTTTTGTTTTTAGTAGCCAGCCAGCGCTCGGCAAAAAATGCCAGGGCTAAGGCCAGCCACAAATAATTTGTTAATTCGATAGGATGTACTTGCGTATTGGCTACCATATCGCTGCCCGATATACGCGCAGGCTGCAATTGATCTGCGCTGATAGCCCGGCGTTCATGGTCGCCTGCTTCAAACGGCTGATGATTAGTTAAATCCATTATCCATTTGGGGAAATCATCGCTCCAAACCAAATCGTTCCAGGCCGGGTTAAAACGACTGAAAAAATGATACATATTGGTTTTACCTTTATCCAGGCTTAAAACCGTGTTGCCAAAACCATCTGCCCAAACCGGGCTGCCGATATTTTTTGAGCCGATGTTTTTATGCAACGCTATTTTAACTGCACCTTGCATAAGGATCTCGTTCCCGCTGTTGCTCATCCAGGTATCGGTTTCTAATGCCTTGCCATCTTCGTAATGCAAAACATTTTTAGCCTGATCAATAATTTCATCATCAATACTGTCTTCCGACAGCCAAAAGATCCAATCCTGATCAGCCGGTATCGTTTCCGCATCGGTGTATTGCCTGATGATGGTTTTGCGTTGCGTAAACTGGCTAACAGCCATTAAAGCAGCTTTTAAATAATTAGCATCAATGCTATGCTTATCTGTATAAATGGCTATGCGCTGGGTAGTAGTATCTACACTGATCTTTGAGTTTTTTAAACTGACCACCGGGATACCATTATCAACCCCAACCTGGTAAACCGAACCTGTTTGCCCACCGTTTTTGATATCATTATACTGGTAACTTGTGCCGCCCGGTGTGGCCGTACCCTGCACTGCCCGGATATTGCCGTTAACGGTTAGCCATGCGCCGGCCAGCCAGGTATTCACCGAATCGGCAGGAGTATAGGTATGCCAGTTGATAGTTAAACCTGTCGCCGGTTTTTCGCCCCTGAAATGGCTGATGGTGTTGGGCGTAAATAATTCGGCTGTAACCGTTGCCGGGATATGATGCTCCAATTGCCGTACTAAGGCCCAATAATTTGCAGGTTGAGCAGTTGCCGTATCCTTGCCGGGATGCTGCAATAATTCGTTGATATCGGCTTTTGGGAAGCCTTTATCAAAGTAGTGAAACTCGTAACCTTTTTTACTGATAGAATCAATATCCGGTTTAAACCGCTGATAAACCTCGTTAAAATTTTCCTTCGGGATTAACAGCCAGCCTTTGGTTTTACCTGCTTTTAAATGCTGCTGCCAAAGCGGCCCGGCCAGTAGGAATGCCAGCAAGATCAATAATAAGCAACGCAGCAACAGCAATAATATGTCCAGTAACTTAAAACTGCGGCTGCTTTTGGGCGACGACTCGGTAAACAACGCGATGCTGCCCACCTTCAGCGTTTTGCCCGGCCGGATATTCCACAAATGGATTGCCACCGGGATGCTGATAGCAGCCAGCGCGAAAAGCCATATGGACGATGCTAAAAGCATAAGCCCCCCAACCCCCTGAAGGGGGAGTTAGCCAAGCCCCCCAGCCCCCTAAAGGGGGAGTTGGTTATGGGAGATATGTTTACTTTAGTTTGCAATCGTTATTACTTTATCCTTTTTATAATTTCTGTTCCCCCTTCAGGGGGTTAGGGGGTTATTTATTCCGCTGCACCAAAAAATCCCGCAGTGCCTTATCCAGCGGTTCGGCTGTATTGATTAGCTGATGCACAATATGCTTACCCAGTAATTCCATCCGGATATCTGTCAGGTGCTGCTGCATATTTTCCCGGTAAGCTTTGGCCTGCTGGGTATTGATCTGGATGGTTTCGCCGGTTTCCAGGTCTTCTAAAGTAGAAAATCCTTTAAAATCCAGATCCAGTTCGTTTTTCCCCATCAGTTGAAAAACAATAACCTCGTGCTTCAGCGCGGCCAGCGAATCAAGCAGTTTGCTGATCTCGCCGTTTTCCTGGTACATATCCGTAATAAAAACCAGTAATTCCTTGCGGCCCGATCCGGTAAACAGTTCTTTATAATGCACCGGTTGAGTGAACTTACCCGCCGGCTCTATCTGCGTAAGCTGATAGTATAACCGCTTTAAATGCTGCGGATCGGGCCGGGATGCCAGCGAGAACAAGCCGCCATCCTGGAAAACGTACAGGCCAACCGCGTCGCCCTGTAAATTAGCCAAATAGGCTAAAGATGCCGACAGAAAACGGGCATAGTCGATCTTTTTAACGCCATTATCATCATGGTTCATACTGGCGCTGGCATCAACCAAAAAACGTACGGATATGCTGGTCTCAATCTCCGATTCGCGAATATAATACCTGTCCGACCGGGCAAACATGCGCCAGTCCAGCCAGCGCAGATCGTCACCCGGCTGGTAGCTGCGGTACTGACTAAACTCTAATCCGGGGCCTTTTACGGTGCTTTTATTAAACCCGTTCATAAAGCCATCAACAACCGTTTTCGCCAATAACGGCAAATCCTTAATGGTCATTAATACTTTTGGGTCGAGCATGTTTAGTGATTATTTTTATGTGCGAATGTGCGGATATGCAGATGTAAGAATTAAGAGCATTTGCACATACGCACATCTGCATATTTGCACATTATAAAACCTTCGGTCGCTCAATTAGCTTTATCAACTCCTCCGTTACCCTGTCTGATGTAATATCTTCGGCTTCGGCTTTAAAGTTCATCAGTATGCGGTGCCTTAATACGGGGTAAGCCATGGCGTGGATATCTTCGGGCAGTACGGCATAACGGCCTTTTAGCAGGGCGCGGGCTTTTGCGGTAAGGATCAATGCCTGTCCCGCGCGCGGACCGGCGCCCCAGCGTACCCACTCCTTAATGTAGGGTATGGTAGTGGTATCCGGACGGGTAGCACGAATGATCTGGCTGACGTAGCGCACCAAATCTTCGTTAATATTTACCTGCCTTACCAATGCCTGAGCCTGCTGAATTTCTTCGGCAGTGATGATGGCTTGTACATCGGCCTTTTTGGTGCCGGTGGTACGGTTTAATATATCAAACTCCTCCTGGTCGGTTGGGTAGCCTATCTTTATCAATAGCAGGAAACGGTCGAGCTGTGCCTCGGGCAGGGGATAGGTACCGGCCTGTTCAATTGGGTTTTGGGTAGCCAGGATAAAGAAAGGTTTATCCAGCGGATAGGTTTGCCCGCCGTAGGTTACTTCAAACTCCTGCATCGCTTCCAGCAGGGCCGATTGCGTTTTTGGCGGCGTACGGTTAATCTCATCGGCCAAAATTATATTGGCAAACAAGGGGCCTTTGTTAAACTTAAAAAAGCGTTTGCCGGTGGCATGGTCTTCTTCTAAAATCTCGGTGCCGATGATATCCGTAGGCATCAGGTCGGGGGTGAACTGGATGCGCCTGAAAGCCAGTTTAAGGGCTTGCGACATGGTTTTCACGATCAGCGTTTTGGCCAGTCCGGGCACCCCCTCCAGCAGGCAGTGCCCACCGGCCAAAAAGGCCACTAAAAGCTCGTCCAGGATATGGTCCTGCCCTACAATTACTTTCTGTATTTCGGTTTTTAGTTGCGGAAGTTTATCCAGCAGTGTTTTGATCTCTTTTTCCGTCAGTTCAGCAGTCATAGCTAATTTTTATGCTTGTATGCTCAATAATTTGTACGCTTAAGTGTCAATTATTGTTCACCATCACAATATAGGGTGCTTTTTATACAAAAAACGCCTGTTGTTATAAAAAACTTAATCAAGTATCTTAAAAATTACAACGCCGCTAATGAAAAGTGTTTTTGGCATAAAATTTTATAGTAATTTTAGAGTTTTAACAAACATGCCCATTAGCCCCAAATTTACTTTTGCCCGTTTAAGTTACCATTCCGGCGACTGGGATACCGATCAGCGGATGCCATCCAATATCCTCAATTCCCTGCTGGAATATACTACTATTCCCTTTGATAGTAAGGAAAAAGTGGTGCCGCTGAGCAGTCCGGATATCTTCAATTACCCTTTCTTTTACCTGAGCGGCCATAAGCTGGTGCAGTTTGACACGCAGGAACGGGCCAACTTTAAAAAGTATATCGAGAATGGCGGCTTTGTGTTTGTGGACGATTGCAACCACGATATCGACGGACTGTTTGCCAAATCCTTCGAGGCGCAGATGGCGGCTTTGTTTGGGCCTGCAGCGTTAAAGAAGATCCCGAATAACCACCCGATATACAGCTCGTTTTTTAAGTTTGAGAAAGGCCCGCCACCTACTACGTTCGAGCTGAACGGCTGGGGCGACGACCTGATACACGATTACCTGAAAGCCGTTGAAATAAAAGGCCGCATAGGGGTATTATACAGTAATAAGGATTACGGCTGCGAGTGGGATTACGATTTCCGCAACAAGCGGTTTTTATCCGAAGATAATACCAAGTTTGGGGTGAATATTGTGGTGTACGCGATGGGGGGATAGGAGAAAGTTTGCAGTACCGAGTTTGCAGTGGTAGTAACAATTAAAAAATGTTTAAATTTGGATAATAGCTATCATTAAGTTCGGCATAAGATGAAAAAGAATACAGTGATTGAAACCCTCGATTCGTTTGAGGATGAATTTGATACCGAAAAACTGGTTGAACGGCTTTTATTTATTGAAAAAGTTGAGCAAGGGTTGAAAGATGTGGAAGAAGGAAAGGTAATAGATTTGAATACCGCGAAACAAAAGTTTTTTGATAAGTGGAGCAAATAGTTATTGTCCTAACCGAATCGGCTTACGAAGATTTGGAAGATATAGAAAGTTATATTTCGCAGGATTCCCCGGCTATCGCCCGAAAATTCATTATTCGTATCTTTGATAAAATAGATCAGCTATATCAATTTCCTGAATCAGGAAAGCCTGTTCCTGAAATAAAGGGCTCAACTATTCGTGAATTACTCCTGAACAAATACCGTATCATTTATCAGATTATAGATAGTAGCAACATTTCTGTAATCCGTGTTGTTCATGGTTCAAGATTATTGGATATAGAAATCTAAAAATATCTCCCTATTTTTCAATTACTTATGTATTTCTCGTTACGGACATTTAACCTTTTGGGGCTTAAGGGCGTCATACCATCGTAAATGACCTACAGCCTTATGCATTTCAACCTTTATCTGTTATGAAAAAATTAATTATACTATTGCTGGTATTGACTACCGTGGTAGCTGCACAAGCCCAGGATCTTAAAAAAAGCACCGATCAGTTTGTTTATGGGCATAGGGTACATGTATTAAACCGAGAGGAGTTTGCAAGGGTACAACAAACCGTTAAAAACACCCCTTTTGCTGATGATAAAAAGATAGCTTTTAAGGCCGCCATGCAGCGGGACTATATAACAACCGCGCAAGTGCAGGATTTGCTGAAGCAGTTTGTTTTTGATGATGACAAGTTAAGCTGGATTATACTGACTTACCCCTATGTAGCCGATGTGCAATACTTTTACCGCATACGCAATGATCTTACTTTTATAAGCAGTCAAAATAAGTTTGACCAGTTTTTGCGGAGTGCTACAGACATGGACCAACCCCGGCAACGCATAGGCAGGTTATTTGGACGCGAAGAGTTTGCCGATTTACAAGCAGCTATACGCAAAGAACCCTTTGCCGACGGAAAGAAAAAGATATTTAGCCTGGCTATAAACAACCGGTTGATCACCGTGGCGCAACTGAGCGAGCTATTGAAACAATTTACCTTTGATGATGATAAATTAGCCTGGGCCTTTATAGCGTATAAAAACGTGGCCGATGTGCAGCGTTATTACGAGGTGCGTAACCTGCTTACCTTTGATATGAATAAGCAAAAACTGGATAAGTTTTTGTTAGACACAGGGGAGTAAATTTAATTATTATCTCTTTCTGACTAATTGATATTTAAGATTACCAACAACCAATTCTGTAGAATCGGCGTTGGGATGTGTGTCGTATAAATTTAAAGTATCACCTTTTATTTTGAAAGTGTAACTGCTATTTGCGCCCCTGTCAAAACTTATGTCATCTAAATTGTCCATTACATCACTATTTAAATCGATATTGATGTGATAACTCAAATGCCCATTGAAGCCTATTACCTTGCCATCAGATGTAAATGTAACATCATGCAATACCATATTATCTGCCCAGGTATATTTTCCGGCAACTAAGCCTTGATTGACAAGGTAATCGGTGCCATAGCCTAAGTTGTCATCAGGCTGTTTGAGCATAGCTCTAATGTATTTTGTTTTAGTAGTGGTGCCCTTTTCGGTGTAATAAAATGTTAAAACAGTGTCTTTGCCTATTTTGCTGTACCCGAGGTCACTATCACCTAAAATAATGGTTGATGGCCGCTTCCCTTTATGGAATTTTAAAAACATTTCACTACCGTCGTGATTACCCCAACCGGCTTTAACCAATAAAGAATCTCCCTGTATCAGGTCGGTGTTGATATACATAGTAGTCATATCTTTTGCCAAATCGGCGGCATCTAAAGGTGATTTGGTGCGGATAATCTTTTCAATGTAATCTTTTTTAACCCAAACACCCTGGATAATTGGTTTGAATTTTTTGATCAGCTGTTCAGATTGGCCCTCTACCTTTTTAACCTTTGTTTCATTGCTTTGACAGGATAAAAGTATTGTGGAAAATAAAAACAGGTAAAATATATTTTTCATGATAAATCAGGCTTTAACCAAAGATAATATGTTTACAATTGACAGCGCCATTACTTTAATCATTATTCGTAAATTTGCCCTTCATAAAGCTATCTCACACACATGAATGCTGATGCTATCAAATTATTGCCGGGTAAATATTGTAATTCGCTGACCGAATATTCGCGTTTTGTTACCCGCGAGGTGGCCATTGGCGATGTGCCCCTGGGCGGCAATAACCCCATCCGCATCCAAAGCATGACCACTACCGATACCATGGATACCATCGGTACGGTTGAGCAAAGCATCCGCATGATTGAGGCCGGCTGCGAGTATGTGCGCATTACTGCTCCCAGCATTAAAGAAGCCCAAAACTTAGCCGAGATCAAAAAACAACTGCGTGCCCGCGGCTATACCGCCCCTTTAGTGGCCGATATTCACTTTACCCCCAATGCTGCCGAAGTAGCCGCAAGGATAGTGGAAAAAGTGCGAGTTAACCCAGGTAACTACGCCGATAAAAAGAAGTTTGACCAGATAGATTATACCGATTTGCAATACCAGGCCGAACTGGACCGCATCTACGCCAAATTTTCGCCCCTGGTGAAGATCTGTAAAGAATATGGTACGGCTATGCGTATTGGTACTAACCACGGGTCACTGTCCGACAGGATCATGAGCCGTTATGGCGATACCCCGCAGGGCATGGTAGAATCGGCCATGGAGTTTATCCGCATGTGCGAGGCTATGAATTACTACCAGTTGGTGGTAAGTATGAAGAGCAGCAACCCGCAGGTAATGGTGCAGGCCTATCGTTTACTGGTGCAAACCATGGTAGCCGAGGGTATGAACTACCCGCTGCACCTGGGCGTTACCGAAGCCGGCGACGGTGAAGACGGCCGTATTAAATCGGCCGTAGGTATTGGTACCTTATTAGAAGATGGCCTGGGCGATACCGTGCGTGTATCCCTGACCGAAGAACCCGAAGCCGAAGCACCCGTGGCTATTGCGCTGGTGGAGCGATATACAAGTCGTAAGTCAAAAGTCGTAAGTCAAAAGACTACTTCAGACTTAGAACTTCAGACTCCAGACTTTACTCACAATCCCTACGAATACAAAAAGCGCGATACCTACGAAGCTAATGCCTTTATAGGCGGCCACATGGTGCCGAGGGTAGTAGTGGATATCTCAAAATTAAACCTGAAGGATCCCGCTATTCTGAATGCTGCAGGGTATTTGTACTCCCCAATATTGGATAAGTATAACATGGGCGAGCAATCGGTTGATTTTGTTTACCTGGCCGATGAACTGCCATCATTCACTATGCCGGGTAACCTGAAGCAATTATACAATTACAGCACCTGGCAAAAACTGGCGAATAAAACGCTTTGCCATCCCTTATTTACGCTGAAAGATTATATCAGTACCGGTGCCGACCGCTCGTCTCCGCTAAACCTGGTGCGCATTACCCATGCCGATTTGGATACCGATGATTTCGGCTTGCTGCAACTGGATAAGTCACTGGTATTTGTGCTGGAAACTACTGAAGCCCACGGCATGGCCGATCAGCGCGCGTTCTTCTTTAAACTGGAAGAAATGGGCTTGGATGTGCCGGTGATAGTGAAACGGAGTTATAAGTCTTTAGTCAATAGTCTGAAGTCTGAAGATCAACTTGAGACTTTAGACTCAAGACTTCAGACTCAATTGCAACTTTTTTCCGCTACCGATCTTGGTGCCCTTTTAGTTGATGGTTTTGGCGATGGTATTTGGATCGACGCGCCGGAGGTGGCTACTGCGGCTATTACATCTACCGCTTTTGGCATTTTACAGGCGACCAGGTCGCGCATTTCTAAAACCGAATATATCTCGTGCCCCAGCTGCGGGCGCACCTTGTTCGATCTGATGGAGACTACCCAGATGATCCGCAGCCGCACCAGTCACCTCAAAGGCCTTAAAATTGGGATTATGGGCTGCATCGTTAACGGCCCCGGCGAAATGGCCGATGCCGATTACGGTTATGTAGGTTCGGGCCCGGGTAAGGTTACCCTTTATCGCAGTAAGGAAGTGGTGAAAAAGAATGTAGGCTCGGATAACGCTTTAGACGAACTGATCAATATCATCCGCGAAGACGGGAACTGGATAGAACCGGTTTAGTATTGCTAATGCTACCGGACAAGTTTTAAACTTGTTTAATTAAATATACCCTCTATAATTCTCTGCACCCCCTGCATTCTTCACAACAACTAAAACCCCTTTCAACCATTGTGGTATATGCAAAGCGGCACAGAGAATCACATATCCAAAGCTTATTTCTTTAGTTTAAATATGGCCGCCAGTATAGCCTGGTTTTGCGCGTAATCGTTCTTGCTGATTAGCGAATCCAGTACCTTATCCAGGTTTTGCCTTATTTTTTTACGATTGATATTTAAACGTTTGTTAACCGTTTCGCTGTAAAGCAACTGGTTGTCGTTATTGTAAAACTTAACAGTTTGCACTTTGGGCTGCTTTACATTACTTTCTATCACCCAGCTACCGGTAGTTGACGGTTTATTTTGCGCGAAGCTGCTCACAGCAGCTATAATGAGAATTGCGAGGGTTACGATTATCTTTTTCATACATTGTGATATTTAATATAAGGGCTAAACTATAGCGCCCCGCACGTATTAAATAGCATAGCAGGCAGCCTGTAAGCATCAGCATACCAATCGCATCAATGGGTTTACAGGTTGCATTCGTCATTTAAAAACCGGGTGGATATAGAGATTTTGTGCAGTTGGTCTGCAAAAGCCCGCTGTTAGTCGATAAGCGGCCTGCAGATGCCGCTATTTGATGTTGATATTTGTAGCTTAGCTATATGAATAGCACTTTGCAATTTCAGGGAATTAAAGTGAGGCGTTTAGCATTACATGCTGCTTTCTGGATAGTGGTGTTCGCTTTTTTTACCGTTATATATGCCATTAAAAGTACCTACCTGATAGCGGCGCGAAACAACCTGTTTTATGTGCCCATACACATGGCCTATTTTTATGCCATTGCTTACTGGCTGATCCCCGTTTACCTGTTAACTGCCCGGTACCTGAAATTCGCCTTGTATTTAATAGCGCTTATTTTTGTTACTACCGTTATTAGCCGGTTAATTGATATATGGATAGTGGTTCCGTACATTATCAAAAACGTGCGGGATATAGATTGGGATTATATAGCAATTAGTAAATTATCCTTTTGGCAAAAGTTAAGCAGTCCGCTATACTTTACCAATGCGCTTAAAGCGGTTAACCTGGTGGTATGGTTTGCCGTGGTAATAAAGCTGTTTAAATTATGGTACGAGCGCAAGCAGGCCGCCCTGCAAGCCGAACTGAACGCGCTGAAAGGACAGGTGCATCCACATTTTTTGTTCAATACGCTGAATAATTTGTATGCGCTTACGCTTAATAATTCGCCAAAATCGCCGCAGGTGGTGCTGGGTTTGTCGGACCTGTTAAGATACATGCTTTATGAGTGCAATACCGATAACGTACCGTTGAGTAAAGAGATACTGATGCTGCAACAGTTTATCAGCCTGGAGAAATTGCGGTATGAAGAGAGGCTCGACCTTACCTTTAATATTTACGGCGATCCCGACCATAAAATGATAGCGCCGCTGCTGATGCTGCCCTTAGTTGAAAACGCGTTTAAACACGGCACAAGCGAAAAGATAGGGCAGGCCTGGATAAACATTAACCTTTATGTAGAAGATGACGATTTGCGCCTGAAGATATCGAATAGCAAACCGGATATGGCCAGCGATGCCGGAAAGCACTTCGGCCATATTGGTTTAGCGAATTTGCAGAAAAGGCTCAATCTGCTTTATCCGGCGTCGCATAAACTGAAAATTATGGACGATGAGGATGCCTTTTTGGCCATCCTGGAACTAAAGCTGCAAACACAATCACAAACCGTAACACCATTGGTAACCGCATGAAACTACGTGTACTGATAGTTGATGATGAACCCCATGCTATTGAAGTAATAGAAAACTACCTGGCTAACTTTAGTAATATGGAATTGGTGGGTAGGTGCAGCAATGCTATACAGGCGTTCCAGCTGTTGCAGCAAAAGCAGGTTGATCTGATGTTCCTGGATATTAAAATGCCGGGGATGAACGGTACCGATCTGCTAAAAAGCCTGAAGAACCCACCCAAAGTGATCTTCACTACTGCTTACAGCGAATACGCTTTGGATGGCTTTGAACTGAACGCGGTTGATTACCTGCTGAAACCGATCTCCTTCGATCGCTTTTTGCGGGCCATTGATAAAATTTACCAGTTAAACGAGCATAAGGCAACGGCTGTTATCGGGCACGAAAAGCCGGTAGGCGATACAGAAGCATTCCTGTACTTAAAAGTAGAGCGAAAAACCATCAAAATAAATGTAAACGATATTTTATGGATAGAAAGCCTGCGCGATTATGTAAAAGTGATCACCACTGATAATGCCTGCATCAGCAAGCAAAAGATCAGCTTGCTGGAAGAAATGCTGCCCGAAAACAAGTTTGTACGCATCCATCGTTCCTTCATCGTAGCGCTTTCGCGGATCAATTCCTTTTACTCATACAGTGTAGAAATAAACGGGCACGAGCTCCCCGTTGGCCGCAACTATAAGCAGGAAATGCAAAAACGACTGAAGAGCGAGAATATGCATTTTATGTAGACATATTATCGATGTTGAAAGCTCACCGGGATAGTGTATAGAACGTCAATGGCTTTACCATTATTAATGGCCGGCTTCCATTTCGGGAGTAATTTCAGCATACGGAGTACTTCCTGGTCATTAATTGGATTTATGCCACGCACTATTTTAAAATTGGTTAATGAGCCATTCTTAGTAACGGTAAACTGTGCAAATACCTTTCCATCTATAGCGCCTTTTGGGTATCGAATGTTTTTTGTTATAAAATTGGTCAGGGCATTTGTACCTCCCGGAAATTCGGCCATGCTTTCGATGGAGTAAACGCCTACAGTCATATTATCTGGCGCTACAATGGTTTTATTTGCAACTTTGGGCTCACCAGTTTGCGCATTGGCAGTGCTGTTAAAAACATTTATTCCAATTAAAACCAAGGCGGCCGATACCCATTTTTGCCAAACAGGCACACGGATGGGAGCCATTTGTGCCGCGCTAAACCTGCCGCAAATGTTATAGCTGTTTTCGGCCAGTATTTGTAAAAACTCCTGTTGTTTAGCATCGGTAAAATCGTAGACTTTTTTATTGCAGGCATTGCAAAACTTTGCGCCATCAACATTTTTCATGCTATTCCAGTCTGCTTCACACTTGAAATTTAAACTGATGTTGTTAATCTGGGTTTTCATATAACTAAATTATTAGTTATATATGAGAAATGCAAATATGATTGTAAAAAAGAGACGACAAGCTCGTTCACACATAAGATTTTTCGCCCATCTTACCCAGGTGTAACTCGCTCAAGAAAAAAGTTCCCATTGGTCGAAAATGACAATTTGGTGCAATTAATTCAACGGCGTAAACTCTGCAAACAAACCTTTGGTTTCGGGTAATTCGCTTAGCGGCACGTAATCGCACACCTCGGCAAACTCGGCCCACATTTTATGTACCTCTGTGTTGCGGTGGGCTTGCTGTATGGCTTCAGGCGATAGCCATTCAAACATTTCTATAATGCTGCCGTCGGCGGTTTCCAGCAGGGTGGGGTGGCGGTGGGTTACTAATCCCTCTTTGCGCAGGCGGCTAACGTGCGTTTCGGTTAATTTTTTCAAGGCACCGGCCTTGCCGGGTTTGGGTTTATAGGCAACTATTACAATGCGTCCCATGGGTGGTTGATTTTATACACAATATACAAACTTTAAACCATGGGGAATGTTTACTCATTACATAAACGCTGAAAGATGTTTTGTAATCACTGGATATTATTGATCAATCATTGGGTGATCTGTCGCTGCGCGGATTGTTTAAAAAAGTAATTATTGTCATTCTGGAGCGGTAGCGAAGGATCACTCATTAGCAGGGCATAGCTACAACTAAATGCATTGGCCTGTCATGCTGAGCCTGTCGAAGCATGGTGGGCAGGCCTACGCACGCAGTCTTCTACAAGCTCAGACTGACATCCCCTTTAATAGTTTTAACTCAAAAACGGCTTCCACCATCCCGAATTAACCCCTTTGCTGTCCACCTCGGTAGGTGTGCCGGGTGTGGGCAAAAACAGCGTGATCTTTTTCTCTTCGGCATAATTTATCAAACGTTCTACAGGTTCAAACCAGGCATGGGGCGCCAGGTTAAATGTACCCCAATGGATCGGCATCATTACCTTCCCTTTTAAAGCCAGATGGGCATTTGTGGCATGATCGGGCCCCATGTGTATTTGCGGCCAGTGTTGCCCGTAAGCGCCAATTTCCAGCATGGTTAAATCAAACGGACCAAAGGCATCGCCAATATCGTGAAAGCCTTCAAACCAGCCCGAATCGGCCCCGAAGAAGATATTATGCGTATGCCCTTTGATGACAAACGATGACCACAGCGTGGTATTGCGGTTGAGTATGCCCCGGCCCGAAAAATGGCGCGCGGGGGTAGCCGTCAGCACGCAATCGTGACCGATCATAATGCTGTCGCCCCAATCCATTTCGTGGATAAAATTATTAATGATACCAAATTTTTTTAAATGCTGCCCAACACCTATCGAACAATAAAAAGGAACCTCGGTGCCGGCAAAAAATTGGATAGTTGCTTTATCCAGATGGTCGTAATGGTCGTGCGATATAATGATGGCATCCAGCGGCGGCAGGTCACCCAGCGCTAAGGGCGGTTCAAAAAAGCGTTTCGGCCCGATGCTTTGCGAAAAAGATACCCGTTCGCTCCAAACCGGGTCGGTGAGGATGCGTTTACCATCAATCTCTATCAATAAGCTGGAATGGCCCACCCAGGTGATCCTTAAACCGCTTGCCGGCGGCGTATGGTAAGCAGACAGGTCTGTTTTAAAAGGGCCTAATGCTTTTTTAGGGCTGTTTTCGGCTTTGTTAGTAGCGTACTCAACTAATATGGGCAGCAATTTGCCGAAGCCGCCATCGCTGGTAGGTATGGGATTAATATATTTTCCTTCTTTTTTCCTGGATCCTGCTAAACTCATTATGTATATCGTATAAGGACTAATATCCTTCAAGCATAACGTGAATTACGGTAAATGTTATCGTTTTTTGTTAATGTGACAAATTAATTACTCAAAAGATAGCATGCTGGAAACTTATATAAAAAGCCAACGCGTATTGAACTAAAATTTTAGTTTTAATGTTAACCCCTAAAAGTTGTTAATGTTTTGATTATTAGATTGTTATAACGTACTGACATCGAATTATGTTAAGTCGTGTTAACCCCCTTACCGTTTTAACAGGATGCGTTTAAATGTATAAGCTTTGCTGGATATAAGCTTTGGGCAAGCCTAATTTTAAAAACCTTACCTTTGCAGCAAATGACGTGGTTAAATAAAATAAAGCTGAATAAACAATTGCAACGCTCGGTTGCCGATGCTGGTTATACAGCGCCTAAAGAAATACAGCTGAAAACAATGCCGAGGATTACCGGCGGGCAAAATGTAATAGCCGTTGGCCCCGAGGGTTGCGGTAAAACAACGACCTATGTATTATCGGTTTTAAACCGCTTTAGCTACGCGCCGGATGGTGTGCCGCAGGTATTGATCCTGGTACCTAACCAGGAAGCTGTGGAGGCCGTGATTGAACGCTTTGATTTATTGAACAGGAACAGATCTATCAGTATAGTTGGCCTTTACGCTATGCCCGGCATGGAAGCCCAGATGGATGCGCTGGCCGATGGCGCCGATATTGTAGTAGCCACCCCCGACAGGGCCCGCGCCATTTATCTGAAACTGGCCCTTAACCTCAATAAAATTGAGGTATTTATTGTAGATGACGCGGATGCGATTGTGAAACAGGGTTTACAACTGCCCGTGGTAGAACTGGCCAACAGTATTACCAAAGCCCAGCGCCTGGTGTTTACCGAGGTTTTGCACGATAAGCTTTATAAAATGATAGACCCTTTTATGGGGAGCGAACCTGCTGTTGTTGAGGTTGAAGAGATAGGAGAGGCCGTAATGGAGCTGCACCCGCAGGTGTTATACCATGTGCCCAATTTTGGCACCAAACTAAACCTGCTGAACCTGTTTATGCAGGATGATGAGCTGTTTACTAAAACCGTAGTATTTGTAAACACCCGCCAAACCGCCGAAAAGATCTATAAGGACTTGCAACTATCGGCCAAAAATACCGTAGCCCTGTATAACCCCTGGGTACATAGCTGGAATGGTTTTGAATCGGTTAACGATTTCCGGGCGGATGAGCTGTCGCGGGTGTTAATTGTGGCGAATGAAAACGAGGACGAGGTAGATACCACAGGCCTGCCTTTCCTGCTGCACTTTGATTTGCCGGCCGAAAAGGAGACTTTTTTAAACCGGATGATCAGCAATCCGTCCCAAACGGAAGATGAAACGCTGTCTATCACTTTTGCTACAGATCTGGAGTTAGGCTTAGTGAAGAAGATAGAACAAGCCAGCGGCCAAAAGATCCCCGTTGCCGAATTACCTG
This sequence comes from Mucilaginibacter sp. GW821-FHT07H05, assembly GCF_059418485.1. Classification (NCBI taxonomy): domain Bacteria; kingdom Pseudomonadati; phylum Bacteroidota; class Sphingobacteriia; order Sphingobacteriales; family Sphingobacteriaceae; genus Mucilaginibacter; species Mucilaginibacter sp. GW821-FHT07H05. Next base: position 357,914 of record NZ_JBWKPY010000009.1, read on the forward strand.
ATGACCTGGTTGTTGCCCAGGAAAAGAAGATCAAAGCTGAAGAAAAACCCGCAGCGCCCAAAGGCGATGAGCCAGGTGCGGCTTTCCACGAAAAGAAAGCCAGTAACTCAAAAACCTATAACTACAGCTCGGGCACCAAGGCTAAAATGAATATGAAAAAGAAGCACGGGTAATTAATAGGATAGGGTGTCATCCTGAGCTTGTCGAAGGGGGCGTGCGCAGGCCTTCCCACCATGGTTCGACAGGCTCACCATGACATCTATTGTTTTAAACCTACACCTTTAACCAGCCGGTAATACTCATCCGTGGTTTACCGGTAACCAGTACTTCATGTTCCAGCTCGCTGCTTTTAAAGAAGACGCTTTTACCATTCACGGGCGCTATATACTGTAAATGTTCTGCGTGATGGATGCACAGTTCGCCGCCATCTTCCGGCAGCCAGTCGGCATTTAAATACATGATCATGGAGTAAGCCCTGCTGCCATTGTTTTGAAACTGATCGATATGCTTTTTGTAAAAGTCGCCCTTCTCATATAGCGTATAATGAAACTCATAACCTGTGATCCCCGCGTAGCAGGTACGGTTTAAATAGGCTACAAACCTATCTATCAAATCAAAAAAATCATTTTCATGTGGGTTGTCGTGCAGGCGGTCGAGCCAGTAAATGCTGTCGCTGCGCACCAGCTTGTTGTGTGTCACCAGCACCTCGTTACCTGTACCTGCGGCGCGTAATAGTTTTTCCTTAAACAGTACGTCAAGGTTATCTTTCAGGCGGCCAGCAAGGGCAATGCTTAAAAAGTTTTCGGCAATACCTACCTGTGTATCCAGGTAACTATCAATTAAGGTATCAAAAGTTTTTTCCAATCATCAGGCGCATCACTGGGTGCAAATTTGCCATTTGTGTAAGGTAGGGTTTATTAACCGGGCAGGTTCATGCTTTTATATTTATTTCTTTACTACATCTCTTCTACATCAGCAAAGCGCATAAAGCTTACTTGAATAAAAATTATGATATAATCAGTAATTGTGTATACAAATGATGTGGTATTATTTTAATATTTGTAGCTGCACCATAATGTATAAAATACACTTATCGAAATGAGTTTCTCTACTAAGCCTTTAACAATTAAGTATTTTGTTGTCGTTTTTCTTTTGTCAGGATGTTATTCGTTTGTGTTTTCGCAAAGCAAAACCAAGGGGCTAAACCCGGCCATCGAAAATAAAATTACAGCTTTGATGGCCAAAATGACCATCGACGAAAAAGTTGGCCAGTTAAACCAGTACAGCGCCGATGGCGATGTTACCGGCCCGGCCACCAACGGCGGCAATAAATTTCAGGATGTGAAGGATGGGAAAATAGGTTCGCTGCTGAATATCCGCGGGGTATCCTACACCCGCACCTGGCAGGAAGCCGCTATGCAATCGCGCTTAAAAATACCGCTGTTATTTGGATTGGATGTGATCCATGGTTACCGGGTTACCTTCCCCATTCCATTGGCCGAAGCCGCCAGCTGGGATCTGGACGCGATTGAAAAGGCAGCACGCATTGCCGGCACCGAAGCAGCGGCATCAGGCATCCACTGGACGTTTGCCCCAATGGTTGATCTGGCCCGCGACCCACGCTGGGGCCGCGTAATGGAAGGTGCAGGCGAGGATCCTTATTTAGGGTCGTTAATAGCCGGGGCGCGGGTAAAAGGTTTCCAGGGTAAAGGTTTGGGTAACACCGACGCGGTGATGGCCTGTGTGAAGCATTTTGCGGCCTATGGTGCCGCTATTGGCGGTCGCGACTATAACAGCGTGGATATGAGTCCGCGTACCCTGTGGGAGTTCTACTTGCCGCCGTTTAAAGCCGCGGCAGATGCGGGGGCGGCCACCTTTATGAATTCGTTTAATGATTTGAACGGCACCCCGGCATCGGCCAGTAAGTATTTGCAGCGCGATATTTTAAAAGATAAATGGGGTTTTAATGGCTTTGTGGTAAGTGATTGGGGATCGATAGGCGAAATGGTGGCCCACGGATATGCTAAAGATAATTACGAGGCCGGTATGCAGGCCATTAACGCCGGTAATGATATGGATATGGAAAGCCGCAGCTATACCAAAAACCTGGCTAAACTGGTAAAGGATGGCAAGGTGAAGATTGCTACCGTGAATGAAGCAGTTAGGCGCGTGCTCCGTAAAAAGTTTGAATTGGGCTTATTTGATGATCCTTACAAATTCAGTAATGCCGAACGCGAAAAGGCCACTTTAAATAAACAGGAGTTTATAGATGCCGAACGTGATGTGGCCCGTAAAAGCATCGTGTTGTTAAAAAATCAGGGCCAGCTATTGCCGCTGGCTAAAAACACTAAAACCATCGCACTGATTGGCCCGCTGGCCAAATCGGAAACGGATATGAAAGGCTTTTGGTCGGTTGATTGGAAAGGGGCAGACCATTCTGTTTCCCTGTTTGAGGGAATGCAGGCCGCAGGCGCTAATTTAACCTATGCCAAAGGCTGCGAAATAGCGGATACCTCTAAAGCTCATTTTGATGATGCCATACAGGCCGCAAAAAATGCCGATATCGTAATTATGGCCGTTGGCGAAGCTGCCAACATGAGCGGCGAAGCTAAAAGCCGTTCGGATATTCATTTACCCGGCGTACAGGAAGATCTGATCAAGGCTATCCAAGCAACAGGAAAACCGGTAATTGTACTGATTATGGCAGGCCGTCCGCTGGTGTTTAACTGGACATCAGACCATGTGCCGGCCATTGTGTATACCTGGTGGCTGGGTAACCAGGCCGGTAACGCCATTGCCGATGTGCTGTATGGCAAATACAACCCGGCAGGTAAACTGCCCATGACTTTCCCGCAAAGCGTTGGACAAATACCTATCTATTACAATTACTTAAATACCGGCCGCCCGGCTAAAGAAGAAGGTAAATCCAGCTATACTTCTGGCTATCTGGATCTGACCAAACGACCGCAGTATGCCTTCGGTTACGGTTTAAGCTATACCAAATTTGAATACAGCGATTTGAAATTATCTAAAGACTCGCTGCGTAAACAGGACGAACTGACGGTAAGCTTCACCATCAAAAACACAGGTCAATACGCGGGCGAAGAAGTGGCCCAAATGTATTTGCAGGATGTGGTAGCCCAGCCTGTGCGGCCTGTAAAGGAATTAAAAGCCTTTAAAAAACTGATGCTGCAACCTAATGAAAGCAAAACCGTGAGTTTTGTGATCAATAAAGAAAAGCTCTCCTTTTACAACGATCAGTTACAATGGATCACACAGCCCGGAAAATTTAACCTGTTTATTGGCAGCGCATCAAACGATATCAGGCTGCAAAAGAGTTTTAATTTGGTGGATTAAGCATACTTTACCCCATTGTCATTTCGAACGTAGAGAGAAATCTTCTACGAGAGGACTGTCTGCGCGTATAAGATTTCTCTTTCGCTCCATCGCACAAACCCACCCTTGCTCTATCGAAATGACATTTTGGTTTAGTACACAAACAACAAAGCCCCAATGCTTTAGCATCGGGGCTTTGTTGTTATTTGTTTCCAGATTATCCCTTAACCGCAAATAACGGTTTAACCGTATACCAGGCCAGCGTCGGGAAAAATACCATCGGCACAGCCAGTCCGGGGAAAAGCTCGGGCATCTGGATATTTAATGGCAGGGATGCAGATATCGGGATCATTACACAGGCAAAAGACGCTATCGAAAACAAAAAGTTAAATATGATCTCGCCTTTTTGTTTAAGCCAGCTTACTAAGCCAAAGTATAAAAACGTAGCTACCATGCATACTGCAAAGCTTGCGCCTGTAATACTGCCGTAATTAATGATCTTTGAAAAATCGGCTTCGGTAGCAAAAAAGTAGATGCGGTTATAAATAACCGCCGCTATTGCAGCCAGTACTGCCGCTGCTACGCCATGGAAAAATACCTTTTTAAACATTCCTTATTTGGTAACAGGCACGTTCAGTTCAACTTTAAATTTCGAGCCACCACGCTCAGGTTGGGCTGCATTAACGCCGTAATCAACACGGGCTACTTCAAACTCACCTTTGAAGGTACTGCCATCAAAAGTAAATGGAATAACAATTGGTTTATCAACACCATGCATGCTTAATGTACCGGCAGCTTCGTAACCTGTAGCGGTTTTAGTAATAGCTGATGATGTGAAGCTGATAGTAGGATATTTTTCAGCATCAAACCAGGTAGCGCTTTTAGCGTGGGTGTTTTTCATGCCGTTACCTGTATTAACGGTAGCTACATCAATGCTGGTTGAAAATTTTGAAGATTTAAGATCTTTCGGATCAAAGCTGATCGTGCCTTTCAGGCCTTTAAATTCGCCTGCTGTATCGCCACTGGTAAATTTCACGGCATAAGTGTCGGCAATTTTCCAGTCCTGTGATTTAATTACTGTAAATGCAGAAGCGGTTAATAATGCTAATGCGGCAACAGGATAAATGAATTTTTTCATAGTCGTTTCGAGTTTTATTTAGAGTTATAAATTAATTATTATTTGTGTTAATGCTGCTAAAAGTACACAAACAAGTATAAAATTGCAGCTTTAAGCTTGTAATTTTTTTAGTGCAATTGATGCAAACGTATATGATTTTGTAACGTTAACTTTGATATTTATAAGTGACGATGGTTTAAGTGCGACCTTATTATTTATATATTAAACTATACCAAATGAAAATAGCCACCTATAATGTTAACGGTGTTAACGGCCGGCTGCCTGTTCTGTTGCGCTGGCTGCAGGAAACAGCGCCCGATGTAGTATGCCTGCAGGAATTAAAAGCCCCTCAGGAAAAATTTCCCGAACAAGCCATACTGGATGCGGGTTATAAGGCCATCTGGCATGGGCAAAAAAGCTGGAACGGGGTCGCTATCCTGGCAAAGGGATATGATATTAAAGAATCGCGCCGGGGCCTTCCCGGTGATCCGGAAGACCTGCACAGCCGCTATATTGAGGCCATAGTTAACGATGTAATTATCGGTTGCCTTTATCTGCCCAACGGTAATCCCGCGCCGGGCCCTAAGTTTGATTACAAGCTGCAATGGTTTGACCGCCTCGCCGCCCATGCCGCCCAACTATTAACCTATAACATCCCTGTGGTATTATGCGGCGATTACAACGTAATGCCTACCGAACAGGATGTTTATAAGCCCGAACGCTGGGGAGACGACGCATTGTTCAGACCGGAAACCCGTGCGGCTTTTCATCAGTTGGTGGCACAGGGCTGGACTGACGCCATCCGAAAGTTGTATCCTACCGAGACTATTTATACCTTCTGGGATTATTTCCGTAACGCTTATGGCCGTAATGCCGGGCTGCGTATCGATCATTTTTTACTGAGCCCGCAACTGGACGGCCGCTTAAAAGCAGCCGGGGTTGATAAGCAGGTGAGGGGATGGGAAAAAAGCAGCGACCATGCGCCTGTTTGGATAGCATTAAGCTAAAAAACGCCATCCCTGTTTGGGCATGGCGTTTCTTTTATTGAATGTGTTCTTTAATCTCGATTTCCCGCAGGCAACTATACGGCATCCGATAACGATGAAAACGTAAAGTCCCTGATGCGCATGGGCGGGATCAGCGCGCTTTGGTTGCTTTCGGCACTTACTGTACGCTCCGGGATACCTAAAGCATCCAGGTTGTTCAGCATAATTACCGGGCTTTCGTTAAAACGGAAGTTTTTGATCGGGAACTTAATTTGTCCGTTCTCAATATAAAAAGTACCGTCGCGGGTAAGGCCGGTATATAGCAATGTTTGCGGGTCAACCTCGCGGATATACCATAAGCGGGTAACCAATATGCCTTTCTCCGTGCTTTTTATTAACTCTTCCAAAGTTTGGGTGCCGCCTTCCATAATAATATTGGCAGGATAGTTAATAGATGGTGATTTGGTTTTCTCGGCCCAATAGCGCGAGTTAGGTAAAGCCTGTATCACGCCCTTATCTATCAGGGTACGCTTAATATATACACGACCGTCGCCACCCCAGGTACCTGCCGGTAATTTAGGATGCATCGGGTCCGAATAGATGGTTACGCGTTCGTCCAGCATTTTTTCGCCGGCTTTGGTGCCGCCGCCTTTTTTACTTAAAAAACTCCGGCCCTCATCGGCGCTGCGCTGATCGAGGCCGCCCCAAAGATTCTCTAACAATACAATGCCGGCAGCAGGTTCCAGTATTACGGTGTATTTGCCGGGCTCCAAAGCTCGTGCACCGTTTGATCCGGTTGCTTTTTGTGCCGCTATTTTGGTAAATTTCAGCGTATCCATATCGGCAAGGTCTTCGTAATCGCGCGTTACATAACCCGACCCTTTGCCATCATCGGTTTTTAAAGTAGCCGAGAAGTTGATATCGCTATATTTATAATAACCAAAAAAACCGTGAGAGTTCATTGTGGCGTTAAAACCGGCACTGCTTTGTAAAAAACCGGCGGCAGTAAGCTTATTCTCCTTAGCTATTTTCAAGCTTTGCGCCACCAGGTCGGTACGTTGCTGAGGCGTCATATCTGCAGTAGCCTGTACAAATGTATTAGGGTTGTTTGGAAATGTTGCCGGTTGCGGAAAAGGCATATACTCCGGGTTTTCGGGGGCCAGGTGTGCCAGTTCTTCAGATAAGCGCATGGCTTTTTCAAGCGAGGCATCATCAAACTCGTTAATGGTAGTTATGCCTAACTTTTTGCCATAGGCAGACGATATGGACATACTGGTTTGGCTTACATTGCCGCTGGTTGATACCGAGTTGCGCGCATAGCGGATATTGCCCGTGTCGCCTCCGTTAAGGCCTATCTGGCATTCATCGGCTTTTGAATAGCTCAGCGCTTTTTTCATTAAAGCCTTGGCTTCGTTTTCTGTTAATATACTGCTGGCCATGTTAAATTTTTCTTGCTGTGTTAATTACGTTAACTCCTTTAAAATGCGCGGTTGACGACCCGTGCGATACGGCGCTTACCTGCCCCGGCTGGCCTTTGCCATCAAAGAACGACCCGCCCAGGCGGTAATCCCTTTTATCGGCCACAGCCACGCACGAGTTCCAAAACTCCTGCGTATTAGCCTGGTAAGCAACATCATTCAGCATGCCCACAATTTTGCCTTGTTTAATCTCATAATACAATTGCCCGCTAAACTGGAAGTTATACCGTTGCTGATCGATAGAGAACGAGCTGTCACCTACAATGTAAATGCCTTTTTCTACATTCTTGATCATATCGGCAGGGGCAAGCGGTGTTTTGCCCGGCTGTAATGAGATATTTGGCATGCGCTGAAATTGTACGTCGCTCCAGTTATCGGCATAGCAGCATCCCTGAGATTCTTTCAGGCCGATGATGTGCGCCTGGTCGCGGATGGTTTGGTAGTTTACCAATATGCCATCTTTTATGATATCCCATTGTTTGGTGCCTACGCCTTCGTCGTCGTAACCAACAGCGCCTAATGATCCGGGCTGTAGTTTATCGGCCACAATATTTACCTGCGGACTGCCAAACTTAAAGTTCTTTGATTGCCATTTATCCAGCGTCAGGAAGCTTGTACCGGCATAGTTCGCTTCGTAACCTAATACACGGTCAAGTTCTGTCGGGTGACCTACTGATTCGTGGATGGTTAACCAAAGGTGGCTTGGGTCAAGGATCAGGTCGTACTTACCCGGCTCTACAGATTTGGCCGCCATTTTTTCGGTCAGCTGTTTGGCACCCATACGGGCATCTTCCAGCATATCAAAGCGGTCGCGGTAAAGTATAGCGGGGCCACCTTTAATTTTATCACTTTCGTTAGGGATCAGGTATTCGTAACCCATACCACGCGGCGAACTTAAAGCGTTACGGCTTTCAAACTTGCCGGTTTTAGCATCAACTTTTGTAGCTGTGAAAGTAGGCCAGATGCGGTGGATATCCTGATCGATATATGAACCATCAGTAGATGCGAAATATTTTTGTTCGTTCACCAAAAACAGGATGGAGCTTACATAGTTTGCCCCGTTTTTCATGGCTTCGGCATTTACGCCAAGCAGCAGGTCAGTTTTTTCTTTGATCGGTACATCAAAAGCGTTTTTTTGGATCGGTGTTTTCCAGCTTACCTCGCCGTAGCCCTTTTGCGGGGCCAGTTGTACCGGTTCGCTTTGTATGCGGGCGTTCTCTTTAGCAATAGCTACTGCTAATGCCGCTGCTTTGGCAATGCTGTCGTTATCCAGCTTATCGGTTGCCGAAAAACCCCAGCAGCCGTTAGCTAATACCCGGATCCCCATCCCATACGATTGCGTGTTTACAATGTTTTGCACCTTATCCTCGCGGGTAACCACGTATTGGTTAAGGTAGCGGCCTATGCGCACATCGGTATAAGTGGCACCTTTGCTACGGGCGGCGTTAAGCGCCACATCGGCCATCCGTTTTTTCAGCGCAACGTCAATAACATCCGCGTGCGAGCCTATTGGCGCTGCCGAGCCCAGCACGGGTACCTGGCTTAACATACCGGCACCTATGCCCATGCCGGTAAGATAAAGGAAATCTTTTCTGTTCAAAATAGATGTGAGTTTAGTTTTCCTAAATATAGCGATTGATTGCTTTGAATAGCAAATATTTAAGTTTTTTAAATTTGACAAATAGGCGAAAATCACCCTATAAGGGGGATGGTTTGGGGCTGTTCTGTTAATGTTTTTAAGCAATTACTTACTTCTAATAACTACAAGCTAAGCGCGCCAAATAAACTATTTGCAGAAATATAAATAATGTTAACTTTGTATCTCAAAGTACTTTTATATTTATGAGCATTTCTTCCAAACTTGATCAGTTACATTTTAAAGCAAAAAGCAACAGATGGCTTCGGTATTTTGCTGTTTTTAATCGTATTGCTTTGGCCGCCGGTTTTTTACCTGCCGGTTTGGTGAAAATTATGGGCGAGCGGTTCACCTCATTGTCCGCTAATCACCCAATGGGGCATTATTTAGAAGCCCTGCATCACACGGGCTATTACTACCCATTTATTGGCGTTGTGCAAGTGGCAGCAGCTATCCTGCTGCTGATACCCCGTACGGCAACCCTTGGAGCACTCCTTTATTTCCCCATCATATTAAATATTTGCATTTTATCGTTAGCGGTGCGTTTTGATGGCTCACTTCTTTCTTCCCCTTTAATGGTAATGGCTAACCTGTATCTGCTTTGCTGGGATTATGATAAATTAAAATTCATTTTTCCTTTTTATCAGGCTGCAATTCCGGATGATGCGCCAAAGCCCGGGGTGTTTAGTAATAAGTTCCCGGTAATGTTCTTTGCCGGTGTAGCCGCCGCTGTTGCTGTTTTGGTGCTGCTAATTACAACTGTATATGATATTAAACCCCGCAACACTTTGTCAGACTGTATGATGAAATGTAAGGATAGTAAAAACCCAAAGGCCTGCAGCGCCTTCTGTGATGCTATTCATACAAAAGGCCAGCCGCTTGATAAAAGCCTGGACCAATATCATAAGGCGCTGAAGGATACTGTACCGGTAAAGTAAACCTTCCGTCGGCACAAAGGCTTTGGTTTTTGCTTGTTAGCATACCGGTTGTTTTATACTTTAAAGACATCTCGGTCCCTGAGCAATTTAACTGTTATTGGCAATAGCGCTTAGTGATCTGCTATTATTGGTCAACTAATATGATTGAAATGCTTATAAATTTATGCTCATAAACATAAGCAGGTAAGCAGCGTTTTTCGCGATCAGCTTATTTTAAAGCATGAAAAAAATAAAGTTACGATTAATAACCGGCGTTATCGTTTACTGTGCATTTAGCTTATCTGTAATGGCCAGGAATGCAAGGCTGGTAAGGGATACGAGCCTAACAGTTAGCAGTAATTTCGAGAGTGGATCGGCCCGGATACTTTCCATTGATAAAAGCAAACAATTTGTTAGCATTACCCCTGCCGGCAATCCCAAACGGGGGATGCCTAACTGGTGGTATTTGCGTATCGACCATATAGATACCAGTAAAACCCTATTGGTTGAAGTTGTAGCCAGTGATGCGGCGGTTTACGTTGATGGTGGTGGCCTGGGCGGAAAACTTCCGCCCGGATGGACCTTACCGTTAAGGGCCGCTTGTTCCACCAATGGTCAAACATGGGCACAAACAGCAGAAGGGAGTTTATCAGAGAACAAGGCAACCTACAGTATAAAAACTAAATCAACTACCGTGTGGCTGGCGTGGGGGCCTCCTTTCACTCAAAAGGATGCCGTTGAATTTGTAACCCGGATGGAAAGATCCAATAGCTGCGCTAAAGCTTTTGTACTCTGCACATCGAAGGAAGGCAGATCAGTCCCGGCATTACAGATCATGGAAGAGAACAAAAGCCTGAAACAGCGGCCGGTAATATGGGTGGATGCCCGTCAGCACGCCTGGGAAGCAGGCGGATCATGGGTTGGCGTTGGTTTTGTAGAGTGGCTGCTTAGTAATGATGAGCGGGCCAAATGGCTGAGGCAAAATACCGAAGTTGTTTTTGTGCCCATTATGGATGTTGATCACGTGAGCAGCGGTGACGGAGGCAAGCATGCCCTGCCGCAAGATCATAACCTGGATTGGACAGCCTCGGCGCACTGGCCCGAAGTTGCGGCGTCGCAAAAGAGATTGCTTGCGATAGCCAATGAAGGAAGGATGAATATCTTTCTCGACCTTCATAACCCCGGGTCAGGCAATCAGCTGCAAACATTGTACGTTATCGATACCGAATATATGAAGCCTGAAGCCGAGCCGCGTAAAAAACGGTTTGTGGAACTGATGATCAAAGAGTTTGGCGAGATTAAGCAAATAGCGGCCAGACCGCCGGTTAAACATCCCGAACTTTTTCACCAGGTGAGTGTACCATGGGTACTTGAACATACCAATCCGCAAACTATCGCCTTTTGCGTAGAAACACCGTGGAACAGCCCCAATGGAACTACAGCAGGTTACCGCCGTGTTGGCCAAAAATTAGGAAACGTTGTAGAAGCATTATTGCATCAAAACCAGTAGTGGACAGAAGTGAAATTGATTACCGGGAAGAAAGATACATGCTGTTATTTCTTTATTTCGTAACATAATTCTACCATGCCGCTTTTGTAAGCTGTTACGTTTTTTAGGTGCAATGCCTTTTCTTGCCCTATCTGATCAAAAAAAGGTGTTCCGTTACCTAAAATGACAGGCAGGATGGACTGTCTTATTTCGTCTGCCAAGTTTAAACGAATGAAATCTTTAGTGAGTGCAGCACCACCTACCAGCCAAACATTCTTGTATTTTAGTTTTAGCCTTTCATTTACCAATTTGTTCAAGTCGCCCGAATAAGTTTCAATATTCGGCCTGTCAACCGGCAGTTTTCTGTGTGTTAATACAATGGTTGGCACATCTCCGTAAGGCCACCCGTACAATTTTGAAAGTTCCAGCGCGAGTTCATAAGTCCGGGAACCCATCATGTAGCAGTCTATCTTTTTAAGAAACTCCTCTACATCCTGTTCGGTAACATTAACCCCGTTCTCGTAATTGTCGGATGTTTCAAACCACGAGATGCTATTGTCTTTTTTGGCAATATAGCCGTCGAGACTGGAGACCATATGGATGGTTAATTTGAATGGGGGTGTTGGCATTTATTTATTATTTGAGCATATAGGTTGCCGGATTGTTGTTGGTTATGATAAATTAAAAAAAGTCAGTAAAGGGTTTTGGGTAGATAAATGTATAAAAAAGGACTGCTGTTATCAACAATGTACAATGACTTTTATTTGTAATGGGAGTGAGTGAATTAATATTTTCTATGACCATCGAAAATATTAATAACAACATTTATCTTAGGGACATAATATATTAGTGTCAACCTTACCTACTCCATCACAAAATGAAAATCACGATATCAGCATCGTCTTTCAAATTTCAAAATTTCCGTTTTTTATTCGTAAGTCCTGGCTTATTAATCCCTTTTTTCTTTAAGCATTCGCTGAAACATGGGAACCTTTCCTGAAAAAAAACGTAAAAAAACTATAATATAAATCTTATCACATCATGAAAAAAACACTACTGGCAGTTATTGCCATTCTTTCGGCACTTCCGTTTGTTTCAAAAGCGCAATGGACTACTTCGGGCACCAATATTTATAACAGCAATTCGGGCAACGTCGGCATCGGCGCCACAGTTCCGTGGGGAAAACTTGATGTTCAAGGCGCACCCATTGATGCGAATGTAGGCTCGTTTCGACTACTGGACCCTACGCCACAGGCCCAAAATACGGGAGGGTATATGACTTTTGGTGGCTGGAGAACAGCAACCGGCGCAATGAGCGATTGGGCGGGCATACGCGGTGGAAAAGAAAACTCGACTAACGACGATTATTCCGGATACCTATCATTTGCTACCCGGGTAAGTGGCAGCACTACAACTGAACGCATGCGCATTTCAAGCACCGGCAAGGTGGGCATTGGCACCACAACGCCTGGATCGCTTTTGAACTTGTATTCCTCTGCACCAGCGCTTCAAGTGTCGCCTTCTGTTTATGGGGGCACCAATTATTCGTCATATTTCGGCTCGTTGAGCACCGCCGTGGGTGTGCTTCAATTAGGTAACGACTCCCAAAACGACATTGTGGCGGGCAACACAAACGCAGGGGGCTACCTACGATTTATTGTCAACAACAGTAATACTTTTCCAGGTGCGGCAAACGGTACACTTGCAATGCAAATAAATGCGAATGGAAAAGTGGGTATCGGAACATCAATCCCCGACCAATTACTAACCGTAAAAGGCACCATCCACAGCCAGGAGGTAAAAGTTGATTTGAGCGTACCCGGCCCCGATTATGTATTTCACCCGACTTATAAGCTACCCACACTAACCGAAGTAAAAGGCTTCATAGATAAAAATCAACACCTGTCCGAAATTCCTTCGGCTGCGGAAATGGCAAAGAATGGCCTTGACCTGGGTGATATGAATATGAAATTGTTGAAAAAGGTGGAGGAATTGACCTTGTATCTCATTGAAAAAGATAAACAGTTAACCCAGGAACATACTGCGAACATTGCCCAGCAAAAACAAATTGATGAATTAAATAATAAACTTGAAATCCTGTTAAAACAGAAGTGATAAAAAACAAAATGTCTGTCAGCCCTTATAACTAAAAGCCCAACTGGTTAGGTTGGGCTCGGTATTATGGCTACATAGTTGTCCGAAGTCACAGACTTTCGGACAGCAGGCTACGGAGAGCCGGCCTAGCAAATTTTAGTTTTCTACTAATATTTTCTTAAAATGACGATGATATCCATTAAATTCATATTTAAATTCTTTACCTTTTTCAATACCTCGGGTTATTTTTTCCGAACTACCAGATAGTTGACCACGTATGTAGTTATAAGTTATATCAGAGTGAGGGGTTATTAAAACAAGATTTTTCAATTCAAACACAAAGTCGTATTTTTTTCCTATAGTTGAAGGGTAATAATAAGTAGAAACTACAAATTTTAATGTAGAGCCTTTAGGCGGAGCCTCATTATAATCTTTTAATAAATCAATGACTGAATTGACATATTTAAATTTTGATTTTTTTAAATCAATTTGAACTCTGTAATCATGTTTAAGTTCTAAACCCAACGAATCTTTAGATAAGTTTATGTGGTTTTTAGGTAGCTGACTGATTAAGAAAAACTTATCTTTTTTAATTTTAATCAGAGTATCACTCACCCATCTTTTAAAGATTTTCTCCTCGTCTAAATTATTTTTATTTACTTGAAATCTATTTTGAGCATAATTGTTAAATACCGGAAATATCATTAGAAATAAAAAACACACACTAATTTGTTTCATAATATTATTTGTCTGAAAATCTATCATCACTTTGTTTTTTTGCATATCTACCAGTATTGAGTTTTTCAAAAAGAGTTTTACCTATAATTTTAGTAGCCGAGATTTGATAGTTTTTAGCTTTATAAGTCCATTTACTGACATTTACACCACCACCATTTAAAGTCTGATAGTTTTTTACCATATCTTTTGATTCGCTATTCCAAATATAGCCACGATGCGGATTTGACCAATTTGAATTTATCAAATCGAGACCATCCCATGTATCTGCCCCATTACTGTAATCTTTAAAGCCACTCAGGCCTTGCTGAAAACCTATTGCATTGATTGCTGCTCCAGCTGATGCGCGCGGTGCGCGCTTATTAACGTAGTACCATACAGCCCGCAGCCTTGGTTATGGGCTGTATGGGGCTTTGTTAAGATAAGTAGGTTTGTAAAGGTAGTGGTTAATAAACGGCACAACATTTATTCAAAACCTGCACTTATAGCTTCAAAAGCGCTTTAAGCGCAAAAAAGCCTCTAATCTCTCGACTAAAGGCTTTTTGACTTGTTGTGGTATCAGCTGGGATCGAACCAGCGACACAAGGATTTTCAGTCCTTTGCTCTACCGACTGTACATGCGTTTTTAAGCTGTTTTTTACGATTTGAAGATATAAGTGCACCAAAAGTGCACCAAAATGTCAGATACGCCGACAAATTTTACCGAGCCCACAATTGTCACAAAGAATTAATTAACCCATCGTTCCTTTATCTCTTTTACTTTTAATAATAAGCCGCAAAGGCTCTACCATGCCAAAACAATCGCTCAACAAATTAATCCTAACCGTGCTGAAACTTTAGAAGAAAAGTATCGCCTTTTAAATAAGTTAAGGTTTGAAGTACATAAGGCTTTAGAAGCGGGTATCTATCCGATTGCTAAGAATGACAGTACTTCAATAAAACGTAGTAGTAATGTTAACGTACCACAATCTGCTAAAAGATTAATGTATGAGGACTAACATCTGAATGTTATAAAGAAATGGTCTTTGGATGGAATACAAGCCAAGCAGATCGTTCTGCAATAAAAGAAGTATGTGAAGCGTCTAACCTTGTGCTCAATTACTTTGAAGCTCATCGAGAAGGCGATTTAATAACCATCATTCAAATACCATAAGCTACACTAACCTTACCCTCGGAGTTGCTTAAGAGAGCAATGTTTAGCTACGCTTATGCCAGTCCAACCTCATAGGCTACCACACAGGAATAATGGCATCCCGCAACTGAAACGCTGCAAAGCAGCCGCCAGATGATGTTACCTTTTAAAAGGTCATACTGACACATTAAAAGGTAACTGCTCCGTTGTCACAATCCGGCACCCACTTTGACTTTAGCGAATGACGTTGCTCCATACTCGCTTTCTCTTGCTTTCAATACACTCACTAATGCTTCGTCTCACTTGGTTTAGCAACCAGGTGCAACTCGCAACGTTCATTATATTAAGCAAAGCGCTCATTACAATTTTGCTCACCTACGCCTCGCCTGTCGCTTCATCCTTGATCACGGGTTTTGAAATGTCATCACACCGGCCTGAAATCAAAACCAGCGCCAAGTCTTTGTGAAGGATTCCCTCAATCGCGCTGTCGCGCTCCTTTTGAGGGACGACAGGCTCTATTCGCGTAGGACGGTGAGCGGGATACTTATCTATTGTTAACTACTGACTCGCTTGTGTCACCATCATTTTGAACTATGATAGCGATATTCGTAATGGAAAAACATACAAGTACATTGCCTTTATTAGCATGGAAACGATGAGTGAAAAAATAAATTTCTGTGGATATTGAAAATATTAAAAACTAATTTAATTTAGGGCACAAAAACATATAAGTATAACCTTACCTTATTCCATCACAATGAAATCACTCTTCAGATATCCTTCAACCAGGTTTAAGTATTCAGTTTTTAATTAGGATAAGTTAGCGCCTATTCTTGCTTGTTTGCTTAGATAGGCATACTGAAACCTTTCGCGAAGAAAATCCGTAAAAAACTATAATAACATAATCTTATCACACATGAAAAAAATCTATCTGGCAGCTATTGCTGCTCTCTTTATAGTTCCTTTTATTTCAAAAGCACAATGGACTGGCGCACCACCAGGTCCGATTTATTATAATGATGGGAATGTTGGTGTTGGCACCAGCACCCCGTGGTCTTATTTTCATGGTGGTAATAATAAAGTAATAGAAATTTCTAATTCCAATACAACGATGAATAGCCAGGCTCACGTCGTTTTAAGTACCGGAGCTACAATGGATAACAGTAGTGCAGGAACAATTAGTTGGATGTCGAAAAGCTCTTCTGGATTTCAGGGTATGGCTTATATAGGTTGTTCATTACAAGGGAATGCCACTACAAACGCTTCAGCCCGACTCACTTTTGCAACAGCAGATGGTACGTCAGTTTATCCGAGAATGACCATTGATAAAGTTGGCAATGTAGGCGTCGGCACCACAAGCCCTTCTGCGCTTCTGCATGCGGAAGGTTCCGAATATGTACCGAGCACCTCCGGCTCTGCTCAAAATAGTAATTTCAGAATCGGAGCGGGCAGCACAAATCTTGTACTTGATGCTGGGATTACAACATC
>NZ_JBWKPY010000010.1:0-84131 GCF_059418485.1 Mucilaginibacter sp. GW821-FHT07H05
TCATTGGGTCATTGGGTCATTGGGTCAAAATGCCTGCGGCATTTTTTAGACCAACTATTTAATGACTCAATGACAGCACAGCGTAATGACTCAATGACGCGAAGCATAATGACAGCGTAGCGTAATGACCCAATGACCAAATCAAAACGCTTCGCCTAAGCCTAACATAAAAGTGTTATATCCTTTGCTAAAGCCGTAGTCGATAGCAATATTGGTATCCGACCCTTTATTGAATTTGATGCGGAAACCGCCGCCTATTGCAGGGTTGATATATTTAAAATTGCGCCCGGCTGCTTCGGTTACCGAGGTAGCGTTAGCAAATAACACATAACCAAATAAACCATCACGGGTTAGGTCGCGGCGGTATTCGGCTTCCAGGTACAGCATACCCTGCCCACGGTAGCGGTTTTGCTCCATCCCCCTGCCCGATCGGTTGTAGGGATCCCAACCAACGCTTGGCAGGTCGAGATAAGGCGTACCGGCATTCAGCGTGGTCCAGTAATACCCCCAAAGGGCTAAAACTTTCTTTTTACGCTCGTGGCTTAACGAAATATACTTGCGCACATCCAGGTATAACGATTGCCAGCTGTCCTGGCTGCCCAGCATTTTTGAATTGTACCGGTAAACAGCGTTCAGATAAATCCCCGGTAAGGGGTTAAATGAGTTGTTGCGGGTATCGTACAGTAAATTAAGCGTAGCGCCCGATGAGAAGGAATTATTATTGTTTGTAGCGCCGTACTGATAGCCGGTAAAGTCTCTTAACCGGGTAGTTTCATCGGCCGAGATATCAATGTGGTAATCCAGGTTATAGCCAATACCGGCATAAAAAAAATTAGTGATCCGCTTTAGCGCCGCCTGGTAAAAACGAATGTATTTATAATTCACTAACAGCTTGTTATCTTCGGATTGGTTACCGCCCAAGCCCCAGGTATATTGCGGATACACCAGCATCCGCGTATCACCCTGTATATTCCAGCTATTGTTCCTTAGCCAAAGCGATGAACGCAGCGGCAAACCAAACCGCCCTTTAAAGTTTAAATAAGGTGCAAATGTAACACCGGATAGGTAAGTACTATCGCGCGGGCCTAAATAAAACCCGGCCGTGGTTGAAGTGATCAGCGCTTTACCCCCGCCGGGTACAGGTGTAGAAACCGGCAGAAAAGAAAAATAAAACCGTCTGCCCTCTTCGGCTTTTAAACGGTGCGATTTAATATTGAACACCGACCGGGCAATATCTATCAGGTCCTTTTTACCGTTTGTATCTACTACGCTGGCGGTTTTTATTACGTCCTGAGCCTGTAATGTAAAACTTAAACTACAAAAAATTAATACCAATAACGCTTTCCACATATCACCTAAAACGCATTATAATTTACGCTTGTTATTAGTATCCCAATATAAATATTTAGTACCAGTTACGAAATATATTCTTTAGCAATTAATTGGTACAGCTTTTTACTGCTAACCGCTGCTTCAAAATTCTGCGCTAACAAAATTTGCACTTCTTTATTATTTAAACTATCGGCCATATGCTTTAAAACATCAAAATACGCCATTTCTACACTTTCGGTTATTTGCAAATGGATCAGCAGCGCCAGGTCCCGCTCAAGCGGCGATTGCTCTTCAACCGTTGCTGCAATATAGGCTTCCAGCGATAAGGTTTTTACGCCCATACAATTTTGTATTTTACAACTGGTTTTATATATTTTGTAGATCACATCCATGCGCAGTACCTGCACTTTTATTAAGTCGGCGCTTTCCAGTATCGCCTCCCTTAAATCCGGAAAGGATGCTTTATCGGCCAGGGAAGGCAATACCGTTAGCAGGTGTTTTTTTATGCAGTAAATACTATCCAGTTGTTTTAAAAATAGTTTGGTAAGCGCGGCGTCGTCCAGCTTCAAATTGCCGTTAAAAACGCGCATTACTGATTTTGATATAGTTTGTTTCATGTAGAATAAATATGCTTCTGGTGCAAAAGGAATAAGCGGATATTTTGTTTGCAATCAAAGCATTTATAGCGATGTTTCTATGCAAACACTTTTTCAACAGGGCATACGTAATAACACACCTATTATCAACAAGGTGTCACTTTCCATCTTTTTTTACCGTTGCCGGCTTTTTAAGCCGTTTTGCCATTCGCCGCTCGGCGTCTTTTACTTCATCCTTTTCGCTTAACGGGCCTTCGGTTTTCAGTTCTGCGGCCTGGTGGGTCTTTTTTCCGATAATTTGGGGTTGATCTTTTTTTGTGCTCATCATCATATCAATTAAACAAGTATCATTGTAATATCGAACAGACGCAGGCAGGTATAGTTTATATTATTTTAATTATATAATAATGCTACTGCGTATGGTATTTATAAATTAGGCTACTATTTGTATGATAAAGAAAACACTTTTAGTTTTTACAACTGTAGGGCTATTGCTAACGGCTTGTAAGCATAGTATAAAAAACGAAGCGCTTTATGGCAACTGGAAATACATGAAGATAGATAAGCCCAAAAGCGACGACCCTACCGATACCACCAGCACCGCCGATTTATTAGCCAACAAGCCATACATCAGCTTTACGCCTAAAAACGAGCTTTTTATATACTGGGGCGGGCAAATACTATCACACGGCACTTTTACCATTACAGGCGATAATATCAATTATATCGAAAAATTAACCGATGGTACGTACCGTACTTTCCCTTTCTACATATCAAAACTGGATAATAAAACCATTGTATTTGAAACATTAGGCAAAGATGGATCGCGGGTAACGGCTGTGAAGCAATAGCATCCAATATTTTATGGCTTGGTATTTGTTTTGGATAAAGTATAAAAACAACCCATACCATGAAAAAGATCTTTTTAAGTTTTAGCATTATACTTACTGTATTAATTGCTGATAGTAATTATAGCCTTGCACAGGAAAAGAAAAAAATGAGCGGACAGGCCAAAGGCGCCATTATTGGCGGCGCAGGCGGTGCCGTAGCAGGCGGCATAATTGGTAAAGGCGTTGGCGGCGCATTAATTGGCGGTGCTATAGGTGCCGGCGGCGGTTATATTATTGGGAACGAGCATCGCAGAAGTGTAGCCAAGAAAAAGCGGGCAGCACAACGTGCCTATTATCGCAGGCATCATACCGTAACACATCCATCTAAAAATGTAACGGTGATCAGGAAACATGACTAATAGCTAAAAAGCAGGGGTGATTCAGGTGAAGATTGAATAATTAGCTTGTCATTAAACCGAAAGGGAGAAGTCTGGTATATACTTAGGTATGTTATCCGCTTTCTCCCTTTCGGTTTAATATCTATTTTAACGGTTAATTCTATTGGGGAATTAGCATACCATTTTTATTTATCAGATAACGCTATAATAACAGCAAATACCACATCAATAAATGATTGTATATCATTAGTATTTCTTAATTCAAATTTGCTTAATGGGCAATTATTGTTGAACAATTTAAAACTGCAAATAGCCCTGTTTGCATAATGCAACAAAGCCTGATCACTATATATCACGAGGAATAATTATTGATTTTTTAGATATTGTACTTACGCCTTGAGCAGAATAACAAAAACAGCGACGAATTAAATAATTTTGATCGAATTAAAACTCTATCTCATTTTTTCGTAACTTTAATCTTTAAAGCTAAATTATCTATCCATTGGCATCTATCTTTCGTATTAATACCGGTAACCTATGCCCAAAGTGCGGGCATCCGTATCATTTCCATCAGCGCAGGAGCTGGTTTGTGAAAAATATTTTGTTTTTTTTAGACGTGAAAAAAAAATTCTGTGCTAAGTGCAAAAAAAGCCATTATGTATATAATGACAAGGCTAATACATAAGCCATTAAAGAATTTGAGTTGAGATTGATCACGGCCTGTATAACTTATATGGGCCTAACTTACATTACGAATTACTTATCACATTTATTTCAGCCAAATCAGTATAGCTACGGGATTTGGCCGAAATTGTCTTTAATCGCCATCTTCAGTAGTATAGCATATTGCAGCATGTTAATTATAAAAATATTTTTCATATTAATTAATTAAAAAAGCGAACGCATTAACTAAATCAGCAAAAAATCACTACTTTTAATAAATACAGTTTTATAAAATAATATTTATTTGCAATAATTGCATTGGTAACCGGTTGTACTAATTAGTAATCTCTCTGTTATTTTTTCTGTGGCTAAATCTTTAACAATTGATACAAACAAAATTGTTGCGCTTTTAGATGAAGCGTATGCCGGCCGTATTAACGATCTGAATCACAGCACGCAATTAGCCAATCAGGCGCTTACCCTTAGTCGCCAGGTAAACAATAACGAATTAATAGGCAAAAGCCTCAATCATCTCTCTCTTTTTTACATGATACAGGGCGAATACAAACGCTCTATCAGTTTGGCCGAAGAAGCTATTAAATACTTTGAAGACCTGCATGATGAACAAGGTATAGCTAACGCACGCTATAGCATTGCCGGTAGTTATTACAAAACCGATAATTATCACTTAGGACTGATCTACTTAATTAACTGCTTAAACACCTATCGTAAATATAACGATTACCATAACCAGGCACGCACCCAAAAATCGTTGGGAACGATATACGAGTATTTTGGCGATCAAAAAAACGCCATTAAATCGTATGAAGGGGCTATCGAAGCGGCACGGCAGGCAAAGGATACCAACCTGGAATCAAATGCTTATAACCCCCTTTCGGGCATATATCTTAAGCAAGGCAAAACAAAGGAAGCGCTGGACCTGATCGAACGGTCTATCGCGATGAAAAATAAAACAGGCGATATACGCGGCCTGGCGTTTGCCCTTTATGGTTTGGGTAAAGTGCACATCAGTACCGGGCAGTTTAGTTTGGCCGAAGAGGACTTGAAAGAATGCATCAGCATTCACCAGCAGGTAGGCGAAAAACTGGGCCTGGGCATGGCCTACCATCGCCTGGCCGACTTGTATGTACGCCAGGACCGCCTAAAGGAAGCCCAGCGTTTATTAGAACAAACACTTGATTTTAGCAGTGCTTATAACATTGTCATTATTAAATTTAAGTGCGATCATTTGCTTTACCACATCTATAAGCGGCAAGGAAACACCGTGATGGCGCTGGAATACCTGGAACGCTACCTGAGCCAGAAAGAAGCTGTTATTAATACCCAAACCCTGCAGATCATTGAAAACTACGAGCTGATCACCCGTATGGAATCGCTGGAAAAAGAGGCGAAACTGCAAAAGGAAAAAGACGAGATCATTAAGAAAAAGGAACTGGCAGAGCAATCGGCCAAGGTAAAGCAGGAGTTCCTCTCTACCATGAGCCACGAGATCCGCACCCCCCTAAACGCGGTGATCACCATCACTTCACTATTAAAGGATAAATCGGACGCGGAAGAGCAGAAAATGCTGAATTCGCTAAAATTCGCCGCCAATAACCTGCTGTTGATTATCAATGATATCCTGGACTTCACCAAACTGGAAGCCGGTAAAATGAAGCTGGATGTGCATCCTTGTAATTTCCGCGACCTTATTGAGAACCTGCGCCAGATATATGATAACATGGCCATGGAAAAAGGCCTGAAGCTTTTTTTAAATATTGACCAGGATGTAAGTGAAAGCTACGAACTGGACGAAACCAAACTATCGCAAATATTAGGTAACCTGATAGGCAATGCTATAAAATATACCGAAACCGGTAAGGTAGAAATTAACGTTACCAAAATAAAAGCCGAAAAAGACCAGGATTTGCTGCGTTTTACAATTACTGATACCGGCGTAGGCATACCACGGGTATCCTATAAAGAGATCTTCGAGAGTTTCTCTCAGCCAAAATCCATTACTACCCGTAAGCACGGCGGATCGGGA
The DNA here is from genome assembly GCF_059418485.1 of Mucilaginibacter sp. GW821-FHT07H05. Lineage (NCBI taxonomy): Bacteria > Pseudomonadati > Bacteroidota > Sphingobacteriia > Sphingobacteriales > Sphingobacteriaceae > Mucilaginibacter > Mucilaginibacter sp. GW821-FHT07H05. Next base: position 5,867 of record NZ_JBWKPY010000010.1, read on the forward strand.
TTAGGGCTTGCTATTGTTAAAAAGCTGGTAGAACTATACCGCAGTAAGGTGCATGTGAACAGTGTGGTTGGTATGGGTTCGTCGTTTCACTTTGATATTAAGGCCAAACGCATTGTTAATGAAGAAGCCCAACAACCCGTAATACAGGATAAACTAAGCAACAAAACGGCATTACTGGCCGAGGATAATATGATTAATGCCATGGTAGCCCGCAAGCTGCTTTCAAACTGGGGCGTTGCTGCCGAACATGCCAAAAACGGACTGGAAGCCGTTGAAAAATCAAAACTGCGTGCTTATGATTTTATCCTGATGGATATCCACATGCCCGAAATGAATGGCTTTGATGCCACCAGGAACATTCGCGAAATGGGTAACCCCAACTCCTTTACCCCCATCTTTGCCCTCACTGCTGATATTACCGCCGAACATCAGGACGAATACGCCGGCTATTTTAATGGCTTTTTGCGTAAGCCTATCGAGATAGAGAAGCTGTATAACGCGCTGGTTAACGCCATACTGGTGGCCAGCTAACCGTCTGAACCGGGATTAAACAGATTTACAGGATCCTCCTGATTTCGATAACCATATCATGCTAAAATCTGGTTAATCTGTGTAATCAGGGTTCAGACAATATCTCCCCAAACCAATATTTTTTTCCACATCCATACCATCCGCTTAGCTAACCCGTTAAAAAAAGTGTTATCCACATTTGTGAATTACTCTTGTGGATTACATCTTTGCGTAATCGCTATTTTAGCACAAATTGTATCATACCTATCTATGATGAAACTTAAATACGTCGCTCTTTTACTCCCCGTTTTCTCCCTGTCATCGCTTTATGCACAGCAAAACCCTGCCGGTCAGGTATATCGTACTTATCATACGGCTATTGAATTGCTGGACAAAGGAAAGTATGTTGCCGCTGCCGAACAGTTCAGGCTGGTGGAAACCTCATCAATTAAAACAAGCACTCAGCCCGATTTTGAAACTTCGGTATCCCTGTTAAAGGAAAACTCGCAGTATTACGAAGCTTATTGCGCGCTGGAATTAGGAAATGATGATGCCGAAAGCCTGTTTTTGCGTTTTATAAAAGAACATCCCGAAAACCCGCTCACCAAGCAAGCCTATTTCCAGATCGGTAAATCGTACTTTAAGCAAGGTAAATACATTGATGTGCTGCGCTGGTATGATAAAGTACAGGCATCCGACTTGAACGGCCGACAAAATACCGAGTATAAATTCCGCAAGGGATACGCCTATTTTGCTACCAACGATTATAAGAATGCACAACTATTATTCAGCGAGGTAAAGGATAAAAAATCACCTTTTACCGAAGACGCGGTTTATTATTTTGCTTACATAGCTTACCTTAATCAGGACTATCACCTGGCGCTGGTTAACTTTGAGCGATTAAAAAAATCGAAGAAATACGAGGACAGCTATCCTTATTATATCAGCGCGGTTTATTTTTTAGATAAGCGTTATGATGATGTACTAAGCTACGCCATCCCTATCCTGAATAGCACACATCAAAAAAACGAGACCGAGATGTTCCGCATCGTAGCGGCATCATACTTCGCCAAGTCCGATTATCCCAATTCGATAAAATACTACGTGAAATTTGAAGCGCAGGATAATGGCCGCACACAAAACACACAGGATAGCTACCAAATGGGCTACGGCTACTATAAAATTGGCGAATACCAAAAGGCTACCGTTCAGTTGGAGAAGATGGTGGATAAGAACGATATCTACAGTCAAACCGGTAGCTATAGCCTGGGCGACGCTTTCCTGAAACTGAACAATAAACAAAGCGCGCGCAATGCCTTCCTCAAAGCATCGAAACTAAGTTTTGATAAGCAATTACAGGAGGATGCGCTGTACCAGTACGCCAAACTATCGTACGAACTGGATTTTTATGCCCAGGCACTGGAAGCTACCCGTGCGTATTTAAAAAACTATCCCCGCTCAGGCCGTACCGATGAAATGAAGATCCTGTTAGGCGAGGAATTACTGAGCGCTAAAAACTATCGCGAGGCGGTAGAAATTCTGGAGCCTATCCCTAACAAAACGCAAAGCGCCAAAATAGCGTACCAAAAAGTTACTTATTACCGTGGGCTTGAGTTTATCAACGAACGGGCATTTGAAAATGCTATAGGTATTTTCCTGCGTTCGTTAAAATTCCCCATGGATACCAAAATAGAAGCGCTTACCACCTACTGGATGGCCGAGGCCATGTACGAAGTACGTAAATACGGCGAATCTGTTCAGCGTTTCGAAACCTTCCTGGATATGCCGGATGCACCCGAAACCGACGTTTACAACTATGCCAACTACGCGCTGGCTTATGCGGCCTTTAATGGCGATCAGTATAAAAAGGCGGCCACTTATTTCGAGAAATTTTTAAATGGTGAAGAGAAAGACCCCAATACCGTTAATGATGCCTTAACCCGCCTGGCCGATAGCTATTTTGTAATGAAAAGCTACGGCAAAGCGATGGATTATTATAACCGCATTATTGCCAAACACAACCAAACCGAAGATTATGCCATGTTTCAACGCGGTATGATCCAGGGTTTGCAGGGATCGTTGGATAGCAAGATCAGTACGCTGAACGATGTGCTGAACAAATTCCCCAACTCGGATTTTGCCGATGACGCGGCATTTGAGATAGCCTATACCTATTTCCTGAAAAACGATGGCGAAAAATCAAAGTCGGACCTGCTATCCATGATCCAAAAATATCCGCGCAGCAGTTATATCCCGCGTGCGTTGGTGACGATGGGCCTGATTGATTATAATGCCGATAAGGAAGACCTGGCTGTGGAATCATTTAAGCGGGTGATTAAAGATTACCCGTCAACCGACGAAGCTAAACAGGCCTTGAAGCAGATTGAAAAGATCTACACCGATAAAGGCGATGCGCAAACCTTTATTACTTATGCAACCAGTACCCCTATTGGCAATTATACCACTGCCGAACAGGAAAGTATTATGCAAACCGCCGCTAATAATTTATACCTGCGCGGCGACTGGCAGGGTACCGTATCGGCAGTGAACGCTTATTACGATAAATTCCCGAAACCGATCTACGAAAAACAGATGCGTTTTATCCGCGCGCAGGCATTGGTTAACCTGAAAAGGCCGGAGGAAGCCGTGCAGGATTATAACGTGATATTAAACGACTGGACCAGCGCTTACTCTGAAAAGGCGTTGATCAGTATGTCTAAACTCTACCTTGATCAGCAGAAGTATAACGAGGCGGTAGTATTCCTGAAAAGGCTGGAAACCAACTCGGAATATAAGGCCGATTATACCTATGCCATTAACAACCTGTTATTAAGCTACTCGCAAATGAACCAGCCCGATGATGTGCTGAAATATGTAACGCTGGTACGCGGTAACGAAAAATCGGCGCAGGAGGATAAATTTAAAACAGGCCTTTATGCTGGCAAAGCCCACCTGCAAAAAGGCGATACTACGGCTGCCGTTAACGAATTTGATTATACGGTTGCCAATACCAAAACTATTGCCGCTGCCGAAGCCAAATACAACCTGGCGCGTATTGAATACCTGAAAGGCAAGTACAAGGCATCGCAAAAAACCTGTTTTGATTTGGCTAAAGAGATGCCTAATTACGATTACTGGATAGCCAAAACCTATATTCTGTTAGCTGATAATTATGTAGCGCTGAAGGATAATTTCCAGGCTAAAGCTACTTATCAAAGTATTATTGATAACTATAAAGGCGACGATGATGTATTGACCGAGGCTAAAGCCAAGCTGGAAAAGATTGCGCCGGGCAGTGTAAAGGATACGCCGCAAGCGGCCCCTGCCGATAGCACAAAAAAGAACGAGGTAAAAAAACAAGGAAATAACTAAAAGAAGGAAAACACGCAATGAAATTTAAATATATATACGCGCTGCTGATTTTAGGGATGGCATTATTTTTTGCCCCTGCTGATGCACAAACAAAAAAAACGGTAAAAAAAACAACCAAGGCGCCGGCTAAAAAGCCCGCTGCTAAACCGGTTGTAAAAAAGCCTGCTCCAAAACCGGTAGTTAAAAAACCGGTAACAGCGCCGGCTAAATCGGCGGCCCAAAACCTGGGCGATGCCGTATCTAAAGTAGCGCAGGATACCACACGGAAGAACAATCCAAACGGCATTAATAACGAAAGCCTGACCGAAGAGATCATTGTAACAACCGCTTACAAACCGGTGCTGGCCGATGCTGTAAAAATACGCCGCAACCCCGATCTGGAAGACAAATCGCCGTTTAAGGCGCCGCTAACCTATAAACCGGTAGATAAGCGATTGGAACGCAACACCGATATTAAACAAATGGAGGCCATGAAAATGCCGCCCGAACGCGATTCGGTGCCTTACAATAACCTGGTAAAGGGTGGCCTGGGTAGTATGAAAACTACCTACGGCGAACTATATGTAAACAATGGCCGCGATGAAGCTTTACAGGCCGGCGCTTATATCAAACATTTTGCACAACAGGGCGATACCTATAAAAATCAAAACCAAAGTAAGGATGAAATAGGTGTTTTTGGTAAAAGCGTGGGCGCAACCAATAGCTTGCACGGCACCATTGGCTACAAACGCCAGGGTAACAATTTTTATGGGTATGATAAGTTTGCTCCTCCGCTAAATTTAAATACTGAAAAACAGGTTTTTAATACCATTAGCGCCAGCGGCGAACTAACCAAAAACTTTAAAGACGTACCGCAGGATTTTACCTACGCGTTGAAACTGAACGGATATATGTTCAACAATTCGTTTAAGGGTAAAGAGAGCAACCTGGTACTTTCGGGCTTTATCAATCAAACGGTAAAACAGTTTTATGCCGGGCTGAATGCCTCTATCGATCTGAGTTCGCAAAAGGACAGTTTGTACGCGTTAAGCAATAACCTGGTAAGGGCTAACCCCTATTTAAAGTTCCAGGGCGAAAATTATAAGATAGACGCGGGCGTTAATATTGTAAGCGAATTCGGCTTTTCGTCGCGCCTGTTTGTATTCCCTGCCGCAAGGTTAGAGGTGCAGGTGATCCCTAAATATGTACGCCTGTTTGCCGAAGCCAAAGGCGATGTAAATAAATCATCGTTAAAAGATTTTTCGGAAGCCAATCCCTTCCTGGGTCAAAATATCAGCATCAAAAACTCGGTCGATCAGTTAGACCTCGCCGCCGGGTTAAAAGGCACCTTAGCGCCCGGACTGGGTTTTAAAGCTACTTTTTTCCGTAATGACGTAAAAAACATGCCGTTGTTTGTCAGCAACTTTAACTTCCCGGTGGGTTATAACCGGTTTAAGGTAATTTATGATGGTGGCCGGGCAACCGTTACAGGCTTTAACGGCGAGCTGGACTTTAAAGCATCCGAAGACCTGGATATTTTTGGCCGTGTAGAATTTAAGGATTATAAAATGGCTACCGAAGCGCAGCCATGGAACCTGCCTAAATTTAAACTGAGCGCGGGTACCAATATCCACATCAGCAATAAGGTGAACTTAACGGGCACCTTGTTGTTCAGGGGCGACACCAAAGATATTACACCCGACTTAGCATCGAGCACAGCCGGCGCTACCAAAATAGTATCGCTAAAAGCCTTTGCCGATATCAACGCCGGGGCCGAATATAAGGTGAACAGCCGTTTCGGTATTTTTGTACAGGCCAATAATTTACTTAGTGCTACTTACTCATCGTGGTTGTATTATCCCAACTACGGGTTCAACATTTTTGGCGGCGTGAGTTATGGGTTTTAGGGGTAAACATAACAGAGGCAATTGTCATTTCGATGGAGCCGGGGTTGAATTGAGCGGCGGGGCGAAAGAGAAATCTTATACGGCTTGCTTATCGCACGTACAAGATTTCTCCTCACGCTACACACACAGCCAGCCCGGGTTCGTTCGAAATGACACGACGTTTAAATTCGATATAGGGAAAGCCCGTCGAAGGGTGCGTGTGGCTGGCCCGCGTTCCATGGTTCGACAAGCTCACCATGACACCCTTGTTTTACGTGATTTTATACCCTTTGATGTTTTGTAATTTACTGTTACTTTTAGCGGCATGGATATAGCCTATTATATAAGCGATCTGCTGGGGCAGCAAGGCGAATTAACAGTACCCAACCTGGGTTACTTTGTTCAAATACGCATGGCTGCCTATTATGATAACCAGGCAAAAAAGTTTTTCCCGCCGCATTACGCGGTACAATTTGATCCCCAGATCATTGACGAGGACGATTCGCTGGCTAATTACATTACTGGCATCAAAAACATATCGCCGGCATCGGCTAAATACTTCATCGAAAAGTACATTGCCAACCTAAAAAGCCAGGCAATGATAGAGGATGTACCCTTTGCTAATTTGGGCTCGTTCAGTTCGGATGGTTTGAAGCTAACCTTCACCTCCACCACAAAAATGGACGACCCGGCTTTTTTTGCCTTCCATCCGCTGGATGTTTATAAAATTGGCGATACGCACGCTAAAAAGCCGGTTGTGAAATCTGACCTGACCGAACCTCCGGTGCAGACTTCGTCTACCCCGCCGCCAATACCGCAATCTGATTCAGCACCAATAGTTACCCCAACCGAGGCAGAGCCGGAACTGGAAGAAGTAACTGACGAAGAATATTACGAAGATGAACCCAGGCGCCGTTTTGGTGTGTGGATGATACTACTGATCATTTTAACGCTAATTGTTGTTGCGCTGGGAAGCCTATATAAATTCAGGCCCGATCTGTTTAACCAATATATACCCATATTTAAAAAACCTGTTGTGGTTAAACAGGCCGCACCCGTTGCCAAACCGGATACCACCATTAATAAAGCCGCAGACAGCTTAGCTAAACAGGATTCGGTAAAAAAAGACAGCATCCCGGCAAAAATTGATACGCCAAAAACAGCCGTTAAAAAGCCTGAAGCTGCAAAACCTCAAACAACGAAACCGGTGGTAACCGAAACTAAAAAGCCGGCTCCGGTAGTGGTAGCACCGCCTGTTAATACGCCAACGGTAAATCCAACGTTAATAAATGGACAAATGCCCGCCGTAATTCCTAAAGGATGGTGTGTGATTACCGCAGGTGCATTTCCGCTTAAATCAGATGGTGAAAAGCAATTAATAAACATGAAGAGCCGGGGCTTTATTCAAGCCCGATATTTAAAGGATAACGTTGGGAAAGGCGGCAATCACATTGTGATCCTGGGCGCTTTCCCAACACGAAAAGAAGCGCTGGATGGCATAAAAGAGTTGAAAGCCACAGGTAAAATTGTTGACAGAGAAATGTCTATTAGAGAAATAAGATAAATTTATATGATGCTTTTAATGCAAGTAGCCGACACGGCAAAACAAGTAATTGATACTGCTAACCACGCCTTAAACGCCGCTCCAGGCATTGCACCAAAAGAACTGCGCTTTGGCGACCTGCTGTTAAAAGGCGGCTGGGTAATGGTGCCGCTGGGTGTTTTACTGGTATTGGCGCTGGTGATGTTTTTTGAACGTTATTTTACTATCCGTAAAGCATCGCGCGATGAATCGAGCCTGATGGCGCAGGTAAAGGCCAGTATTATTGCCGGCAAGCTGGATTCGGCCATTGCTATTTGCCGTAACAGCAATACCCCGCTGGGCCGTATGCTGCAAAAAGGTTTGTTAAGGATAGGCCGCCCAATTAAGGATATCGAGGGTGCTATCGAGAACATCGGCAAGCTGGAAGTATCTAAACTGGAAAAAAACATTGGTATTATTGGCATTGTGGCCGGTATTGCCCCAATGTTTGGCTTTATTGGTACCATAGCGGGTGTAATCAAAATCTTTTACGATATATCTACTACCGATAATATCAGCATGGGTACCATATCGGGCGGTTTATACCAAAAGATGATCACCTCGGCAGCGGGGTTAATAGTCGGTATCATTGCTTACGTATGCTACCAGGTGCTGAATATGATGGTTGACAAGGTGATATTAAAACTGGAAACCGATGCGATTGAGTTTATTGACCTTTTAGAAGAACCCAGCAAATGAACTTAAGAAAAAGAAGCAGGCGCGGCTCGGGCGAAATGCATACATCGGCTATGAACGATATCATGTTCTTCCTGATGTTGTTTTTCCTTATCGCGTCTACCGTAACCAACCCTAACGTGGTGAAACTGGTGCTGCCCAAATCATCAAGCGGGCAATCTATCTCTAAAAAAACCATCAATGTGTCTATCACTAAAGACCTGAAATACACGGTTGAGAAAAAAGAGGTGGCTGTTGAGGGCCTGGAGAGCGCGTTAAGCGGCTATAAATCGCTGGCTAAGGAATTAACCATAGTACTATCGGTAGATAAAACCGTAGCCATACAGGATGTGGTACAGGTAATGGATATCGCGCAGAAATTGAATATAAAACTGGTACTGGCTACCGTAGCTAAGTAGTAAGGACAAAGTCTTTAGTCGTAAGTCAAAAGACTTCAGACTAAGGACTTCAGACTAAAGACTTAAAATGGAATATCAACAACAGGAAAACAACTATCCAAAAGCATTTTTAGCTACCGGCATTATTATGGCGATACTAATGGCTTTATGCTATTTTATTGTTTTCCACGCGCCGCCTAAAGAGGCGGATGGTATTGGCGGGATCCTGGTTAATTATGGTACCACGGATGAAGGTTCGGGTAACGATCAGCTGAGTATGGAAGAGGTTTCGGCGGCCGAAAAAGCTAACCATACCAAACCGGATAAGGTAACCACCGAACCACCGACCGACAAGCCTACCCCATCCGAAAAAAGCGACCAGAATGTAGTTACCCAAAATACCGAGGATGCGCCCGTAGTTGCAGCCAACAGCAAGAAACCAAGTACCACTGTAGCCACCGAAACAGCAAAACCGGCCCCCAAACAAGTGGTGAACCAAAACGCGCTGTATAAGGGTAAAACCAGCAACGGCAGCGGATCTGGCGACGGCACAACCACTACACCGGGTAGCCAGGGCAGCCCTAATGGTTCTACCTTAAGCAGTAATTATGGCCCGGGCGGATCGGGCAACGGTTTAAGCCTGCCCAACTGGCATTTTGTTGACCCACCCGATGTAAAGAACGTGCACCGTGTGCCGGGTACCGTAGTGATTGATTTTACGATTGATGAACACGGCAATGTATTGGAAGCGCATTCCAATAAACAAAAAACCAAAGCCACGCTTGACCTGGTTCAGGGTTGTATTGATGCGATTAAAAATTCAAAATTCACTTCATCGGCTCCGGCTTCGGGTAATGCCAAAGGGCAAATGTCATTTATATTCAGGGTGGATTAAATCATAACGTCATGGCGAGCGATAGCGTGGCCATCCCCGATATACAGAGCCGACCTTTAAGCCGGGGATTGCCACGTCGCTCCGCTCCTCGCAATAACGGTTGGGAATAACGATTATGAACCATCAGCATGAACTACCAACAAACCCTTGATTATCTTTACAGCCAACTCCCCATGTTTTCGCGCACGGGCGCGGCGGCTATGACCAAGGACCTGACCAATACCTGGGCTTTGTGTAAACTGCTGGATAACCCGCAGGATAGATTTAAATCGGTGCATGTTGGGGGTACAAATGGCAAGGGCTCTACATCGCACATGCTGGCGGCTATTTTGCAAACGGCCGGCTATAAAACCGGGCTATATACCTCCCCTCACCTGCGCGATTTCAGGGAACGGGTGCGCATTAACGGACAGATGATCAGCGAGCAGGTGGTGGTAGATTTTGTTGCACGATACAAAACAGATTTTGAAAGCCTGAAAGTATCTTTTTTTGAAATGACCGTAGGGTTAGCCTTCGATATTTTTGCAAAGGAACAGGTTGATATCGCCATTATTGAAGTTGGTTTGGGCGGGCGATTGGATTCAACCAACGTCATTACGCCGCTGTTATCCGTCATCACCAATATCGGTTGGGACCATATGAATTTATTGGGCGATACTTTGCAACTGATAGCCGGTGAAAAAGCCGGCATTATTAAACCCGGCATCCCCGCAATTATTGGCGAATACCAACCCGAAGTAGCTGATGTATTTATCCAAAAGGCTTACCTGGAAAAAACTAAACTCAGTTTTGCATCAGAAGAATGGGATTTAAGTTCAAAGGCTGAAGTCTTAAGTCAAAAGTCTTCGTTTACTGATTATTTAGACATTACCGTTCATAAAAAAGACTCGGGACTTAAGACTCAGGACTTAAGACTCGACCTTACTGGGACTTACCAGCTAAAAAACTTAAAAACGGTTTTATCGGCCGTTGATGAACTGCGTGTACAAGGTTTTCACATCAGCGATGAACATATTAATACAGCATTAAAGCAAGTAAGCACGCTTACCGGGCTTAACGGGCGCTGGCAGGTTTTGGGGCACGACCCTTTGACCATTTGCGATACCGGCCATAACCCCGACGGCATACAGGAAGTATTAAAAAACATAGCCGCTACCCCCTATTCCGAGTTGCATTTTGTACTGGGTATGGTTAACGATAAGGATATCAGCAAAGTGCTGGCCATGCTGCCCAATAATGCCTATTACTATTTTTGTAAGCCGGATATCCCGCGCGGGTTACCGGCGGAGGATTTGCAGCAACAGGCAGCAGCATTCCAGTTAAATGGGGATGTATATCCGTCGGTCATGTCGGCGTTGATAGCGGCCCGCTATGCCGCCCATGCGGACGATTTAATATTTGTAGGCGGAAGTACTTTTGTAGTGGCCGAGATCGTTTAATAGCCGTATGATCAAAAAATACCTAACCCTACTCCTTTTCCTTTTTTCTGCAACTGCACTTTACGCGCAGCAGGATGAGAAAAAAGTATACGAACGCTATGTTGATTTTAACCTGGAACGTTTTCAGGGGAATACAAAGGGCGCGCTAACTATGGGTAAAGCTTTGCTGGACAGTGTTAACCTGCTGCCCCAAAAATCGCGCGTTAGCTTTTATAATAGCATGGGCAAACTGTACGAGGATAGCGACCTGCCCGAAAGGGCCGTACCTTTTTACGAGCAGGTAACCGCTGCCGTGCCTAACTATTATGTAGCCCACCGGGCATTAGGCTACATTTATGCCTCGCAGGCTAACAAGGTTATTGCAAAAATGAATGCTGTAAAACCCGGCAGTCCCGAATACCTTACGTTAAGGGACCAATACAGAACCATCGCTAAAAAAGCTGTACAACACCTGGAAATAGCCCAGGCCTGCGACCCGAGCGACGATACCCTCGGCATCATCAAAGTCCATTACAAAAATATGGGTGATACTGCCGCGATAGCTACATTGGATGAGCGACTGGCCAAATTGGGTAAAAATTGTTTGGATATTTTGAGCGATTGAGCCAAGCCCCCCGGCCCCCTAAAGGGGGAGTAACCGAAATGACTTTTAAGTCATTTTATGTTAACCCCGAAAATATATTAAATAATTGATTATCAAATATTTACAAAGTTTTTAAATTGAATTATGTTAAGTCGTGTTAACCCCTTTACGCAGGCCGAAAAAGCCAATTTTGTTCCCCCTTCAGGGGGTTAGGGGGCTTAGTTTAACCGATCCTTAACAATTAGCGTATCCGCTATCATATCGTGTAAACACTGCTGCTGCTTATTAAAAAAGCTGAACAGGTAGCCAATGCCTACTGTAAGTACCGAACATATTTTAGCCAGGTTACGGATAATTGATCTGCTGGCATCAATACGGTTACCTTCCATATCACACACCCTGATGTCCAGTATCTGTTTACCGTATGTAGCCTGTTTGGCCGAACATTCCATCACCATGTGATAAATAATTTTGGCGATGGGAATAATGATGACGAGGCTAAGGCCTACCAGTATCCGGATCATCCGGTCACTCACAATTAATACGGTTATAAAGGCCGGTACGGCAAAAACTATAGATACAAAAAACCAGTCCAGCGCCGATGCCATCAACCGCTGATCAAAGCTGCCAAAGTACTGCGGGGCGGTCATTTGCTGGCGAAAGCCAAACAGCGTCCGCAGTTCGGCCAGCTCATGGGCTTCCTTGTAATCGTCCATACCATCGGTGCGCACAAAATCGTTAGGCTTTACCCCTTTCTGTTTCAGTTCTTCAACAGTGAAAGGGCCTTCAGGCTTTCCGTTTATTACCAGGATATAGTCTTTACTCATATAATAGTAGCAGTAATTAGCAGCAGTTGCAGTATAGTGTATGCTAAATAAAAATGCAGTGGCAATATAGCAGGAAACCTGCAAACTGCCACTGCAAACTTTTACCGAAAAAACTAATACCTGTTCACCCTAAAGCCGGATAAACCGCCTTCCAGTTTAATATAGATCTTCTTTTTGGCTGCGCTGTAGCCTGGGGTTTCATAAGTATCATCATCTACTTTGTTAAAACCATTAAAGTGGTTGGATGACAAACCCGAATCGGTATCAATTTTACAGGCAGCATCCTTAGGCACGCTGATATTTACTTCGGATACACCGGTAGAGATCTCTACAGTTGTCATTTCCAGCGGCTGGCCCAGTTTAATATCAAATGATGCCGCGCCACCGTTTATTTTGAAGTCGCGCACCTTAAATTTAGTCAGGTCAAAATCAAGTTTGGTTGCGCCGGTAGAGATATCCATATCCCATATAGGCGCGCTGTTCAGCTTAAAGGTAGCCGAGTTTTGCTGGCCTTTTTTCCATTTAAAATGGCTGTTCTTTTTCATGCTAAAGTCCAGCACCGCAACCGAGTCTTCGGTACGATGAGTAAACTCATAAGGGCCCGCCATATCCTTAGTATCAGCCTCGAATAACAGCGCGGTAGTATCGCTTAAATTGTAAACACTGCCGCCGCCGTTAATGTTCAGCTTGGCAATTCGTGTTCCGGCGCTAAACGGTTCCTGAAAGGTGCTGGCGCCGTCAATTTTAACAATGCCTGTATCGGTATCATTGTCATCGTTGTCGTTATCATTGTCGCTATTGTTGTCGTTATCATCATTATCGCTGTGATAATAATAGTGCGGCCAAAAATTATAGCTGTTACGGAAATTACCGAACAGTAAAATGCCTAAGCCCAATAAAACCACGCCAATTTTTAAAGCGCTTGCCAGCGGCGATTTATTGTGGGCAAAAATAAGGTTGATACCCGCTATCAGTAAAAATATAGGCCACAGGTGGATAATATTGATCCAATGGATATGGATCAGTCCAAAGCTGCGCAGTAGAAATATAACACCGAGTGTGATCAGTATCGCGCCTGGTACAAGTTTATCGTGTCTCATGATATTATACAGTTGGAGGGTTATCGTTTAATGAATTATCGGTTGATGGGTCGCTTTTTGAAGGTCCTTCTGTTTTATTCCAGCCTTCCTTTTCCCAGGGTTCTTTTTTGCTGCCCGCAAAAATAACTACTATACCTACGCCTATTAAAATCAAGGGCCATAAGTGTTCCATGTCCCAATCGGGGATGATATCCAGGTCGTCCAGCAAAAAGCAGCCGCCTAATAAAACCAGTACGGTACCGGCTATAATGCCGCCTGTTGATCTTTTTTTATACACATTGCCCATATTAGGGTCCCATTGCGGCGCGGCCGATGTTACAGGCGGTACCGTATAATCTACAATTGGCGATTGCTGGTTAGGCTGATGAAGATAATATGGTTTTTTAGGCAACACTATCCATAATACAATATAAACCAGTACGCCGCCGCCTTTAAGTATCAGCGTTAGTAAAAATACCAGCCTTACAATAGCTATATCAATACCAAAATAATCTGCCAAACCGGAGCATACACCTGCTATTACTTTGTGCATGTCGTCCCGGTATAATTTTTTTTCCATGATCGTTTGTTTTTTAAGTGTGAATTGTTTTTACAATTGGCCAAACACAGGTTTTATGGTGATCTCTTCAACATTGGCGCCGGGGCTCATGCGGTAAGCATTTATAATAGCCGATGCAATATCACCGGGCAAAATAAACTTCGCGCTGTCCACTGCTACGCCGTCCCATGATGATGTCAGCGTCGACCCCGGGATAACCGCGGTTACTTTAACACCATATTGCTGTAGTTCAAGCCTCATTACCTTATTAAGACCCAGCAAGGCAAACTTTGTTACACTATATGTTCCGGCTTCTACAACCGGATTAATGGAGGCCGATGAGCAGATATTAAAAATATGCCCTTCCCGTGCCGCTATCATGGCTTTACCAAAAAAACGGTATAACTCGTAAGCCGGCATCAGGTTAATATTCATCAGCTTATTAAACGTATCTTCCCGATCATCCAAAATACTTGTTGGAATATACATGCCCGCGTTGTTTACAATTACATGAACAGGCCCAAGTTCGCGGTTGGCAAGTTTTGCAAACTTTAACAGATCTTCTTTCACACTTACATCCGTTACCGGCGCGCATATCCGCATATCAGGGTTAATCAGTTTTAGCTCCTGCACAAACCCGCTCAGTTCATCAGCATTGCGCGAGCAGATGGCCAGGTTAAAACCTTCCTTAGCAAAAGCTATGGCAATAGCACGCCCCATGCCGCGGGTTGCGCCTGTTATCAGTACATTTTTCATCGGTGACAATATATTTATGGTAAAGCTGCAAACAATTACCGTTAAGTCTGTTTTATAATTCGGCGCTTAGCGCTTTTGATATTTTAAAATTAAGGCTATTTTGGCGGCTATTAAAGCTTATATTTAAAAAGTGTTAATTTAATACCGCATACTACTGTTATAAATGTTTACAAGTTTAGGGAGATACATACTTTTATTACGTTTAAGCTTTAAAAAGCCCGAAAAATTCAGTGTTTATTGGAACGAGGTTATGCGCGAGATGGTTTCCATGGGACTGGGCTCGCTGGGCATTATCGTTATCATATCCGTTTTTATTGGCGCGGTTGCTGCTATACAGGTGGCCTTCCAATTGTCAAGTCCGCTGGTACCGCTCAGCATAGTAGGCAGTATCTCGCGCGATTCTACCATCCTTGAATTCAGCCCAACCATATCGGCGCTGGTACTGGCCGGCAGGGTGGGTTCCAGCATCGCGTCGCAAATTGGCACCATGCGGGTAACCGAACAGATTGATGCGCTGGAGATAATGGGTGTTAACGCGCCGGGCTACCTGATAGCGCCTAAAATTATATCGGGTATATCTATGATCCCCCTGCTTACCATTATTTCCGTAGCGTTGGGTTTAAGCGGCGGATACCTGGCTTGCTTAACATCATCAACCATAACCCCTACCGATTATATACAGGGCGTGCAGGATGGCTTTAACCCCATTATTGTTACCGTTTGTGCTGTAAAAGCTATAGTTTACGGTTTCCTTATCACTTCTATTTGCGCTTATAATGGTTTTTATACCGAGGGCGGCGCGCTTGAAGTTGGGCAATCGGCAACGCGCGGGGTAGTTTATAGTTGTGTTATGATCTTATTTGCCGACCTGCTGATCTCAAGCATGCTGTTATGATAGAGACGAAAGATATTTATAAAACCTTTGGTACTAATGACGTACTAAAAGGTATCAGCACCCAGTTTAAACCGGGGAAAAACAACCTGATCATCGGGGGCTCCGGCTCGGGTAAAACTACCCTGCTGAAATGTATTGTTGGCCTGCACGAACCCACCAAAGGACATGTGATTTTTAACGGGCAGGAATTTACACAAATGAACTTTACCGAACGGGTACCTATCCGTAAGGAGATTGGGATGCTTTTTCAAAATTCGGCCCTGTTTGATTCTATGACGGTAGAGGAAAATATCATGTTTCCCCTTAATCTGTTTACCGATCAATCGCGCGCCGAAAAACTGGAACGCGCTAATTTTTGCCTGGAGCGCGTGAACCTGAAAGATAAGAACAAACTATATCCCGCCGAACTTTCGGGCGGTATGAAAAAGCGTGTAGGCATTGCCCGCGCCATATCCATGCAGCCCAAATACCTGTTTGTGGATGAGCCCAACTCGGGCCTCGACCCCAAAACTGCTATCCTGATAGATGAGCTGATTGCTGAACTGACCGAAGAATACCAGATCACTACCGTAGTGGTTACCCACGATATGAACTCGGTAATGGGTATTGGCGATCATATTATCTTTTTACACGGCGGCAAAAAATGGTGGGAAGGCAGCAACAAAGAAATTGCCCACACCGATAATAAGGAACTGAACGAGTTTGTGTTTGCCAGCAAGTTTATGCAAGCAGCGAAGAGTAAGTTGTAAGTCTTAAGTCGTGAGTCCGAAGTCCTAAGTTTTGTATGAGAAGACTTTGAACTAAAATCTTTAGACTTTAGACTATTTCAAAGTATACTCTCCCCAAAAATCTGTCGGGAAATAAGCGGCCAAAGCATCAGGCGGAAGCGCCAGTACCGTAATCATTTCGCCCTTCGAGCGGTCGCCCATCCTTATTGCTTTACCATCCGGAGTTATGCTGGCATTAACCCCGTAGGCGCTTACTCCATTCAGTTTAATGTTATAGGTGAATTTATTAGCACTATTAGCCGATAAACCCAAAAGCTTAAGCGGGATGGCCAATTCATAAATGTAGCATTTTTGGTTGTTAAAAAGAGCGGCGGCCTTTATCCCCTGATCGTTATAAACCGAAATAACCGAATCGGCAGTAGCCGGTACGCCTATAACTTTGATCTCTTTCGCTTTATCAACCAACTGGCTATTCATAGCGTTTATGGTCGAATCATTGATAACGCTCCCCTTTTTCAGGCCGTTAAGTATGGTGCCGGTGTTATTGTGTAAAAGCGGGTACGTGACCGATATCGCATTTTTAAAATCTTTTTTAGCGGCATTGTTAACCGTAAAAGTAATAGCCTGCGAGATTATTTTTTTTATGATAACCGGCTTATCGGCTTGTATAACCAGGTAAAGTTTTTCAGCATCGTTGGCTATGCTATAAAACACTTCGGTATTGCCGTTATAGGCGTGTAGCTGCTCAGGCCATTCGGTTGCCTTCCCATCAATTTTTAAACTGGAGGGCGCCATTAAGCTAACCTCCTGTTTGGCAGGAAGTTTTTGCGCGTTTACAACTGAAAATGTGCACGAAAGTATAGCGGCAGCAAAGGCCGGTTTAATTAGTCTTGACAATAAATTCATAAAACAGGTTTAAAACTATAAATTTAGTTTTTATTTTATTATTGTCAATAGTGGGTCGTAATATTTTGTCTGAGTATCTTGTAAGGGTTATTTCAAGGTGTACTCTCCCCAAAAATCGGTAGGAAATGTAAATGCCATGCTACTTACCCCGCTTGTAGTTACGCCCATGGGTAAGGTGGTTACCACGGCATTATGTGAGCTTTTACCGTTAGGCAAAAAATACATAACAACAGCCAGCATACGGCATGGATCAGTAAAGTTTTATCCTCTTTTTGCATGACAGGCGGGTTTCCTAAATATACATAACTATCAACACTTTACAATATTTTAAGCAAGCTAAACTTTAACATAAATTTAACAAGGGGTGCCGGTCAAACGGAAAGTTCGCATAAGCACCAAAACAAGGCGAATGCGTTTGAATCAATCAGATGTAGATAGTCTGTGATGTATTTAATGCCCTACAAGGGCTAATTGCGTCAAAAAATGTAGTTTTTTTGGGTTAACACTATAAAAACATAAATAATTGATAATCAATTATTTATAAAAAATAATGCTTAAATTATGTTAAGTTGTGTTAACCCAATTTTTGCCCCTGATGCGTTTGTCCTGAGTCCGAAGATAGAAGATCGTATCAGTTTCGGACTAATTACTACCTTTGCAAATTACATTTCTGACTTGAGACTAAAGACTCAGAACTTAAGACTTAACAATGATCCAACTCCTCACTCCCACGCACTGGAAAGATTACGAACTGATTGATTGCGGCGACTTTGAAAAACTGGAACGTTTTGGCAACGTAGTACTGATCCGCCCGGAACCACAGGCCGTGTGGGCCAAACAATTGCCGGCAACCGAATGGCAGCGTTTGCACCATATCCGGTTTAAAGGCCGTTCGGCTACATCAGGCGAATGGGTAAAGAAGAACCCCGCCACGCCCGACCGCTGGCACGTGGAGTATAAAAATAACGACGCGGCTATCAAATTCCGCCTGGCGCTAACCTCGTTTAAGCACGTGGGTATTTTCCCCGAGCAGGCTGTTAACTGGGATTATATCTCGCAAAACATCAAGAGGTTTAAAACGCCCGAGCCTAAAGTACTTAACCTGTTTGCCTACACCGGCGGCGCATCATTAATGGCCCGCGCGGCAGGCGCTGATACCACTCACGTTGATTCGATTAAACAAGTGGTAACCTGGGCCAACGAAAACCAGGAATTATCCGGCCTGAGCAATATCCGCTGGATGGTGGAAGACGCTTTGAAGTTTGTAAAACGCGAACTGAAACGGGGCAAAAAATATAACGGTATCATCCTTGACCCACCCGCCTACGGCCATGGCCCCAACGGCGAAAAATGGAAACTGGAAGACCATATCCTGGAAATGATGAACGACGTAGTGCAACTGCTCGACCCGCAGGAGCATTTCCTGATCCTAAACACTTACTCGCTGGGCTTTTCGTCGGTAATTGTAGAAAATCTGATCCGCAGCTCGTTCCCCAAAGTGCAAAATCTGGAAATCGGCGAATTGTATTTACAGGCAACATCGGGGATAAAATTGCCTTTGGGCGTATTCGGTAAGTTTTTTAAAACTGCCTGATAAGTTTAACCACTAAGGGCGCTAAGGTTTTGCACAAAGGGTACAAAGCTTTGTGAACTGAATAAAAGAAAACTTTAATTCTCTTTGTGTGCTTTGTGGTTAAAAAACTTGCAAATCTTTGTGTACTTTGTGGTTAAATTCTGTTTGATGCGATTTCTACGATATCTATTAGTCTTATCCCTATTGCCAACTTGCGCTCTCGCTCAGCAATACGATGTTATTATCCATAACGGCAAGATCATTGACGGCGCCGGCAACCCCTGGTTTTATGGCGATGTAGGCATCATCAAAAACAAAGTAGCCGCCATTGGCGATCTTTCCAAAAGTAAAGCCGTTAAGGATATCGACGCCACTGGATTAATCGTAGCACCCGGATTTATTGATGTACACACCCATATCGAAGGCGACGAGAAGAAAACCCCAACGGCCGATAATTTTATTTACGATGGCGTAACCACGGTGATCACCGGCAATTGCGGCAGTTCTGAAGTTAACATCAAACAATATTTTAAAAAGCTGGATAGCATTAAGCTATCCGTCAATGTAGCAACCCTTATTGGCCATAATAATGTGCGTAAAGCCGTTTTAGGCGAAGCGGCCATTACGCCCAATGCCGGTCAGTTAAAAAAAATGCAGGATATAGTAGAGCAAGCTATGCGCGATGGTGCCGTGGGTTTCTCTACCGGGCTCATCTACTCGCCCGGCTTATATTCTAAAACACCCGAAGTAGTTGCGCTGGCACAGGCAGCGGCTAAATATAAAGGCATTTACGCGTCGCATATCCGTAATGAAAGCGACAAGGTTTTTGAAGCCGTTGCCGAGGCTATCGACATTGGCCGGCAGGCAAATATGCCGGTTGAGATATCGCATTTTAAGGTAGGTAAACCCAACTGGAACCGCAGCAATGAGATGATCGCAATGGTAGAAAACGCCCGCGCCGAAGGTTTGGAAGTAACAGTTGACCAATACCCTTACACCGCCAGCAGCACCACGTTGAACGTGCTGTTACCCGACTGGCTGCTGGATGGCGGCCGCGATTCGGTACTGAAACGGCTGGCCGATCCGGCTATCCATCAAAAGGTGGTGAAAGAAATGATCAGCGATATGAAAAAGCGTCAGCGCGGCCATTTCGATTATGCCGTTGTTGCCCACTGCGATGCAGACAGTACGCTGAATGGCAAAAACATACAGCAAATAAATATAGCTAAAGGCCGTAAGGGAAACATCCCCAACGAAATTGAAACCATACTGGACATTACCCAATTAGGCCCCGCCTCCATGGTTTTCCATGGCATGAACGAGGATGATGTAAAAAACATTATGCAATTCCCGCTCAGTATGGTAGCGTCCGATTCGGGTATCCGCTTATTTGGTTATGGTGTACCGCACCCACGGGGTTATGGCAGCAATGCAAGGGTGCTGGGCCATTATGTACGTGATGAAAAGGTACTCAGGCTGGAAGATGCTGTCAGGAAGATGACATCACTGCCGGCACAAAAGTTCCATTTAACGGGTCGCGGTTTGTTGCAGCCCGGCATGTTTGCCGATGTGGTGGTGTTTGATGCGGCCACCGTAAGCGACGAATCTACCTATGAACACCCGCATGCTTATGCTAAAGGATTTAAATACGTATTAGTTAACGGTGTTTTAACTGTTGATAACTTTAAGCATAATGGTAACAGAAATGGTGCTATTTTGCGTGGCCCCGCATTTACACAAAACCAGTAAATATTATATATGAAATTGAGAAATATACTACTACCAGTACCTTTGTTACTGTTATCATTAACCCTATTTTCTAACTGCAAAGAAGGAGCAAAAGGCTCGGCCGCTAAAACCGATTCGGCGTTAGCAGCTGCAAAGCCGTCCGAAGCAACCCCTGCCGTGGGTGATACTACTCCGGTTAAATCGTACCCCCCGATAGATAAAAAATTATACGATTCGCTGAACAAACAACAGGCAAACGGCGATACATCCGGCCACTGGCCTGTTAAAAAGGGGCCGTACCCGCTGCCTGGAGCTATACTTCCATTTAAAAGGATAGTTGCTTTTTATGGTAACCTGTATGCCAAAAAAATGGGCATCCTGGGCGAATTGCCACCCAATGAAATGCTGGCCAAGTTAAAAGGCGAAGTAAAAAACTGGCAAAAAGCCGACCCTAAAACCCCTATTCAGCCAGCACTGCACTATATTGCCGTAGTTGCACAGGGTGATGCCGGTAAAGATGGCAAATACCGCTACCGTATGCCGTTTAAACAAATTGACAGTGTGCTGGTACTGGCTAAAAAAATTAACGCGATTGTGTTTTTAGATGTGCAGGTGGCGCTAAGTAACATTCATGCCGAGCTGCCATTGTTTGAGAAATACTTTGCCATGCCGCAGGTGCATTTTGGTATGGATCCCGAGTTTTCAATGAAAGATGGTTCTAAACCGGGCAAAAAGATCGGTACTTACGATGCTGATGACATCAACTATGTATCGGGTTACCTGGCTGGTATCGTAAAAAAATACAACCTGCCGCCAAAAATTTTAATTGTACACCGCTTTACTAAAAAGATGGTGACTAACACCCCGGGCATTAAACTGCGCCCTGAAGTACAGGTAGTGATGGATATGGACGGTTGGGGCGAGCCTGAATTAAAAGCAGGTACCTGGCGCTATTTTATCCATAACGAACCGGTACAGTTTACCGGCTACAAGTTGTTTTACAAAAACGATATCAAAAAAGCGCCTCACCACATGTTAACCCCCGAGGAAGTAATGAAATACAAACCAAGGCCTAACTATATCCAGTATCAGTAGGTTAAACAAAAAAGGCGCGATCAGCGCCTTTTTTGTTTTTTACTTCCCGCTGTCATTGCGAGCGTAGCGCGGCAATCGCGAACTGTGCAAGTCCGCTCTTTGGGTGTGCGACTGCTTCATACTTCGCCATGACAGGCTGTAGTATAATCACCAATAAAAATCCTATTTTTGCTTTATATGCTTTTAGGTAAAAAGATAGTATTAGGTGTTTGCGGCAGTATTGCGGCCTATAAATCGGCTTTGCTGGTGAGGCTGCTGGTTAAAGCAGGCGCCGAGGTACAAGTGGTGATGACCAATGACGCTACCGGCTTTATTACCCCATTAACCCTTGCTACCTTATCTAAAAAACCGGTACTGGTTGATTACTATAAACCAGAAAGCGGCGAGTGGAACAACCACGTTGAATTAGGCCTCTGGGCCGATCTGTTCATTATTGCCCCTGCAAGTGCCAACACCATAGCCAAAATGGCCAACGGTTTGTGCGACAACTTACTGATGGCGGCTTATCTTTCGGCTAAATGCCCGGTATATTTTGCCCCCGCTATGGACCTGGATATGTGGAAACACCCGGCTACAGAAGAAAACGTGATCAGGCTAACCCAATACGGCAACATCCTGATCCCTCCGGGCAACGGCGAACTGGCCAGCGGCTTGCGCGGCGAAGGGCGCATGGCCGAACCCGAAGAAATACTTGATTTTATATCAGGTGAACTAAAAAAAAAACTTCCGCTAAATAATCAAAAGATTGTTGTTACAGCCGGGCCTACTTACGAGGCTATAGATCCGGTACGTTTCATCGGTAATCATTCATCGGGCAAAATGGGCTTTGCCATTGCCGATCAGCTGGCTAAATTAGGCGCTAAAGTGGTGCTGATCTCCGGGCCCTCTGCACAACGCAGCCATTACACAGTTGAACGTTTGGATGTAACATCGGCAGCAGAAATGCTGGAGGCTTGCCAGCTACACTTTACTGATGCTAAAGCCTGTGTAATGAGCGCGGCAGTTGCCGATTATACCCCGGTAAATGTAGCATCGCAGAAAATAAAAAAACAGGATGCCGGTTTTAATATCGAACTTAAAAAAACAACAGATATACTAAAAGCGCTGGGCCGGGTAAAACGGGCCGACCAGATACTGGTAGGTTTTGCCCTGGAAACCAATGACGAGGAGCAAAACGCGATTGGCAAGCTGCAAAGTAAAAATCTGGACTTTATTGTATTGAACTCCTTAAACGATAAGGGCGCGGGATTTAAAACCGATACCAATAAAATTACGATCATTGACCGTGATCTGCAAAAAACAGTTTTCGACCTGAAAAGTAAGGATGAAGTGGCTATAGATATCTGTAATAAAGTAGTTGAACTAATTAATGTATGAAAAAGCTGGCATTATATCTCCTATTATTTTGCTGCGGTTTAACTGTTAGCGCGCAGGATTTGAATGCCCGTGTGCAAGTGCTTACTCCCAAAATACAAACTACCAATAAACGGGTATTCCAGGCGCTGGAATCGGCTATGAAGGATTTCCTGAACGGACATAAATGGTCGGCCGATGAGATTATGCCGCAGGAACGTATTGAATGTACCTTTATTTTTAATATTACCGCATGGGATGGCAGTAGCGCCTTCAGTGCCGAGTTGCAGGTCCAGTCACAGCGGCCTGTCTACAATTCGTCCTATACTACTACCCTGCTGAACGTGAACGACCGCGATTTTGATTTCACTTATACCGAAGGGCAGTCCATTGATTATACCGACCAAAGTTTCCAGAATAATTTAAGCGCCGTAATGGCCTTTTACGCTTATATGATAGTTGGGATGGACTACGATAGCTTTTCTAAATTTAGCGGTACCCCCTATTTTGCGGCCGCGCAAAATATTGTAAGCAACGCCCAATCAACCAATTTTAAGGGATGGAAAGCTTTCGACAATAACCTTAACCGCTACTGGCTGGCCGAGAATGTAAATAATAAGATCTACAGCGGCCTGCGCAGCTTTATATACGATTACCACCGCAACGGGTTGGATTTGATGGCCGATAACCCGGGCAAAGGCCGCAAAGTGATAGCCGGGATTTTACCCTTATTATCGCAAATAGACCGGCAGCGCATCGGCGCCATGTTGCCCATTGTTTTCTTCACCGCAAAAAGCGATGAATTGGTTAATATTTTTGCCAAAGGCGATCTGCAGGAAAAAAATCAAGCTATGAATATCCTCAACAAAGCCGATCCCGCCAACGGAAATAAATACCTGACGCTGCAACATAATTAACAACCTACTTCTGCGCCTCCTGTTGTAAAGCAGTGATCATTTCCGAGTGATCATAAGTCATAGTAACCACCACGCCTTGTTTATTAATGATCCAGTGACAGGGATACCCGGTGGCGTGTAAGTTGTCCTGGATATAAGCTGCTTTGGACGGTACAACAGCATATTTAAATGGCTTACGTTTCAGAAAACCCTGCAATGCCTTTTTAGGATCGGTAGCTAAGCTCACAAAAACAATATCCTTGCGGTTTTTATATTGTTCGGTTAATTTATTCAGCAGAGGCATTTCTGCTACGCAGGGTACGCAGGATATAAACCAGGCTTTCAGCACTACTATCTTCCCTTTCGTATTTTCGGTCGTATACACCTTACCATTTACATCAACATAATGAAACGCCGGGAATTTTTTACCCACCATCAAATCAAAACCATAATAGGTAACTCCAATTTGTTTAAGCATGGCCCTTGCGCCATCGTCGGCATTGGTTTTTAAGAGATACAACTGGTATTCTTCCTCATGCTTTCCTGAAGATACTTTTACGGGAACATAATTACCGGTTGTGAGCGCCTTTAACAATTGTGTTTTAGTAATTACACGCCCGTGTTCGTCATAGCCGATAAAATCCTGCGTAAGCTTTAAATAATTACTGTTATAATCCAGTACAGATTGCAAACTCGCAGTAATTTCTTCGGGTGGTATAACCACTTTTAGTTTAGTTTGGGCCATTGCTCCTGCTACGCAAAATATAGCGGCAATGGATGACGCGATAAGGTATCTCTTCATGATTTGAGGTTTATATCTGTAAATATAGTAATTAAACTATAATTATAGTTTACAGTACGCCTTAAATAAAAATCCGTCTCCCACTGCAACATAATGGTATTACCGGCGTCCTATTTAAAAAAAGTTTACATTTTATTTTGATATACGAAAACAATCGTACATATTTGTACGACAAACTTCGTAGATAAATAAAGAGATGAGTATTAAAGCAACCGATAGCGAACTGGAAATTTTAAACGTGCTGTGGAAAAAAGGCGCCTGCACGGTTAGGGAAGTACATGAGGAACTGGCCAAAAACAAAGATGCCGGCTATACCACTACCCTTAAACTGATGCAGATTATGAATGATAAAGGCCTGGTAGAGCGCGATGCTACTTCAAAAACCCATATTTACAAAGCCCTGGCCAC
The DNA here is from genome assembly GCF_059418485.1 of Mucilaginibacter sp. GW821-FHT07H05. Taxonomy (NCBI): domain Bacteria; kingdom Pseudomonadati; phylum Bacteroidota; class Sphingobacteriia; order Sphingobacteriales; family Sphingobacteriaceae; genus Mucilaginibacter; species Mucilaginibacter sp. GW821-FHT07H05. Next base: position 30,791 of record NZ_JBWKPY010000010.1, read on the forward strand.
GCAGGGACAAGCGCAGCAAACCGCGTTGGATAAAATTATCTCCACCGTGTTTGAAGGGTCGACAGCCGATTTGGTGATACAGGCCCTGGGCAATCACCGCGCCAGCGACGAAGAGATAGACGCTATTAAAAAATACCTGCAACAATTTGATCAGCATAAAAAATAACAGTTATGGAAAACCTGTTTTATAATATTAGTCAGGTGCTGGGCATCACCATCATCCACTCGCTATGGCAAGGATTAGTTATTTACGTGGCCTTGCGTTTGGTACTGCAATTTATGGTAGATAAACCAGCCGCCTTAAAATACAGGATCGCTTTTGCATCGTTAAGCCTGATGCTGGGATGGTTTGTTTATACCTTATACAACGAGGTAAACAATTATAGTTTTTTAAGCACCACCCCGCTTGCGTCGGGAGCTGATTTTGTGCCTGATCCTGACCTGCTACCGGCTGTACCTATAGATCGCTATTACATTTTAATAGCTGGTTACCTGCCCTATATCACCATGCTGTATATAGCCGGGCTGGTATTTAACACCCTGAAAATGGCACTGGCCTGGAACAACATTTACCGCATCAGGCAGCATATTACCCAGGCCGGTTTCCAGGAGCAGGTGAGCAACTTATCCAATAAAATGGGGATTACCCGTTTTGTGAAGGTAGCTTTTAGCCAATATATAGATGTGCCCTGTATCACGGGCTTCCTTAAGCCTATAATTTTACTGCCCTGCGCCATCAGCACTTACCTTACCGCCGAAGAAATCAAAGCCATTTTACTGCACGAACTGGCCCACATCCGCCGTAACGATTACCTGCTTAACCTGGTACAGCAAGCTATCGGTATCCTGCTTTTCTTTAACCCTTTCAGCAGGCTCATCAACCGTATGATTAACAACGAAAGAGAAAACTGCTGCGACGATATGGTGGTGCAAACTACCGGCACCCCGCTTGTTTACGCGCAGGCCTTATTAAAATTAGAACAAAACAAACAGCAGGACTGGCACCTGGCATTGGCTGCCACCGGCAAAAAATACCACTTATTAAACCGAATTGAACGCATCATGAAAACGAAAAAAACAACCGTAAATATACGCCCGGCACTAATTGCCCTGGCGCTGTTAACCTGCAGCCTAAGCAGCATTGCCTGGTTTAACCCTAAAATTGAAAATGGCAAAGTATCTGTTAAAAGCATACCCAACCCCTTACTGGAAAATAGCTTTTTTACCGACACGGTGAAACCCAAAGCTAAAGCGGCCAAGTCGGCATTAAAATCAAAACCGGCTACCAAAAAGCTGGCTCTGAAAATGAAACATGAGGCCGAATACACCGAAGATGCTAAAATGCAAAAGCTGCAAGCTGAAATGGAAGAGCACGCCAAAGTTATTGAAAAGTATTATGATAGCCCCGAGTTTAAAAAAATGCAGGAGCAAATGGAGAAAAAAGGCGCCGAAATGGAAGCTTATTACAACAGCCCTAAAATGAAGCAGCTACAGGAACAAATGGAAAAGAAGGCCGCTGAATTTGAAAAAATGAACGATAGCCCTGAAATGAAAAAATTACAGGCCGACCTGGAAGCCAACAGCAAGAAAATAGAGGCTTATTACAGCAGTCCCGAGTTTGCTAAGATTCAGAAACAATACGAAAAGGAAGCTGAATTGTACGGCAAATCAAAACCCGGTTCGGCTGAGTACAAAAAGCACGAAGAAAGTTTCAAAAAACTGGCAAAGGAGTTTAAAGATTATGCCAAAAACCCGGCTATAAAAGAGCAAACTGAAATTGCCAAAAAGATGAGCGCGCAAATGCGGGATTATTATAACAGTCCAGAATTTACCAAAAAGCGCGACGAAATAAAGGCTTATGGCGATAGCATGCGGAAAGCTTTTCAGGGCCCGGCAATGAAAGAACAGCAGGAAGTATTGCGCAAAATGAGCAAAGAGATGCGCGAATACCAAAAAAATCCGGAGATAGCCCGCGAACAAGAAGAGTTGAAAAGGCTTTCGAAAGAAATGCGCGCTTATAGAACCAGCCCCGAATACCGCAAAAAAAGATTAGCTGAGGTTGAAAACGCAAATAGTGATATTAAAGAACAGGTGCGTAAAGAAATTGCAGAAGCCCGCGAACAAGAAACCCGCGAAGTAAGAGAACGCCGCGAAGTACCGGAAAGAAAGGAAGCGCGCGAAAGAAAAGAACGTGCCGAAACCCGTGAAGTAAAAGAACGCCGCGAATTACCCGAAAAAGCACGCAAAGCCGATACCAGCCGTGTACGGGAACGCGTTCCGGTAAAAACACGCAAGCCCGAATCGGCCAAAATACGTCAACAAAAATCAGATGAGGTGGCAATTGATCAACCGATCAACAAAGTTGCCGTTCAGGTAAGGAAACCGAAGCTTACTGAGGTGGTAATTGATCAACCGATCAATAAAGTTGCCGTTCAGGTTAGGAAACCGAAGCTTACTGAGGTGATAATTGATCAACCGATCAATAAAGTTGCCGTTCAGGTTAGGAAACCGAAGCTTACTGAGGTGGTAATTGATCAACCGATCAATAAAGCTGGAGTTGAGATAAAGAAAGCGAAGCTTGAAGAAGTGATAATTGATGAGCCTATTAAACGCAAACCAGGCAAATAAATAGCCTATATAATTTTGATCAGTTATAGTTAAATGCCGGCTACAGTAATGTGGCCGGCATTTTTATTAACTACCTCGCAATGACGTTGTGATTATGCGATGCAAGGCCCTCGAAGTCTTGAAAACTTCGTCAACCTTTACATTATAGAATTTGTAATTTAGTCTCCTCGAAAAAAACAAGTTAATTTTATGCTGCAACAGCTTAGTATAACAAATTACGCTTTAATTGATAACCTCCAGATCCGTTTCGACGCGGGACTGAATATATTGACCGGCGAAACCGGTGCGGGTAAATCCATCATTTTAGGCGCGCTTTCGCTGATATTGGGGCAACGGGCCGAAAGCCGTTACTTTTTTAACCAGCAGAAGAAATGCGTGATAGAAGGTACTTTCACCATATCTGATTTTCACCTCAAGTCATTTTTTGAAGATAACGACCTGGACTATGAGCCAGAGACTGTACTCAGGCGCGAGATCAGCGCTGATGGCAAATCGCGCTCTTTTATAAATGATACCCCCGTTACGCTGAATGTGATTAAAGCCCTCGGTGAAAAGCTGATCGAGATCCATTCGCAGCATGCCACCCTGGAGATCAATAATCCGCTATTCCAGCTTTTGGTAGTTGATGCCGCCGCACGGCATGATGAGCAGCTTAGCGCGTATCAAACTAAATTTAGGACTTATAAAAAACTAAGCAGCCAGCTTAAACAATTAACCGAAGAAAGCGACAAGGCGAAAGCCGATCTGGATTACTACCAGTTTCAGTTTGATGAATTGGAGAAGGCCGCTTTGGCAGATGATGAGCAGGAGCAATTAGAACAGGAACTATACACCCTAAACAATGCCGACGACATCAAGCGCAACCTGCTGGGCGCCCATTACCTGATGCACGAGGGTGAAACATCGGCCCTGCTACAGCTGCGCGAGGCCGGTCACCAGTTATCCGCTACCGAAAAGTTTAATCCGGCTATAGCCGAGCTGTACCAGCGGCTGAACAGTTCAATTATCGAACTGAAGGATATCGCAGCCGAGATTGAAGCCATAGAGCAGCAAACCCACACCAACCCTGCCCGGGCCGATGAAGTGAACGCCCGGTTAAGCCTGATCTACAACCTGCAAAAAAAACATCGCGTAAGCACTAATACCGAATTGCTGGCTATACAGGAAGATCTGTCCGACAAGATTAACCAGGCCATGTTTAGTGATGAGGCGGTAGAAAAGCTGCAAAAGCAAATAGCCGCCGAAAAGCAAGAGCTGGAGCAAATGGCTGCCGACCTATCAGCCAACCGCACTAAAGCCATCCCCGCTATTGAGCAGCAGGTATTGCAAACTTTAAGTGAGATGGGTATGGGCAATTCGGCTTTAAAAATAGAGTTAAGCCACTCCCCCGCTTTAGGCGATAACGGTATCGACCATATACGCTTCCTGTTCACCGCCAATAAAGGCCATGCCCTGGCCGAAATGAGCAAAGTTGCATCAGGCGGCGAGCTTTCGCGTTTAATGTTAAGCATCAAATCGCTCATTGCACGTTATACAGCCCTGCCTACCATTATTTTTGATGAGATTGACACCGGTGTATCTGGCGAGGTTGCGCATAAGGTGGGGCAAATTATGGAGCAATTAGCGCAAAACCTGCAGGTAATTACCATTACCCACCTGCCGCAAATTGCCAGTAAGGGCCAAAGCCATTATTTTGTGTACAAAGATGATGAAGCGGCCACTACCTATACCCGCATCCGCCAATTGGATAAGCAGGAACGCATTACCGAAATAGCCAAAATGCTAAGCGGCGATAAACCAGGCGATAGCGCTGTGCAGAATGCAAAGGAGTTGCTGGGGGTGTAAGCAAATTAATAAAATTATTGCAGCATGAAATATATACTCCACAAACAGGTTCTAAAATGCGAGATGGAAGGCGTTAAGGCTGCAATTGAGAATGGAAGTAATTTAAACGAACTTGATGAACTCGGACATTCTCCATTACACTGGGCGGTGATGGGAGGTTATGCCGATATTGTAAAAACATTACTTGAAGCTGGCGCAAATCCAAACACATTGTCTTCTGATGGCATAACGCCAAAGTGGAGCGCTGTTGATTTTGGGTTAAATGAAATTGAACAATTATTGACTTCTTACGGTGGCAAAGTCAATACTGGCGATGGATTTGATAAGATATCCTGGTCGGTCTTTAAAGAGGCTATTGGCCAATCATTACCAAAAGAAGAATAACCGAAAAAGCACGAGTGTTTGCGTTAGCGATAGTAGCGGATACCGGCCTGCGGCTAAGGCCCGTGTAGTATGAGCGAATAGCGCGGGCCGAAGGTAACGCCATAATAAACTAAAATAAAACGATTTCCAATTTAGCGTTTTCGCAGGGTTTCCCGAAGGAGGCATTTAAGTACTGAGGTTTAGAATTCCATCATTATCTCCCCAATTTATATGCTGACATAGCTTTATAAATCGCAAAAAAGCGGGAATTCATTATCAGCCAAAAGCTATACATTAGCTATGTTGACAAGCAATCATCCCGACTTGATTTTTTATATTTATGATCATGAAAAAACATCTTAGCTTAACCAATTTATTATTATTGCTGATTGCATTACCTCTGCTTTGCCTGGCCGCTTTTAGCTATAAACAACCACAGGATCAGGGTTATATTATAGATCACGAAAAGGACATTAAAAAGGAGGAACCCGGCTCGCATAACGGCGGCGGCAACACTACGGCCTTTTCATTTTTCAGTAAAGATAAAACCGTACAGATGGCTTTCCGCAAACGGATACTGCATCCGGGATCGTCCATTGGGTATCATTTGCAAAAAGAGCAGGAGATCTATTATATCCTGTCAGGCAACGGTATCCTGCGCATGAACGATAAGGATATTCCGGTTACTACCGGCGATGGCATCCTGACCAAACCAGGCAGCAGCCATGGATTAAAACCTGCGGGTAACGAAGACCTGACCGTTTTAATTACTTATGATTTAAAACAGTGAGGCTGTGATAAACAGTTAGTTTTTTTGTGAATTTTATAGCTTGCAGTTAGGCTAAAGCCGCTGTATAATTGCTCTATTCCGTTGGCTAAAGCCAACGGCAATAATCACTTCCAATTCATTGCCGTCTCGTTTAGTGGACGGATCCCTAACAAAAAATAATGGCTTTAGCCAAACGATATACTTTCACTAACAGCGCTGACTTGCCCCATTGGGGCTACCTGTTTGTAGCATATCACCCCAACCCGCTATTGCGCCGTAGGTGCTACCCAAAGTTCGTTTAATGCGGCAAGTTGGGTAGCACCTACGGCGCATTTTTTTATTTTTATATGGATGCTACAAACAAGTAGCACCTACGGCGCATATAACCCTACGGCCGAATACTGCATTCAACGTACTACATATATAAATAAACAATTTTGTATTGTTCAATTAATTATAACTTTACACCGCTTTATCAAACAAACAAAAAATAGCTATGGCTTATAATTTATTAAAAGGTAAAAAAGGCATCATATTCGGCGCGCTGAATGAGCAGTCGATTGCATGGAAAGTGGCACAGCGTGCCGTACAGGAAGGTGCTGAGATTGTTCTGTCTAACGCCCCTATCGCGTTACGCATGGGCGAGTTAAACAAACTGGCCGAAGAATGCAACGCGCCTATTATAGGCGCCGATGTAACCAGCAACGATGACCTTTTGAACCTGTTCACCAAAACACAGGAACATTTTAATGGCGGCGTGGATTTTATACTGCACTCTATCGGCATGAGCATTAACGTGCGCAAAAGCATCCATTATACCGAAAGTAACTACGATTTTACCCATAAAGGACTTGATATATCGGCACTGAGCCTGCACCGTGTTTTGCAAACAGCCATGAAGCTGGATGCTATTAACGAATGGGGCAGCGTGGTAGCCTTAACCTATATTGCCGCCCAGCGCGTATTCCCTGATTATAACGATATGGCCGACAATAAAGCCTACCTGGAAAGCATAGCCCGTAACTTCGGTTACCAATACGGTGTTAAAAAACATGTAAGGGTAAATACCATTTCGCAATCACCAACCCGCACTACGGCCGGTTCGGGTGTTAAAGGCTTTGATGGTTTTATTAATTATGCCGAAAAAATGAGTCCGCTGGGTAATGCCGATGCCGATCAGTGCGCTGATTACTGCGTGAGCATGTTTAGTGACCTGACCAAAATGGTGACCATGCAAAACCTGTTTCACGACGGTGGTTTCTCCTTCACCGGGGTTACCCAGGCTGTTATTGAGCAGATGGAGAAATAATATTAAAGAGATGAGGATACGATGGTTGGAGATGACGTTCTTTAACCATCGTATCCTATTCGTTTCGAGCGATAGCGCGAAGTTTTATACGCGCCTCGTAATCCTATCCCGGATCTCCCGTAAATGACAAGATGGCTTCAATCAAACCCTGTCTTTCAACCGGATCACTAATTTCAAGCCCGACCATACTTCATCAACCGCGCAAACTTTAACGTCGACCAGGCCATTTTTCAAGGCTTCGTCCCTGATAATATCCTCTGTAATATCGGTAACAATTTTCGATGCTTTTTTTGGCCATGATATCCATATCATACCATTCTGTTTGATCTGATCTTTCAACAGGGGCAGCCGGTTTAAGTAATCTTGCCGGTCTTTAACAAACAGGTGGATCATATCATGCCCCGTGCTTATTTCATCGGCTATATCCAAATTGCCGGGCAAATCGGTAAACAGGTTTAAGTAATAACCGGGCGCATTAATAACAGCCATATTAAAACCCGGCTTAATTCCCAGTTTTTTGGCCAATGGCGTGCCCGAATATCCGGCTGTTGGAGTAATTATCTTGTCCCCCATTCCCATATACCAAACTGTACCTTTTTATCAACCGGGTGGCCCGACTGCTTTAAACAAAGCATCACCTGCCCCCGATGGTGCGATTCGTGCGAGATGAGGTATCCTAAAAATGCCGTAGCATTTGGTTTAAAGCCTTTTATCCGGCCATCGCTTTTCTCAAACAATTGCTCAATTGCTACGCCGCTGGCAAACAGTTCACTTTTCAGCAACTCTTTTGTGATGTTTTCCTTTTCAATTTTATTAAGGCTATCCATTAGTAATGGATCGGCCACTTTTAACCACATTAAACGCACGTTATGGATATGCGCAAATTGCTCACCCACGCTACGCCCTTTCGATGCGGAGCAATCTTTCAGGCAGGCTTCATCAATACTATCCAGCAGATAAATATTAATGCGGTTATGTATTTGCCAGGTTTCAGTTAGCGCGTTCATTCGGGTATAATTTGTTTTAAATGATGCCGCATATGGGCTACGTAATCGTATGCTAAAAACTCAACTGTGTTCAGGCTTACCTCATTTCTTCCATTGTCACATTTCACCAGCCAGCGGTTGGGCGGATAATTGTCCAGCACGCGTTGTATCTGCGTGTTCAGTAATTGCCATAATAACAATACTTCGCTTATATCGGCTTGCTGATAACGCTGCGCCGCCACCCATTCATCCTGAAAATAGATCAGCTTAAAATTCTCCTCATAGGTACAACGTACAAAACGCTGCAGATTAATCTGCGCGCTATCCGTCAGGTGGCCGATTATTTCCTTAGCCGACCATTTTCCCGGGCCTGGTTTACGTTCCCAATCAACAGGATGAATCTTAGTTTTTTCCAGGAACTCGTTAACGGTGACGGATACAGGTATCATAACAGGTTTTACTTAAATAAAGATAAACATAAAAACAAAATCTGTTGTACGATTATCGAAGTCGGCGAATTGAACAAATCAAATATTCGTGTGGCATAATTTAATAATCGCTTGCCTGCTTTTTTTAAAAAAAGCCTATCTTCAAACCTTTTAAAAGCACACATGAATTTAAATTACATATGGGTTTCGTTTTTTGTAATTGCCTTTATAATAGCATTGACGAAATTGATTTTTTTAGGTGATACCGAGATCTTCAGCCGGTTGGTTGAAGGGATATTCACTTCGTCTAAAATGTCGGTAATGGACATTGCCCTGCCCCTTACAGGCTCAATGGCGTTTTTCCTGGGTATAATGAATATAGGAGAAAAAGCCGGTGCCATCAACTTCTTTTCCCGGATTGTAGGCCCGTTTTTTAATCGCTTATTTCCGGAAGTACCTAAGAATCATCCTGCCACCGGCCAAATGATGATGAACCTTTCGGCAAATTTATTAGGGTTGGATAATGCGGCAGTACCTTTCGGACTAAAAGCAATGAGCAGCTTGCAGGAATTAAATCCTGATAAAGAAACTGCATCTAACGCGCAAATTATGTTTATGGTACTGCATACTTCAGGTTTGCAATTACTGCCGATCACCATAATAGCCCAACGGGCTATTATGCAAGCCCATGACCCTACAGATGTATTAATCCCGTGTATTATTGCCACCTATGTGGCCACAGTTGCAGCCATCCTTGTTGTTGCGATAAAACAGAAGATAAATATTTTTGACCGTGTAATTATGCTTTGGCTGGGTGGTTTAACCAGCTTTATAGCTTTGCTTGTATGGTACTTTACCGTCTTCTTAACCAAGCAGCAAATAGCAGAAGTATCTAAAGTTTCCAGCAATCTGCTTGTCTTTTCTATTTGTGCTATTTTTATTATAGGCGCTTTACGAAAAAAAGCAAATGTGTTTGAAGCGTTTATTGATGGTGCCAAAACTGGTTTTGAAACATCAGTAAAAATTATTCCATACCTGGTAGGTATGCTGGTAGCTATAAGTGTATTTCGTAATTGTGGCGCTTTGGGCTACATTAACGATGTATTAAAATGGACAGTTGCACATTTCCCTATCGATACACGTTTTACTGATGCTATGCCGGTAGCATATATGAAACCCCTCAGTGGATCAGGTTCTAAAGCGATGATGATAGATACCATGAAAACTTTTGGCCCCGATAGCTTCGCCGGCAGGCTTGGATGTATCTTTAACGGTTCGGCCGATGCCACTTTTTATATCGCTGCTCTTTACTTCGGATCGGTAGGTATTAAAAAATATCGTTATGCTATACAGGCTGGTTTAATTGCTGACTTTTTTGGCGTCGTTGCCGCTATTTTAGTTTGTTACTTATTTTTTGGATAAGATTTTATGAAAAAATATTTTTTGATATTGATGACAAGCCTGATCATAATGGATACTGATGCGCAGATAAAACAAAATATGTCGCCCGAAACGCTATGGAAACTCGGGCGCCTGGGCAGCCAGGATATTACGCCCGATGGTAAGCAAATTCTGTTTGGTGTTACACAGTATAATATGGCGCAAAACAAATCGGAACTGAACTTTTATACCGTACCCGTTGCCGGCGGACAAACACAGCAGATCACCAATGAACCCGGCAGCAAAGCCATCCTTAAAATTGCCCCTAACGGCCGCGTTACCTATCTTTTTGAAGGCCGCGTATGGCAGATGGGTATCGACGGTGAGGACATGGCCATGCTGAGCGAGCACCCCATGGATGATATTGATAACGTGCGCCTATCGCCTGATGGCAAAAAAGTAATTTTTAGCCGTGATGTTGATGCGGAAAAGATATTGGGTAAGGATAAATACCCCGACCTGCCTAAAAGCAATGCCTATGTGTTTACCGATTTGAACTACCGCCACTGGGACAAGTGGGCTACCGGCAAATACTCGCACGTGTTTGTGGCCGATATTAATGGCGGCCGCATCAGCAACGAAAAGGATATTATGGCAGGCGAGCCTTACGATGTGCCGCAAAAACCAAGCGGTGGTTTAGAGGATATGATATTTAGCCGCGACGGGAAGAGCATCATATACGTTTGTAAAAAGAAAACAGGTAAAGCTTATGCTCAAAGCACCAATACCAATCTTTACCAATACGATATAGCCACCGGCACTGCTACCGAGCTTACGGGCGGAATGAATGGTTATGATACCAACCCCATGTTTAGTCCCGATGGCAGCAAACTGGCCTGGTTAAGTATGAAGGAAGATGGTTATGAAGCTGATAAAAACGATATCGTTATCCGATCGGTAAAAACCGGCGATCGGGTTAATCTGACCGAAAAATGGGATGGCACAGTTAGTTCTTTCCGGTTTAGTAATGATGGCAGCAAGATCTACTTCCTGGCGGTACATAATGGTACCGAGCAATTATTTCAACTGGATTTAACTGTCGCTTCAGGCTCGGCGGGCGCTATAAAACAACTCACCAGCGGGCAATGGGATATTACCAATATTGTTGCGCAATCGGCCAATACGCTTATTGTAAACCGCACGGATATGAACCACGCGGCCGAAATTTATATCGTTAACCTGTACGATGGCAGTATGCGCCAGATCAGCGCCATTAATAACGACATTTATAACCGCACCCGTTTAAGCAAAATAGACGAGCGGCACATCAAAACCACCGACGGCAAGGATATGCTGGCCTGGGTGATCTACCCGCCAAATTTCGATCCGGCTAAAAAGTACCCTGCTCTGCTGTTTTGCCAGGGCGGGCCGCAGTCGCCTTTATCACAAGGTTACTCCTTCCGCTGGAATTTCCAGCTAATGGCGGCGCAGGGTTATATTGTAATTGCCCCTAACCGCAGGGGTATGCCCGGCCATGGCGTGGAGTGGAACCGCCAGATCAGCGGCGACTGGGGCGGGCAGGCCATTAAGGATTACCTGTCGGCTATTGATGATATTGCAAAGGAAAGTTATGTAGATAAAAACCGCCTGGGTTGCATAGGTGCCAGCTATGGCGGCTACTCGGTTTATATGCTGGCCGCCATGCATAACAAACGTTTTAAAACTTTTATTGCTCACGATGGCCTTTTTGACCTGAAGAGTTGGTACGGCACTACCGAAGAGCTGTGGTTTGCCAATAAGGATATTGGCGGTAACTATTGGGACAATAGCAACAAGACGGCCAAAAAATCGTACGATAAATTTAACCCCAGTAACTTTGTTGATAAATGGGATACCCCTATTATGATTATCCAGGGGGGTAAGGATTTCCGTGTGCCTATTGAGCAGGGCTTACAGGCATTCCAGGCGGCCCAGCTGCGCGGTATAAAATCAAAATTACTGTACCTGCCCGAAGAAAACCACTGGGTACTAAAACCGCAGAACGCCCTGGTATGGCAGCGCGAGTTTTATGCATGGCTGAAAGAAACGTTATAGCTTAACTACAAAACATCACTTTGCCCATTTAACCTGTAAATGTTGTTTACAGGTACTATAATTTTATTGAAAATTTATTTCTTATTTCTCATATTTGTTCGATATAAACCGATTCTCCTAAATGGAAAAAAATTATGTTGCAGGTAAGGCCGGTAAAAAAAAATCGGCCAAAAAAGCTGCCTGGGTATTAATTGGGCTGGGCCTGATCTTTCTTTTTGTACTGATCAAGTTTGCTCAAAATAGCGGTGTCCGTTTTAGCAGCAGCGGTTTGCCTACCGGCGACGAAGCCTTTGCTGTTGCCAAAGAATATGTAAAATCAACCGTACGGTCAAGCAATGTAGATTTCCCGGGCTCGGGTTATCAGATCGGCAAACGGTCAGATTCGGTATATACCATCCGATCGGTGGTTGAACTCACCAGCGAGTCGGGAGATAAAAGGCGCACCAATTTTAAAATTCTAATGGAATACCGGGGCGGCAAGCAGGACGATGTTAAAAACTGGTCGCTGCTTAATATTAGTGAAGAACAATAATAACCGTCCTCTGTTCCTTTAGCCATGCCAGATCAACCCGAAGCCTTAGCCACTGCAAGGGCTACTATTACACATACACAATATCAAACAGTAGTTACAGCTGCCGGGCATACCCTGCTGGCCGATGAACCCGAAGATGAAGGCGGATCGGATACCGGCATGTCGCCATACCAGTTATTACTGGCCAGCTTAAGCAGCTGTACCGCTATTACCCTGCAAATGTATATCAACCGCAAAATGTGGGTGGTAGGCGAGGTAATTGTAGACCTGGAATTATTTGCGACAGAAACCGGAACCCTTATTACGCGCAGTATTGAAGTAAAGGGTGATGTAAGCGACGAACAGAAAAAACGCCTGCAGCAAATTGCCGGTTTTTGCCCTGTACATAAAATTTTAACGGGAGAGATTGTTATAGAAACGGCGTTGAAGTAGTGCCTTACTATACCCTGTCCAGATGGCAGTAGTTCAGCATTAGACACTACCACCAAACGTTCCGATGGAACGTAATAAATCGATATTTACATTTGCTACCAACCAATCGTTCCTACGGAACGGCTATGCTTTCTTCATCCCGGAGGGATGTCTGGTCGGTAGAAAAGGAAACAAAACCATTCCGTTCCTTCGGAACGTTTGGTAAAAACCCATCCTGTCTATTCATGTACTATTTCGAGGATTAGGTAGCCATAAAAAAAACGGACCGGGTATAAACCCGGCCCGCCTCAATCACTCTAAAACAATCACCTCTAATTAGAAGTATTTTTAATAATCAGATCAGCCGTTTGACTAATTAATTATTATGGTCAAAATTACCAAATATATTGTTCTCAAAAATAGCTGTAATTGGTTTTTACTCCACTGTGACAGACCCCTTACCGGGATATGACATAAGCCTTACGCCGATAGTCCTTTTACAAAAATACCAACCAGTAAAAGGCGTTTCTGGTAAATTTCCTCCAGGTGCTCTTTGAGCGGGAAACCGGTTTTTTTGTGCGACATGGCCCTTACTTTTACGCCATGCAGCGCGTCGAGTATCAGGTCAACCATTCCGGCTGGATCGTCAACGGGTTTGATCAGGCCTTTTTCCACATCCCTTAATAGGGTATTGCTTAGCTGTTCGATCTCGTTATGATGGATCTCGCCGATGATCTCCCATATCTCTGCGGGCAGGTTCTGTTCGTTCAGCCTAAAGAAATCGAAGAAGTTATAGTTGTTCACCATAAACTCATGGTGGGTGGAAATTTGTGCCTGGAACGCGCTGAGCAGATCGGTAGATTGCCCTACCCTTTCAATCAGCATGTTAATAAAATCATTAGATAGCTTGCGCATTACAGCTATATAAAGCTGGCTTTTATCCGGGAAATAATAGTAAAGTAATGCCTTTGACATGGACAGGTCGCCGGCTATTTCATTCATGGTTGTTTTTGAATAACCATAATGCAAAAAACGCTGGTATGATGCCTCTAAAATCCGCTCTCTTTTGATATCTTGTTGTTCGCTTCCTGAACTCATTGTTGTATAACTAACCTGATTTCCTGACTTTTTAAACAAATTTATCAAATTTTCTATACAACAGGTGCATTCCGCTCATAAGTGACGTTGCGGTTACATTTTATATGTCAAAATCACATGGATTCTGTCAGGCTCATCCCGGCTCCTAATACAATAGCATCTTCAATAGTACCAATAATGGGATCAATCAGATGCGATCCCTTAACCATAGCCTTGCGCAAAAAGAAACTGCCAAAAATTGCAGCTACGGCCGTTACGCTACCTAATACAGCGCCTTTATATAAATTACCGCCGCTTGCTTTATAAATACTGGCGCCTGCAATTGCACCACTCAACGCGTGCGATATCACACCCGGTAAAGCGATACGGTTGGGCGCCGCAGGCATCTTGTCGCCGACAAGCTCGCCCAAAGCCATTATGCCCAGGATATTAGCCGTTTTATCCGACTGCATAAAGTTTAAAGATGAATTTTCCAGCTTTTTAGAGTGGCGCTGCCCCAGCATTTTGCTGGCGATAGCCGGTGCCGACATAGAGCGCATGCCCGCTAATATGCCTAAAGCGATAACCTGACAGTGTGGTTTAGTTATAATGATCTTCATTAGTTTTGCTTAATTAGTACTACAACCTGATATCAGCAAAACTTGTTTGGTAATAAAGCGCTCTTTTTATGCTATCAACCGCGGGTTAAATTAACGCTAACCTGCGGTGCTTACCACCTGTTTTTGTGAGTCGGCTAACTCCTTATATAAAATATAAACCATCAGCAAATTGCTTGGTACAGATAAAATGAGGCCGGCATACAGGATGTTATCATGAAGGGACAGATATAAAACACTTATAATAATTGTTAATACGCCAGTAATCTGATATAAGACGCCATTTTCATAGCCTTTACGCTCAAATGATTCTTTCAATAAACCAACACCCAGTACAATAATATTGATACACATGATGATAAAAATGAAGATCTCTCCGATACTGAAGTAGTATTTCTTCAACAGATCGAGTATGTTGATCGATGGTAACAGGATCATCATCATTAATGATGAAATATATAAAAGCTTGTTATGGTAAAATTTCCCAATCCTGTAAAACCCGGCAAAAAAAAGGATGCAACTAATGATATGTATCAGCGTAGTAGCCAGGTGCATACCCGGGTTAAATTTATGGGTGATCAGGTCGTACACTACCAGTATACCGTTTAGGCAATAAATAATACCGCCTGTAAAAGCTGTTTTTAGTTTTAGTACCGATGCTTTCTCTGCGGCATTGGTACTGTTAATTTGGTTCGTATCCATTTTTAAAGATTTGGTTAGCAGGTTAAGTGTATACATCCTGGGCACAACCTCTCCTGCTTCTATTCGCTGAATGGTACGAATATTCAATTTGCACTGATCGGCAAGCTCTTGTTGCGTTAAGCCCTGGCTGTTTCGCAGTTGTGAAATATACTTTCCAAGTTCGGGTTGTATCATATATAAAAACAATTATGAAGCAATAGTACAAATAGACATATCATCAGCAAAATGAATCCATACGGCATTTTTACGGCATTATAAAAAAGATGATTTCTGATCAACAACAGGCTTTGCTGCTACCTATAAAAAGCAACTATGTTAGCTGGTTTCAGAAAGTCCTTATAAAACAACTGGTGCATTGAGGTTCAAAACCACCCGCAGATCATCCCAACCATACCCGCCGTTAAACTCGCCATTAGCAGCATACAGGCGCTTTCCGCCCATAGCTTCATGAAAGTGAGTGGATGGGTTCTGCGGCTCGCCAAACAGCACCATTGATGTAATACCCATATTTAAAAAATGTTCTGCAACCTGGGTCACCAGCTTCCGGCCTAAACCTAAACGCTGGTATGGCAACAGCAGGTACAGTTTATTTAATTCGCCCGAGTAACCGGGTAATTCATCAGAAGCATATTTTTTCCCCTTGGCAAACCCCACCAGTTCGCCGTCGGGGTTTACTATTACATAACAAAACCAGTCTTCGGCGGGTTCCTTAAATTGCTCCTGCCATTGCCATAACCTGGTTTTAAGCGTTGGCGTGCGCTTTACGTTCCAATAGGTTTCATCCCAGGCTTGTACATGCAAGGCTGATAATGCCGGGATATCATTTATCGTAGCCTCCCTGATCACAAAATCATCGGGCATGTATCCGCGCACATTCAACTGGCGCATGTTTTCCTTTTTAGAGGGCCTCCTCAACGACCACAAAAAACGCACAACGCTTTTTGCAGTATTTTTAATATAGGCTTTCATTGGTTTATAAATTGGCGGAAAGGCTTCCGTAACAATTAACTAACAAATATAAATGTTAATATATCAAATATGTATCATATAAAGCTTTAACTATATTTACCCACCAAAAGGCCATAACCGAATGAAAAAACGCATCTGCATCCTGCTAACTTTTGTACTTTTATTCCTCGCCCCTCATACCATCCAGGCGCAAAAAACAAGTAATGATGGCAATAATGGACCAGCCGAACGCGCCTACCTGGTAAATGCGCTTACCCAAATAGCCGACCCGGTTTTAGATGCCCTGAGTAAGAACCAACTCAGGAAACTGATGCCGGTTGAAGCTAAAAATCCAAAGAACAACGCTTATAGCACGCACCTGGAGGCATTTGGCCGCCTACTGGCCGGAATTGCCCCCTGGCTGGAACTTGGCCCCGATAATACCCCCGAAGGCAAGCTGCGCAAAAAATATATCGACCTTACCTTAACCTGTATCCGCAATGGCACTGATCCGGCTTCGCCTGATTTTTTAAACTTTAATAAAGGCGGCGGGCAACCCGTTGTTGATGCCGCTTTTTTTGCCCAGGGCTTATTACGCGCGCCGCACCAGGTATGGGATAAACTGGATGCCGCTACCCAGGCTAATGTAATTGCGGCTTTAAAATCATCACGGGTTATTACGCCTAATTACTCAAACTGGCTATTATTTAGCGCTATTATTGAAGCCGCCCTGCTAAAATTTGATAAAAGCGGTGACCGGATGCGTATGGATTATGCTATTAAAGAACACCTGAACAACTGGTACAAAG
Source organism: Mucilaginibacter sp. GW821-FHT07H05 (assembly GCF_059418485.1). Lineage (NCBI taxonomy): Bacteria > Pseudomonadati > Bacteroidota > Sphingobacteriia > Sphingobacteriales > Sphingobacteriaceae > Mucilaginibacter > Mucilaginibacter sp. GW821-FHT07H05. Next base: position 47,689 of record NZ_JBWKPY010000010.1, read on the forward strand.
GAGATGGCGCTTACGGCGACGGCCCTAACTTCCATTGGGATTATTATAACAGTTTTGTAATACAGCCTATGCTGGTACAAACACTTGCAACCATTAACGGGGCCGATAGCTCGCAAAAAAGGCCTTATGCGCAGGCGTTAGCTCATATTAAACGCTATGCCGCCGTGCAGGAACGGATGATATCGCCCGAAGGCACCTACCCCGTTATTGGGCGCTCATTGGCCTATCGTTTTGGAGCTTTTCAGGCTTTGGCCATGGTGAGCCTGATGCGCGAACTGCCCGAAAACGTTAAACCGCAACAGGTGCGGGCAGCTTTGTACACCATGATTAAAAGGCAAATGGAAGCCCCGCAAACTTTCGATAGCAAGGGTTGGTTGCAGATAGGCATGTATGGTCATCAACCAAATATTGGCGAGTCTTATATCTCAACCGGTAGTCTTTATTTATGTGCAGAAGGATTTTTAATGCTGGGCTTACCCGCGTCCGATCCTTTTTGGCAGGGGCCAGATGAGGACTGGACAGCCAAAAAGGTGTGGAAGGGAATTGATGTGCCCATCGATCATGCTTTGGATGATAAGTAACATCAGTGCTTAAATAGGTCCTTTAACACCCGCTTAGCCGCATGATACCCGCACATGCCATGCACTCCGCCACCGGGTGGCGTAGATGACGAGCAGATATAAATACCTTTTGCCGATGTGGTATAAGGCGAGCGCCGTAAAACCGGACGGGTAAATAGCTGGGTAATATCCATAGCGCCGCCGTTAATATCCCCGCCAATGTAGTTGGGGTTATAATTTTCCAGTTGTTTAGTGTTGATGGTATGGCGGGCCAATATCCGTTCGCGAAAGCCGGGAGCAAAACGCTCAACCTGCTGCTCTATGGCGCCGGTCATATCTTTCTCGGACCCTGCCGGCACATGGCAATAAGCCCACGCCGTATGCTTTCCTTCCGGAGCGCGGGTTTTATCAAACAGACTTTGTTGGGCCAGCAATACAAACGGTTTTTCGGGATGGCCGCCATCCGAGGTTAATTGTTCACACTGCACAATCTCCTGCATGGTGTTACCTAAATGTACCGTTCCGGCTTCCCTGGCTCCTTCGGCTGTAAAAGGTATAGGGGCATCCAGCGCCCAGTCTATTTTAAAAACGCCCATGCCATAGCGGTAGCGTTGCAGTTGCCATTTATAAATGGATGAGAACTGATGCCCGGCTATTTGCAATAGTTGCGTTGGGGTAACATCAAAAAGCACCGCTTTCGCGGATGGCAATTGGCTGAGCGAAGTAATATAGGTGCCGGTTTCTATTTTGCCGCCTAAGGCCATAAAATACGCAGCTAATGCGTTGGCAATATTCACAGAACCACCCTTGGGAATGGGCCAGCCTTTTAAATGCGCGTTAGCCATCAGCACCAGCGCCACGGCCGAGGTTGCGATATTACTGAGTGGCTGTATCCCGTGAGCTGCCATACCTGCAAAAAGGCCTTTGGTAGTTTCCGTTTTAAAACGTTTGGCTAAATAAGTAGCTGATGTTAAGGCATTCAACCCGAAACGGGCCATGCTGACAGGATGTTTAGGGAAATGCAATGGAGCCAAAACATCCGGGGCAATATCAGTCCAGCTATCTGCCAAAGGTTGTATCAACCGGGTATAAGCTTCGCCATCCTGCCCTAACAGATTGGCAGTCTCCTGTACCGAATGTTTGAGAATGGCCGCCGTACCATCATCAAATGGGTGAGCGGCAGCAATAGCGGGATAAATATATTCCAGCCCGTATTGATCAAGCGGTAAAGTCTCAAAAAATGGAGAAGCAGCGGCCAGCGGATGGATAGCCGAGCATACATCATGCAGATATCCCGGCAAGGTTAATTCTTCGGTACGAAGCCCCCCGCCAATCTTATCTTTACCCTCGATAATTAATACCGAAAGCCCGTTTTGTTGCAGCAAAATAGCCGCGGCAAGGCCGTTAGGCCCCGATCCTACTACTACTGCATCGTAATCCACTTTCTAAACTTTTGCATTTAAAGGCAAATTACAGAAACGGCGATCAATCAACTAATAAAAATCGGCCCCGTTAACTTCAATGCCCGGCGATGTATAACGCCACATTTCGTAAACTGCCCGGTCATCATCTGTCGCGTCCTGCTGTGTATTGTTGTTCGGTGTAACTGTATCCTGGCTTGTTTTGGTATCAGCAGGAGATAACAAAACAGGTAAAAATGTCATCAGATCTACAGCCTGGTAATAAGTGAGTATCATCGTAAGCGGTGTGAGTATATTGGTTTACTAATATACTTAACTTATAGGATAATTGTTTGCAAATTTCATCTTTTTTTCATCTTCACTTATTTGTTACAAATTTTCAGGCTAATTTTATCTGTCCGGCGTGGTAAGCTACGTGCCCGGCGCGGTTAATTACCATGTTTAAGCGGTTGCGGGTCGGGTCTTTAGCAAAGTCATCTTCACTTACGGCATTGTGCTTTTTAAACCAGTCAGCAGGGCTTAATTGGCCGAATAAAGCGGTTAACTTTTGGTGTACGTCAGTCCAGGCATTGCGCAAATAAGCAGCATCTGGCATATCCAAACCGGCTTTATCAGCATTTTTCAGGAAAGCCTCGTCCAGGTGCTGATAAGCGCGGCTGCCAATCCCCATCGTCTCGGCCAGCATATCATGATAAGCCACCAAATGGCCCAGCAGATATATCACACGATTTTTGCCGGGAGCAATTTCCTGTAATAATTGCTCATCCGTAAATGAACTGAACATTTTTTCGATGCGGCCAATTTGCAGGTCCCAGGCGCCAAGCGCCATTTTTACAAATAATTGTTGTGTTTCCATGTAAGGTTTTTTGTTTGATGGATAAATGTAATCAGGCTTTTGGTAACGACAAACATGCTTTTGTCACAAGTAGCAATTGTGATAATCCTGTGATGAAAGGAATAAATTAGCACAAGCCAAACCTATTTTATAAATTAGGTTTATGAAAACCAATCACCATCACTACCCTAATGCCTGGCACAAAGCAAAGCCCTTTGTTTTAGGCCTGCTGTTTTGCAGCAGCATGACCATGGCACAAAACAGCAAGCCTGTTATTGATGCCATTATGAAAGAGGAAACTACCAACTCGCAACTGGAAAAACTGGCGCACGAATTATTTGACCAGATTGGCCCGCGCCTGATAGGCACGCCGCAAATGAAAAAGGCCAACGATTGGGCGGTTGAAAAATATAAAAGCTGGGGCATTGATGCCCGCAACGAAAAATGGGGCGAGTGGCGTGGCTGGGAACGCGGCATATCGCATATTGATATGATAGCGCCAAGGGTGCGGTCTTTAGAAGGCATGCAACTGGCCTGGAGCCCGGGCATGGGTAAAAAAACAGTCACCGCCGAGGTGATCTTATTACCAGACCTGGCCGATTCTGCTGCTTACCAGGCCTGGTTACCCAGTGTAAAGGGTAAATTTGTGATGGTATCGCCCAATCAGATAACCGGTCGGCCGGCCGACAACTTGAAAGAGTTTGCCATGAAGGAAACGATAACCAAATTAGCTGCCGATCAACGGGCGATAGCCGACAACTGGGCCAAAAGGATAAAAGCTACAGGATTAACAACTAAAACCTTGCCGGTTGCCTTAGAAAATGCCGGGGCAGTTGGTATTATTACCAATACCTGGTCTGCAGGTTTTGGGGTTGATAAGATATTTGGCGCCAACACCAAAAAAGTGCCTACTGTTGACATAGCGCTGGAAGATTATACCCTGATGTACCGCTTAATTGAAGGTGGCGACAAACCGGTGATCAGCATGCATTGCGAATCGAAAGAACTGGGCGCCGTGCCAACCTTTAACACCATTGCCGAAATAAAAGGAACCGAAAAACCAGATGAATACGTGATGCTGTCGGCCCACTTCGACTCGTGGGACGGTGCCAGCGGCGCTACCGATAACGGTACTGGCACACTAACGATGATGGAGGCCATGCGTATCCTGAAACTGGTTTACCCGCACCCAAAACGCACCATTTTAGTTGGCCACTGGAGCAGCGAAGAGCAAGGCCTGAACGGCTCGAAAGCGTTTGTGGAAGACCATCCCGAAATTGTAAAGAATCTGCAAGCCCTGTTTAACCAGGATAACGGTACCGGCCGCGTAGTTAATTTAGGCGGACAAGGTTTTGCCGATTCTAAAAACTTTATGCCGCGCTGGTTAGCCGCTGTGCCCGATACCTTGAAAAACCGGATCCGTACCAGCTTCCCCGGCTCGCCAAGCGGTGGCGGATCTGATAACGCTTCGTTTGTAATTGCAGGCGCCCCGGGCTTTTCGCTGGGATCGTTAAACTGGTCGTACTTTAACTATACCTGGCATACCAACCGCGATACTTATGATAAAGTGATTTTTGATGATGTGAAACAAAACGCCATGTTAGCCGCCATGATGGTATATATGGCCAGCGAGGATCCGGAGAAAACATCAACCGTAAAAGCTGAAGGCGTTAGATGGCCGGTGGGTACTAAGGCAGAGCGCCACGGGATGCTGAATAAGTAGCCCCCCCTACCCCCTAAAGGGGGAATAATAACTTGTCATTTCGAACGATAGTGAGAAATCTTATATGCGCGATAGGTATGCCGTATAAGATTTCTCCCTCCGGTCGAAATGACATTTTTTGTTATAGAGCATTTTCATCCACACAAAACACCAAACTACCGATACATTTTGCTATATATGCTTTAATAATCCGTTGCTTTGTATAATATGCTGCGTTTTAAAGCTTCTTACGTTATACATGCGGCCGGCTGGCTGCTGTTCCTGATATTCCCTTTATTGTTTTTAAACGACGGGTTAAAAGGCGGCATGACCTGGGTATTACTGGTATCGCCATACTACTGGTTGTTTTGCCTTACCTATATGTTGATGTTTTACTTCAACCTTGGGTACCTGATCCCACAGTTGCTGCTGCGTAAAAAATATCTGGTATACAGCTGCATTGTTTTGTTTTTGCTGGGCTTTGTTTACTTTTTGCAGCCTTTTGATAAGTTGCTTACCCATAACCCGCGCGTACAGGCGCAACTGGCGGCCCAGGCACACCAGCGTTACCTGGATAGTGTACAAAACAGCCACCGCTATTTTGGCCCCCTGCCCCACCAGGATTTGCGCATGCAGGACCCTGTTGCTAAACCCGTTTCCGGTATAAGCCCCCTGTTGGCACACTCACGCAATATCGATACTATTAGCCTGGTGATATTTGCCTTACTGATGGCATTGAGCATAGCCATAGGTACCGTACAGCAATGGCAAACCACCGAGCAGCGCGTGGTAAAAGCCGAAGCCGAAAAAGCCTACGCCGAACTATCCTTCCTGAAAGCCCAGATCAATCCGCACTTTTTGTTTAATACGCTGAATAATATCTATACACTGTCGGTTACCAATAGCGAGCATACATCGGATAGTATCATGAAGCTAAGTAACATTATGCGTTACGTTACCGACGAGGTAAGCGAGGATTTTGTGCTGCTGCAGGATGAAATTAATTGTGTGAACGATTATATCGATCTGCAACGCCTGCGTTTGGGCAAAAAAACAAGGGTAAACTTTAAGATCACGGGTAAAATTACCCACCAACGCATCGCCCCGCTGATATTGATCCCCTTTGTAGAGAATATGTTTAAATATGGCATCAGTAAGCAGGAAGAAAGCAACCTGGATATTGAACTGATTGCCGAGGCGCAAACCATTACTTTTTATTGCCGGAACAGGATATTTAACAATCAGCCTAAAAACCCCGACCGGGTGGGCGTGGGTATTGCCAACACCAAACAGCGGCTTGAATTTATCTATCCAAAAAAACACCTGCTAAACATCGAAGAAACAAACCATATATTTAAAGTTAAATTAACTTTACATAGTTAAACCACATCGTCATCCTGAGCGATAGCGAAGGATCCCCGATTATATCGCTCAGAATGACGTATTTAATAAAGTATGACACCATTAAAATGTATCGCTATTGATGATGAGCCGCTGGCGCTTGAACTGATGCGGAAGTATATTGCCAAATTTCCGCAACTGCAATTAGTTCAATGTTTTGAGGATGCCATATCGGGTGCCGAGTTTTTGGCCCGCAACCCTATCGATCTGCTTTTTGTTGATATCAATATGCCTGATATTACGGGGATCGACCTGGTACGATCGTTAGAGTTGAAACCCATGGTGATATTTACTACGGCGCATAAAACCTTCGCGTTTGAAGGTTTTGAACTGGAAGCGCTGGATTACCTGCTGAAACCCATTGATATCATCCGCTTTGGCAAGGCGGTAGAAAAAGCTGCAGAGTTTCAACAATATAAGCAAGCCCAGGGTAATAGCAGCCTGCAGGAAAGTTTATACGTATATTCAGAATACCGGATGGTGAAGATCAACCTGAATGATATTGAATATATTGAAAGCATGGAAGATTACATTAAGATCCATACCTCCGCATCGCCAAAACCCATACTTACTTTAATGCCTTTGAAAAAAGCATTGGAAAAACTACCGGCCGATCAGTTTCAACGCGTACACCGCAGTTTTGTAGTAGCCGTAGGTAAGATCAGGTCCATCCAAAACCGCAAGATCCAACTGGCTGCTGCTGAATTGCCTATTAGTGACAGCTATAGCAGCTTCGCGAAGGACTGGGTGAAGAAGTAAAGCTATTGCAATCGCTCGGCTCCAGCCGAGTGACTGCAATAGTTAAGTAAAAACAAAATGTCATGCTGAACCTGTTTCAGCACCCCATCATACAAATCCCTTGGCAAATGGCCTGCCGAAACAAGGTTGGTATGACTTATTTTCCGCTCACCGATACAATCCCCGCATTCATCGTTACCTTATTGTAAAGCTGATATCTGCTGTGCATTTTAGTTACAAATATCCAGTCTAAAAACATATCATACCGCTATGAAAAATTTATTCGCCTCCGTGCTGGCCCTTATCCTGCTGATGGTTGGATGCGTTTGGTTTTTAATCACCGATAATTCTAAATCCTCGGACCGGTATTAAAAATATCACGGTCAACCGAAGGAAATTTTTCACAATATCGTCTCAACCGGCAACTCATTAAACAGCGGTTTATTGTATCTTCACCATAACTTTCATCGATACATTGCGCCCATTCGCCGATACATCGACGAAAAAAGCGGGATATTAGGCCGACATTCATATGATAAATAAGCCGGTTAAAATTTCAGTGCAAACACACCGGCCAAACTTTGATTAAACCAATAATGAAACTAAAAAAAAATATTGCCACCAGCGAGAATGGTTTTATTTTCAACCCTTCTACCGGCGATTCATTTTCAAGCAATCCCATCGCAGCCGAAATTTTAGGGCTGATGAAAGCCGGGAAATCATCGCTGGAAATTAAACAACATGTGCTGGATAATTACGAGGTTGAGGAAGTGCAACTGGAACGGGACTGGGAAGATTGGATACTGCAGTTGAAAGATGCTAATCTGTTAGAACAATAGCCCACCATGCTAAATAAAATTGCTGATAAGCCTCTTGTAATAGGTGTTACCGCGCTGAACGCGGTAGATAGCCCCGGCCCCGGTGTGGCGGTTATCCGCGCTTTACGCGATGGGTTGGGCGATGGGATCCGGATCATCGGCCTCTCGTACGAATCACTGGAGCCCGGGGTTTACCTGCACAATCTGGTTGATAAAACCTACCAGATCCCCTACCCGTCTGCCGGTGCCGAAGCTTTAGTTGAACGACTGCAATACATTCAGGATAAAGAAGATATAGATATCATCATACCCAATTTTGATGCCGAACTATATAACTTTATTAAGGTAAGCGCACAGCTGCACATGATGGGGATCCGCACGTTTTTACCCACACAAGAAGCACTGGCCGCGCGGGACAAGATCAACCTGTCTAAATTTGGTAAAAAGCACAATATGTATGTACCACAGGATAAGGTGATACATAAGGCCGAAGACCTGAAAAAAGCAGCGGAAGAGCTGGAATATCCGCTGGTTGTAAAGGGCAAATACTACGAGGCCTACGTTTGCCAAAACCTGGAACTGGCGCAAAAGGCATTTTACCAGTTAAGCGCTAAATGGGGTACACCTATTATTGTACAGGAGTTTATAAAAGGCACCGAAATTAATATAGCCGCGCTGGGCGATGGCGATGGCAATTGCATCAGCATTATCCCTATGCGCAAGCTGTATATCACTGATAAAGGCAAAGCCTGGGCGGGTATCACGATTGAAGATGCCGACCTGTTGGAATTGGCCCGGCAATTTACCAAAGCCACTAACTGGCGCGGCGGATTTGAACTGGAAATTATGCGCGATACAAGCGGTAAACTATATATTATGGAGGTTAACCCACGTTTCCCGGCCTGGATCTATTTAACAGCCGGTGCCGGGCAAAATCAGCCCACAGCCCTGGTAAAAATGGCTATGGGTGAAACGCTTGCCCCTTTTACCGAATACCAGGTGGGCAAAATGTTTATCCGCTATGCCTGGGACCATATAACCGATGTCAGCGAGTTTCAGCAATTATCTGCCTTTGGCGAGTTGTAAGCTTAAAGCAGAAAGCTGAAGGCAGAAAGCCGGAAGCGAAAAGCTTAAAGCAAGACAGAATAACATATAGATATTAAAATAGCTTTTAGCCTTGTGCTTTAAGCTTTCAGCTTAAAAGAAAGAATGAAAAAATTAAAGTACGAACGCCCGGTCATCAAAAAAATGAATGCCGGCTTGATGAATAAGTTCGGCACCCGTACCGAGTTTCAGCCCGTAAAGCATATTGAAGGTGTGCCGGTGCTTCAACTGATAGAGCAGTTTGGTTCGCCCCTGTTTGTACTTTCCGAAAAACAGATCCGCAGGAATTATCAGTCGGCCGCCCGTTCGTTTAAAACACGTTACCCCAAAGTACAGTTTGCATGGAGCTATAAAACCAATTATATTAATGCCGTTTGCAATATTTTTCACCAGGAAGGCAGCTGGGCCGAGGTGGTTTCGGGCTTTGAATACCGCAAGGCATTGGGCAACGGCGTATCGGGCAACCATATTATTTTTAACGGCCCCGATAAACACCGCGAGGATATTATCCTGGCCATAGAGAACGATTCGCTGATCCACATAGACCATTTTGACGAATTATACAACCTGATAGAAATTTGCGGCGAATTGAATAAAAAGCCCCGCGTAGCTATCCGTGTAAATATGGATACAGGCGTTTACCCGGTATGGGACCGTTTCGGCTTTAATTACGAGAACGGCCAGGCTTGGAACGCGATAGCGAAGATAGTAGGCTCGGGCAAAATGCAGTTAGTAGGCTTGCATTGCCATATCGGCACTTTTATGTTATCTACAGCCGCCTATGCAATAGCCGCCGGTAAGCTATGCGAACTGGCCACCCGCTGCAAAAATCTGCTGCACACCCCTATCCAGTACCTGGATCTGGGCGGCGGTTTCCCATCAACCAATACGCTCAAGGGCGCTTATTTGCCGGGGGTTGATACCGTGCCATCGGTTGATGATTTTGCCGAGGCCATTACCACGGTAATATTAGGCTACGGCTTTAAGCAGGAAGAGCTCCCCCTGCTGATACTGGAAAGTGGCCGGGTACTGATTGATGATGCCGGTTACCTGCTGGGCACCGTAGTAGCCAATAAACGCCTAAGCGATGGCCGCCGCGCCACCATCATGAACGTTGGCGTAAACATCCTGTTTACCTCGTTTTGGTACGAGCATAAGATCAGTCCCGCGCAGGATTTTAACCAGCATACCGAAGACATGGTTTTATACGGCCCGTTATGTATGAATATTGACGTAGTGCGCGAAAGTATTAACCTGCCCCTGCTTAACCCAGGCGACCATGTAGTGGTACATAAGGTAGGCGCTTATAACATGACCCAATGGATGCAGTTTATAAGTATGAGGCCGGCCGTGGTGTTAATTGATCAGCAACAAAACGTGCACGAAATACGCCAGGCTGAAACCTTACAATACGTGGAAATGATGGAAAAACTGCCCGAACATTTACAGCAATTTAAATTAGTTTGATGAAGATAATATTTACACAATAAAAGTAAATAATTGAAAAAGAACATCTTATATTATACAAACTCGGTACTAAACAGTTACGCTATCCTGTTTTTTTCGCAAAACAGGGTGCTGGCGGTGCTGTTACTGCTGGTTTCGTTCTTTAACCCGGCGGCCGGGTTAACGGGCCTGTTATGTACCTGCGCCGCTATAGCGCTGGTAAGCCTGATGGGCTATCATCGCGAAAGCGTACAAACAGGGCTTTACAGTTTTAACGCGTTGTTATTAGGCATTGGTTTTGGTACGTTTTATCATTTCAACAGCTCGTTTTGGCTGTGGCTGGGGGTTGCCTGCCTGTTGGTGGTTACGCTTACAGTGGTGCTTACCGCATTATTGGGCAAATATGGCCTGCCAGTTTTATCTGTTCCGTTTGTGCTGGCTTTTTGGCTGGTACTGCTGGCCGCCAATGGCTACCAGGGCATGGGCCTGCAGCAAAAAGAAAGTTATATCCTGGCCGAATTATATACAGGCGGCAATACTATTGTAACTGGCTTACTGTCCGGGATAGATAAAATTACCCTTACCCATTACCCCGATCTGTTTTTCCGTTCTATAAGCTCTATATTTTTTCAAAACAGCATCATAACCGGGGTAATCATGAGCATTGGTTTATTTATCCATTCGCGTATTGGTTTTAGCCTATTAATTATTGGCTTTATTACGGCTTGTATATTTAATCATTTAACCGGCGTTTACCCCGAAGGGATTAGTCATTATCATTTAGGGGCTAATTTTATGATGGTTTCGGTAGCCATAGGCAGCTTTTTCCTCATTCCGTCTGTTCGCTCCTACTTGTGGGCCATTGCCATCGTTCCGGTGGCATTTCTGTTAGTTAACGCGCTTACGCGGATATTGGGTGTACATAACCTGCCTGTTTTTTCGTTACCGTTTTGCCTGCTAACCATTGCCCTCCTATATTTTTTTATGCTGAGGACAAATCCCGGCAAACTACAACTTACGCCGATACAGCATTATTCGCCCGAGATTAACCTTTATCAGTATCTGAACGGCCAGGAACGCCTGCAGGATTTAAAATACCTGCGCCTTAACCTGCCTTTTATTGGTAGTTGGACGGTATCGCAGGGCTATAATGGCGGCATTACACATAAAGATGAATGGGCCCAGGCATTGGATTTTGTAATTACCGACGAGGATAAAAGCACCTACAGGGATACCGGCACCCGCCCCGAACATTTTTACTGCTTTAATAAACCCGTTTTAGCTTGCGCGGATGGTGTGGTGGAAGATGTGGTGAACCATGTGGAGGATAACGCCATAGGCGTTGTAAATACCGGGCAAAACTGGGGAAATACGGTGGTAATAAAACATGTGACCGGCTTTTACACCAAAGTATCCCACCTGAAACAACATTCGGTTAGGGTAAAAATTGGCGATCATGTAAAACAGGGGGACCTGCTTGGCCTATGCGGCAACTCGGGCCGGTCGCCCGAACCGCATTTACACTTTCAGGCGCAGGTGACGCCGTATATTGGTTCAAAAACCTTAGCATATCCCTTTGCCTATTATACCAGCAACGATGAAGACGGGCAAAAGCTGCACAGCTTTGAAACCCCTGCCGAAGGCACGGTACTACAGCCGATTGATATAAACGCCCAGTTAAAACAAGCTTTTACCTGGCAGCCGGGCTATACCGCCAAACTAACCGGCGATAACGGTAAAACAGAAACAGTAGAAGTTTTTACCGATTCCTACAACCACTCATACATGGTCAGTAAAGAAACAGGGGCCACCGTTTACTTCATTAACAACGGTACAGCATTCTATTTTACAGGCTTTTATGGCAATAGCCGCTCGCTGCTTTATTACTTTTACCTTGCTGCTTATAAAGTGGTGTTTACTGCAGATAACGGCATTACCGCTGCTGATGTTTACCCATTACAGGTAAAAAACTTCCAGACCGGTATTTGGCTGCACGATCTGGTCGCGCCGTTCTATCAATTTATCAAACGCGGCTATGAAAGCCAAAGCGCTTACCAGCAACAGCATTTAATGATCAGCGCTAAAGGCTATCAGGAGTTATTGGGTCATAAAAAGGAAGTAATGGATGCTACTATACATATCGCGGATAACGCGCTCACATCATTTACCATTAACTTAAACGGAGAAAAAAGAACAGCACAATGGCAAACAGAAAGTATTTTTTAACCCTGCTCATGGTGGCCTGCTGCTGTATGGCAAAGGCGCAAACCATCAGTTTTCAACAAGCCGACAGTACATCGTATGCTCAATATACGGCCGGCAACTGGAAAGGATTGGTTGAGTATGGCAGCCGTGCCATAGCGGCCGGGGTTGATTATCCTGTTTTACGTTTACGTATGGGCTATGCACAGTTAATGAGCGCCAATTACCAGGGCGCGCTGGCACAATACCGGCAAGTGCTTAAAGATGATTCGCACAACCAAACGGCGCGCTATTTCAGCTATCTGTGCAATAAGTATCTTGATAATAATTACGCGGCCTCTTACCATGCATCGTTTGTAGATACGGCAACCCTAAATCATGAACAGGTTACCGGCTTTGGTTTGCTAACGGCCGGGTTAGAAACAGGGATTAAAATGTCGGCTAACAGTAACCGTGGAACGGGCAGCTATACCCGGGTCTCGCTGGGTAACCGCCTGGGTTGGAAACTACAGCTGGACCAGTCGGTTGCTTATTTTAACCAGTCCATCACGTCTACTACAAACGTCACTCCAAATCCGGGCGCACCGGCCATAACCGTCCCAATTAATACCACTTTCTCCAATTCGCAGTTTGAGTACTATGCTAAACTGGGCTATTCTATCAACAGCAGCCTGGCTGTGTTAGGTGCCTATCATTATTTAAATACCAGTTATGGTATCAGTAGTTTTCAAAACCACATAGGCTTAGTTGGTTTAAAATACTCAGCTCCTTATTTCAGTTTACAGGGCGATGCTAATTTCAGCAAGATCAGTAATATTAATATTTCGCAATTTAACGGGCAGCTCAGCATTTACCCTTTGGGGAATTTAAACCTGTATACCATCAGCCGGGTATCGGTACAAAGCGGCGATGTGCAGCAAACCATATTTAACCAAACAATTGGCTTTAAAGTTGTTAAACAATTTTGGCTGGAGGCATCGGCAGGCTTTGGCACTATGGATAATTACCTGGATGCCGATGCGCTTTACGTTTATAACGCCATTGATATGACCAAATTAAAAGCGGGCACCACCGGGTTTTACGCGCTCGGCAAGCATGCTATTGTTTATCTTAATTATACTTTTGAACAAAAGCAGGACTATTATTTAAATAAAAATTACAATCAATATTCAATAACCGGAGGATTAACATGGAAATTTTAAAGAAGGTCTTTTATATCGCTGGCTTATGGCTTCTTAGCACAAACCTATATGCGCAAAGTGGCTCGGCCGCTATGCAAAAAGCATTTCATAACAGCTATGTTGATGAAGCCAAAAAAAGCTACCAGGCTGCCATAAACGATATTATACCCTATTATGCCGATAGCAATTACGAAGTTAACCTGCGCCTGGGGTGGTTATATTTCCTTAATAAAAACTACACCTCATCGCAAAGCTATTACCTGAAAGCGGTAAACCTGAAACCCAATGCTATTGAAGCTAAATTTGGTTATATAAAACCGCTATCACTTTTGGAAAGCTGGGATAAGGTGCTTGATCAGTACAACGCTATCCTTAAAATCGACCCGCAAAACACACAGGCTAATTATTGGACAGGGATTATTTGCTATAACCGCAAGCAGTATGATGCTGCCATCCGTTACTTCACCAAAGTAGTAGGTTTATACCCTTTTGATTACGATGGCAACCAAATGCTTGGCTGGAGCTACCTGATGGCCGGCCGTAAAACCGAAGCCCGCAGCTACTTTGAAAAAGGCTTATTGATTAAACCCGATGATGCATCATGTACAGATGGGTTGAATAAGGCTAAGTAGGGAAAAAGTCTAAAGTTCTAAGTCTTTAGTCTGATTTCACTTGAAACTTAGGACTTAGGACTCAAGACTTAGAACTTAAGACTCAACCTCAATACCCCAAATTCTTCACCGCCTGCTCTCCTTTTCTTTCTTTTAACTGCGAAAGGTAAAGGCTTTGCGGCATTACCGGCTTTTTGTACGAATCATAAATACCTTCGGGTACAATAGCCGATCCTTTGATAAAGGGCACATCTCTTTTTTGCTGTTCGCCGGTACTGCCTATCACCCAGTTAGCCGATCCGGGTGGTTGTTGGTTCATGTACGATTTAGCTTTACAATTCCAGGCTACCGCCCAGCCTATGGCCCAGCCATGGCCCGATCCCATCGCTCCCCGGTTCATAAAATCGATACCGCCGCCGGGTACTTCGCAATTATCAACCAGCAAACCAGTAGCCCAGCGCTGATGCGGCTGTATCCAGCCATTGCCTTTAAATACGCAATTTAACATAACAATCGGGCCGTTAACTTTGGCGCCTGTAGCAAAAAAGAAAACATTATCGCCGGTAATGGTACAACGGTCAAACAGTATCTGCGGGCCGCTGCCATTTAAATCGGCAGGCTTTGCCGCGCCGGTAGTGGCGAGGTTATGGATAATGTTTAATCGCTGCACGGTAATGCGGCTGCCGGTGATACTTACACTGTTTACGGTATTATAAACGTCGATATTTTTCACCCAGCCGTCAGTCAATCCGCTTAAGTTAATGGCACCGTTATGTTTTTCGTTAATAGTACCGGTTTGATCAGGTGATACGATCCGCAGGTTTTCAAACCCAACCTGCGATAGCATCCCCGTTGTACTGATCTTACTAATCGATACACTTTCCGCACCTAAATACTTTGCATCATAATTATCATTAAAAGGTACATCAACCGTAACCTTATTACCGGCAATGGCGGTAATTACACGCTCGGCGCTAATCTCGCCGGTTATCCAGGTTTGTTTTTTACCATCGCGGGTAAGCTGATCCATCCCCATAAAAGCTACCCAATCAGCCGCTACAGGTTTGGTAATAGATATGGTATCGCCCACGGCCAGCCCGGCGGTAGCAGTTAAGGTAAATATGCTTGTCCCGGCAGGTACATAAGCATCGGCCACAGCCACAGCTTTCCCAATGTTTTTTACTACCGGCCTGTTCCTTACCGTTAAACATACATGCGGACTGCCAGTCATGTTAATGATGGTTCCCTTATCGTCGGCCCCGCTGCCGCGCAGCACCACACCGCTGGCATTAATATTAATAGCGCGCTCACAGTCAAATGTGCCTTTATTCAACAAAACTGCCCCTCTGAAACCATTTACCACCGGCATTTTAGCAACCTGATCAATTGCTGATTGAATAGCATTACTATTATCGCCGCTCATCGCGTCCAGTGTTATTTTAACCGGTGGCGATGGCAGCGCAACCCCACCCCCCATATAACCAGCGTACGAAAAATCCATGATCCTGTCACCCTGGGGCAGGGTTTTATAGGCCAGCTTACCATTACTACCCGTATAAACCCACTGGCTTTTAGCCTGGGCCTTGGCGTTGGCGGCTATCACCACTGCAAAAAGCAAGCAACACAAAAAAACCTTAAAAGTATATTTCATGGGGTATTAATTATAAAGCAGGTCGGTTAAATAGATCGTGTCTTTTTTACGGATGTCTTCAACTGTTTTCAAATAAGCGGTATTGTTTTGTTTCATGCCCATCAAAAGCAGCGGACGCATCAGTTCTTCCTTATTATACGGATTGATCTGCTGATATTTAAATGGCTTTGTCCCCATTGCATAAGGCAGCAGCCAGTCAATAGCGCCTTTAATACTCCTGCCATCGGTTGTAGTATAGTTCCATAAATCAACTCCGGCTTTGTCTCCCAGCATAGCCATATTTACCCAGCCATCCAGGTTCATGGTGCTGTAGCCTAAGGCGTTGGTCCGTTCCAGTTCCAGTTTTTGCTCGCCATTGGGTTCAATTTGCAGGGCAATCCTTTTTTTGCTATTATCCAAAACCTGTTTGGCTAACGCGGTATTCCCCGTAAACAAAGCATAGGTAACTTCCTGCACATCGTAATGCGTACCATGATTGTTTTTGGCGTTATGCTCGTCATTACCGTTTTTGCTGGTGGTCATCCAAATTAAATACTGTTTGTACCAATCTTTTATAGCAGCCAGGTTAGCTGGGGTAAATGATTTAGAACCGGCTAATAAACCCATCCAGTCGGCCAGGTTAGCTAAAGATCGTGTTTCGATGATCCCTATCCCCCTGCCGTCGTTTGTGCCGCGGATAGCCTGGGCATAGTTGAGGTTAGGGTTCATCTTTGTTTCGGGATCAAGGAACCAAACTTTTAACAGTTCGTTAGCCTTGGCGGCATATTTTTCATCACCGGTAAAGTAATAAGCCAGCGAGAGGTATTTACATTTATTATCCAGCTGACTTAATAATTCGTGATCTACAATTTTTTTGATCTCGGGGTTTCGCTGCCCGTCTTTGCGGATATAAGGCAGGCCGTCGGATTTAGCGGGATCGGGCCAGAAGTACGGCGCCATGCTCATATAATCGTGCTTGCTGCCGCTTGGCGGTGTAAAGGCTTTTTCCATTACCGATGCGGGCTTGTCATCCAAAAAGGCATCAGCGCCTTTTACTACCTCTGCTACTTGTTTTACAACAGGTGCTTCAGCTTTTTTATAGGCATTTTTTTTATCGGCAATGTGTTTAGGGTTTAACAAAAACACATCAGGTAATTGGGCATAGCTTTGCTGTAACACAAATGCAGCAAACCATACGGTTACTATTATTTTAAGCTTCATAAAATGGGTTTATAACGACAGGTTGATCGTATTGCTCAAATTTAAATGAACTATCATGATGTTGCTGTATCTGTTTTTAACATGATATGATGCCCGATTAGCTATTTTTGATAATTTTATCCATGATTTATAAATCTTTAAAATAATTTGTCCAAATCCGTCGGCGCCATTCGTCATTGGGGTGTTAATCAAATTTTAAATTAAAAAACTAAAAAAATGAAAGAGTACATGTTATTATTCCGTGGCGGTTTGGATTTCACAAGCGCTTCGCCCGAGTTATTGCAACAGTCGATGATGAAATGGATGACCTGGATGGATGGTTTAAAAGCCGATGGCACCTACATTGGCGGCGAACGCCTTACCCACACCGGCGCTGTATTAAGCGGCCCGCAAAAGCAATTAAGCGATGGCCCCTATGCCGAAGGCAAGGAAGTAGTTGGCGGTTTTATTTCCATTAAGGCTAATGATTTGCCGCATGCAATTGAAATTGCTAAAGGCTGTCCAATTTTTGAATACGACGGCAGTACCGAGATCCAGGAAATTGCTAAAATGTAATGCCTGGGCCCGATCCGCATATCAGTCAGCTGGCCGACCATCTTTTCCGCCGCGAGGCGGGGAAGATGGTTGCTGTTTTAACCAAGCTGTTCGGCACCGAAAACCTGCAAATGGCCGAAGATGTGGTGCAGGATACGCTGTTGCTGGCCTTTAACAGCTGGCCCGACAAGGGAATCCCAAAAAATCCATCGGGATGGTTATACCGGGTAGCAAAAAACAAAGCGATAGACAGGTTAAGGCATAACCGGCACTTACTGAACACCGATCCCGAAGATCTTACCGAGACCCACGATCAGCCTTTACTTGATATAGAGCAACTGTGGAAGCAGGAACTACTGGAAGATGATATGCTGCGCATGATGTTTGCCTGCTGCCATCCGCGTATCCCGAAGGAAAATCAGATCACCCTGATCCTGAAAACACTTTGCGGTTTTAGTACCGTTGAAATTGCCAAAGCTTTCCTGATACCTGAGGATACCGTTTCCAAGAGACTATACCGAACCAAAGAGTTTTTCAGGCATGAAAAAATAAAGCTGACTATCCCATCGGTAAACGAGTTAAAGAACAGGACCGATGTGATACTGAATGCCATTTACCTGCTGTTTAACGAAGGATATAACTCCACACAATCCGAATACCTCATCCGCAGGGATCTGATGGACGAAGCCATGATGCTTTGCCATCTCATCACTAAAAACGAATATACCCGCCAGCCCGAAGCCTACGCGCTGATGGCGCTAATGTGTTTTCAATCGTCGCGCAATGAAAGCCGCATCAGTCCCGAAGGCGAAATTGTGCTGCTCACCAAACAGGACCGTTCCCGTTGGGACAAGCGACTGATTGATAAGGGTAACGACTATATGAACCTGGCTGCTTATGGCAATACCGTGAGTGCTTATCATTTAGAGGCTGCCATAGCGTTTCAGCATTGCACCGCCAAAAGCTTTGATACCACTAACTGGCCTGCCATTTTAAGTTATTACGATTGGCTTTGCCGTATTGCCCCATCGCCTTTTACTGCCATAAACCGGGCTGTAGCTATGATGCAGGTAGATGGGCCGCAAGCCGCTTTAACCGCACTCCTGCAAATTGAAAAAGCGGATAAATTTTATCTTTACCACGCCATCCTGGGCGAAGTATATACCCGGCTGCACAACTATACCCAGGCCAAAAGCAGTCTTGAAAAAGCCATCAGCCTTACCCGGTCGGCTCCAGAAAAAAGGGTATTGCAAGAGAAGTTGTATAAGCTATTGAATTGATTTACTGAAAGTATCTTGTCATTTCGAACGCAGAGAGAAATCTTCTATAGGCGACAAGTATGGACGTAGAAGATTTCTCCTCGTACCTCGTTCGAAATGACAAGATACTTATTCCTTCAAAGCAATTTACTTCCCAAACGGTGGCCTGCCCGTTAGTTGGTGATATAATGGCAGATCGTTACGCGGATGAGCCGGCAGACGGAAGTTTTTGCAATAGTAAACCTGCAGGTGCAATTCATCCCGACCGCTGCGCATAATAGCCAGATCGGGCAGTTGTTTTACTTCATCAAAAAACGGTTTAACGTCTGCATCGATGCTTTCCCCGTGCTCCTGGCCAATAATGACGGCGTCTTTCCCAATCAATGTATTCGGATCCACCAAAAAGGCCAGGTTACGCGGATCGTCGCTAAAACAGATAATAGGTTTCTGACCTTTCAATGCCCAATCTACCTTGCCGGTTAGCCACCAGCGGGATGCGCCTGTGAATATATTGGGATTATTCAGCCAGCCTTCTTTTTCAAAGCGGCCTTTAATATCGGTATAGTCCACGCCTTGTATGGTGGGGTCAACATTATCACCGTGGGCTGCTTTTACAATCCATTTGGGGCCGTACCATTGCCAAAACCCGGTTACCATATGCAAGCTTAATACCCCGATAGTGATCACCGTAAAACAAACCGAGAACCGCAGCCAGCGGCGTGTGCCCCTGCCCTCTTTTGCAGGCGCGTTCAGTTTTTGGTCGATAGCATATCCAAGCGGGATAAACAGCATCATATACCCCGGCGCCTGCCAGTGAAAATGGTATTGCAGGTTTGACCATAGCGTTACCACCGTAAAAAACACCAGCGGCAAAATGGCTATCCAAAAGTTAAAACTGTATACCTGCTGCCCGCGCAATTTCCAGGCCTTAAATAACTCTACCACCAGCGGATACCATACCCATGGCAATAGCCATAATGCCTGCCCCCCAATGCTGCGTAAAAACCACTCGGGGTGCAGCTGGAATTTCTCGCCGGTACCGGCCCTTGATCCCTGAAAAACAAAGGAAACCCAGTTGTTATGATAGTTCCACAGCAGTACCGGCAGCGCCAAAATAAAAGCGACTATAATGGCCAGGTACGGCCCGGGGTGCAATAGCCAATGGCGCTGGCTTTTGTTAGTCCCCACAAACAGGAATATGCCTGCAAACAGAAATATCACATGGTATTTGCTCAAAGTGGCTAAGCCCATTAACAAGCCTACAAGCAGCCAAAGTAAGTAAATTTTAGCGGTATGATATTTTGCTCCGGGCTGCCCGTTCTGCGGGTCGAACATGATCTGGATCATTACGTAAGCGCTGGCCAGCCAAAAGAACATCAGCGGTGCATCCGGCTGAAACCAGCAGGCAATAGCTATGGTAAAAACGGCGCTCAGGTTCATGATAAGCACCGCCCAAAAGCCCGCGCTTGCATTAAAGAATTTGCGGGTGATGAGAAACAGCATCCAGCTGGTACCTGCAAACAGCAGTACCGCCGGGAAACGCAGGCCCAGGTTGTTTACACCAAATATTTTTAAGCTGATACCGCTTAGCCAGAAAAACAATGGCGGCTGATCAAAATAACTCAGATCGAGGTTTAACGCGCCCCTGAAATAATACGACTCGCCAATACCCAGGCCGGTATAAGCGGCTATCCATAGCCTTATTAAAAAAGTAACTGCAATTAATATGAAGGTATTAGTGGCGGCGTTGCTGTCCGTTATTTTTTTCATGCGTAAAAACCTGTCCGTTTTTGAATGTGCAATATTAGTGATTAGTTGATTAGGGATGAGAGATTAGGTTAAAAAAAGAACAGGATGAAGTATTCCTGTGAGGCAAACTTCATCCTGTTGGCAGGTTTGGTTAGTAACTTAACTAATCTCTCATCACTAATCAACTAATCTCTACCGATGCTTTTCCTGCGGAAGTACGATCTCGAAGGAAGTACCTATATCCATTTTAGATGTGATATACATTTCGCCTTTAAGGCTATCTACCAAATGTTTTACCAGGGCCAATCCAAAGCCGTATCCCTGCTCGCCGCTGGTGCCTTTGGTTGATTTACCTTGCCCGGCCAGTATCTGTTCTATTTTGGCCTCATCCATCCCAACGCCGGTATCTTCTACCATCACATGAAGCTCGTTATTGAACTCGTGCACACGCATAGATAGTTTTACCGAAACGCTGCCACCCGACGGGGTAAATTTCATGGAATTTGATACCAGGTTGCCAATAATTTGCAATAGTTTGCTTTTAGAGAAAGGCACTATACCGGTTTCGGGATTTGTACTCACCGTAAAATTGATCTTTTTATTGATGGCTTGCGGCATATACAGCTTTTCCAACTTTTCCTTTAATACCAGCTGATTATACTCGCACCCGTCAAATTCTGTCCCTTTTTCGGGTATATCTGTACTTAATATTTCAGCGGCCAGTTCCATAATAGAATCACCGCTTTTTTGTATCAGTTTAATAAACTCCAGCACCTCGTTCAGCGTATTATTATCGCCCTGCTCGCTGATGATACGTGCCAGGCCAACAATCCCGCTAACAGGCCCGCGGATATCATGTGCCATCCGGCGCTGCGATTCGGTAACCTCGTACAAACGGTTCTTTAAATGCTCTATGGCCCTCAGGGCGTTTAAACGGCTCACTATTTCATGCGCGATGATCTTCAGCATTTCCGTTTTCTCGGGAGTGATCTCCTTTTGTTCGGTATCCAGAACACATAAGGCGCCAATATTGCAGCCATCGTCTGTTTGCAGCGGTAAACCATAGTAATAGCGCAGGTTGGGGTTTTCGGTTACGTAAAACTTATCCTTAAATCGTTGGTCGTCTGCTAAATTATTTATTTCGTAGGCATCATTTTGCATAATGGTGTATTGGCAAACCGAGTCCTCGCGTGGCATTTGGTCAAGGTCCATCCCAAAGTTGGATACCGTCCATTGCGTATACATATCTATCAGGTTAATCACGGATATATTTGTACCGGCAACTTTTGCAGCCAGTTCTGTCATATCCTTAAGGCTGTTTTGCAAATTGGAGTAATCCAGATCGAGGTTGGTTAATGCATATAGCCTGTCGATTTCGTTGGCAGGTATAGGCTGAGTATTTATATCAGCAGCCATAGTGGTTTGGGTCTATTTTTTAATATGCTTTACAGAAATTCAAATTGTAATGGTCCAGCTTTTTTAAACAGCTTTACTCCAGGTTAACAAAATCTATTTAAAAAAGCGAATGATGTTGGCTATAATTAAGAGTGAATATATGAATTAATTAATTACGAAAAAAGATTTACCGCAACGATATTTATGATCAAAACCACTCCCCCAACCAAATATTCATACTCACACGCGCCAAAACCATCAATATTCTACTAATATCAAAATCGCAATAAATGTAACATATGCATGATAATTTATTAAAAAATCGGATTAAACGTAAATGATTATTAAGTTTACGATACGTTTATTGATCAAACTTTACGTTTTTATGCACACTAACCCAAAACAAATCACCACATGAAAAAATTTCTACTGTTTTTTTGTACGGCCATTACACTTACAGGTATTGCTAATGCCCAAAACAGGCAACCGGGTGGCGCCCGCGGCGATGCGGCCGGCCCGGCAACTACCATAGCAGCCGTAACGCAAAACTTAAAAAAATTTGAAGGCTATTTTAACTTTTACTACGACGAAAAGAGCGGGAAAGTTTACCTGGAGATTGACAAGTTTAATACCGACTTCCTATACTTCAGTTCGCTGGTAGACGGCGTGGGTAACGGCGGCGCCGAGCGCGGGCAGGCATCATCGGTAATTACCAAGTTTGTAAAGGCCGGGCCAAAAATATTTTTAGTAGAGCCGGTAACCAGTTACCGTGCTGTAAATGGTAATGCGGATGAGGTAAAGGCAGTTGAGCACAATTTTGCTAAATCGGTGATCTTTGCGTTTACCCCCGCCGCTATTGAAGGCGATAAAGTATTGGTTGATTTTACACCGTTTATTGTGCGCGATGTGATGCATGTAGGCGACGGTTTAGGCGGTGGCCGCGGTAACCCGGGTACCGCACAGGCAGCCGGCGGACGTGGCGGCGCAGGCGGCGGCGGTGCCGGTGGGGCTTATCGTTTAGATGAGACCCGGTCGGTTGTTTATATGGACAATACCAAGAATTTTCCTAAAAACTCTGAGTTTGAGGCCATGCTTACCTTCGCCGGCAGCGGTGGTGGCGGCGGCCGTGGTGGCCGTATAGCGCCCGATCCAACTTCGGTTACCCTGAACGAGCATCAGGCCTTTATTGAACTGCCTGAACCCGGTTTTAAAATGCGCAAGTTCGATCCGCGTTCGGGCTTCTTCAACTTCCAGTACATGGATTTTGCAGCACCGATGACCGAGCCGATCACTAAAAAATTCATCGCCCGCCACAGGCTCATCAAAAAAGACCCGTCGGCGGCGGTTAGCGAGCCGGTTGAACCGATCGTATACTATATTGACCGCGGCGCTCAGCCTATCATTAAAAAAGCCCTGCTTGAGGGCGCAGCCTGGTGGAACCAGGCTTTTGAAGCGGCCGGGTTTAAAAATGCCTTTATTGTAAAAGAATTGCCCGAAGGCGCCGACCCGATGGATATCCGCTATAATGTGGTGAACTGGATTACCCGGTCGGGTACGCCTAACCGCGCGTTCTCTTATGGTTCGTCTTATAGCGATCCGCGTACCGGCGAAATCATTAAGGGCGTGGTTACGCTGGGATCAGACCGCCATCGCGAGGATTTCCTGATTGCCGAAGGCCTGCTGCAACCTTATGAGGACGGCAAACCTGTCAGTAAAAAAATGGAAGAAATGGCGCTGGCTCGGATCCGCCAGTTATCAGCTCACGAAATTGGCCATACACTGGGTTTAACCCACAACTTTGCCGCCAGCCCTAAGGACAGGGCATCGGTAATGGACTACCCTTTCCCCCGTTTCAGCATGAAGGCTGATGGTACCATCGACCTGTCTGACGCTTACGCTAAAGGTATTGGCACCTGGGATAAACGCGCCATTATGTGGGGCTATTCTGATTTCCCTAAAAATGTGGATGAAAATGCCGCGCTGGACAAGATCATGAAAGAGACGCTGGCACAGGGCTTTAAGTACATCCCGGATATCGGCGGGAACGCGCACCCCATGTCTAACCAGTGGGAAGACGGTGTTAACCCGATCGATCAGTTGAATAAACTGATGGCCATCCGCAGGCATGTGCTGGATAATTTCTCGGAGAAAGCTATCCGCGAAGGCGAGCCCATGAGCACCATTGAAGAAGTTTTGGTGCCGATGTACCTGCTGCACCGTTACCAGTTAGAAGCGGTTGCCAAATCTATCGGTGGCTTATACTTTACCCACGCCGTTAAAAACGACGGACAGGAACCTACCAAAATGGTTGACCCTGCCGAGCAATGGCGAGCTTTTGATGCCATGATGGCTACGATTAGTCCGGATGCTTTGGCATTGCCCGAAGCTTTGATACAAAAGATCCCGCCGCGCCCTTCGGGTTACCCGGCAAGTGTGGAAACCTTTAGCGGACATACCGGCCCTACCTTTGACCCTATTGCCGCAGCCGAAAGCGCGGCCGAAACTACGATTGATTACATGCTGATGAGTGAGCGTGCCGCCCGCCTGGTAGAGTACAATGCCCGCGACAGTAAGCAACCCGGCCTGTTAGCCGTATTGGATAAAATGATAGACCGTACCTGGAAAGCCCCTTTAACGCCGGGCTATAAAGGCGAGTTGCAGATATTGGTGAACAACCTGTTTTTAAAACATCTGCTGGGTTTAGCTGCCGACACCCGGTCGGGCGAGAACGTGCGCGGCGAAGCTTTGCTGAAAGTGCATGAATTAAAAGACTGGATGACCAGCAAATTAGCTACCGCCGAAGCCAAGCAAAAGGCATCTTTATATTTTGGCTTATCTGAAATTGAAGAATTTGAAAAAACGCCAAACAAGTTCCAGCCCGAGCCTGCGCTGGAAATGCCTCCCGGCGCCCCTATCGGCATGCCGAATATGGATTTTGAAGTATGGAGACAGTATTAAACAAGCCCGTAAATAACAAAAAAGCACCCCATAATCGGGGTGCTTTTTTATTGAAAGGGACTGTCAGCCTGAGCTTGTCGAAGGGTGCGTGGGCAGGCCCTCGCTCCATGCTTCGACGGGCTCAGCATGACAGCCGGGTTATCGTTTAGTATTTATCCGCCCTGCACGTTGTTATTCACATCGCTCACAACGTTTCTGGCTTTTGCTTTGGCGTTGTTTAACAGATCTTCGCCAAACTCGGTAGCCTTATCGGTATAATCACTCGCGCTTGCTTTAATAGAATCGCGGATCTGATCTTTATAATCAGACAAATTGCCCACGACCCCATTTATTTTTGACTTTGCACGATCGACAACATTGCCACCATAGCCACGCAGTTCATCTGCGGTTTTTTGTGCTTTTTCTTTTGATTTTTCTACCAAATCATTGATATAATCGGCTACCTCGCCGCGTATTGCCCCACCTTTATCGGTTGTAAATAACAATCCTATGGCGGCACCCGCTGCAGCACCCACTAAAAGAGCCGCGATAATTTTAGTTTGATCTTTCATAATTATTTAATTTTTAAATAGATGTATATATGATAGATCAACAAAAACCCTGCCGCTATGTTTATTTTAATATCATTTATTATTGCAGGGCGTGCAGTTCGGTTTTGCCATTGAGCCAGGCTTGCCAGTCGAGCACCACTTTATCCCAGTTAAAAATTTCGTAATTAACCGCGCCATCGGGTTTTAAGGGGAAATAATTATGATCAAGCCCGGCGTAACATTTAAAAGTGAAATTGTTTTTATGCAGGCGGATCATTTCCACACGCAGCAGGTCGGTATATTTTCCAGACTGATCGTTAGTGCCATAGGTAACCAGCACCGGGATAGTTAGCTTTTGCAAATATTCAATAGGCGGTATTGATGATTGATAAGTACCCTTGTTGGTATCACCTTTCTTTTGGCTTACATCATTAGGTTTGTTCACTATCCGCTGCCATTCCCGGAAACGGGCCTCGGTTTTTGCCCCGGTAGGGTCAAGTTGCCGCTCCTGCCCTATTTCGGTCATAATACGGCCAAACGGATTTTCGGACGCGTAGATCAGCTTGCCTACATCGGGCGATATCAATGCCAGCTTAGCCGCAACTGTAGCCCCTTCCGAATGACCGGCCACCACAACCTTTTGCTTTAGTGCTACAAAGTCTTGCCGCAATAAAAACCTTAAAACCTCCTTATCGCGGTTGGCCAGGTAATCAATATAGTTATGCTGCTGATACACTTGCGGCATTAGTTTAGTTGCAGGGTCGTTATAAACATAATCTTTGGTTAACAGGCTATCCGGTGCTATCACCGGAACCCCAGGCTTACCTATAATGGCCAGGTGATATTGGTTAAGCAGGCTGTCTGTTTTAAAAACAAACACAAAATAGGGTTTGCCTGCTTTATCTAAAATTATCAGTGGTATGGGTAATGATCCCTGCGCAAAAAGGAAGATCGGTTTGCGTTTTTTTTCGTCACCTTTTTTAGATAAAATAAGGATATCAACCGGCAGTTTTTGATAAACCGTTTGCAGGTGGCGGTAACCAAAATCTTCGGGCTTATGGTTTTGAGCCATCACAATTGCCGGTATAAGCAACAGGAATAGTAGTTTTTTCATGAATTAAGAAGGTTTGGATACCCAAATAAAGGATAAAATACCGGGGCACGGGCACCATTTAACTTTCTTTAACAGGGCTTTAACGTTATTTAACAAATAAGCGGTGATTGTTGCTATTTAACCACAAAGGTCACAGAGAGAGAAGCACAAAGCAAAGCACGCAAAGCCAAAAATCCTGTAAATCCGTTAATCTTATCAATCCGGGTTCTGACAAAAAAAAAGCGCCCGACTTGTGAGCCGGACGCTGAAACGATTTTGATGGTATTATTATACTTAGATAACTTTTACATTTACCGCGTTTACGCCTTTTCTTCCGTTTTCAACTTCGTAGTTTACTTTGTCGTTTTCACGGATTTCGTCGATAAGGCCTGAAGAATGTACAAATACGTCCTGACCACCACCGTTAGGGGTGATAAAACCGAAACCTTTTGTTACATTGAAAAATTTTACTGTTCCTTCGTTCATTGTATTGTATTATTATATTTTTAAAGCTCGCAAGGTAAGTAAATAAAACTAATTAATGCCAAATTAAAAATCGAGAGGGGTTAATATGAGATGGAGTTGACGTGCAAATTGCAACTAATTAACTATTAACTTAATCCTGCGTCGGGATAGGATGATCAGGAACATGAATAAAAAAAAGTATCACCTTTTAGTACTAATATGGCTTTTTATATTAAAATCACCCTAAAGTATGAGCAAAAATAGCCCGCGATAATTCAACTTTGAACCGCAAACAATAAACTAAACAAAATGAAAAGAAATGTAATTGTATTTGGATTGATATCAGGACTAATGGTATCGGCCTGGATGTTATGCGGTGTTTACCTGTGTTATAATAGCCGCGGCAGCTTTGAAGGTAATATGTTATTGGGCTATGCCTCAATGATATTAGCTTTTTCACTGGTATTTGTAGCTGTAAAAAACTATCGCGACAAATACAATAATGGGGTTATCAGTTTTGGGAAGGCTTTCAAATTAGGATTTTACATCGCGCTGATCGCGTCGACCATGTATGTACTGGTTTGGCTGGTTGATTATTACCTGTTCGTCCCCGATTTTATGGATAAGTATTCTGCACATATAATTAGCCAGGCTAAAAGTAGCGGGAAAAGCGCCGGCGAAATTGCCGACCAAATAAAAGAGATGAGCAGCATGAAAGAAATGTACAAGTCGCCCATAATGGTCATATTGATCACCTATATGGAGATCCTTCCAATAGGGCTGCTTGTATCCCTTATCGCTGCATTAATATTAAAGCGCAAAGCAGGTAACGATAGTGCGGTTGCAGCAGGTTGATCGTAATTACAGGATGACATAAAACAAAAAGAGGTTGTTTCATATTGGAGACAACCTCTTTTGTGTTTATACCCGAAAGAGCCCCATTGGGGCATTAAACAGGGATAAATTAAAAAAAATGCAAACCAGTGCACAAACCGGTGGTTTTACATCATATGATCTGCGGTTTTATCATTTCGTATGGCGCCGGCTGGCTGCTGATGATCATCGTCAGCGTAGTTAGCCTCCTGGTGCAATGGCGCTTCCGGAGCCAGTTTCAAATGTATTCGGCTATGCCGCTCGCATCGGGCCTATCTGGTGCCGAGGTAGCCGAACTGATGTTGCGCGACCATCGCATCACCGATGTACAGGTAATATCGGCAGAAGGGCAATTAACCGATCATTATAATCCGGCCAATAAAACCGTCAACCTGAGCGAATCTGTTTTTTATGGGCGCAGTGTTGCGGCGGCGGCGGTGGCCGCGCACGAATGCGGGCACGCCGTACAACATGCCCGGGCTTATGCCTGGCTTAACCTGCGCTCGGCATTAATACCGGTGATCAATGTGGCATCTACCCTAACACAATGGACGCTGGCCATCGGCATCCTGTTACTTT
Organism: Mucilaginibacter sp. GW821-FHT07H05; assembly: GCF_059418485.1. Lineage (NCBI taxonomy): Bacteria > Pseudomonadati > Bacteroidota > Sphingobacteriia > Sphingobacteriales > Sphingobacteriaceae > Mucilaginibacter > Mucilaginibacter sp. GW821-FHT07H05. The sequence goes on from NZ_JBWKPY010000010.1 coordinate 75,994, forward strand.
TATTTACGCACAATGCTTTTTTACTGCTGATAGGCGTAATAGCTCTGGCAATTATTACCTTATTTAGTTTTATTACACTTCCTGTCGAATTTGATGCCAGCCGCCGGGCGCTGGCCTGGCTGCAAGCTAATTACACGGTGATGCGTGCCACCACAGAGCACCGCGCTGCCGCTGATGCTTTATGGTGGGCAGCAATGACCTACGTGGTAGCGGCCTTAGGAGCCCTGGCAACGCTTGTTTATTATGCCTCTTTTTTGTTTAACCGGCGGGATTAAAACGGCATGAGCTTAAACTATCGCTGACATTTTGATCATTTATTAACTCCCCTGCCATATTTGATATAAAAGCAAGGATTTTTTGCCGAAAATTATTCAAAGTGATAAGGTTTAGGTTGAAAGTCTTCGGTTTAATTATATGCAAACTAAGAATTATACGATACAGCGTAAAAAAAGTTATACCAAACGGGTTATTCTATATATAAAGAATGCACATACAGCAGGATTTACTTTTTGAAAGGAGATAATATACTATCTTTACAACTATCAGAAGTATATCAATAAAGGCGCAATAATACGTTATGAGACGACGGACCGCTGATACATTTGCAGCTATACGTTTAAGACAATACCGGATAACAAAGCCTATAATATTGCACCCTGACTATCATTTAAATTATTGAAATAACTATTAATAATAATGAATACATGCTATGTAATTGACGACGATTACTATTCCATAAAAGTACTTTCGGGCTATATTGCTAAAATGCCCGACCTGAAACTAATTGGCAGTAGTTTAAGTCCATTGCAGGCTATTCATGATATTAATGAAAGAAAGGATGTGGATATTGTTTTTCTTGATATCGACATGCCTGAATTGTCGGGACTGGATGTGGCCGACATGATCGCGCCATCGGCCAATATCATATTTACCACCGCGCATGACAGGTATGCCGTGCGTGCATTTGAGAAAAACGGTTACGATTTCCTTTTAAAACCCATATCATTTGAACGTTTTATCGCATCGGTAACCAAAGTAAAACGCCTCATTAATACCGGGCGAACCAGTGATAATTTACCTGATTGCTTTTTTATAAATCCGGGCGTTAAGGGCAAGCTGATCAGGCTGGATTACAGTGAGATACTGTATATAGAAGCACTGAAGAATTATATTATCATTTACACACCCACCGATAAGCATATCACCTATTCATCCATGAAAGAGGTTGAAAATGCTGTTCCCGACACCCGTTTTGTACGGATACATAAATCTTACATCGTCAACATCGAAAAAATTAAGCTTATAGATGGTAATATGGTGGTGTTGCCAAATGAGGTGGTGCTGCCTATGGGCCCGTTATTTAAAAATAACCTGATCCGGATCATAGATGCCATAACACTTGGAGGTGGCCGTAAAAGCAATTAAAATTATCTGTTTGTTTGATATAAGGCTTGCTCTAATTTTCCGTCTAACTGGTAAATATCCCCGTAAGTAACCACCTGGCCGTCCCTGACCATGCAAGTGAGATACGTAACCTTAAAGGGTACAGGTGTTTTTAATGGTAAAGCCCGGCTTTTACCTGAAGTTACCGACTGACGCAGCAAAGCTGTTTGACCCGCCGATCCTTGTGTTGCCAGCAATAGTTCGGCAAAACGCTGTGGCTCTTCCAATCCAATATTACCCCGGCTGAATGCGCGTTGTGTGGCTTTAAACCAGGCTGTTTCCGGCATTTCTACCAGATCTATCCGGTGACGGTTGGCGAACAGGAAAACCAATAATGCCTTTGCCTGCCCGGGCCGTTTTGCCAGCATGTTAGGCAACTGTTCCATAATGCGTAGTTGATTGGGCAATTCGGCCCTGGGCACTGCAGCAACAGAATAGATAGCGCTTTGCAACAACGGTGTTGGGGTAGACGGACTGCCGGTAACAACCTTAAAGCGATAGGTAGTATCCTTCAAGAAAAGGCTTAAGGTAAACGATGGGATATTTACCTGTATGTATGGCTTCTCTCCTATATCCGCCCAGCGTAGCCGCTCCATATTAACAGCCACTTTACGCACGCTCGCTTCGGGTACTTCGTAACAATCGTCCAGGTACTGCCCCTTCCATTTATGCAGCCATTGCTGCATGCTGATATACGCCTGCGACTTGGGTTGTACTGCTAAAACAGAAGGCATGATATTATTTTGCAGTAAAGCATTCATTAAAACTACATCCATACGTACATCTCCCTGCCCGGCATCAATTCTTGCAAGGGGAAGTTCAGGATTCAGTTTGCCATAATGCAGATGGTTCAGGATAGTGAGCATAGCATCGGTAAGCATGATATCAAACCTTGCCTGGCGCTCTTTACTGATCTTGCCTGGCTGCTCAAAAATCTGGTGCAGCAACTCGTAACGCAGCTCATCCGGGTGATAATCGGAATGGGCCAGTCCATATTCCAATACACAATCCATCAGCAGCATCGCTTGCCATGTTTGTCCGGCCTCGTCTTTCTCTTGTTTCAACCAAACCGGCTGAAAGTTTTGAGACACATAAAATCGTTTAACGGAAAGCGGAAAGTATAAAGGCAGCTGTTTTTTAGCATGTAACTGTAAGCTGATCTGGTCGGCAAGGCCGGTATCTATCACTGCAGCTTTTGATTGGGTTGTAGTCAACAACAATAAAACAATACAAAATAGTTTGCCGCTATAGGCTTTTACCAATACTGAAGCTTTTATTCCGGAGATTTTCATTGCCTGATTTTTTATCAAAATTCGGCTTAATCCTACCTTTAAATAATGATGCCGGTCAGTATTGAGCATGCGGCCGGTCATATTTTTTGCTTTGCGCCAAAGCGCTAACCAAACTCGCTCAGGATCATGGGAAACCTTACTCCCAACAAACCCGGTTAACGCTGCTTTTCCTGGTCGCCTTTGCCGGTGAGCAGCATTGCCGCCAGCGGGCCGTCAAGCCGGTAAATATCTTTCCTGAAATTAAGCTGGTGCTCGCGATCAATGAAGGCCGTAAAATAAGCGATAAAAACGGGCACCTTCTTTTGCAGGGTCACGTATTGTTCTTTACCGGCATGCATGGCCTGATCTATTTTTTCGGGAGTCCAGTTTTGCTGGTCTTTCAACAGGAAACCGGCCAGCTTTGCCGGTTCCTGCACCCGGATACAGCCATGGCTAAAGGCACGGGCGGTTTCGCCAAACAGGGATTTAGACGGCGTATCGTGCAGATAGATATTATAACTGTTCGGAAACAGGAACTTCACCAGTCCCAATGAGTTTTTAGGGCCGGGCAGTTGCCGCACAACCGGCAACCCTTCTAAATAACCGTTGACCTGCATTTGGTGATCAGCCAAATAATCCGGATGCTTCTTCATTTCCGGGACGATCTCTTTGCGCACAATACTCGGCGGCACTTCCCAATAAGGACTGAACACCACATACCTGATCTCGCCGTAAAAAATGGTAGTTTGATGTACCGTTTGGCCTACCACCACGTTACAGCTCCATAACAAACTGTCGGCATGGTATACATGCAATTTAAACTCGGGGATATTAACCGCCAGGTAATCTGCATTTAAGCGTACCGGCAACCAGCGGCTGCGCTCCATATTAACAATAAGCTGTTCTATCCTGCTCTTTAAAGGTACATTCAGTTCGGCAAGCGTTTCTTTATTTAATAAACCATTTGCGTTAAGGCCGTGCCGGTTTTGGAAGTGTTTAACGGCGGCCATCAACTCATCGTTAAAAGTGTTATTGAGGGTATCGCTATGAAAATCTTCCAGCTGGTATAAGCGCTTTTTAATAGCAGGTATCATAACCGACGTATCGCCCTGCTTAATTTTAGCGGATAGTACAATCGGGGGCCAGTTTCCCTGCGCATCCAGGTCGCGGTATTTCTTCAGGTAGTTTCTTAGTAATTCATACTGCCGGTAAACCGGTTCGGCCAGCGCGGTTTTTTTGGCAGGTTCCTTTAACAGGCTGTCCAGGTATTGTTCATAATCTACCTTTTTGCGGGGCAGGTACCAGCGTGCAGACTGACTTACGGCATTGCTCATCCCCTGCCAGGCCAGTTTAGAAAAGGCAAAATATTGCGAGGTCAGCATCAGCTCGGCCTGTACATCCGGCCGTTTGGGATTGATGTTACTGATCAGCGAGTCCAATGTTTTTTGATAAGGAACCGCTTGATCAATGCCTTCATTTTGCAGGTTCAATATCCGGTTAGATAAATTGCCGGCCTGTTCAATTAGTTTTCCGTTTTCAAACCAGGCGTAAGCATATTTTCGCCGCTTATAAAAATTATTGATCTCGCCGGCATAAGTATTAAACACCGGGTAACTTTTTAAAAACCGGTTGATCTGTGTGCTGTCAAAAACGGCTTCTGATTGCCCGCTGAAATTACCGGGGATCGTTTGGTTCCATTCTTTGGTTAACGAGTCTGTAACCTGTTGTTGTTTAACCTTCTGCCCGCAGCCGCTCAGCGCCCCGCCAATCACCCAAAAGAACAACAAAAAGTATTTTGAATGCCTGTAGTACCTGGTATTTTTACTGCGGAAACAAGGAATGATTATCATATGCTCACTAAGATACGATAACGACACGAAACCTTAGCCGCGCAAAATTTTTTCCATCTTTCTGCCTTTCGCCAGTTCATCCACCAACTTATCCAAATACCTAACCTGCTGCGTCAAAGTATCCTTGATTTCCTCTACACGGTATCCACAGATTACGCCTGTAATAAGGTTTGCATTGGGGTTTAACGAAGCACGTTGGAAGAACGTTTCAAAAGTTATTTTCTCTTCTATTAGTTTCTGCAGCTTGTTGTTATCGAAGCCTGTTAACCACGTTATCACCTGATTCAATTCTTCCTTTGTTCTGCCTTTCCTCTCTACTTTTGCGAGATACAAAGGGTAGACCGAGGCAAATGTCATTTTTGCGATACGTTGATTGTGTATATTGGAGGTGTCCATACCTTGTATTTGGCGTTAACCTTTTATGCTATTTTTAAACAATAGATTTTGCCTTTTCTTCGCTTATTTTCTATTCGATTGAAACGCATAACAAAGATATCAATTCCTTTTCCATTTTCTGTTGATATACTTTCAGCTATAAATAGCGGTCAGCTAATCAACTCTTTGGGTGCTATGCCGAATTTTTTCTTAAAGGAATGCGAGAAATGTGAGAGGCTTTCAAATCCCAGGTCGAGATAGATAGCAGAGGCTTTCTTGTGCCGGTTTTCTATCAGATGCCGGGCTTCCGTCAATCGTTTTTCCTGCAGCCAATGCCGCGGTGCCATGCCGAATGTTTTTTGGAAATCGCGCTTGAATCCTGCCAGGCTTCTGCCGGTGAGTCGCGCAAATTTCTCAACCGGTACATTAAAATGAAAATTGCTGAGCATGAATTTTTCCAGGTCGATCTTATAAGGTTCGGAAAAGTCAAATAGAAAGTTTTTGAGCTCAGGCATGGCATGTATCAGCAATTTCACCCCCTCGTTCACTTTCAGCATACCCATAGCCGCACTTAAGTTTCCGGCCGGGTTACGGACATAGGGTATGACAGATTGAAAGTAGCCCTGCAAAAAATCGTTTCCCGGAATCAATATATTCGACGGGCCGGTATATTTCTGCTGTACCTCGATTTGCTCCTCCAGCGCGATCTTTCGGAGCAGGTCTTCCTGTAGTGAGATGACGATTGTTTCATAATCCTCATCAGGTAGCGGCGTTTTGGTGATCTGTCCCAGTTGATTCTTGCCGATCAGCAACATCTCGCCCCGTTTCATCGAAATTTTCTGATCAGCAGTTTCCAGGGTAAACTGTCCGGAAACCTGCAATACCAGCGTATTGTGCGACATAAAGCCCACTTTATCCTTTCGCTTGGTAGAGAGGTAAGCGTAAAAGATGACTCCCGGAATAATTTCGGTTGGATTCGTCATGAAGTAAAGATAAGAAATAACTAACGTTGCAGGTAGGTGCCGCCCAGTATGGCGCCCGGCGCAAATTGTATGTTTAATATTTCCATTTCTTCAGATGTGAAAACGACCTCCATCGCCTGTATATTTTCCGGCAGGCGTGATCTGCGGCTCATGCTCACCAAAGGCATAATATGATCGCCCTGTGCATTCACCCAGGCGATGGCCAGTTGTGTTGGGGTCAATCCTTTTTCCTTTGCCATGGCTTTTAGCACCTCAACTTTCTCCAGGTTCTTGATCAGGTTATCTCCCTGAAAACGCGAAAAGTGGTTATGATAGTCATCGGCAGCCAGCGGTGCTTTTAGCTCACCGGTGAGCAAACCTTCGGCGGTATTGGCAAAGGCCACTACGCCGATACCCAATTCTTTTGCTGCAGGCAACAAGTCGCTTTCAATCTGGCGGTCGGCTAAGGAATAGCCGATTTCCAGCGCGGTTACCGGGTGCACGCTATGGGCCTTGCGTAGCTGATCTGTCGTGACTTCAGAAACGCCGAGGTGACGTACCTTGCCTTCTTTGATCAGGTCGGCAACCGTGCCAATCACATCCTCTACCGGAACGCTGTTATCCAATCTGCATGGCTGATAAAGATCAATCGTATCAATGCCCAAACGCGTCAACGAATAGTTGATAAAGTTTTTGATAGCGATGGGGCGCAGATCCAAACCTAACCATTGACCGTTATAGAATATAGCACCAAACTTGACACTGATAAAGGCGTCGTCCCTCCTGCCTTTGATGGCTTTGCCCACCAACAGTTCGTTGTGGCCGCTGCCATAAAAGTCTCCCGTATTCAGGAAGTTGATCCCATTATCCAACGCGGCCTGAATGGTAGCCACACTTTCATTTTCATCATTATGCGGGCCACCCCAAACAGAAGACATGCGCATGCAGCCTAAACCAAGCTTTGATACAAGTGGCCCATTTTTACCCAAGTTTATTTTTTTGATATTTTTCATAGCTGATATTTTATATATTAATCATACAAAAATCAGCCTTTTTGCCTGGTTACAATAGCGCTTACGGCTCAATTTACTTGTCTATACGGCTCACCTGCTGCCGGGGTGCCGCGGCCTTTTGCGCAATAAAACTTCATAATGCCGGGAACCAGGCTTGCGCCATTTATTTATTGATAAGTTGTTTCACCGCAGCCTTCAATCCAAACCATATTCTTAATTCGTCCAGAATGATCGAAGTTGGCCCCCCCATAGCGCCTGACCTGCCTGCCCGAAGATCATCTCCGGCGCAGGCAAGCAGGACTTTGATCTTTAGGCTAAGGGCGGGGCTGCTTTCTTCTTCTTTTTGCCCCACTTGCGGTTATACCAGATCAGGGTACCCGTCACCGGTAAACTCGCGCCGATCATACAGGCCAAAAAGGCCAGCATCTTGGTCGGCAGGCCAAGGATCTGCCCGGTATGGATATCAAAATTCATCCGGTAAAGTTTTTCGCCCGCTGATATTTCGCTATAAGGCCGGTCTTCCTCATCGATATACTGCAGGGGTTTCAGCGTACTTTGATCATAGAAATAAGTAGCACGGTTATAAATAAGGGTACCATCGCCGAAAAAGACCATGGCCTGGTAGGGTTCTTTGGCTTCATCGGGAACTGGTAAAATGATACGTCCGAAATCGGGATCACGTTTAACGGTTTGCTGCCAGATATGATCCAGCGCAACACTTACCGCAGGTTTGGCCGTCAGCGTTGTATCCGAAAAAGGATCATCTTCTTTGAGTTCGACGGGCGCTTTCCAGGTCAGGGTGCGGTACATGCCATGCCTGAACCAATCGAAGGTGAAATAAATGCCGGTGATCGTCAGGAACAAGATAAAAATGGAAGCATAAAACCCAACCACGTTGTGCAGGTCGATATTCAGCCGTTTCCAGTTAGCGTTCGATTTGATCTTAAAGCTTTTATCACGGTTCTTTTTGTTCCAGTTACGCGGGTACCACCAGATCAGCCCGGTAATGATGATGACCAGGAAAACCAGGCAGGCCGAACCGACGATGGGGCTGCCGATTTTTTGCGGCAGCCATAAAAAGCGGTGACCTGCGCGCACAAACAGGATAAACATTTCGAAGCCTGAAGGCTTACGCTTATCCAGGATGATGTGCCCGTCATAGGGATCAACAAAGATATTGGCAAAGCCTTTCTTGCCAAAAGTATAACCGATGCTGACCGAACG
>NZ_JBWKPY010000011.1:0-81573 GCF_059418485.1 Mucilaginibacter sp. GW821-FHT07H05
AGCTCGAGGTACACCGGGCGGTAGATGCCGCCGAATACCCAAAAATCACCATTGCGCTCGGCACGGTTCACGGAAGCGTCCGCCGACATCTTGCTCACTTTTACTTCCAGCAGGTTATCGGCGCCAATGTTGACCAGATCGGTAATGTCATACTTGAACCTGTAAAACGCACCCTGATGAACAGGCCCGGCCAACTTACCGTTGATCCTGACCTCGGTATCGGTCATCGACCCTTCAAAAACGATAAACACGCGTTTGTGCTGTACATTAGCGCCCAGTTTAAACGGATGCTTATACAAACCTTCCTCATCATGCTTCACCTTATCATGACCGTAGTTATACCCGCCAAAGCCCTGGAACTCCCAGTTGGAAGGCACAGGAATGGTCGTCCATTCCCCGCTCTTCCTGCCACCGGTGCAGTAAAAGTCCCAATTGACCGTATGGTCTTTATCCGTTCCCGACAGGTTCTGCCGGATGGTCTGGTAACTATTTAAATCCTTTTTTTGCTGGGCAAACAAGGAACCCGAACAAAAAAAGATTATCGCCAGATAGCGCTTAATAACCATTGTACGCATATTAATATTTGACTTTCATGATATAGACCTGGCGCGTGCCGGTATGTGTTGAATTGAACCCGATCATATCACCTTTAGGGCTCCAGCGGCAATGAATATCCGCGCGCCAGCCCGCTTTAAATGCCGGTGGTTCCGGGAATGCACCCAAACTGATGACATCATCCGTTTTCATGTTCAGTAAAAAGATGTGTTGATCACGGGTATCCTTATCGGGATAAGTATCGGTAACCATCCACTTCCCATCGGGTGAAAAAGTACCGTGACCATCACGGTCCTCCAGCTTCCCATTGCCAAGTTTTTTATAATCCTGTTTACCAGGCGTAAATAAAATGTGAGAAAAGTTCTTCTCATCAGCCATCGCGGTGACCATTAACCTGCCGTCATTCAACCAGTCGAAGTGCGAGCCACCCCAATTGTCAGGAAAACATTTTTGTAGCATACTCCCGTCTTTATTCGCTGTAAAAGAAACGGTGTTCCAATCCGGGATAGCCCTGGCTAGAAAAAAGAATTTAGAACCATCTTTATTGAAAAGCACATGACCAATGTATTCTATGCCAGTCGGGGATTTTATTTCCGGCACGAGCCCCTTTAACGAGGCCAGCGAAATAATCAATTTGGAACTGCCGGTTTGCAGGTCTACCAAAAATATACCATCGTCTTCCGGATATTGAACGTTCGGTTTGGCGTCCTGTCCGCCACCGGCATACCCATAATCGGTCCGGGTGATCCGCAGCCTGGAGAAATTGATACTAATGGCCTCCCGGCCATTTGGGGATACCGCGGCGACAGGAAAAGGTAAAACTTTGATCTCTTTTTTCGAGATCACATTCAGGATAACTGAAACATAATGCCCATCGCGCATGTCGTTGTAAATAATCAAAGAATCGGGATTTGTGGCCAGCCAATGGGCCATACAACCCTGCTGCATGTTCCAGGCACGGGTTTGGGTTAAAGGCAGGAACTTATTGGTCCTGAGATCGACTAGCCCTAACATCGCAGGTTGCTCTTCAGTAGGGATATTGTATTTCACGTCGGTCTCCAGCACCGTGATGTAGCGCTCATTCTTACTCCAGGAATTGATGCCGTAATAACTGGCGAACAGATGCTCATTGTCACTGCTCGTTACCTGAACAGGTTGCGAAACTGTTGGAAAGCCGGCTTTACCGCGCTCTTGAGCACTTGCCTGAAGCTGTAAAGTAAGAAGGACACCGGCTCCCAGCAGGAAGATATTAAATTTCATAATAATGGGTTTAATCTTTTAACAATAAACTGGACGATCCCGCTTTACAACGGAACGCCATAGTGTGTAAAGGTTGTGAAGCTCAAAAAGAGATCACCCCCTTGCGCCCTGTACGGCGCACCTAAATGCGCACCGGACGTATTTACCCAGGTTCTCAGTGTGTCCATGCTGGGAGAGTGATAATAACGGTAAGCCAGTTCAACACCGCCGTATTCTAACTGGCTTCCGCAAGGAACGCTTCCATTGGCGCAGCTCACTTGTTGTTTGTAGGCTGAAAGCATAAAATCGTAACCGTACTTGATCCGTCTGCTTGTACTTCCATACAATGTCGTGTCGCCCTGAATACGCGCGATCTCGGCCCCATAAGTCAAGCCGGTCAATGAAAATTGAAAATGACCGCAATCCCCGCGGCCACATAGCTCGGGCATCGTCCCGCCGGATAAGATCAATTGGGGCAGCAGTCTGACCAGGCTGTCTACACCATTCTGGTAAACACTTCGGTTATCCATAAATACACCCGCGGTAACCTTGGCATAAGCAGCCGACACCCGCCAGTTACTAGCGTAATACTGGGTACTCGTCAGAATCTGGTTCGAATTGTTCTTCAGCATATTGATGAAGGATATAAACTTATTAATGTCAGTGCTCGACCAATTGGCACTAACACCGCCTGGCTGATAATACCTGATGATCTCGGCAGCGGCTGCATAGGTAGGTTGAGCCCAGGCAGACATCAGTTGATACTGATCGGGATTGGGTTCTCCGGCATGCGTTGTTACCGCGGTACAATTGTATGCCCAACCGTTCAGTATAGCTTTGGCGTTATCTGCATCTGCAGTGGCACCCGTTTTAACCCAGCGCAAAGCCCAGGCGTAGGCCAGTATCGCGTTTGATTTAAACTGGAGTGCTGTAGCAGATGTATCGGTATTATAGGTCACAACAACCGACGGGTACGAGGCAGGCATCGGGTGTGTATTTATATATGCAATTACCGTGTTGGTATAGTCGATGTTACGGTTGTTTGTACCGGCATTGGCCTGTGACCTGATCAGATCCAGCGTTGCAGTGGTGTTCAGGATGCCCGGATGGACGAATGCTGGTGAAGCAGGGAAACTGTTAGTACCCTTAGGCAGATTTGCAGTCTCCGGATCTGATGAAGTCGCACTGTTAATCTGACGTTTGGTGCACATCACCAGCAGGCTGGTCATTGCGATGCCGATCAAAGCGGCTGCCCAGTAATAGTTTTTGAAGTTTTTCATAATGTATGGTTTTAATTGGTTAATAACTTTATTATTCCTTTTTATAACGGAACGCCATAATGTGTATAGGTCGTAAAACCAAGGAAAGTATCACCACCTTGAACGCCAAATGGCGCACCAACGCTTGGGAGCGTTCTCAGTGAATTCAAGCTACTTGAATGGTAGTATCTGTAACCGATTTCAACACCCGGATGTTCAAGCTGCGTAGAACATGACTTACAACTGATGAGGTTTTGATAGGCGGTGTACATATAGTCGAATCCCAACTTGATCCGCGTACTTTGGTATCCGTAGACTGAAGTATCACCCTGAATACGTGCAATCTCGGCACCATAGCTCAGGCCGGTGAGTGAAAACTGAAAATGACCGCAATCCAGAAAACTGCAAAGTTCGGGCATCGTGCCGTCAGATTGAATCACCGTGGTCATGATCGTTTTGAGGGAAGAGACCCCATTTTGATAAACGCTCAGACTATCCAGAAATACGCCTGCAGCGATCCTAGCATAGGAAGCTGAAACCCGCCAGTTATTGTTGTGTCCGTTCCCGGTTAAAATTTTGTTGGCGTTATTTTTCAGTAAATTGATAAAACCTTTAAAGGTATTGATGTCAGTACTCGACCAGTTAGCGCCCTGGCCATTGATCGTATAATACCTGATGATCTCCGCTGCGGCGGCATAGGTAGGCTCTGCCCAGGCACAATAGAGTTCGTACTGCGCCGGATCTGCAACTCCCGCCTGGGTGTATATGCTCGTTAAATGAGCGGCCCAACCATTTAAAATTGTTTTTGCGCTGTCCGCGTAGGCGGCGGTCCCGGTTTTAGCCCAACGCAGGGCCCAGGCATAAGCGAGGATCGCGTTTGATTTAAATTGTGCCGCGGCCACTGAAGTATCTGATACACCAACGGTGCTTGGGAATGTAGTCGGCATATGGTGATTCGTGATATAATACATGACCCGGGAATTGAAATAGCTACTCCTGTTATTAATTCCGGCATTTACCTCTTTTCTTATCGTATCCAATGTCGCCTGGGTATTTAAAATCCCGGGGTGGACGAATGGAAGTGAACCAGGAAAGCTGTTCATACCTTTAGGAAAATCTTTCGCCGCTTCTGAGGAAGTCGTGTTGCCAATTTGGTGTTTAGTACACGTCACCAGCAAGCTGGTAAGGACGAGTCCGATAAGAGCTACTCCCCAGTAATAGTTTCTAAAATTTTTCATCATAAATGGTTTTAATTGGTTAGTAATTATTCTTGTAAGATGTCAATGAAGAGAGTAATAGTTGACGGTTCAGATCATTTTTTAATCGTGCTTAAATAGTATGCGTACGGTAATACAAATTCACAGCCCTGAGAAATCAAATAATCAAGTATGAGATCAAACTGTGCCAGTTTAGCGGCATCCCAATTATTAGGATGGCCTTGCAAGATGATATAATCGGGATATCTGCTTTTGCGTTGCTGATACTGTGTTACAAAATGTTCATAATTGACATTTCCTGTGCTGATCTCCATATCGACCCGGTTATTAAAATTGGCCACGCCATCAGTTTCCCTGGTTTTCAAACTGTTAAGCATGGAGATCTTGTAATTCGGGTTTTGTTTGATTACCTTATTAAAAGTGGAATCACTGGCGTTATATGGAGCGCCGAAAGTATGCATGGTCACACCCAGCAATGTTTTGACCCGCTGATCTGCACGGTTAAAGTGATCCAGTTGAAACGCATAGCTTGTACCTTTATACTCCTGGCACATATTAGGCGGATTATCCTTAGAGTGGTCAAACCCATGGTTCCATACTTCAAATAATTTTTCTCCTTTATCGTTGGTCGCATTGATATAAGTATGATAAGCCAGGTTTGCTGTAGTGTCCAGGCGGTTCGCGATTACGCCTATCGCTACCTTGATCTTTCTTTTCAGTAAATCATCCAGAACAGGCTTAGCGCTGCTTACACCATTTTTTGAACCCAGATCATCCAATTTGATGATCACCTTAGGCTGCGCAATACACCATTGGATGTTGATCAGCAGTACGATCAGCAGGATAATATTTTTAGTGTTATACATCGGTGACAAGTTTTTAATGCTTATGCTCATTTTTTGTTAAATACAACTGTTATCGTTTGCCCTTTCAAGCCCTTAACATCCACTGAAAATTTAAGCGTCGGCTTTAATTGTATGACCACAATCCGGTCAGTTGGTGCAGCTATTCCGACAAAAGGATTATTGACTTCTATATTGATCAGGCCTTCATTCAACATCGTGGGATCGGCTACTGCCATGGTCAGGCTTTCAGCCTTTTCCAGTATCATGACCGCCGCTTTCTTATCGCAAGTCAAATAGGGGCTGCCGTTTACGAATACGGCCGTTATGCTATCTTTCCAGAAATTGGCACCGGTCAATCCTATTTTTTTGTCTCTTACGGATTGGACTACCGCGGTATTCGATAAAATCTCGATGTCCGGACTTTTAGCATATTTTTCGACCTGGTTTGCAGTATAGCCGGGTAATAACACATAAGCATACTTGTTTTCAGGGTCCTTGTTATCTTCAGCATGGTTACCCTGATCTTTCCATAAAGTCAGATAGTTGCGTGTATTCATTGCACCGTCTTCTCCGGTTCGCACATCGCTCCATCGGCCGCTTTGCGGCTGGCGCCGCATATCAAGATCGATTCCGTCGGGAAAGTAATAGCCTACGTCCCCATCTTTAACATTCCCCGAAAGATGTGCCCAGTGTATTCCCGTCTTTTGACGCAGATCGAAGAGCGAAGGCATGCTTACCCCGTCGACCATGAAGGCATTGTCATTCTCGTCTCGAAGTTTGCGTTGATCGATGGTTGTCAATACCATTTTATTGTCCTTGTTCGCAATGCCCGCACCTAAACATACGATCTGGTGATCCAACATAAACCATGATTTCTTTGCGGTCAGGGTAGTCCCGAACGGGTTCAGATCCATCCCGCTCAGGCCATATCGGTCAAGTAAACTTACACCGCCTACCCAGGTTTTATCACTGGGCTTGTTCGTGAGCGCGGTCGAGTTCTCCTCGGTCGTTGTGCCGGCCAGGTGCTGATAGTCAACTGTACACCAAAAACCATCTTCAAACTGGGTTTGATCGGCATTGTAGAGGTAGGTCATCCCATCGGAAAGGTGCCAGCCCTTTAAGTTCTCCTGGTTGATCGATTCGAAATTATAAATGCGTGCCGAATGCATACTGACCGCAAAAGCATAATCATCCGCTTGTTGTACGGCCCGGTCCATGTTGCCAAATTGACGGTAAGCCCTGTAATTTTCAGGGGCAATGATCGCTTGGTTATTCATGATCGACCTAGCCATCCGCGTCAGGGTGATCGTTGAAAAACTGATCCCGTGCTGATTTGCCCCGATATAAGATTTGATGATAGCATTCAATTTTTCACTTTCATTTTTTGGAGCTTGCTGAACCAGTAACAGGAGTCCCTCTAATAATTCCCTTGTTTTTGAATGTTCTGTCGAACCGGACCGGGCAATACCGCGTCCCATGACCATGCTCATCATGCCGCCCCGATAGATCAACGGCTCGTAAGCGTTGTAGATCCAATCATAAATATGGGCCGAAGAAGGCATATCTACGTTGATCTCTGGAAACAAGTACATGATTTCGGCTAAGGATGAGATCATCGAAACCCCATAACCCCCGGTATAGGGATGCTTATTGTGTTGGATGAAGGAGCCGTCCGTATAAAAACCATCACCCGCTTCGACGTAATCGAACACCGGCCGGAGAGACCGGACAGCGTAATCCATCTTATGAACATCATTGGCCAATATGGAGGATAGGGCGATTATTTTGCTGATCCAGACCAGGTTTCCGGCGGTATAGGTCCCTACGTCTGGTGTTGAATGCTGGATCGTACGCAAATAAAGACTACGGCGTTCCGGTAAAACATCGTCATACATCAAAAATAGGATATCATTGAGTTTCTCCGGGCTGCCGATGCGGTAATCCCACCAGTTATTGATGCCACCGGTAGCCGGTACCTTGGTCTTTTCGTTATAACAATTTACATACAGCCATTGCAGGCCGAGCAAAATGTCTAGCTTTAAGGATCTGTCATGATACCATTTCGTGCCGACAGAACGGTAAGCCAGCGCCATGGAAAATAAACGGGTATAGCTTGCCGTGATATCGGTCGACCTATTATATTTCAGATCAGTCCATACGGTTTTCCGGCTTGCCGTATCCCGGTTGAAAAGGTTTTCATATGTCGTGACGTTACTCTCGATCGCTTTAAGCTTGACTTTGATCTCCGGATCGTTCGGGTCGTAATGCCCGCCTGTTAAAAAGTCGGTCCATCGTAGCCTCAAAGAGTCACAATTGGTCATAGTTCCCTGAGCGTACAGCCCATGACCGAGCCCGTTAAAAAGAACGAGGCAGATCAATAACTTCATGGTTTTCATACGGTTTTATTTTACGGTTAACGACGCTACTTTCAGGTCACGATCAAGCGAAGAACCGCCGACCATCAGAGTATATTCGCCGGGATCAACCACATACCGCATTTCCGCGTTGTAATCAGAAAGCAGGGCGGGGGTGATCCTAAAACTCACGGTGCGGGTTTGTCCTGGCTGTAAGCTTACCTTAAAAAAACCTTTTAATTGCTTAACCGCCCGCGTGACATCGCTCACCGGTTCGTGGATATAGAGTTGTACAATTTCTTCCCCGTCCAAGTTTCCGCTGTTGGTGACCTCGATGCTGGCTGTCAGGCTGTCCTCGCCATTGATCTCTTTTTTGTTCGTTTTCAGTTCACCGTAAGTAAATTGGGTATAGCTCAATCCCTGGCCGAACGAGAATAACGCCCCGGTTTCGTTCGTTACATAACCACGGGTATAGGCCGAGGGCTTATAATTGTAAAATGTGTGGATCTGCCCGACTGACCGCGGGAAACTGACAGGTAGTTTGCCCGAAGGATTGGTTTTGCCGTAAAGGATATTGGCTACGGCCGTCCCGCCTATACTACCAGGCTCCCAGGCCTCCACGATGGCGCTTACCTTTTGAGATAACGATGAAATATCCAGCGGCCTGCTGTTCACCAGTACCAGGATCACGGGTTTACCCGTTTTGCAAATGGCTTCCACCAGCTCTTGTTGCCTGCCTACCAATTGCAGATCGTCCCGGTCCATATTTTCGCCGGAGGTTTTTTCTTTGTCCAGGTAGCGTAAAGAGTTTTCTCCAACAACGACCACGACCGCATCTACCTCTTTTGCTTTAGCCGCGGCAATGCTGATGTTCTCAGGGCTGATGTTCCTGACCGAACTGCCGACATCAAAATATTCTACGGTATATCCCTCGGGCTTTTGCTGCTGCATTCCTTTCACGACAGTGACCACATGGTCTTCAGGTTGCAACTGGCTCCAGTCACCGAGGATGGCCTGGTTGTTCGCGTTGGGTCCGGTAACAAGTATCCTTTTGAACTTATTAGCTGACAAGGGCAATATATGATCATTTTTAAGCAGTACGATCGCCTCTTCAGCCGCTCGAAGTGATAAAGCCGTATGTTGTGGCGTAAATACAGCGGAAGCGACCTTTTGAGGATTGACCCACGCATTTTCAAATAACCCGAGGCGAAATTTAGCCTCTAAAATGCGGCCGGCCGACTCGTTTATCCGCTGCTCGGTTAGTTTGCCTTCTTTGATCAGCCGCAGTATGGCTTCTGAAAAACCCGGGCCATGCATATGCATGTCCATACCGGCCAGCATGGTCTTTAGCACGGCTGTGGTCGTATCTTTAGCAATCCCATGCATGGTTACCAGCCTTTCAATATCCATCCAATCGGAGATGTAAAAACCCTCAAATCCCCATTGTTTACGAAGCAGATCATCCATCAGCTGTTTATTGGCGTGGCCCGGCGTACCGTTGATCTCGTTATGGGCGGGCATCACGGTGGATACACCGGCCTTGACAGCGGCGCGATACGGCGGCAAGTAAATTTCATTCAATGTTCTTTCAGAAATATCTGTCGGGGCTGCATTTATCCCGTTAATAGGCTCGCTACCTGCAATCAAATGTTTGGCGCATGCCAATACATCTATATGATCTTTATTACCTCCTTGTAGGCCATTGATCATTTCTACACCCATAGCCGACACCAGGAATGGGTCTTCCCCGAAAGTTTCGCCGATCCTTCCCCAACGGGCATCCCTGCCTACATCCAGGTTTGGCGAAAAGGCCCACTGTGTCCCGGTCGCCCGCATTTCCGCGGCCGTATAAACGGATAATTGCTTAACCAAGCTGGTATCCCAGGTAGCCGCCAGTCCCAACGGAATCGGGTAGATCGTGCTTCCACTGACCATACCATTACCGTGAATGGCATCAATACCCAGTAGCAAAGGAATCTTTAGCCTGCTTTTTTGAGCCAGGGTTTGTAAATAGTTCGCTTCCTGGGCGGTTAAGACATGGAGAAAAGATCCGATCACACCTACGGCAACCATGTTTTCAACGTCCCCGGGCTTCAGTCCGGGGTAGAAAGCATAGGCATCGTTATGGTTCCCAAGCTGCGCCGATCTGTATTTACGCTCATTTGCTTTGATATATTCAGGAGCGACATACTGGCACATCTGACCAATTTTCTCTTCCAGGGTCATCCGTTGGAGCAGGTCGCGCACCCGCTCTTTAACCGGCGCATTGGCGTTCAAATAAACAGGCGGAGAAACCCTTTCCTGTCCATAGCCGAGAAGGGGAACGGCCAGCGAAATGATCCAGGTGAATGTATATTTCAAATACTTATTTTCCATTATAGTGTTTTAGATAATCATAAAAATGTTTTTTTCGGCTAATTGCCTCATCAAAATAACGTTGATTAAAGTGTATCGTTAGCTATCATTTGAATCTGTCATATCGAAGCAATGCTTCCAGGTAATAGTAATCAGCATAGATCAGCGGGACATCGATCTCCTTTTTCGCTGGCAGATTGCCGGTAGAATGTTTTAACAGGAAATGATGGTTGCCTGTCGTCGCAAAATATTCAGGTGAGGACAAACTGGCCAAAACATCTTCAGCAAAAGAAAAGTAAGCCTTGCTTTTTTGCTTGTCAACAAACCGCGCTAATTCCAATAACGCTGATGCCGTAACCGCTGCGGCTGAAGCGTCCCGTGAAACGTAGGGGATACCCGGATCGTTGAGATCCCAGAAAGGGATTTTGTCTTTGGGGAGTTTAAGATTATTTATTAAAAACTCGGCAATAGCCATAGCTTGTTGCAAGTATTTCTGATCCTTTGTTTCCCGGTACATAACCGTATAGCCGTACAAGCCCCAAGATTGCCCCCTTGCCCATGCTGAATTATCGCTGTAGCCCTGCGCCGTTTTTTTCGCCAGCACACCCCCGACACTGTCATAAAGCACCACATGATAGCTGCTTTGATCGGCACGGAAATGATTTTTTAAAGTATTATCCGCATGGCTCACTGCTATTTGATATAAGCGTTTATCGCCGGAGGCCTTTGCGGCCCATAATAAGTATTCGAGGTTCATCATGTTATCAATGATGACCGGATAATGATATCCCTTGAAATTATCCCAGGACTTGATCAATCCCACCTTAGGATCGAAGCGTGATGCCAGGGATGAAGCTCCCTTTAACAGCACAGACTTGTAACTAAGATCCCCGGTCAACCTGAAACCATTTCCATAAGAACAGTACAGAATAAAGCCAAGGTCATGAGTGCTCGTGTCATCTTGTTCCTTTGCTAACCCGGATGTCCATTTTCTCGCCGCATCTTTAAATTGCGGATCATGTGCGTATTCCCAGAGGTACCATAGTGCCCCCGGAAAAAAGCCACTTCCCCACCATTCAGCCTTCATTTGCCTGACGCTGCCATCCGGGGTCACTGATTGCGGAAATGCGGTGGAGTCGCTGGTCGCACTGATCATCATCCTATACTGCCGTGCAGCTAATTCCATCTGTTTTGGAACATTTACTTTATTCTGCCCGCTTACGATGAAAAAGCAGAACACCAGACAACTGGTAATATATATTTTCATAGCGCTACCAGCCAGGATTATTTGTGGTTATTGCCGGATTAAGCGATAGCTCGCCTATTGGTATAGGAAATAACAGATCGCGGTTGGTCACGTTCTTATACGGAGTGAGCGCATTTGCCTGACCCGAATAACCCAATGTATTATTTGGTGTAACCGGTGCCTGAGTGGTAATGATATTTACCATATTCTGCATGGTACTTAAAAAAGTGCCCCAACGCAAAAGGTCGAGTTTACGAAAGCCCTCAAAAGCTAACTCAAACGAACGTTCTTGTTGTATAGCTACGCGAAATGCAGACTGACTGCTGGTCTGGGCGGGTAATAAAGCAGAGGCTGGGTCGGCGGCGCTGTATACTGTAGCAGTTGCGGTAGCACCAGTGCCCACGCCGGTAAAGCTGACGGTTGGAGCTGTGGTATATGCCGAACCTACCGCTGTTATAGTTATTTTGGTTACTTTACCACCCGATACGGTAGCAGTTGCAGTTGCATCTGTGCCTGCGCCGGTAATCGTTACCGTTGGAGCTGTGGTGTAACCTGTACCACCCGCGGTTATGGTAATGTTTTTAACGCTGCCGCTAAAAGCACGCGCCCTAACGCTGTTAACAGCGGCAATAGCGCTTGCTGTAGGGCCGCTTACTTCATTTGTCGCTTCAGCAAACATCAGTAATATATCGGCGTAACGTAATAATGGCCAGTTCGTACCACCGAAGTTTTTATTGGTGATGATAGCCGGATTCTGATACTCGCGGCGCCATTTGGCAACCGAGCGCCCCCAAACGAAGGTTGAAGGGAAGAATATTTTACCCTTGCTCGCATCGTTACCGCTATAATAAAAAGGAGTTATTGCCCAGTCACGACGGTTATCGCCGGCGGCGTAAGCATTAAAAAACGAACCTGTGGCCGAATAGTTACCCTGCATAAAACCAACATTGATATTGGTATTGTTGACACCAACGGTCGAACCAAAACGTTCATATTCGGTATAGATACCCGCAGCATCACGGTAGAACTCAACTTCCCAGATACATTCTTTTTGGTCGTTAATATCTTGTGTTTCGTTAATAAATATTTGCTTGTAATCCGGATTTAACGAGTGCAGGCCTGAGTTGATCACTTTTTGTGCCCAGGTTACAGCTTGAGGGTAGTATGTTGGGTCGTTTAAGCGTCCGGCGGCATATAGGCAAACACGTGCCAAGATACCATCAACGGCGCTGGTTGTTACCCTGCCGGTAACGCCGGGAAACCCGGCTATACCTTTTACTAAAGGCTCGGCCATTGTCATGTCCTGTATTACCTGGGCGTAAACCTGATTTGCTGGTATGCGTGGGTAACTGGTTTCGTTTACCGAATTTGTAGTGCCTGTTTTTAACGGTACATCGCCCCAATAGCTTACCAATAGAAAGTGATAATAAGCACGCAAAAACAGAGCCTCGCCACGCACATAGTCTTTAACTGACTGCGCCACGTCCGCCTTATCAACATTGGCCAATATTAAATTAGCGCGTTCAATACCAATGTATAAATTATTCCAGCAGTTGGTAAAGTTTACGTAGGAAGAATTGACATTATACCAGCTTGCTGCAATGGTATTCGATGAACGAAAATAATCTTCATCGTTAGCCGCCGGTGCCTCGAGCGAAAGAAAACG
The DNA here is from genome assembly GCF_059418485.1 of Mucilaginibacter sp. GW821-FHT07H05. Classification (NCBI taxonomy): domain Bacteria; kingdom Pseudomonadati; phylum Bacteroidota; class Sphingobacteriia; order Sphingobacteriales; family Sphingobacteriaceae; genus Mucilaginibacter; species Mucilaginibacter sp. GW821-FHT07H05. Next base: position 12,737 of record NZ_JBWKPY010000011.1, read on the forward strand.
TGAAAAAGTAGACTCGTCGATGTTGCCCAACTCCGTGTAAACAGCAGCCAAAGCAGAGTTTAATTGTGCCTCATTATTATAGAATGTTTGTGGTGCGATTGAATCCTGGGGTAGTTGGGTAAGATATTTTTTGCAGGACGTTAACGTTGTAAAAAGCAAGATGATGGCTATAGTAATATTTTTTTTCATGACGTTTAATGTTAAACCTGTTAAGTATTCAGTTGTTAGAGTGACACATTTAAACCAAAAGTTATTACCCTGGCTTTAGGGTAAGCGGAGTAATCTATACCCGGTGTTAAAGCCGAATTAAAAATGGACACTTCAGGATCAAGGCCGGAATACTTGGTCCAGGTGATCAAGTTTTGAACCGATGCGTACACACGTAAATTTGTTAATTTAACATATTGTAGTAGCTTTTTATTGAAAGTGTAGCCGAGATTTATAGTCTTCAGTCGCAAAAAAGACCCGTCTTCCAATAACCGGGACGAATACACAGCTGGACCAAAACCACCGGTTCTGTAATAAGTATTGCTAGGGTTGGTAGGCGTCCATCGATCCTCGTAACTGGCAAACTGATTAGATCCTAAAACAGTTGATCCTTCCAGTTGCAGTTTATTGAGATTCTGTACCTGATTGCCATAAACAAACTGGAAAAATATATTCAGATCAAACCCCTTGTAACTAAAATTATTGGAAAAGCCACCGCTAAATTGTGGATTCGGATTGCCAATTGTTCCCAAATCGTTTCCATCAACTACCCCATCGCCGTTAATATCCGCATATTTTATATCGCCGGGCTTTATCGTCGAACGGGCATTCCCGTTATTTGGTACATCTGCCTTCAATGTATATACTCCCGCGCTTGGGTGGTCAAAATCGCTATATTGATAATTGCCTACCCACTGATACCCATAAAACATGGCAACCGGCTGACCTACTGTTGCCGCATAATCGGGTGTTAGCGCTATTCCTCCTGTATTGATCCATTTAACTGCGGTTAACAATTGTTGCTGGCCTTGTGCCAGGGCTATTACTCTACTACGGTTAAACGCGATATTAAAAGTACTCGACCAGGTAAAATCCTTACTTTTTAAATTTTCAGTGCCTAGCGTAAACTCCAAGCCTCGATTTTGTATTTCACCAATATTTTCGAAAGCCGATAAGTAGCCGCTGGCACCCGGCAGTTGTGAGTTTAGGAGCAGGTCAGACGTTTTCTTGTTATAAATGTCCGTTGTCAGCGTGATCCGCTGATCAAAAAAGCCGAGGTCAACACCTATATCCGTTTCAGCTGTACTTTCCCATTTTAATGCTGGATTAGCCAGAGAACTTGCATAAGCCCCGCTTAACCAGTTGTTACCGAATGAATAAGAGTCGGTACCCCCTTGTCCGAGCAATGCGTAAGACGCCCTATCGTCTACACGATTGTTCCCAGTAATACCGTAGCTTGTTCTTATCTTTGCATCGGACACATATTTGTTGTTCTTTAAAAAACTTTCTTCGCTTAAGTGCCAGGCTAATGAGCCGGATGGAAAATATCCCCAAACGTTGTCGCCAACAAATTTAGAAGAACCGTCGGCCCTAAAGCTTATAGTGGCAAGATATCTTGATCTATAGCTATAATTTGCCCTGCTGATGAAGGAGGCAAGTGTGTTTTGAGATTTGCTAGTTGCAATTGAAAAAGGGGTTCCTTTAGAAAGTCCGTTTACGCCTAAACTTTCATTCGGGACAAGTATAGCTCGCATGCCATCAACTTGTGAACCGTTCCCCTGAATGGTGAAACCAGCCAACAAATTGATATAATGATTTTTGCGGATAACCTTATTATATGTTAATGTATTTTCGTTAACATAATTAGAAAGATTGGTAAACGTAACCGAACCGTTTGGTCCACCATTTCCTAAAGTACTCAACGGGCTGCCTAACCGTGAATTAGAAGTGTTAAAAACATCGGCTTCGGTATTATTAAAATTATAACCACCGGTCACTTTTAATTTCAGATCAGGTATAAAAGAATACTCTGCATAGGCATTTACAGTAAGCACGTTATTGGTCCGGCTCCTAATTTCGTTATAAGCGGTCAATACAGGATTCCATTGGTAGTTGGTTGCCGACACGACATCAAGGTCCTGGGCATTATCTAACAATACATCAAGGTTACCCGAACCTATAATGGGCCGGTATTGCCATACATTCGTTAAAAAACCAAACGATGATTGATTGTTACCACCTACTTGTGTACCATTGGTTACGACGTTACTGTAATTACCTACAAAACCGACCTTGAGCTTGCTATTAGCCTGCTGATCTAGACTGATACGGCCTTGATATCTTTTAAAGCCTGACCCGATGATCACGCCATCCTGCTGAAAAACAGAGCTTGAAACGGTATACTTTGTGTCCTTATTACCTCCCCGGATAGAAAGATCGTGGTTTGATGTTGCCGCAGTGCGGAAAACCTGGTCTTGCCAGTCGATCCCCGCCTTGTCTTTATAACTATCGAGGGTTTGCCCGTTAATCAGATATAATTGCTTGGCATTAGTTGAATCAACCTCCAACTGATATTTGACAAAATTATAAGGGTCCATCAGTTTCGCTCTTTGAGTTACGGTCTGCAGGCCATAGTATCCGCTATAAGTAACAACAGGGGGGCCGCTTTTGCCTTTTTTTGTCGTAATAATGATTACCCCGTTTGCGCCTCTGGCACCATATATTGCCGTTGAAGAGGCGTCTTTCAATACGTCGATCGATTCGATATCTGCCGGACTGATGGCATTATTGTTATAGTTTTCAATCGGAAACCCGTCTATAACATACAAAGGTGAGTTATCTTGAGTAACAGAATTGCCGCCGCGGATAACAATAGCTGGCGATGAACCCGGCTGTCCATCCGATGTGGTTACTTGTACGCCGGCAACGCGGCCAGCTAAAGCATCGTCAAATGATTTGACCGGCGCTTTGTTCAAGTCGCTCATACTTACCGTTCCGACCGATCCCGTTAAGTCTTTTCGGGTAGTAGAACCATAACCGATGACTATGACCTCGTTCAGGCTGCTGGATTTGTCGGAAAGCGTTACATCCACCACTGTTCTACTACCTACTACCTGTTCGTTAGTTTCATAGCCGATAAAAGAGAATGTCAATACGGCGTTATTATTGTTAACAATGATCTTGTATTTACCATCGGTAGTCGTTGACGTAGAAGTCTGTGTTCCTTTCACCCTAACCGTTACGCCAGGTAAAATTTCGCCTTTTGAGTCTTTTACCGTACCAGTGATTTGTCGGGAACTGTTGCTTTGCGCAAAGGTTGGTTGCCCATAGGCAATAAGCAATAGCAGAAATGTTTTAAAACAATTGAAGTAAAATCTCCTCATAATAATGTTTGATGAATTAATAATGCAGGTACAATAAGATGCACCCTGGTTACAATTTGGTTATAGCCTTGGTTAGCTAAGGGCAAACATATTAAGCTGAAGCCTAATGGGCTCATGCTATTCTCGTTATAAATACACGGCAAATTCGTTTTTAAAACGTAGGGAAGGGGTCAACAAAAAATACAAAGATCTAACAATCAAATTGTTAAATGAATGTGTCGATTTTTAGTTTTGCGCGCTGTAGGCTTTGGGGGTATAGCCAAATTGTTCTTTGAAGCACTTCCCGAAGTAGTTGATGTCCTCGAAGCCTACTTTATAAACAACTTCGTTGACCTGGAATTGTCCGGTCGCCAATAGCTGGGCTGCCCGTTTCAGTCTGATGGTTCTGATAAACTCTACGCCGGTTTGATTAGTTAAGGCCTTTAATTTTTTGGTAAAAGTACTTCGACTCATAGCGGTTTCATTGTTCAGGCTCTCGACACTTAAATTCACATCATCTATATGTTCTTCAATATAGGCCATCACTTTCCTCAGGAACAGTTCATCGGTATCGTTGATCTCGATATGGCCGGGCTCAAGCATAATTTCCTTTTGATACTTCATGCGCATCTTCTGGCGATTCTCGATCAGGTTCCACACACGAGCCTCCAGTACACTAAATGTAAAAGGTTTGGTCACATAATCGTCGGCCCCGGTATCCAGCCCCTCTAATTTAAAGATCGTCGGCGTGCGGGCGGTCAACAGGATCACCGGGATATGGCTGGTCTCGACAGCTGATTTCAGGTGCCGGCATAGTTCAATGCCGTCCATTTTTGGCATCATTACGTCGCTAATGATCACATCCGGCATATGCTCTTTGGCTAAAGCCCACCCGTCGAGTCCGTTTGTTGCAGTATAGACGACGAAGTCGTCCTGAAAGCCGGTTCTTACAAAATCCAGTACATCGTCATTGTCTTCGATGATTAGCAGATATAATTTCCCTTTTTCGCCGGCATTCAATATCTCCCTTTTACGCATGGAGAACTTTTGCCTCATGGAAGTCTCTGTTTGTCTGTAGTTAATGATTGCTTCACTGCCATTAAACGTGCTAACCAGTTCGTTTTCTTTCAGATGGTCCTTACCCATTAATAAGCCTATCTTAAAATGGGTATAACCGCGTTCGGCACCACGCTCGGGCCTGCTCTCTACGCTAATGGTGCCGTGGTGCAGTCCGATCAACTCTTTTGAAAATGCCAATCCTAATCCTGTGCCTTGTACATTTGAAAAATGGCTTTCGTTATGAAAAAATTGGTGGAACAACCGATCCATATCTTCCGGAGCAATACCGCAACCATTATCAATGACCCCGATAAATACCTGTTTATCAATACCTGAGTCCGAATCCCGCTCGGCGTAAAGCGTAATCGCTCCATTAACCGGGGTGAACTTAAAAGCGTTAGATAATAAATTGTAGATCACTTTTTCCAGCTTATCGCGGTCAAACCACATCAACAGTTCTTCTTCGCTCAGTTTTAGGGTCAGTTTAATGTTCTTTGATTGCGCCAGGCCGTTAAAGGCTAAAGCGATCTCTTTTAAAAAACTGATCAGGTCTTCCTGTCCGGCCTGCAGATACATATTACCGGATTCGAATTTACGAACATCAAGTAACTGGTTAATAAGCCGGATCAACCGCTCACCATTCCTTTGCATCATTGTAAGTTGGTGCTGTACGCGGCTGTCACCCTGGTTCAACTTAATCAATCGTTCAACCGGTGCCATAATCATAGTAAGAGGCGTTTTAATCTCGTGGGAGATATTAACAAAGAAATTCAATTTTTTTTGAGCCAATTCCTGATCTTTGAGGTGGCTGATGGATTCGTATTCCAGCTGGGCCTTTAAACGAGCGGTTCTGCTTGAGTAATAGTTGAAAAAATAGAGCGCTACGAATACAATGGCCATATAGGCCATATAGGCATACCATGTTTTGTACCAGGGTGGTAAGATAGTTATTCTTAAAACACGGGGCGTCTCATTCCATACGCCATCATTGTTAGCCGCTTTAACTTTAAAAAAGTATACGCCAGGATCAAGATTGGTGTAAGTTGCGACCGGGCTGTTACTGTAATGCCAGCCATTTTCGGCAAAGCCATCCAATTTAAAAGCGAATTGGTTTTTGCCGGGATTGATATAGTTAAGTGCGGCGAATTTAATACTGAAAAATGCCTGATTATAAGGTAAAGTGATCTCCTGCGTTTCATCGATCGGCTTGGCAAGGGCTGAGTTTTTGACACCAAATGGAACCGATTTATTAAAGACCAAAAAGTCCGTCAAGACGATGGCCGGCTTTACCCGGTTGATGACGATCTTGTCGGGATAAAAAGCGGTGATACCATTGATCCCGCCAAAAATGAGTTCCCGGCTGCTACTGATGATACCTGCTCCGGCAGTAAATTGGTTGCTTTGCAAGCCATCCTCAACGCTATAGTGTGAGGCTATGATGTTACCGGTTTTAAAAGGCGGACCAACGGTTTTAAAAAACAAACTGAACAGACCTGTATTTGTGCTCACCCAAAGACTACCTTTATCGTCTTCAAGTATCTGATATACATTATTGTTTTCAAGACCGGGCACTGTTGAGACCGGATAGAACCTGCCGGTTTTAGCATCAAGATAGTTCAATCCGCCTTCGGTACCTATCCATAACCGGTGATGCCGGTCCTTATAAATGCTCAAAACAGATTCGTTTGATAGACCATCCTGTTTGGCGGACCGTAAATTGTATCTTTCTATCAGATGCGACTTCACATTTAACCGGCTAAGCCCTGCCGATTTGGTACCGATCCATAAAAATTCCCCATCACGCAGAAGGGCGGTGACTACAGACGAGCCTATTCCGTCTCTTGCGTTGCGCATTCCCCGGTAGTGGTTTACCACTTTTTGATGTGCAATATAATAAAGGCCATTATAATTAGTTCCTGCCCATAAACCCTCTCCGTCTTTTAACAGGGTGAAGTTTTGGATAACACCTGCTTGCACGGGTTTGTCCAGGATGTTAGTTTCCGTAAACCGGTGGCTGACCTTATCAAATATTTTCAAGCCCAGACCGGTACCCACCCAAAGTTTGCCGGCATCATTATGCGGTTGTATCGCCTTCACACTACAGCCGGTCAGTTCTTTATTTTTATTGTTCTCGATAAAAAACACTTTGTTTTGATCCAGACCGGGGTCGATATGATTTAAACCACCGTCATCAGTACCGACCCAGAAACTTTTATCCCTATCTTGAAAAATGGAGTTGACGACGCCGGATGATAAGCCGTTGTTGCGTCCTAACTGTATGCCAAAATGATGGAAACTATCATACTGATGGTATAATACGCTGATGCCGCCGTTATAAGTACCTAACCAAATACTACCTTCATTATCCTGCATGATGCACTTAACAGAGGCGCTGCCCAGACTATTAGGATCGATCGGATCCGGCCTATAAGCGCTGATATGTTTGGTACGCGGGTCGATCACGTTTAAACCGTTCTTTGTTCCGGCGTAGATCTGCCCATTTTGAGCCTCCATCACTGCTCGCACCGCGTTGCTTATTAACCCGTTATTGCTGTTATAATTCGCCCACTCTTTCGTGTTTGGGTTATAACAGAAAAGTCCCGCTGTTTCCGTGGCCATCCAAAAGTTACCGCTATGGTCCCGGGTCATACTTTGAACCATGCACTTCAATAACACCCGCTGACTTTGTAAAAACGAGGGAATCGGTATAAATTTATCGGTGACAAGGTCATAAAATCTCAATTCCTGCATGCCCGCAATCCAAAGATGCTGATCATGGTCTATAAACAGAGCCTGGACCTTTCCATTGATACAGTTAATAAAATCAAAAGAGTTGCCGGTCTTATGTTTCGGATCATAACGCAATAAGCCATATTGAGAAGCCGCCCACACCCTGCCGCTCTTATCGGTCACGATGTCGAATACGCCATACTTGGCGTCGGAATTTTTCATTGAATATCGTACGAAGCGGTCAGTACTAGGGTCGTACCGGTTGATACCATTTGCAGTGCCGATCCATAAGCGGCCAAGTTGATCTGCTGCTATCTTGTTGATTCGGTTATTGCTTAAACTTTGGAGGTCAGCCGGATCGTTCTTGTACGTCGTAAACTCGATACCATCAAATTTACTTAAGCCGCCAAACGTACCGATCCAGATCAGGCCCTTTTTATCTTGAAAAATGCTCTGTGCTATGTTTTGGGGCAATCCATTATCAACCGTAATCCGCTTAAATACAAGAGGAGATTGAGGAAAAAGACTAATTGCCTTCAAAAGCATTACGCAGGTTAAAAAAATATATCTTCGCATTTCTTTCAAGCTAGGGTCTTTGGAAGCATTCAGGTCAAATCAATGGCATTTACAAAATTAATGATTTTAGGCCGTTATATTTAATAGCAGGTGTTGTTCATACGGCGCGTAAGATCATCCCGGAACAACTCTTTCCTTTTCGCTTAGTAAATTAATGTTGAATTGTTTTGGCTTCTGCGACAATAAGCCCCATGTAGGCTGCTATAATGGTGCCGGATTATAAGAAAGATGATTACCTGATTTGATCGGTTCATCACAAGCCGGTTAAATTTTTAGAATAATACCTGGACAGGCTGCACGACATGCAGCCTGTTTTTTTATTTAAATTGAAAGCTTACCAGGTTTGGAAACATATTAGTCCCGTCAAAGCTAGAAAGGAGCACTGAATTACAGGCACGCATGGTTCTACGCAAAAATTGGGTTTACCGGTGCATCACCTAAGACACAGTTATTGGAAATATTCAATCGACTTTTAGATATCGTGGTTTATCATACTTTAATTGTATTTGATCGTAAAAGTCCTTTAATACATAAAAAGCCAGTTTCTTTTTCCCGGTTTCTGATATCAGGCCCTTGCGGTTCCAATAGTTCTGATATAGGGGATGCGGGCGTCTCGGTGAGCGAAAATCCGCCAGTATCCATGGCGTTGTGCCGCGCAACGCATCTATTTTACTTAGCATGGCTATCTGGTTTTTATAGATCGCTTCCTGGTACTCCTCACTCCAACGTGTGCTGGCATCGGCATGGTTCCCTGCTAACGCGTCACCGCCAAACTCGGTGATCACAACCGGTTTATTGTATTTAATATTGAAATTGTATTTGGTAATGCCTGACGGATCGCCGCCCCAATACCAGCCGGCATATTCGTTAAAACTGGCCAGGTCAAGTTTTTCACCAAGTGGGTCATCAACGATAATTTCGTTGCCCTCGCGATGTACCTCAAGAGCGGCAGCCACCAGCCGCGTATCATCTAAACTACGCACCTTTGCGGCAAGATTCCCCATAAATTTTAGTCGGGGTTCACTAACCGGCGTTTCATTACCGATAGACCATACAATAACGCTCGCGCGGTTTATATCACGGGTAACCAGATCGGTTATTTGCGTTTCGGCATTTTGATACGTGGCTGGGTTCTCCCATGCGATGGTCCAGTATACAGGCACCTCGGCCCAAACCATCAGGCCCATTTCGTCCGCCAGCCGCATCATCTCTTCGTTATGCTGGTAATGTGCCAGTCGTACAAAGTTACAATTGAGTTCTTTGGCCCAACTCAACAACATGCGCAGATCTCCTGACGAGCGATTACGGCCATGTAGTAAGGGGTTTTCATCATGGATGCAGATACCACGCAGAAAAATCGATTTGCCGTTGAGCAATATATCTTTTCCGTTTACAACGATATTGCGAAATCCGATCCGGTCAGTAATGGTATCCCCAGGTGTATTGATGCTAATATGGTAAAGTTTGGGATTATCTGGCGACCAATAGTTTAGCTTCCTGACCGGTAGATTAATCACCGCACGGCCTTTCGCATCAGGTGTGAGATTGACCTTAACGTTTGCTTCGGGGATTTGTAGCGTAATTGTGCGTGTCAGGTCTTTTCCGTCAAGTTGTACAAAGCCTTCTAAACGCGAAGCGTCTGTTTTAGCCAGTTGTACTTTGTAATCGGCAATATAGGTATCGGGTACTTCGGCTATATAAACATCGCGCGTTATGCCACCGTAGTTCCACCAGTCGGTGTTTATAGTCGGTACTTCATCTGGCTTGCGGGTATTATCGACCTTAACTACAACAGTGTTCTCGCCATTAACGAGTTTACCAGTTATCTCGAATTGAAAGGCATTAAAACCGCCTTTATGCATGCCCAGTTTTTTACCGTTAAGATAAACGTGGGCTTCATAATTTACCGCTGCAAAATATAACATATAGCGTTTGTCCGTTTTTACACTGGCTTTGAACTTACGACGGTACCAGATGGTCCCTTCATATAACTCCAGCTTCTCAACCTGGGAATTCCAATCTCCGGGAACGTTTAGTGTAGGCGAATGATCAAAATCGTATTCCACCAGATCATCTTTATCTTTTGGTTTACGGTCATCATAATAGCCCCCTGAACCGGTAGCCGATCTGTCAAAGGCCTCGCGGCGGTAATCGTAAAAACCATTTTCGTATGGATCAATAATATAATTCCAGCGACCATCAAGACTAAGAGGTTTACGCGCTTGTATATTCTGTAGTACGTGCTGTTGCGCAAAGCCACTACCGGCTATGAAGAAAACAAAAATGAAAATACAGCGTATTTTTTGCATACATCTAGGGGTTTTAAGTTATTTAATTGTCGGTTTCAAGGTAGTCGAGATCTTTCGAAAAGGTTTCCTGCATTCGGGCCAGTGACCAAAAAGCTAAAATAAAGCAGGCAGTGCCAACTATCGCCGCTGCTGCTTTTCCGGTATGGAAAACATCAGTTTTAAGGTATTGAAATGAGATGGTAATGGGCACAACCATGCCTCTTACAAAGTTGGGGGCCGTTGTAGTTACCGTAGCCCTGATGTTAGTGCCAAATTGTTCCGCGGCAATGGTGATAAAGATCACCCAATACCCAACCGAAAAACCCAGTGCCAGACAAAGCATATAAAATGCCGTTAGCGATAAACCATTTGAACAGAGGTAGACCGCAATTGCCACAATCGCTAAAAACAGGTAAATGTAAACTACCTTAAGCCTGCTATTCAATAGCTGGCTAAGCAATCCGCTCGCAATATCGCCTAACATCAGCCCTCCATAACACCAGGCCACTGCAGCGCCCGCATCAACCGCTCCATTCACTTTAAGTTCCTGGCCTAATTCTGGCGAGAAAGTAATAAGCACCCCCACGACAAACCACAGGGGCACACCGATGAAAATACAACGCAGATATTTGAAAAAGCGCGACCAGTCACTGAACAAGAGCAGGATGTTGCCGTGGCTGATATGCGCGTTTTTGCTTTTTTCAAATACTTTTGACTCGGAAACTTTTATCCTGAGTAAAAGCAGGCAAAGCCCCAGGCCTCCTCCAATGAAATAAGATGTACGCCACTCAAAATTCCGGGCAATAAAGTACGCTACAACAGCGCCGAACACCCCCACTGATGCCACGATGGTTGTGGCATAACCTCGTTTTTCTTTTGGCATGAGTTCTGCCACCAGTGTAATGCCCGAACCCAATTCGCCCGCCAGGCCAAAGCCGGCGATAAAACGCCAGAGTGCATAAGAACTTACGGAACCGGCGAACCCGTTGGCAATATTAGCAATTGAGTAAATGAGGATCGAACCAAATAAAACCGATAAGCGGCCTTTCTTGTCACCCAGTATTCCCCAGATGACCCCTCCGGCAAGTAAGCCGATCATCTGAACATTGAGTATAAAAACGCCTTCGTTCACCAGGGCCTCGCCGCTTAAGCCGAATGATCGAAGACTGGGTACGCGTACAATACTGAATAAAAGCAGATCATAGATATCTACAAAATACCCCAGTGCCGCTACAATGACGGCGGCGTTTAAAAAAACAGCCGTTTGCGTTGATCGTTGTAAATTCATTAATGATGAGCTTTAGTTTTCAAATGTGCATTAGCGTTTTTATAACGTAACAAGGCCTCGATATAATAGTAATCGGCGTAGATAAGAGGTACATCTATTTCGCTTTTTTTGGGAAGGTTCCCGGTAGAGTGCCGCAATAGGAAATGATGGTTACCCGATGATGCAAAATAGGCAGGGCTCGACAGGCTAACCAAAATATCCTCGGCAAAGGCAAAATAGGTACGTGCAGTTTTCGTGCTGGTATACTTCCTGAGTTCCAGCAAGGCCGAGGCTACCACGGCTGCAGCCGAAGCATCGCGCGGTACATTCGGAATACCCGGATCATCAAAGTCCCAGTAAGGGATCTTATCCTTTGGCAGGCGCGGATGTTCCATGAAAAATTTGGCAATAGCCATTGCCCGGTTCAGGTACCTGGTGTCGTGCGTTTCGCGATACATGACCGTGAACCCGTATAAGCCCCAGGCTTGCCCACGTGCCCAGGCAGATGCATCGCTGTAACCCTGCGCTGTTTTTTTAGCTAATACATGACCGGTACTATCGTATAAGACGACGTGATAACTGCTGTTATCCGCGCGGAAATGATTTTGCAGGGTATGGTTGGCATGAGCAATGGCAATATCACGGAATACGTTATTCCCCGAAATCTTTGCCGCCCAAAATAAGTATTCCAGGTTCATCATATTGTCAATAATCACCGGGTAGTTGTATTCCCTGAATTTATCCCACGATCTGATCACACCCACCTTAGGATCAAAACGAGTGCAGAGGGAAGATGCACCTGTAAGTAATACAGCACGGTAAGCCGGCTTTTTAGTGAGTCGATAACCATTGCCATATGAACAATAAAGCATAAACCCAAGGTCGTGGGTTGTGGCATCGTATTGCTCTTTAGCTAAGGCTGCCGTCCATTTTTCGGCGGCAGCTTTTATAGCAGGCTCTTTGGTTTGCTCATAGAGATACCATAATGACCCTGCAAAAAAACCGCTGCCCCACCATTCGCTTTTCATGAGCCGCAGGCCGCCATCCGGGTTCACCGACTGGGGGAACAATCCGGTATCCGGAAGTTCTTTCAGCATGGCTTTGTATTGTTGAACCGATAATTCTATTTGCCGGTCTACGTTAACCCGGCGTTGGGCACTGGCGTAAAAAATATGGAAGATGGTGAGGATCATAACCCCACCCAATTTGTTTTTCATAGTTATGCTAAAATTTTTTACGGGGCCGGGCTTAATTTTCCGAAACTTTCATGATATAAACCTGTCGTGTACCGCTATGGGTTGAGTTGAACCCGATCATATCGCCTTTGGGGCTCCACCGGCAATGGATATCTGCCCGCCAGCCTTTCGTATATTCAGCCGGTTCCAGGTATTCGCCCAGGTTGATCAATTCACCTGTTCCCATACTGAGCAGGTAAATGTGTTGGTTGCGGGTATTATCATCGGGGTAGGTATCGGTAACCATCCACCGGCCATCCGGGGAAAATGTGCCATGCCCGTCGCGATCGGCCAATTTGCCCTCGCCTAGCTTTTTATAATCTTGTTTACCGGGTGTGAAAAGGATGTGTTCGAAATTCTTTTCATCGGGCATAGCGGTGATCATCAGGCGGCCATCATTCAGCCAGTCAAAATGCGAGCCTCCCCAGTTGCCCGGAAAACATTTTTGTAAATTACCTCCATCTTTATTAGCCGTAAACGAAACCGTGTTCCAATCCGGTATTGCCCGCGCCAGAAAGAAGAATTTTGAGCCATCTTTGTTAAACAGTACATGCGCGATATACTCGATCCCTTCTTTTGTTTTGATATCCGGGACCAGGCCTTTCAATTGGCTCAGTGGAATGATCAATTTTGATGAGCCCGTTTCCAGGTTGACCAAGAAAACACCATCATTATCAGGGTAAGCAATGTCTGGCTGCGCATTTTGGCCACCGCCGCCATATCCATAATCGGTGCGTGTGATGCGAAGCCTCGAAAAGTTGATGCTGATAGCCTCTTTGCCATTGGGAGATACTGCCGCAACGGGGTAAGGCAACACCCGCAATTCTTTTTTACTGAGCACGTTCATGATCACCGAAACATAGTGCCCATTACGCAGGTCATTGTAAATAATAACCGAATCGGGGTTTGTGGCCAGCCAGTGCGCCATACAACCCTGCTGGAAGTTCCAGGCACGGGTTTGCGTTAACGGGATGAATTTGTTGGTTCTGAGGTCTACCAGACCTAATGTCGCAGGTTGTTTTTCATCGGGTATCTGGAATCGAACATCGGTTTCGAGCACGGTAATGTAACGTTCATTTTTACTCCACGAGTTGATGCCATAATAACTGGCGAACAAGTGTTCTTTACCATTGGCGGTTACTTGCAAGGGGGCCGAAATTTTTGAAAAGCCCGCCGGCTGTTGTCCGTACGCGGCAATACCGCAGAAAAAACAGATGGTATAAAAGTAGTAGTATTTAATTTTCATATTTTAAAGGATATCAGGGGTAAAAATTAAGACAGGTTATTTTTTAATACCCTCATGGTTTCGGCCTGGCGTTTTTTTACAAAGTTTTGGGCCGCCATGACTTTAGCTTTCGCCGCTTTGGGATTTTTGATCATTTCAAGCACGGCCGGGGTAATGCCCGCGACATCAGCGGGCTTATCCATATCAAATAGCCAGTCGGCAAGGCCAATGTCCTTCCACATGTAACCTTTGCTGGTTTGCTCTTCAAAGCGGCAAACGATGGCGGGTACTCCCAGAGCGATACAAAAAATAGGCGAATGCATTTCTAAACCAAATAACCCTGCCGATAACGCATAAGTGCTGACGGCCTCGTCGGTCAGCCAGTAGTGATCGCGCCAAACGGTCTTCTTTTTTACATCGTCGGGTAGCGGATCGTACAGCATTTCTTTCCCGATTCTAACCTGTGTTTCATTCTCGGGTACGATAAGAATTTTCATGGAGGTTTGCCTGGCAACGGCTATAATAGCCTCCCTGATGGGGGCATTATCATGCTCCTTCCATTTTTCATTATAGGCGACCTTGGCTGTATCTACCGCACGTTTCTTTGCAGGAATATCCCACCAGGGGGAAAATCGATACTGCGGGATGACGCAAATGAATTTGCCCGGCTCCAGGTCGTGTTGCTGCAAAAAGGTTTTAGCCGAAACGTCATCCCGGATGTCGATAGCGAAGGCGCCGTCTGGGCAAAAGCCGGTTACCGGACAATTGAGTCCCTTGCTCCTGGCAAATTCGAGCGATACTGAATCGCGGAAATAACAAAACCTCGCCTTACTCATGAGTTCAATATCCTTAGGATTGTACTTCCACCGGTCGGCCGCCAAGGCATATAAACCCGGATAGGTTATACCATAAATGCCATAAGGTTTACCGGTAGCAATCCACCTTTCCATCGCATCCTTACCAACGAGTGATGGCCCTGAACCATGCAAGAAGAAATCGGCCTGCTTAATCGCGTTTTCTTTATCTGACTCCGTTTTCAGGATAGTTAGTTTCGGAAACCGCTTCATGATCATTTCTTCCACGCCATTTCCTACGTCAGTAGGCCATAGCAGCACTTTGACGTCAGGCAGGTAATGTTCCAGCAAAGCGATCACACCCGGCGTATGCCCAATATCGCCGATGTTTACGGTTTGCCAGGAGGACCGCAGGATAAGCGTTGCTTTTTTTGTTTTCGCAATACCTTTTAACGCCAATAGCAAGGATAGCCCGGCCAGGGCGGATGTTTTTAAAAAATGTCTCCGGCCATCCTCATATATTTTATCATTCATATTCATTCTTATTTTGCAGGAGGTATATACAAATATTTGTAGCCTTTAAATAGGGTTGTCTGGCGCTGCAGGCTCAATGCCGCGTGTAAATTTGGTGCATCGTATTTTTGATCGGCCCATCGCAGTATGGTCAATATGTCGTAGTCTTTTAGATCCACTTCTCCGCCGTATGTCCACGGCTTTCCTCCGGCAGCAGTATAAGGTAAAACGAAATCGACCATCAATTTGATCCCTTTATGATCTGTTGTCTGATACGACCAAAGGTCATATCCTAAAGCTTCCAGGCCACGCGCCAGGGTTTCAAAGCCACGCAGTTCATAAAAATAATAATGGTACGAATTGACTCGTTTCAGTTCCCGGGGTGTACCACCATCTGCCGCGAGTTGTTCGCTTATCATCTGTTTTGAATATTCAAACAGATCCGCCGCCGCATCACGCTCGCCTGTAAATATCATGAATGCAGCCAGTTGCGCGCAATACCAGGTAGCATGGTTACTGATCTCCGCTTTTTCCTGCTTACCGAAAGCGCTGGTGCGCAGCCAGGCCATATAGCCGGATATCCACTGTTTTATTGCTTTATCCGTTTGGGTGTCCCAGGTTTTGGAACTGTACAATAGTTTCACATGATCTACCATATCGATCAGTACCACCGTAAATATGATACCTCCCGACATCCCGTCAAAAACACCGGGCAATGCCGATGCGTACTTCAGGTTGGGGTTCATGCGCGTTGCCTGATCCAAAAACCACACGTTGATAAATTCTTTCGCCTTGATGGCATACTGCTCGTCATCCGAATAATACCAGGCCAGGCAAAGCGTATTGATATTACCTACCGTTTTTTCAAACCGGGTAAGATCGTAACGATCCCCAAAGGCTTCCTGGTTAAACTTTCCGTCTCCGCGGATGTAGGGCATACCGTCGGGAGTATTGGGGTTGCGCCAGGCAAATTTGCCGATCGCATAAAAATCATGTTTATCGCCTTTTGGAGGCACATCCCCGTTAGTCACGTTATCCGGCGATTGGGTAAGCAGTTTTTTGGCGCTTGCCATCAGCGTTTTGTAAGCGGCTGTATATTGAACGTCACCGGCCTTGATCTTGCTTTTTATGGCTACCAGATCATTGTAATCGAGCGTGACCAGTTTTGCCGATTCTGTTTTCCTTATTACTGAAGCACCGTCTACAGAAAGTAACGGAATAAAGATGATGGCCGCTATGGCAGTAAAATATTTAAGCATAGATATTCTATTGAAATTTTGGATCTGTAAAGTTTAATTAACGATGACTTTAAATTGTTTGACGACCGTTTTTTGCTCATCGATACTGTGGTTAAAACCAACAAATGTGACCGTGTAAGTCCCCGCTTTGGTAAATACATACTGGTATTGGGTTAATGCGGTGCTGGTTAGGTTTTTGATGGACTTGCCATAGTCCGAAAGTTCCCTGGATGTCAGAAGATCTAAAGGGCCTGTTACCACCCAGTCCTCGTTATCGGGCGACAATTTCGCACCTCCGTCGATCCGTACCTGCGAAGCCGATATCGTCCATTGGGCCTGCGGGTTTTTGATATCGAAGGCCGCCCACTGCGCGTTGGCGATGGTGGTGATCGGGACCACCGTACCGTCGTTATAGGAGGTATTGATATTAAAAGCCGTCATCGACCAAATGGGCTGTGCCAGCGTTGCACTTGTGGCAGCCTCATATTTATAGGCTATCCTTACCGGTTTCCCTGCAAGGTAAAAGTCGGTGATATCGATCGCGCCCGATGAAACGGCAGTGCTGTTCGTTGCCAACACCGCCCTGCTGGTAATATCTGTCCAGTTGGCGGCAACGATGGTGCCGGCATTAACTATATCAAGGCTATTGGTGATCAGTAGTTTAAGCGAATTGGTGCGCGGGCTGCCGGCCGTTTGCGATTTAAAATCGAGCAGGGTTTTGCCTTTATCCACTGTGACCTGACCCTGGCTGTCGTATCTTGAACCAACCTCGCCCGAATAAAATACGATGTTTTGTATATCGCCTGAGATCTGGAAACGCACCGTGTCATTAGCACTGTAAGTAGTTTTTGCTAGCGTAACATCCATATTGGGGCTTGGCGTTTCAATTTTGCGGCAGGCCGCTAACAGGCAAACGCTTAAAATGGTATATAAAATAGGTTTCATTGCATCATCGATTAATATCCCGGATTTTGAACTAATGCTTTGTTAAGCATCATGTCGTGGATGGGGATGGGTAAATAAATATTCCTGGCTGAAATTCTCGAGGCACCTATGGTGATCTCCTGAGCTGTGCCGCCATTGGCTAAAGCGTACGCTAAAAATGATTTCATATCACCAATAAAATTACCCCAACGGATGAGGTCATTCCGGCGTAGCGCTTCGTAGCATAACTCGCGGGCGCGTTCATCTTTAACGTACTGCATAAACTGGTCCTGCGTTAAGGTCTTCGGTACATCAGCATTTACAGTGGGGTTGGGCGGCGATGGCAGCAAAAGCCCATAAGCCCTTCTCCGCACCTGGTTGATGGCATCCTGTGCAACAGTTGTAGGGCCGTTTACTTTATTCTCGGCTTCGGCAAGCATAAGCAGCACATCCGAATACCGAAGAACCGGAAAATTTTCATTGGTGAAATCCTTTTGCTTAGGCGAAATGGTTTCATATTCGCGCCTCCATTTCCCCGCATCCCGCAGCCAGCCGGTTGTTCCGTTTAATGTTTTAACACCCGGCACACCCGACCAGAAATAATCCGAACAGTTCCAGTCCCTTCTCAGGTCCAGTGATTTTGCTGAATTGGCCGGGTCAAGCTGATAAGAATCAAACAGTTTTTTCGTTGGTCTGATATACCCAACCGCAGAACCTATGTTCACATCGGTGCACCTGATTCCGCAGAACCGTCCGCAATAGGAGGTCGTTTCATCAATACCCGTGGTGTTACCCCAAAACTCCAGTTCCCAAATGCTCTCTTTAGCATCATATAGGTCTTTCGCATAATTAATAAAAACGCTGGAATAATCGGGGTTTAAAGCGTGCTCCGGGGCGTTAGCAGTGGGGTGAACGACCTTTTGGGCCCAAAATAACGCTTCTTTAAACTTACTCGCATCATTCAGCGGGAACCCGGCCATGTACAGGTAAACCCTTGCCAGCATCCCTTCTACAGCTGTTTTGCACACCTTGCCGCCGTAACCCAATGAGGTGATGGTTTGTGTTTGTAATAACCCCTCTGCAGTGATCATATCGGCTGTAACCTGGTCATAAACCTGTTTCATTGGGGTGCGGGGGATATTTACATCCAGCACAGATGCCGTTGGTTTAAGGATCAGCGGTACATCACCGTAATTACTCACCAACATAAAATACATGTACGACCGCAGGAACAATGTCTCTCCCTTTATTACATTTTTTTTGGTGGCATCCATATCAACTGCATCAATATTGCTGAGCAGCAGATTCGCCTTTTCGATGCCAGCATACAGACCTTTCCAGAAAGATTCGTTTTTTGCGCTTGCGGCATCGTAGTTATAGGAGGGGTTGTCTTCTATATTTTTGTCGTAACACTCATCTGTATTGGCGTTAAACATGTATAAATAGTTATTGCCAAAAACATCAGCGACGGTTAGCGAACGGTAAACACCGTTAAGCGCGGTTTGCAGATCGGCCGGGGTTTTGTAATAGCTGTCGGGCGATATAAAATCAGTAGGTACCGTATCGAGTATCTTTTTACAGGAGATGCTGCTAATGATGGTGAATATCATCAATAACAAAATAATCTTTTTCATACTTTAGCTTTTATAATGAAATATTAAATCCAATAATGAGTGTCCGTGCGCGTGGATAAGTCGAAAAGTCGAAACCGGGCGAAAGGGTTGAATTTCTTCCCGACACTTCCGGATCGATGCCCGAGTAACCGGTAATCGTGATCAGGTTCTGTCCGGTAACATATGCTCTGGCATTTCTGATCTTCAGTTTCTGCAGTAAATTCTTTGCAAAGTTATACCCGACGGAAACCGTTTTCAATCGCAGGAACGAGCCGTCCTCAATCAGCCTGCTGGAATAATATGACGGCCCTTCACCATGTGTACGGTACAAATTTGATTGCGTATTATCGGGCGACCATCTGTTGTTGTAATCCGCATACTGGTTCAGGTCATTGAAAGCCCGACCGTTTCCGTCGAAGATCAGTTTGTTGGCGTTGACGATGTCATTACCATAACTCCACTGCAAAAACACATTGAGATCAAATTGCCTGTAAGTAAAATTATTGCTAAACCCGCCGGTATGGATAGGCAACGCACGTCCGATGACCGTAAAATCCGCAGCGTTAATGGTTCCGTCATGGTTAATATCTTTATATTTAATGTCACCCGGCTGGATGTTGGCCGAAGGATTCCCGTTATTGGGTATACCTGTTTTTAATACATATCCGCCGGATGAAGTCACGTTAAAATCATCATAGCCATAAACACCGTCCCATACCGCACCGTACATCTGCGCCACCGGCTGGCCTAATAAGGCAATGTATGGGGATAAGGCACGCCAGTTGGCGTCAAATGCAACAGGAGTGGTTATGGAAGTCTGGTTTTCGGTAAGCGCCAATACTTTATTGGCGTTGAAACTGATATTAAAACTTGTCGTCCATTTGAAATTTTTACCGGTAATGTTGATCGTATTTACAGTTACCTCAAGCCCTTGGTTCTGCATTTTACCCACGTTTTTAAAGGCGCTGCTTAAACCGGTGGTATAGGGTAATAATGCGTTGAGCAACAGATCGTTGGTCGTCTTCCGGTAAACGTCGGCAGTAAGTTCGATCCTCTGTCCAAAAAACGAAAGGTCTAAACCGGCATCGGTTTGCGCGGTTGTTTCCCATTTCAGGTCCGGGTTCCCAAATGCACTGATCGCGGCGCCGATGGTAGGATATGCGTTGTTGTAAGAATAACTTGATGAGGGGGGGAGCGTTAATTGCGATAAATAGGCGAAATCCCCAATCCGGTTATTGCCGGTCTGGCCATAGCTTAACCTTAGTTTGGCATCGGAGACCGCGCTGATCATTTTGATGAACGGCTCTTCGCTGATGCGCCAGGCTATTGAGCCTGACGGAAAATAGCCCCACCGTTTGCCCGGTGCAAATTTGGATGATCCATCGGCCCTCACTGAAGCTGTAAGCAAATATTTTGATTTATAGCTGTAGTTAAACCGGCCTAAATATGACTGCAGGCGCCAGCGTGTGCTGCTGGATAACGGCGTAATATTGAGCGATTGATCCAGGCCGTCAAGTCCCAAACTCTCGTTCGGAACATTGGTCGCTGAAAACCCGCTTAAACGGGAATTGTTCAATTGTACCGTATAACCCGCCAATACTTCAAACGCATGGTCACGATGAAAGACCTTTTTATAGTTTAGAGTATTCTCATTCAAAAAATTATCGGTCGCTGTATTATAGATAGCACCATTTACACCGGCAATATTTCTTGAATTACCCTTTTGCGTTAATGAATTATAAAAACTTTCGTCACGCAGTGCATTGCTGGTAATACCGCCGGTCACCCGCAAAGTTAAATCGGGTATAATCTTGTATTCAATATAAGCATTTGCGATCAGCGTATTATTGCTGTTTTTGCGTATGTCATTCTGGGCTGAAATAACCGGGTTGACCCGGAAATCTAAGGTGGCGTTAAGATCAGGATCTATAAAATCGTCCTGCACATCGAAATTGGGGTTAGTAGTTATCGGTCTGGAACCCCAAACAGAGTACAAATAGCTGTTGCTGGCATTGGTGGTGACATCTGACGATGGTACGGTGCCGTAGTAGACACTATTGCTGTAGTTAATATTTATTCCTGTCCTGAATTTTGCATTGATGGTTTGATCTAAGGATACCCTGCCCTGGTAACGTTGAAAGCCCGAATTGAGCAGTATCCCATCCTGATTGATGATGTTGCCGGAAACCGAATAGATCGTCTTGTCGCTGCCACCGCGAATGGAAAAATTGTGATTTTGCATGGGAGCGGTACGGAAAACGAGTTTTTGAAAATCTACGCCAGGTTCATTTTGATAAGAATCAAGCGTGCGGCCGGGTGTTGTTAGATACCTTGTTTTTGCAGTTGTCGGGTTGAGTTCAAGCTGATATTTTACAAAATCGTAAGGGCTCATCAGCGGGATGGTTTTCATGATCTGCTGACCGCCGTAATAGCCGTTGTAATTAATCACAGGTTCGCCTTTTTTACCTTTTTTGGTGGTGATGATAATGACACCGTTAGCACCCCGCGCACCATAAATTGCTGTCGCAGAAGCATCCTTTAATACATCGATCGATTCAATATCATCAGGATTGACAGAATTGCTGTTGGCATCTTCGAGCGGAAACCCATCGATCACATACAGTGGTGAATTATCCTGCGTAATTGAACCGGAACCCCTGATGACGATATTATTGACCTGACCAGGCTGGCCATCGTTACCCGAAACCTGTACACCGGCCACACGGCCGGCCAGCGCATCGTCGAAGCTTTTTACGGGAGCTTTGGCAAAATCCGCCATCGCGACCCGACTGACCGAGCCGGTGACATCCTTTACCTTAGCGGTACCATAACCTACGACCACGATCTCATTCAGACCGGTGTTCTGTTCTTTCAAAACGATATCTATCGTCTTACTTTTCAGAACCGGAACCTCCTGAGAGATATACCCGATCGACGAAAAAACCAAAACAGCGCCCTCGTCGGGAACTGTGATCTGATAAGTCCCGTCCATTTTGGTGATTGTCGCGATTGGTGTGTTCTTTACCTTGATGGTCACTCCGGGCAGCGTTGTTTTATGTTCATCAGTTACTGTGCCCATAATAACAATTGGAATCGCCGTTACGGTGTTGACCTCTTTTTTGGCAGAAATGAGGATGGTTTTTTGCCTGATCACAAAAGTGAGCGGCTGGTTAGTCAGACACTGTTTCAGCGCATCTTCCAGCGGTGTATCTTTTATCACCACCGTTACCGGCTTCGCGTCGTTTAAAATATCGGCATCGCAAAGAATGCTGTATCCCGTTTGACGGCGGATATCGTTCAGTGTTTCCCGGAGTGAGGCGTTTTGTTTAGTTAAATTGATATTCTGGGCTAAAGAACTTGCGCTTACCTGCAAAAAAGCGATCAGTGAAAAAATAAAAGACAGTCTCATAATTCTCCATACTTTAGGTGTGACGCAGGCGCAAATGCCGCATCTGATTGCAGTAGAATTTTTATACATTTGGTTTGTTAGGTTAATTAATAATTGGTTGTACAAGATCACGTATCGATTACCTAAAGGCAGCTCCCATTTTGCTGCGATATTACCTGGGGCGGTGGTACGCCCCGGGTAATTATTTAGGTAATTGTCCGAAGAGTATTAGTTCGTCAATATTACCCTCCTTCCTTCAATTTTATAATGAATGCCCGAAGTAATGGTCATATTATCCAATAACTCGTTAATGCTTTTGTATTTGGATACCGTACCCCACAGTTTCTTTTTCGCGGCATCACCTTTGTATTCAAAATCTACATCGTACCAGCGTGCGGCCGTTTTTGCGGCCTCCTGTATGGTTTCATCATCAAACACAAAAAGGCCATTTTTCCAGGCCATGGCCTGGTCGATATTTGCTGGTATGATCTTCAGCTTACCAGTCAGGTTATTAATGGCGGTTTGGCCCGGCTTTAAAACCGCCTCACCGTTTTTAGCGGTTAATTTTACCGAGCCTTCCAGTAACGTTGTTTTGATGTCACGGTCTTCGCTATAAGCCTTTACGTTAAAGTGTGTGCCCAGCACTTCTATATCCTGGCTGCCGTAAACAGTTACCCGAAAAGGTTTCAATGGGTTTTTTGCGACCTCAAAATAGGCTTCGCCCTGTAGTTCTACAATTCTTGCTTTATCGTCAAACTTAACCGGATATCTTAAAGCCGATGCGGCGTTGAGCCATACTGCTGTGCCGTCGGGCAGGTTTACCTGGTAGGTTTCGCCGTTTGCGGTACTCAGGGTATTATATTGACCGGGGGCCGCAGTGGCTGTTTCTTTGATGGTGTAAACGATCTGTCCGTTGGCAGTTTTGGTGATACTTACCCCGTCTTCTTTTGCCAGCTCGCCCTTACCGGCGTCCGACAGCACGATCTTTTTACCATTGGCAAGTGTTAAAGTAGCGGCATTTTTTCCAGGTTTGATAAGTGTTTGTGCAACAAGGGCACCGTGCGTCTTTGATGGGACAACCTGATGATTAATAAAAAAATATGCACCAAAGCTCAAAACGATCAGTATCGATGCTGCAACAGCTCCAAGTTTAAACCAATACGGTGTAAGGCGCCGCGGAGCTTCATCCACGAATTTGGCGTCAAGTTGATCAAGGGCGGCTTCTATGCGGGTGTGCAACTGAGGTTCAATAGGCAGTAGCGTTGGTTCCAGTTCAATGATATCCTGCCATACTTCCAACATTTGGAGGTACTCCTCCCGGCTGCAGGTTTCAGTCCAGCGAATAAAGGCCTGATGATCTTCATTGGTATAATTACCGGCAGATAGTTGTTTTAAAAATTGACGGAGGTGAAGTTCGTCCATACTATTGGTTTATATGGTAAAGACAGGGAGAGGTTCAGAAAGGATACCCCCGGTAAAAAAATTATTTTAAAATAATACTAACGACTGCGGCAATTGAAGCAGTTATACCCGCGTGTACATGGAGATATTCTTTTATCTGACGCTTGGCGGTAAGCAATTGCTTCTTCACCATTGATTTGGATATGTGCATCGCTTCAGCGATCTGATCATGAGATAACTCCTGCTCCACACTCATTTCGAATACCTGGCGACGTTTTGCAGGGAGAAGACTAATGGCTCTTTGTACGATTTCTCCGTATTGACTGTAGATCAAACGATCCTCTGCATTATCACCCACAGCCTCACCATCGCGGTTGATGTAGGTCATCGCTTTGCGGTGAACTTTCTGATGATCGTAAAGGTTCATCAGTCGGTTGTGGGCGATCTTAAATAAATAGCTATTTAATGTTTTGATATGGGTAAGCTCCCGTTTGTTTTCCCAAAGTTTCAAAAATATGTCCTGCAAAATTTCCTCGGTGTCCTCTTTGCATCGAACAATTCCGTATAAATAATGATAGAGTTTTGGTAAATAGAACTGATAAAGCACAGCATACGCCTCGCGGTCGCCATTGGCGGCCCGTTGAAGCAGTAAGGGTTCTGCCTCAAGTCGCAGTGTTGCTTTTTGGTTCATTGGTTTTTAGAAGTCCCACAAATTATATATAAACATACAAACAAAATTTAACGCAAATTAAATAGGATCGTTAAAAAACGTTGCCAAGTGTTTAGAGATATAAAAAAGAAGGATCGACGAAAGTAAGGATTTATTTATGGAAGTCATTAATAAGAAGCATCGTCCGTCGTGGTCGAAGTTACAGCCATTTTTATTAAATGAACAAGACTTAGCATCAATGCAAAAACTGACTCAGCAAAAGTGAAAGATTGTAGATATCGTAAATAATACTACTAATTTTACACTTTTCACACAAGAATACTTTACCCCAGGCGAACGGTCAATTTACGGCCGGTAACCGAATATCCGCTTTTCTCACCGGAACTATTTAATTTTATCGATATTAGAGTCTATGAAAAGGCTTTTCTTCTTATGGCTATTTTGCATCCTGTGCGCTTCGACCACGGCGCAAATATTAGGCGGAACCAATGGTCGCCGGCCAGATACTTCGGACATCGATGCGACTGTCGGGCGACTGATGAGCGCCGGAAAAGTAACTGGGTTGTGCCTCGGCATGGTTAAGGATGGCCGGGTCGTTTATGTCAAAGCCTATGGCTATAAGAATAAAACGAAAGCCACGCTGAACGATACCGGCACCTGCTTTTATGCCGCTTCACTCAGTAAGGCCGTTTTTGCTTACCTGGCCATGCAGTTCGTCGATGAAGGAAAGCTGGAGCTGGATAAACCGCTCTATCAATATCTACCGAAGCCATTGCCCGAATATGACGCTTATAAAGATCTGGCCGGAGATGATCGCTGGAAGCTGCTCACCGCGCGGATGTGCCTCGACCATACCACCGGTTTCCCCAACATGCGCTGGATGAACCCCAGGGGAACGGAAAAGCTCGAAATTTTCTTTCAGCCCGGCAGCAAGTATGCTTATTCCGGCGAGGGGATCAATTTGCTGCAATTTGTCATCGAGCAAATGACCGGCCAGCCGCTGGAAACATTGGCACAGGCGCGCATCTTTAAGCCATTCGGCATGACCCGTACCAGCTATGTCTGGCAGCCGCGCTTCGAAAGCGACTATGCCAACAGTCACCTTGAAAACCAGGATACGCTAAAGAAAAGAAAAAGAAGCACCGCCCAGGGGGCAGGTTCGATGGAAACGACCATTGCAGACTATACCCGATTTATGGCGGCCGTGATGCGGAAGGAGAAAATATCCGCAAAGGCCTGGAACGAAATGCTCAGACCGCAGATTGCTATCCATTCACTCCGGCAGTTTCCCACCCTGGATTCCGCGACGACCAAAGCGAATGATGCTATCGGCCTTTCCTACGGTTTAGGCTTCGACCTCTTCAAAACGCCTTACGGGCAGGTCTTCTTTAAGGCCGGGCATGACGATGGATGGGGACATTTCGGCATGGGGGTGCCGGGTCAGCACATGGCCTATATCGTGATGACCAACTCTTCCAACGGGGAAAGCATTTTCAAGGAGCTGTTCGAACAGCTCAGCGGCGTAACCATTCCCTGGTCATGGGAAAATTATATTCCCTATAACCAAAAGCCATAAGCCGCATCCTAAACTCGCAGGAACTATGCCAGCCAGCCATAAGGTTAACGCAATTCGATTAAATGTGCGAGGCCCCTCGTGTGAAAAGTGTAAAGTCAACTGATGTTATTGCCGTATAACATCAGGACAGAAATATTTTTAAATAAACAGGTGTCCAATTTTTGTCTCTTACTGTCTTTACAAAAAAGCTGAAATAGCTTATACCAATTATTAACCTTCTTTGCGTTACGAAACTCATGTCTATGTTAAAGTGAGTTGCCCAACAAGCAGCACAAAAAAATATAGAAAGATACGATCTAACTGTCATTTGATGATGTTTGAATTGTAATGCAAACGAATAATGATGTCAAAAAGAAAGGAGGAGTCTTGCAGTAATATCGTACACTTTTTTATAAGACCTTAAAATGACCTGGGGTGTTCCACCACCCCAAGTCATCCGGCAGCTTTGTAAAGCTGCGCTTAGGTAGTAAACAGATCTCTTGGAATCAATCTTATTTAACCTATTATTCAAATGTACAAAAATTCTATTTATCGACTCGGGAACGGGTTCGTCATGCGGGCTGCTGTGAAGAGAATCACAATTTTGGCTATTATTTTTCTTAGTCACTTTTTTACAGGGCTAAGCAATTTCCTTGGCTCAAAGTATCAAAACAGACCGAACCAATTTTTAAACTCATAATAAATCTATTTTATGAAAACAAATTTTAAAGCCATGGCATTGCTATGCCTGTTAGGTGCAAGCGCCTGCAAAAAAAGCGAGGTTGTACAACAAAAACCAGAAACACCGCAATTGGGTGCGGTGAATACTAAAATTCGGTTGTCCGGAATCGTTACTACGATTTATTATGTAGATGATATTAACGGGAACAACAGCAATAATGGCACATCAACTGCTTCTGCCTGGAAGACCTTATCAAAAGTGAACGCCACTACTTTTACAGCCGGCAATCAGATCTTGTTTAAAGCAGGCGGGATCTGGACGGGTCAATTGCATCCTTTAGGTTCAGGAACGAACGGATCACCGATCGTGATAGGCAGCTATGGCACTGGTAATCGGCCGGTGATCAACGGGGCGGGTGTAGCGAATGGTACGGTATACCTCAATAACCAGGAATATTGGGAAGTCACCAACCTGGAAATAACGAATTTTAATGCAACGGAAGCAGGTGTGAGTTTAGCGACCTGGGAAGCGAACAATACCACGAACTATGCCAACGCAACCTTACCCTCCCAATATACAGCTGCTAACACCACAAAATATGGCGTGTATATCTTAGCGCTTAACAAGGGTGTGGATCACCATATCTATCTCCATAATTTGAACGTCCATGGCGTCAACGGTGCGATTGACGAAGCAGACGCGAATACAAAAAATAATGGGGGCATTTATTTCAAGGTCAGCGGTTCTACAACGCCGACCTGGTTTGATGATGTTTTAGTAGACAGTTGTACGGTTCACGATGTGGATCGTGTCGGTATGTTTTTCCTTTCATCCTGGTCCACCCGGACATTGAGCAGCAATACAGACTGGACCCCTTCTGTTAATATCGTTATCCGCGCGAATACCTTTTATAACACTGGATCCAATGCGCTCATTGTACGCGTCGCCGATCATCCGCTGATCGAGCATAATTTATTTGATCATTGTGCCATTAAAGGTTCCGGAAATGCCTGTTACAGTTTCAATACAGATAACGCTATCATGCAGTTTAATGAAAGCCGTTATACCAAGGCGAATGTAGGTGATGCAGATGCGGGTGGGCTGGACTCTGATTTTGATTCCAAAAATACGATCATTCAATATAATTACTCGCACAATAATGACTTTGGCACCCTGGTTACCGGCGGGCATGATACGGATGATTTTAATGACGGAACTGTGTTTAGATATAATATTATAGAAAGGGATGGTATTACTACTCAAACAGGAACCGGCGGTAAATGGGCCTTTAAAATTTCAGGTAAAGCGACCAATACCCAGATTTACAATAATACATTCGATATCGGTTCAAGCCAAACCGGTATCAGGATCGTGCTGCACAGTACTTGGGGGACATATAACCCTACTAATTCGTCCTATTACAACAATATTATGGCCAATTACGGAACCAGTTCAAGCTATGCCCTCGGTGCCAGTACGGGTAATGTGTTTAACTATAATGCTTTCTACAATAACACGGCAACCGGTCAGCCCAGCCAAACTAACAGTATTACCGGTAATGTTAAACTGACGAATCCGGATGTCGGGGATGTTAACGGTTATAAACTCTTGACCGGTTCGGTAGCTTTAGGCACCGGGACACTGATTACTGGTAACGGAGGCTGGGACTTTTATGGTAATTCGGTTTCTGCAACTACGGCTCCCAATGTGGGTTGCTATAATGGTGCCGGATTATAAGAAAGATGATCATCTGATTTGATCCGCCCATCATAAGCCGATAAAATTTTTAGAATGATACCTGGACAGGCTGCACGACATGCAGTCTGTTTTTTTATTAAGACTGCATGAGCTTCGACGGTTGAAACACACGGATATCATAATGACGCCAACAACCAAACCTAGAAATAATAACTATAAGCAGTAAATATCGGCGTGCATATCCCAATCCGCTTTTGACGGTTGGTTACGGGGCGAAACTCAGCTGGCAGAAGGCATTGATAGGCAATTAATTTGTGTGATCGGTAAGCCTATTGATTATAAGGGCAAGCCGGAGGATCGTTGTGACCGAAACCACGCAGGTAGAGCGCTAAGCTGATGATACAAACGCAGCCGCGTTCAGATCCATATTAAACAAACGGTTTTGGTCAAATACAAAAGTGCTATTTTCTCTGCGTTCGTGATTTTTTCGAATATGCAAAGACATTTTTCAGTTGGCTATAATGCTTTTTAAAAGATCATCCGTACAATAAAAGCCGGATATATCAGTAAAGTATCGCCTCCGTAAATCACCGCCTTGCTTTGTATATTGATAGTCTAATGACGTACAAATATTTGCTCGATTGTTATCGAATTAATAATTATTGCTTTAACCAAAGGCTATTTAGCAGATATGAACGGAATGAAATATTTTCTTTAACATTGCTTTATTATTTCCATAACTTTATTGGTGATTCCCCATCATGGTTACATATGATACATTGAACGATGAAGAACTATCGGTCTTATTAAAGGCAGGGGATCATAACGCGTACACCGAAATTTATAACCGTTTCAAGGCCCCCTTATACGTTCATGCCTATAATAAATTAAGGAATACCGAGGAAGCGAAAGACTTAGTACAGGAATTGTTTGTGTCGCTTTGGAATAATCGGAAGACGCTTAATTTGGGAAATCATCTTTCATCGTATCTCTATACTGCTGTACGTAACCGTATTTTTCGGACAATCTCCCGTTTAGGTTTGGAATATGTTTACATCGCTTCGTTACAAGACTCCGTGAACCAAGGTATCTGCATAACCGATCACCTGGCAAGGGAAAATCAGTTAAAGAAAATAATCGACCGGGAGATCGATGCCTTGCCACCGAAGATGCGGGAAGTCTTTTTATTAAGCCGTAGGGGGAATTTTAGCCATGCAGAAATTGCGGAACAACTTGGCATTGCAGAACCAACCGTTAAGAAGCAAGTTAACAATGCATTGAAGATATTACGTGTTAAATTAGGCATATTTACATTTTTAATCCTCCTGTTTTTTTATTAACTGATTGGTCATTGGTTATTGTTATTAATCATGGGTTATCACTTGACTCGTCCTGGGAAAGGTTGAGTGTCTCATATGCTGTGAATTCTGACAAGGAAATTCACAACCATTGTGACATTATCTCCGCTATCTCACAACAATTCAATTTTTTAATTTTTCTTCTACGCCCTGGGGTATAGCTATGTATTATACATTATATACAGGTTAGAGCCCGATAAATGAACAAGGAAGAAATACTACTGTTAGTTAATAAGTATAACGAAGACAAGTGTACACAGGAGGAGATTAACCTGCTGGAGACCTGGTACGTTAACCATGATCAGCTTTTCCAGAATGAAATCCCCGAAGACAAAATTACGAGAGATTTAGAAGATATCTTCCAGAAATTACCGGAGACCAACCGCCGTATTGTATCATGGCCGCGTATTGCCGCCGCTGCATCTTTGATATTTGCATTGGGGGTGGGTGGTTATTTTTTAGTTCGTCATCAACAACCTCAACGGGTTGCGGTTAACCAACCGCTCAAAAATGATATCCCTCCGGGCAAAAATACGGCAACGCTTACTTTGGCAAACGGAGAAAAGGTCATATTATCTGATGCTGTCAAAGGTGAGATCGCTGAAGAAGCTGGTGTGCGTGTTACAAAAACAGCCAATGGTCAATTAGTTTATACCGTTGCCGGGAACAGTACTTCCGGGAATGATCAGTTTAATACGCTTTCGACCGCTAAAGGGGAAACCTATAAAATCAATTTACCAGACGGTACGCAAGTTTGGCTGAATGCAGCATCGTCGCTTACTTATCCAACCGTATTTACAGACAAAATCCGAAAAGTTGAACTGAAAGGTGAAGGATACTTTGAGGTCGCCAAGAACAAGGAGAAACCGTTTATTGTCAATGCCAATGGGGCAGAGATAAAAGTTCTTGGTACCCACTTCAATATATCGGCCTACTTAGATGATCAGACAGTCATAGCAACTTTAGTGGAGGGCTCGATACAAATGCGTCATGATCGCATTATAGCATTGATCAAACCCGGCCAACAAGGGATTACCGCGATCGGCCAGGATGATATTGCAGTGCAGAACGCCGACACCGAACAGGCCTTGGCCTGGACCAATGGAAAGTTCTCGTTTAAAGATGTAAACATCCAGAATGTGATGAAAACGGCTTCGAGATGGTATAACATAGATGTAGCATATGAGGGAAATAACATTAAACAGAAAAGACTAAGAGGTACGGTGTCCAGGTATAAAAACCTTACTGAGCTACTGGAGAACATCGCATTTACATCCGGGATTCATTATAAAATAGAAGGGAGGAAAGTGATATTGATGCAATAATTTACTTTTAAGAATTATCTAAAGAATATAACCAGGGGCGTTCCAACCGCCCCTGGAAATGTACAGCATTTGGGAGCTGTATTTAGGTAATCAAAATGATCGCTGTTAACACAACCAATTATTAATTAACCTATAAATTCAAATGTATAAAAATTATACATCAATTGGATGCGGAATCTCTTTCCGCATCAAACCTAAATTGTGGAGAGTAATGAAACTGTCATTCGTCGTTTTGCTTGTTGCATTTTTGCAAGTAAGTGCATCCTCTCTGGCGCAAAAAATCAGTATTAATAAAAAATCCGCATCGCTTTGGGAAACCTTAAATGACATCCGGCGACAAACGGGCTATGACATCCTTTGTGATCCGGATATCTTAACTGCCGCCAGGCCGGTAACCGTCAACATACAGGATGCTCCAGTAGAAAAGGTATTACAGGAATGTTTTTCAAATCAACCTTTCGTTTATTCCATTCAACAGAAAACAATATTAATTAAGCTTAAGACGCCCAGGGACGTCGCTGTAGTTACGGCTATAGCCGTTTCGGGTACGGTCAAAGATGAAAAGGATCAGCCGTTACCGGGTGTAACGATAAAAGTTAAGGAAACACAAATTTCCTCAGTGAGCAATCAGGACGGTAAGTTTAGCATTAATGTCCCCCAAACCAATTCTGTATTGGTGTTTAGCTCCATCGGATATACAACACAGGAGATTCAGGTGGCCGGAAGAACATTGATCAACATAATTTTAAAAGAGCAAAATACAGGTCTGAACGAAGTGGTCGTGATCGGTTATGGTAGCCAGAAGAAATCCGATCTTACCGGTTCTGTAACTTCATTAAAGTCAAAAGACATCGAGCAGTCAAAAGCCGTGTCGTTTATGGAAGCCATGCAAGGCCGCCTTTCAGGAGTCCAGATCACATCAAGTTCCGGAGAACCAGGTGCAGGCGTAAATATCAACATTCGCGGTGCTAACTCGTTTAGTTCAGGTGTTCAGCCTCTTTATGTGATCGATGGCGTACAGATCGATATCAATAGCGGGGAAGTATCGAACTCCTCCTATGGAAACACCTCTCAGCTAAATCCTTTGGCGGGGATCAACCCTGCTGACATCGCATCCATTGAAGTATTAAAAGATGCATCGGCGACCGCCATATTTGGTTCCCGTGGAGCAAATGGTGTCATCTTGGTTACCACCAAAAGCGGCAACGCAAATAACCCTGCTCTTGAAGTTAATACTTATGTAGGTACGTCCGCTGCTACCAAAAAACTTAGCCTGCTTGGAGCTCAGGACTATGCTGCTTACCGTTATGCCATTACTCCGCAGGACCCGGTATGGGCTGTAGATTTAAATGGCGATGGGATTTACGATCAAATAAAGGATGTTTCTTCGCTAAAAACGTACGATTGGCAAAACCTGCTGCTGCGTAATGCCCTCACACAGAATTACAATGTGAGTTATAGCGGTGGAAACGCCAAGACGACCTTTTCCAGTTCCGTCGGCTATTTGAAACAAGAGGGCCTGGTGAAGAATAATGATTACCAGCGGTACAGTATGAATTTCAAGATTAATACTCAGGCCACTAAAAATTTCAAGATCGCGTCGTTGATCAATGCTTCCTATTCTATGAGTAACGGCACCGCAACCAATGGTGGTGACGGACCTCGGAATTATAACGGATTGATCCAGAACCTGGTTTTATATAAGCCGGTTAACGTTCCCGAGGCTGGCGATATTAGCGACGATCCGGATAACAGCGGATTGGGAAGCCCGATCGATTTTGTTAACTATGCCTATAAAAGTATACCGATCACCCGAATCATCGGTAACATTTCGGGCGATTATCAGCTTAGCAAAGATCTTCATTTCAATACCAGTTTCGGCAGCGTGCTTACCAGCTCAAAGGACAAGGAATGGTATCCTTCCACAACTTCCTGGGGCTACGCTGTTAACGGCCTTGCCATTCTAAGCAACAGCAGTTCTTTAAATTGGTACAATACAACCACCCTGAACTATCAGCATACTTTTCGTAAGCTCCACAGTATTGCCGCGCTCTTAGGCGTTGAAGTTAACTCCTATGATTATGAAAGCTTCAACATGATCGGCCAGGGGTTTGACGTCCAGTCCATTAATGCAACCGACAATATATCTACCGCAAAAATATTGTCAACCCCACCAACGACCAACAGATATAAATACAACCGTTTATCGCAGTTTGCACGGTTTAATTATACGTTTAACAATAAATATTTGTTTACTGCTACACTTCGTAATGATGGGTCTTCCAAGTTTGGCGCCGGAAATAAGTACGCACTATTCCCATCCGCCGCATTGGCTTGGAGAGCTTCACAGGAACCCTTTATACAAAAACTCGATTTTATTTCTGATTTAAAATTAAGAACAAGTTTTGGGATCACAGGGAATGACCGGATCTCGGCCTACCAATCTTTATCAGGTACAGAAAATGCCTATTATTCCGGCAGTTCAGGTGTCTCACTCGGTATCGCTCCTTCTGTGCTGGCCAACCCCAATTTAAAATGGGAATCTACCTATCAATATGACGTGGGCATTGACCTGGCAGTATTAAAAGACCGTGTTTCTGTTACCGCGGACGCCTATTTGAAGCAAACCAGGGATTTGTTGATCAATGCCGACATTTCGAGTCAGGGTGGCTACATGAAACAATGGCAAAATATCGGAAGGGTAGATAATAAGGGTATCGAATTGGGTATAAATACCATTAATATTCAGCGGCCTCATTTTTCCTGGACAAGTAGTTTTAATATTTCTTTCAACAGGAATGAAGTCAAATCGCTGGGAAGCGTAAATTATTTACCAGTGACCATATCAGGCAGCCTCATCCGGAATGTAGGCCGGGTAATCGTGGGTAATCCTATAGGCACAGCTTACGGTTACGTGTTTGATGGTATCTATCAAACGAGCGATTTTACAACAACCGGCAGCACGCAAGTCTTAAACCCTGGTGTGGTGAAGATGCAAAGCCGGGTGGCCAAACCTGGAGATTTTAAATATAAGGACCTGAATAATGACGGCGTGATTGATGATAACGACATGACCGTGATCAGCAATAGCAATCCTAAACATTACGGCGGCTTTTCAAACACGTTCACTTACAAAGGTTTTGACCTCAGCGCGTTGCTCCAATGGTCTTATGGTAACGATATTTTAAATGCCGGGCGGTATCGGTATGAAGCCGGGCAAAATTATTTTGCCAATTTGAGTACCACTTATTGGGCGAACAGGTGGACGCCGACTAATCCCAGCAATAGCTATGCTGCCTTAACGGGATTGGGTAAAATAGAAACTTCAAGTTATTACGTAGAAGATGGCTCTTACCTCCGGCTTAAAAACGTAACGCTGGGTTACAACCTGACCAAAGCATTCAAACGATTGGGCGTTCGCGCTTGTAAGATCTACATCACCGGTGAAAATTTAGTCACCTGGACAAAATACAGCGGCTTTGATCCCGAGATCGCGTCTTATACGGCCCTGCTCCCGGGAATAGATAACATCGCCTACCCCAGGTCACGATCAATAACATTAGGGTTGAATCTAAAATTTTAAAACCATGAAATCTAAATATACGATTATATTCCTCATTATTTTAACCGGCCTACCGTTCGCCGGGTGTAAAAAATTTCTTGACGAAACGCCTTATTCTTTCGTTACGACGGACAACTTTTACAAAACATCTGCCGATGCCGAACTGGCGCTTACCGGTGTGTATGATATTCTTGATGCGAATGTTATTCAGGGGCAGGGAACAGCTTGTACCTGGGGAAGAGGAATGCAATGGCTGACCACGATGGGATGCGACGAATTGATTGCTGACGCGACAAAGATCACAAGCGACAACAATTATGTCACCATTGCCAACTATACTTACACCTCTCAGAACACGCTGTTGAGTAATGCCTGGTTTTTTTTGTATGCGGGGATTAACCGGGCAAATTTTGTCATCGAAAAAGTACCAGCTATCAACATGGACGCTGCAAGGAAAAATCAGATCGTTGCCGAAGCCAGGTTTTTAAGAGGCATGTACTATTGTTACCTGGGATGGCTATGGGGCGGGGTTCCGATCAGTACTTCAACAATTCCAGATCTGAGTGCCCCCCGTTCATCCTTACAAGATGTAATGACGCAGGCGGAGAGCGACTTTCAGTTCGCGTATCAAACGCTGCCAGCCCGGAACGCCCAGGCAGGAAGAGTAAATAAATATACGGCGGCAGGTTTCCTTGTGAAACTGTATCTGTATTTAGCCAGTTGTAAGGAAAATAATGTAGGTGAAGCACTCAATTTCCCGCTTAATAGCTTTTCGG
This sequence comes from Mucilaginibacter sp. GW821-FHT07H05, assembly GCF_059418485.1. NCBI lineage: Bacteria > Pseudomonadati > Bacteroidota > Sphingobacteriia > Sphingobacteriales > Sphingobacteriaceae > Mucilaginibacter > Mucilaginibacter sp. GW821-FHT07H05. The sequence goes on from NZ_JBWKPY010000011.1 coordinate 47,964, forward strand.
CCGTTGACAAGGATCAGATGTACCAGAAAGCACTGGCGCTGTGTCAGGTTATTTATACGCAGAGCAGTTACGCACTCATCACGCCTTTCAATTATCTTTTTCTATCCGCCACGGAAGATGTAGCAAGGAATGAGCATATGATGGTTGTTCAGGCCGGGCCCGGGGGAAGTAATGAATATATCTACTATTTTAACTTGGCCGGGCCCACAGGTAATTATCTGACCGTTGGGGCGGTAGCGGGCTGGATGCGGCCTGTAAGAGAGGGGTATAATCGTTTCAATGCCGCTGATGGCAGGAAAAGTTTAAGTTTCAGTGGGAATATTGCCGCTACCGCCACCTATGTTACAATAGCTGGTCGCAAATACTATACGCCGACCGCTATTTCGGCAAATTTATCTAATCTCTGTCTTAATAAATGGCGGGAGGACGACCCGGTTGACCGCGCTGCCCGTGGTGTGCCGGCCAATTCGGGGGAAACTGATTATGGCATCCTTCGCTATGCGGATGTCCTGTTAATGTATGCTGAGTGCAAATTCAAAACGGGTGATGAGCCAGGTGCGAGGGCTTTACTCAGTCAGGTTCGTAGCCGCGCAGCAGGCGGGGTTACTGCAACGTTAAACACGATCAATACCGCGTATTTCAAAGCAGATTTTATGCAGGAACTGATGGATGAGCGTTCCAGGGAATTGCTCGGCGAAGGGTGGCGACGAATAGACCTCATCCGGACGGGAAAGTTAAAAACGGTTGTCGCCAGTCTTGACCCCACTCCGGTCTTTACCAATGAAAGCGTTGCCCTTGTAATAAATAATTACGCGGATTATAAGATTTGGTACCCAATACCCAGCCGGGAGATGGACACTAATAAAAGCTTAATACAAAATCCGGGATACAATTAACCCTACTAAATTTCAAATTATGACTTTTTCTAAAACCATTCTTTTTTTTGTACTGTCGTTCGCTTTGCTTTCCAGCTCTTACGCGCAGGAATATAATATTACCAAGTATCATGCAGTAGGTGATTCAAAAACAATTAATACTCAAGCGATTCAAAGCGCGATCGATGATTGCTTTAATCATGGTGGCGGAACGGTAGTAGTTCCTGCCGGCACATTTTTGACTAACGGTGTCGTATTAAAGAGCAAAGTAAACCTCCATTTGCTCGATGGTGCCGTACTGTCGGGGAATGCTTCCGGTAGTCCTTATGTCGCTGTCGTGTATATTAATCAAGCCGAAGGCGTTTCTATCACGGGGCATGGAACTATTTTAGGGAATGGCGATCACTTTAAGGTAGAAGAATCCGCTCCTGACAGGCCTTATTTGGTGTATGTAAGGCAAAGTAAAAATGTCACCATCGAGGACGTCCAGCTCAGACAATCGGCTTCCTGGTCGCTAAGGTTATATAACAGCGAAAACATACACATCAAGGGTATTACGGTTTACTCGCATGCCAATTATAATAATGACGGCATTGACATTGACAGTAAGGATGTAACAATAACGGATTGTACTGTAGACAGTGGCGACGATGCTTTATGCCTGAAAAGCGATAACCCCAAAAAATTGTGCGAAAACATTACGGTTAGCAATTGCCGCCTGGCATCTAATTGTAATTTAATTAAAATGGGGACCAGTTCTTACGGAGGGTTTAAAAACGTTACCATCACTAATTGTGTATTGTACAAGGCGGCCGAATCGCCATTGCATCACTGGGATATCAAATCGCAACATACGGTAAAGGATAGTATTACAGGCCTTGCCGGTATTGCTTTAGAAATTGTGGACGGCGGAATGTTGGACAAGGTAACCATCTCCAATATAACGATGACCGGTGTGCAGACGCCTATATTTATGCGGCTGGGTAACCGGAAAAACGCGGTCGGCTCGCTGAAAAATGTCGTCATCAGCCAGATCAAAGCTTCCGCTCATAGCCAGATTGCCAGTTCCATCACTGCTGTGCCCGGTTTTTATATCGAAAATGTAACGCTTAAAGACATCAGTATCGATGTACCTGGCGGCGGAACTGAAGCAGACGCACTCAAGTCTGTTCCGGAAAATGAAAAAGGGTATCCGGAAAACAGGATGTTTGGCTGGACACTGCCTGCTTATGGTTTATATGTTCGACATGTACAGAACCTGAATATCATCAACCTCACATTTAATCTGCATCAGGCAGACCGCAGACCGGCCATTTGGTTAGAAGATGTGGATAAAGCTTGCATTACGAGCAAAGGACTGGCGGCAACTGCCGTTAAACAAATCAAAACAAAAGATATAACGATCAATGGGCATCAATAGCAATAACCCATTAAAAGGGCTGCAAACAGTGGCTCTTTTGATACCTTTTTTGACCCTGAGCTTAAAAGGTAATGCCCAGTCCAGTCAATGGGAAACCTATGGTCCTATGATACGAAAATCAGTTTACAGTGACTATCAGGGCATGCTCAAGCCAGCTGGCGGCGCCCTCAAATATCCTTTTTTAACACCTGGCAGCAGCCAGTATGCCGATGTGCTGTGGGATTGGGATTCATGGCTGAGCAATGTGGCTCTAAGACAAGTTTTGCAAGATTCGGGGAATGAAAAGGCAACAGCGCAGGTTGTTGCGAACGAACGAGGCTGCGTACTGAATTTTTTATCGCTAAGCAGCCCTGCTGGCTGGATACCCATTTTTGTAAAAAGGACCGCGGCCGCAGATGAACTGACACAACCGGCAGCGGTATATGCGGAAAATATGCATAAACCCTGTTTAGCGCAGCATGCCGCTTTCTTAGTCCGGTTGTCCGGCGGCGACGCCGGTTGGCTGCGCGACAGTTTTTATAATCTTCAAAGATTTGAAAATAATTATTATGAGCATCACCGCCATCGGTCAACCGGCCTTTACTACTGGCAAAATGATAAATCCATAGGCGTCGATAACGATCCCGCAACTTTTGGCCGCCCTCCCAAAAGTTCGGGTTCTATCCTGCTTAACTGCATGATGTACAAAGAATTGCTCGCCATGGTTTATTTATGCGATCGCTTAGGCCTGAAAGAAACAGGAACGCAATACGAAAAAGAAGCAGTTACACTGAGATCTGCTATTCAGGAACATTGCTGGGACGAGCGCGACGGTTTCTTTTACAGTGTGGATCTTAACCTGACCCCAATAAACGATGGGCTGGAATATATTTTGCACAGCGGGATGCCCAGGGATTGGGATTGCCTTATCCAGCGCTTAGGTGTATGGTCTGGTTTTATGGCCATGTGGGCGGGAATAGCCACCCCACAACAAGCTAAGCGCATGGTTAGCGGGCATTACCATAACACGGACACCTTCCACTCTCCGTACGGCATCCGCACATTATCTAAAATGGAAAAAATGTATAATGTTAAAGCTTCACGAAATCCATCCTCATGGCTGGGGCCTATCTGGGGAATATCCAATTATCTCACCTGGAAAGGGTTAGTCAATTACGGTTTTAAAGCGGAAGCCAATGAGTTGGCAGAAAGTACCATTGTGCTTTTTGGCAGGGACTTTCAACGTTATGGTGCGCTTCACGAATATTACGAACCGGAAAGCGGGGAACCCCTGCTCAATAAGGGTTTTCAGAACTGGAACTATTTGGTGTTGAATATGCTGGATTGGCGGGAAGGCAAAACTGTGGTAAGCGAATATTAATCTAAACATGTTATGAAAAAAATCATCTATTTCTTGTTCGTTCTTATTCAGTTGCCCCGGTTGGTATTGGCACAGTCGGCGGGTAATGCACAATATGTCAATCCCTTTATCGGAACTGACGCCACGGGGCATACTTTTCCTGGCGCTGCGCTGCCTTTTGGCCTGGTGCAGGTTAGTCCGGATACCGATTTCATGGGTTGGGAACATTGCAGCGGTTACTATTACAAGGACAGCACTTTGCTTGGATTTTCACATACCCATCTTAGCGGGACCGGCGGAAAAGACCTGGGCGATATATTATTACTTCCGTTTGCAACTTCGGTTAAAAAAGATATTCACCGGTGCCGATTTTCCCATTTGCAGGAAAAAGCTCAGCCTGGGTACTATTCGGTTTTTTTACCGGACGAAAAGGTGATGGTAAAGTTAACCGCGACTGCGCATACTGCTTACCATCAATACCACTTTCAGGAATCCCAAACCGGGCACGTCCTGATAGATCTTCGCCATGGCCTGGTTCACGATAGAAAAAGCCTGGAGGATCATGTCATTAAAAGTGAACTTCATTTGGAAAATGACACCACCATTTCGGGTTTTACCATAACCAGGGGCTGGGCCGGTCAAAAGCAGGTCTATTTTGTGATTCAATTGAAAAAACCTTTTTCTGCCGTTACATGGTTGTCTGATTCTACTGCAAAACGAAATCAGCGGGTTGTCCTCAGCTTCAAAAATAAAGGTGAATTACAATTGGAGCTAAAGATCGCATTATCGACCGTTAGCATAACCAATGCCAAACAGAATTTAAGGGCAGAAAACGACCGATGGAATTTTGAAAGAACAAAACAAGACGCAGCTGAAATTTGGAACGATTACTTATCCCGCGTTAGGATAACGGGTAGCCGCAAACAAAAAGAGATCTTCTATACGGCAATGTATCATTCACTGATCGCTCCCAATAATATCGCAGACGTTAACGGGGATTATCGTGGTGCAGATAACCGAATTTATCACACTAATACCGGAGCTTATTATTCAACACTGTCTTTATGGGATACCTACCGGGCACTTGATCCGCTCTATACTATTATTTGCCCTAAAGTAACAGGAAAATTTGTTGCAGGTATGTTAGCTCACTTTGACCAACAAGGCTACTTACCTATTTGGACACTCTGGGGGCACGAAAATTTCTGCATGATCGCCAATCATGCTGTTCCTGTTATTACCGACGCTTATTTAAAAGGCATTCGCGGTTTTGACATTCATAAGGCTTATCAAGCTATCAAGACCAGTTTAACGGTTAACCACCCTAACTCTCCCTGGAATATATATGACCGGTTTGGCTACCTTCCTTCAGATATCATCAAAAAGGAGGCTGTTTCCACGACACTGGAAAACACTTATGATGATTGGTGCGCAGCTCAAATGGCTAAGGCTTTAGGTAAGGATGATGATTACAGATTTTTTGCAAAGCGCGCCTTAAATTATAAAAACCTGTTTGACCAATCAACCGGTTTTATGCGGGGTAAAAACGCCAACGGACAATGGGTTGAAAAATTCGATCCTTACAGTCTGTCCCACGCCGGTACCGTAGGCGGCGATTATACGGAAGGCAATGCCTGGCAATACACCTGGCAGGTTCAGCATGATATCAAAGGATTAATGACCCTGATGGGGAAACAGCAATTTATTAAAAAGCTCGATTCGTTTTTCACTGCGAGCCCGAAAATTGAAAGTGAAGGGTCAACCTTAGACATCACGGGATTGATAGGCCAGTACGTGCACGGCAACGAACCCAGTCATCATGTGGCATATCTATATACATTGGCCGGGCAAGCCTGGAAGTCACAGAAAAAAATCAATCAGATTATGAACGAATTGTACAATAACACACCTGACGGCTTGAGTGGCAACGACGATTGCGGTCAGATGAGTGCATGGTACGTACTGAGTTCCTTTGGTTTTTATCCTGTTAATCCTTCAAACGGGCAATACGTTTTCGGCAAGCCTTCATTTCAAAAAGCCATCATCAGGACAAACAATCATTCATTTACGGTTGAAGCTAAAGGCTTGTCTGATAAGAACATTTTTATCAAACAAATTTATTTGAATGGAAAACCATATTCAAAAAATTATTTATCGCATGCCGATCTGATCAGGGGCGGCAATCTAACTTTTATCATGGGAGCATCCCCAGTAATCAATAATTAAAATAAATCACTATGAAACAATCAATTATCAGTTTATCATTAGTTTTTACCCTATTGGCAACCATTGTCGTTCCGGGTCGTTTGGCAGCCCAGGAAAAAAAATATGACGTAGTAATTTACGGCGCCTCCGCCTCTGGAATGATAGCGGCGTATGCCGCTGCCAAAGAGGGAGCCAAAGTAGCTGTGTTAGCTGACAATAAACATGTCGGCGGTCTGCCTACCAGCGGCCTGGGCAATACCGATGTGGGAATGGCCGAAACCATTGGCGGCTATACGATGGATTTTTTAAAACGTGTCCGTTCGAAATACGGGCCCGGAGTTGAGGGGCCTCCTTTTAATTTTACCTGTTCTGACGCCGAGAAAACTTTTGTAGACATGGCAAAAGAGGCTGGGGTTGATATTTTTTACGATTCGAGGATCAAAGAAAAAAATGGCGTTTTTACCGCCAATAAACGCATTGAGAAAATTGCGCTCGAAAACGGGCAAGTATTTAAAGGCACCGTTTTTATCGATGCGACCTATGAAGGCGACCTGATGGCCTGGGCACATGTGTCTTACATCGTCGGAAGGGAAAGCAGCGGCCAATACCGGGAATCGGAGGCTGGCCGAGGAACACGCGGGGTACGGCCGGTTCAATTATCAGATAAAAATCTGGAAGAGATAAAAGCGCTGGCCAAAGAATTTCCGCTGGATTATAATTTCGAGAGTTTCCCAGCTGCAGGTTCCGCAGACAAAAAAACGCAGGCGTATGGCTTCAGGTTATGTTTAACTACAAAAGCCAATAACAAAGTTCCTTTCACTAAACCGGCACGCTATAATCCGGCCAGGTATGAACCCCTGCTAAAAAAAATCCTTACAGGAAAGTTCACTAAGTTCGATCAGGTGTGTACCGTTTATCAACTGCCAGATCAAAAAACAGATATTAACCACCTGGAGTTGCCCAATGCCAGTTTTAATTACCCGGACGGCAGTTATGCCGAGCGGAGCAAGATATACCAGTATCATAAAGATTGGGAAGAAGGCTACCTGTATTTCGTCGCTAACGATCCCCGGGTGCCTGAAGCGCTGAGGCTTGACGCACAGCGCTATGGATACGCCAAAGACGAGTTTGCAGACAATAACAACTGGCCCTACATGCTGTACATCAGGGAAGCACGGCGGATGATAGGCGCTTATGTAATGAAGCAACAGGATGCCTGGGAAAATGTAAAAAAACAGGATGTCATCGGAATGGGATCTTACTTTATGGACAGTCACGACGTCCAGAGAACCATTACACCCGACAAAAGACTGATCGTCGAGGGCGGCATACACCACATCCCTTATAAACCTTATCAGATACCTTACACCAGTCTTGTACCTAAGCAAGGAGAATGCGAAAACCTGCTGGTTACCATTTGCCTGTCTGCCTCGCATGTTATTTATGGTTCTATACGAATGGAGCCTGTTTATATGACCACAGGCGATGCGGCGGGAACGGCCGCAGCCTTTGCTGTTAAAGCAAAAGTGGCTGTTCAGCAGATCAATATTCCGGCATTACAGGCAAGTTTGAAACAGCATGGGCAGATCTTTGACATTCCACTTAGTCCGGATTCCTATTTGCCTAAAAGCTATTTCAACGGGATTGTTGTTGATGATCTTGATGCAGAAGAAATTGGTACCTGGGCATGGGGCAGGAACCAAAAAACTTTGCCGTTTTTGATAGGCGGCTACAAAACAACAATGCAGTCTCCCGTTGAAACAGCGAGCTTAATTTATAACCCTGCTATAATAGAAGATGGAAACTACGATGTATATGTGATGTATGTAGCTGCTAAAGACCGATCGAAAAAAGTTAAGATTGCCATTAACACATTAGATGGAGAAAAAACGGAATTTGTGGACATGACCCAGAAACCCAGCGATGGTTACTGGTATAAAATAGGTAACTATCCTTTTGCCAAAGGGAAAGGATGCCGTGTCAAAATTTCGAATGAAGGTGAAGGTGGAATGGTATGTGCCGATGCTGTGCGGCTCGTTTTAAATTAACGTTTATTCCCGTATATGATGCGTAATTATAACTTATGATATCAACCATAAAAACAGGGTTACCATCCTCATGGAGGATAACCTTATTTCATTTGACAGTTTTGTTGCTGATAATGGGTTCATCGTCAGTTTTTGCAGGCACTTTCTATGTTGATGTTGCAAAAGGGTCAGACAAAAATTCGGGATCAAAGCTTGCGCCGTTCAGAACGACGGCGCAAGCTATTAATCATGCGTATCCGGGAGATACCATTATGATTGTTAAAGTAGATCATCCTATTCATGAATCAATTACGATCCATAATAAATCCGGGGCCCCGGGTAAACCTATTGTGATCGATGGGCAGGGGAACATATTTACTGGTGCTGATACCATTAGTGCTGCCGACTGGACAGCAATCCGGCCCGGAATTTATCAGAATGATCATCTTATTCCGGATCTTAAAAGCGGAGCTTCCGCTACAGCAGCCACGATCCAGCGTTATTTTATGGTGTGGAATGGTGTTCAAAACCGAATGGGCCGTTCTTCCAAAGGTGCTCGTAAACCGTTGGTAGCTCCGGATAAATTACAACCAGGCGAATGGACATATGAAGATTCAAACACAACATTTTACATAGCGATTGATCCTCAAAAAAAACTGGGAGAATATCATATTGAAACACCGCTTCGCCAGAATGGAGTGGGATTTGGAGGTATTTGCAAGCATTGGGTTATTCGCAACATGAATATTACGCACGTTATCAACGACGGGTTTAACATCCACGGGCACACTGAAGACGTAGTTTTTGAAAATATTTCAGCTACAGAATGTGGTGACGATGGCATCAGCGCTCATGAAGATTGTGAAATTGCCATCCGGGGTTTCATTGCAAGGAAGAATTCAACAGGTATGTGCCATGGTGATCCCTACGTTACTTGTAAAGCAGACAATATGATATTGGAGGACAACTACGGCTACAATCTTTTGCTAAGAAACGGATTAGATACGATTGAAAACAGTACCATTTCGGCCATTGTACCCGTAAATGGTTTTGGAGGTATCGCTCTTATCAATGCGATGTTACCGGCAACGCCTAAACCACTGACTGTTGCTTTTATTAATTGCAAAATTAAATTCAATGGGCCCGGAAAGCCCAAATCATCTTTTACAGTAAACAAGGATGTGATACTGGACATTTCTAAAGATACATATGTAGAGGGTGCCATTACCTGGCTGCCACCTCGAAACCAAAAATAACAGGATGCTTCAAGGGGGCATATGCTGGGGTATGCTTGGTGATAAAAAGGACATATACAATAGCTGCGCAGAAAGTTGACTTTGATCTTGAACATGCACCCATCGAAGATTTCATACGGATAGAAAAAAAATCAATTTATCCAGGATATAACTAAAAATATCTCCTTAAAAAGTTCGCTACAGGCTAACTATTTATTATATTTGTATATCTTTATATGCGCATTCGTTTAGTTAAAGAAAAGGTAATTCAGGACTTTGTGGCCAAACACGCGGTCAGCAAAAATGCTTTTCGTAACTGGCTGGATGTGTTAAAATCCGCCAGCTGGACAATGCCGGAAGACATGCAGGGAACATTTCCTGCGACTGATATTTTGGGCAAAGGCTGTAAACGGGCCGTATTCGATATCGGCGGGAATAAATACAGGCTCATCTGCGGCTATATGTTCGGCAGAAAGGAAGTCCACCTGTTCATTTGCTGGATAGGCACGCATGCCGAGTATACCAAACTTTGCAACAAAGGGGAACAATATACAGTAAGTATGTTTAAATGATTGAGAAATGGAAGTATTACAGTATAAAATTATCAAGACCGAAACCCAATACTGGGATTATTGCAACCGGTTAGAAGAATTGGTGATGCAGGAAAGTAACGACCCGGAGGTGGAGGAAGAGATTGACCTGCTGACCCTGCTCATAGAGAAATGGGACGAAGAACACGATACATTAGGAAAATCGGACCCGGTAGAAGTGCTAAAATATTTAATGGCAGAGCATAAACTAAAAGCTAACGCCCTGGCCGACCTGCTAGGCGTCAGCAAAGGTTTTATTTCGGAGATATTGAGTTATAAAAAAGGATTTTCCAAAGAAAATATCTGGAAGCTTGCCGAATATTTCAAAGTAAAACAGGAACTGTTTAACCGGCCTTATAAACTGAAGTCGGCCGCCAATGCTCACCTGAAAAACGCCAGCGTAATGAATACGTTAAAACGGTTACGGGCAACGCACTAATCAAACCATCACAGTGAGAAGCCGGACCATCGGAGAACTAAAAGTGATTGGCGAAACCGCTGTGCGGCGCTAAGAAATCAAAAGCTTGAAATGGCAGGCCATTTTTAATATGGTCAAATAAACTTCCCAAAGATCAAAGTCATTTAGAATACCCTGATCATTCCATTAAGATCATAACTGTTTCATCGGATTTAAGGTCGTTTAAAGTCATTGAGGAATTGACAAAAGACCGGGCACAAGTCATCCGCGAAGAGCCAAAAAATATATTAATCGCCAACATAAAGTTTTGGCAAATTGAAGGAGTTTGCTCTTATTTGAGTATAACGCTCTTAACTACCTACCGGCACTACTACATAACTGATGGATAATCAAACGACATGCCATCATTTAATCCCACCCAAAACCGATCAAAATATTTGATATAAGCTATTAAAAGATAGGCTATATGGTACTAACGTGCATAGATATTAAAAATAAGAATTTACAATCATGGCTATCCGTAATGATAAATTGGTAGCCGGCAGTATTTATAAAAACTGAAGTTGAATATCAATTCTATCTAAACTCAATGCTTTTCCTGTTTTTGATTTTGAACTCGATAGCTTAATACCAAATTTTGTACTTTAATTTTTGTTGCTTAACTTTAAGTTAATTAATATGCCATTCTTAATTTTACATGCCGCCCTCAGTAAAACAGCAATTATCCTGATGAAATTAGCTGCTGTTTTGGTTTTTGGTTTGGGGTGGTTGATTCGGTATTGGGTTAATCGCAGGGCTTTTTACAGAAGGAATGCAGCAGGAATAGAGGAGTTTGATTCTTATGAAAAAGCCACTTTCACAAACATATTAGAAGGGTTAGGTAAATTTATTGCGATATTTCTGATTATTATCGGGATGATTTTATTTGCATTTCTATGGTGGTTGGGAAACCAAAAGTAAATGCTTCAAACACCGTTTCTACGTCCACACATTTATCGTATCTTGAGATTAATGCTAGGAGCCCAGGATTGCATTGGTATATAGAACGTAATAGCTATACGTGAATTGTCAAAATGGCGTTGGATGTCAATTGAATCGTAGTATCAGAAAGCTAATTGATATTAAACGCTCAATAATTGAAGTATGAGAAGAATCCTGCTGATTTGTTGTCTTCTTCTGATTGGTTGTGCGACCCGACAAACCTTTGTTACAGATCCAGCCATTATTCAATCCCATCCAACGCCGATCAAAGTATTTGGTATAGGTTATTGGAAGCCAGGCTATATGGTACTCACCCTTGTAGATGCTAAAAATGAATATTTTACGATCATAGCTATCCGTAATGATAAATTGATAACGGGTGGCATTTATAAAGATTGAAGTAGGAGATTAAACTCTAATTAATACAAATGCTTCTGAAAATAAATGACAAGCTTATTTTAGATTTCTGATCTGGGTTAACAGTCTAATTATAAGGCGACTAAATTGAAACGATTACTTTTTTTTGCATAAGTATAGAGTCACTTGGTTTACTCAATTCCTTTAAAAATCGAATAATTCCCTTACATCAATTTTCATTTTCTTTGCATAAACAGATACATGGCTGATACTGGTATTAACTTGTCCAAGTTCCGTTCTTGCGATTTGACTTTGTGAAATTTCAGTAATCAATGCGAGTTGTTCTTGAGACAGGCCTTTGGATTCGCGAATTTCTTTCAGCCTCCTGCCAAATTTGTCTATAAATTCCTGATCTTTCAGATATTTCACAGAAGCAAATAGACAAGTATATACGACAATAATTAATAGCAAATTTGCTATTGTAAAAAATAGTATATACCTTAGCGTATGAACAAAATTATACATTAAGATTAATTTATAAATTTGAAGCATCATATGTATTTTATGATGCTCACATGAGCCTCAGGTCTGCACAAGCTTAGGAACTTAAGACACAACGAGGAGCAAGTGAGCGTCCGGAAACCCTATATACCTGGGGATCCGGGCCTACTTGCGATTTGTGTCTTGGTGCTATCTTTGATAGCATCTCCCTTAGGGAGAGCCGTCCTAAGCGGTCCGTGTGCAGACGAATCAAAGAGTAGTGCCCGGCTCCTTCGGGAGCCAATATTCTATCGATTGGTTTGAGGTTTGGAAAACAAAACTCAAACAATGAAATCACAAGTTGTATCAATCTTTGATCTAAAAATACTCAATCGAGTTACTGGCATTATTGCCTTTTGGTACTGGCGATCGTTAAAAAACCTCTTAAAGAATATCATTTGCGCACCTGAATAATTTGTTTTCCCCAACTAACAGCCATGGCGATTAAAGCATGGCTGTTTTGTCTTTGCGCTTAATCCTCTAACAAACTAACTCAACCTTTTAAATGAAGCTCAAAATAAGCTTCCCTGGCAAACTATTGCCTTTTGGGAAGGATAAACATACTCTTTCCGGTGGTGCATTGGAACCGTCGTTTACTGAAATTCCGAAATTGAAAAGCCCAAATGCGGGGATTTATCTTGTCAGCGGTATCATCCTGGTCATGATCCTGATGCTGTTGTTCTGGGGGCCGTTGTGCTATGCCCAGAACAGTTCTCAACGTCCTGGTCAGATCATTCAAGGTAAGGTAACCGATGTGCAGGGGCAGCCCTTACCGGGCGCGACGGTCAGACTTAAACAGACCAACAAGGGCGTGATGGCCGACAAGGACGGCAATTTCCGATTGACCGATCTTCCCCCATCGGGTATATTGATGGTTAGCTTTATCAGTTACCAAACTATCGAAGTCAGCTACAGTGATCGAGCCGCAACATTATTTATACAATTAAAAGCAGAAACCAGTTCTTTAAACGAAGTACAGGTTATCGGTTATGGGACGACTACGAAAAGGTTGAATACGGGTAGCGTATCAACGATTAGCGCAGGCGATATTGAAAAACAACCGGTTTCAAATCCTATCGCAGCCTTACAGGGACGCGCTTCAGGTGTTTCTATTCAAACAGCTAATGGTCTGCCGGGTGGGGATATTGTTGTGCAAATAAGAGGACAAGGTTCCATTGCCTCAGGTACCACCCCGCTTTATGTCATAGACGGGGTTCCTTTTCTCTCTTCGCCCCTCAGCGGATCGCTATCAGGCAATGGTCAAATCAGTCCTTTCAGTATTCTCAATCCGGGTGATATCGCCAGTATTGATATTTTAAAGGATGCCGATGCCACGGCCATTTATGGTTCACGAGGTGCGAATGGAGTTGTGCTGATTACTACTAAAAAGGGAAATGACGGCAAAACCGACTTCACGCTCAATTTGACTCATGGCTTCAGTGAGATCAGTAGATATAACCAATACCTGATGTTGCCCCAATACTTGCAAATGCGCAATGAGGCCTTTAAGAATGACGGGGTTGCTCCTACAACGAGTACTGCGCCCGATCTGCTGGTATGGAGCCAAACGCAAAGTACCGATTGGCAGAAATATGAATTTGGAAACCGGGCGGAAATGACCAGCATTCAGACCTCCTTAACCGGGGGTAGTTCGGCTACAAAGTTTCTGTTCAGCACAAATTATCGGAATGAAGGGTCAATACTGCCGGGTGGAGAAAATTATAAAAAGGGAGGCGGATACTTCAATCTAATACATAACAGCCCAGACAAAAAGTTTACGGCCACTTTCACGGCTAATTATGAAACGGATGATAACCATACTTTATATAATGCATCGACCACAATAGCTACGCTTCCGCCTAATTATCCGATTTATAACACGGATGGCAGCTATAACTTTCAAGCCAATTATAATCCCATGGCATTGCTAAGTCAGCAAACTCGCATACAATCAAACAATATTATGACCAATGGAATGCTGCAATACAATTTATTGAAAGGGTTGAGTATAAAAACAAGTTTGGGCTATACCAAGTACCATATTGATCAACTGGCTACGCTTCCGCAGATATCGCAAAGCAACCTGTTTACAACGCCAATCGCTACTGCGTACCAAACTGATAACAATAGCGAATCCTATATTGTTGAACCGCAGTTAAATTATACGATCGATGGAAAGTACGGTTCCTTAGCGATACTGACCGGTGCAACCTTGCAAGATCGTGTAGATAAAGGCTATACGCTCACTGAAACAGGTGTGAATAACCCGGCGTTATTGGGTAACCTTAGTGCAGCCAGTACCGTAACCGGAACCAATGCCTATTCTGAGTATAAATATGTATCCCTATTTGGGCGCATCAATTATAACTGGCGGCAGAAATACATTATTGACCTGAATTTTCGTAGGGATGGGTCATCCCGGTTCGGCAACGACAAACAATTCGGCAACTTCGGTGCTGCAGGTGCGGCGTGGCTTTTTTCGCGGGAAAGTTTAATACAAGACAATCTCCCCTTTTTAAGTTTTGGCAAACTGAGAGGCAGCTATGGTGTAACCGGGAATGACCAGATAGCCGATTACCAATACCTCGCGGCTTACAGCAGCAGCACTGTTTATGGCGGCACAGCAAGTTTATCACCCTCGCGCATTGCAAACCCTGACTACAGTTGGGAAACGACCCATCAATTGGAGGTTGCGATAGAATTAGGTTTTCTGAAAGATAGGATCGTGATGACGGCAGCACGATATCAAAGAAGGAGCGATAATCAACTGGTAACTTATCCGCTGCCTTACCAGTCCGGCTTTTCAGGCTATCAGGCCAATCTACCGGCTTTGGTGCAAAATACCGGATGGGAATTTGATTTGAATACAATCAATATCAGGGCCGGAAAGCTAAGGTGGACAAGCGCATTAAACCTTACCATACCCAAAAACATATTGGTGTCCTATCCGGGAATTGCCAACTCAAGCTATGCCAATACCTTGGTCGTGGGGCAAGATTTAAGCGTAACAAAAGGGTATCATTTCTTGGGAGTTAACACGCAAACAGGAGTAGCCCAGTTTGAAGACGCTAATAAGGACGGGGTGGTCAGATTCCCTGAAGATGTTGTTGTGTTAGGAAAAACAAGTCCTGTTTTTTTCGGCGGGTTTAGCAACACCTTTTCTTATGATGCGTTCCAACTGGATCTGTTTCTGGAATATAGGAAGCAGAATTCTTTTGGATTTAAACCGGCGTATGGCTCGGTTATCGAAAATGAGCCGGCTTCAGTATTGGGCAGGTGGCAGCAAAGCGGCGACCAAACAGATATACCAAGATTTACGACCCTTTCCAGTAATCTGACTAACTTGAATGCTTCCAATGCCACGTTTGGTGAAGCGTCTTATATACGGGTGAAAAATATCTCACTTACCTACAAATTAAATCCATCCCTCCTGAAAAAACTCAAACTGAAAACATCAAGCCTGTTTTTACAAGGGCAAAATGTCTTGACTTTTGATAACAAACAAAGATTCGACCCGGAAATTTCAGGGAGTTCAGGATCAGTCCCTCCATTGAGAACGTTTTTAACAGGAATAAAAATCACACTTTAATCCTTGAGTTATGAAAATATATCGATATACAACTTGTTATGCTATGCTTATAGTGATGCTATTTTTAGTGATTACTTCTTGCAGAAAAGCAATTGACATCAGTACGCCACCCAATGTATTGACCACTGATAAGGTTTTTGACAGTGATGCCTCCGCGATAGCGGCAACTTTAAGTGACTATACCTCTTTAGGTACGTTTGACGCGAATTTCGTACAATATACAGGGCTATATGTGGATGAACTGAGCCAACCGACACTGAATGCTACATCAACAGAATTTGCCAACGGTGCCTTAACGCCCACAAACGGAACTATTTCCAATATCTGGCAAAACCTTTACGTAACCATTTATAAAGCAAACGCTAACATTAAATCATTATCAACAGCAACCGCTTTGACAGACTCGATCAGGAAGCAATGCACAGGGGAGGCGCTATTCATCCGTGCTTATTGTCATTTTAACCTGGTCAATATTTTTGGCGACATACCGCTGATAACTACTACGGATGTGGGACTTACCTCCAATGCGGCAAGAACACCGGTCGCTCAGGTCTATAGTCAGATCATAAACGACCTCGTTCAGGCTAAATCTTTTTTATCGGTAAGGTATCCCACCACTGAAAAAATCAGGCCGAATAAGTGGGCGGCATCAGCATTGCTGGCCAGGGCCTATCTGTATCAGCAAAGATGGCAAGATGCTGAAACAGAGGCATCGGCCGTTATCGGTTCCGGTCTTTATCCATTATCACCTTTGTCATCAGTATTTTACAAGAATAGCAACGAAGCAATATGGCAATTGTGGAATGTCAATGGATTTACCAGTTTAGGCAGCGCCTTAGTACCACCAGCTTCCGGTACCCCATCTTATACCATGAGCAGCAATTTATCAGGCGCATTTGAAAGTGGAGATCAAAGGCAATCCAACTGGGCGGTCACGGTCGTTTCTTCAGGAAAAACTTATATTTCCCCTTACAAATACAAGTTGCGGGTCGCAACGACTGGTGCCAACGCAGAATATACCATGTACCTGCGTTCCGCAGAACAATACCTGATCCGGGCTGAAGCACGTGCGCAGCAGAACACGAATCTACCAGGAGCAATTGGCGATTTAAACGTAATACGGGCCAGAACCGGCGGTTTATCAAGTTTGCCTGCCACGTTAACCCAGACGCAGGTATTATCAGCAGTTGCCCGGGAGCGGCGGATTGAGTTTTTCGCAGAAGGCGGGCATCGTTTTTTTGACCTCGAAAGAACAGGTCAGCTTAACTCAGTAATGAGTGTCTTAAAACCTGCCTGGAATAGCGTAAGAAGCCCATTGTTCCCAATTCCGCAAAATCAGATCAGTATTAACGCTTCCCTTTCTCAAAACCCAGGTTATTAAAAATCAACCAGCTATGTCCGTTAAAAATTTAACACGAATAATCGTGTCCAGCACAATGTTCTTAATGATAAATGTCCACTCATTTGCGCAAGCCATGAAGGCAAAAGCCTTGTCCGTTGGCGAAACGATACCTGAAATCGCTCTTAAAGGTTTTTTAAGAGATACTTTGAAAACAGTGCGACTGGCAGATCTGTATCAAAACAAGTTATTGATCATTGATTTATCCGCAACCTGGTGTGTACCCTGTGTTGAGGCCTGGCCAAAACTGGATAGTTTAAAACAACTGTTCAACGGTAAGTTAGAAATATTGGCGGTTACGCAAGAGCCAACGGCCATGGTGATGCGTTTTTTTGAAAATCATCAAGAATTAAGGAACTTGAAATTTGACTTTATTACGAACAACAAAAAGAATAATCCCAATTTGTTTTACTGGTTTCCGCATAAACTGGTTCCGCAGTTAATTTGGGTAAACCCACAGGGAAAAATTATCGCGATTACTGACGGTGGGAAAGCCAATCGACAGATAGTAGGTGAAGCTTTAAAAAATGTCCCGTTGAATCTCAGTGTAAAGAAAGACATTATGACTTTCAACCCGTCAACCTACGAACTAAAGGATAGTGATGCCGCCATTAAATCAATACTACTGCGTCACCAGGCCGGTCTTCCGGCAAGTAGCGGGTATTTGCCATTACAAAACGTGGACGATGTCAAAGAGATCAATAAAATATTAGCTACCAATTTAGATGCAAAAACAATGTATTGGTATGCGGCATTTCATCATTCGGTACCTATGCAGAATGAGAGCTGGATCTTATGGCAAATGCCGGATTCAGCCAGGGCAAAACTTGATTGGAGCTTCTATAAAAAAAACACAAGCAATCCAATTGATGGCCATGAATGGGTAAAGGAGAATGCACTTTGTTACGAAATAAAGACTCATATTCAATATGCAGACAGCATTTTAAGACAGCATATGATTAATGATCTGAATATCTACCTAAAGCTTAACGCGAGATTTGAAAAAAGAATGGTAACCTGTTGGGTATTGAAACCTAAGGATCAGCAAGCTCTGATTTTCAGTTCCGGAAAAAATCCGCAAATTCTATATAAGGCCGGAATTGTACAGACCCTGCAAAACCAAAGTATTTCAAAACTCACGTATTTTCTAAACAAGTATCTTAGTTCAGGTATTATTGTAGACGGCACGGGTATTAAAAGCAATATAGATATCGATCTCACGGGTCTGCATGGAGAGCAAAACACACCGGAAATGTTAAATGTAATCTTAGAAAAACATGGGCTTGTCCTTGTCAAGGACAGACGAGAACAAAAAATATTTGTTATCTCAAAAGCATAATTTATCGCAATTCGTGAACAACAGCTATTTATGCTTGGCTAAATAGCTGTTGTTTAGTTTGGAATTAGTTATTCCGGTAAATGAAATTACCTGTTTCTGTTCCGTCCGGCGCGGTTACGGAGGCGGCACATTTCGTTGCGACAATTTCGTCACATCCGGTTGCGTCTTCCGCTGCATTTTGATCAGCATAGGTGTTGCCTCCTGCGCTGGTCAGCTTTAGGCTTCCGTCCGCATTAGTGTCCTGCCAGGTGTCAACGAGGTGATTTACGTGCTTCGGCGTAGCATGGATTTTTGATACAAAAGCACCAGAAACACCTAATACTAAGGCAAAGGCCAGTAGGCCGGTTTTAAATTTTTTCATGGTATTATTATTTGATTAATGAATAAATATGCCGTTAATCTCAGGCAACGGCATTACCTGCTTTACGCGCGTGTAAGACTTTTTATATTTTTCGCTCTTGAATCTGTTTGAGTGGATAATTGATGTTTCTTGCTTTGAATGATGGCTGTTAACCCGATCATGATGAAAAAGGCGTTGAAGCCCAGGTGCTGCTTCCAGCTCATTTGGGAAATAATCCCGCCGCAGGTGCATGGTAAATACTGGCCGGAAAGCAACATGCCTGTGATGTAAAACTCGAATACCAGCAGTAAGATAACCGAAGCGTATATCGCTTTTAACCGGAAACGTGGGATCAGCAAACCAATGGCAATTAGCATTTCGATACCCGGCATCAGCCAGCCGAGGATGGGTGCTACGGATTTCATTAGTGGCACTGGAGCCAACCGCATCTGGAAGACAAACTTGTCGTAGTCTAAGAATTTGCTCGTGGCCGTATAGGCAAAAAGCAACAGGAGAAGCGCTACACAGATTTCGGTTAATATGGATTTTTTCATGGTAGATCACGTATATCCAAAGCTAATGGCTACTTATTGAAATCAATGTCAGATAGCTTACAAAATGATGTCATTAATCTTACAAAGCGAGGTAAGACAAAAAATTGTGTTGGCTGGAACTAATTGCCTAGCTTTCTTTCCGGATCTTATTCAGATGATTGCGGGAAAGGTGCAGGAATGCACCGAGGTCAGCTATCGACAGCCGGGCGATATTGATCAGTGTTTTGAATTCCCGGTATCGTTCGCTACCTGGCATACTGAGCAGATCTGCGCGCTGGCGGGCTTTCCGCTCATAATGGATCAGAACTTGAAAGCCAAAGGTATAAGATTCGTTGAAATGGGCATAGCAGTTCACAAGCTGTGCTTTGGTAATGGCGCATAGTGTGCTATCCTCCAGCAATTCAATATACACGTCGCCGGGTTGATCCGTAAAAAAACTCTCTACACTGGTCAGCGGTTCCTGCTCTGCAAAGAAACCGGTAATGATCTGCTTTCCCTGTTTGGTATAGTAGTACATTTTAGCGATACCTTTTTTTATGAAGCGCACCTGGTGTTCGGTATTGCCGGGACTAAGCAGTACCCGGCCCTTTTTATAGGACTCGCTAACGCTAACGTTATTCAGGTGATTCCTGAAACCGACTGAAAGATCATCGAAGGCTTGGTAAAACATGGTAATAATTCACAGGAAGCTGCCAGGTAATGAAATCCGAAGGTGGATTGTCCCTGCAAAGAAAGTAAATTTTGCTATGGAAAAACAGTTACAAATGGGTAACAACTTTTTACGGTTGGCGTATAGTTTTTATAAACCTTAAACTGAGAGATGGCGGTTTCTGACAGTAAAATATCGCTGTTCAACTCATTTCTATTTGCTTAACTATCCATGCTTGTCAAAACATGCTGTTACCCTTTGTACATGTAAATTTTTCAGGACGATCCTTAACCAATTTCATCAACGGCATAACAGAACTGTCCTTCCGATTAACGATTGCCGATAATTCGATGATTACTGTCTGCGAATCGTTTTCGTCAAAAAACGCCTTGATTTTCCATTGGGATCCTCCCTTCGCTGTCACGCTTGCGCAATGTCGCCGGAAAAAGACGACCGGGAGTATTAAAACATTGCATATCCGCCTCTTCGCAAATACGGACATCGTCGGGGTGCAAGGTGATTAAAAAATGTTTCCAATAACTATGGCGATCGGATCGTGTAAGGGAAAGAAGAATCTGCCAGGAAACTATTGATTTGTCAAAAACCTTGCATGATTTTTTTTACAATTCGACTAATATAATCTTTCTCGCGGGCTATCGCTTTAAACATTACACTTGGATACAGCATGTTGAACGGGTGCCTGGTTCAATTCCAACACTGATCTCTCCGCCCAAGTATCTATGTGGCTTTGGCCGAAACATCCCGAGTCTTTCCCCTTTAAATCAAATGATTAATTAATAGGTAATAATTTAAACTTTAATATGCAGGCGACGTATACGGAAGCAGATCACTATATTGTACAATGTTCAAGGTTTTATTTTTTAACCAACCGGACCACGACCTTGACCGCATCCAAAGGGCAAGGATCGCTGTTCTGGCGTGGGGATACCTGTTAAGTTTCATTTGCTTGTTCACTACGCTTGCTATAGCTCAGTTCATTGATAATTTTCAACTGGATTATGGCCCTTTATTGATCTATTCCATCATCAATATTGTCCCGCTCTATTTATTGAGCAGGAACAAACACTGGTTAATGGGGCTCACGCATGTCAAGATCGGCTTGCTGGTGGTTATCCAATGGGCTAACTGTCTTGTTGTAAAAGACAAAACGTTTCTGCCGGTAGATCTGAGCCTTCTTTTTACGAGTATGATCTTCGCCTTTTTTATTTTAAATAAGAAATGGGCCATCTTTTATACGGTAATATCCGCAATCCCTGTTTTAATGGAATTTTTATATCGGGCCAGATCCAGGCCCGTCTATGGTATATTCCGGTCAAGAGGAGAAGAACTGACCAACAACCTGGGTATTTTTTATGCGATCGTTTTTATCGCGATCGCTTTATACATACTGATCACTGCTTTCAAAGCTTCGATCGGCCAGTTAGAAAAGCAGGCTGAGATCTTACAGGACCAGACAGAAGAATTACAGACACAAGCTGAAGAGCTGGAGGCACAATCAGAGGAATTGCAAGCGATCAACGAAGAACTGTATGAACAGAAGAATGCCGAACAAAAAGCCAGGGAAGAGGCCGATCAGGCCAACCAGGCTAAAAGCGCGTTCCTGGCTATTATGAGCCATGAGATCAGGACACCAATGAACGGCGTTCTGGGGATGACGGAACTGCTTGCACAGACCACGCTCGACCAGGAGCAAAAAGATTATACAGAATCTATACGGATCAGCGGTGAAGCCTTGCTGAAGGTGATCAACGATATCCTGGATTTTTCTAAAATTGAGTCGGGTAAACTGGAAATAGATCCGCACACCTTTGATCTGCATACCTGTATTGAAGAAGTTATGGACTTACTATCAGGCCAGGCCGGGCTGAACGGGATCGACCTTTTATATCAGATCGATCAACGTATCCCTCCACAACTCCTGGGCGATAGCTTCCGGTTGCGCCAGATACTGATCAATCTGGTTGGGAACGGACTCAAATTCACCAAGGAAGGGGAAGTATTTATCAACGTTACCTTGCCTGAAGAAATAACAAACAAGAATTTAACGCTCAGCTTTGAAATAAGAGATACCGGGATCGGCATTCCTGCAGACAAATTGAACCGGCTCTTTAAATCATTTTCGCAGGTAGATGCTTCAACAAGCAGGCAATATGGAGGCACCGGGCTGGGACTGGTCATCAGTAAACGCCTGATTAATCTAATGGGTGGCGAAATGATGGTAAAAAGTATCGAGGGAAAAGGAACATCATTTTTCTTTACCATTCTTTGCCAGGAAAGCGACGAAGTTATTCCTGCCGAACAACCGGTTGCTATGCCGGACATCAAGGGCAAACGGATTTTGATCGTTGATGATAATCTGACTAATCAAAGAATTCTTAAAACACAGGTAGAACAATGGGGAGTTATTCCTTACCTGGCCTCAGATGGAATTCAGGCACTGGGCTTACTGGAAAAAGAAAAGCCTTTTGACCTGGTGATCACCGATATGCACATGCACGGTATGGATGGTTTAGCTTTAGGTGCGAAGATCAGGGAAAAATATGCGCATTTACCTGTTATTTTATTAAGCTCGATCGGCAATGAAAATAGGAAGAGACATGCCGGGTTATTTGCCGCCGTATTGACCAAGCCCGTTAAATATCAGCAATTGCATAATGTTGTGTGCTCCGCCCTGCAATTAACGCAGGGGACAGAAACAGCTGAAGTTAAAACAGCCTCGCTTTTAGATGCCCAATTTGCGCTCGTTCATCCTTTAGCCATACTGGTTGCGGAAGATAACCAGATCAACCAAAAATTGATCATCCGTGTGCTCCATAAATTAGGTTACCAGCCTGAACTGGCCAGCACAGGCCTGGAAGTTTTGCAGGTATTGGACAGTAGCCCGGTTGATGTGATCTTGATGGATGTTCAAATGCCGGATATGGATGGCCTTGAAGCAACACGACATATCCGTAAGGAGCAAAAACACCAGCCAGTAATCGTTGCCATGACAGCCAACGCGATGGCTGAAGATGCGGAAGTATGTTTAGTGGCGGGAATGGATCACTATATTTCCAAACCTTTGAGCATTGAAAAACTGGTTAACATATTGCAGCAAGTGTCCCGGGTGGTTAAGCAAAGTTCATGATTATAGAGCTGCTGAACATGCATCTCAATGCCCGAAGGGTGGTGTAGTTTATTGCGTTCTAAACTGGTTTAAATTTAAAAGAACATCAATCATATCGCTATCATTAGAATATGTAAATATTCAGAGCGATCCGGGCCATCGAAATGAGGTGTTTTCATAACCGGTACCGGAGTTCTATTGCCTTGCCGATGGCCTGGAACAAACCAGCGTTCGGACCGTGTTCTTCGTGCTCGACAGTCCAGGCTTTACCCTGTCGGCGGATCCTGTAGGTATGGCCATTGAGCAGGATGTCTACTTCAGCGCTGCCTGCTGATGGTTTTTCGGTCAGGAGTTCAAAAAACTCATCTTTATTGTCGTAAGTAATGCGCAGCGGTAGTCCCATATCAGGTGCTAAGATAGGCAATTGGGCAAAGATGTCACTCTGGCTTTTCCTCTCCGAATTTGATTTTCAGGGCCGACAAGGCACTAAATCAAGAAGCCGCCTGGTTCAAGGCCACGCGGCTTCCAAAAGCAATATTTTAATTATGTAAAACTTTGTTAAAGACCACTGCCCCGTTTGTGCCATCAGTCAGGTAAAGCGTATAAATTTTACCGGCTTGGAGGTCAGTTGCAGTAAAAGTTCCAACATTTTCTTTTAAAGCAGTGCCGGTGAACTGTACGGAAAGGTTACCCGGACTCACATATTTGTAACCGCTGGCTACGTCCCTGGCTAAGGTGGTCACCAGGTCATCTCCGGATCCGTTTTTGATCGTAACCACAGACGGGGCATTGTTACTCAGGTTGATGAACTTGATTTTTACCTGCCCGTTATTCGGCGCGCCGAGGTCGTCTTCGAAAGATTTAACTCTCGCATTTGATCCCTGCCCGGCCAGATAAACAGTGAAATTTACGCCATTAGTGGTGTAAAGCGACCCGGAAGCGTAGGTGCTTCCGGACGCATTTTTGAATTCCATGATCATGTTCTTTCCCGATGGTGCATTGATGTAAGCTGAGGCATCTCCGAAATTGAGACCACCGCTCAGCAACACCGAACCCGCCAGTGTAAAGCTCTGGGCTCCTGACCCGGCTGCGGCGTTTATCACTTTGATATTGAACTGCCCGGATGGGTCGATCGTGTTTTTCTCACAGGAAGAAATGGAGATTGCTGCTATCACTAAGGCCAGGCCCGGAAATAGCTTCTTAAAAATGGCTGTCTTTTTCATATTAATTATCGTTTTCATAGCTTTTAATTTTGATGTATGTTTTTAATTATTGATTTGCTGCTTACATGTATTTTACTTTAATCTCAATGTTGCTCTGAGACTTTAAATCGACTTTAAAATCGTCGAATGCCGGTTTTTTCATTTTTTGCATAAAGAAATTAGAGAAGCCAAAACCCTCTTTTGGCATACCGATCAAATTTTTATCAATCTTGCCATTAGCATTTTCATCATCAACTACTGTGAATCCGTAGACTCCAGGTCCCAGTTCACAGTTGATCGTCAGGGTACAGTTGGTCAATGCTTTTTTATCGAATTCCAGTTTTTTATAGGGATGCCCGGCCTCATAACTTGCCTGATCTGTAAACACATTCAGCTGGATTTTTCCTTTTAGTGACCTGATCCCCGTTACCTTGATCTCTGTTTGATGCCGTGCCTGTATATAGGAAGCGAGGCCGATAAAGAGTACGCCTATCAACAGGTTAATGCCTAATACAATTGTCTTTTTCATGCTTTTAAAATTTACTTGCGATTATTTACAAGGGCAATATTAGGGGCCACCGGGATAGACTTCGTATGAAAACTAAGTGAAGCGGGCATAATCAGACCGGAACATCTTCATAACAGCTATGAAAAAACGGCGTCCCGGCAGGCCTATTACATCAGACCTTTGGTGGAATAGATTGCTCTTGCCGCTTGGGGGCCTGATTTCTACTATTTATTACTGAATTTGTCCGCTTCGGTCATAAATACAGGTGCGTTTTTTTTTAAATCAGTAGATTAGCGACTATGCAGGAAAAATTACCGCTAATGCGTTTGAGCCGACTGACGTGGTTACAAACACTGGTCATCGGGTTTATTTTTTATCTGGTCGCCTCAAATACCGACAAGCCGCTGTATCATATTATAGCTTACACCTTGCTGACCATGCTCGGAATATTATTGGTTGGCTACTCGGATATCTCGCTGATGATACTTTTGGCCAGGTCGAACCCCATCCGCTCGAAACGGTTCTCCCGCTTACGGCGATCATTAAGCTATGCCTGCAGCATCGTGATCTATCTTTTACTAAGACCCGTATTTGCAAGCGTAGGAAAAATAGCATGGTCATTTTGGGATCCCGGTTCTTTGCTCGCTTTCGTTGGCTCCGGCATTGTTATCAATACACTGATTACCCTCCTGCATGATTCTGTATTATTGTATGAGCATAAGATGTATAGCGAACTGGAGCTTTCGAGATTGCATGCCGCAAATGCTGAAGCGATGAATCTTGCGCTCAAGCAACAGATCCACCCGCATTTTTTATTCAATGCTTTAAACACCCTGAAAGCTTTGTACCACAAAGACACCCAGACAGCTGACGACTATATCGTGCATATGGCCAATTTTTTAAGGGCATCCATCTACCACCAAAGTGCAAATGTTGCTAAACTGAAGGATGAAGTCAGCTTATCCAATGATTACCTGGCCATGCAACGCATCAGGTTCGGTACGGCATTGCATTGCGATATCGATTTATCCAATGAAAGTATGGACCGATACTTTCTCCCTTCATTTTCCTTACAGCCATTACTCGAAAATGCGATCAAGCACAATAGCTTCACAGCGGAAGAACCACTCCGGGTCATGATCAGCCAGGATGGCGACCGGTTAGTCATCAGCAATAATATTCAAAAGAAAAAAGTGAAGGTGATGTCTACCAATTACGGGCTGGCAAACCTCGCCGAAAGATACCGGCTATGGTCGGGAGACGAAATTATCATTCATGAAGATCACAATATATTTTCAGTCAGTATCAAATTATTAGCAAATGAACATAGTCATTATTGAAGATGAAGCGATCGTTGCAGACGATCTGGAAATGAACCTTGTCAAACTGATAGATGAACCTGTGGACATTATCAAGTTGAAATCGGTAAAGGAGGGTATTGTTTATTTTAAAAAGAATGTGGTCCCGGACCTGATTTTCAGCGATATCCAACTCGGAGACGGACTCAGTTTTGAAATATTTGTTGCGGAACCAATTTCGGTTCCGGTCATTTTTTGTACCGCTTACGACGAATATGCCCTCGATGCATTTAAGGCCAACGGTATAGATTATATCTTAAAACCTTTTACCAGGCAAACCCTTGACGCTGCACTTCAAAAGTACCGCCAGTTAAAAAAGGTTTTTTCAACCGACCAGACGCCGCAGTTTGACGCCCTCATGCAAATGCTCTCCGTAAAGAATACCCAAACCGCGGCGTCCGTGCTGGTTTATCACCAAGACAAGATCATCCCTGTTAGCCTGGATAATATCGCCATGTTTTACCTGAGTAACGAGGTCACCCATTTGCTTACCTTTTCCGGTCAAACCTTTTATCCCAATAAGAACCTTGATGAGTTGGAAAAATTATCAGGAGGCACTTTTTACCGGGCGAACCGGCAATACTTAGTATGCCGGAAAGCCATCACTGATGTTTCGAGCTTTTTCTCCAGGAAGCTATCGCTTAACCTCAATATATCATTTACAGAAAAGGTCATTGTCAGCAAGGGGAAAGCGCCTCACTTCCTTAACTGGCTGGCAAAGGGATAAGCTTTATGCTAACCTGGTCTCCTATAGCCAGGTTAACACATGAAACCTGTTGTTGAGTTTTATTCAGTCAAAATTATACCGCTTCCCTGACGACTTTGCCCGTCTCGGCCACATTTCATATTAAAACGATGTGCGCTTGCCGCACCTTTGACTTAAATAATCAGCCAGCGATTAGCTGGTGATACTTAAAAATCGTTACAACAAAAAAGAATTTTATGAAAAAGTCAATCTTAGGTTTAATCATTTTATCTGCCGTATCCCTTAAAAGTTTTAGCCAAACTGCCCCGGCATCAACCACCTCAGAAAATCAAAGCTTCGGTCAGAAGCTGATGAGCAAATTAGAATTCGGTATCAAGGCGGGTGGGAACTACAGCAACTTCACAAGCGCTAACTTTGCAACAGATCCGCTGCCGGGTTTTAATGCGGGGCTAACAGTAGCCTACAAAATTACCGACAACTTTTTGGTACAGGAAGAGTTTCTTTACTCACTACAAGGGGCCAAAGTTAAGGCCGGCTCATTTGCCAGCCAGGACATCAAACTTTCCTACGCTTCTATACCATTGCTTTTCAAATACCGCACCAATTCCGGTCTATATGTAGCTGCCGGTGGCCAGGCCGGGTTTAAAGTTAAAGAAGACATTGGCGGCCTGACCGACCTGAAATTTGCCAAAAAAGTCGATTTCGGCGCAGTAGGTGGTTTGGGTTACCAGTCTAAAATGGGATTAGGCATTGATGCCCGCTACTATTACGGGGTTCAAAAAGTTTCGGAAGTGCCATCTGCTATCCTGGGAGATTTTAAAAACAACAGCATCCAGGCCAGTATCTTCTACGTTTTTTAAATTATTGTTTTTCTTTTGTCTAATCTATTTATCCCGGATCATTTTGACCGGGATTTACTTTTAATGCTTATGGTTGAGGTATTTAAAACAAATGTTCAGACTAAGGAACAGGCCCGCTCACTCCTTATTGTACTTCATGTAAGTTTTTCTACCGCAGAGCTAAATTTTGATCTGGAGGATTGTGACCGGATATTAAGGGTTAAAGGAGATCATCTTCGTTTCCTTAAAATTATTCAGGCTGTAAATGCGAACGGGTACGAATGTATTCGATTGGAATAAATATCCTAATTTCAGCAACTAACTTTATAACCTTAAAATACACAGAAATGTTAATTAGAAAAAATGTTGCCCTTCTGGTCATGGATATGCAGATATCAGTTTTGGGAACAGTTCAGAATCCGGGCCCCTTGCTGGATAGTGTAAACAAAGCGATAAATAAAGCCCGACGCGAAGATATACCCGTAATTTATGTCACTGTGGGTTTTAGAATAGATGGCCCTGAGATCAGTCTGAACAATAAGATGTTTGGCGGAAGTAAGACAAGACTGAAAGGCATGAACATGGACGAAATGTCTAAGATTCATCCGGCAATACTTAAGAATGAGAATGAAATCACTGTACTCAAACGCCGGGTGAGTGGCTTTACCGGCAGCGACCTGGAAGTTGTACTCCGAGCAATGGGTATTCAGCACCTCATTTTAACAGGTTTTGCGACAAGCGGAGTGATCCTTTCAACATTGCGTGAAGCCGCAGATAAAGATTACCTATTGACCGTCCTATCGGATTGCTGTTCAGATTACGATGAAGAAGTTCATCGTATTTTAATGACAAAAGTTTTTCCAAGGCAGGCTGAGGTACTGAGTTTGGAAGACTGGCATGGGGATGTGAATATAACGTAACGTTTAATGATGATTTGGATATTCATTTATCCGACAGTCAAAATTAAATTGAAAAAGTTCAAAAAGGCCGGTGTCGATGCTTTTGAGATCGTTAAATATTTTTTCATTTATTTTGAAGATTACCATTACGCTATCGGGCCTTCACGCGAGCAGATACGGCTGAAGAAGCTGTACGATTCTGAGCTTGACGAGCAGGATATCGCTTATATCGCGACGCAATGGTTAAGCCGGATCGTCTCTGCGATCAATGAACAGATCAGTAACTTATCAAAAAAGAAATAATTTTATCTGCGGGGCTAAAACAGGGGTATATCCTGCCCGGAAAACGGTTCATCGAGCGCCTTTTTTATTCGCAGCAGCCAGTAGCGGATGTTTTTATCTTCGAGCTTTTCTTTGAGCATATTCAGATAGTGCTTCACGTAGTGGGTTAATTTGTGTTGGGTTGTGGCCCGGTCTATCCTTAATATTTCAGGTACATTTGCAGTTTCAAAATAGATGATCAGTTCGGCATCAGTCATGCGGCGAAGTTAAATAATGGTAGCTAAGCGGCGGCTGTTATTTGTATTTTTAAGCAGGCTTGTTAATGACTTTGCTTTCACGCGGTTAAGCAGGTTCGTCCTCATTCGGCGCGCTTTGGCACGCCTCATTCCGGCTCACCAGCTTAACGCGCAGACGCAACCACCCGTATTTGGCGCCATGCGCTAAAATACGGGCAGTTACCTGGTTATTTTTAACAAAGTATTCCTTCGGTGCGAACGATAATGTGTGCATTCTTTTCTCTCCAGATCCTATGGGCTTTGCTGGCAGCTTTGGAGTTGGAGAAACGTGGTTTTGCAATAGCCTCATAAACTGCCTGTCTTGGTGTTACCACCTTTTCCGCTAAAACAATTAAGTTTTTACTACAAAGGTCGTGCGCTTAGCAGGTGCTTGTCAAGGGTATATAAACCCCGCATGCGCGGGGCCCTTGACAAGCACCCGCCGCGCACGGAGAAGCAATAAAAACTTAATTGTTCAGCTTATGGAAAAGTTCGCATTAACACTACAATCAGCGCAAGCCATTCAGGATTATGGCGCTAAAAACTGGCTGATGAAATATGAGAAGGAACTGGTTGCAGAAATACTCGGCCTGATCGAAAATAATGATGTTCAGCAACTGGCGTGGTTTTCGGGTTTTGGCGAAGATATGCGACATATCCTGATGAATATACATGAATACCGGAAGGGTTTAACATTCGGCTTTACCGAAATTGCCTTTAATGCTTCCGGTTGGTTCACCTCGCCGAAATTTTTGGACTTTGAAGCAATTAAACTGGAAGCCAGCAGTATCCGTATCGGGCGCGGGCCGAACAGGCTTTGGGCATACGCGCTCAGTTGTAATTATGGCTGTGCGGGTCACAGCGGGCCGTTGAGCGTGTTTTGTAAAAAATTCAACAGCCGGGATGCGGCGTTAACCGCAGCGCTTGATGAATTGAAAAAAGATATGTTGTCAAAAGTTGGTGATACTGACCGTACTAATTACCATCAGGATGTGATATCTAAAACTTTGAAAATGATTACTAAAATGGAAATTGAGTTGGTGCAGCTGACGCTGTTTTAGATTAAGTTGAATGCGTATTGTGAGCTTTAATGCAATTTAAACAGTTTGGGTTAAAGTCTGAGCAGATGGCGATAAGTCATTCCAACAGTTGATGCGGGCAACAGCAAATCGGGCAAAGTCTGCCTCGTTAGACAATTTGGCTATGTTGGAGGCGTCAAACCTTATCATAACCGTCCCGGAGCTCTGCACAGTCAAGATTTTTTTAATCGTCGTAGACACAAATCACCAAAGAACGTAACTTTCAGTTTTGCCTTTTATAGCTATCGCACATTTTCCATTTGTAAAGGTAAGCGTATCCTCCCCAACGATTATTTTGTTCTTTATTTGTTTAACCTCCGGAACCGGGTTTTCCTTTTTTGCAGGGTAAATAACGGTGTAAAAAACCTGTTCATTGCTTTTACCTTCATTGCGGACCTCCAATTCAATGGAACTTCCCAATTTCCCTTCGTTAATACCACCAGGACTATAGTCGCGTGAAAGGCCGTGCATGTACCCTTTCCCTATTGTTGATGCTGTAGGCTGATCCGAAAAAATATGAATATCGAGGTTTGCGAGGGGTCTCGTAAAGAGCCAATGTGAGCCGGATGTTATTTCCTTTAGCTTCCCCTGGCTATCCCTATTATTGAGATGTAGTCGTGAGGTGTAGGTATGGACGCCCTCTTTTGCTTTGATTTTATCCACAATTACAAAGTATCCGGACTGTTTCACAAATAAAACGGATCTCCTTACATAATCCATCGGAATAGGGTAAGCCTGTGCCATCTCATTTACCAGTACATCAGCTATCTCACCCGATTTACACTGCACAATCTCTGCTTTAGGGTCTCCGTCTTCCCAAAATCCGGAAACATCGACCGTATTCCATACATAAATTTTCTTTTTCGGAAAAAGCTGGTTTTTATCATCTATGGTAATTGTATTGGCAGCCTTTGTGGTCATATCCCATTGGTAGTGCAATGGGCTTCGATAAGATGCTGAGCCAGTTGATACGATCAGGTATTCGCCGTAAGCGCCTAATCCTATCGAACCAATTTCAGGATGTTGATGACTATAGTGCAACAATGAACCATTCCCTGATCTCATCATGAAGACAATGGCATCTTCCTTCCATGATGACCGGATAAATGCATCGCCGTTTGTAAAACTTTTAACTAAGGCAAGTCTTTGTTGTTCCGGTGATTCGGGTTCAGGTAATTTTGTCAAAACAGAAGCAGTAAAAAGCATTTCCCGTAAATCGGGTAGTTTAACGAACCTATTTGCTAACCAGATGGATAGTGGATCCTGAAACATAAAACTCAGTAAATCCCCTATTTTAGGATCCAAGTATCCGCTGTAACTGTTATCACCGCTATGAAGAATCGTATTTTTGTTTGCGTTATTTGATGAAAATAAATACGGATATACCATCCATGAAGCGGAGTATCGTAATTTAGAAGCTGAAAAGAAAGAGGTTCTGTCTGAGGGGTTCATCGCCAATACTGCTGGAAACAGCGATCCGATAGGGTAATCAAAATAACCCTTGCCTTCACCATAACTCCCGTCAGTTTCAATCGAGCCGTTGATATAGTTAGCCATACTGGTAAAGGACCTCGATATACCTTGCTGATCATGCAGATATTTTGCTGCCACATATGCCCCGGCGGATACAACGGCTAACCAATTATTGGATTTATCTCCCGAAAGAAAATTCATACATGGATCTAACCCTTTTTCTTTTAATGCCTTATTAATTGCTTCTATTTCATTCGGCGAAAACAAATCCGGAGCAGCAGATGCAACCATCGCTACAGTTGAGGACAAAGCAGCAGTTTCCAGGCCCCCTACCGGACGGTTGCGGTTCAGTCCACGCAACTCCGCATGCAGCCAAAAATCCAAGGGCAATTCGGTTATTTGCATGATATGACCGTGAATAAATTGCCCAAGTTCTTTCTGACCTGTGATCATATAGGTTAAAGACAACTCCTGAAGTTGAGACACCGCATAAACATAACGACTGGACGCGACTTTATTGAAATCCCAACGGTTCAATACTTTAGCAGCCGCGGTGGTTCTTTCAACCCATGTTGTTTTTCCCGTAGCATTATGCAATAAGTAATCATATAGCTTCTCAAGCGTTTGTTTATTACCGCAGACAAATCCGGACGGGTATAAGTTCAACCTGGTCTTGTCTATTTTGAAGTCGCCATGATCAAACTTAGGCAGAGTTTGAGGTTTAGCTAAGGGCAGGTTCTTATATATCGGAAATTTTTGAGCTTTAAGGACGGTTGCTGATAATAGGCTAATAGAAAAAAGGAGGAAAAAAAAGCGATAGATAGGTATATTAGGTTTCATTTGATTAATTCCATTTAAATTATTTAAAATCGAACCATAAGGTTCCGGATATGGGTGTGTAGTTCAGCTGCATATTCTTCTGGCTTTGTGGCCCCATCTCTTCCGCCGGTTTGAACTTGGTGCCGATAGCGGGAATAGCGTTCATGAAGCCCAGGTTGCTTTCAGGGAAGGCCGGGCTGGTATAGTCATTGCCCGCACCTTTTGGTTTCGGCACCTTCAACATTTGCAGGAACAAGTGTTCATCTTCGGTATACACCGTGAACAGATGTTCTTTATTCTCGATGGTAACCCAATGCAGGTCCGCATGATAGCCTTTGAACTCCGGGTAGTTCCAGCTCTCGCCGGTAATGGTATTATTATAGTCTTTATGCCATACGTTTAGCGTGCCCCCTTTCAATCGGTTCTTCCAGACACGGTACGGGCCACTGCCTAACCATTTCATCCCCGTGATCTTTTGTTCCGGGTAGTTGAACGTGATGCCGTAATAGTCCGCATCCCCCTTTTGCAGGTAACGGTATTCCAGTTTCACCGGCCGGCCCGGTGTAAACGTCCATTTTACCTTAAAGCTGGTGTCTGCGTATCGGGCCTCAACGACCTGGCTATTGCCCGATGCGTATTGTTTGAGCTGCTGGAATACCATTTTGACGCCCGCCTGAACCGGACCGTCAGATAGCGAGATATCGCCTGAAATACCTTTTACCTTTTGCAGGTAACCGGTGCTTTTGCTGAAACAGTAACTGATCTGATCGCTGGTGATGATCAATTGATCGTTTTCGTCTTTGACCGTGCCTGTCGTGGTGGCTGTGCCCTGGGTATATCTGGCTGCTATCCTTTGCGCGGTAGCGACCGGCCAGCTACGGCTTACTATTTCCTTACCACCGGCATCGGTAACGGTAAGCCACAGGGCTTCGCTGTTCTTCCAGTCAGCAGGCAGTTTTAACTGTAGATCGCCGCTTGCACCCGGCCTTAATATGAAGCCTTTTACTATGCCGGAATAATTAATAACAGGCACGGTACGCTTGTTTTGTGGAGATGCAAAGCTGACGAGCTTCCAGTTAAAGGAGCACTTATTGAGGTCGGTATACAAATACCTGTTCTCAATGTTCAGCCTGCCGTCAAAGTTTTGCGGCAGGGTGCTATTGCTGATATAAACCGGCGACCAAAT
>NZ_JBWKPY010000012.1:0-37147 GCF_059418485.1 Mucilaginibacter sp. GW821-FHT07H05
ATTTGGTCGCCGGTTTATATCAGCAATAGCACCCTGCCGCAAAACTTTGACGGCAGGCTGAACATTGAGAACAGGTACCTGTACACCGACCTGGACCGATGCAGCTTTAGCTGGAAACTGGTCAGCTTCTCATCGCCGCAAAGTAAAAGCACATCCCCGGTTATTGATGCAGCAAGAACAGTTAAAGGTTATCACCTGGCTCCCGGAGCAAGCGGCTACCTCGATCTGAAACTACCTGCCAATTGGAAGAACAGCGAAGCCCTATGGCTTACCGTTACCGATGCCGGTGGTAAGGAAATAGTAAGTCGTAGCTGGCCAATTGCTACCGCCCAAAGGGTAGCAGCTAAGTATAACAAAGGCACGTCTGGCGCTATAATCACCACAAAAGATGAAAACGACCAGCTGATTATTACCTGTGATGCCATCAGCTATTATTTCAGTAAGAGCACCGGTTACCTGCAAAAGGTAAAAGCCATTTCGGGTGATATCTCGCTATCGGATGGCCCGGTGCAGGCAGGGGTCAATACGGTATTTAAGCAACTCAAAACCGATGCGTCAGGCGGCAGTCAGGTCGTTGAAGCCCGATACGCCGACACCTGTTTTAAAGTGAAATGGACGTTTACACCGGGCAGGCCGGTGAAACTGGAATACCGTTTCCTGCAAAAAGGCGATGCTGATTTCTACGGCATCACTTTTAATTACCCCGAGCAAAAAATAACGGGTATGAGATGGCTGGGCAGTGGCCCATACCGGGTTTGGAAGAACCGTTTAAAAGGCGGTACATTGAATGTTTGGCATAAAAACTATAACAATACAATTACCGGCGAGAGCTGGAATTACCCGGAGTTCAAAGGTTATCATGCTAACCTTTATTGGGTAACTATTGAAAATAAAGAGCATCCGTTCACGGTATACACCGGTGATGAAAATATTTTCCTGCAAATGTTGAAAGCGCCAAAACCTGCCGGGGCGGGTAACGACAATACCAGTCCGCCGTTTCCGGCTGGCAACATTGGTTTTATGAATGCCATACCGGCTATCGGCACCAAATTTAAGCCGGCGGAAGATATGGGCCCGCAAAGCCAAAAGAATATGCAGCTCAACTTTACGCCGGTATCAGGGACCTTATGGTTCGATTTTAAATAATTTGAATGAAAGCCCATATCGCCAGCTTTTTAATATTATGCTTTCATTATATCGTGGGCAGCATAAGCGTTGATTGCCAATGGTGCTGCGTTTAATGAAAATTGTATACTTATAGGCAGTCGCTTACTGTGCATTTTACTATAAAAGTGATGAAAGGGTTTAAGAACAGGTGGTAGAATTATTTGTTTTTGGCTTTCCAAAAGAGGTAGAGGAGCTTTGGTTTCATGAGCTATTTGGCCGGTATGGCAAAGTCGCCCGGGTAACCATCATTAAAGATAAAGGTCCGATGAAAAGCCTGGGCTATGGCTTTATTTTGATGGATGATCAGCATGGTGCAAAACAGGCAATTGCCTCGCTAAATGACACTTTCGTCGATGGCTGTTTAGTTACTGTTAAGATAGCGTTAAAGCAACCAACTGTTTCCGGATCTTAATTTCCGGAGGTTATGTCATTACCCGTGTATTGAAAGGTTCCCGAAGTAATTGATCCCATACCTGTAAAATGCTGAAGACGGTGAGATTTATGGAATGCTTAAAGGCTGGGTATTAATCAAGGCCTTCAAATGATGTTTTCATTTATAAAATTGACCAAACCCGGCACTGATATAAATAATCAATTTGTGTGATCAATCTTGACGATCGCTATTCTCGTTTTTGCAAGTCTATTAAGTGAATAAAAGTTCAGGAACAACAAATTACTTTTTTAACGGCAGCTTGGTACTGCGAACACCTTACTTTAACTTTACAGAGTATGCTCCGATCCGCATAGGAATGATCTTAAATGATCCATATTTCCACACTGCCTTATATTTAGCCAACCCTCAACTTTATCATACCTTGACGGTCAAGCATTTTGAGATCGGATCTTTAACCGCCAAAGAGCGCTCAAGTATCCTACGTTACTATAACCGAATGAGCTTCCGGCCGACTCCTTTTGGTAGCTTTTCTTCTTATACCGTCGCACATTGGGGGCTCGATGCACCGATACAACTCGGTACCGGGCAAAATATCGTACTGCATGTCAATTTTGACCAGGAGGTTTTACTGAGGCTGTCCGAGGCATTAAATAAATATGATGCTGGCCAACGCTGCTATCACTGCAATCCGACGCTTTATAGGCTAGGGACTGAATTTCGTTTTATCAAAACGAATTATACAACAGACAAAAAGTATGTTTCCTTCGCGCTGGAATCGTATGTATACAATGAGATAACGGCCGCTTTAATAATTTTTTGTCAAAATAAGCCGCGAACGGGAAAAGCCATAATCGATCAAATCATCGAACTAACCGGATGCAGGCCGGCAGCGGCAGCGGATTACTTAGATTTTTTAGTTCATGCGCAGATCATTGTATCACAAACGGCCGCTAATATTATCGGAGAAAATTATCTACAAAGGTTGCTGAACAATCCCGAAGCAATAGCATCCGTTTTCCGCCAGGAATTAAAAATTATCTACCAGAACCTGCAAGCCTTCTCTTTCCCTTCCGTATTTAACCTGATCGGCGTAACCGGTAAGGTCAACAATCTGCTTTCGGGTTTGCCGGGAGAGAAGATTAGTCAGGCTTTTTATGCCGGATTGGAAAGAAAAGTGGCATCGGGTGGTGTGGAGACGCGGTACCAACAACAGATATTGGATGGCCTCAAAGCATTGCAGCATTTGGTTCAACCGACCAGCCCCGTCCATTTACAGGGATTCATCCGTGATTTTAAAAGCAGATATGATCGTCGAAGGGTGCCGTTATTGCAGGCGCTTGACCCAGAAACCGGAATAGATTATGGTGAACAGGCGGGTGCTGCTGTTTCGTCTGATCTGCTGAAGAAGGTCAACTTTAACAAACCGATGGCAAATCCTGCCATCTCGATGGAATGGTCAAGGATACACCAGCTTTTATTACAACAATGGACCCAAAATCAGCGCAGTACCGATCCTATTCTATTGAGTGACCATGACCTATCAGGCATTTCACCGGATCAGCGAGCCGTAGCTTCTCCACCATCGCTATCCGTCATGTTCCGCATTTTGGATGATCAGGTATTTTTGGAAACGGTTGGCGGTGCAACCGCAACGGCTCTGATCGGCCGCTTTACAAGCTGGAGCGAGGAGCTTCATACTACTATAAGTAAAGAGTTGGCGTCCCGGGAGCAACTGGCCAATCCGGATGTCATCTTTGCAGAAATCGGGCAAATTTCTGATACCCATGCGGATAACATTAACCGCAGAAAACATACCTATGACTATGAGATCACGGTCAATTCGGTTTCTACCCTGCCATTAGCGCAACAGATCGCCCTCTCAGATCTGGTCGTCTCTGTCGTCGGTGATGAGCTGATCCTCGAATCGGTTAGCCTACAAAAAGTTATTATACCCCGACTAAGTTCCGCATATAATTATAATCATAACGACCTGTCTATTTTCAGGCTGCTATGCGACCTGCAGCATCAGGGTTTACAAAGCAATTATACTCTTGATCTGGAACACTTCTTCCCGGGTATGGCTCATTACCCAAGGGTGGTTTTTAACCGAACTATTCTTTGCCTGGCTAAGTGGCATTTGTCAGCGCAGGATTTAAAAGGCATCAATGGATCGACTGGAGATGATGCCGCTGTAAGATTTAAAGCTATCCGGGAAAACTTGAAGCTGCCAGCTCACATCGCCCTAACTAAATTTGATCAGCAACTGGTCTTTAATATCGACCGAATAGAAGAAGTCCGCTTTTTGCTGGATTGTTTAAAAGGCCTGGATCAAGCTATGATCCAGGAATATTTGATCCCTGACAAGCCATGCGTTACAACCCATGATGGAAAACCGTTGGTTAGTCAGTTCATCGCTTTTCTGTATCAGGATAAAAAGGTTTATTCCGGATACCTGCCACCGGGTTCGGTTATGAAGACTAAGACCAAACGCGAGTTTATCACCGGCAGCCGCTGGCTCTATCTGAAATTATATTGCAGTCCGTCTGTTGCCAATGATCTGTTAGCCAAAAAGCTGCTGCCTTTATTAAAGCAGTTCGAACCGAATGATGTCAAGTCCTGGTTTTTTATCCGGTACCGGGATTCCGGCTATCATATCCGCTTGCGACTGAATGTCCGTGAGGAATCGGTCGGTATCCTCTTGCACCGGTTAAAGAAACGTTTAGCAGATACCGTGCATATCCATTTGATCCGGGAATACCAGGCCGACACTTACCGTCGCGAACTGGAACGATATGGCCCGGATATCATCGGCCAGGTAGAAGACTTCTTTCATGCCAGTAGTGAGCTCGTTATTCGCTACATCAAGGTATCGGCCCTAAAGTCAATACAGCACACTTACCACAGCCTGGCTTTTGTTTCGGTCGCCCATTTACTGAATAAATTTTTGCCGCAACTTGATGAACAAATCGCATTCCTGGAACAGATGGTACAGACTTTTTACGCTGAGTTTTCAGGTGATAAAATGCTGAAGATAGATCTCGATCAGAAGTACAGGGAATTAAAAACGGAGATCAGCGGCCTGCTTGTGGATACAATATATTATGAAAAGCAAAAACTCAGTCCCTGGTCCGATCTGTTTACCCTAAAAATTATAGCGATTTTGAAACCCGCGGCCCGTTTTACCATAAAGCGCAGAACACAGTTGCTGGCCGATCTGATCCATATGCACCTGAACCGTCTGTTCATTGATCGACAGCGTAACCAGGAACTGATCATTTATTATTGCCTGTATAAATATCAATTATCCGTTAAAGCCATCAATAGTAAACATGAATCATAATTTCCTCCTGGTTTTTAACAATAACTCCAGCATTTTTTCCAGAAAAGCCGCCTTATACAATCGTCCAATATTCACACTGGCTTTATTCTCTAAAGTAACCCTATTGTGTTCGACTGATAGGACCCGTTCATCGTTGATGATGAATGATTGATGAATCCGTGAAAACTGCTCCTTTGGCAGATACTGTTCGATTTCCTGCATCGTTAAATAAGGCATGATCTTAGCATCTTTTAAATGGATAATGATATAGTTCTTCGCACCTTCAACATAAAGAATATCGTTGATCGTCACTTTATCCATTTTGCCCTTAGTTCCGTTGATCACAAAAAAGAATTCCCGCTTTCTTCTGGCGATCTGATTCGGTATCAGGGTTCTTTGCAACCGTTGAACGGTTTTACGGAACCTGCCATAACTGATCGGCTTTAGCAAAAAGTCAAATGCTTCCTTTTCAAATGCTTCCAGTGCATATTCCTCGAAAGATGTTGTAAATACGATTTTGGTTTGCAGGCTAACCAGTCCTGCAAACTCCATGCCCGATAAATCCGGCATTTCTATGTCCAGAAAAGTGATATCGGGCGGATCGGCTCCGGCAACTTCGTTCAATGCGGCCAGGGGATCGGTAGAAAAGCCCTTGAGTTCGAGGCCTTCCGTTTTCTCAATATACGTGATCAGCATTTCCACAGAGTGATACTCATTGTCTACCACATAGCATGTTAAACTCATAACTTCATCATTAATTCCAAACTATAACTTTCCTCCTCCTCATTAATGTTCAGTTCATATTGGTTTTTATAACTGTATTCTAATCGTTTGATCACATTTTGGATGCCAAGTGGCGGCCTGATTCGTTTCCGGCCGCTGGGACGATTCTTCCAGTTCCAGGTGCTAAACGTTAACACCCCTTCTTCGCTGACCCTGACATGTAAACGTGCTAACGGATTTTTCTTTTTGAGATGCCCATGCTTGATCATATTTTCGGTCAATGTCAGCAGGATCAACGGGATGATTCGGAAGCCCTCAAAAATTCCCTCCGTCCGGAAGTCCAGTTGCAATTCATCGTCGAGCTGGATCTGGTTGATCTCCACCAGGTGTCTGAGCTGTTCAATCTCGTCGATTAAGGGGGCTTTACCTGCCTCATCCACGTCCTTTAGGGCATAACGCATAATATCGGTAAGCAATACCACACACTCAGCGGCTTGCTCAGAATATTTATAATAAGTGTTGTGGATAAAAGTTAAGGCATTAAATAATAAATGGGGATTCATCTGGTGCTGCAGATAGGCGTTACGGGCCTCCGCCAAATTCTTTTCCAGTTCTACGTTTTCTCTTTGAATGATCAATTGCCGGATTTCTTTTTCGCGGGCAAGTTTGCGGAAAGTAATATCCCGTAGAATGAACCAATAAAAGGTGCTGAACCCCATAAAATACAAGCCCCTCCACACGTTAACAAAAAAATACTGGTTCATGTTGGTCATTTGCAGGCGAAGTGATGTTCTATTGAACTCCAGTAGCAGATCAACCCCATATTTAATCAGCAAATAGATGACCAGTTGCAATAAAATCAACAAGATGGCCTTGAGATAACGATTATGCCGCTGTTTAAAAGATAGTGGGAGCGCCCAATAGGAATTGCTATAGAACAGGCTGATATTGAGTGTGTAATATATCAAATAGTCCGTGACACGACCATGCTGGTGAGTGGTGCCATATACAAACCCGATCTCGTATAGAAAGAATAAAACCCAGCAAAGCGCGTGACGGAAAATAACCTTTCGATCGGTAAAGATAACCTGACGTATCCGTAATCCTATTGTCATAAGCGGTAGTCTTTCTACAGCAATCTGTCGTCCGTGTAACAGAATTTCCTATGTCCTTTTGTACTGATAATTTGCTGGTAAAGTTACTGTTATGAAAAATTTATTGGAAAAAAATTTAAAAAAGCTAACGAATACCAGGTATGAGTTTAGGCGTATTTTAAGAGCCGGGGCTGACACGCCGGCATCTACCGGAACAGATCCGACCAACACCACCATCACCGTTTTGACCACGGTAAGCAACCCCTTTAAAGAT
The DNA here is from genome assembly GCF_059418485.1 of Mucilaginibacter sp. GW821-FHT07H05. Classification (NCBI taxonomy): domain Bacteria; kingdom Pseudomonadati; phylum Bacteroidota; class Sphingobacteriia; order Sphingobacteriales; family Sphingobacteriaceae; genus Mucilaginibacter; species Mucilaginibacter sp. GW821-FHT07H05. Next base: position 6,972 of record NZ_JBWKPY010000012.1, read on the forward strand.
CACCTTCGAAAAAATCTTAACTGAGCATTCCGATTTTACCTTATTAATTAAATGACCAATGCTCAAAGATGAATTTAAATCATTAAGAGAATTTATAGTTGCTCTGGCCGGAGAGCAAGCGACCTTAGCGTTGGTACAAATAGAGGATCGCATCGCTTTCATCAGTGATGAGTGTCAACGGATCAGGACGGTATGGACAGCGTTGTTGCTTAGCCGGGCAAAGGACTATATGATCAAACGGTATGTCTGGTTTCAGCAACAAAGTTTGCTGGAATTGGCAGACCAAACGCTCCTGTTCACCCAAAAGCTTGAATCATCCGGTTTACCTTCGGCAGGTAAAAGCCTGGCGCTAAGCAAACAATTATTGGAACAACTGCTGGAATTAAATAATTTTCTGGTTCAGTACTTCATATCGCATTTCAACCAGAACTGCAAAATCCCCAACGCCGCTATGACATCTGCAAGGGAAATGATGTGCAAGCATGCAGACGATCTGAACAGCTTACTACAAAACGCTGAAATGGACAAGCAATTAAAGGCCTGTATCCGGAATTATCTGGCACCCCTCCTTACAATGAATGAGGCATCAATGATTACCTACCATTCATATGAATACTTGGTGCAATTCGCAGAATCGCTCGGTGTGATCATCTCCTTTGAAGAAGGAGGTGAACTGACAGAACGAATTTCGGAAACGTTATTTTACCTGAATTTTAATCACCCTGTTTTTCTACAGTGGTGGCAGGAACGGATTAAAATGAAGCTAAATAACTGTGAAAGCCCGAAAGAGCGGCAATCCAGCCTGTTGGAGGAACTTACCTTTAGCCAAACAGCACCTGTCCGCCTGGCGATGAGCTATGAGCCTGACATTCCGCCGGTCAATCTGATCCTGGAAAAATGGATGCTTAAAGAGATCAATAAGGAAGCAGAAGCTATGGGCACTGATCCCGTTAATAAACCTAAAATGCCATTGACCCTTTCGGTCGCACAACTGGCCCTGTTGATCAGGCTACTTTACGAAGAAGATTTTTTCGCTCTTAAGAATGTCTCCCAGATTCTCCGCTTTTTTTCCAGCCATTTTACCAGTAAGAAGCAGGATCATATTTCGCCGGATAGCCTACGAAGGTTATTTTACCTGGAAGATCAGTTTACGGCCGTTATCGTTAAATCCTTATTGACCAGGCTACTGGACAGGATCAACCGGATATATTTTTCAGGACCAAGCGAACGCCGCAAAGATTAATTGACGAAAAAACTATAAAGCTTATGAAAAAAATATGACACTAATTATTTCTTAAAATGTCATATGAAGAGCAGATTAACTTACGACCCACAGCTCTACCCGCTGGAGTGGTTTGATCAGCTTGTTCTGGAAACCCTGAATCCTGCCAAAATGCAGGTCAGGGAGTTGGAACAGGAACAAGCCGCATCCTTTTTCAGAGGGTTGAACAAGGAGATCAGGGATCTCCAGGCACGCATTAAATCCCATATTATCCAGCTGACAAGTCCCAAAAAAGTAAAGACCATCGTTTGGCAATACCATACAGCTATCCGATTTTTAAAGGAACAGGCTTTGCAAAACGTTGAACGGTATCCGCTCTCACACCAAACGCTAAAAAACGTCGGGCAGACGCTTGTTGTCGTGACGGGGGAACTCGTCGATTTCCTGGAACGCAGATATGCTCCCTTTCTTCCTCCTGGAACGACAATTCCACCAGTTGCTCCAATCCCTAAGTTCAAGATGCTATTTTCTCTAAGCGGTGATCAGATCGGTATTTTGGCGAGGGCCGCTTACCGGGCAGGCCTGATCCAGGCCAAATCCATTAGGGAAGCTTTTCGGATTCTGACCCCTTATTTTTCGACGACCTGGAAAGCGGAACTGTCGCCCGACAGTGTGCGCAGCAATTCCGGCAGGCCGGACACGCACGATCTGGACCTGGTCATCGGTATCCTGTATCAACTCATCGACATTATCAAAGGTTATTACAGGCGTTAACGACTGCCTGGAAAGCCAATTGATATGATCCGAACAGATAGCCTCCGCCGCGGGGCTTTTTTTGTGCGCTTTATTTTGAGAAGATCAAGGTGTATCCTTGCTTTCATCCGGGTTCAGCTGTTTTTTTCTCCCTGATTATCAGCGGGATTCCAGGGATACCACCAGGATGCCACTGGTAATTGGACTTTATGCGCGATGGCTAGGCGAGTTCCTTTGTATCAGAAAACAAACGAATTGAAAATCTTAAAAACGAAAGACCATGTTAAATCACTTGTCCTGGACCAGCTATGTCGAAGCAGTCACTGTATTATTTATCATCTACTATACTTTGGTCGGCCTGCGTTACTATGGCGGTGAGCTGAATCAGTTGCTTGGCTCCAGGCCCGAAAAGGAAACGGCTGCGCCGGTGATCCAGGATGCCTTGCGTTACGAAGAGCCGGAAGAACTCAGCTATTCTCATATGCGTACAGGTATCGGCAACGGTCCCGATAATCTGTCCGATGAAAGTACGTGGGAAGCAGACAGCCTGATCAGGCAGGTTAAACAAGCAATCCAGACGGCATCGGGCAAACCTTTTGCTCCCGCAGTACTCATCCCGCAGCTCAAAAAATTATTCCGGGCGAATCCCGATCTAAAACAGTCCCCGCACCGTCCGGCCATCAATGAACTGGTCGTCTTGGAATGTGAAAAAACCGGCACGGCGCTGCTCGCCGAAGATGAGGTAGACCAGTGGTGGTGACAGCGAGCGGTCCTGCCACTTCCGGTCCCGGTACCCGGCTGCGTTTGGCCAGCAGGTACCGGGAAAGCCGGAAGTAAAATAACAAACGATCAAAGTTCGCTACCCGACCCCAGAGCTGTAGAGCCATGAAAGAGAGATAGCGGGAACAAGACGGTAGCCCTTTCCGCCCTCCGGCTGCACAGCAGCAGACCGGAGAAGCCGGAAAGCTATCTCCGAGATTTTTTAATGAAAAGATAAGTGAAGATGAAAAAGTGGAGTAAAAATCTAAAGGGGAAGCCCCTGAAAGTAAGTGCAGCAGTGGCGCTGTTTATTTTAATCGCCCTGGCCGCCAGAAGCCAGGATGGAAACGCAGGCATCCAGCAGGCCAATACCCAGGTCAGAAGTTATTTTGAATCCGGCACCAACCTGATGTATGCCATCGGTGCCATACTCGGTTTGATCGGTGCTGTGAAAGTTTACTCTAAGTGGAACTCCGGCGACCAGGATACCAGCAAGGTAGCCGCCGCTTGGTTCGGCAGCTGCATCTTCCTGGTTGTTGTGGCCACTATTATCAAATCATTCTTCGGCCTTTAGCCTATAATCCCAAATACATAGAAATCATGCAAGAACAATTGATCAATAGACTGCATGCCTACCTGGTACAGAACCATTTAGACCTGCTGATTTCCCTACAGGAAGACCACCGGCTGGAGCCGTATCTGAAAAGCAAAGCGGCCTCGGTAAAAGAACTATGCGATGCGCTTACTGCCGAAAAAAGGCCAGCCTATGTCATCGAGGCGCTTTGTTTGGAAGAGCTAACCCGGGATCTGCGGCCATCCCGCTTCAACTACATGAAGAACCTGCTGGAAGAAGAATACGAAACGGAGTATATGCGAATGCGCGAAAGCGGTATCCTCACCTACGAGGTGATCAATCTCATCGGTGCCTGCGAGCCCATTTTCGAGGTGTTCGGCTTCAGCGAGGACAATGAAGATAACAAAGAATTGCGCTATGCCGTGATGGGCATGATCGCAGAATATGTGGGCAGCTATGCCGAATAGGACTAATCATTAAACGCAGCAATGGCTTACAATCTGCTACAGAAACTCAGGGATAACATCAAAGCGATCCGCATCGCGCTGGACTACCGGGAAGGCATCGTACCTCAACCGGAAGACCAGGCGGCTTTGCAGGCATATTCCGGTTTTGGCGGGTTGAAAGCGGTCATGTTTCCCGCGGGTGATAAAGAGGAATGGATCAGACGCAGCGCTTCCCAAAATGACCTGAAGCTTTATCCATCGATGATGGAGCTATTCGAATTATTAAAAGAACGACTTGATGAGCCCGGTTACCGGTCAGCGGTACAGTCCATCCGTGATAGTGTCCTAACCGCATATTATACCCCAGCCATCGTACCACAGACCTTATACCAGGTATTGAAGCAACAGAATATTACGCCTAAAAGGCCATATGAACCCAGCAGTGGGGCTGGCATTTTTATTACAGAACTGATCAAGGCATTTCCCGAAACTGAACGGGTAACGGCTGTTGAAAAAGAGATAGTAACAGGTTGGGTACTAAAGGCGCTTTCCGCAACATTACCTGTACAAGTCGATGTACAAATAAAAGGCTTGGAAGAAACGCCGGTAAGCGAAAACGGGCAGTACGACCTGATCGTCAGTAATATCCCCTTTGGTAATTTTCAGGTGTTCGATCCGGGCTTTCCCAATAAAAAGATCAGCGGCAAGATCCATAATTACTTTTTTGCTAAAGGGCTGGATAAGTTAGCCGATGGAGGTATCCTCGCTTTTATCACCAGTGATGCCTTTTTGAATAGCCCGGATAACCGGGATGCGCGGGTGCATCTGTTTGACCGGACGGACTTTATCAGTTTAACCATTATGCCGGATAACCTGATGAAAGATACCGGCAATACGGAGGCGCCCAGCCACCTGCTCGTCGTTCAGAAAAACTCAGCCAAAATTCGTTACAGCCCCGATGAAGCCCGGTTGATCGATACCATCAAACAAGAAAACGAATTTGGCCAGTACAATTTGAATGAATATATCCACGCGCACCAGGAAATAATCACCGCTGCCGATATGAGCAAAGCCGGGAAAAACCAATACGGGCTGGCCCACTTAACCATCTGGCAGCAAGGCGACATCAACGCCATCGCCGGAACCATCCGGCAAAACCTGGTGGATGGCCTTTTAGCCCGTTTTAACCGTGAGGCATTTCACGATGCCCAGGCATCGCTCATACAACAGGCAGAGCAGATCACCGTAGAAAAACCGCTGCTTCATTATTTGCCGATGCCCGATAGCCGGGCCGTAATCACTTCGGTTCAATTGGGCCTCTTTGACAGCGCACCTGCCGAAGGCGCCAACCGTGCCGCAGACTATATCCAGCAGCATGATGAAGGGATGGTTCAAAAGAACTCGGCCCGTTTGATCGGTACGATACGCACGAAGGATAAGCCGGAACATGAATCCGTGGTACTCATTACCGCACGGCACTTGAGTCAAAAGCAATATCTCTATAAACTCGTCGCCAACATTGAAGGCGTCATTGTGCCGGACAACTGGCTCAATGGCAGTCTGCTTGGCCAGGAGTTACCAAAGCTTGTGCCTGCACTGCATGCTTTTAACCATGATTTTTATTTCGAGGGGGACCAGAGCCTGAAGGAGCATTTTAACTTTGGGCAAAACGCCGAGATCCATTACCGGGCGCTTAACGCTTTTCACCAGGAAGGCAGCTTGGTTAGTCTGAACGGGCAAACCGGCACTATCCATCAGATCAACGACACCCGCAGCCAGGCTGTTTTCAAACCGCTGACTGATCAAAAGGACGCCCTATTTTATGAGCGTTACATCCGGGTTCGGGATAGTTACCTGGCGCTTTCCGAAACCGAGGCGGCGGCCCAAATCGAATATCCGAATTTCCGTAAGGAACTGAACGAAGCGTATACAAATTTCAGGAATCTATACGGCGAACTGAACCGCCCGGCTAACCGCAGGCTCATCCTCGCCGATGAACTGGCGGGTTTTAAACTACTTTCCTCCATTGAGGTTAAATCCGGCAATGATTTTATACCGGCAGATATCCTGCACGGGCCGGTGTTCAAAAGCACGGCGGTCTTTAAAACGGATGACCCGGCATCTGCGCTGGTGCGCTGCCTAAACGAAAAGGGCGCAGTCGATCTCGGTTTTATCGGCGCAGCTACCGGACTGTCTATCGAAGAGGTACCCATCAGCCTGCAAAGCCACATTTGCCTGAACCCGCAAAACGGGCAATGGGAAACTGTTGATCAATACCTTTCGGGCAATGTGGTACAAAAGCTGGCCATCGCGGAGGTGAAAGCGGCCGAAAACCCTGACGACAGGAATCTGCAAAACAGTTTGCAGGCCATCAGCAGGGTGCAGCCCGAAATCATACCGTTTGAGCTGCTGGATTTCAATTTAGGTGAACGGTGGTTCCCGTTATCTTATTACGAGCGCTTTGCCAGTGATTTTTTTGAGCTGCCAGTCACCATCGCCTATCTCTATGGCAGCGATAGTTTCAAGGTCGCCACGCATGGCTCCAACCTGAAAATCACGAGGGAATACGCCATCGCGCCAAAGGAAAGCAGCAGGCGCACCTATGGCTATACCTTGCTCGAACACGCGCTTGAAAATACCAGCCCGTATTTCAGTTACGAGGTGAAGCTGGGCGACGGCCAAACCAAACGCTACCCGGATAACGAGGCTATACAGTTGGCACATCAAAAGATCGAGCAGATCAGGGTAGGTTTTGTGAACTGGCTCGCCGAATTACCTATCGAGGAAAAGAAATACCTCGAAAAATTATACAACGATACGTTCAATTGCTACCGCCTGCGCGAATATGATGGCAGCCATCTCACTTTCCCAGGCCTGGACCGAAAAGCACTTGAGATCGAAGACCTGTATGTTTCGCAAAAGAATGCCGCCTGGCGCATTGTCCAGAACCGCGGGGCGCTGATCGATCACGAAGTCGGTTTGGGGAAAACGCTCACCATGATCGTCGCTGCTCAGGAAATGAAACGGCTTGGTATTGTGCATAAACCCATGATACTGGCGCTGAAGGCCAATGTGAGCACGATCGCAGAAACATACCGTAAGGCTTATCCGGCCGCGCGCATCCTGGCCCCCGGGGAAAATGATTTCACCCCGGATAAAAGGCTGCGCCTTTTTCACGAAATCAAGAATAACAAATGGGACTGCATCATTCTTACCCACGACCAGTTCGGTAAGATACCGCAATCGCCTGAGGTGCAGCAACGCATCTTCCGAACAGAACTTGACAATATCGACCGCGACCTGGACACTTTGGAACGGGAAGGCGGGGATATTTCGAGGCGGATGCTCAAAGGGCTCGAAGTGCGCAAAAAGAACCTCACAGCGAAATTAAAAGAGCTGAAGCATATCATCGACGGCAAAAAAGATAAGGGCATCGATTTTAAGGAGATGGGGGTTGACCATCTTTTTGTCGATGAATCGCATAAATTCAAGAATCTCACCTTTACCACCCGCCATGACCGGGTAGCGGGTTTAGGCAATACCGACGGCAGTCAGAAAGCGTTGAATATGCTTTTCGCCGTGCGCACTTTACAGGAGCGGTTCGATGCCGATCTCTGCGTTACTTTCTTAAGCGGTACGCCTATTTCCAACAGCCTCACTGAAATGTACCTGATCTTCAAGTACCTGCGACCAAAGGAAATGGAGCGGCAATGTATTGAAAATTTTGACGGCTGGGCGGCCGTGTTTGCCAAAAAGACCACCGACTTCGAGTTCTCGGTGACCAACGAGATCATCGCCAAAGAACGCTTCCGCCATTTTATCAAGGTGCCGGAATTGGCACTGTTCTATAACGAGATTACCGATTATAAAACCGCGAAGCATATCGCTTTGGATAAACCCGCGCTCGATGAGCAATTGGTCAATATCCCGCCGACACCCGAGCAGGCTGACTTTATCAAACGTTTGATGGCTTTTGCCAAGACCGGCGATGCCACGCTCATTGGCAGGCCACCGCTATCCGAAGATGAAGATAAAGGCCGCATGCTCATCGCTACCAATTACGCGAAAAAGATGGCCGCCGACATGAGGCTCATTGACCCTGATCAATACGAAGACCATCCCGATTTTAAGGTGAATGTCTGTGCAAGGAAGCTGGCAGAATTGTACAACGAAAGCCAGGTACAGCGCGGTACCCAGATCGTGTTCTGCGATATCGGTACGCCAAAACCGGACGCCTTTAACCTATATGACGCGCTGAGAAATAAGCTGGTCAGCGACATGGCTATCCCGGCGAATCAGATCACTTTTATACACAACTGGACGGATAAGCAGAAACCCGAACTTTTCCGCAAAATGAACCGGGGCGAGATCCGCATACTCATTGGCAGCACAGAAAAAGCCGGTACAGGTCTCAATGTCCAGGAGCGGGTGATCGCCATGCACCATTTGGATATTCCCTGGAAGCCAAGCGAACTCGAACAGCGCAATGGCCGTGGAGCACGGCAAGGGAATAAGCTGGCTAAATCGCATTACGCCAATAAGGTGCAGAATTTCATCTACGCGGTAGAGCAATCTTTGGATAACTACAAATTCAATCTGCTCAAAAACAAGCAAACCTTTATCGCGCAGATGAAGAACTGCGAACTCAATGTGCGTACTATTGACGAAGGGGCTATCGATGAACAAAGCGGGATGAACTTTTCGGAATACATCGCTATTCTTTCCGGTGATACGACGCTGCTTGAAAAAACCAAGCTGGAGAAAAAGATCGCGGTAACCGAAAGCCTGAAGACGGCACACTTCCGGGAGATTGTCCGGATACGTTACCAGGTCGAGAACTTGGAGAAAACCCAGGAGAAAAATAAGCAAACACTCGCATCGCTTGAAAGCGATCAAAAGCATTACCACAGCCTGCTCAAAACTGAAAAGGATGGCAGCAAATCCAACCGCATCCAGCTCACAGAAGTGCAAAGTGCAGACGCACAGGCCATCGGCAATTACCTGATCAAACTTTACCGTACCTGGAAGCCAAAAACCAACGCCGAAAATCCAAGAGAATTGGGCGAGCTATATGGTTTTAAACTCTATATCCGGCACGAAAAAGACCTGGCAAACCTTGACGGACAGGCCATCAATAAAACGTACAACAGCCTATACGCGGAACGTCCCGGTGGCGCAGTGCGCTACACGGCCAACTCCGGGGCGCCGAACCTGGATAATGCGAAACTGGCTGCACGGTATTTTATCAATGCCATTGACAAGGTGGACAGCCTGGTCGAAAAGTACCAAAAGGATATCCGCGAACTGGATGAGCAATTACCGCAATTACAGGGCATGCTCGATAAGCCTTTTGAAAAAGAGGCCGAATTACAACAAATGAAATCCGAGCTCTCCCGGCTCGAACGGGAGATTGCCCAAAAGATCAAGGAGAAGCAGGAACAGCAGCAGAAAGGCGAACAGACTGAACTAAACCCACCGGCCGGTGAGGAAAAAAATAAAGCGGAAACGCATGAAGCCGTGGTGGTGGATATCCATGCCGGTGAAGCAAAGAAGCCAATTGAACAATGGGCGGAACAAATCGTGGATGACGGTAAAGCGCTGAAAGAGCGGGTTGATCAGGCATTCAGAAAAACGAAAGGGGTCAAGGTATGAAACCGCTCCTCTTCGAACATATCCGCTGCCCGCTCCACCGCTATACTTTTTCGGTAAAAGCGATCAAAAACTGGGTGGAGAAAACCTGCGAAGGACGGGTGCTCAACCTTTTTGCCGGCCAAACCAAACTGCTGGTCAACGAAACCCGCAATGATCTCGATGCCAACGCCATTGCGGAACATCACCTGGATGCGCTTGAGTTTTTAAGCACATGGAACGGCGATCGTTTCGATACCATCCTGCTTGACCCGCCTTATGCCTATCGAAAAAGCATGGAGTTTTATAATGGTATCATTTGTAGCCCTTTCCGCCAGCTCAAAGACGTCATTCCCGCATGCCTGAATGCAGGCGGCAAAGTGATCACCTTCGGCTACCATTCCATTGTAATGGGGTGTTCCCGCAATTTCCAGTTAGAGCAACTGGCGCTGTTCAGCCATGGCGGTGCCATACACGATACCATTGCCAGCGTAGAGCGATATGCGCCTACTTTTTCCCTCACCAGCAAAAATCAATGAGCTATGAACAACAGCATCTATTATATTAACAAGGGCATTAACAAGAGCATCGAGTTCCAGGGTTTGCGTGCGCAATACATCTGGTATTTCGGCGGGATGGTCATTATCCTGATGATCGTTTTTGCAATCCTCTATATCGCCGGCGTCAATGCCTATATCTGCATCGCGCTCATAGGTGGCACCGCTACCGCAGGCAGCTTCAAGATCTTCGCGCTTTCGCACCAATACGGCGAACACGGCCTGATGAAAGCCGTCGCCAGAAAGCGCATTCCCAAAGTGCTCAAATCCTATACCCGCAGAAACTTTCAACACTTAATCATACAGGAGACTCAACGATGAAAGACAAACCGAACTCCACGATCACCATCGAAGGAACCATCTTCGAGGTCGATATTGAAAACCAAAGGCTGGTCGAGCAGGCTAACCCGGCGAATACCATATCATTTATCGATCAGATGACCGATAAGGGTACGCACTATGAGCTATATTACGACCTTGAGCGCAAAAATCAATATGATACCACCATGCGCCCCTATGAAAGTGATGATTGGGACGGTATCAGGATTCCAAAGCTGATAGACCTTGATCCGGTGGGCATGGCCAGCCGTTACCACTGCACTGTAGAGGAACTGAAAGGCAAAACCGATTATGAGGTGATCGTCAACCCCGAAGACTTAGCACTGCGCCATCAGGGCGTTTTACCCCTGATCGAAATCATGGAGGACCAGCTCTTTATCATCGAGCTTGATAAGCAACAACTACGCCATCTCGAAAATGATCGCATCGTACTCAGTCTGAAAGATTTTGATCTTAGCGACGATGGCCTCCAATACATCGGTTTTTATAACCCGGTAAAACGCGAGATGGTCGATATCGATCCGCGCCTCACTGAATTCCCGGACAACGTCGTCAAGATCATTCTTCCGAGTGAAATAGGGCTTGATCCGGTAGCTACCGCCCAAATGTACGGCATCAACGAACGTGACCTGCTCCGCCGTTACCCCATGCAAAAAGAAATGAAAGCCGAAGTGATCCCTTTAAGTGAAACCGCTATCCCGGCGATGATTCAGCGCAACCGGGAGCAATTACAACGGGAACACCGGGATAATGCCAAACGCGCCAAACCTGTCCACCGCCAGCGGTTTTAAGCGCTCATCGGGGCATGTTAAAGAAAGAATAGAGAACCGTGAAAAAGATCAGTGCAGATGGAAAAAGAACTCAAAGATATACTGCCCATTATGGGTATCGAGCATGACTGCATCCTCTCCAAACAGGGAGATGTAACCATTGCCTTCAAGGCCATGCTCCCTGAACTGTTTACCCTTTCGGATGAGGATTACGAAACTTTGCACCAGGCCTGGGTCAAAGCGATACGTGCCTTGCCCAAGGATAGTATCCTGCATAAACAGGACTGGTTCATCGAGCGTCGGTATACGCCCGGTAAAACAGTAACCGAACCCGGTTTTCTTAAAAAAGCCAGTGACCATTATTTCAGCGGGCGGCTCTACCGCCAGCACGATTGCATTATCCTGCTTACCCGCAAACCATCGGGCCGGAAACCCTCCAGTTCCCTGTTTTCGAACCTTATCCGTCCATCGCTGGTTCCGCAGGATACCCTGAATACCGCCGAATTACGGGCATTCCAGGATCAGGCCATGCAATTCAAACGGCTGCTGGAAGATAGCCGTTTGCTCAAACTCACCCGGATCACAGCCAGCGGTTTGCAAAGCCAGGCCAAACAAAGCGGATTGATCGAGCGATATTGCTACCTCAACGAGCGGGAAGATCAGGTACGTTATGAAGACATCCGCTTTGATGAAGGGATCCATATCGGCGACCGGCAGGCAGCGCTCTACACCTTAGGTGATGCCGAGAACCTGCCTGGCATGTGCGGCTCCCGGATGACCTACGAGCAATACTCCACGGATAAAACCAAGTTCCCCGTGAGTTTCGCGGCAGGTTTGGGTCTGCTGTTGCCCTGCAACCATATTTATAATCAATATATCCTGATCGGCGATGCGCAGGCCATGCTGAAGCAACTGGAGAAAAAACGATTGCGGTTGCAATCCCTTTCTACCTATTCCCGTGAGAATGCCATTAGCCTGAACGCCACTAATGAATTTTTGAATGAAGCCATCGGCCAGGGGCGTTTACCCGTTAAGGCGCACTTTAACGTACTGGTCTGGTCGGATGATCCCGCGCAATTCAAAGAAGCGAAGAACCAGGTTGCCTCGGCACTGGCCGCTATGGATGCTGCCGCCAAACCCGAGACTGCCGGCGCGGCACAGATCTGGTGGGCAGGCATCCCCGGCAATGCTTCGGGCTTCCCGATCAACGATACCTTCGACACCTTTGCCGAACAGGCCTGCTGCTTTATCGCGATGGAAAGCAATTACCAGAGCGCCCCTGAATCCGAGGGCATCCGTTTTTGTGATCGTTCAGGTACACCGGTATTTGTGGATCTTTATGATGAGCCCCGGAGAAAAGGGATCACCTCCAATATGGGGACGCTCGTTATCGGCACCTCCGGCGGCGGTAAATCGGTCACGCTGAACCACGTGCTGCGCAGCCTGTACGATCAGGGCGCGCACCACCTCATCATCGACATCGGCGGTAGTTACCTCGGTTTATGCGAACTGGTCAAGGGCCATTACTTTACCTACACCGAAGAAAACCCTGTCCGGTTCAACCCTTTCTATTTAGCCAAGGGCGATACGCTCGATACCGAAAAAAAGGAAAGCCTGAAAGCCCTGCTCATCTCGCTCTGGAAAGAAGAGAACGAAGATTTTAACCGCTCGGAATACGTGGCGCTCTCCAATGCTTTGCAGGGGTATTACCAGCACCTGGCCGGTGATGCGGCGCTGTTCCCCTGCTTCGATACCTTTTACGAATACCTCGAAACACATTATGTAGAAGTGCTGAAGGGCCATAAAGTCAAAGAACGCAATTTCGATATGGATAATTTCCTGTACGTGCTGCGGCCTTATTACAAAGGCGGGGAGTTCGATTACCTGCTAAACGGCAAAGAGAACCTCGACCTGCTCAACCAGCCTTTTATTGTCATCGAGTTGGATAATATCAAAGACCACCCGATACTCTTTCCGGTGGTAACACTGGTCATCATGGAACTCTTTATTTCCAAAATGCGCAAGCTGAAGGGCGCGCGCAAAGTGCTGACCATTGACGAAGCCTGGAAAGCGATCGCTAAAGCCGGCATGGCCGAATTCGTCCGCTATGCCTTCAAAACCATCCGGAAGTTTAACGGGATACCCATCGTGGCCACCCAGGAACTGGAGGATGTGATTAACTCGCCGATCATCAAAGATGCCATCATCAATAATGCCGATATCAAGATCATGATGGATATGCGCAAGTTCCAGGGCAAAATCGAAAAATTGACCGATGTGCTGGGAATGAGTGAAAAAGCCAAAACCATCCTGCTCTCGGTGAATAAGGATAACCGGGAACTCTTCATTGATCTTGGCGGCCAGCAGATGAAGGTCTTTAAAAATGAACTCTGTCCCGAAGAATACTACGCCTATACCACCGAAGGCCGGGAGCGGGTGATCGTACGCGAATACGCCGAGAAATACGGCAGCATGGAAAAAGGCATCGAGATGCTGGTGCAGGAAAAGAAAGAACTATTCAACAAATAAGGAGATACCGAAATGAAAAAGCAAAACCTATTAGACAGCTTATTATCCGGTCTGCGCACCGCCATCCAATACTGGCGCGAACAATCCGCCAGCCAGGAGGCGATGGAACACGTTTACCTGCGCAAATGGCACGAGGAAGAGCCCGCCGCCGATTATGCGGTCCAGGTCCTGATCAATCCGAATGGCAGCATTTTTAAAGTAACACACCGGCATTTCGTGAACGGTGATCTGATCCGCGAAGAAAGCTATCCCGCCACCTACGGCTGGCATTCCAACGGCCACCTGATCGCCCTCGGCATTTCACGTTTCCTCGTTTTCGATCCCGCGCAAAAAATGCTTTACATCGAAGACTGGCCGGAAAGCGGCAATCTCAGTTTAGAAACCTATGAACAAATTAATCACTAAAGCCATGAAAAAACAATTCAGCATCCTGATCTGCACCGCAATCCTGCTATTTTTCTCCCTCACCGGAAATAGTGCCCATGCGCAGGTACCGATTGTGAGCCTGGTGACCTCCGCCATCAAAAAAGTGATCACGGCGCTCGACCTCAAAGTGCAGCAATTGCAGAACCAGACCATTGCCCTGCAAAACGCGGAAGCTTCGTTGGAAAATAACCTGCACCTCAACAGCCTTAACGATATCTCCGGCTGGTTGAACAAGGAACGGAGCCTTTATGCCGATTATTACCAGGAACTGGCCAAAGTCAAAACCATCATCAGCGATTATGATGAGGTAAAAAAGATCGTCAGCCAGCAAAAGCAATTGCTATCGGAATACCATCAGGCCAGTACGCTCTTCCATAAAGACAGCCATTTCTCGGCTGCAGAGATGAACGCGATGGAAAACATCTACAGCGGCATCCTCCAGGAAAGCGCGCGGAACCTCGATGAGGTGGTGCTGGCGGTGAATTCTTTTCAAACCCAAATGGACGATGCTGAAAGGATGTCGCTGGTGCACCACGCCTCCGCCGGTATGCAAACTAACCTCGACCACCTGCGGCAATACAATAACCAGAACATCACCCTTAGCCTCGTACGGGCTAAGGATGAGCAGGGCCGGCGAACTGTCAAACAGCTCTATGGAATAGCCCCCCTAACCCCCTGAAGGGGGAACAATCATCTATAATGAAAACTTAAAAAACGAATACAATGAAAAAGTTAGCAACCGCCCTCTTATTTTTTTTCCTCACCAGCCCGCTTTACTTATGCGCGCAAGGCACCGGAGGCTTCTTCAGCCAACAATCATCCAAAACCAATTTGATGATCGCCCAGATCGCAGGTTACCAAACTTACCTGCAAGGGATCAGGACCGGTTACAATATTGCCGAAAACGGGCTGAATGCCGTGCATGAACTAAAGGGCGGCACATTCGATCTGCATGCCGCTCACTTCAATTCGCTACAGCAAATAAACCCGGCGATCAAAAACAACACGAAAGCTAAAGCCTGTTCAGATCTGCAACAACAGATCATCACCCTGTTCACCGCCGAAATAGCTTGGCAGGAAAAGCAGCAGATACTCACCATGCAGGAGATCGCTTATATCAAAGCCGTGTACAAAAATCTGTTCATTAAATGCAACACGGATATCGGCGAACTCTATGAAGTATTGACACCCGGTAAGCTGCAAATGACGGATCACCAGCGCCTGGAACGTATCGACCATATTTACGCTTCCATGCAGGATAAACAAGCTTTTGCTTCCTCGTTTACCAGTCATTGCAGGCAAATGGCCACTGACCGGAAGCGAGCCAAACTGGATAATGACCAGCTTAAAAAATTGTACGGCATCGGGTAATAAAGGCCTCGGGCAACTATTTAACAGACTCATAAATACAGTAACATGAAAAAAGCAACCATTATCGCGCTCATCCTCACATTGAGTACCATGTATTCATCCGGCGGCAAAGCGCAGTCCATCGCCCAACTGACCCAACAACTCGCATTGGACTATCAAAAGCTTGCCGGGCTGAAGAGCATCTTATCCCAGATGTACAGGGGCTACGAGGTATTGAACAAAGGCTACCACGCAGTCAAAGATGTATCGCAAGGCAATTTCAGTTTGCACGAAGCTTTCTTAGACGGCCTGTTGATTGCCAGCCCGACAGTGCGCAAATATCCACGGGTAACGGATATCATCAATGACCAGGCAGCGCTCATCAGCGAATACCATTCGGCCTATAACAGCTTTAAACAGGATAAGCACTTTGATCCGGATGAAGTCGGCTATATGCTCACGGTTTACCATAACCTTGTCAGCGTCAGCCTCAAAAACCTGGATGATCTCTCGATGGTGATGAGCGACAATAAACTGCGCATGAGCGACGCCGAAAGATTGGCAGCCATAGATGGCATCTATACCGGCGGCCACGGGCAATTAGCCTTTCTGCGCAGCTTCAACGACCAAAACTACCGGGTCGCGGTGCAACGGGCGCGGGAAGCAAATGACCGGCAGACCATCAAAAGTTTATATGGCATCCACTAAAATAAAAAGCGATGAAAAGAAAAATCACTGTACAAATCGCATTGGCTACTCTCTTTTTGCTATGGCCTGCGTTCACTTTCGCGCAGGGTGTGGCCGATGATATCCATAGCCTGCAAGGCGTGCTCAACAGCCTGTACAACCAAATGATCCCTTTGTGCTCCGGCATGATCAATGTAGCCCGGGCCGTTGCCGGTTTTGCAACCCTTTGGTATATCGCCGCCCGGATCTGGAAACACATGGCTGCAGCGGAACCTGTCGATATCTATCCGTTGCTGCGCCCGTTCGCCATCGGGTTTTGCATCCTGATCTTTCCATCGGTACTGGCCTTAATGAACGGGGTATTGCAACCCGTCGTTACCGCTACCCAAGGGATGGTCAGCAATTCCAACCAGGCGATTGCCGTGATGCTGGACAGTCAACAAAAGACGCCTGATCCGCAACCCGGCACAATAAACACCAATTCCGACCCGACGCAATGGTACCAGTATAGTCACCCTGATGGTACGAGCACTACCGGGACAACGGCCACCACCAATATGTCCGACCAGTTTTCAGGCTGGGGGATCAGCAACTGGATCAAAAGGGCTATTGCCCAAATACTGAACGTCGGGTTTGAGTCCGCAGCGCTGTGTATCGATACCATCCGCACGTTTAAACTCATCGTGCTGGCGATACTCGGCCCGCTGTGCTTCGGGCTGTCCATTTTTGATGGTTTCCAGCATACCCTCAAGCAATGGATCGCCCGCTACGTCAATGTATTTATGTGGCTGCCCGTCGCCAATATCTTCGGCGCGATCATCGCCAAGATCCAGGAGAACATGATCCAGTTGCAGCAATCCGGTAACCTGCAAGGCAACGAGTTCGGTAATTCCAACACCGCGTACCTCATCTTTATGGTCATCGGCATCGTCGGCTATTTTACCGTGCCCAGTATTGCAGGCTATATCATGAATGTCGGCGGCCATGCCTTATTCAACAGGACCAGCGCACTGGCCTCGATGGCGGTATCCTATATCGGCGGCTCCATCATGCAAAGCATGATGCAGAAATCCCCGCCACCGCCCGATCAGCCCGGTGACAACGGTAATAACTCCCAGCCATTACGGGACAAACTTTCCGGTAAAACTTAACGCATTCTTTAAATAAACAAGGCATTGAAACAGATAAAGTGAAGGAGAAAAACCATGTTTACCAAACTCAGAAATATTGAAACCGCATTTCAGCATATACGGACGTTTACCATCATCATCGTTATCGGCTGCTTCTTAAGTGTCGGCTACACCGTTTATCAATGCCGTAGCCTGGTATCAGCCATCCAGCAAAAGGTCTATATCCTTTATGATGGTAAGGTACTCGAAGCTGTAGCCGCCGATCGTAAAGATAACGTCGCTGTGGAAGCCCGTGACCACGTGCGCACCTTCCACCAGTTATTCTTTACGCTCGACCCCGATGATAAAGTGATCCAGGCCAACTTGAGCAAAGCGCTTTATCTCGCTGATGCCTCCGCCAAAAAGGAATATGATAACCTGACCGAGAACGGCTACTATGCCAATATCATTTCCGGCAATATCAGCCAGCAGATACAGGTGGATAGTGTATCCGTGGATCTGAAGTCGTATCCCTATACTTTCAGATGCTATGCCACGCAAAGCATCATCCGAACGACCAGCACTGTCACCCGCAGCCTGATCACCGAAGGGGAATTGCGTAACGTGTCACGGAGCGATAATAATCCGCACGGCTTTTTGATCCAGCGCTGGACGACCATAGAAAACAAAGACATCAAGATCGTGAACCATTGACCCTTGCCCGCATGCCACCCCGCCGCCTTGTTTTTTCCCCTCACCGGGAAAAATTCATGAGGCATGGGCAAAAAAGACCTTGTATCACAAAGCGGGCAGATAGAATACAAAACAATTTAAAAACCAACAATAGAAAACCATGAAAACAACAAACTTGACCCCCAAACAGGAGCGCCAGCGAAAAGTTGCGCTGTTCCTGCCCTTGATCGTGCTGCCTTTCCTCACCCTGCTCTTTTGGGCGCTCGGCGGCGGAAAGGGTAACCCCGCCGATGCCCGGGCCACGACGCAAAAAGGCTTCAACAGCAGCCTGCCCGATGCCAAATTGAAAGACAACAGCGCGCTCAATAAAATGAGTTATTACGACAAGGCTGCGCAGGATTCAGATAAGCTCAGGCAACAAATGAAAACCGACCCTTATTATCATGCCAAAGCAGATACCGATACATCGGGCCTGCACTTCCCGCGCCCCAACCCACCTGCGACCGGGAACGCCATGATCGGCTCCGCCCGCTCGTCCAAGCTGATCGGCTCGGGTGCCAGCCCAACAGCGAACGAGGCCAAAGTTTACCAAAAGTTGGCTGAATTACAAACTACGATCAATAGACCTGCGCCGGAGCCAAAAGCTATAACAGGTAATACGCCCGCTAATGACTATGCCAGCCCTCTGAAAAACCAGGTGGTGCCGGAAGACCCGCAGCTGAAACAAATGAACAGCCTGCTGGAGAAGATCCTGGATATCCAGCACCCGGAACGCGTCAGGGAAAAAAGCAGTTCGGACAGCGCGGCGGCAGTATCCAAATTCAAAGCGATACCGGCCATCATTGATGGTAAACAAAAGATCACCGAGGGCAGCGTGGTGCGGATCAAGCTATTGGATACGGCCACGCTAAGCGGTCAACTGATACCAAAGGGGCAATTGATATACGGTAAAGGGTTATTATACAACCAGCGGCTCACCCTGAACCTCAAGATTATCCGCATCGGTCACACCATACTGCCAGTTGACCTCACGGTGTATGATATGCAGGATGGTTTGGAGGGTATCAACGTACCGGAAGCCATTACCGGCGATGCCATGAAAGATGGTGCTGCAAATGGCATACAGGGTATGGAGTTTATGAGCCTCGATCCATCGATCACGACGCAATTAGCGGGTGCGGGGCTGAATACGGCGAAAGGGCTTTTCTCCAAAAAGGTTAAACGCATCAAGGCTAAATTGAAAGACGGGCACCCTTTGCTGCTGCGGGTCAACAAAAACATTAACGTGCTTACTGACAGATAAAATCCAGCTTATGGAATTAGACCGTAATAACAGCGTGGTGATCCACCATTTCTTAGCACTTGCTGAAGATCAGGGTTGGAATTGGGCGGCTTTTGACTGGCCCAACAATGGGCAGGTCGATAATTTTCACGGGTTTGAATCAGCGGACGAAGCCATCCGGTTTTGCGATGAAGCTAACAACAACTTCAGTTATGCCGAGCAAAATTTCGTGGATGCCAATTATCATTTTTTGGCTGTTGAAACATTGCGCGAGGCAATAAAGCCCCACCTGCCATCAGAACAGCCTACCGTATCTATGGACAGGCTGATGCCGCAATTGACGGCACAGGATGTCGGGTTGATGCGCAACCAGGATCCGGAACAATTACTTCCGGCGATACAGGCTGGTTCTGTTTTCCCGGTTGCGCATGATCGGCAGATCGATCCGGAACAAGAGATTGACCGCTTTATCGTGGTGGCGCACCACCACGCCGGGCACCAGGTTTACGAGGTCGGGCACAGCATTAAAGTGATGGATGAATTCAATTCACTCGAGAAGGCGGAGCAATATTTCGCAGAGTTGATCCGCCAATACCATGATCATATGGATCAAAATGATTACCAGTTGATCGGCTTATACCGGGGCTTCGCTTACCGGTACGACCTGGAAGGTACGCCTGAAAACTATTGCGGATTGACGCTTAAGCACGCCTTTTATCAGTACGACACCGATCTCCAGGCAAAAGCATGGCGCATCGAAACGGATAACGATATCGGCAAGCCCAAAAACATCCGGCATTTTCTGTATGCGCAATACGATGCGCTGAATGCGAGATTCAAACTAATGGATGAACGGTTAAAGGAAACGCGGCCGGAAGACATCAGGATATCAACCTATCCCAACTACTTTATTAACGAAAAATTAATCATTAAACAATTAAACATCATGAATGAGCAAAGCTATGAGTATTTACAGAACCAGTTGTTTTACATGGGTTTTGGCAATGAGTTAAACGAGCCGCTCCGCGATAAAATGGAGCGGAACCTGGCCGAATTTACGCTGGAGTTCTCCAAAGACTTCGGCAAAGATTCAACGAAAAACGTGTTGTATTTTTCAAAAGGTGACGATCTGCAAAAGGATATGACCTTTTTCAATCGCTTGGAGATGACCCTGAAAAAAGAGGGCCGCGAAGATCTCACCCAAACCTTCTTTGTGGGTAAAAACTACAATTACACCCTTCAGGAACGGTACAATATGCTGGACGGCCGTGCGGTCTACCGTGAGCAACCTAAAATGGAGCCGGTGGAAGAGAATGGGCAGATCAAAATGAAGCCGACCGGGGAAACCTATTTTGGCTGGAAACGGCTTGACTTTAAGGAAGCGGACAGTTATGGCAATTTCGTGCCGAAAACGATGTTCTGGAACCACGAAAAGGAGTTGATGAAATACCCGATCAAAAACATCCAGGAAAAATACGACAGGAGCCGCCTGCTGCCTGCATTACAACGTGGCGACAGGGTTCCGGTAATCTTGGTACGTGACGGGGTGGAAACGCCGGCAAAGGTGGTGGCCAATCCCCGGATGACGCGGCTTGATTTTTACGATGCCAACGGCCAGAGCCTTGTCGTAAGACAGGTAGAAAAACAGGCAGTCAGTCAATCCGAAGCGGCTGAACAAACACCGCAACAGGTTCAACAGGCGGCCATTGCCAAAGCGACGGCACAAAATCAACAAACGGAACAAGCCGCTGCGGTTACTGAAACCCAGCAACCGGGCCAGGTACAATCGCAACAAAACAGCGCAAAGGAAGCTGCTGCTGAAGAACAAAAAGAGGAAAAAACTCAAGGCAGGAAGCAAGGCGTGCGCATCTAAGTGCCTGAGGATTGGAAGCTTTTAAGCCATTATCGGGATTTTTTGATGCCATAAGCAAAGACGGCCGCATCACCATAACCCATATCGGGTTATATGCGGTATTGCTCCAATACTGGCAGGCTCAAGATTTTCAAAACCCGGTAATGGCTTTTAGCCATGAGATCATGGCGATGGCTAAAATGTCATCGAGAGCTACCTACCTCAAATGCCTGAACGATCTCAATGATCGGGGATATATAAAATACGAGCGGTGTTACAAGCGAAATGTGCGCAGTAAAATTTACCTGATCCTGTGGGGTAAAGCTACTGCCAAATGATGGGGGAAATTGTGCGGTATGGGATCTGCGGGGAAACATCAATTAGTTACTGTAGAAGATCTGGAAGTTTTTAAAAAGGATCTGATCAACGCGGTAACCGAGCTGTTAGCTGGCTTTCAGGGCCACAAGGAGAAAAAATGGCTGAAGTCCGCTGCTGCCCGCAAAGCGATAGGGATATCTCCCGGAAAATTGCAGGCCATCCGCGAAAGCGGGATATTGGGCTATTCAAAGATCGGCGGTAATATTTATTATGATCAGGACGAACTGTATGCACTCTTCGAAAAATTTAAAACCAAAGCTAAATAAAGGAGAGCCTGATGGCTTTGGCCGAAATGTTCCGCCAACGCAAAAACAGGTAGTCATTTATTTCTGTGAGAAAAATATCCCGGCGACCGAAGCAAACCAATTCTTTCAGTTTTACAGCAACAATGGCTGGCAAAACAACAGACTGTTGCCAATGAGCAACTGGAAAGTGGCGGCGTGGAATTGGATATTAAAATATCAGCTTTCAAAATAATTATACGGGATTATGACTTGCAAGAAAGTGATATTCACCATCGCCTGATGGAAGGTGGATATTCCGGAGCCTTTGATCAATGCGGTTGGGAGAAAAATTCAGGGCGATCTGTCACACTTTGATCATGCTATCTTCCTGAATTAGATATTTGAAATTTGATATTCATCAATACCAACTCGTTGGTCTGATGGGCACGGAACAGCATGGTCAACAATGCCGGAATTTCCAGTTAAACCGATGAGTACACGTATATCGATACTGAAAGGTTGGTGTAGCTTTGGATGCCGAGTTACCCCTGTCGTTAATTTATTTCTTTATTTCCGTCAAACTCGATTTTTATATATGACTACCATCACTTTATTAATTGAATTCCATCACATTAGCTAAATAATAAATGACCATCTTTGGTTAATTATAATAACCTAAAAGGTTAGCCAGGTCTTAGACCAGCAGCCTGCCGAGAAACGGATACCCTTTAGTTCTAAAGAGACCACTAACGTAATGATGATCATGAGGAGACGGATAACGAGTGTTTGGCTGGTCATAATTTTTTCTGGGGTAGCCTCCCTTTTTTATGACCGTAAGGGCAGGATCCGTTATAGCCTACCAAAGTCTATGTGTTTTGATCTTCGGGCGTCAAAGTGCTTTTCGTACAGGTCGCATTATAGCTTAAGTTAACCGGGATACCTGATGAAAAAGAGCCAATTTAAATTACCGGCAACCTTGGATCGCGCGCTGCATTTCGGCGTGACGGAACGCTCCGACCGGCTGATCAACTATTTCCTTGGCGGCTATTTCCTGCTGGGGCTCGGTTTGGCGTCATTCCATGGCACCTGGCTGATCGCATCCGGCTCTGGCGGACTTGCATTGGTCGCTTACTATTCGGCTAAGATCGCTTTCCCCCGGTCTTGCTTCTACCAATATGTCCTCAGCGTAGTATTAGGCTTATTTATGGCCCAGTTCATTTACCAGTTGCATGGCATGTTCGAGATGCATTTTTTTGCCTTTATTGGCAGCGCCTTGCTGATCACTTATCAAAACTGGAAACTGCAGCTGCCTTTGTTGCTGTTTATCATGTTGCATCATACGCTTTTCAGTATTTTACAGGCTACGGGCATGCGCCAGGTCTATTTCAGTCAACTCAATTATTTTGACCTGCAGACATTTCTGGCCCATATCCTTCTGACCGCTATCATTTGTTTTATCTGTGGACTTTGCGCCTTTCAGCTGCATAAATACCATCAGATCCAGCTTGCACAAACAGAGAAAATGGCCTCGATGGAGGCCGCGGCCAAGCTGACCATTGTCCGGGAGAAAAATGCCGAGGCATTGGAAGCAAGGAATAAGATCCTGGAAAGTATCAGTGACGGGTTCTTTGCGGTAGATAAGAACTGGGCTATCACCTATTGGAACCGGACTGCCGAGAAGTTATTGCATAAGACAAAAAAGGAAATGCTGGGATACATGTTATGGACCGTCTTCCCGACTGCGGTAGACACGCCATTTTACCGGGAGTATCACAAAGCCGTAAAAACGGGTCGCGCTGTTCATTTTGAAGCTTACTTCGCCCTGCTGGAATGCTGGTATGAGGTTAGCGCCTACCCTTCAGCTGCCGGATTATCCGTTTATTTTAAGGATATAACGGAACGCAAACAGACCTTGACCGACCTCAAAGAATCTGAGCAACGCTACAGCAATGTCTTTCATTTCAGCCCGCTGCCAATGTGGGTCGTGAGCCTGGAATCCCTGGAATTTATGGACGTGAACGAGGCGACCATTAACCTTTATGGCTACACCCGCGAGGAGTTCTTAACAATGAACCTAAAGGACATCCGCCCCGCAAGTGAGCTGTTGAATATGCAACGTGCACTGGATCAGGGGAAGATCGAACGGGCTGCAATAGCTCACCGCCAGGTGGTCCACCAAAAGAAGACCGGCGAGTTAATGGACATGTATATTCAGGTCGCTCCGTTCCAGTTCAGGGGTGTGAAAACGAGTATTGTGGTCGCCATGGACATCACCGACAAGTTGCAATATATCAGGGCCATTGAAAAGCAAAATGAAAAGCTGCGCGCCATTTCCTGGATGCAATCTCATGTGATCCGGGCGCCCCTGGCCAGGATCATGGGGCTGTTGCCATTGTTTAACGATAGGCAAATCTGCGCGAAGGAAAAGGAAGAGATCATGGATTACCTGATGCAATCTGCTGATGAACTGGATGATGTCATCAGGAAGATAGTCGATGTAACGGGCGAAGTTGCCCTGATTTAAACAGTGGATAATAACAGGCCTTCCGTTTGATCGCCTTGGTGGCACTGGTGTTGTGTTCGTTATAAATAATTGAAAATCAAACTATTTCACAGAAATAAACGTAGTAGCAATGAGCGCGGTTCATAATCATTCGATATGCATTTATCACCGATCAATTAGCTTCTTTTAATACCTATGGAAAATAAAACTGACCTTTCTGAACAAAAATTCAATGCTATATTTGATCACGCCCCGATGGGACTGGCTGAGATCGACATCGAAGGCAATGTTAACCGATTGAATTTGGTCGGGCAGGGCTTATTAAATTCCCTACGGATAATTTATGGGGTTCAGGATGATAATATGTACGCCATATTAGACTGTATATTTCCTGAGATCCGGTTAAAAATAAAAAGCTTTGAGCCCGAGCAGGGGAGCATCGTTTATAACCATCTGCTCAGTTTTAAACTTCCCCTTCCGACCGATCATCCGGAGCGTCATTATCAGTTCAATATCACTAAAATGTTCCATGATTGTGTGATCATGTCCTTCGAAGATCTGACCGAAAAGCTGAATGAAGAAAAGGCCATACAACAGATCGGCCTGGATAAAGCGGTCGCGCAAGGCAAGTTCGAGATCGCTTCTGAGGTATTGCATGATATCGGAAATGCCGTAGTAGGATTTGGGTCGTACCTGTCCAGGATCAGCCGCTCCCTGGAGGGTGACCATATTGACAAGCTCGAAAATGTTGTCCTGTTTTTAAAAGAGCAGCAAGCCCTGATGTCAGACGCGATCGGGCGTGAAAAGGCCGATGCCCTGGTCGATCTGTTGGAAAATATAACCGCGGTCCAAAAAGACGACCGCGAAGAAACGCTCAGGTCCATCAATGAACAACGGAACATCGTTAGCCATATCCAGGAGATCCTGACGATCCAGCGCCAGTATGTGACCGGGCGAGAGGCACATGAGCGGAAACCTGTTAATTTAAAAGACATCATTCAGGATTGCCGGTCCATGCTGTTCGCATCCTATGATAAAAAGGAAATTGCGGTTACCTTGACCGTGCCTGACCAGATAGCGTTGATCAAAGGCGACCGCACGAAACTGATGCAGGTCATTTTAAATCTATTGAAGAACAGTATTGAGGCCATAGCCATGGAAGCAGCTGAAAAAAGGATCGACATCCAATTAATTGCGATCGATGAGATACTGGAATTAACGATCAGGGATACCGGGAGCGGTTTTGATCAGCCGACAGCTGCCCATCTTTTTCAAAGGGGATACACCACGAAGCATACAGGAACAGGCTTAGGGTTACATCATTGCAAATCGATCATCGAAAGCCATGATGGCGTAATTCAGCTTGACAGTCCAGGGCCCGGTCTCGGCGCAACGGCGAGGATCAGAATACCGGCGAAACATTAATGACCGCTCAAAGAACTTAAAAACATAACAATGAATCAAGTAAACACCTCTGTATTAGTGATCGATGATGAAGAATTGGTGCGTGATAATATAGAAGATATCCTGGTACCCAGAAAAAACAGGATCGAAGATGGTCATATCAACCGGGCGGCCAGTATCCTGTTTGATAAACCTAAGGAAATTCTCCCGGTCCGCGCCAGCAACATTCCTGTTTTTACCGTAGATAAGGCCTCAAATGGCATGGAAGGTGTCGCTCTTGTCGAAAAGGCCTTGGCGGAAGGGCATCCCTACGCTGTGATATTCCTGGACATCCGTATGCCCGGCTGGGATGGGCTGGAGACCGCTATGCAGATCAGGAAACACGACAGCATGGCTGAGATCATTTTTATCACCGCTTATAGCGACCGCTCCATCGAAGATATTGTTGATCAGGCCGGGCAAAATGTCGGCTATCATTGCAAACCCTACGCTGCGGAAGAAATTATTTTGCTGGCGACAAAAGCGATCACGGACTATGACCGCCTGCGCAATCTGGAAAAATTGATCGAATCGATATCCTCTATCGGTTTAAATAAATATCAGCTAAACGCCTTGCTTAAAAATATCCTGGAACAATTAGCTGCATCAGTGGGAACAGATATGGCCTTGTTAGGGAAACTGCATGATGATTTTACCTATGAAAAAATACTTTCGATCGGCGCGATCGAAGCAAGAATAGACCTGGATGAACTGATCTCCCGCGTAAAAAATATACCTATCGAACCTGATGAGGTAGTCCAGCTGGACAACCTTGTGCTGGCCAGGATGGATTGTTATTCGGTCTTTGCCGTGCTGAAAAAACAGGAAAAGCTGAAAACGGAGAAAATGTACTTGTTGAAACTTTTTGTTCAAAATGCGGCTCAGGCTATCCGGAATGCCGAGCTCAGCGAAAGATTGGTCCAAAAGGAAAAGCTTTCCGTGGTAGGTAAAGCCATCGGCATGGTCATGCACGATCTGCGCTCGCCTATTAAAAACATGAAACTGATCACGACCATGATGCAGGAGGAAGACGGACCAAGCGAGTGGGCTAAGCTGTTGGATCAATGCGCGGAGCAGGCTTCTGAAATATTTGACGACTTTTTAGATTTTATCAAAGAAACACCCATAGCGAAAGTACCGGTCAATATCAGCCGGGTTATTCGTGACGGTGTTAAGCTTTCCTCCGGCGTAAATCATCCGGATCAAATCGTTATTCATCCGCCTATTCCTGAAGATCTGTGGATACACGGTGAGGAGCGGAAACTAAAGAGAATAATCATGAACCTCGTCAATAATGCAACGGAAGCCCTGCTGGCTAAAAAAACCACGGCCCCACATGTTGAAATAACAGCCTTTGCGGAGACGAAAGAAAACCAGTTATGTATTATCGTCCGGGATAATGGCCCCGGGATACCTCCCGAGATCATAAAAACACTTTTTGAACCTTTCGTTACAAAAGATAAAAACAACGGAACCGGGCTGGGATTGGCTATCGTCAGGCAATATGTTACCGCCCATGGCGGCGACATCAGAGTGGCCAATGACAACGGTGCCGTCTTTACCATCAGTTTGCCTTTGGCTTGAAAGGGCCGTGCTACAAGCATATTAAAGGTATATGTTGGCGTATTTATAGCATCAACAGTTTCAGGTTGGGTTGTGGATTATCCGTTAGTCAGCCAGGTCAAAAGTGCAGTGTAGGACGGAATAAGATATTGTTTTTCAGGCAGCACTTCAGGCCCGCGGCAAGGAAAAATAAAAGGTCGAACCTTTACCGGATTCGCTTTCCGCCCAGATATGACCACCATGTAATTTAACAATTTCCGCGCTGAGATAAAGGCCGATGCCAAAACCGGAAATATGGCGCATGTGACTGGTTTCGACGCGATAGTACCGGTCAAAAATATGTGTGAGATCTTCCGGCTTAATGCCCATACCCTCATCCTTCACGCTCACGATCACCATTTCCCCCTTTATTTCGCAACGGATATCGATCAGGCTGCCTTTGGGCGAGTACTTGACCGCATTGCTGATCAGGTTGGAAATAACGGAGCTGATCTTGTCCCGGTCCGCATTAACGGTGATGTGGTCACATTCATTCAGGCTGAAGCGATGTGTCGTAACGGTCAGCCGGGTTTCCTCCAGGATCTCCCGCAATAGCTCATCAAGTTCGAAAGGCCGCTTTTCCATCATGAGTTTACCTGCTTCGAGGCGCGAAACGCTGAGGAAGCCATTGATCATCGTAGCCATCCGCCGGGCCTGGTAATTGGCCTTCTCCATCGCGTTGGCCAGGAATGGGTCTTCGCTGTGCTTTAACTTTCGGTTAGCTAACTGGATAATCGAGGTCAGCGAGGTCAGCGGCGTTTTCAGTTCATGGCTCACCATGCCGATAAAGTCGTTCTTGCGCTGTTCTTCCTGTTTCTTTTCGGTGATATCCCGGGCGATCTTGGATACCCCAATGATATTTCCCTGTGCATCTTTAACAGGAGAAATGGTTAAGGAAATGTCCAGGAGCCGTCCGTCTTTAGTACGCCTTTTAGTTTCAAAGTGATCCACCCGCTCTCCGGTCTTCAACCGGGCGATGATCCGGGGTTCCTCGTCCTGCCGGTCTTCGGGGATGATCTTATAAATGGTTTGCCCGATCATTTCTTCTGCCGTATAGCCAAACATCCTTTCTGCCGAAGCATTCCAGCTGGTAACCACGCTTTCCAGCGTTTTGCTGATGATCGCGTCATCCGAGGTTTCCACGATTGCCGCGAGCTTCGCGCTTTTTTCTTCGGCCTGTTTGATCTCCGTAATATCCAGCGTAATAATTAACCCGGTGTCCACTTCGCCCTGTTCATTTTTAAGCGGTACGAAATGAACAAGGTAAAACTCACCGGTATCCGCCCGGCGTTCTACCGAGAACTTTTCTCCGGCGATCACCCTTTCATACAAATGCCGGGAAGCTTCATAGCGTTCGAGGGAAATCTCCGAGGGATGTTTGCCTTCATAGTCATGCCGGTCATAACCCAATTTTTCCATGATGTCGCCTTCGATAGCCATATACCGGTGATGCCGGTCGATCACGATGAGCAGCGAGCCGGGAATATTCAGCGCAATGGAGCGAAACAGTTTTTCGCTCCGCCGGAGACTATCCTGCGCTGCCAGCAGTTCTTCATTGGTAGTGGCCAATTCTTCGTTGGCCGCTGCCAGTTCCTCGTTAGCCGCCGCGTATTCTTCATTCGTGGCGGCCAGTTCTTCATTGATCGCCCCAAGTTCCTCGTTCAGCGACTGCTCGGTATTTTCCAGTAGCCATATTGCGATCCGGCTGACCTTTCCCTCACTGTTTTTTACCGGGCAATAAATAATGGTTGCCGGCACAACTTCTTCTTTCCCGTCAAGTATCCGGACGATCGTTGCCTGATGATCCTGGCTGGATCGGCCTTCTCCGGCCATCTTTACCCCCGCCTCATTACCGGGTCGTGCAACCCTGAAGATCTCCAGATAAGATTTCCCTGACAGGTTTTCTTCTGGTTGATCGATCAGCTTGATTAAATGCGCATTGGCCATTTCGATGGTAAGCGTAGCCGCATTGAGGATGCAGATACCTACCGGCGCATGGCCGATGATATGGTGTAAATCGTCTTCGTTGAATAGCATAACGGCACAGAAATTGCTTTAAAAGTAAAGATAAGTGAACAGGAGTTAAATCAGCAAGCAAAAAATTGCTTGTTAAAAAAAATGCCAGCCAAATGACCGGGTTCCCGAAATAAAGACTAATGGTAAATTACTTTTGTGCCTGCCCGAAGATCACCTCCGGCGCAGGCAAGCACGGACTTTGATCTTTAGGCTAAGGGCAGGGCTGCTTTCTTCTTCTTTTTGCCCCACTTGCGATTGTACCAGATGAGCATACCGGTTATCGGTAAACTCGCGCCGATCATACAGGCAAGGAAAGCCAGTATCTTGGTCGGCAATCCCAGGATCTGCCCGGTATGGATATCGAAATTCATCCGGTAAAGTTTTTCGCCAGCTGATATTTGGCTGTACGGCCGGTCATCCTGGTCGATATAACGCAGGGGTTTCAAATTGCTTTGGTCATAGAAGTAGGTCGCCCGGTTGTAAATGATCGTGCCATCGCCGAAGAAGACCATCGCCTGGTAGGGCTCTTTGGCTGCATCCGGTAGCGGCAAAATGATACGGCCGTAATCAGGATGACGTTTGATGGTTTGATTCCAAATATGGTCCAGCGCAACACTCACCGCAGGTTTGCCGGTTAACGTGGTATCCGAAAAAGGATCATCCTCTTTCAATTCGACCGGCGTTTTCCAGGTTAACGTGCGGTACATACCGTGTTTGAACCAATCGAAGGTAAAATAAATGCCGGTGATCGTCAGAAACAGCAAGATGATAGAGGCATAAAAACCCACGACATTGTGCAGGTCGATATTCAATCGTTTCCAGTTGGCGTTCCACTTGATCTTGAAGCTTTTATCCCGGTTCTTTTGAGTCCAGTTGCGCGGGTACCACCAGATCAGCCCGGTGATGATCATGACCAGGAATACCAAACAGGCCGAACCGACGATGGGGCTGCCGATCTTTTGCGGCAGCCATAAAAAGCGGTGACCTGCGCGCACAAACAGGATAAACATTTCGAAGCCTGAAGGCTTACGCTT
>NZ_JBWKPY010000013.1:0-6236 GCF_059418485.1 Mucilaginibacter sp. GW821-FHT07H05
ACCTTTGCAGCCCGCAAACGCCGAAAGAAAAACCCGCAAGGGCAGGAGAAAAGGGCGAAACGGAGCATCCCAAAAAAATAAAAAATAAAATTTGGGAAAACAAAAAAGGTTCTTACCTTTGCACTCCCGAAACGAAGGAAGGAAACTTCGGAAAAGAAAAGGGGAAAGCCGACCGCAACGGGAGGCGGAATTGAAAAGAGAAAGCCGTCATCAAATACTAAGATGGATAAGCGGTAAGGCCAGCGAAAGCGGCCATCATTAACAAAGAAAGTTTAGCATCGCAATGATGCACGAAACATAAAGCCGGTACCGTGACGGGAAAGCGAAAAAGTTCTTCAAAACATAAAGAGAAAAAAAATAAATCATGAAGCAAAGCGGGCTTTTTAAGTCGGAAGTCTTCAGTTGAAAGTCAAGAGTCTCCGGACTATGGACTTAAGGCTTAAGACTTGGCACTTGAAAAGTATCTGTCAAATAAACTTGAAGCTTTGGGATTTGTATAAAGATACAAAGTAGTGATTAGAGAACAGTGATCAGAGATTAGGTAACTAATCTTTAATCTCCAATTAACTAATCACTCATTAATACAGATTTCTATTTTGAGTAATAGGGTCTGGATACAAACAAAACATTTTACAATGGAGAGTTTGATCCTGGCTCAGGATGAACGCTAGCGGCAGGCCTAATACATGCAAGTCGGACGGGATAAGGGAGCTTGCTTCCTTTGAGAGTGGCGCACGGGTGCGTAACACGTATGTAACCTACCTTTGTCAGGGGGATAGCCTCTCGAAAGAGAGATTAAGACCGCATAACATTACAATGTGGCATCACAAAGTAATCAAATATTTATAGGACAAAGATGGGCATGCGGAACATTAGCTAGTTGGTAGGGTAACGGCCTACCAAGGCTACGATGTTTAGGGGATCTGAGAGGATGGCCCCCCACACTGGTACTGAGACACGGACCAGACTCCTACGGGAGGCAGCAGTAAGGAATATTGGTCAATGGGCGGAAGCCTGAACCAGCCATGCCGCGTGCAGGAAGACGGCCCTACGGGTTGTAAACTGCTTTTGTACCGGAATAAACCTTGATACGTGTATCAAGCTGAATGTACGGTAAGAATAAGGATCGGCTAACTCCGTGCCAGCAGCCGCGGTAATACGGAGGATCCAAGCGTTATCCGGATTTATTGGGTTTAAAGGGTGCGTAGGTGGCTTTTTAAGTCAGGGGTGAAAGACGGTAGCTTAACTATCGCAGTGCCTTTGATACTGAAGAGCTTGAATGAACTAGAGGTAGGCGGAATGTGACAAGTAGCGGTGAAATGCATAGATATGTCACAGAACACCGATTGCGAAGGCAGCTTACTATGGTTTTATTGACACTGAGGCACGAAAGCGTGGGGATCAAACAGGATTAGATACCCTGGTAGTCCACGCCCTAAACGATGAATACTCGATGTTGGCGATATACGGTCAGCGTCTAAGCGAAAGCGTTAAGTATTCCACCTGGGGAGTACGCCCGCAAGGGTGAAACTCAAAGGAATTGACGGGGGCCCGCACAAGCGGAGGAGCATGTGGTTTAATTCGATGATACGCGAGGAACCTTACCCGGGCTTGAAAGTTAGTGAATGTGGCAGAGACGCCACAGTCCTTCGGGACACGAAACTAGGTGCTGCATGGCTGTCGTCAGCTCGTGCCGTGAGGTGTTGGGTTAAGTCCCGCAACGAGCGCAACCCCTATGTTTAGTTGCCAGCACATAATGGTGGGGACTCTAAACAGACTGCCTACGCAAGTAGAGAGGAAGGAGGGGACGACGTCAAGTCATCATGGCCCTTACGTCCGGGGCTACACACGTGCTACAATGGACGGTACAGAGGGCTGCTACCTGGCAACAGGATGCCAATCTCTAAAAGCCGTTCACAGTTCGGATCGGGGTCTGCAACTCGACCCCGTGAAGTTGGATTCGCTAGTAATCGCAGATCAGCAATGCTGCGGTGAATACGTTCCCGGGCCTTGTACACACCGCCCGTCAAGCCATGGAAGCTGGAAGTGCCTGAAGTGCGTAACCGCAAGGAGCGTCCTAGGGTAAAGTCGGTAACTGGGGCTAAGTCGTAACAAGGTAGCCGTACCGGAAGGTGCGGCTGGAATACCTCCTTTCTGGAGCAAATCCACTGAAGTCTACAGGAATAAATGACAGTACTGCTTTGCCCATGTTTATTTTTTTTCTCTTATATTATAATAGTGATTAGAGATCAGTGAACAGAGATTAGTTATAAAAGACTACTCACTAATTAACCGCTCACTAATTAACTAACAATGGAAACCCAGGAAAGATGAAGCCATCAGGGTGCCGGCCGCATGAGGCAGGGACTTAAATTGGCAGTAGCAGTCGAAAGTCTGAAGTCGGGAGTCTGAAGTCTTAAGTCACAATGACTTAATGACCCAATGACCCAATGACTAATGACCAATGACTCAAGACTGCTAACTTAAAACAGTCCCGTAGCTCAGTTTGGTTAGAGCACTACACTGATAATGTAGGGGTCAGCAGTTCAAATCTGCTCGGGACTACGACGCAGCGAAGCTGCGGGTGAATAGCGATTAGGTATTAGCGATTAGGAGGACTAATCACTGATTAACTAATCACTGATCAACATCACCTTGGGGGATTAGCTCAGCTGGCTAGAGCACCTGCCTTGCACGCAGGGGGTCAACGGTTCGAATCCGTTATTCTCCACATTTAAGACGGAAAGTCTTAAGTCTGTAGTCCAAAGTCGTAAGACTGGAGACTTGGAACTTAAGGCTGGAGACTTAGAAAAGTTCTTTGACATATTGGAAGAAGTAATTGAAAAAGAGAAAACAACAGTAGAGACGATTGTTGGCTTTGGACTCAGTAACGAAGAGAGGAAGGAAAAGATGGATAGCTTCGGCAGGAAATCCAACCAGAAACTCATGAAGAACTGAAGAAGAACGGCAATCTGATCAAAAAGCATACGGCCGCGAGCAAAAGCGTGGCATGTATAGAAGAAAGTAAGAAAGGGTACACGGGGGATGCCTTGGCTCTCAGAGGCGATGAAGGACGTGATAAGCTGCGATAAGCCGCGGGGATTAGCAAATATGAATTAATCCGCGGATTTCCGAATGGGGAAACCTAACTATTTGAAGAATAGTTGCAATAGCGCTAACCTGCTGAACTGAAACATCTAAGTAAGCAGAGGAAGAGAAAATAATAATGATTTCCTGAGTAGTGGCGAGCGAAAGGGAAAGAGCCCAAACCGGTTATGTTACGGCATAACCGGGGTTGTAGGACCACGATATTGGATATTAAACTGAACCGGAACGGGGTGGGAAACCCGGCCATAGAGCATGAGAGCTGCGTACGGGTAAGGAATAATAGCATAGTGGTATCCTGAGTACCGCGAGGTCGGAGACGCCTTGTGGGAATCTGCCGGCACCATCCGGTAAGGCTAAATACTACTGAGAGACCGATAGTGAACTAGTACCGTGAGGGAAAGGTGAAAAGAACCCCGAACAGGGGAGTGAAATAGAACCTGAAACCGTGTACTTACAAGCGGTCGGAGCAGACTTGATCTGTGACGGCGTGCCTTTTGCATAATGAGCCTACGAGTTACTCCTCACTGGCAAGGTTAAATGTTTAAGACATGAAGCCGAAGCGAAAGCGAGTCTGAATAGGGCGTGCAGTCAGTGGGGGTAGACGCGAAACCTTGTGATCTACCCATGGACAGGTTGAAGGTGCCGTAACAGGTACTGGAGGACCGAACCGATAAACGTTGAAAAGTTTCCGGATGATCTGTGGGTAGGGGTGAAAGGCTAATCAAACTGGGAAATAGCTCGTACTCCCCGAAATGTTTTTAGGAACAGCCTGGCGGTTAAGTTATAAAGAGGTAGAGCTACTAATTGGGTGCGGGGGAGTCAAATCCTACCAAATCCAGATAAACTCCGAATGCTTTATAATATACGCTGGAGTGAGGCTATGGGTGCTAAGGTCCATGGCCGAGAGGGAAAGAACCCAGACCATCAGCTAAGGTCCCCAAATTACTGCTAAGTTGAACTAACGAGGTCCGATTGCACAGACAGCTAGGATGTTGGCTTGGAAGCAGCCATTCATTTAAAGAGTGCGTAACAGCTCACTAGTCGAGCGATCGGGCATGGATAATAAACGGGCATAAGCAGTATACCGAAGCTATGGATTTGCAGTAATGCATCTGGTAGGGGAGCATTCTATTTGCGGTGAAGCCGAAGGCGACAAGCTACGGTGGAGGGAATAGAAAAGCAAATGTAGGCATAAGTAACGATAAGGCGGGAGAGAAACCCGCCCACCGAAAGACTAAGGTTTCCTGATCAACGCTAATCGGATCAGGGTTAGTCGGGGCCTAAGGTGAAGCCGAAAGGCGCAGCCGATGGACAACTGGTTAATATTCCAGTACTTTTTATAACTGCGATGCGGTGACGGAGTAGTGACACTGACGCGAACTGACGGAATAGTTCGTTAAAGGCCGTAGGTATAGGATTCATTGGTAAGTCCGTGAGTCTTGCTGAAAGCTGATAGTACTCGGAACCTTCGGGGGATGGGATAGTTCAGGTAATCAGACTTCCAAGAAAACCCGCTAAGCTTCAGGTTATAAAAACCCGTACCGTAAACCGACACAGGTAGTCGAGGAGAGAATCCTAAGGTGCTCGAGTGAATCATGGCTAAGGAACTCGGCAAAATGGCCCTGTAACTTCGGGAGAAGGGGCGCTGGCAGCAATGTCAGCCGCAGTGAAAAGGCCCAGGCGACTGTTTAACAAAAACACATGGCTTTGCAAAATCGAAAGATGAGGTATAAGGCCTGACACCTGCCCGGTGCCGGAAGGTTAAGAGGGGATGTTAGTCGCAAGGCGAAGCATTGAATCGAAGCCCCGGTAAACGGCGGCCGTAACTATAACGGTCCTAAGGTAGCGAAATTCCTTGTCGGGTAAGTTCCGACCTGCACGAATGGTGTAACGATCTGGGCGCTGTCTCAGCCATGAGCTCGGTGAAATTGTGGTATCGGTGAAGACGCCGGTTACCCGCAACGGGACGGAAAGACCCCATGCACCTTCACTACAACTTAACATTGATATCGGATACAGGATGTGTAGGATAGGTGGGAGACTGTGATCCGGCTTCGCTAGGAGTCGGTTAGTCAACGTTGAAATACCACCCTTTCTGTATTTGGTGTCTAACCCTTATGATTAGGGGGACATTGTTTGGCGGGTAGTTTGACTGGGGTGGTCGCCTCCAAAAAGGTAACGGAGGCTTTCAAAGGTAAGCTCAGTACGCTTGGTAACCGTACGCGGAGTGCAATAGCATAAGCTTGCTTGACTGTGAGGCAGACAAGCCGAGCAGGGTCGAAAGACGGATATAGTGATCCGGTGGTTCTGCATGGAAGGGCCATCGCTCAAAGGATAAAAGGTACGCTGGGGATAACAGGCTGATCTCCCCCAAGAGCTCATATCGACGGGGAGGTTTGGCACCTCGATGTCGGCTCGTCACATCCTGGGGCTGGAGAAGGTCCCAAGGGTTGAGCTGTTCGCTCATTAAAGTGGCACGCGAGCTGGGTTCAGAACGTCGCGAGACAGTTCGGTCCCTATCTGTTGTGGGCGTTGGAAGTTTGAGTGGGGCTGACCTTAGTACGAGAGGACCGGGTTGGACTAACCTCTGGTGAATCTGTTATGGCGCCAGCTGTATTGCAGAGTAGCTACGTTGGGAATAGATAAGCGCTGAAAGCATCTAAGTGCGAAACTAGCCACAAGATGAGACTTCCATTGAGGGTCGTAGCAGACTACTACGTTGATAGGTCATAGGTATAAAGGTGGTGACATCATAGCCAAGTGATACTAATAGCCCGAAGCTTTCTCATAGCAGGTAATTAAGGTGATTAGAGAATAGTGAATAGAGATCAGGCATGTCCTGATCTCTAACCTCCAATCTCTAATCACTGCAAAAACAAAGCTGTTGTTTTCTCTGATCAAATACTTCTTTCAATTATGTTTAAGTTAATTAGTTAATCAGAGATTAGTTAATTAGTAGCTGCAAGGCACTAATCACTAATCCACCGATCACTAATAACTTTAAAATATTCAGGTGCCTATATCGGCGGTGTCCACCTCTTCCCATTCCGAACAGAGAAGTTAAGCCCGCCAGAGCCGATGGTACTGCAGTAAAATGTGGGAGAGTAGGTCGGTGCCAAATCTTATCA
>NZ_JBWKPY010000014.1:0-1802 GCF_059418485.1 Mucilaginibacter sp. GW821-FHT07H05
CAGTGTCAATAAAGGATAACTAAACATTATCACGTGGAGATCGACAAAGGCCAGGTTGCTCAAAAATACAATTCTTTAGATGAAATATGGAGCCGTGAGGATAAATGGCATAGCCGGACATCGCAAACGATCCAGCAATTCATTTCCGACTACGTCGCCCCG
The DNA here is from genome assembly GCF_059418485.1 of Mucilaginibacter sp. GW821-FHT07H05. Classification (NCBI taxonomy): domain Bacteria; kingdom Pseudomonadati; phylum Bacteroidota; class Sphingobacteriia; order Sphingobacteriales; family Sphingobacteriaceae; genus Mucilaginibacter; species Mucilaginibacter sp. GW821-FHT07H05. The sequence goes on from NZ_JBWKPY010000014.1 coordinate 163, forward strand.
CTTTCGGAAGCGAAAGGAAACATCCTGAACGCCGGTTCCGCGGGTAATGCTTACGGCCTTGCGGAGGAACACATGATCCACCTGGATATCGCCGCCGAAAAGATCGCGCATTTGCCGAACAGTATTACCGGCAGTATTGAACAAATACCTGTCAAGGCTAACGAATTCGATCTGATCGTATGCGTAGGCAGCGTACTCAATTATAATGATCCGATGAAGGTCTTCGAGGAATTTGACCGGGTGCTGCGTCCTGGCGGTTATTTGGTCATCGAATTTGAAAACAGCAATACGTTGGAATTGATCTTTACCAAAGAGTATAATAAGAAAGCCATATTTGTGAAGACCTTTTATTATGGCAGTGAACCTTTGTGGTATTATTCAGATACCTGGATAAAGGAAATCATTGGTATTCACCAATTAGCGATCGTCCGGACATCTAAATTTCATTTCCTGTCCCCTTTTATTTATCGGTTTGTGAAAGACGAAAATAAGGCGGGGCCATTTATGTGGTTCGACCGTATTTTCAAGCGGATACCCATCTTGAAAAACATTTCCTCTAATACTATTTTACTGATCCGGAAACCCTAAGCTCATTTCACGAATAATTTGACCAGCCGCCCGACGATCTCCGAAAACTCCTCATCTTTATTTTTATAAAAGGCCAGTACGATCAGGACAACCATCACTAAAGAGACCAGGGTAACAAATTTTAATGTTTCCTGATCCAGTCCATATTTATGTTTGACGAAGACAACGATGGCGCCGATCACGATCGACAGTACGAAAAACACGATCACGGCAGCAACGATCTTAGCGATCTTCAAATAATTATTAGGTGTCGCAGTAGTTTCCCGGGTGGCGAATAAGTTCGCATACCCGTTGATCTCGATAAAGTCTTTCTTCTTGATCTGCGTTTCAATCTTTGCTTTTAGCTCCGTCAGCCTGGATATGTAAGCTACCTGTTCCTCGTCTTTCAAAAAGACATCGTACCATCTTTTGTAGTGCTTAAAATAGATGGTGTTAATAATCACCAAAAAAGTCTCTTTTTTGATCTGTTTAACATCATTGGCGGTGTATAACATCAGGATAGTGCTCAATTCCGTCTCATAATTATGTTTACCCAGCATGGGTTGATAATAGTCCGTTTTGATCACCCCGAAACCTGACATTTTTAACAGCCTGATCAGATTCCGCGTCACTTCAGTCGGCTCTTTGTTTTCTTTATAGTAGCCGACTTCGGTGATGATATAGTTGTACTCCATACCTTCCTCTACGAAAAATTCTTTCAGTTTCTCTGTGAATTCATAGAAGGTATTGTTTTTACGATAGGGTTTGTCAATGGCTAAATAATCGATAAAAACGATCTTTTCCTCCTTAAAATAAGCGAACTGCGCGTAGCCCACGATCACTTCGTTCAGGTACAACCCGACAATATAGAACCGGTCGGTGAACTTTTTATTATAACGGTCCAGCCAATAGAGTATTTCCCGGGTATCGGTCCTGATCAGCGGATCGATATTCTGGGAATAAATATGCAACGCCTTGGTCAGCTGTTTATCAGTCGTACTCTTGATTCGCCTAAGGTCGTATACGGTTTGCATGGCCACGTGATAATGTTTAGTTATCCTTTATTGACACTG
>NZ_JBWKPY010000015.1:0-944 GCF_059418485.1 Mucilaginibacter sp. GW821-FHT07H05
GTCAAAAATATCTTGACCTGGAACCCCGAACAGCCTCATCTTTATAACCTGGTAGTTTCTATCAAAGAAGGGCAAAAGATCATTCACCAAGTGATCCAGCGCTTTGGCTTCCGCACGGTGGAACTGCGCAAGGGCGATGGTATTTATGTGAACGATAAAAAAGTGATCTTCAAAGGCATTTGTCATCATTCCGAATGGCCGGAATCGGGAAGAACATTGAGCAAAGCCATTGACCTGCTGGATATCAAGCTCATTAAGGAAATGAATATGAACGCGGTGCGGATGTCGCATTACCCGCCAGATCAGAGCTTTTTAGATGCCTGCGATTCCCTGGGCCTTTTTGTACTGGACGAAGTAACCGGCTGGCAGGCGAAGTACGATACCAATGTGGGCCGCAAACTGGTCAAAGAAATGATGGTACGGGATGTGAACCACCCCAGTATCGTGCTCTGGGATAACGGGAACGAAGGCGGCTGGAACCGGGAACTGGATCAGGACTATGGCTGGTACGATCCGCAGAAGCGGATAGTGATCCATCCCTGGGAACGTTATAACCATACCGACACCAAGCATTATCCCACTTACAATTATGTTGTCAATAACAACCTGTATGGCACGGATATTTTTTCCCCGACGGAGTTTATGCATGGCCTGTATGACGGCGGGCATGGCGCAGGGCTGGATGATTTCTGGAACCTGATGCTGGGCAACCCGCATAACGCGGGCGGATTTTTATGGGTATTTGCCGACGGCGGCATTGTCCGTACCGACAAAAAGGATTCGCTGGATACCGACGGGAACCACGCCCCGGACGGCATCGTTGGCCCGCACCGGGAAAAGGAAGCCAGCTTTTATACGGTCAAAGAAATTTGGTCGCCGGTTTATATCAGCAATAGCACCCTGCCGCAAAACTTTGACGGCAGGCTGAACATTGAGAACAGGTA
>NZ_JBWKPY010000016.1:0-531 GCF_059418485.1 Mucilaginibacter sp. GW821-FHT07H05
ATGTGCCCGTCATAGGGATCAACAAAGATATTGGCAAAGCCTTTCTTGCCAAAAGTATAACCGATGCTGACCGAACGGCCGGGGCCGCTGTTGATGATATTACTAAGCTTCGCCCCGGTATCTTTCTTCGCTTCGAGGTAAGCCGCTGTTTTGGCGATAAGTGCCGATGGCGGCAAAACGGGCCGGTTACGAATTTCCACCCGCTGGTACTTTTCGGTAAAATAACCGATCTCGTAGCGCCAGACCCACAGGCCGCCCGTAAAGCAGACAATGAAAACGATCAGGCCTGAGGTCAGCCCCAGCCATAAATGCAGCCATTCCGCCACGCGGCGGAAGGCTGATTTTTCTTTTCTGTTGGTTACCATATTAAAACTTGATGGTCAGGTTAGCGGCGATATTGGCCAATGGCTGGGCCGAACCGGCAAGGTCCCAATACTTTTGCTTAGCCAGGTTATTCACTTTAAAATCAAAGCGCCATTTCGGCTGGTCATAAAATAGCGCGGCGTTCATAATGGTATAATGCGGCAGACT